>CAVWML010000011.1:0-79425 GCA_963756045.1 uncultured Actinomycetota bacterium
AGCCAAAACGGTCACCAAGCGCCGACGGGGGCTCCCGCGCGAGCGAGCCGAGCCGCCGAAACCGAAGCCGTGCTCGCGTCCTGGTGGCCGTCGACGGGCGCTCCGGTCGATGCTCGGCGCCGCTGAGACCTCAGAGGCCGCGGCGGCCGGCGTAGATGTCGTCGAGGGCGTCGATGGCGGCGCCGACCGAGGCGGCGTGCAGGCCGAGCTCGCTGAGCGCGACGGTGCAGCCGGCGCCGGTGAAGCTGGCGGCGACGCCCTGCTCGACGACGGGGACGAGCACCTCGCCGAGGGGGACGAACGAGCCGCCGAGCACGACCATGCGCGGGTCGAGGGTGCTGACCAGGGTGGCCACGCCACGGGCCAGCGGCGCGACCGTAGGAGCGCACGGCCGGCTCGTCCCGGGGGAGCGGGCGATCCGCTCGGCGTAGGTGACCGGGTCCTCGTCGGGGGCCACCGGGATGCCGGTCGCCTCGGTCAGCGCGTGCAGCCCGACGAGGGCCTCCCAGCAGCCGGTGCGGCCACAGGCGCAGCGGTGGGTGTCGTCGCCGAGCGGCATGTGCCCGACCTCGCCCGCCAGCCCGCGCGCGCCGCGGACCACCTCTCCGCCGGAGATGATCCCGGCGCCGAGGCCGACGGTGCCGGTGAGGTAGACGAAGTCCTGCACGCCCACGGCGACGCCGTGCAGGCTCTCGGCACGTGCGGCGCAGTTGGCGTCGTTGTCGACCGCGACCGCCACCTCGCCGCCCAGAGCGGTGGCGAGCGCGTCGGCCAGCGGTACGTCGCTCCAGCCCAGGTTGGGCGCGTCGACGACCACGCCGTTCGCGCGGTCGATCAGACCGGGCACGGCCACGGTCAGCCCGAGGACCTGCACGCCCTCGCGACGCAGCTGGTGGATGTGCCGGTCGGCCAGGGCGACCAGGTTGCCCGGGGTCGGGCGTGCCGCCGTCGAGGGCGTGCTCCTCGGTGAGCAGCTCGTGGCCGGCGAGGTCGACCGCGGTGACCGCGGCGTAGTCGACGTTGAGCTCGATCCCGAGGCCGGCCAGCGCCCCGCCCGCAGACCACGAGCGGCGTGCTCGGCCGGCCACGGCCGGATGTCGGCGGCGTCGCCCTCGGCGACCACACCGGCCTGCGTGCAGCTGGGCGACGATGGTGCCCACCGTCGCCTTGGCCAGACCGGAGGCGCGCGCCAGGTCGGCGCGGCTCAGCCCGTCGCTGTCACGCAGGAGACGCAGCACCAGCGCGGTGTTGCGCCGGCGCACCTCCTCCGTGGCGGCCGGTCCGGCCAGCGACACCTCAGCGCACGCCGTAGAGGTGCTCGAGCGCCAGCTGGTCGAGGTGCTCCAGGCCACGGGCGCCGGCGCCGAGGGCCTCGATGTCGGGGTCGGCGGCCGACTGCACGTCGCCCCAGGTCTCGCCCTCGCCCAGCGTGGGTACGGCGAGCTCGGCGAGGTGGGCCGCCTCGAGGGCCTCCTGGACCTCCGGGTCGGCCCGGAACGCCTGCGCCTTCTCGCGCAGGATCAGGTAGTTGGTCATGCACGCCCGCGCCGCCACCCAGACGCCCTCGTCGCTCTCGGTCCGCGCGGTCTTGAAGTCGAAGTGCACCGGTCCGTCGTACCCGCCGGTGAGCAGGGTGTCGACGATCCAGAAGGCGCCGCGGACGTTGCCGGCACCGAAGCGCAGGTCCTGGTCGAACCTGGGGCCGTTCTGGCCGTTGAGGTCGATGTGGAAGAGCTTGCCCTGCCACAGCGCCTGGGCGTAGCCCTGGGCGGCGTTGACGCCGGCCATCTCCTCGTGCCCGACCTCGGGGTTCACGCCGACGCTCTCGGGACGCTCGAGCCGCTCGATGAAGGCCAGCGCGTGCCCGACGGTCGGCAGCAGGATGTCGCCGCGGGGCTCGTTGGGCTTGGGCTCGATGGCGAACCGCAGGTCGTAGCCCTGCTCGGCGACGTACTCGCCGAGCAGGTCGAAGGCCTCCTTGTAGCGGTCGAGCGCGGTCGGCACGTCCTTGGAGGCGCCGTACTCCGCACCCTCACGGCCGCCCCACGCGACGTAGGTCTGGGCGCCGAGCTCGGCGGCGAGGTCGATGTTGCGCATCGTCTTCTTCAGCGCGTAGCGGCGCACCTCGCGCAGGTTGGAGGTGAAGGCGCCGTCCTTGAAGACCGGGTGCGAGAACAGGTTCGTGGTCGCGGTGGTGACCACCATCCCGGTGTCGGCCAGCGACTTGCGGAAGCGGTCGAGGATCCGCTGGCGCTCGGCCTCGTCGCTGCCGAAGGGCACCACGTCGTTGTCGTGGAAGTTGATGCCGTAGGCGCCGATCTCCGCCAGCTTCTCCACGGCCCGCACCGGGTCCATGTCGGGCCGGGTCGGGTCACCGAACGGGTCGCGGCCGGGGTACTGCACCGTCCACAGGCCGAAGGAGAACTTGTCGTCGGGAGAGGGGGTGAAGGAGCTCATGGAGCGTTTTTAGTACGACTCTTGAACTAAGTCAAGGACGACCGTACGTCGTGGTGCGCTGCACGACCGGGCGGCCGATGCCCGCGCCGATCTCGACGAGCTCCGCGACGGTCTTCGCCGAGCCGTGCTCGGAGCCGGCCATCCGCGAGATGGTCTCCTCCATCAGGGTGCCGCCGAGGTCGTTGGCGCCGGCGCGGAGCATCGCGCGGGTGCCCTCGACGCCGAGCTTGACCCAGCTAGGTCTGGATGTTGTCGATGCGGCCGTGCAGCATGATCCGCGCCAGCGCGTGCACGGCGAGGTTGTCGCGCAGGGTCGGGCCGGGGCGGGCGACGCCGGCGAGGTAGATCGGCGCCGAGTGGTGCACGAACGGCAGCGGCACGAACTCGGTGAAGCCGTCGACCCCGCCTCGGGCGGTCCTGGATCCGGCTGAGCACGCGGAGGTGGCTGCACCCAGTGGCGCGGGTTGTCGACGTGGCCGTACATCATCGTCGAGCTCGACCGCACGCCCACGCGGTGCGCGGTGCTGACGATCTCGATCCAGGTCGCGGGTCGGCAGCTTGCCCTTGGTCAGCACCCAGCGCACGTCGTCGTCGAGGATCTCCGCGGCGGTGCCGGGGATGGTGTCGAGGCCGGACTCGCGGGCCTTGATCAGGAAGTCCTCGAAGGACAGCCCGGTGCGGCTGGAGCCGTTGACGATCTCCATCGGGGAGAACGCGTGCACGTGCATGCCCGGCACCCGCTTCTTCACCGCGGCCGCGAGGTCGAAGTACGCCGTACCGGGCAGCTCGGGGTCGATGCCGCCCTGCATGCACACCTCGGTCGCGCCGAGCTCCCACGCCTCCTCGCGCCCGGTCGGCGACCTGGTCGAGGGAGAGCGAGTAGGCGTCGGCGTCGGTGCGCCGCTGGGCGAACGCGCAGAACCGGCAGCCGACGTAGCAGACGTTGGTGAAGTTGATGTTCCGGTTGACGACGTAGGTGACGTCGTCGCCGACCGTCTCGCGGCGCAGGTCGTCGGCCAGCCGGCACACCTGCTCCAGCAGCTCGCCCTCGGCGGTCATCAGGGTCAGCGCGTGCTCGTCGGACAGGTTGCCCGGGTCCTTCTCCGCCGCCCGCGAGCGCCGCCGACCCGGATAGTCCGGGACGAATTCGCGGCGCGGAGTCGCCTCGGAGCCACGGATTCGTCCTCGGACTATCCGGTCCTTGAGCTCCTCCCAGTCGCCGTAGACGTCGTCGAAGTCGGAGCGGCGGTCGTCGGTGCGGCCCCTCGGTCCTTCCCGTCGACCTCGGTGTGCAGGTCGGTGCGGCCCGACGCCCGCCTGCGCGAAGCCGCCGTCGGGCTCCTGCCAGGGCAGGCCGGCGGGCCGTGCGCTCCGGGGCGCACGAAGCCGTCGTCGTCGGCGAGGGCGGCGACGTGGGCCGAGACGCGGGGGTCGATCCACGGCTCGCCGGCCAGCGACGTACGACGGGTGGGCGGTCAGCCGGGCGCGCAGCTCGAAGCCGCAGTCCTCGGTGACCTGGCGCAGCCGCTCGAGCGAGGGCCACGGGCGCTCGGGGTTCACGTGGTCGGGGGTCAGCGGCGAGACGCCGCCCCAGTCGTCGACGCCGGCGCCGAGCAGGGCCCGGCACTCCTCGAGGTCGACGAGGTTGGGCGGAGCCTGCAGCCGCACCTTCGGGCCGAGCACGATCCGGGCGACGGCGAGCGCGGCGACGTACTCCTCGAGGCCGAGGTCGTCGACGTGCCGCATCGCGGTGTCCGGCTTGGCGCGGAAGTTCTGGACGATGACCTCCTGCACGTGGCCGTACTGCCGGGCCACCCGGCGCAGCGCGAAGATCGACTCGGCCCGCTCGGTCGAGCGTCTCGCCGATGCCGATCAGCAGGCCGGTGGTGAACGGGATCGAGAGCCGGCCGGCGTCCTCGAGCACCCGCAGGCGTACGTCGGGGTCCTTGTCGGGCGAGCCGAAGTGGGCCTGGCCCTTCGTCCTCGAAGAGCCGGCGCGAGGTCGTCTCCAGCATCATCCCCATCGAGGGCGAGACCGGCTTGAGCCGGTTCATCTCCTCCCACGACATGACGCCGGGGTTGAGGTGCGGCAGCAGGCCGGTCTCCTCGAGCACCCGGATCGCCATCGCCCGCACGTAGGCCAGCGTCGAGTCGTAGCCCGGCCTCGTCGAGCCACTCCTGCGCCTCGGGCCAGCGGTCCTCGGGCCGGTCGCCGAGGGTGAACAGCGCCTCGGTGCAGCCGAGCTCCGCGCCCTGACGGGCGATCTCGAGGATCTCGTCGGGGGAGAGGAAGGCCTCGCGTCCCTCGCGCGCCGCCTGCGCCGGGCGTCTCGACGAAGGTGCAGTAGTGGCACCGGTCGCGGCACAGCCGGGTGACCGGGATGAACACCTTGGGGGAGTAGGTGATCGTCGCCGTCGCGACCGGCGTCGACCAGCCCGGCGTCGCGCACCCGCGCGGCCACGGACGTCAGCCGCGCCAGGTCCTCGCCGCGCGCCGCGAGCAGCGCCTCGGCCTCGGCCGACGTCGAGGGCGGCACCACGCTCGGCGCGGGCCAGCGCTCGGCGTACCTGCTGAGGGGTGGGGCACCGGCTCAGGCTAGTTCGGGGTGGCTGAGCGGCCTCAGCCCACCCACTCCTTGAGCTGGCGCACGGTCGCGGCCGGGTCGTCGCGAGGCGGGATGACCTGCAGGTTGGTGACGCCGGACTCCTGGAAGGCGGCGATGCGCTCCTTGACGTACGACGCGGGGCCGACGAGGTTGGCCGCCTCGAGCCACTCGTCGGGGACGAGCGCCGCGGCCTCGTTCTTCTTGCCGACGAGGTAGAGGTCCTGGATCTCGGCTCGCCTCCTTCTCGTAGCCGTAGGCGCAGGCGAGCGTCGTTGTAGAAGTTCTTGCCCTTCGCGCCCATGCCGCCGATGTAGAGAGCGAACATCGGTCGGGCGAAGTCGAGGAGCGCCTTGGTCTCGGGTCCCTCGCCGATCGCCACCATGCCGCCGGCACGACGATCTCCATGGCGTCGCCGAGGGAGGCCTCGCGCCTGGCGTACCCCGCCTTGATCGCCTCGCCCCACACCTCGGCGTACTTCTCCGGGCCAGAACAGGTGCGGCAGCCAGCCGTCGGCGACTCGGCGGCGCCTGCTCGACGTTCTTCGGGCCCAGCGCCGCGACGTAGATCGGGATGGAGTCGCGCTCGGGCCGGGTCAGCATCTTCAGCGGCTTGCCGAGCCCGGTGATCGCGCCCTGCTCCTTGTCCAGCGGCAGCTGGATCAGGCCGTCGGAGGTCGAGCGGCTCGCGGCGCAGGCCGCGGCGGATGATCTCGATGACCTCGGCGGTGCGGGCCAGGGGCTTGGAGTAGGGCAGGCCGTGGAAGCCCTCGATGACCTGCGGGCCCGAGGCGCCGAGGCCGAGGATCGCGCGGCCGCCGGAGACGTTGTCGAGCCCGGCGGCGGTCTGGAGCGAGGGCGCCGGGCGTGCGGGAGTAGACGTTGAGGATCGCCGCGCCGATCTCGACGGTGCTGGTGCGCGCGGCGAGGTAGCCCATCAGCGTGGGCGAGTCGAAGCCGTAGGCCTCGGCCACCCACACCGTGTCGAGGCCGGCCTGCTCGAGGTCGGCGACCTGGTCGGCGGCGGCGCGGGGGTTGCCGTCGTACATCAGCATCGTGGAGAGCTTCATGACCGTGACAGTAAACGTGTCACGGTCATGAAGCCACCGTCAGGGGCGCGCGCGAGACGAGCGTCACACGGGCGCGTCGACCGGTACGTCGGCGCGGTGCCGGGGGTCCTCGCCCTGGATCTCGTCGCGGCTCGGCGCGCGGGCCCCGGTCGAGGTGGCTCGGCCACCAGATCCGCGCGCCGACGTCGAGGTTGATCGCGGTGACCAGCACCGAGCGGACCACCAGCGTGTCGAGCAGGACGCCGAGCGCGACCGCGATGCCGATCTCGGCGAAGGCGACCAGCGGCAACGTGCCCAGCACGAGGAAGGTCGCGGCCAGCACCATGCCGGCCGAGGTGATCACCCCGCCGGTGGCGCCCAGGCGCGATGAGCGAGGCCTGCCGGGTGCCGTGGGCAGGGGTCTCCTCGCGCACCCGGGTCATCAGGAAGATGTTGTAGTCGATCCCCAGCGCGACCAGGAACACGAAGACGAACAGCGGCAGCGAGGCGTCGGCCCCCGCGAACCCGAGCACGTGCCGGAAGAGCAGGGCGCTGAGGCCGAGCGAGGCGCCGAAGGACAGCACCACGGTGGCGACGAGGATCAGCGGGGAGAGCACCGCGCGCAGCAGCACCATCAAGATGAGCATCACCACGAGCAGCACCAACGGGATGATCACCCGGTTGTCGTGCCCGGACGCCTTCTCGATGTCGGTCTGGATGGCCGATCCGCCGCCCACGAGGGCTTGGGCGCCCGGCACCGCTCCGACCGCGTCGCGGACGTCGCGCACCGCGGTGTACGCCGCCGGCGAGGTGGCGTCGACCTTGAGGTTGGCGGCGATCAGCGCGACGCCGTCCTTGACGATGGGCGGCGACGGCTTCGCGATGTTCTGCACCGGCTGCAGGGCGCTGGCCACGTCGGCGGCCTTGTCGGCGTTCGCCACGATCAGCACCGGCGAGCCGCTGTCGGCCAGGCCGTGGGCGGTGAGCAGCTTCTGGCCCGGTCACCGAGTCGAACTCCTTGGTGTAGGAGTCGGCGGTCGACAGGCCGTGGGCGTTGAGCGAGAACAGGCCGAGGCTGCAGACGGCCAGGATCAACGAGGTCGCGACCCAGACCGTGCGCGGGCGGACGGCGATCCGGCGGCCGACGCGCGCCCAGAACCCGTCGGACGTGGGCTCGACGGTGCCGACCAGCGGGCGCTTGGGCCAGAAGATCCACCGGCCGGTGATCACCAGCAGGGCCGGGCAGCAGCGTGAGCATCACCAGCAGGCCGACGCCGATGCCGATCGCGGCGACGGGACCGAGCCCGGCGGTGGAGTTCATCTCGGCGACGGTCAGGCAGAGCATGCCGAGGATGACCGTGAGCGGCGCTGGCCACGATGGCTGGGCCGGCGCGATGCAGTGCGTTCGCCATCGCCTCGTGCCGGTCGTCGTGCTCGCGAAGCTCCTCGCGGTAGCGCGCGACCAGCAGGAGGGCGTAGTCGGTGCCGGCGCCGAAGACGAGCACGGTCAGGATGCCCTGGCTCTGCCCGTTGACGGTGAGCCCGGCGTTCTTGGCCAGCAGGTAGATCACCCCCTGGGCCGTCGCGAGCGCGACTCCCGCCGAGAGCACCGGGAGGATCCAGAGCACCGGGCTGCGGTAGGTGATGAGCAGGATCACGATCACCACGAGCACGGTGAAGCCGAGCAGCTTGCCGTCGAGGCCGGAGAACGCCTGGGCCGAGTCGGCGGCCTGGCCGCCCTGCCCGGCGAGGTGGACGGTGACGCCGGGGATGGTGGCGATCTTGCGGATCTGCTTGGCGGCGTCGGGCAGGGCGTTCCAGCCGTTGGTGCCGAAGTTGAAGGTGACCGAGGCCTGGGCGACCTGCTTGTCCTTGGACTGCTGGACCAGTGCCTGGGGTGGCAGCGGCTTGCCGTCGGGTCCCAGGGTCGGCTTGGCACCCTTGAGCCCCTGGATCTGGCTCGACCTGGGTCGCGATGGTGGCCAGGTCGGCGTCGGTCAGGCCGGAGGACCGGTGGTAGACGATCGTGGTCGGGATGTCGTTCTGGTCTTGGAACGGCTCCAGCTTCTGCAGCGCCTTGGTCGACTCGGCGTTCGCCGGCAGCCACGAGGACGCCTGGTTGTCCTGGACGCTGCTGAGCTTGCCGGCGAAACCGCCGAAGACGACGAGCATGACGATCCAGAAGGCGAGGACCAGCCACTTGGTGACCCGGCCGGTCAGCTTGCCGGCGATCTGACGATGCATGAGTCCACTCCATCAGCCGTGCCCAGGTGGGCGCCATCGGGTTTTGCCCTGAGAAGGACCCCGAGGTGGACCAGGAATCATCGGTCCGACCCACCCGGACGGACCCAACCTAGCCCGCAGGTGTGACATCGCCGTGAACGGTGAGCGGCCTCAGGGCACGGGGTGGGCGAGCCCCTCGACCACCTCGGCGCCGGGGAGGCCACCCAGCACCGGGCCGGGCACGAACAGCTTCGAGCCGCGGATCCCGCTGCCGATCACGCTCAGCCCGATGTCGAGGACGGCCGCGTCGACCAGCACCCGCCACCCGGCCGGTACGCCGAGCGGGGTGATCCCGCCGTACTCCATCCCGGTCTCGTCCACGGCCCGCTCGTGGGCGAGGAAGGAGCACTTGCGCACGTCGAGGGTGCGCTTGACGACCCCGTTGACGTCCGCGCGCGTGTCGGCGCGCACCAGGCAGGCCGCCGTGCGCTCCTCGCCCTCCCGCTTGCCCATCACCACGACGCAGTTGGCGCCGGAGTCGAGCGGCAGGTCGTAGGCCTCGGCGCAGGCCGCGGTGTCGGCCAGCGTGGGGTCGATCTCGGCGACCAGCACCTCGGCGGCGTGCTCCCAGGACGCGAGGGCGTCCCGGACCGGAGTCTGCGACGAGGTCGGGCCGTTCCGAGGCGGGGGAGAGGGTGAGCGCGCCGAAGGTCTGCATGGGGGCCACCGTAGGGGCGCCCACGTGCGGTGGTGTTCGGCCAGGCGTCACCTGCTGCTCACCTGGGCCGGTCACCGTGGAGCCGTGCACGGACCACTCGTCATCGGCCACCGGGGTGCCAGCGGGCACCGGCCCGAGCACACCGCGTTGGCCTACCGACTGGCGTGGCGCTCGGGCGCCGACAGCGTGGAGACCGACGTCGTCGCCACCCGCGACGGCGTGCTGGTGTGCCGCCACGACCTCGACCTGGCCCGCACCACGGACGTCGCGACCCGGCGGAGTTCGCCGGCCGTCGGCGGTGGATCCGCGTCGACGGCGCCGACACCTACGGCTGGTTCGTCGGGGACTTCGACCTCGCCGAGGTGCGGACGCTGCGGGCCCGGGAGCGCTGGCCCGCACTTCGTCCGCGGAGCGCGAGGTACGACGACCAGGTCGGCGTGCTCACCCTCGAGGACCTGCTCGACCTGCGCGAGCAGGAGTCGGCGCGAGCCGGCCGCCGGCTCGGGGTGCACGTCGAGGTGAAGGAGCCGGCCGTCTTCGCCGAGCACGGGGTGCCGCTGCACGAGCCGCTGCTCGACCTGCTGCGCAGCCGGGCGCTGACGACCGCTCTCGCCCCGGTCGCGGTGATGTCCTTCGACGCGGGGGTGCTCAAGCGGCTGCGCCACGACCTCGACGTCGAGATCGTGCGGCTCGTCGACCAGCGACGAGCCCGTGCGCCGGGGCTCGCTGGGCCGGCGTCGCGGCGTACGCCTCGGGGGTGGGGCTGCACAAGGCGCACCTGCGCCGTGGCAAGGACCGCCGGCCGGCACGGGTCGCGGATGCGGTGCAGTCAGCGGGTCTCGACCTGCACGTGTGGACGCTGCGCAACGAGAACCGCTACCTGCCCCAGCACCTCCGGCTGCCCGGCGACGCCGGCACGCACGGGCTCGCCCATCGCGAGGTGCGTCGGCTGGTCGACCTCGGAGTCGACGGCCTGATCACCGACTTCCCCGAGGTCGCCGTGGGTGTGCTGCGCGAGCGCGCCGCACATCGCGTCGCCTGACCTAGCGGGCGCCGGCTACATGCGAGGTCGCCCACGCGGCTGCGCAGCTGACCGAGGATCCGGGTCAGCAACCGGGAGACCTGCATCTGGGTCACTCCGATCCTGGCGGCGATCTCGCGCTGCGTGAGCCCCTGGTAGAAGCGCATGTCGAGGATCTGCCGGTCGCGGTCGCTCAGCGTCCGCACGACGGGGCCGAGCATCAGCCGCGCCTCCGAGGCCGCGCGGTCCTGGTCGTCGTGCGGGAGCAGGTCACCCAGCGTGGTCAGGCCGTCGCCCCCGGCCGGGTGGTCGAGCGAGGCCGGGACGAAGCAGCCGTCGCTGGCCAGCGCCTCGATCACCGACTCGACGGGTGCCTCGAGGTGGTCGGCGATCTCGAGTGGTCGCGGCGACCGGCCGAGCTCGTAGGCCAGCTCGCCGTCGGCGACGTTGATGCGCGACTGGAGCTCCTGGACCCGGCGCGGCGGACGGATCATCCAGCCGTGGTCACGGAAGTACTTGCGCAGCTCGCCGCGGATCGTCGGCACGGCGTAGGACAGGAAGTCGTAGCCGGTCGAGACGTCGAAGCCGCGAGCGGCCTTGGTCAGGGCCAGGGCCGCGACCTGGCGCAGGTCGTCGAGCGGTACGCCGCGGTTGCGGTAGCGCGCCGCCTCCGCGTGGGCGAGGTCGACGTGCATCTCGATCACGCTCTGGAGCAGCGTGCGGCGCTCGGCGGGATCGTCGGTCGCCGCGGCGAGTGTGAACAGCTCGATCGTGCGGGTGCGGCGGTCGTCGGCGGCGGAACGGTCTCGGGGGGGACGGGCATGAACGGCTGTGGGCATGGGTCACCGACCTGTCGGGTCTCCTCCATCGGGAGGAGAGCGATCCGGAGCGAGTGCCGCACTGCCACAGCACTCCGGTATCAGGTCGGTTCTCTGCAACGAGACACCACCGCCGAAATGGCGGCTTCTCAGTCACCATAACCGAGTGCGGCCCGGTTGAAACCTTTCTGTCCGCTGGCGTCCGATGTCGGGACCGGACGACGCGGGTCGCTCAGCCGGCGTAGAGCTCGTCGATCACGGCGGCGTAGTTCTGGTGCACCACGCGCCGCTTCAGCTTCAGGGTCGGGGTCAGCTCCGCCGACTCGGCGGTCCACTCGACGGGCAGCAGGCGCCACTTCTTCACCTGCTCGGGTCGCGAGAGCCGCTCGTTGGCTGCGTCGACGGCCTGCCCGACGACGGCGAGGATCTGCTCGCTCTCGGCCAGGTCGGCGAGGTCGTCGTAGGACACGCCGAGCCGGCCGGCGACGACGGGGCGCCACCTCCGCGTCGAGGGTCAGCACGGCGACGACGTACGGCTTGTTGTCGCCGTAGGCCAGGGCGTGGCCGACGAGCGGGCTCTCCTTGAGGAGGTTCTCGATGTTGGAGGGCGCGATGTTCTTGCCCTGCGAGGTGATGATCATCTCCTTCTTGCGGTCCACCACCTTGAGGAAGCCGTCGGGGTCGATCTCGCCGATGTCACCGGTGTGCACCCAGCCGTCGGCGTCGATCAGCTCGGCCGTCGCCTCGTCGTTCTTGTGGTAGCCACGGGTGGCGACCGGGCCGCGCGTGAGGATCTCGCCGTCGTCCGCGAGGGCGATCTCGATGCCGGGCTGGGCGCGCCCGACCGTCCCGAGGCGGAAGTTGCCGGGACCGCACGCCGTCACCGACCCGGTCGTCTCGGTCATCCCGTAGATGTCGTAGATGCACAGCCCGAGGCCGGCGAAGAACCGCGCGGTCTCCAGCGGCATCGGCGCCGACGCACTGCCGGCCCAGGTGACCCGCTCCAGCCCGAGCATCGACCTCATCGGCGTCAGCACGGCCGCGTCCACCGCGTCGAAGCGCGCCTGCAGCTCGTCGCTGGTCGTCTCGCCGTACTGCTGCGACTCGACGTGCTCCAGTCCGACGGCCATCGCGTCGGCGACGGCCTTCTTCTTGGTCTCGTCGGTCTCCATGGCCAGCAGGCCGAGGATGCCGGTCTGGATCTTCTCCCAGACGCGCGGGACGCCGAAGAAGCGGTTGGGGCGCACCTCGCCGAGCGCGCCGACGAGCAGGCTGGGGTCGCCGATGAGGTGGACGTGACCGCCGCCGACCTGCGGGATGTAGAGGCTGAGCACGCGCTCGGCGATGTGGGCGTAGGGGAGGTACGAGACGCCGATCGTCTCGCCGTCGAGCTCGGCCGTCTGGTTGCCGCTCTCCACCTCGAAGAGCACGTTGCGGTGCGTGATCACCACGCCCTTGGGGTTCCCGGTGGTGCCGGAGGTGTAGAGGATCGTGGCCGGCGAGTCGGGGGCGACGGCCCGCCAGCGCCGGTCGACCTCGTCCTCGTGGGTGGACCGGGTCTGCCGCCCGCGCTCGAGCAGCTGCTGCCAGGTGAGTGCGCCGGCGGGGGCGGCCTCGTCGTCGAGCACGACGACCTGTCCCACGGACCCCTCGTCGACGGCCTGCTGCCAGCGGGCGACGTGGTCGGCGGTCTCGAGCACCACGACGGCCGGCTCGCTGTGCGCGGCGACGTACGCGACCTGGCTGGCGGAGAGGGTGTTGTAGATCGACATCGGCACCGCGCCCGCGTGCATCGCCCCGATGTCGGCGAGCACGTGCTCGAGGCGGTTGCTGGCCATGATCGCCACGCGGTCGCCGGGCTGGACGCCGAGGTCGACGTAGCGCGCAGGCGAGGTCGAGCGCGGTCTCGCGCAGCTCGCGCCACGACAGCGTGCGCCAGCCGCCGGCGTCGCCGACCCCGATCTTGTCGGAGTACGCCGGCGCGTCGCCCTTCTCCTCGACGGTGGCCGCGAACGCGGTCGCGATGTTGGGCGCGATCAGCCCGTCGATCTCCTGACGCTGGGCGAGGACGTCGGTCATGGAGGTGCTCCTACGAGTGAGAGGGAGTGAGCGGGATGGTCAGAGCCCGAGGGAGCGGCCGATGATCTCCTTCTGGATCTCGGTCGTGCCGCCGTAGATGGTGGAGATCCGGCTGTCGAGGTAGGCCTTCGCGATGGGGAACTCCATCATGTAGCCGTAGCCGCCGTGGAGCTGCACGCCCTGGTTGACCATCTTGTTCTGCAGCTCGGTGATCCACCACTTCGCCATCGATGCCTCGACCGCGTCCAGCTTGCCGTCGATGTGCTTGCGCAGGCACTCGTCGAAGAAGGCTCGCGAGACCCGCGTCTCGGTCGCCATCTCGGCGATGAGGAAGCGGTTGTGCTGGAACTTGCCGATGGGCTTGCCGAACGCCTCGCGCGTGGTCGCATAGTCGAGGCAGATCTGCAGGATGCTCTCGCACGCAGCCATGGCCTGGGAGGCGATGATCAGCCGCTCCTGCGGGAGGTTCTGCATCAGGTAGATGAAGCCCTGGCCCTCGTCGCCCAGCAGGTTCTCCTTCGGCACGACGACGTCGGTGAAGGAGAGCTCGGCGGTGTCCTGCGCGTGCAGGCCGATCTTGTCGAGGTTGCGACCGCGCTCGAAGCCCTCCATGCCGCGCTCGACGACCACCAGGCTGATGCCCTTGTGGCCGGCCTCGGGGTCGGTGCGCGCCACCACGATCACCAGGTCGGCGTTGATGCCGTTGGAGATGAACGTCTTGGAGCCGTTGACGAGGTAGTGGTCGCCCTTGTCGATCGGCCGTCGTGCGGATGCCCTGGAGGTCGCTCCCCGCGCCCGGCTCGGTCATCGCGATCGCCGTGATGATCTCGCCGCTCACGCAGCCGGGCAGCCAGCGACGCTTCTGCTCCTCGTTGGCGATGGCGTTGAGGTACGGGACGATGATGTCGGTGTGGACCGAGAAGCCGGGTCCGTTCGCACCGGCCCGGGTCTGCTCCTCGGAGAGCACCACGTTGTAGCGGAAGTCGGTGACCCCCGGCCCGCCGTACTCCTCGGGCACGTCGAAGCAGAGCAGCCCGGCCTCGCCGGCCTTGAGCCACAGCTCGCGCGGCACGATGCCCTCGCGCTCCCACTCCTCGTGGTGCGGCGCCACCTCGCGCTCGAAGAACGTGCGGACGGTCTTGCGGAAGTCCTCGTGCTCGGAGGTGAAGAGGTCGGACATGGCCACCCTTTCCGCGCCGCGAGGCGCAACGCTGACACTCTAACTGTTACAGCGAAACTGTCAGCGTTCAAGGGTAGGGGCGGTCCCTGAGGTGCGAGCGAAGCGAGCCTCGAAGGGCTCTCTCACTGCGCTCGACCGCCCCCGCGCTGGTCAGTAGCAGGGGCCGGAGCCGAGGATCCTCAGGCCGATCCGGTCACCGGGACCGAGGTCGTCGGTGTGGCCCTCGCTCGGGTACATGATCTCGTTCTCGTCCTGCACGTGGTCGAGGCCGAGGACGTGCCCCAGCTCGTGCAGGGCGATCGCCTTCGCCTCGATCTCACCGCCGGGACGTCCGGCGATGGTCTCGAACGCGTCGCGCCGGAAGGTGACGGCACCGGTCGAGTACACCTTCCGCCCGGCCCGGACCAGGGTGTCACTGCCGCCGATGGCGACCGCGTCGCCGTACTTGGGAGCGTCCGGCAGCACATTGAAGGAGAACAGGATCGGGCCGGCCTGGTAGTTGCGGGTCCGGTAGTCGAGGTTCGACAGGCCGTCGTAGTGGAACCTCAGTCCGCTGACCTGGCTGATCTCGTCGACGGCGTCCCGGATGAACCGGCCGTCGCGGAACCTCGCGGGCGCTCCGGCGACGTTGATGACGTAGTGCAGCGTCTGGCAGCTGTCG
Source organism: uncultured Actinomycetota bacterium (assembly GCA_963756045.1). Taxonomy (GTDB): domain Bacteria; phylum Actinomycetota; class Actinomycetes; order Propionibacteriales; family Nocardioidaceae; genus Marmoricola. Next base: position 14,809 of record CAVWML010000011.1, read on the forward strand.
TAGGTGACCGGCATGTCGTGGGTCCCGGGCTGGATCGTCAGGAACTTGTAGCTGCCGGGGCTCGCCGCGAGGATCCGGCCACCGGGCCCGAGTCCCAGTGCCTCCTGGAGCCCGGCAGGCATCAGCTTCGGGTCGACCACGAGGAGCGTGGCCAGCAGCAGCAGGGTCAGGACGGCCACGAGCGACCTCGTGACCAGACGGCCGGCGACGGCGCCGGGGGTGGTCCGAGCGCGACGTCCGCGGTCCATCCGCTCGAACTCGCGTGCGAGCCTGCGCATCCGCCGTCGGTACCGCGCGTCGTCGAGCCAGGGCTCGTCGACTTCCCTCATGCCAGCCTCCCGGACAGCTCACCGCATCGGGACATGGTGCCGGAGGAGGTGGTTGCTCGTCCCCGCGAATCGGGAGTCGGTCCGTGCCTGCCCCGGCGCTACCCCTTGAGGTACTCCAGCACGGCGAGCACCCGTCGGTTGCTGTCGAGCCCGCCGGCAAACCGAGCTTGGTGAACACCGAGCTCACCACCGGCTCGACGGTCTTGATGCTCAGGTGGAGGCGGGCGGCGATCGCCGCGTTGGACAGTCCCTGCGACATCAGGTCGAGGATCTCGTTCTCCCGTGGCGTCAGACCGCTGAGCCGACCAGCCTGGGCCTCCTGCTCGATCACCTTCGCCAGGCTCATCCGGTCGAGCGTCCAGCCCGGCAACAAGAGGGATCAATGTCGCCAGCAGCACCCCGGCCCGCGGAATGCCGGCCACCGCGAGACCCACGACCAACCCGACCGCGGAGGTGGCGACCGCCACCAGCATCACCGTCGGCTGACGACGTACGACGCCGTCCGACTGCCGCCAGCGAGCGACCACCGCCACCACCCACAGCAGCTGGAGCGCAGGTAGAACGGGTGCGCCAGCACCCGCCACACGTCACCCGCGGCGTCCGCTCCGCCGAGGTCGAAGGGGTGCGCGGTGACGACACCGGCGGCGGCATACTCGACCGGCCACAGGGCGGAGAGCAACGAGCAGACGACAGCCGCGGCCCCGACGGCGATCCCGACGCTTCTCCAGGCGGAGGAGAGGAACCGGCCCTCCGGGAAGCACAGGATGCACCAGGTGACCAGGCCGAGGGTCAGGGCCAGTGGCCACACCCCCACCCAGCCCCACCACGTGTCGTGGGCGGACGAGGGTGCATGACCGACCTGCCGGCCGAGGAACATGACGGCCTCCAGCACGCCGGCGGCCAGGAACAGCTGACCCTCCCGGTGGCCGGGACGCTGGAGGAGCACTCCGGCGCCGACGAGACCGAAGCTGAACGCGAGCAGCCCGTTGTGGACGTTCTCCACCCAGAAGCCCTGGGCGAACCCGACAGCGACCAGTCCGACGATGCCGCACAGCACCAACAACGGGGCCAGTGCCCGGGCATCACGGGTTCGCCCCATGCCGGACAGGGTGCCATGCGGCGCGGCCACCGGACCCCAGGGTTTTCCCTGTTTCCGGCTTCCAGGGTTCGCCCCGCTGCCGTTGGCACCCGAGGGCGGGCGACGGTGCTCCGGACGACCCACGACCACGCTACGGAGTGACCATGAAGCTCATCCCCGGCTCGGCGACCGCGGCCCTGCTCAACGCCTCGCTGGTCTTCGGACCGCTCGCCTACCTGTTCTTGGACAGCACGTACGCGGCACGCGGCTGGTGGGACCCGCAGACCGGCGCTCTCCACATCGTGGTCGCAGCCCTCTACGGCCTGACCGCGCTCCGACTCGTCACCCTGACCCGAGGCCGGCTGCAGGCCGTGCTGCTCCTCGTGGCCATGCTCGGCGTGGTCGGAAACGCCGGTGTCGGCGAGGACGCCCTCCACGTCGGGCTGGGCGGCAACGACCTGTTCCGCGAGAGCGGTCCGGCCGACGTGTTCAAGACGATGGGGTTCTTCTTCCCGCTGACCCTCCTGCTCACTGCCGTCGGGATCCGGTCGCGGGTACGCGCCTGGGTCAGCATCCTGCTGGGTGCCGGAGCGGTCCTGTTCCCCCTGGCGCACGTCCAGAACATCTCCTGGCTGGCGATCCTCGACGCGGTGGTCCTGGTGCTGGTCCTCGGCTACCTGTTCGCGCATCGTCTGGAGCTGGACGCACCTCAGCACGATCCTTCGACCGCCGAACGGGGTGTGCCGGCCCCCGGACCAGCCGCTTGACGGTCTAGGACCGCGCTTGCACCTCGGGGACCGGGGTGGCCCGGGACGGGAGGTCACGGGTCTCCGCGCTTCTCCAGGACGCCGTTCCCGTGGGGGTCCTGCTGGAGGGGAGGGGCGGCCGGTGGGGCTGCTGGTGGGGCTGCTGGTGGGGCTGTTGCGGTCGCCGCCGTCGTGCCCGAGGCCGCGGCCTCGAAGAAGCGCAGCATCTCGACCGGGAACGGCAGCACCAGCGTCGAGTTCTTCTCCGCCGCCACCTCCACCATGGTCTGCAGCAGGCGCAGCTGGAGCGCGGCGGGCGTGGCGGACATCGTCGCGGCGGCCTCGGACAGCCGCTTGGACGCCTGGAACTCGCCGTCGGCGGTGATGATCCGCGACCGGCGTTCGCGCTCGGCCTCCGCCTGACGTGACATCGACCGCTTCATCGACTCGGGCAGGGCGACGTCCTTGATCTCGACGCGGTCGATCTCGATGCCCCACGAGGCGGCCGGGCTGTCCATCATCACCTCGAGCCCCTGGTTGAGCTGTTCCCGGTTGGACAGCAGGTCGTCGAGCTCGCTCTTGCCGATGATCGAGCGCAGCGAGGTCTGGGCGACCTGGGAGATGGCGAACTGGTAGTCCTGCACCTCCACGATGGCGCGGAGGGGGTCGATCACGCGGAAGTAGACGACCGCGTCGACCCTGACGGTGACGTTGTCGCGCGTGATGCCGTCCTGCCCGGGCACCGGCATCGTCACCACCTGCATGTTCACCCGCTTCATCCGGTCGATGATCGGGATCAGCAGGATCAGCCCCGGTCGTCTCGGTTCGGGTTGGGCGCGACCCAGCCGGAACACGACCCCTCGCTCGATCTGCCTGACGACGTGGGCGCTGACGAACCAGCTCACCACGAGCAGTGCCGCGATCAGTGCCAGCGCGTACAACAGGACGTGCATCACGACCTCCAGAGGGTGAAAGCCTCCCTTCTCACGGTACGCCGGCCCGGAAACGGCACCCGCCCTCAGCAAGCCCGTCGTGGTACGGCTCAGGGCTCGGGAACGTGCTGGGCGCGGCGGAGGTGTCGGAGCGCGGCAGTGGCAGCAACAATGTGCCAGTTCTACTGTTACAGTCCCGGGTGTCAACCGGTCGTCTCGAAGGGTGGTGACGATGAGCGCTCAGCACGACGTCGGCACACGTCGACGAGGAGCTCTACACCGTCGACGAGCTCGCGGCGGTCACCGGACTGACCGTGCGCACCACCCGCTACTACGCCGGGCTGGGGCTGCTGCCGGCCCCGTCGCGCCGTGGCCGGATGGCCTACTACACCGAGGAGCACCGCGCGCGGCTCGACCTGATCCGCGCGCTGCAGGACCACGGGTTCACGCTCGCGGCCATCGAGAAGTACCTCGGTCGGGTCCCGCTCGACGCCAGCGTCGAGGACCTCGCCCTGCAGCGGGCCATGCTCACCTCGTGGGGCGGCGGCAAGCGCGAGACGATGACGCGCCGGCAGCTCGAGACGCGTGCTCGGCGCACGCTCTCCGACGACGACCTCGACTGGCTGGAGAAGGTCTACGCGATCCGGCGCGAGGACGGTCGCTTCGAGCTGCTGCCGCCGTTCGACGTGGCCCTCCAGCTCGAGGAGCTCGACCTGCCGGCCGCCTCGATGGAGGAGGCCGCGGAGGCGATCAACCGGCACATGGACGCCCTGGCCGACGAGCTCACCCACGTGATGCGCACGCGGGTGCTCGCGCCCTTCCGCGAGCGCGAGCACACCGAGGCCGACAAGGCCGCCTTCGAGCGCACGGTGTCGCGACTGCGACAGCTCACGCTCGAGGCGGTCGTCGCCGGCTTCCAGCGCGCGGCCAACCAGGTGATCACGCGGTCGCTGTCGACCGACGGGCCGGCGGAGTAGCTACTCCTTGGGGATCACGCCCCACAGGACGGCGTACACGATCGGGCCCACCGGGAAGGTGAAGAAGGCCGCGACGACCGCCAGCACGCGCACGAGCGTCGGGTCGACGCCGAAGTAGCGGGCGATGCCGCCGCACACGCCGCTGATCGGGGCGTTCCAGGTGCGGGTCAGTCGCTTGTACGGCGGGGCGGGGGTCCAGCCGGGGGGCGGGGTCTGCTGCTGCTCGTAGGTCTGCTGCTCGGTCATCGTGCTCACTTCTCCTCGGTGATCGGCGCGGTGTCGCCGAAGCTGTCGTCGTCGGTCTGCTGGTGGTCGGGCTGCTCGTCGAAGAACGGGGCTGCGTAGGCGTCCTGGGGGGCGGGGGCTCGCCGCTTGTTGCGGCCGCTGGCCAGACTCGCCGCCAGGCCGATCACGCCGGCCATGATCAGCACGGCGGGAGCGAGGACGGCGAGGTTCTTGACGCCGATGGCGCCGCTCTCGCCGACGGCCCAGATGCCGGCGATGCCCGAGGAAGAGCAGGCCGAAGACGAGGTGCGGGACCTTCAGGGTGCGGTCGACGGGTGGCGGGGTATTCGCTGGTCGTGGTGGGTCATGGCGTTTCTCCGGTTCTGGTGGTCGCGGTGGTCATCCGCGGTGGACCTTGATGTCCCCGACGCGTCCGTCGATGTCGAGGCGCAGCGTGGGGGCGGCGGGGTTGGTCGAGCCGGGGAGGACGCGGGTCACGTGCGGGTTGAAGCCACTGCTCTCGGTGCCGCCGACGTTGACGTCACCGGCGAAGCTGAGCTCGGCGTCGACGTCGGCGTTGACGCCGCGAGGCAGCACCACGTCGATCTCACCGGCGTTGAGGTGCAGGTTGATCGCACGGCCGTTGAGGGCGGCGACGTCACGGACACCGGACAGGTCCAGGGTGATCTGCCCGTTCGGCACGCTGTAGGAGTCGGGGACCTCCGAGGTCGACGTCGGCGTGTAGGACACGGTCTCGCCGCTGGTCTGCCAGTCCGTCGAGGCCTCGACGGCGCTGCTGATGCCGAGCCCGAGGCTGCCGACGATGCCCAGCGCGATGAGGCCGCCCGGTCGGCCGACGAAGGCACCGACGATGAGCATCACGGCGGTGATGGCCAGGGCCAGGGCGACGTACGCCGAGGGTGGTACGCGAGGCATCCACGTCGACGATCCCCAGGATGCCCAGGCCGATGGCGATCAGCGCGAGGGTCGGCCAGAACAGCACGATCCCGGTCCGGCGCGGCTTGGGCGGCGGCACGTAGGCCTGCGGGGTCGGCGGCATCCACGCCGGCGGTGGTGGGGAGACCTGCTGGGTCTCGGTGGCGCTCATGGCGGTTCCTTCCTGAGCTGGGGCGTACGAGGTGGCCGGCGCGGGAGCGGCCTCGGGGGTGGGGGTGGTGGCCGTGCCCCACGGGGTGGGCGGCTGCTTGTCGTGGTGGACGAGCGTGTAGATCCACAGACCCACCAGGCCCACGACCAGCAGCGGCAGCGGGAAGCCCCAGCCCCAGCCGTGGTTGGCGAACGGCGTGCCGAAGACGATCAGCAGCGCGACGACCCCGGCGGTGATCAGGAGCGCCCGCTGGACGTCCGAGCGCAGGTCGATCGGCGCCTTGTCCTGGCCGTCCTCGGGGACGAGCAGCCAGACGGCGACGTAGACGACGAGGCCGGCGCCGCCGAAGAAGGTGAGCACGGCCAGCACGACGCGGATCACGGTGGGATCGATGTCGAAGTGGCGACCCAGGCCGCCGGCGACCCCGGCGACGTAGCGGTCCGATCGGCTGCGGCGCAGCCGGCTCACGTCGCGGATGTGCTCGCCGCTGACGCGCGGTCCGGTCGAGCCGCCGGCCTGCTCGCGGCCGGTGTCCTGGGTCTCGTTCATGTCCACCATCGTGGTCGCGGCCGGACCCCGGGACCATCGGGGACGCCCCTGATTCGTCCTGAGTCGCGGTCAGGGGTGCTACCTGATGTCCCGCAGGGGTCGCCGGTGCCACCATGGGGCCGTCATGACCCCCACGCACGCCGCTCCCGAGGTCGAGGCACCGCGCAAGGCCTACCGGGCCTCCGACGGGCGCCTCCTCGGTGGCGTCGCCGCGGGACTGGCGCAGCACCTCGGGCTGCCGGTGCTGTGGGTGCGGGTCGGGTTCCTCGTGCTCGTGGCGTTCGGGGGCTTCGGTGCCGTGCTGTACGCCGGCCTGTGGCTGGTGCTCCCGGCCGAGCGGCACGTGGTCGAAGGCGCACCCGGGCTGGATGCCGCGACGCGGCAGGGCAAGCGCGGCGGGCGTCGCGAGCGCAAGCTCACCGACTACGGCCCGCTCGTGGCAGTCGGGGCGATCGCCGTGGGCGTGCTGCTCCTGGTCACCGTCGCGACCGGGCAGACGCTGGCCTTCGGACCGCTGCTGCTCGGCGCCGGCGGCATCGCGATGCTCTGGTGGCAGGCCGACCAGGCGCAGCGCGACCGGTGGCAGGACCGCTCCGGCCGGCTGAACCCGCTGCGGGCGATCGTCGGCGGTGGTGGCTGGGCGGCGTACCTGCGCATCGCCATCGGCCTGTTCCTGCTCATCTCCGCGATCATGCTGTTCTCGTTGCGCTCCGGCAGCGTCGAGGTGGCGCTCAACGTCGGCATCGCGGCAGCGCTGGGCATCCTCGGCCTCGGGCTCATGGTCGGGCCGTGGCTGATCCGGCTCTCCTCCGACCTCAGCGAGGAGCGCGAGGCGCGCGTGCGCTCCGAGGAGCGGGCCGACGTGGCGGCGCACCTGCACGACTCGGTCCTCCAGACGCTCGCCCTGATCCAGCGCTCGGCCGGCGACGGGCCGACCGTCTCGCGGCTGGCGCGCGCCCAGGAGCGCGACCTGCGCTCGTGGCTGTTCGCCGATCCCACCGAGCAGGAGACCACGCTCGCCGCCGCGCTGAGGTCGGCCGCCGCGGCCGTCGAGGACGACCTGGGCGTGCCCGTCGAGGTGGTCTGCGTCGGCGACGTGTCCCTCACCGACCTCGAGCGGCCGATCGTGCTCGCCGCCCGCGAGGCCATCGCCAACGCGGCGCGGCACTCGGGCGCCGCCAGCGTCGACGTCTACGCCGAGGCCTCGGCGACGGGCATCGAGGTGTTCGTGCGCGACCGCGGCCGGGGCTTCGACCCCGACCAGGTCGCCGAGGACCGCCAGGGCCTGCGCAGCAGCATCCACGGCCGGATGGAGCGCCACGGCGGCACCGCCGTCGTCCGCAGCCGCCCGGGCGAGGGCACCGAGGTCCACCTGTCCGTCTCCCTCGCCGATCCCCAGGAGTCCGCATGAGCACCCGCAGCGTCGTGATCGTCGACGACCACGCCATGTTCCGCACCGGTGTCCGCGCCGAGCTCGGCAGCTCGGTCGACGTGCTGGCCGAGGCCGCCGACGTCGACGAGGCCGTCAAGGCCGTGCTCGCCCATCAGCCCGAGGTGGTGCTGCTCGACGTGCACCTGCCCGGCGGTGGCGGCGCCGAGGTGATGCGACGGTGTGCCGCCCGGGGGATGTCCCTGACAGCCGGCTCACCCGGGACTCGCTTCCTCGCCTTGAGTGTCTCCGACGCGGCAGAGGACGTGATCGGCACGATCCGGGCCGGCGCCCGTGGCTACGTGACCAAGACGATCACCGGCCCCGAGCTCGTCGCCGCGATCGAGCGGGTCGCCTCCGGCGACGCGGTGTTCTCGCCGCGCCTCGCGGGCTTCGTCCTCGACGCCTTCGCCGGGACGATCGAGGTCGCCGCCGTCGACGAGGACCTCGACCGCCTCACCGAGCGCGAGCGCGAGGTGATGCGCCTGATCGCCCGCGGCTACTCCTACAAGGAGGTCGGCTCGGAGCTGTTCATCTCCATCAAGACCGTGGAGACCCACATGTCCTCGGTGCTCCGCAAGCTCCAGCTCTCCTCGCGCCACGAGCTCACCCGGTGGGCCTCCGACCGGCGCCTGCTCTAGCCGGCGTCGGCCCGGACGTCATACGAACTGGCTGCGATAGCGACCACGACGTATGACGTCCTGGCGCCGGCGGTGCTCAGCCCGCCGGGAGCAGGCTGGCCCACGCGGGGCGCCAGCGGGGCTTGCGCTGCTCCATCTCCCACGCGAGGTCCTCGAGGGCGGGGCCCTCGCTGACGTGCGCGGTGCGGTACCACTCGGGCCAGCTGTCGAACGCGCGGTCGAAGGTGACGACGACCCCGTCGGAGGTGACCCGCGCGAACAACCAGGCCCCGGAGTCGTCGCCGGCCTCCTCGCCGTGCAGCGTGCGCAGCACGTTGGCCAGGCTGCGCTCGGCCGCCTCGGGCAGGTCGGTGTTGGTGCGCGAGCAGCGCAGGCCGTGACGCACCGCCATCACGGCATGCTCGAACGGCGCCGCGGGGCCGTTGATACGCGACCACTGCACCAGGATCGGCGGCCGGCGCATCAGCATCCGGTCGAGCTCGGGCGCATCGCGCATCTGGTCGTGGATCTGGTCACGCAGCCGGTCGCGCACCGAGCCCTCCCACACCGGCGGCGGCTCCGCCGAGGCCGCCGCGACGAGGTCGGCCGCCTCGTCGAGGCGGTCGCCGTTGGCGTAGCGCGACAGCTCGTACGGCGTCAGCTTGCCGAGCCGGCTCAGCTCGATCACGCGAGGGTCGACGGTGGACAGCGGGCGCAGCAGGTGGATGGCGCCTTCGTCGACCGCGGCGGTGCTGGTGTCCCACTCGCCGTGGGAGAACCACGCGACGAAGCTCGGCCGGCCCTCGCCGAGGGCGTCGCTCAGCGCCCAGTCGGGTACGTCGCGACGCGCGTCGGCGTGGTCGTCGGCAGCCAGGTCCGAGCGCCCCCACAGCACCGCGCGCGAGCCGTGGGTGCGGCGCATGCGCAACCAGGCCCCGTCGGGCTGGTCGAGCGAGAGCACCAACGTGTGGGAGTCGAGGCGGCAGGTGTCGTCGCCCACCGCGCGATGGAGGGCAGCGAGGACCACCCACGACCACCAGAGGTCGTCGGCGCCCGGAAGGTCTTCAGGCTCCACGCTGGCCATTGTGGAGGCGCATTGCTGAACGCGGCCAAACCGTTCAGTCCGTGGAAGAGACCATTCACCCGTCTACTTCGCCACCTGCGCCAGGGACAGGTCCACCAGCCACTCGACCGGCGCCCGGTCATCGGTGTACACCTCGCCGCCGCGGAGCCCCGGCGCCAGCCGGTCGGCGACCTCGTCGGCCACCGTCTGCGCGTCGGGGGCGAGGCCGGCCTGGTGCAGGTGACCGACCGGGTCGCTCCCGGTCGTGCCGAGCAGCATCGTGTTGGTGTCGTCGAAGCGGTCGCGCAGCACGTGCGAGCGCCCGAAGACGCTGGCCATCGTCGCGGTGAGCACCTGTTCCAGCTCGGGCGACTTCGGCGGGTGGCCGACGTTGACGGCGACGACGCCGCCCGGCTGGAGGTGGTCGCGCACCTCTTGGAAGAACTCCCGCGTGGTCAGGTAGAACGGGATGTAGGGCTGCCGGTAGGCGTCGACGAGGATCGCGTCGAAGCGGCCCTTCTGCTCGTCGAGCCACGGGCGGGCGTCGGCGGCGTGGGTGGTGATCCCCTTGCCGTGCAGGCCGAACAGCTCGCGGCCCACCTGCGGTGACCGCGGGGTCGAGCTCCACCGCGTCGACGTGCACGCCGGGGGCGTAGTGCGCGATCGCGCGGGCCGTCGTACCTGCTGCGCTGCCGAGGATCGCCACCGTGCGCGGCGGGTGCTCGCCGGCGAAGGGCAGCACGGTCATGTCGTCCCAATAGCCGCCGGTCAGCCACTTGCCGGGGGTGTAGACCGAGTGCACGGCCTGGCCCTCGTTGAGCTCGAGCAGCCGTTCGCCGTCGGGCTCCTGGATCACGCGGGCGAACTGGTACTGCGTGTCCAGCTCCTTGATCACCTTCCCGTACGACGAGGCCGGCTTGGTCGGCGGGACGGGCACGAGGATCAGGCCCGGCGATGACGAGGGCGACGACTGCTCCGACGTACCAGCGCCGCCCGAGCCCGGGCAGCGCCGCCAGCACCAGCACCAGCGAGAAGAGCAGGAAGGTGCGGTGCGTGCCGACGAACGGGATCAGCAGCAGCGCGGCCAGGAAGGTGCCGGTCAGCGAGCCGATCGTGCCGATGGCGTAGAGCCGCCCGGCGACCTTGCCGGCCTCGGAGACCTGGTCGACCTTCAGGCGCACGGCGTACGGCGAGACGATGCCGAGGAGCAGGATCGGCACCGCGATCAGCACCGCCACCCCGAGCAGCGACCCGATGAACAGCCGCCGGACAGCTCGGCGAACGCCTTGGTCGACTGGCGCAGCAGCGGCCCGCTGATCCACGGCACGAGCGCGAGCACGGCGCCCGCCAGCACGACCCAGCGCGACAGCCCCGCCATCGTGGGGTTGCGGTCGGCCAGCCGTCCGCCGACGGCGTACCCGATCGACAGCGCGACCAGCACCGTCGCGATGGTGTTGGCCCACACGATCGTGCTCGCCCCGAACCACGGCGCCAGCAGCCGCGCAGCGGCGATCTCGGCGCCGAGGCTGGCCATGCCCACGCAGAACACGACCACCTCGAGCACGGGCGTCCGACGGCTCGCGGTGGTCACGCGGGCGAACCTATCCGGCGGAGGGCTGGCAGTGCGGGCACCAGTACGTCGGACGCTCCTGGCCGGGCGGGCCGAGGTCGGCGCGCCGGACCGGTGTGCCGCAGCGGACGCAGGGGCCCTTGCGTGCGTAGACCCAGTACCTGTTGCCGGGACGGCGGTCGCCGGTGGTCCAGCGGAACGGCCGGTCCTTGTTGTCCTCGAGCTGCCGGTGGGCGATCGCCACGACGGCATCCAGGTCGGCCACGTCGCCGACCCGGCTGCGCGGGTCGAGCCGGCGACGAAGCAGATCTCGGACTTGAACACGTTGCCCACACCGGCGAGGTGCCGCTGGTCGAGGAGGGCGTCGCCGATCGGGGCCTCCGGGTCGGCGCGCAGGTTGGCCACGGCCAGGGCCGGGTCCCAGTCGGGACCGAGCAGGTCGGGGCCGAGGTGCCCGACGAGGCGGTCCTCGTGGTCGGTGCGGACGAGGTCGACCAGCACCGAGAAGCCGACCGCCTCCGTGGTGGCGGTGCGCAGCACCACGCCGGGCGGTGTGCCACGGCTTGCGCCAGCGCCGGCCGATCGGCTGCACGGCCCAGGCGCCCTCCATCTTCAGGTGGGTGTGCAGCGTCAGGCCGTTGTCGAAGCGGGTGAGCAGGTGCTTGCCCGCGCGGCACCGTCTCGACGACGGCCGCGCCGGCGAGGTCCTTGGTGGCCAGCGACGGCACCCGGAAGTCGCTCCTGGTCAGCACCTGCCCGGACAGGCCACGGTCGAGCTCGGCGGCCGCTCGGTAGACGGAGTCGCCTTCAGGCACGGCACCGAGCGCAGACCTCGGGAGGTGGCGACGAACCCGGCGGACTCCATCGCCCGCCGGACCACCTCGGAGTCGGCGCCCGAGGATGCTGGCGCCGTCGGCCTTCTCGACGGTGAGCCGGCCGAGGGCGCCGCGGCGTACGACGCTGCCGAGCGCCTCGATGCCGCTGGCGAGCCGTTCCTCGTGGCCCTGCTCCGGAGTCGGCGGAGGGGAAGGTCAGCAGCGTCTTGCCGCCGCGCTCGACGTAGAGCGCGAGCTCGCCGTCGCAGAGCACGACGATCGCGCCCGCCTTGCGGCCGGGGCGGTGGCCGCCCTCGTGGTCGGGCCACGGCAGGGCGGCGCCGTACGGGTTGGCCGGGTCGGTCGCGGCCAGCGCGACCGTCTCGGGCTTCTCGACGCTCTCGGCGGCGGACGACGGCGGGCGCTGGTGGGTGCGCAGCCGGTCGACGGCGCCGGCCGTGCCGAACTGGGCCGCGCCGAGGCCCTCGACGAAGTAGCCGCGGCGGCAGCGGCCGGTGTCCTCGAAGGCGGAGAGCACCTTGTAGGCCGCGGCGAACCCGCCGGGCGTGCGCTCGCTGACGACGGCTCCTCGCGTGACGACGCCGTGGCGCTCGAGCAGCCCCTCGGCGACGGCGTGCGCGCGCCGGGTCGTGTCGGACTCGCGGTCGGGCAGCAGGAACCAGCGACCGCTCACGTCGGGTGGAGCCGTGCGCAGGGCCCGGGTCGACAAGCCGCGGTCGGGCCGACCGCACCCGCGGCGCGGACCGCTTGACCCGGTGCGTCCCGCGGCCGCCGACCAGCGCCCGCAGCGGAGCGAGCGTGTCGTTGCCGACGTGCCCCGCCCAGACGAGGTCCCAGAGCGCGGCCGACAGCGCCTTGTCGTCGGCCGATCCCACGGCCGTGGCCAGCTGGCGGAAGAAGAACGCGCCGCCTCCCTCGAGGGCGGCGAGCACGGCCTCGTGGTCGGGGCCGACCTCGAGCTCGCCGTGGTCGGGCAGGGTCAGGTGGGCGGTGTCGGCGAGGTGCAGCGAGACCCACCCGTCGGAGCCGGGCAGGCCACCGTGACCGGCCCAGAGCACCTCGCCGGTGGCGGTGAGCTCGTCGAGCAGGGCGGGCGCGAAGTCGACCACCCGGGAGGGCAGGACGAGTGACTCCAGCGCGCTGGCGGGTACGGCGCACCCGGCGAGCTGCTCGACGACGGTGACCACGCCGTCGAGCCCGCGCAGACGACCGCCGACGTGCTGCCACGAGGGCAGGAACCGGGCCAGCGCCGTCGGCTCGACGGGCTCGACCTCGTGGCGAAGGCGCGCCAGCGAGCGGCGGCGCAGCATCCGCAGCACCTCGGCGTCGCACCACTCGGCTCCGCTGCCCGACGGCCGGAACTCGCCCTCGAGCACCCGCCCGTGCGCCGAGAGCCGGGCGAGGGTCTGGTGGCACACCGCCACGCCCAGGCCGAGCCGCTGGGCCACCTCGCCGGCGGTGAACGGCCCGTGGGTGCGGGCGTAGCGGCCGACGAGGTCGCCCAGCGGGTCGTCCACCGGCTCGGTGAACGCGTCGGCGACCCCGGGAGGCACCGGCGTGCCGAGCCCGTCGCGCAGCCGGGCGACGTCCTCGACCACGGCGAAGCGGTCGTGGCCCGGCGATCAGCACCGGCACCACGCGGCGAGCGTCCACGAGCAACGAGACCCAGTCGTCGACCTGGTCGGGGAAGCGGCAGCGCGTCGCGGACCTCGTCGGCCGACATCGGGCCGAGCAGGCGCAGGAGGTCGGCGATGCCCTCGCTGTCCTTGACCCGGCGGTCCTCGGCGACCCGCTGCAGCTCGGCCTCGACCTCGGCCAGCACCTCGGGATCGAGCAGCTCGCGCAGCTCGGCCCGGCCGAGGAGCTCGGCGAGCAGGCCCTGGTCGAGGGTCAGCGCCGCGGCACGCCGCTCGGCGATGGGCGAGTCGCCCTCGTACATGAAGGCCGCGACGTACCCGAACAGCAGCGACTGCGCGAACGGCGACGGACGCTGGGTGTGCACGTCGACGAGGCGCAGCGTGCGCTCGGCGATCCGGCGGTGCAGGGCCGTCAGTGAGGGGAGGTCGTAGACGTCCTGCAGCACCTCGCGCACCGTCTCGAGCACGATCGGGAAGGACGGGTAGCGCGAGGCGACCTCGAGCAGCTGGGCGCTGCGCTGGCGCTGCTGCCACAGCGGCGCACGCCGGCCCGGGTCGCGGCGGGGGAGGAGCAGCGCGCGCGCCGCGCACTCGCGGAAGCGGGAGGCGAACAGCGCCGAGCCGCCCACCTCGGTGGTGACGATCTGCTCGAGCTCGTCGGGCTCGAAGGCGACCAGCTCGGCGCCGGGTGGGTCCTGGTCGGTCTCGGGGATGCGCAGCACGATGCCGTCGTCGGTGGCCATCGCCTGGGCGTCCATGCCGTAGCGCTCGCGCAGGCGGGCGTTGATGGCCAAGCGCCCAGGGCGAGTGCACCGGCGTGCCGTACGGCGAGTGCACCACCAGCCGCCAGTCGCCGAGCTCGTCGCGGAACCGCTCGACCACGATCTGCTGGTCGTGCGGGATCGCGTTGGCCGCCTCGCGCTGCTCCTCCACGAGCGAGACGAGGTTGTCGGCGGCCCACTCGTCGAGGCCGGCATCGGTGGCGCGCCGGATCGCCTGCTCGCGGGGCATCGCCGAGATCTCGCGGGTGAACGCTCCGATGGCGGCGCCGAGCTCGGCGGGCCGGCCCAGGGTGTCGCCGGTCCAGAACGGGAGCCGGCCGGGCTGGCCGGGGGCGGGTGCGACGAGCACGCGGTCGTGGGTGATGTCCTCGATGCGCCAGCTGGTCGTGCCGAGGGTGAACACGTCGCCGACGCGCGACTCGTAGACCATCTCCTCGTCGAGCTCGCCGACCCGGCTGGCCCGCTCGCCGACGAGGAAGACGCCGAACAGCCCGCGGTCGGGGATGGTGCCGCCGCTGGTCACGGCCAGCCGCTGGGCACCCGGCCGGCCGGTGAGCTCGCCGGAGAGACGGTCCCAGACGAGCCGAGGTCGCAGCTCGGCGAACTCGTCGCTCGGGTAGCGACCGGAGAGCAGGTCGAGCGTCGCGTCGTACGCACTGCGGGGGAGGGTGGCGAAGGACGCCGTACGCCGGACGACGTCGAAGAGGGCGTCGACGTCCCAGGTGTCGAGCGCCGTGGCCGCGACCAGCTGCTGGGCGAGCACGTCGAGCGGGTTGGTCGGCACGCGCAGGGCCTCGATGCCGCCACTGCGCATGCGCTCGACGGCCACCGCCGAGGGCACCAGGTCGCCGCGGTGCTTGGGGAACAGCACGCCGCGCGAGACCTCGCCGACCTGGTGGCCCGCGCGACCGACCCGCTGGAGGGCACTGGCCACCGACGGCGGCGACTCGATCTGGATGACCAGGTCGACGGCGCCCATGTCGATGCCGAGCTCGAGGCTGCTGGTGGCCACGACGCAGGGGAGCCGGCCGCGCTTGAGGTCGTCCTCGATGATCGCCCGCTGCTCCTTGGACACCGAGCCGTGGTGGGCCCGGGCGACGAGCTGCGGCGCACCGTTGCTCTGGCCGCTCTGGGCCATCATCTCGGCCGGCGTGCGCGGACCGTTCTCGAGCCTCGGAGCCCTCGGAGCCCTCGGCCCGCTCCCACGCCAGCTCGTTGAGCCGGGCCGTGAGGCGCTCGGCGAGCCGGCGGGAGTTGGCGAAGACGATGGTGGAGCGGTGCTGCTCGATCAGGTCGAGCACGCGCTCCTCGACGTGCGGCCAGAGCGAGCCCCTGCGGGCGTCGTCGGAGTCCAGAGGAGACTCCGTCGAGCGCGGTCATGTCCTCGACCGGCACGACGACCTTGAGGTCCCAGCGCTTCTCGCTCGGCGGGGCGACGACCTCGACGGGGGCGGTGCCGCCGAGGAAGCGGGCGACCTCCTCCACCGGACGCACCGTGGCCGAGAGGCCGATGCGCTGGGCCGGGCGCTCGAGGAGCTCGTCGAGCCGCTCCAGCGACAGGGCGAGGTGGGCTCCGCGCTTGGTGCCGGCGACGGCGTGCACCTCGTCGAGGATCACCGTCTCGACACCGGCGAGCGCCTCGCGGGCCCGCGAGGTGAGCATCAGGAACAGCGACTCGGGGGTGGTGATCAGGATGTCGGGCGGGGTGGACTGGATCCTGCGGCGCTCGGCCGGTGTGGTGTCGCCCGAGCGCACGCCGACCCGGATCTCGGGGACCTCCGCGGCGCGACCCTCGGACCTCAGCCGGTCGGCGGTCTGGCGGATGCCGACGAGCGGGGCGCGCAGGTTGCGCTCGACGTCGACCGCGAGCGCCTTGAGCGGGGAGACGTAGAGGACCCGGCACCGCTTCTGCTTCTCGGGCACCGGCGAGGTGGCCAGCCGGTCGATGGACCAGAGGAACGCCGAGAGCGTCTTGCCCGACCCGGTCGGGGCGACGACGAGGGCGTGCTTGCCGGCCGAGATCGCCTCCCAGGCGCCGACCTGGGCGGCGGTCGGCTCGGCGAACGCGGCGGAGAACCACGCCTGCGTCGCCTCGCTGAACCGGTGCACCCCCCAATCCTGCCGGACCCCTCCGACAGCGACTCCTGCGCGGACGGGTTGGCCGCCCCAAGGTGGCGGCAAGGTTGCTGCAACCTCGCCGCAACGAAGGTTCGGACAGTGGTCGCCAGCAGCATCCACCCGGATGCGTCGAGACAGGAGAGCGTCATGACCACCACCGATGACCGCACGCAGGACCAAGCCTCAGCCGAGCCGACGCCGATCGACATGGACGCCCTGATGGCGTTCGTCGGCCGGTTCGTCGGTGACCTCGGGGCCACGATCGCCGCCGGCAACGTTCTCCTGGGAGAGCGGCTGGGGCTCTACCGGGCGGTGGCTCAGGGGCCGACCGTCGGGTCGCGACTCGCCGCCGCGACCGGCATCGACCCGCGCTACGCCGAGGAGTGGCTGCGCGGCCAGGCGGCCGGTGGCTACGTCGAGTACGACGCGACGCAGGGCACGTACTCGATGACGCCCGAGCAGGCGTTCGCGCTGACCGACCCGAGCGGCCCGGTCTTCCTGCCCGGCGCCTTCGAGCTCGCGCTGGGGGCGCTGAAGTCGCAGACCGAGATCGAGACGGCCTTCCGCACCGGCCAGGGGTTCGGCTGGCACGAGCACGACGAGGACGTCTTCACCGGGTGCGACCGGTTCTTCCGTCCCGGCTACCTGATGCACCTCCTGCCGGAGTGGATCCCGGCGCTCGAGGGCGTGCAGTCCAAGCTCGAAGCCGGCGTCGACGTCGCCGACCTCGGCTGTGGTCAGGGAGCCTCGACGATCCTGATGGCGGACGCGTTCCCCCGGAGCCGCTTCATCGGGTCCGACTACCACGCCGGATCGATCGAGGCCGCTCGCGAGCGTGCGGCCGAGGCAGGCGTGGGCGACCGGGTCGCATTCGAGGTCTCCGGCGCGCAGACGGTGGAGGCGCGCGACCTCGACCTGGTCACCACCTTCGACTGCCTGCACGACATGGGCGACCCGTTGGGTGCAGCGCGCCGCGTGCTGGCCGCACTCGCCACCGACGGCACCTGGATGATCGTCGAGCCGGCCGCCGGCGACACCGTGGAGTCCAACCTCAACCCCGTGGGTCGGGTCTTCTACAACTTCTCTGCCTACCTCTGCGTCCCCAATGCGCTGTCGCAGCCCGGTGGCTACGCCCTGGGTGCCCAGGCCGGCGAGGCGGCGATCCGCCGGGTCGTCACCGACGCCGGGTTCACCCGGTTCCGCCGCGTGGCCGAGACGCCGTTCAACAACGTCTACGAAGCGCGTCCCTGACCTGGGTTCGTCGCCTCAGTGGCCCTCGGAGAACCGGAGCAGGCCACCCAGCGTGCCGACGTACGCCGATCCGTCCGGCCCGATGGTCACCGGGGCGTAGTTGTTGTTGTAGCCCAGGCCGCTGCCGGCGTACCGCGACCAGACCTGGCGGCCGGTGCGGGCGTCGAAGGCGGTGAAGAACCACGCGTCGGGGGCGAGCGCCGTGGGCAGCGGGGCGGTCGTCGGGACCTCGGCCGCGGAGGGGTGGGTGTAGCCGTAGATGAGGCCGGAACCCGTGCTGAGCTTGGAGACCACGGTGGGGATCCGCGCCGTCGTGTTGCTCCAGGCGACGTGGCAGCCGCCCTTGGCATAGTCGACGGCCACCTTCACCAGGCCCGGTGTCGTGTCGGCGGTGCGCGTGGACGGGACGGCCGGCTTGGGGCCGGCATAGCCGTAGTTGTTCTCGGCCACCAGCCCGCCGGGGACCGAGATCAGGCTGTTCTCGTCGCTGCTCTGACCGGCCGGGAAGACCGGCTGCTTGCAGAGCGGCGCCGTGCCCGGTCCGGCCTTGCCGCGCCGGAAGACCAGCACGTCCATCCGCGGGTCGGCGTTGTCGGTGATCGCGATCGCACCGCCACCGGGGGAGGACGCGGACCCGATCAGCGTGGGCGTGGTGCCGCTGCCCTGGCTGACCTGGCCCGGCTTGGTGCGGGTGCCGCGGTCGTAGGGCTGGCGCCAGGTGACGCTCGGCGCGCCAGCGCGCACGTCGAAGCGGTAGAGGGCGTGGGTGGAGACGACGAACACGCCGCCCGACTCGTCCATCGCGAAGCTGTTGGCGATCGTCTCGGCCGAGGGCAGCCGGAGGCTGCGCACCGCACCTGCGGGCGTCACGAACCCGACCACGCCGGACTGGGTGACGAACCAGACCCGGCCGGCCCAGTCGGGCAGGGCGCTCTGGATGCCGGAGCCACCGGTGACGCCGCTGAGGTCGACGTCCCTCACCAGCCGGAAGCCCTCGCCGTCGGTGCCGTCCTCCGCGACGGTCAGGAGGTGGCCGGTGAAGGTCGAGACCACCGCGCGGTCCTGGTCGTCGAGGTAGAAGTAGCCGCCACCGGAGAAGTTGTCGAAGGAGAAGCTCCCCGGCTTGCGCGCCGGGAGCTCGTAGCTGGCCAGCGTCTGGAGGGTCGTCGGGTCCATCATCCGCAGCGTCGCGCCGGTGGGGGAGACGCACACCGAGACGATGCGGCCACGGCGGTCGAAGGTCACCGAGGCGCACTCGGCGGCGAAGAGCGTGCTCGTGACAGTCAGGTCGGGGCCGAGCGGTCCGGCGACGTTGCCGGCGTCGGTCTGGTAGGCGTCGCCGTGGATGTTGCTGCGCTCGTTGGCGGCCATGAACGGGTCGCGCGGGATCGACTGCCGGGGGAACGGCCTGGCCGGCACGGCGGATCCCGTGCTCGTCGCCACGGCCGGGTCGCGGGGGTCCGAGGGGATCGGGACCACCGGCGTCCCCACGGCCGTCGCGGCTGCGGGCACGAGGAGCGCGGCCAGGACCGCCAGGACCAGCGCGGCGCGAGGCTTGAATGTCGATCGCATGACTCGACAACGAGCGAGTGCGCTCGGGGCGACGGCCGATAACCAGATGATCGGTGTCGGTGCCTGCGTCTAGGGTCGATGACCGTGAGCGACCCGGGCGACTCGATGATCCGCGCGCGGGGCCTGCACAAGTCCTTCCCCGTCGGCAAGGACGGCACGTTCGAGGCGGTGCGCGGCATCGACGTCGACGTGCGGCGAGGTGAGTCCTTCGGCTTCCTCGGCCCCAACGGCGCGGGCAAGTCCAGCACCATGCGCATGGTCGCGGCGGTCTCGCCGGTGACCTCCGGCGAGCTGCGCATCCTCGGCCTCGACCCGGCGACCGACGGGCCCGAGATCCGCGGCCGCATCGGCGTCTGCCCGCAGGAGGACACCCTCGACACCGAGCTCAACGTCTGGGACAACCTCTACGTCTACGGCCGGTTCTTCGGCCTGCCGCGCGCCGAGGTGAAGAATCGCTGCGAGGAGCTGCTCGAGTTCGTCCAGCTCACGGAGAAGGCGCGCTCGAAGGTCGAGGACCTCTCCGGCGGCATGAAGCGGCGGCTCACCATCGCCCGCTCGCTGATCAACCGGCCCGAGGTGCTGCTGCTCGACGAGCCGACCACCGGCCTCGACCCCCAGGCCCGCCACGTCGTCTGGGAGCGGCTGTTCCGGCTCAAGCAGCAGGGTGTGACGCTCGTGCTGACGACCCACTACATGGACGAGGCCGAGCAGCTCTGCGACCGGCTCGTGGTGATGGACAAGGGCCTGATCGTGGCCGAGGGCTCGCCGCTCGAGCTGATCCGCACCCACTCGACCCGTGAGGTCGCCGAGCTGCGCTTCGGCATCGGCGAGCACGAGCGCATCGCGCCCAAGATCGAGGACCTCGCCGAGCGGATCGAGGTGCTGCCCGACCGCATCCTGATGTACGCCGCCGACGGCGAGGGTGCTGTCGCCGCCGTGCACGCCCGCGGCTTCGACCCCCAGGTGACGCTGGTCCGGCGCTCGTCGCTGGAGGACGTGTTCCTGCGCCTGACCGGCCGGACGCTGGTGGAGTGAGATGAGCCAGCAGCTCCTCGCCGGGCGGATGACCGACTACTGGGTCACGGTCTACAAGCGCAGCTGGCGCGGGTCGGTGATCTCCTCGTTCGTCACGCCGCTGCTCTACGTGCTCGCGATGGGCGTCTTCCTCGGCGGCTTCATCAAGGGTGACCCGGCCAAGCTCGAGGGCGCCACCTCCTACCTGATGTTCGTGGCGCCGGGGATGGTCGCGGCCCAGTCGATGACCGTCGTCTTCGGCGAGATGACCTACCCCGTGATGAGCGCCGTGAAGTGGCACAGGACCTACTTCTCGATGATCGCCACCCCGCTGTCCGTGCGCGACATCGTCGTGTCCAACCTCGGCTTCGTGCTGGCGCGGGTGGCGCTCACCTCCGGGGTCTTCCTGCTGGTGATGGCACCGTTCGGGGTGTTCTCGTCCGTGCTCGGCGTGGTCCTCGCCTTCCTCGTGCAGCTGCTCATCGGGCTGGCCTTCGCGACACCCCTGTTCGCGCTGACCGCGTCGATGAAGGACGAGAGCGGCTTCTCGCTCATCTTCCGGCTCGGGATGATCCCGATGTTCCTCTTCTCCGGGGCGTTCTTCCCGGTCGCCAACCTCGACCCTGTCCTCGAGTTCATCGCGAGGCTCACTCCGCTGTGGCACGGCGTCGACCTGACCCGCATGCTCACCGTCGGGCACGTGCAGCCGGGTTGGGCCCTGGTGCACGTCGTCTACCTCGGCGCCCTCGCGGCGGCCGGCTTCGTCCTCGTCGTACGCCGGTTGGAGAGGCGGCTGGTGGCATGAGCCTCGTCAATCACGGCGTCGCGTCGGTCGAGGGTCGCCGGATCTCCACGGCCGAGGCGGCCGGCCTGATCGTGCAGCGCAACTACCGGGTCTACCGCGGTGCCTGGTGGGTCTTCGTCAGCGGCTTCCTCGAGCCGGTGTTCTACCTGTTCTCGATCGGGGTCGGCGTCGGCCAGCTGATCACCGGCTTCGAATTCCACGGCCACACCATCCCCTACGCCGAGTTCGTCGCCCCGGGCATGCTCGCGGCCGCCGCGATGAACGGCGCGCTGCTCGACTCCACGTTCAACTTCTTCTTCAAGCTCAAGTACGTGAAGACCTTCGACCAGATGCTCGCCACCCCGATCACCACACGCGACATCGCTCGCGGCGAGCTCACCTGGTCGCTGCTGCGCGGCGGCACCTACTCGCTTGCGTTCCTCGTGGTGATGGTGCTGATGGGGCTCGTGCACTCGTGGTGGGCGGTGCTCGCGTTCCCCGCGGCGCTGCTCATCGGGCTGGCCTTCGGAGCGGCCGGGATGGCGCTGACGACGTACATGCGCTCGTGGCAGGACTTCGAGTACATCACCCTGGCCACGCTCCCGCTGTTCCTCTTCTCGGCCACGTTCTTCCCGCTGAGCGCGTTCCCGACCTGGCTGCAGGCGGTGATCGAGGTGACGCCGCTGTACCGCGGCGTCGTGCTCGTGCGCGAGCTGACCACCGGGGTGGTGACGTGGGAGTCCGCGATCTCGGTGGTCTACCTCGTGGCGATGGGCGTGCTCGGCATGGCGGTGGTCGCGCGACGCCTCGACCGGCTGCTGCTGAGCTGACTGCGACACTCGGTCGCATGAGTGGTGACGTGCCCACCGTCGCGGTGATCGGCGGCAGCGGGTTCTACGAGTTCCTGGACGACCCCACCGAGGTCGAGATCGAGACGCCGTACGGCGACCCGTCGGCCCCGGTCGCGGTGGGAGAGGTCGGCGGCCGCTCGGTGGCGTTCCTGCCCCGGCACGGCACGACCCACGAGTTCCCGCCGCACCGGATCCCGTACCGCGCGAACCTGTGGGCCCTGCGCAGCCTCGGCGTGCAGAGGGTGCTCGCGCCGTGCGCGGTCGGCGGCCTCCAGCCCTCGACCCAGCCGGGCACGCTCGTCGTCCCGGACCAGCTCGTCGACCGGACCACCGGCCGGGTCCAGACGTTCATGGACTCCGGGGCTGTGCACGCGCCCTTCGCCGACCCGTACTGCCCCGACCTGCGCGCGGCCCTCACCGACGCCGCCGGTGACGACGCCCTGGCCGAGGGCACGATGGTGGTCATCGAGGGTCCGCGGTTCTCCACCCGCGCGGAGTCGCAGAGCTACGCCGGCGCCGGCTGGACCGTCGTGAACATGACCGGCCACCCCGAGGCCGTCCTGGCCCGCGAGCTCGGCCTCTGCTACGCCACGATCGCCCTGGTCACCGACCTCGACGCGGGCGTCAGCCGGGAGGAGTCGGTGGACCAGGCGCAGGTCTTCGCCCTGTTCCAGCAGCACCTCGGCCGGCTCAAGGAGCTCCTCGCCTCGGTGGTCGCGGGGCTGCCGGCCGCACCGGCCTGCGGCTGCGCCGACTGGCTCGCCGAGGTGACCCTGCCCTTCGACCTGCCCGGACCGGCTAGCTCGTCGTCAGGAGGCTGATCACCAGGCCGACCGAGCCGGCCACGGCGGCGACGGTCGCGATCCGGACCGGCAGTCGCGACGGCGGCCCGTCGACGTCGCGGGGGACCAGCGAGATGATCGCGGAGGCCACGGTCGCCGCGCCGACGAACGCACCCATCACCGTGGCCAGGTCCGGCCCTTTCAGGTCCGCGCCGGTGGCACCACCGACGGTGAAGCAGACGGCCGCCGTCAGCGCGGAGATGCCGAGCGAGGGCCACGCCAGCCCGCTGCCCCTGCGCACGACCACGATCGCGCTGACGGCGAGGGCGACCGCCACCACGATCAGGGCGATGGTCGCGGGCGTGGACATGGCGGGCCTCTCGGTGGTCTGGGCTGGCCCCCATGGTCTACACGATGACGCGGCACGCTCGGGCACCGGGCACAATGCGCTCGTGCCGATCGAGCCGGACACCAAGGACTGGACCTGGGTCCTCGAGCGAGCGTGCCCGGAGTGCGGGTACGACGCCACCCAGGTCGCCCCCACGCGGGTGGCCGACCTCCTGCACGAGAACACCAGCAGGTGGCACGGCGTCCTCGAGCGGCCCGATGCCGCCGTCCGCCCGGCACCGCACCGGTGGTCGCGGCTGGAGTACGCCTGCCACGTCCGCGACGTCCACGAGGTCTTCGCCGCCCGGGTCCACCAGATGCTGGAAGACGACGACGCGCACTTCGAGAACTGGGACCAGGACGCCACCGCGCGGGCGTCGGCCTACGACGAGCAGGACCCCGCGGTGGTCGCCGTCGAGCTGGTCGAACGCGCTGCCGACGCGGCCGCCGCCTATGCCGGGGTGGGCCCCGACCAGTGGGGGCGGACCGGCGCTCGCAGCAACGGATCGGTCTTCACCGTCGAGACGCTCGCGCTCTACCACCTGCACGACGTGGTGCACCATCTGTGGGACGTCGGCGTCACCCCCCACCTGCCATCATCGGCCGCGTGAGGCACACCGAGTTCTGGGCGCGCATGGAGCATGCGCTCGGGCCGACGTATGCCCGGCCGTGGGCGCACGCCCACGTGCTGCGGGCCCTCGACGGGCGCACCGTCCAGGAGTCCCTGACCGCGGGGGAGGACCCCAAGGTCGTCTGGCGCGCCGTCTGGGCCGAGCTCGAGCTGCCCGCCCACGACCGCTGACCCGCGACCGTCGGAGGTCCGCGCGTGTCGGAGCGCGTGTCGAACACATGTTCGTACTACCGTCGTGTCCACAGGCAGGGGTCGAGGCCGGGTTCTCCACAGGCGGAGGATCGGATCACGAGGTTGTCGGCGGGGGCTCCTAGCGTCAGGCCGGACACGAGAGATCACCCGAGATCAGATTGCGCCGACCGGCGCTCGAGACGTGAGGACGAACGAATCATGGCTGGCACCGACTTCCGCAACCGGGACATCACCGACCGCTCCAGCAGCAACCGCGAGAAGGCCCTCGACGCCGCGCTGGCCAACATCGACAAGCAGTTCGGCAAGGGCTCGGTCATGCGCCTCGGCGACGAGACCCGCGCGCCGCTCGAGGTGATCCCCACGGGGGCGATCTCCCTCGACATCGCCCTCGGCCTCGGCGGCCTGCCGCGCGGCCGCGTGGTGGAGATCTACGGCCCGGAGTCCTCCGGCAAGACCACGGTGGCGCTGCATGCTGTGGCCAACGCTCAGGCCGCGGGCGGCATCGTGGCGTTCATCGACGCCGAGCACGCCCTCGACCCGGAGTACGCGCAGCACCTCGGCGTCGACACCGACGCCCTGCTCGTCTCCCAGCCCGACTCCGGTGAGCAGGCGCTCGAGATCGCCGACATGCTGATCCGCTCCGGGGCGCTCGACCTGATCGTCATCGACTCGGTGGCGGCGCTGGTGCCCCGCGCCGAGATCGAGGGCGAGATGGGTGACAGCCACGTCGGCCTCCAGGCCCGGCTGATGAGCCAGGCGCTGCGCAAGATGACCGGTGCCCTCAACGGCGCCAACACGACCGCGATCTTCATCAACCAGCTGCGCGAGAAGATCGGCGTGATGTTCGGCAGCCCCGAGACCACCACGGGTGGCCGAGCGCTGAAGTTCTACTCCTCGGTCCGTCTCGACGTTCGCCGCATCGAGACGCTCAAGGACGGCGCCGAGATGGTCGGCAACCGCACCCGCGTCAAGGTCGTGAAGAACAAGGTGGCCCCGCCGTTCAAGCAGGCCGAGTTCGACATCATGTACGGCCAGGGCATCAGCCGTGAGGGCGGCCTGATCGACGTCGGCGTCGAGACCGGGCTCGTCCGCAAGGCCGGCGCTTGGTACACCTACGAGGGCGACCAGCTCGGCCAGGGCAAGGAGAACGCCCGCGCCTTCCTGCGTGACAACCCCGACCTGGCCAACGAGATCGAGAAGAAGATCCTCGAGAAGCTCGGCATCGGCCCGTCCGTGGCCGCCCCCGCCGAGGCCGGCGCCGAGTTCAAGGCCGATGCTCCCGGTATCGACCCCGACGGCATCGACTTCTGACCAGGCGCGTGAAACCACGGCACTGGCGGCGTTGTCGATCGGTCGACGGGCCGCTCCGCTCAAAGCCCGCCTTCCCTCCTCCGCCTTGCCATCACCGCGGCTTGACGCACCTGGACCGACCTCATGACCAGCCGACGTGACGCCGAACCCAGCGCGGACCTCGACACCGGGCCGGATGCCGACCCGGAGTCGGTGGCCCGCACGATCCTGCTCGACCAGCTGACCGGACGCGCACGCACGAGGTCGGAGCTGGCGACCAAGCTGGCCCAGCGGCAGGTGCCCGACGACGTCGCCACCCGCCTCCTCGACCGGTTCGAGGAGGTCGGTCTCGTCGACGACGCCGCGTTCGCCCGCGAGTGGGTCGAGCAGCGCCAGAGCGGCCGCGGGCTGGCCCGCCGCGCGCTGGCCCAGGAGCTGCGCCGCAAGGGTGTCGATGCCGAGGTCGTCCGCGAGACGCTCGACGAGGTCGACCCCGACGACGAGGTCGAGGCGGCGCGGGCGGTGGTGCGGGCCAAGCTGCGCAGCGTCCGCTCCCTCGACCGCGACAAGGCGGTGCGTCGCCTCGTCGGCGTGCTCGCCCGCAAGGGTCACTCCAGCTCGGTCGCCTACCGCGTGGTCACCGAGGAGATGGGCGCCGCCGCCGAGGCCGAGGTCGACGACGAGTGGGGGATCCCCAGCCTCTGACCTGCGCTTCTGGTCAAAACTGAAGGTCACTCCTATTATCGGGTCACTAGCATTTTCGAGTGACTCGAGGTTTGGCTGTGACCAAGGACAACGCCCGCTGGTGGGCCATGGGAGCGACCGCGCTCACCCTGTTCGTCGTCGGCCTGGACATGACGGTGCTCAACGTCGCGCTGCCCGACATCGCGGTGGACCTGCACGCGACCACCGCGCAGCTGCAGTGGTTCGCCGACGCCTACCTGCTCGTGCTGGCTGCGGTGCTGCTGCCGGCCGGCATGCTGGGGGACCGGTTCGGCCGCAAGCGGCTGACCCTCGGAGCGCTCGTCGTCTTCGGCGTGGGATCGCTGTGGTGCGCCTACGCCGGCAGTCCCGGCAGCCTGATCGCGGCCCGTGCGCTGCTCGGCCTCGGTGCCGCCGTGCTGCTCCCGCTGGCGATGTCAGCCGTCGTGGTGCTCTTCGAGCCCGCCGAGCGCCCGCGCGCGGTGCTCGTGCTCAGCCTGGCCACCATGGTCGGCCTGCCGCTGGGGCCGATCATCGGTGGCGCCCTGCTGCAGGCCTTCTGGTGGGGCTCGGTCTTCGTCATCAACGTGCCCGCGATCGTGGTGGCGTTCGTGGCGGTGGCCAAGCTGTTTCCGGCCGACGAGCCCGCAGGGGAGCGCCAGCGCATCGACGTGGTCGGCGCCGTCGCAGCCGGGATCGGCCTCCTCGGACTCACCTACGGCGTCATCGAGGCACCCACACGCGGCTGGGACGACCCAGTGGTGCTGCTCGCCGTCGTCGGCGGCGTGCTGGTGCTGGTCGGCTTCTTCGTCTGGGAGCGGCGACTGCACGGCGCCGTACCCGTCTTCGACTACGCCGTCTGGGCCGACCTGCGCTTCCGCTACGGCGCCGTGTGCGCGGCCGTCGCCAGCCTTGCCTTCTTCGGCCTGATGTTCACCCTGCCGCAGTACTACCGCGCGGTCCTGGGCGCCGACGCTCTCGGCACCGGCGTGCGGACGCTGCCGATGGTGATCGGGATGATCGTCGCGATGCGGCTCACGACTCGACTCACGGCCAGGGTCCCGCTGAGGTCCTTGGCCGCGGGCGGCTTCGTGCTCACCGCCGTCGGGCTGGTCTGGGGAGCGACCACCTCGGTGGACGCGCCGTACCTGCGCAGCGCGGGTTGGACGACGGTGGTCGGCCTCGGCTTCGGCGTCGCCCTGTTCGCCGCGCAGACCAGTGCCCTGCTGACCCTGCCGCGTGCCCGCGCCGCCACCGGTTCAGCCTTGGTCCAGACCCTGCGCCAGGTCGGCAGCGTGCTCGGCATCGCGACGCTCGGTGCCCTGCTCAACCACGTCTACCGCACGCAGGTCGACACCGGCGGCCTGCCGGCGTCGGTCGCCGGGGCCGTGCGCGAGTCGGCCCAGGCCGGCGTCGTGGTGGCCCACCAGACCGGCTCCGCGGCGCTCGGTCACTCGGTGGCCTCGGCCTTCGTCTCGGGCATGGACGCCGCGCTGTGGCTCTCGGCCGCAGTGGCCGTGGTCGGCGCCCTGGTCGCCCTCCTGCGGATGCCGGCAGGCGAGCCTGGGCAGAGCGACGCCACGGATGTCGCAGAATCGGAGAGTGCCCACGAATCCCTCGACGCCGGTGCGACCCGGCCTGCGTGAGCGCAAGAAGGCGCGCACGAAGGCGACGATCCAGCGCGAGGCGTTGCGGCTGTTCAGCGAGCAGGGGTACGCCGAGACCTCGATCGAGCAGATCGCGGAGGCGTCGGAGATCTCGCCGAGCACCTTCTTCCGCTACTTCCCCACCAAGGAGGAGGTCGTCCTCGCCGACTTCATGGACGAGCGTGTCGTGGAGGTGTTCCGCGCGGCCCCGGCCGAGCTGAGCCCCACCGACGCGCTGCGCCACGCGATCGAGCAGATGATGACCGACTTCGACCCCGAGACCCTGCGCCTGGAGACCTTGCGCAACGAGCTGATCCGCGAAGTGCCCGAGCTGCGCCGCGGCATGCTGGCCGAGCTCTTCCGGCCGATGGCGCTGATCGCCGCCGCCCTGGCCGAGCGCCTCGGCCGGCCCACCGACGACGAGGACGTGCGCACCTACGCCGGCGCGCTCATCGGCGGGCTGATCGCGCTGGCGTTCGAGCGCGACGACGCGGTGATGCACAACCCCGGCGCGATGCGCGAGGACATCCTGCGGCGCCTCGACCGGCTCGAGCCGATGCTGCACTTCCCGGAGGACTGAGCCCGGAAGGCGCCCGATCAGCCGCCCATGCTCTGCAGGAAGGTCCGGCCCTCGGCCGAGAGCCGCCCGTGCGCGTCGGCCACCCGGGCCCACGTGGTCGCCATCTGGGCGAACCGCATCGGGTTGTAGACGTCCTCCTCGCACGCCCACAGCCCGTCGCCGCCATAGGTGAGGATCGTGAGGTTGCTCGCCTCGTGCGCCGAGCCGTCGCCGGGGTCGGGCATCAGGTTGCGCACCTCGCAGATCACCCGGCTCGTCGGGAGGTCGACCACGTGCCAGGCCATCGGGAACGAGGTCATCGTGTCGCCCGGGAAGCTGGTCATCGTCGCGACCACCCAGTCCCGGATCGCCTCGCGCCCGGTGAAGGTGCCGAAGGCGTGCTCGACGTACGTCGCGTCCTCGGTGAACAGGTCGGCGAAGCGCTCCCACTCCCCGGCGCGGGCGATGCCGGCGACCGTCTCCTGGTAGGCGACGAAGGCGTCCTCGATCTCCCTCATGCCCACTGCCGGAAGACCACGCAGACGTCGCTGCTGTCACGCAGCGCGAACTCGCGCGCTCCCCAGTCGCGGAGGCGCACCTCGGGCAGGTTCGGGTGCAGGAGGTCGGGCCGGCGTCGGCTGATCTCGGCGTGGACCGCCTCGATGTCGTCGGTCTCGATGCCGAGCTCGGGGCGGTCCTTCGCGGCGAACTCCGCGTCCTCGACGAGGTAGACCTTGGCGCCGTCGCGCGCGACCACCACCAGGTCGTCGTCGCGGTGCAGGACCTGCATCCCGATGCCGTCGACGAACAGGTCGAGTCCGACGCTCACGTCCTCGTAGAAGACCTTGGGGATCACGTTGTGCAGCACGGCGCCCACCCTGCCGCATGGTGCTCGCTCGCGTCATGCTGTGCGCGTGGAGAGTGCCAGGGTGGAGGTGGGCGTCGCACGCTCGCAGGTGCAGCCGGGTGAGTCGTGGGCGGAGGCCGCCGACCGCGTACTGGCCGAGGGAGGAGGCCGGTCAGCCGGTCCGGTGCTGGCCGTCGACCTCTCCGGCGACCCGCTGCGCTTCGGCCTCGACCGCGTGCGTCGGTTCGCGTTCCGCGCGATGACCGAGGCGGACCTGGCCGACCTCGTGCGGTGGGTCAACCTCCCGCACGTCGCCCCGTGGTGGGACGAGCACAGGACGCCCGAGCAGGTCGCGGCCCACTACGGACCGGGTCTCCGCGGCGAGGACCCGGTCCGCTACTGGATCGGCGAGGTCAACGGCCGGTCGGTCGGCTTCTTCCAGGACTACCGGATCGCCGACCATCCCGACTACGCGCTGATCTGCGGCCGCCCCGACGCCGTCGGCTTCGACTACGCCGTCGGGGAGCCGGCCTACGTCGACCGTGGCCTCGGCACCAGCCTGCTGTGGGTCTTCCTGCGTGACATCGTCGTCCCGGCGTACGACGGGGTCAGCGAGCTGTTCGCCGCGCCCGACCACCGCAACGGCCGCTCGCTCCGGGTGCTGGCCAAGCTCGGTGCGACCCAGGGGCTGTGGTTCGACGAGCCGACCAGCGGCGGCACGGTGGACACCGTCGTGGGGTGCAGCATCGACGTCCGCCGCGTGCTGAGGCACCCATGACGGTCAGGGTCGGCATCTCCGGCTGGCGCTACCCGCCGTGGCGCGGCGACTTCTACCCCGCGGACCTCCCGCAGCGTCGCGAGCTGGAGTACGCCTCCTCGCAGCTGACCTCGATCGAGGTCAACGGCTCGTTCTACTCGCTGCAGCGGCCCTCCAGCTGGATGAAGTGGCGTGCGGAGGTCCCCGAGGACTTCGTGTTCTCGGTCAAGGGCGGCCGGTTCATCAGCCACATGAAGCGGCTGCGCGACGTCGAGGTGCCGCTGGCGACCTTCTTCGCCCAGGGCGTGCTCGCCCTCGGTCCGAAGCTCGGCCCGATCCTCTGGCAGCTGCCCGCCAACTTCCGCTGGGACGCCGAGGTGGTCCGCGACTTCTTCGCGCTGCTGCCGCGGACGACGACGCAGGCGGCCGAGCTCGCCGGGAAGCACGACGAGAAGCTGACCGGCGACAAGCTGTGGACGGGCCAGGTCGAGGACCGCCCGCTGTACTACGCGCTGGAGCCCCGCAACCGCGGCTTCGAGTCCGACGAGGCGCTGGCCGTGCTCGAGGACTGCGACGTCGCGCTGGTCGTCGCCGACTCGGCCGGCAAGTTCCCGCGCTTCGAGCAGGCGATCGGCCCGGTCGTCTACGTCCGGCTGCACGGCGACGAGGAGCTCTACGCCAGCGGGTACGACGACCGGGCCCTGGAGTCCTGGGCCGAGAAGATCCGGGGCTGGACCGCCGACGGACGCGACGCCTTCGTGTACTTCGACAACGACATGAAGGGCTACGCGCCCCACGACGCCCGGAGGCTGATGGAGCACCTGTCCGGCCCCTGAGGTGCGAGCGGCGGCAGGCTTCGAAGGGTGAGCATGGCCACAGGACTCCCAAGCGAGCACCTGTTGCTCCTAGGGTCGCCTGGATGAGCAGAGTGGTGGACCTGTACGAGAAGGCGCATGCGATCCCCGTCGTCGGCGACCGGCTCTTCTCCTTCGCCTTCAGCCAGGTGGCGCCGTACTTCTGGAGCATCCGGCCGCTGTTCACCGTGATCGAGCCCAACCACGCCGAGGTCGTCATCCCCAAGCGTCGCGGGGTGAAGAACCACATCGGCACCGTCCACGCCATCGCCCTGTGCAACGGGCTCGAGGCGGCGATGGGCGTGCTCGCCGAGGCCTCCATCCCGCGTGGCAAGCGGTGGAT
This sequence comes from uncultured Actinomycetota bacterium, assembly GCA_963756045.1. Classification (GTDB taxonomy): domain Bacteria; phylum Actinomycetota; class Actinomycetes; order Propionibacteriales; family Nocardioidaceae; genus Marmoricola. Next base: position 45,270 of record CAVWML010000011.1, read on the forward strand.
CCCGAAAGGCATGGAGGTCAGCTACACGGCCAAGGCCACCACCGACATCACCTGCATCGCCGAGACCGATCCCGAGCAGTGGACCGGCTCCGACCAGGACGTGCCCGTCCGGGTGAAGGGGATCCGCACGGATGGCACTGTGGTGATCGACGGGATCATCCGGCTCTGGGTGACCGACAAGCCTTCCTGAACCACGAAGAGAACTACCCGTTGGAGGAACGCTCATGGCAGTGATCAAGACGGTCGGGGACCTGACGCGCGGGGCCGTGTCCACCGCGTACTCCGCCGCTCGCCACCCGGTCAGCACCGTGGCCGTGACCGCGGGCTTCGTCAAGGGCGCGGCCGGCGCCGGTGTCGGCCTGCTCAAGGGCGGCGTCACCGGCCACACGCCACAACCGAGGGCCGACGACCCGGGCCCGGTGCCGGCGGTCACGCCCACCGAGACCGAGGTCCCGGAGCCGGCGGCCGTCGTCGAGGTGCCGGAGCGCGACCTGCCGGGCCCCGACATCGTGCTCAAGGAGGTCCCGAACCCCGACGACCTCCCCGAGCCGATCGTGATCGAGGCCGTCGACGACCCCGATCCCGCGGAGCACGAGGCCTTCCAGACCGAGCCCAAGGCGACCACGCGTGCGGACTCGGTCGGGGGCGAGGCGGCCGACGTCCTCGAGGCCGAGGACGAGGTGGACGAAGCGCTCGAGGAGTCGTCCGGCGTTCAGGAGCCGTTCAACGGGCAGTGACACGCTGCCTGCGTGCGCTGGATCTTCCTGCGCGGGATGGGCGGTTCCTGCCTGCTGCTGGCGGCCGGACTGACCTACGCCCGGGTCCCGATCGGTAGCCGTGTCCTGCAGTTCCCGCTGCGCGAGCGGGCCGACCACCTGACGATCGGGTTGTGGCTGGGCTTCGGCGGCCTCGTCCTGCTGACCTGGGCCTGGCTGGGGCTCGTGCGGCAGGTGACCGGGCGCCCGGGCGGCGTCCGGCTGGCCCGGCTCGCCGCCGTGGCGTGGACCGCGCCCCTGCTGCTTGCCCCGCCGCTGTTCAGCGGCGACGGGTGGAGCTACGTGGCCACCGGCTTCCTGGCCGGGCACGGCTACTCGCCCTACGAGACGCCGCCGTCGATCCTGCCCCCGCCGCTGCTCTCCGGGCGTGAGCGCGCTGTGGCGCGACACGACCTCGCCGTACGGTCCGCTCCCGATCATGTGGGGCGCGGCGTTCTCCCGGCTCACCGCCGACCCGTGGGCGCTGCTGGTGGCCAACCGGCTGCTGGCGTACGTCGGACTGGCCCTGCTCGCTGTCGCCGTGCCGGTGCTCGCTCGTCGCGCCGGACGGGACGCGGCCCGGGTGACGGCCCTCGCGGTGGCGAGCCCGCTCGTGGTGGCGCACGGGATCGGGGGTCTGCACAACGACCTGATCCTCGGCGGCCTGGTCACGGCGGCGCTCGCGGTCACGCGTCGGGATCGCTGGTTCTGGGGTGCGGTCCTGACCGGCCTCGCGCTGTCGGTGAAGCTTCCGGGGGCGGGCATCGCCATCGGCGTCACCCTGATGTCCCTCGTGCCCGGGGCGTCGATGTCCGGGCGGGTACGTCGTGGGATCCAGGTAGGCCTCGTGGCGGTCGCGATCCTGCTGACGCTCAGCGCCGCGGGAGACCTCAGCCTCGGCTGGGTCACCGGCCTGACGCGGACGGCGAAGGAGGTGGCCCGGCTGGCCCCGACCGCGCTCCTCGGGCACTGGGCCACCTCGCGCTCAAGGCGCAGGGGCCGGTCGGTGTGCGGCTGGTCGCCGTCCTCCACCCCGAACGTGCCGCCGAGGCAGCGCGGGCTGGTGCTGCTGGTCGCGGGGTCGCTCTGGGTGCTGCTGCGGCACCGGATCCGCGAGGACTCGGCCGCCATCGCCGGTGGGGCGCTGGTGCTGTTGATGGCCACGCTGCTGAGCCCGGCGCTGCACTACTGGTACTTCCTCTGGGCGGTGCCGCTGCTCTGCTGCCTGCGGCTGGGGCCGCGCGGCTGAGCTCGCGCTGGTCGGGCTGCTGGTCGCCCTCGGCCTGACCGCGGTCCTGGACCCGAGCGACCACGTGGCCTGGTTCGGCCCGGCCGCGGTGGCCGCGCTCGCGCTGGCTCCCGCGGTCGGCTGGTTCGCGCAGCCGCGGCTCGGTCACGTGTGGGGGAGGGAGGCGGAGCGCTCGACGAGCGGCCATATCCTGGGGCAGCGATGACCCAAGCTCCTGCCGCTGCGCCGGCGCGCACCTACGAGGTGCGCACCTACGGCTGCCAGATGAACGTCCACGACTCCGAGCGGCTGACCGGCCTGCTGGAGGCGGCCGGCTACGTCGCCGCGTCCTCGGACGAGCAGGCCGACGTGGTGGTGCTGAACACCTGCGCCGTGCGCGAGAACGCCGACAACAAGCTCTACGGCAACCTCGGCCACCTCGCCCCGGTGAAGGCGAAGCGACCCGGCATGCAGATCGCCGTCGGCGGCTGCCTGGCGCAGAAGGACCGCGCCACGATCGTCGAGAAGGCCCCCTGGGTCGACGTCGTCTTCGGCACCCACAACATCGGCTCGCTGCCGGTGCTGCTCGACCGCGCCCGCGCGGCCGAGGAGGCGCAGGTGGAGATCCTGGAGTCGCTCGAGGTCTTCCCGAGCACGCTGCCGACCAAGCGCGAGTCGGCGTACGCCGCGTGGGTCTCGATCAGCGTCGGGTGCAACAACACCTGCACGTTCTGCATCGTCCCGTCGCTGCGCGGCACGGAGAAGGACCGCCGTCCGGGCGAGGTGCTGGCCGAGATCGAGGCGCTCGTCGCCGAGGGGGTCAGCGAGGTGACGCTGCTGGGGCAGAACGTGAACACCTACGGCGTCGAGTTCGGCGACCGGCTCGCCTTCGGCAAGCTGCTGCGCTCGTGCGGCGGGATCGAGGGACTGGAGCGGGTGCGGTTCACCTCGCCGCACCCCGCCGCGTTCACCGACGACGTGATCGCCGCGATGGCCGAGACGCCGAACGTGATGCCGCAGCTGCACATGCCGCTGCAGTCGGGCTCGGACCGCGTGCTCAAGGCGATGCGGCGCTCCTACCGGCAGGAGCGCTACCTCGGCATCATCGACCGCGTCCGTGCCGCCATGCCCGAGGCCGCGATCACCACCGACATCATCGTCGGCTTCCCGGGGGAGACCGAGGAGGACTTCCTCGAGACCATGCACGTGGTGCGCGAGGCGCGGTTCTCCGGCGCCTTCACCTTCCAGTACTCCAAGCGGCCGGGCACGCCCGCCGCCGACCTCGACGACCAGGTGCCGCGCGAGGTCGTCCAGGAGCGCTACGAGCGGCTCGTCGCGCTCGCCGACGAGGTCGCGTGGGAGCAGAACCGCGCGCTCGAGGGTCGCACCGTCGAGCTGATGGTGGCCGAGGGCGAGGGCCGCAAGGACGCCAGCACCCACCGGCTCTCCGGCCGCGCTCGCGACAACCGGCTCGTGCACTTCACCGACCCCGGATCGGTCCGTCCCGGTGACATGGTGGAGGTCGAGATCACCTACGGCGCCCCGCACCACCTCGTCGCCGACGGGCCGGTGCGCTCGGTCCGACGTACCCGCTCGGGCGACGCGTGGGAGGCGCGCACTGCTTCGCAGCAGGCCGGCGTCGCCCTGGGGATGCCGACCATCGGCGCTCCCAGCGCCCCTTCATGCTGAGCGCGGCGAATTCCAGTCGCCAGGTGACTGCGAATCGCCGCCGTCGCAGGCTGGGCAGCGCCTGAGGGGGTCGTGCCACCCACGCGCGGCCAGCAGGACCGCCAGCTTGTGGGCGGTCGAACATGGTCGTTCGAACGCCTGACCCCATCCCAGCCCGATCGTCAGCAGTGAGTCGATGGAGGCGTCCAGGTCACGCTCCAGGTCACGTTCCAGGTCGCGGTCCCTGGACCGGGCATCCGTGTGGTCGAGGCGGCCGTCGACCTCGACCACCAGGTGCTGCGCGGGGTAGAGCACGTCGCGGAAGATGGGTCCGCGCGAGAGGCATCGACCTGACGGTGGCCACGGGGAAGCCCGTGCGGACGTTCGACGCGCGTCAGGTGCGCGTGCTCGAGGGCTGAGCAGGTGCCGTCGTGGATGTCACGAAGCACGGACTCGATGAAGTCCCGCCTGGCCAGACGTGTACGTCGGCTGGCGGCTCTGAGGACGCGGGCAGCCGTCGTCCGGCGCGACTGAACGGCCTGCGCGAGCACGGCGATGACCGCGAAGTCGTCGGGTGCCGTGCTGGCGACATCGAGCTCCGCGTCCTCGACCCGCATGCGCGGGCGGGGAGGTGTTCCACAGGGTGCGCGCATCGAGTCCGGCCACCCGATGGACGTCCACGCCGGCCCGGTCCGTCGGCCGCACGCAGGGCGCTGTGCCCGAACAGGGCAGCAGGTGCGGCACACAGCACCGCGGACCACGCTCGCTGCTGCCAGGTGAGTGGACCCGCGTGGCCGATGTAGACCCCTGGAAGGACACGGGCCCCGGCGTGGCGGCGGATGTGACGCCGGATGTCGCCATCCGTGACGCCGAGCTCGATGAGCTGCGCTCGACTGATCACTCCGTCCTGCTGCGCCATCGACGTGGAGACCTCGATCGCGCACGAGTCCATCGTGTGGCGAGGCAGCCCGTGAGGCTAGGGTCGATCGCCGGGCTGTGGACGACGCGGCGGATCCCAGTCACGAGATGACCGCTGATGGCCGCGCTAGTCCCACTGCCGCGCGACGACCGCGGGGCACAGCGTGGTCCAGCCGAGGCTGGTGTAGAGCGCGCGGCCCTCGGTGGAGGCCATCAGCACGCCGCGGACGGCGCCCATCGATCGGCGACCGCTCCGCGAGCGCCGACATCATCGCGCCGCCGAGCCCGCGGCGCCGGTGGGCGGGCTGCGTCTCGATCTTGTCCATCACCGCGACCTCGCCCACGACGCCCATCTGGCCCGTGGCGGCGACCTGCCCGTCGGGGTCGTGCACAGTGATCGCGACGAGGCCGGGGCCTGCCTCGAGTGCTGCAGGTGTAGCCGTCGGCGGGCTCGACGTCCGCTGGTCAGCCAGCGCGACGGCCATCATCCACTCGGGGTGCGGCGGGGTGCGCAGGCCGTACTCGACGAGCCGGTCGGCGGTGCGGGCCTCGTCACGGGTGGGCACGGTCACCCACGCGTCGCCGTAGGCCAGGGCCAGCGACGCCGCGCGGTCGATGCGGCGCGGGTGGTCGTCGGCGTCGAGCACGACGTACTCCACCGAGCGGCCGGGCAGGCCGATGTCGACCCGCAGGATCGCCGTCGTCCTCGGTGGCGGCCGGGAAGACGCGAGCCCGGCCCCACCCGGCCTGCCAGGTCCGCAGGTCGGCCGGTCCGATGCCGGGGAAGCCCTCAGGCGGGTTCCTCGGTGTTGTCGGAATCCGTCTGCTCCTCTTCGTCGAGGTCCTCGGGCTGCTCGATCTCGTCGGGGACCTGCTCCTCCTCGACCTGCGCGGACATCGGCTGGTCGGGAGTGGTCAGAGGGTAGTCGTCCGGGTCGCGCTCGACCCTGTCCGCGGGGCCGCCGGGCGCCTCGTCGGGCGGGGCGTCGAGCTGCGGGTCGGGCTGGTCGCCGGGGTCGGGTCGGTTCACCGGGCGGCGCTCATCGGACCCGTGGGCGCCTTCGGCTCCTCGGGGTCGGTCGGCTCGTCGGGCTCCGACGGCCCGGTGGGGCCGGGCGGTGGCGTCGGGTCGGCGGGGTCCGGGGCGGGCTGGTCGGGGTTCGAGGAGGCCGGTGCGACCTCGGCCTCGACGATCGTGACGGTCATGGCGTCCTCCGTGGTGGCAACGTGCATCTGCGGCTCGGCGTACCCGCCATGTGCTGTCAAACTAGCGGCCGTGTCTCCCAGGGCTGAGCGGCAGCGCGTCGTGGCCGTCGTCGGGGCGACGGCCTCCGGCAAGAGCGCGCTGGCCCTCGAGCTCGCCGAGCGACTCGGGGGAGAGGTGGTCAACACCGACTCCATGCAGCTCTACCGCGGCATGGACATCGGTACGGCGAAGCTCCCGCCGGCCGAGCGCCGGGGGATCCCACACCACCTGCTCGACGTGCTCGAGGTCGAGCAGACGGCCACTGTCGCCGAGTTCCAGGGCTGGGCCCGCGACGTCGTCGCCGACTGCTGCGCGCGTGGGGTCGTGCCGGTCCTCGTGGGCGGGTCGCCGCTCTACACCCGGGCCGTGCTCGACGAGTTCGACTTCCCTGGGACCGACCCCGAGGTGCGCGCCCGGCTCGAGGCGGAGCTCGACCGGGCGGGCGCCGCGGTCCTGCACGAGCGGTTGGCCGAGATCGACCCCGTGGCGGCCTCGAAGGTGCTGCCCGGCAACGGCCGTCGGATCGTCCGCGCGCTCGAGGTCGTCGAGATCACCGGGCGGCCGTTCAGCGCGGTGCTGCCCGAGCAGCGCTACCACTACACCGACGCGGTGCAGGTCGGCGTGCGGATCGACCGCCCCACCCTCGACGAGCGGATCCGGCGCCGGGTGCGGCTGATGTGGGAGCTCGGTCTGGTCGACGAGGTGCGTCGACTCCTGCCACGAGGCCTGCGTGACGGGCGTACGGCGAGCCGCGCGCTGGGCTACCAGCAGGTGCTCGCCTTCCTCGACGGCGAGACCACCGAGGCCGAGGCGCAGGAGCGGACGTTCGTCGGCACCCGCCGGTTCTCGCGCCGGCAGGAGAGCTGGAACCGGGCCGACGACCGGATCCACTGGGTCGACCACGACGACCCAGAGCGGCTCGAGCAGACCCTGCGGATCGTGCAGGGCTGAGCGTCGATCAGGCGGGCTGCTCGCTGAGCTGGTCGAGCTCGTCGGGCATCTTGCCCATGGTGATCAGCGGGGACAGCAGCACCGGCAGTGCGGCGACGAGGGCGCCGGCCACGCTGATCCACAGCACCGTGCGCACCGAGAACGTCGCCGCCAGCACGCCGCCGATGAAGCTGCCGATCGGCATGCAGCCCCACACGATGAACCGGATCGACGCGTTCATCCGGCCCAGCAGCGGACGCGGGCAGAGCCGCTGGCGGAAGCTCACCTGGGTGATGTTGTAGAGCACCACCACGAACGAGACGATCAGCATCGAGATCGGCAGCGCCACCAGCGGAGCGAGGACGATGCCGGCGAGCGGGACGAGGGTCTGCGCGGGCACCCAGGCCAGCGCCGACAGGGGGATCACCCGACCCTCGCCGACCCGGTCCGCGATCCGGGTGGCACTGAGCGCCCCGAGCAGGCCTCCGATCGACCCGATGCCGAAGATGATGCCGAGGTGGCCGGCGTCGAGGCCCGAGCTGGTCGAGCGCGTAGAGCACGACCAGCGTGCTGCTCATCGAGTTGAAGAAGTTGCCCAGCGACGTACACGCCGTGATGCGCCACAGCAGCGGATGCTTCAGCACGAAGCTCAGGCCCTCGCCGATCTCGACGTGCAGCGGCCGGCGGCTCGCTCGTGGGGGAGGCTCGTCGACGTGGCGGATCCGGCTGACGAACAGCGCCGAGCCGAGGAAGCTGAAGGCGTCGAGCGCGATCGTCATGGCCGAGCCGATGAGCTTGATCAGCCCGCCGGCGATGGCCGGACCCGCGACCATCGCGACCGACTCGGCGGCCTGGAGCTTGGCGTTGCCGTCACCGATCTCGTGCGACTCCACGATCTCCGGCAGGTAGCTCTGGTCGGCGACGTCGAAGAACACCGTGCACGTCCCGACCACGAGCGCGACCCCGAGCAGCTGGACCAGGGTGAGCCCCCCGAAGGCCCACGCCAACGGGAGGGAGGCCAAGGCAGCGGCGCGGACCAGGTCGTTGGCCACGAGCACGCGCCGACGCCGCCACCGGTCGACCCAGGCGCCGGCCGGCAGGCCGACGACGAGGAAGGCCAGGAACTCGCAGGTGCCGAGCAGGCCCATCTGGAAGGCGTTCGCGTGCAGCACGTCGACCGCGAGCACCGGCATCGCCAGCACCGTCAGCTGGGAGCCCGCCGAGCTGGTCGCCTTGGCCAGGAACAGCTGCCGGAAGTCGTGGTGACCGAACAGCCCGGTCCGGCCACGGCGGGGTGTCTCGAGGGTCACGGGACCATCCTCGCCCACTGATTGGGATTGTTCAATCGGTTATTGTTCCGGCATGGACAGCCCGGCGCCGTACGGCCCACTGCCGGTCGGCTACACCCGGCACGTCTGGGCGCGCCGCAAGGCCGACGAGGCCGAGGCGAAGGCACTTGCCTCGTCGTTGCGGCTGCGGATCCTGCGACTCGCGCTGCACGAGCCACGCACCAACAAGGAGCTCGCCGACGCGCTCGGCCGCGACCCGGCCTCGGTCCTGCACCACGTGCGCACGCTCGTCGACACCGGGTTCCTGATCGAGCAGCCGGTGCGCCGCGGACCGCGCGGCTCCCGCGAGCGGCCCTACCTCGCCTCCGGCAAGTCCTTCTACGTCGACACCGGCGACTTCCCGCTCACCGGCGACCGCGACCTGCTGCTCGAGACCTTCCTGCAGGAGATCGCGGGCCTGCCGGCCGACGCGCTCGACAGCGCCCGCCTCGGCTTCCGGCTCAACGCCCACGACCTGGACGACGTACGCAACCGCCTCTCCACCCTCCTCAACGAGATCGCCGCGATGCCCAGCGACCCCGACGGCGAGTCCTGGAGCCTCTACCTCGGGCTGCACCCGGAGGTCACCGCCCGAACCCGATAGTCGAGGACGAATGAGTGGGCTGGGTTCGCCTGGCACCACGGAACCGTCCTCGACTATCGAGTCCGTACGCTCCTCCCATGACCACAGCTGAGCTGGGCAGCGCACGCTGGACCGAGATCGACGACGTCGACGCGCTGACCGCCATCGTCGGGGAGGCGATGCCGGCAGCACGGTCCAAGGACCGGCAGGCGCTGGTCGACCTCGACGTGCAGTGGCTGCGAGGCCTCGCCGTTCTGCGTGATCTCGACCGCGGACGCCGAGGGGCACTGCGACGCCTCGCCGAAGGGCGACCCCGCGGGGTTGCTGGTCCACGTCATCGACGAGACCACGATCGCCATCGCCGAGCGGCCCGGCAACCGCCGCGTCGACGGCTACCGCAACGTGCTCCAGAACCCCCACGTCGGCCTGGTGTTCGTGATCCCCGGCCGCGGCGACACGCTGCGGATCAACGGCCGCGCCCGCCTGGTCTCCGACGCGCCGTTCTTCGACGAGATGGTCGTGCGCGGGCACCGGCCGCTGCTCGCGCTGGTCGTCGACATCGAGCAGGTCTTCCACCACTGCTCGAAGTCGTTCATGCGCTCCGAGATCTGGGACCCGACCACCTGGGACCCCGACCGGGTGCCGCGCCGGGCCGTCCTGGCCCAGCGGCTCGAGCGACCGAACGAGACGGTCCAGCAGCTCGACGAGTACTACGACTCGGCGTCCTACGCCAAGAGGCTCTACTGATGACCGAGTACGCGTTCGTGAAGGGCCACGGCACCGAGAACGACTTCGTGCTGGTGCCCGACGCCGACGGCAAGCACGAGCTCACCGCCGAGCAGGTGGCCCGGCTCTGCGACCGGCGCGGGGGGATCGGTGGCGACGGCGTCATCCGGGTCGTGCGCACCGACGCGAGCGACGACCCGGCCGCGGTGGCAGCGCGCGGCGAGGCGACCTGGTTCATGGACTACCGCAACGCCGACGGCTCGCTCAGCGAGATGTGTGGCAACGGCATCCGGGTGCTCGGGCACTTCCTCGTCACGCACGCCGACGTCGATCCGCGCAATCCGCTGCCGATCGGGACGCGCGCCGGCATCAGGACGCTCACCTTCGACGCCGAGGCGATCACCGTCGACATGGGCACCCCGGAGGTCCAGGGCGAGACCCGCGTGCGCGTGGGGGAGCGCGAGCTCGTGGCCACCCGCGTCAGCACGGGCAACCCGCACGCCGTCGCCTTCGTCGACGACCTGGCCGAGGCCGGCGACCTCCGCGAGCCGCCTGGGTACGACGCCGCGCAGTTCCCGGACGGCGTGAACGTCGAGTTCGTCGTGCGCCGGGGCGAGCAGCACATCGGCATGCGGGTGCACGAGCGCGGCTCCGGCGAGACCCGGTCCTGCGGCACGGGTGCCTGCGCCGCGATGGTCGCCGCCGCCGTCGCCGACCACGCCGAGCGTGGCACGCCGTACACCGTCGACCTGCCCGGCGGCACCCTGAGCATCGTCTGGACCGACGACGACCGACTCCTGATGACCGGCCCCGCCGTCCTGACCGCCGAGGGCGTCACGAACCTCTAGCGCGCTAGGCTGCCGCCGGCATGGACATCAACGGAGTCAGCGCGATCGTCACGGGTGGAGCCTCGGGGATCGGGGCCGCGGTGGCGCGCCAGCTCGCCGACCGGGGCGCCAAGGTCGTGGTCGCCGACCTGAACAGCGACAAGGGTGAGCAGCTCGCCAACGAGATCGGCGGCGCGTTCGCCCCCGTCGACGTGACCAAGACCGAGCAGATCACCGCGGCGATCGAGCTGGCCGAGGGGCTCGGCCCGGTCCGCGTGCTCGTCAACTCCGCCGGCATCGGCTGGGCGCAGCGCACCGTCGGCCGCGACGGCAGCTACGACTCGGCCGCTGACCTCGGCGCGTTCTCCAAGGTGATCGCGATCAACCTGATCGGCACCTTCGACTGCGTCCGTCTGGTCGGTACGGCGATCAGCCGCAACGAGCCCACCGAGAGCGGCGAGCGGGGCGCGATCGTCAACATGGCCAGCGTCGCGGCCTTCGACGGCCAGATCGGCCAGGCGGCGTACTCCGCGTCCAAGGGCGGCGTCGTCGGGATGACCCTGCCGATCGCTCGCGACCTCGCCGCCGTCGGCATCCGGCTCAACACGGTGGCTCCCGGCCTGATCGACACCCCGATCTACGGCGAGGGTGACCAGGCCGAGGCGTTCAAGGCCAAGCTCGGCGAGAGCGTGCTCTTCCCCAAGCGCCTCGGCGTTCCCGACGAGCTGGCCAGCATGGTGCTCGAGTGCGTCACCAACTCCTACATGAACGCCGAGACCATCCGCGTCGACGGCGGCATCCGGATGCCACCGAAGTAGCAGATGACCACCCGCTGGCTCGACGACGAGGAGCGCACCACCTGGTTGCGCCTCGTGATGCTGCTCGAGCTGATGCCGGGTGTGCTCGACGCCCAGCTGCGGCGCGACGCAGGGCTGTCGCACTTCGAGTACCTCGTGCTCGCGATGCTCTCGGAGTCACCGAAGCGCACGCTGCGGATGACCGCGCTGGCCACGCTCACCAACGCGACTCTGCCGCGGCTGAGCCACGTCGTGAGCCGCCTGTCCGAGCGGGGGTACGTCGAACGCCGCCCGTGCGCCGAGGACCGGCGGGCCACCAACGCGATCCTCACCGACGCCGGCTGGGCCAAGGTCGTCGACGCCGCGCCCGGTCACGTGGAGCACGTGCGGGCGCAGGTCATCGACGCACTGAGCCCCGAGCAGCTCGAGCAGGTCGGCGAGATCTGCGCGGTCCTGCTGGCGCGCATTCCGCGGCCGGGAGATGGCACGGAGATGGCCCGGGAGCTGCAGCGTTCGCGCCGAGGAGCCGCTGCGTCGCTCAGCCGCCCGAATGACCCGGGTTGCGGGTCGGGTCGAACTCGTGGGTGGGCAGGTCGTCGTCCGGGTGCACCTCGGGCTCGCCGTCGTGGGCTGACTGCTCGGGAGGCACTTCCTCACCGGCGGGTGCCCCGACCTCGTCATCGTCGGGATGGGTCGGTGCGGCGGTGTAGGTGACCTCGTCGGTCCCGCCACGAACTGGTCCGGGGCGCTCGCTGCTGACCCCCATCCCGCCGGCCAGCCCTGCGGCGCTGTCGGCGTTCGGGTCGGACTCGAAGACGTCGGTCTCCGGGGTGCTGCTGTCCGGTGTCTCGCTCATCCGGTTCATCCTTCCGACGGTTGTTCCTCGGACGTCTCGGCGTTCTCGCGCTGCAGCGACGACTCCTCGGGCTCGGGGTCGGGATGCGACTCCTCGTCCTCGATCGGGACGGTGCCGCCGTGCTCGTCCTCCTGTGACTGCGACGACTCCTCGCCGGCGCCGACGTCCTGGGGGTCCAGGTCGGCGGCGGCGGCATCGCTGCGCTGTGGTCCGCCCGGAGGCGGTGGGGCGTCGGGTGAGGCGCTCATGCGATCGGCGTACCCGGGGACGCAGCCGGCAAACCACTCAGCTGACGGCGGAGTCGGAGTCGGTACGCCGCGCGGGCAGGTCGGCCGATGGGCGTGACGCCATCGCCTGGCCGTCGCCCTGGTCGTCGTCCGGCAGCGACGGGGCGATGCGCAGGTGCGGCTCCGGGTCGACCGGCAGGGTGAAGGTGAAGACCGACCCACGCCCGTCCGGCCCCTCCCGCGAGGTGATCGTGCCGCCGTGCCGCTCGATGGCGCGAGCGGTGATGGACAGCCCGAGACCGGTGCCCGGGTAGGTGTAGCGGGCGTTCTCGCTGCGGAACCAGCTGTCGAAGACCTTGGCCCGCTCCGCCGCGGGGATCCCGATCCCGTTGTCGGTGACCTGCACCTGCATCTGGTCGCCGGTGCGACGCGAGGAGATCTGCACGACGGGTTGCACCCCTGGCGCGACGTACTTGACCGCGTTGCCGATCAGGTTGTTCAGCACCTGGCGCACCAGGGTCAGGTCGGCCCGGACGTCGCCGAGCGGACCGTGCTCGATCCGCGGCTTGATCCCGGTGGCCAGGTCGGCGGCCTCGCGCACGGCGACGTCCACGGCGTCGTCGAGGGAGACGTGGACGAGATCCAGGACGCCGCTGCTGGCCTGGGTCAGCAGCAGGAGGTCGTGGATGAGCTGCTGCATCTGGTCGGCGGAGCGGTAGATCTTCACCAGGCTGCCGCGCGCGTTGGAGGCGTCCTCGGTCAGCTCGTCGAGCTGCTCGTCGAGGATCTCCGACCAGTTCATCAACGACGCCAGCGGGTTCTCGAGGTCGTGCGCGACGACACCGGCGAAGGCCTGGAGCTCGCGGGTCTGGGCGCGCTCGCGCGTGACGTCGTGGATCAGCAGCACGGCCAGCGGCTCGTCACCCTCCACGAGGTGGAGCGGCACGGCCGTCCCCGACAGCACCGAGACGGCGCCCGTCACGGGATCGATACGCATGTAGTCGGTCGGCGGCACCGTCTCACCTGCCAGCGCGCGCACGTGCGGCAGGTCCTGCGGATCGAGCAGGGTGCCGTCGCCGAGGTAGAAACCGTGCGCCCCCGGGTCGGCGATGCTGTCGTCGTCGGGTACCTCCTCCGACGGGCCTCCGGCCATCGAGTGCGCGGCCGGGTTGCTGATGATCACCTCGCCTCGCGCGTTGATCACGGCGAGGCCGTCGGTGAGTGCGTCGGTGACCGCGGCCAGCATCTCGGCGCGTGCGCGGGCGTGGTCCTCCGAGACGCGCAGCTGCGCCAGCAGCCGGCTCCGCTCGGCGACCCCGAGGGTGAGCATCAAGGTGATCAGGGTGGTCACCGCCACGAACAGCTCCACGACGATCGCCCGCGTGCTCAGGTCGACGATCGCCCCGAACGGGCCCCAGCCCTCGACGCTGCACACCGCCGCGAGCCCGCCGAACAGGAGCACATGGACACCGGCCACGAACGGGGTGAACCGGAAGCCGATCCACGCCGACGAGGCCAGCATGACGAAGCCGATCGGGCAGGCTCTGGTCGGAGGAGAAGACGAGCACGCCGGAGGCGAAGGTGAGGCTGACGGCCGCGATCAGCTCGAGGACCGAGTAGGGCCGGGTCTCGCCCGCCAGCGCCACGGCGATGTCTCCCGCGGGTGAGGGGGCGTTCGCGCAGCGAGCTGCGTGCGGCGAGCACTGCTGCGGCCAGCACCAACGCGCTGCAGGCGTTGCGGACGCACCAGGTCGCCCAGGCGGTGGTCGTCCAGGTGTCGCCGTGAGCCACGACGGCCGCCCAGGCGACCGGCGAGCTCGCCACCGCCGCCGTCGCGGAGCCCAGTCCGACGGAGAGCAGCTGACGGCCCGTGCTGATGCCGGAGAGGACCTCGCCGGTGAAGGTCCGCTCCTCGAGCAGCGCGAGCACGAGCCGCAGCACGCCTGCCTGGACCAGGACCGCGACGGCGAAGAGCGAGGAGGTGCCGAGGTCGTTGCCCAGGGCCAGGTTGACCATCGCGGTGCCGAGGAACAGCAGCAGCAGGTCGAGGTTCACCTGGTCGCGGTTCGTCCCGCGCAGCACCCAGAGCGCGGCCACGCCGACCGCGACGGAGAACATCGCCAGGCCACTGCCCGGGACCACCGCGAGGCGCCCGAGCAGGACGGCAGCGACGTACAGGGTGAGGTACGTCAGGCTCGTCCCGAACCGGACCCCAGTCATGGGGTGAGTCTCGTTGCTCCCGACGGCCGCCACCACCTCTTCGAGCAAATTGGTTGCCCGCCTCCCTATTCTGAGTAGACGTATGACGAACGCATCGCACGACTTCGACCTGTCCCAGGAGCTCGCCGAGACCGAGAGCTGGGACGACGCCACCGATCCCGAGCGCGCGGAGGCCGGTGACTCCGTCGGCGAGATGGACCTCGCCGAGCGGCACGCCCTGCGCCGCGTCGCCGGGCTGTCCACCGAGCTCGAGGACATCACCGAGGTCGAGTACCGCCAGCTGCGCCTCGAGCGCGTCGTGCTGGTCGGGGTGTGGACCGACGGCAGCGTCGAGGACGCCGAGAACAGCATGGCCGAGCTGGCCCTGCTCGCCGAGACCGCGGGCTCGCAGGTGCTCGATGCGCTCTACCAGCGGCGCGACAGCCCCGACCCCGCGACGTACATCGGCCGCGGCAAGGTCGAGGGGCTGGGCGAGATCGTGCGCGCCAGTGGCGCCGACACGGTCATCTGCGACGGCGAGCTCGCGCCCAGCCAGCTGCGCAACCTCGAGGACCGCGTCAAGGTCAAGGTGGTCGACCGTACGGCGCTGATCCTCGACATCTTCGCCCAGCACGCGAAGAGCCGGGAGGGCCAGGCCCAGGTCGAGCTCGCCCAGCTGCAGCTACATGAAGCAGCGGCTGCGCGGCTGGGGCGGCAACCTCTCGCGCCAGGCCGGCGGCCGGGTCGGCTCGCAGGGCGGCGGCATCGGTGGCCGCGGTCCCGGCGAGACCAAGATCGAGACCGACCGGCGGCGCATCAACACCCGCATCGCCAAGCTGCGCCGACAGCTCGCGCACATGCGGACGACGCGCGAGACGAAGAAGTCGTCGCGGCGCCGCAACGAGATCCCCAGCGTCGCCATCGCGGGCTACACCAACGCCGGCAAGTCCTCGCTGCTCAACCAGCTCACCGGCGCGGGCGTGCTCGTCGAGGACGCGCTGTTCGCGACCCTCGACCCGACCACCCGCCGCACCGAGACCGGCGACGGGCGGGTCTACACGATGAGCGACACCGTCGGCTTCGTGCGGCACCTGCCCCACCAGCTCATCGAGGCCTTCCGCTCGACGCTGGAGGAGGTCGGCGACGCCGACCTGGTCGTGCACGTCGTCGACGGGGCGCACCCCGACCCGGAGGGGCAGCTCGCGGCGGTCCGCGAGGTGCTGGGCGAGATCGGCGCCTCCGACATCCCCGAGCTCGTCGTGATCAACAAGGCCGACATCGCCGACCACCTCGTGCTCGCCCGCCTCAAGCAGCGCGAGCCGCACTCCGTGGTCGTCTCTGCCCGCACCGGTGAGGGCATCGCCGAGGCCCGCGCCGCGATCGAGGCCGACCTGCCCCGCCCGGCCGTCGAGGTCACCGCCCTGCTGCCCTACGAGCGCGGCGACCTGCTCAGCCGGGTCCACGACCACGGCGAGGTGATCTCGGTCGAGCACACCGGCGACGGCACCGTCGTCAAGGCCCGGGTCGGCGACTCCCTCGCCGGCGAGCTCGCGGCGTACCTCGTCTAGGTCGGCCGGCTCCGTTTCACCGGTCGACCGGTGAACGGACCTTGGGGTGAACCCCCAAGCCAGTTTCACCCCTCCACCCTGTCCGTTTCCGGCGGCGAGAGGCCGAGACCCAGTAACCTCCCCGCGTGACGCTCACCCCACGAAATCGTGAGTGGAGCTCGCTGCGCTCGAAGAGATCACGATGTCGCGGGGGCCCCGAGTGAAGCGATGGCTGCTCTGGGTGGTCGCACTGGTCATCCTCGGCAGCCTGGTGATGATCCCGGCGCTCACCTACGGCAACGGCAGTGGGGCCGGTGACACCGACGTCGCCCGGATCGACGACTACCGGGCGCAGTTCACGGTTCACCGCGACGGGGTCCTCGACGTCACCGAGACGCTGAAGGTCTACTACCCGATCGAGAAGCACGGCATCTTCCGCTTCTTCGACATCGCGGACCCCAACGACGACCGGGTCCGGCTCGTCCCGCGCGATGTCGCGGTGACCCGCGACGGGCACCCCGAGCCGTTCCAGGTGCTCCGCGAGGGCCACGGCCGTTACCGCAACGTCAAGATCGGCTCGCCCGACGTGACCATGGACGGCCAGCACACCTACGTCATCTCCTACACGATCGACGGCGTCCTGCTGCCGCGGGGCAACGGCTCGCTCTTCTACTGGAACCTGATCCCCTCCGGCTGGCAGATGCCGATCGCGCGCTCGACCCTCGTCGTCCGGCTCCCGGCCGACGCCGAGGCCGTCCGGTGCGCCGTCGGCGAGAACGCGACCACCGGCTGCGTCGTACGCGGCGTGGGGACCCAGACCCTGGTCACGGGCACCGGCGCGCTGCCGCCGCACACCCCGGTGACCGTCCAGGCGACGATGAACCTGCCGGTGCCGGCCCGCGTCCACAAGGCCTGGCCGGTGCGGTACGACGCCGTGCTCGGCCCGAACACGACCGTCCTGGGCATCGTCGCCCTCCTGGCACTGCTCGCGGGCGCCCTCGGCCTCACCGTGGGGCGCAGGACGAGGGAGGAGACGCCGCAGTACCCACTGATGTACGCACCACCCGACGGGATCGGGCCCGCCGAGGCGCTCTACGTCTACAGCGAGCGGGTGCCGCGCGAGGCCTTCGTCGCCTCGATCATGCAGACGGCCGCTCAGGGCGCCACCACGCTCACCCACGACGACGGCTGGACGATCACCGACACCGGCAGGCAGGAGGCCTGGCACCAGCTCGACCCCGTCTCGGCGTACGCCGCCCAGTCGCTCGGCGTGCCCGGCGGCTCGTTCACCGCCGACAAGACGGTGTCGGCCGGACGCACCTTGAAGTCGGCCCTGGACCACTTCGACGGCGCCACCAAGAGCTGGGCCCGGCAGAACGGGTTGCTGGTGCCAGCGGGCCTCGGTGGGTTCGGCAGCCTGCTCGTGCTCGGGTCCGCCGCGCTCGCGGTCTACCTCGCGGTGCGCAACCCGTTCGACATGTCCGTGCTCGCCCTGATCCCCGGGCTCTTCGCCATCCTCGCGTCGGAGACCCTGCGTCCGGGGGCCTCGACCCGCCGCACGCCGGCAGGCCGTGAGCTGTGGTCGCGGATCGGCGGGTTCCGCCGGATCCTGGCCACCGACTCGGCCGAGGCCCGCTTCGACTTCTCCGGCCGCAAGGAGCTCTACACCGCCTACATCCCGTGGGCCGTCGCCTTCGGGGTCGCGGACCGCTGGGAGAAGAAGTACCGCCTCGAGACCGGCGAGGAGCCGCCGCAGCCGTCGTACTTCGGTCCCTACACGACCGGGTACCTCGCCGGCTCGTTCGCCTCGTCGATGGTCGACGACTTCTCCTCGACCGTCGACTCGGCCATCTCCGCCTACCAGGCCACGCAGACCTCCTCCAGCGGCGGGGGAGGCGGCGGGTTCTCCGGCGGTGGCGGGGGAGGCGGCGGTGGGGGTGGCTCCTGGTGAGCCGGTCCGACACAATCCTCGGGCGGGGCACGTCGAGGTGAGCGCATCGAAGGAGAGCACATGCTGGCGCTGGTGATCGTGATCGTCGTCCTCGTCCTGCTCGTGGGATTCGGGGTCGTCGGCTTCAACAAGCTGCGCCGCAGCGACATCGGCGCCCAGGAGGCGCTCGGCGGCATCGACGTCCAGCTCACGCGGCGTGCCGACCTGATCCCCAACCTCGTCGAGACGGTGAAGGGGTACGCCGCCCACGAGAAGACCGTCTTCGAGGACGTCACCAACGCCCGAGCCGCCGTGCAGCAGGCAGCGGCCGGATCCGACGTACCGGCCAAGGCGTCAGCCGACGCCCAGCTCCAGGGTGCCCTGGCCAACGTGAACGCCGTCGCGGAGAACTACCCCGACCTGAAGGCCAACCAGAACTTCCTGTCCCTGCAGCAGCAGCTGGCCGACACCGAGAACCAGATCTCCTTCGCCCGCCAGTACTACAACGACGCCGTCGCGTCGTTGAACAAGCTGGTGCAGACGCTGCCGTGGATGTTCCTGGCCGGCGTCGCCAACGTGCACCAGCGCGAGTTCTACGAGGCGCCCAAGGGCCAGGAACAGGCGCCGCAGGTCCACTTCTGACCGTTCTGGCAAGTTGTCCGAAAACGCACACTTGTAGGGGTTCGCGGCGCTACCGTTCTCGCGTGTCGTACTCGGCGTTGCTCCAGGGTGCGCTCGGTCGCCGTCGGCGATCGGGTGCCCGGCTGGCTGCCCTCGTGGTCTCCGGAACCGTCCTCGCGATCTCGGGTCAGGGTCTCGTCGCGCCCGCGCAGGCCGCTCCGATTCCCGGAGTCGACCTGCAGGTGACGATGACCGGCCCGACGAACCAGCTGCTGGGCGCCCCGATCACCGACTCGATCCTGATCGTGAACGCCGGCACCGACCCGGCGACCGGGGTCGCCTTCGACCTCGCCCCACCCGTCACCGGCGCGACGTACTCGATCACCGACCCGAGCGTGACCTGCAACCTCAGCTGGCACTGCACCCTCGCCGACCTTGCCGGCGGCGCCCAGAAGGCCGTCGTGCTGAAGATCGCCACGGCCGCGCCCCTGGCCGACGGAGCCACCGTGACGGCACAGGCCACCGTCTCCACCACGGCCACCGATGTCGACCCCAGCAACGACGTCGCGTCTGCCTCGACCGAGCTGAGTCCGCACAGCCAGCTGTCGCTGAGCATCCAGCGGACGAGCACCGGCGCGCTGCTGCCAGGTGCCCCGACGACCTACAAGCTCACCATGAAGAACAACGGACCCGGGGCCGCCGTCGACCCCGTGGTCGGTGTCAGCTCGCCCAATCCGCCGTTCAGCTCCCACGTGGCCGGAACCGCGTCCAACGGCGGGGTGTGCCACACCCAGCAGAGCGAGTCCTACGCCTGGTGCACGTGGGCGACTGTGCCGGCGGGCGCGACCCGGACGATGAACTTCACCACGATCACGTCGCCCTACCTGGGCAAGGGCGATCCCTTCGAGGTGGACGCCGGTGTCGCCGCCACCAACATGAACGGCGTCACGACGATCTCGTCCACCACCGTGATGAGTGACTCGACCACCCGCCCGACCGATGTGTCGGTCACGACGTACATGACGCCGTCGGTGAAGGCGGGCAAGCGCGGCGACTGGAAGGTCACCGTGACCAACCGCGGGCCCTACCGCGCCCACCACGTCGTCGTGACCGCGGTGCTGCCCCCGGGCGCGCACTGGGTCGGGATTGCCGGTGGGAGCCCGTCCGACGGGACCCACAGCCACACGATCGGCGACCTCGACACGGGCGTGTCGTACGTGGTGCGCGGCTGGTTCAGCATGAGTGTCGGCGGCCACATGTCGATGCAGTACAAGGTGTCGCACACGGACCCCGACAGCAAGCCTGCGAACAACTACTCGAAGTCGGTCAGCCACATCCTCGGCCCGGTCGTGACCGTGGCGCACACCAAGAGCTCGACCGCACCAGCAGCACCAGCTCGACCCCCGTCGTGCAGACGACCAGCACCAACTCGGTGAGCTCGCCGACCAGCACCAGCTCCGACAGCGTGTCCGCCGGCGACGCCAGTGCCACCGACCCGACCAACGTCGCCTCGGCCACCGGGCAGAAGAAGCTCGCCGACACCGGCGGTCCGCAGCGACAGCTGCCGCTCCTCGGTCTCGGCCTGGTGCTCGCCGGAGGCGTGCTCCTGTTGCTCAGCCGCGATCGACGGCGGACTCCCCGCCACCGCGCCTGGGTCAGCCCCTTCGCCTGAGGCCGTGTCCTGAGCGCCCCGTAGGGTGCTCGCGTGGTCGAGTCCGGGGTCCGTGAGGTGCTGGCCGCGGCGGTGCACGGCCTCGCCGACCAGGGGCTTGTCGGCGAGGAGCGCCCGGGCCAGATCGCGATGGCGGAGGCCGTGGCGCAGGCGATGGACGACAAGCGCCACCTGCTCGTCCAGGCCGGCACCGGCACCGGCAAGTCGCTCGGCTACCTCGTGCCCGCCCTGCTCCACCACGACCGCGTCGTGGTGGCGACCGCGACGCTCGCGCTGCAGCACCAGCTCGTGGAGCGCGACCTGCCGGCGCTGATGGCGGCGGCGGGCCCGCTCGTCGAGGGCACCGGCGGGTACGCCGTGCTCAAGGGGCGCTCCAACTACGCCTGCCTGCACCGCGTGCGCGAGGGCGTGCCCGACGACCAGGGGGCCCTCGTCGATCTGCCGGCAGGGTCCACGGGCGCCGAGGTGGTGGCCCTGCGCGAGTGGGTCGAGCAGGAGGCGGAGTCCTCCGGCACCGGCGAGCGCGACCACGCCCCGCGCCACACCGACCGCATCTGGCGACAGGTGAGCGTCTCGCACCGCGAGTGCCTCGGCGCCGCGAAGTGCCCGTTCGGGACCGAGTGCTTCGCCGAGCGGGCCCGCGAGCGTGCCATGCGCGCCCAGCTCGTGGTCACCAACCACTCGCTGCTGGCGATCGACGCCGTCGAGGGCATCCCGATGCTGCCGGAGTACGACGTGGTGGTGGTCGACGAGGCGCACGAGCTCGTGGCGCGGGTGACCCAGGCGGCCACCGACGAGCTCGCCGCGAGCGACGTCGAACGCGTCGCCCGGCGGGCCCAGCGGCACGTCGAGGGCAGTGAGGCCGACGACCTCGCCGACGCGGGCGAGGTGCTGCGCAACGCCGTCGACGACTGTCGCCCCGGCCGGCTCGACCTGCTGCCGGAGATGCTGGGCGATGCCCTGGTGCTGGTGCGAGACGCGGCCCGGTCCCTCGTCTCCGCGATGCCCAAGGACCCCGGCGACGACGCCGGTGTCACGCAGGCGAAGGGCTGGGCCCAGGAGATCTTCGTGACCGCCGAGCGGATGGCCGCCGACTCCGAGCAGGACGTCCTGTGGGTCGCCGAGCGCGAGCGCAACCGCGGCGGCACCAACCTGTGCGTGGCACCCCTCGACGTCGCCGGGCCGATGCGCCAGGGACTTGCTGGCGGAGAAGACCGTCGTGTTCACCTCGGCCACGCTCAAGCTCGGCGGCGACTTCGACGCCGTTGCCACCTCCCTCGGCCTCGAGCCCGCCGATCGTGGGGAGCGCTGGGAGGGCCTCGACGTCGGCTCTCCGTTCGACTACCAGCGCCAGGCGATCCTCTACGTCGCGCGACACCTCCCGCCGCCGGGTCGCGACGGGCTCACCAGCGCCCAGCTCGACGAGATCGCCGAGCTGGTCGATGCTGCCGCTGGGCGCACGCTCGGGCTGTTCTCCAGTCGCCGGGCGGCCGAGGCGGCCGCCGAGCACGTCCGCGAGGCGCTGCCCCACCTGACCACGCTGGCGCAGGGGGAGGCCCAGCTGCCCGAGCTGACCCGACAGTTCGTCGGCGACCCGCACACCAACCTGTTCGGCACGCTCAGCCTCTGGCAGGGCCTCGACGTGCCCGGCGAGACCTGCCAGCTGGTGCTGATCGACCGGATCCCGTTCCCGCGCCCCGACGACCCGCTGATGTCGGCGCGCCAGCGCGCGGTCGACCGGTCCGGGGGCAACGGGTTCATGTCGGTCGCCGCGAGCCATGCGGCGCTGCTGCTGGCGCAGGGCACCGGACGGCTGATCCGCACCTCGACCGACCGTGGCGTCGTGGCGTGCCTCGACCCGCGGCTGGTCACGGCGCGCTACGGGTCCTTCCTGCGCGCCAGCCTGCCGCCCATGTGGCAGACCGAGGATCCTGCCGTCGTACGCCAGGCCCTGGCGCGGCTCGCCGCTGAGGGCTAGCGGGGTGCGACGGTCCGCGAGTACGCCGTCCACGCCGAGCCGCCTAGGGCGTTCACGGCCTCGACCCGCAGCTTGTAGGTGCCGGTGCCGAGGGTCACCGTGATGGCCCGCACGGACGGGCCGACGCTGGTGGCGACGCTGCGGATGGTGCGACCGTGCGAGTCGACCTGCAGGCCCTGGAGCCGGAAGCCGGTGATGGCCGAGCCGCCCGTGGAGGCGGGGGCCGCCCAGCGCAGGAGGATCGTCTTCGCGCCGGCCGGCGCTCCCGGCGTCACGCTCAGTCCCGTCGGCACCCCCGGAGGGGTCCGCTTGACGACCACGGCCTGGGGTACGGGGGTCGCCGTGGCCGAGGGTGTCGGGCTCGCGTTCGGTGTCGCTGCCGGGCACCCGCTCGAGGTCAGCGTGTACTGGCCGAGGCTGTCGTAGTCGGACCAGCCGCCGTTCACGGGACTGCCGTTGCCGACGCCATCGACGCGCAGCACGTAGGTGCCGCTCGCGACGGGGATGCTCACCGAGGCGTCCATGCCGGTGGAGACCGGTGGGAAGCCGGTGTAGCTCGATGCGGGCGAGCTCCAGCCGACCGTCGCGCCCTGTCGAGTTGAGCACCCGCAGTGAGAGGTCGAGCGTGCTCTGGGCACCGATCCCGTGCGCGCTGGCGTTCAGCGTCGTCGTGCACGGCAGCGTGACCGAGAAGTCGTCGGTGTCGGTGCGGGTGCCGATGATCCCGCTGACGGCGTAGGAGGGATGGGTGCCGAGCGCCGTGGTGCCGGGGTGGTCGTCGGGACGCAGCGGCAGCCCGTGACCGCGGATGACGGCGAGGTCGTCCTGCTTGTTGTTGGCATCGGCGTACTCGCCCTGGCTGAACTGGCTCACTGCACGGTCCATCGACGGCGCCCATGATCGGGCCCCAGGCGGAGGTGCCGTCGTAGTACGGCGAGGTGGACGTGCCGTCGTGGGAGAGCCCCAGCGTGTGACCGGTCTCGTGGGCCGCGGCCTGGCCGATCACGATCGGGTCGAAGGTCTTGTCGTAGTCGAAGACCCAGGCGGTCTGGTAGTAGCCGCCGCTGTCGACGCGTTGTAGGTGCCGACCCAGGCCAGCCCGAGGCAGGTGCCGCAGAGGCTCGCGCGGGCCTTGGTGTCCCCGGTGATGACGACGTGCGTGCCGTAGGTCGTGTCGGAGGACGACGACCGGGTCAGCGCGGCCAGCCCGGGGTCCTGCGTGGTGACGTCGACGTCGAAGGGTGAGTAGTCCTCGGCGACCTGCTCGCCAGACCTGCTGGATGAACCCGTGCTCGGCGGTGGAGAACGTCGTCGGGTGGCCATCGAGGTCGAAGCCGGTGTGGGTGCCGTTGGGGACGTGTCCCGTGCCGGTGCCGTTCCACGCCGTGTTGCTGACGGTCGCGCCGTCGAAGTCCAGGAAGATCTTGTGCGTCGAGCCCGGGTGGCTGTGCAGCTTGAAGGTGTCACTGGTCGGGTAGATCGGCTGGTAGGTGGTCGCGCTGGAGGACCCGGCGGTGGTGGCCTGGGCGGGGAGGTCGTTCTCGCGGTAGAACACGCGGCCGGTGTCGGAGACGAAGGCGGTGTGGTCGTCGGTCAGGACGCTGCGCAGCTTCTGGGTCGACCAGCCGGTGCGCGCGGCGACGGCGGGCAGGTGCTGGCCGAGCTCGTGCACCGCGGTCGTGCCGGCTGCGGGTCCGGGCCAGTACGTGCGACGAGCGCAGCCGGGGGTGCCGGATGCGCGCGACCGGAGCCTGCGCGTCCGGTGGGGCCGGCGTGGGTCGCGCCTGCAGCACCTGGGCGGTGACGCGAGGAGCCTCGGAGGCGGTGCTGGTGGAGGCCGTGGTCCCCGTCAGGGCAGGCACGCTCGCGGCCGCGGCGAGGCAGATCGCGGCGGTGACGAGCAGGCGAGTGACGCGACGGTCCGAGCCGGGCGTGCAGGGATGCGGCACGCGGACCATGATCCCCGTGGAAAAGTCTCAAAAGGATCAAAACAGGAGATTCTCAGCAAACTAGTACCAACTGGACAAGACCAGTGCACTCACATCCGGCGGAGCACCGCGGTGACCTTGCCCAGGATCGTGGCGTAGGTGCCGTCGATCGGGTCGTAGGCCTCGTTGTGCGGCAGCAGCCAGACCTGGCCGTCCTTGCGCTGGAAGGTCTTCACGGTGGCCTCGCCGTCGAGCAGCGCGGCGACGACGTCACCGTTCTCGGCCGTCTGCTCCCGACGGACGACGACGTAGTCGCCGTGGCAGATGGCGGCGTCGACCATCGAGTCGCCGGAGACCTCGAGCAGGAACAGCTCGCCCTCGCCGACCAGCGACTTGGGCAGCGGGAAGACCTCCTCGACCTGCTCCTCGGCCAGGATCGGGACGCCGGCGGCGATCCGTCCGAGCAGCGGGACGTTGGTGGCCTGCGGCAACGCGTCGCCGAGGCCGGTCACGTCGACGTCGGAGTCGTCGGCGTTGGCGATCGCACGTCGCGCGGCCATCAGCTCGGGGATGAACACCTCGAGGGCGCGCGGGCGGTTGGGGTCGCGCTTGATGAACCCCTTCTGCTCCAGCACGCGCAGCTGGTGGGCCACGCTGGAGGAGCTGGTCAGCCCGACCAGCTCGCCGATCTCGCGGATGCTCGGCGGGTAGCCGCGCTTCTCGATCGACTCGCGCAGGACGTTGAGGATCCGCTGCTGGCGTGGCGTGAGCCCGGTGCTGTCCGGAGCCGCGTCGGGCAGCTCGGAGACCGAGCCACGCCGGCTGCGAGAGGCGGGGGAGGAAGTCTGCTCGTCACGAGTCGCCATGCCCCGAAAGGTAGACCAGTTCGACGGGCGAGTTCAAACACCTGTTCGAACGGCGTGTCTCCGCCCGCCCGCGGCTCATCACCAGCGATGCGCCCGCAGGGCGGCCTGGGTCCGGTCGCCGACCTGCAGCTTGGCGAGCACGTGGGACACGTGGTTCTGCACGGTCTTGAGACTGATCCCGAGCTCGCGCGCGATGCCGGCGTTGTCGACCCCCTCGGCGACGAGCGCCAGCACCTCGGCCTCGCGCGGGCTCAGGTCGGCGTCGTAGCGTCGCCGTCCCTCGTCGAGCACGCGAGCCGCCAGCCCCTTGCCGATGATCGCGCCGCCGTCGGCGACGGTCCGGAGGGCGGCCAGCACCTCCTCCTGGGCCGCGCCCTTGAGCAGGTAGCCGCGCGCGCCGATGCGCAGCGCCGTGGCCACCGCCTCGTCGTCGTCGACCATCGTCACCACGAGCACGGCCGTGCCCGGCTGGTCGCGGACCACCCGGCGGATCGCCTCGAGACCGGAGATGCCGGGCAGGTTGAGGTCCATCAGCACGACGTCGGGGGCGTGCTCGATGCACAGGCGTACGGCGTCCTCGCCGGTGCCGGCCGTGCCGACGACCTCGACGTCGGGCACCGTCGCGAGCAGCCCGGTCATCCCGTCGCGGAAGAGCGGGTGGTCGTCGACGACCAGCACCCGGATCTGCTCAGCCATGGCGGACTCCTGTCGTCAGCGGCAGCGAGACCCGGACCGTCGTGCCGGAACCGGGCTCGGCGACGAGGCTGAACTCGCCGCCGATCTCCTCGGCCCGCTCGCGCATGCTGCCCAGCCCGATGCCGTCGGGGCGCGGCTGCAGCGAGCCGGACCCGTCGTCGGCCACCACCACCTCCAACGCGCCTCCGCAGAGTCGCAGCGAGACGACCACCTCGGTCGCGCCGGCGTGCTTGCCCACGTTGGTGAGCGCCTCCTGCACGACGCGGTAGGCGGCGACCTCGACGGCGGCCGGCAGGCGCGGCAGGTCGTCCGCCTCGATCGTGGTGGGCACGCCGCTGCGGTCGGCCTGCTGGTGCACGGCGTCCACGAGGCCGAGGTCGTCGAGCGCGGGCGGGCGTAGGCCCTCGACGATCCGGCGCACGTCGAGGACGGTGTCCTGGATGCCGGCGCGGAGGCCGAGCAGGGTCGGCTCGACGTCCTGGCCGTTGCCGATGGTGTTGCGCACGGTGTCGACCTGCAGGCTGAGGCCGGCGAGCGCGGGACCGAGCCCGTCGTGCAGCTCGCGGCGCAGCCGGCGCCGCTCCTCCTCGCGCGCGAGCACCAGCCGCTCCTGAGCCTAGGCGGACCGACGCCACGAGCCCGCTCGCCTGGACGAGCCCGGCGAGGCGTTCGGCCAGGTCGACCAGCAGGGCCCGGTCGGCGTCGCGCAGTGGTCGCGCGGTCCAGCGGAGCCGGCCGACGGTCTCGCCGTACGCCGTGAGCGGGAGGTCGTCGCAGGCGTCGGTGGGGGAGCCGCTCGAGGTGAGTCGGGCTCCGGTGCGGTCGGTGATCTCGACGTAGCCGAGCCCGAGCCCGCCGGCGAGGTCCTCGACCAGCTCGTCGAGCACGACGGATAGGTCGGCGGCGTCGGCGAGCCGCTCGCTCGTGCGGGCGCGGACCTCGTCGGGGCTGGCCCACTGGCCGTAGGTGACCCGGTTGGCCGCCCGCTGCAACGCCTCGCGCAGGGGCGCGAAGCTCACCGCGACCACGCCGGCCGCGACCCAGGGCAGCCAGGCGGCTCCTTCGTCGCGGGCCAGCGCGCCGACGCCGCCGACGACGATGGCGTACAGCAGCGCGATCAGCAGCCAGAGGCAGCCGTAGGTCAGCGAGCGGTTGACGACGAGCGGTACGTCGTAGAGCTTGCGCTGGAGGACGGCCACCCCGATGGCGATCGGCAGCGGAATGGTGCACAGGCCGAACAACCAGGGTCCGGCCGAGTCGCCCGCACTGGCCACGAAGGCCGCCAGCGGGGGCAGGAAGGCGAGACCGAAGACGACGGTCTGCTGCCGGGTGAGGGCGCTACCGCGCCGGTAGCGCTGCACCACGCAGGCGATGCCCAGACCGAGCGACGCGACCCCGAGCAGCAGGTCCAGGCCGGACAGGGCGTCGAGTGGGCCGGCGAACGAGTGAGGCAGGCCGATCGGGTTGTCGACGTGGTCGAACTCGATCCGGGTCAGGGTGGGGGAGAAGAGCGAGACCACCGTGAACGCCGTGAGGGTGACCAGCACGACGGCTCTCGCCGTTCGACGCAGCCGGGTGGCCGGGCGGAACCCCTCGGGGAAGATCACCGGGATCCACAGCACCAGGACCAGCCAGGCCAGTCCGTCGATCGCGGCCCCCACGACGTTGCCCAGTGCCGCCAGCCGATCCGTCGGATCGGCAGCGCAGCCCGTTGGCGCTGATGTCCACGAGAGCCTGGGCCGGCCCCCAGGCAGTTGCCGAGACGAGCGCCACCCGGCCGATCGGGTGGTCCGGACGGTGCCACATGATGAGCAGGCCCACCGCCGCCCAGGCCACGACGACGGCGCCGACCGCGGCCTCGTTCCAGCGATTCTGCGCGCCGGACGAGACCGCGATCGCGACGGCCTCCCCGGCGACCGCGACCGTGGCAGCCGCGACCGCGACCGACCTGTGCATGCGGTCAGCGTGCACCCGGGAGGCCTCTCGCCGCATCACTCCTGGGCACTCTTCTCCCGCAGCAGGACCACGCCCATGCCGACCCACCAGATCAACCAGAGCGAGGAGACCGTGTTGTCGACGAACGGCGTGGCGACCAGGCCGACCACACCGACCGCGATGCCGCCCCATCCGATCCAGCGGGTGTGGTGCTGCTCGGCCAGGGCCGCGATGCCGATGGCCAGGACCATCCCGACCGAGAGGGCGACCTGGAGCACGAAGCCGTAGTTGCGCAGGTCATCGACCGTGGCGAGCGTGCCGGCGCTGACCCCGTGGTGGGCGGCGTAGAGGGCCGCTGCTCCGGGTGGGAAGCCGATCGCGAGCGTGCTGGCGATGAAGGCGGTGCCGAGCACGAGGAAGGCCTGGGCGGCGAGTCGTCCGAGCTCGGTACGCCGCGAGAACGTGCGCGCGACGAGCACGATCGCCGGCACCAGCACGAAGAACGCGAGTGACTCGACGTACCCGCTGAGCAGGGTCCTGGTCAGGCCCAGGTCGGCCAGGGTGTGCTGCACCTTGGCGGCGGGGGTGCCGTGCTCGAGCGAGGCGGTGCCCTCGAGCGCGAAGGCGCCGAGCATGACGACGACGTGGGCGAGGGCGAGGCCGCCGGCCCAGCGGGCGACGACGTGGTGGGGGAGCCGGGTGCGGGCCGGCGGTGGCGCGGTGATGACGGACATGAGGTTCCTTTCGTCGGGCTGTGCGCCGAGCCTCGTCCGCTCCCGTCGCCGCCGGATCGCCGTGCTTCCCGGGAGGACCGGGAAGTTCTCCCGACCGGATCGTTCGAACATATGTTCTTGCGCTTGTCGGTGGCCTGCCCTACCGTCGTACATGTGTTCGATCGAATGTCTGTTCGAACGGTCCCGCCGAAACTGTCGGAGGCCGCCGATAGACATCGATCAGCACACAGCAGGGGTCGCAACCTTTGTCCGACCACACGGGTCGGGCACTTCCCCGAAAGAGGTTGAACGATGAGCGCACTGAGTGTTTCCCCCGAGATCGAGCCCCGCCCTGCCCTTCGCCTGGTCGAGGTCCCGCTCCAGCGGGTCCCTGAGGAGGGCCGTCAAGGCCCGTCTCGAAGGGCGCCCGTCCCACGGCCGGGCCGGTCCGCCTGACCCGCCGCGGCCGCGTGATCCTCGTGCTCGCCTTCCTCGCGACCGCCCTCGGCCTGATGTTCACCTTCGGCGGCTGGGCCACCGCGACCCTGACCGGCGGCACCCCCGACCCGGTCCGCGTCGTCGAGGTCCAGCCCGGCCAGACGCTCTACGACATCGCCGGCTCGGTGGCCAAGCCCGGCCACATCCGCGAGATGGTCTACCAGATCGAGGAGCTCAACTCGCTGCCCTCGGCCACGATCGACGCCGGCCAGAAGCTCGCCATCCCCGCGAGCTGACCACCGCCGCTCCGCGGCCACAGACGTGCCGACGATTCCCTTCGACCCGGGTCGTCGGCGCTGGGGAAGAGATGGGGCGGGACCAACCTCTGGTCCCGCCCCATCCGCCTGTCCGGGGGCGCACATGTAACGCGGAGTTATTGACGCTGAACAAGTGGTACTCCGCGTGCGAAGCGTCAAGAACACCGCGTTACAGCGGGATCAGGCGCGAGCAGCGCCCTCGCTCAGCAGGAACTGCGCGGCCGTGTACGTCGCCATCACAGCCGTCTCGAGCTCGGCCGGCGGGTTCTTCATCGCGAACTTGCGGAAGCCCAGCAGCGAGTCGGAGACCATGAACAACGCGGCGCCGGTCGCCGTGAGTCGTCGCGCCGAAGCGGGGACGGTCGGGTCGAGGTGCGAGGCGGCGGCGGCCATCGCCGCCAGCAGGGTGGCGTACCCGAGCACCGGGCCGCCGAGCTCGCGCTTCTGCCGTCCGGCCAGCAGCGCCATCAGTGGAGCGGTGAGCGCCCATGACCCTGCGATCACCTTGACCGAGGCGTCCTCACGCACGGGCTCGTGCGAACGCCGCCGCAGGAACCCGGCGACGTAGGCGAGGTGTCCGACCCCGAACGACCCTGCTCCCGCGAGAAACGGCTTGGTCCCCTCGCCGAGCAGCGCCACGTCGCCACCCCAACCGCCGGCCTGGGCCACGAGCGTGCTGGTGCGCAGCGGCGACCCGGCGGCCCTCTCGTTGGTGGCCAGTGACGCGGACAGCACCGGCATGAGCAGGGGCTTGGTGACGAACCGTGCCCGGTGTGCCGCGCGCCCCGATTGCCCGGACAGCCAGGTGTCCGCGGCGGCCAACGCCACGTAGGCGAGCTTCAGCTTCGTCGAGGTCGCAGGTCGTCGCACGAGCCGCAACCTAGCGTCAGTGGCCGGCCCCGGAAAGGGCCGGACTCGCCTCCGCGATGCGCAGGGGAGTGGCCGGACCCTCGGTCGTCACGGTGCCGACCACCGCACGCAACGGCCCGCCGTTGAGCGACCACCGCGCGCTCCAGGTCACGACGACGCGATGCCCGACCGTGGTGTGGGCGTCCTGGTAGCGGTAGACGACGTCCTTGGCCGGGTACGGCGCACCAGCCGTCGCCGTGGTCGCGGTCGTCCCGTCGCCGTGCACCCACTCGAACCGGCTCGGCCTGATCTCCAGCCGCACCCGCTGCCCGAGCAGGGTCAGGTTGCGCGTCAGCGGCCGGGCGTCGGTGAAGAAGATCGTGTCGAAGTTGATCAACGTCTTGTTCGCCGGCTGGCTGTGCGAGCGAAGGTGGGGCAGCGGGATCCGCCGGAACGCCGCCAGCACCATCGCGTCGGTGACCTGGGGAGCGCGGCTACGCGGCTGGCGGTCCGTTGCCCGAGCAGACCAGCGGACCCGGGAGTGGCAGGGGGGGGCGCGACCTGCCAGAGCCGGTAGATCTGCTGACCCGGAGGGCACGTGTTCTGCGGGCAGAGCGGTCTGAGCGTCACCCGCGTCGTGTGTGCTGCTCGAGCAGGCATTCCGCCACTCGTACCGAGGCAGCGCCGCTCAGCGATGGCTCGTGCGTGCGAGCGCCGGCTGCGCTGATCGCGAGTCTGATGCCCTGAGTGCTCCCGACGGTCGAAGGCATTGTCCAGCCAGGGCGGACTGCGAATCGTCGTGCCGGCCGGAGCACTGCATGGCAACCGCCAGGATCACGACAAGCACGCCTCACTGTCGTGCGGGTCCAACGCGCCGACGTGCCAGCCCGTCGGCGCAGCCCAGACGAGCTGAAGGCTTGCAGACGGTCTGCTGCTGCCGGGGAATGCTCGTCGGTGCTGCGCCTGCAGCGCTTGATCCACGTCTGCGGCTCGTAGTCGACGATCGCGTCGAGCGAACGCAACCTCGTTCCTGGATCGCGTAGAACTTGACTGCGCGTCGGCGTCCAGCTCCTCCCTTGAACGAGCCCACCTGTGCGGTAGGTCTCATCGATGCCGTCTGCGATCGACTCGCACGTTGCGCACGTCTGCATGTACAGCTCGTCGAAGCGGCTCGCGGTGATCTGCCCGTTGAGCCTGGCGTAGTTGAGCACGTCGACGAAGTGCCGCACCGAAGGCGTCCGCCCCGCCTTCGTCTTCGCCTTGGCTGCATCCGGCAACGCCGGGGGAGTAGGGCTCGGCGAGGCCGACGGACTGGGACTCGCCGACTCCGACGGCAACGACTTGGGCTTCGGGTTGCCGCCGCACCCGGCGACGAGCAGCGCGGCGACGAGCGCGGTCACGAGCCGCGTCGTACGCATCTCACACCTCGCCTCGGTCGTGGTCGATGCGACGGTAACTACCCCTCGACCTGTGTCGCTACACACAGGCCCTCACCCTGTGGACAACCCCCGGACTACCCTGCGAGCCATGCCGGACGCGACGAAGCTGAGCCCGCGGGATCGAGTTCGTCGACGGGTGCACTGGGGCGTGACGCACGGGTTCCTGTCCTTCGCCGTGCGCACCGCGGCCAAGCGCGGAGACCTGCAGGCGCGGCTGATCTACGCCGGCAACCCCGGTGGCGACGTCTGGGGCGCGATCGAGGACCTGCGCGCTTCGGGCCCCGTCTACGGCAGCCGCCTGGGCTACGTGACGACGAGCCACGACCTGGTCAAGGAGGTGCTCTCCAGCAACGACTTCCGCGCCGGCAACCCGATGTACGGCGATACTCCGCTGGGCAACCTCGCCCTGCGGACGGCGACCAAGGCCGTGCACCCGGTCTCGCCGCCGTCCCTGCTGGTGGTCGAGCCGCCGGAGCACACCCGCTACCGCAAGCTGGTCACGCGGGTGTTCACCGTCAAGGCGGTCCAGCAGCTGCGCGAGCGCACCGAGAAGATCGCTGCGGAGCTCCTCGACGGCCTCGCCGGCTCGGGGCCGGTCGACCTGGTCGACCGGTACTGCGCCCTGCTCCCGGTCACCGTCATCGCCGAGATACTCGGCGTCCCCGAGGAGGACCGCGCGCGGGTGCTGTCGTTCGGGGCGGCTGCCGCGCCCAGCCTCGACTTCGGCCTCACCTGGAAGCAGTTCAAGGAGGTCGACGACGGGCTGCGCGCCTTCGACGCGTGGCTGGACGCGCACATCGACACCTTGCGCCAGACGCCGGGCGACAACCTGCTCAGCCACCTGGTGCACGTCGCCGACGAGGACGGCACCCTCGACCAGACCGAGCTGAAGGCGACCGCCGGGCTCGTCCTGGCCGCGGGCTTCGAGACCACGGTCAACCTGCTCAGCAACGGCATCACCCTGCTGCGCGAGCATCCCGAGCAGCTCGAGCGCCTCCGTGCCGAGCCCGACCTGTGGCCCAACGCCGTCGACGAGGTGCTGCGCCTCGACCCGCCGGTCCTGTTCACGGGACGGTTCACCGAGCACGGCGCGCAGGTCGCGGACAAGCACATCCAGCCCGGGCTCGGCGTGCTCACCGTGCTCGCCGGCGCCAACCGCGACCCGGAGGTCTTCCCCGACCCCACGGCCTTCGACGTCGCACGACCCAACGCCCGCGACCACATCTCCTTCTCGGGCGGCCGCCACTTCTGCCTCGGCGCCTCGCTGGCGCGGATGGAGGGCGAGGTCGGGCTCCGCGCGCTCTTCGACCGGTTCCCCGACCTCGTGCTGCTGCCGGGCGCGCACCGCCGGCCGACGAGGGTGCTCCGGGGCTGGGAGACCCTGCCGGCTCGGCTCGAGGCCTGAGCTTGGCCGGGTACTCAGGCACTCCGCTCGAGCGCAAGCTCGGCGTGAAGCCCGATCACGTGGTGTTCCTCGACGGTGCCCCGGACGGCCTCGACCTCGAGGCCCCGACGACGCGCCGCCTGCCCAAGCGGCTCGACCTCACCTTGACCTTCCACACCCGGCGAGCGGCCCTGGAGAAGCGCCTGCCGGCCCTCATGGAGCGCACCGAGCAGGACGGCATGATCTGGATCTGCTGGCCCAAGAAGGCGGCCAAGGTGCCCACCGACCTCGACGACAACACCGTCCGCGAGATCGGCCTCGCCACCGGCTGGGTCGACGTCAAGGTGTGCGCGATCGACGAGACCTGGTCGGGCCTGAAGTTCGTACGCCGCCTCGCCGACCGCCAGTGACGCCCTCACGCCCGGTGTGACGGCGGACGGCGAGGACCCACCTCGCCCCAACGCACTGCCGCTCGCCGTGACCACGCCAGCATCGCCACGAACAGGCAGACCGCCGCTCCGACACCGGAGGCGACGGCGTACCCCCACGGCGTCGAGCCGTCGAGAGCTCGGACGACGAGCACGATCGTGAGCGCGACGAGGGCGCCCCACAGGAGCAGGAAGAGCCCCGCGAGGATCGTCAGGCCACGCACGCCCCGATTGTCGGCGCCCGGCGACACACTGGTCCAGCGGTGGTCCAATTCAGGAATTTCGTCCCCTGACCTGCGGTGATGCCGGCCAGGTGGTCCAGATCACAAAGACGAACCGAATGGGTCTTGCTCTTGTCAGACCCCGGGCGTACGGTTCCACAACATCTAGTAGTTACACGGATGTAGTTATCCACATCTTGGGGATGGTTTCCCACAACGAAACCGTTGAATCCACAGGTGAAAGCACAGCTCAGCACACAGGAAGGAGCCCCGGATGCACTGTCCGTTCTGCCGCAGCACCGACACCCGGGTGCTCGACTCCCGGGTCGCCGAGGACGGGTCCAGCATCCGTCGCCGGCGCACCTGCCCGAGCTGTGAGAAGCGGTTCAGCACCGTCGAGCAGATGCAGCTGATGGTCCTCAAGCGCAGCGGCACCACCGAGCCGTTCACCCGCGAGAAGGCCGTCGCCGGCGTCCGCGCCGCCTGCAAGGGCCGCCCGGTCTCCGAGGACGACCTGGCGCGGCTCGGCCAGACCGTCGAGGACACGCTGCGCGCCGAGGGCTGGGCCGAGGTGCCCGCCAACGAGATCGGCGTGGCCATCCTCGGTCCGCTGCGTGATCTCGACGAGGTGGCCTGGCTGCGGTTCGCGAGCGTGTACCGCGCCTTCGAGTCGGCCGACGACTTCGAGGCGGCCATCACCGAGCTCCGGGCGGAGCGCGAGATAGAGATCCAGCCAGCGGCAGCTGGCTGACCACAGACCGCCCCGTGCGTAGTGGGGAAGCTGCGCACGGGGCAACCAGCTCAGTTGGTAAGCAAACCGAACGAGGGAGAAGGTAGACATGACGGAGACGGCCAGCGGCTCGGAGCAGACCACCCAGCGAGGCAGCCACCGGAAGGGCCTCAGCA
>CAVWML010000012.1:0-377258 GCA_963756045.1 uncultured Actinomycetota bacterium
CACTCGAGACGTCTCAGACACAGGTGTCCACTCATGGCGCGATCCGCTCGGTCGTGCCGATGACGGACGCTTCTCCCTGGTCAGGACGTCATACGTTCTAGTCGCTATGACCGCCGATTCGTATGTCGTCCCGGACAAGGTCATTCGCTTGGGCCGCCATTGCAGCCGCTTCGTATGAGACACCACGCGAGTATTTGCACCCGTCCGCACATGCCGCATTCCGTGCGCGGTCACGCTGCGGCGGGGAGTGCGCGCCTGCCAGCCTGAGCACGCGATAGGTGGCGCAGGGTCGAGGCGATGCAGGCGACCTGAAGCGCGCGAGAAGACCGAGCGGTTCGTGCGGGGTGCGGGCTGGCCTTCACACGACACGACCCTCAGCGGTCATCCGCCCCCAGTCGTCGCGCACCGTCGAAC
Organism: uncultured Actinomycetota bacterium; assembly: GCA_963756045.1. Lineage (GTDB taxonomy): Bacteria > Actinomycetota > Actinomycetes > Propionibacteriales > Nocardioidaceae > Marmoricola. Next base: position 415 of record CAVWML010000012.1, read on the forward strand.
GCACTCCCCCGGCCTCCACGTCTGATCGCGCGACGAATCCCTGGCGCTCGAACAAGGGCGCAACCAGGCGGTACTCGAAGAGAGTTCCAGGGGCGCCCGTGACGCCGGTGCGGCGGGCGGCCTCGGCCATGGCCACGGCCTGGAGCGGGCCGTGGACCACGAGACCCGGGTAGCCCTCGTGGTGGCGCGCGTAGTCGCGGTCGTAGTGGATGCGGTGGGCGTTGTAGGTCAGCGCGGAGAAGCGGAACAGCAGGGTGGGAGTGACCGGGATCGACCACTCGTCGCGACCGACCTCCAGGCGAGGAAGGGGACGCAGCTCGTCGGGCTCCCCGAGAGGAGCGCCGGCCGATTCGCGGTAGACGATGTGCTGGCGTTCCTCGATCACGACCTCGCCGCGCTGAAGGATCGTGTGGCCGACCGTCACGAAGGTGAGGCGACCGCTGCGGCCATCCTTCTCGCTGACGTCCACCACTGCGGTGCGTCTGGTGGCCTCCGCGCCGACGCGGAGGGGCGCCACCGTCCGTACGCTGCCGCCGGCCCACATGCGCCGGAGTCCCGGCACCGGGCGGGGCGGGTACGGCGTTGCGAACCGCGTGTCCGTCCTCCCCCAGATCCTGCTGCCGAGGTCGGTCCAGCAAGTAGACCCAGTGCCAGGTCAGCGGCAACCCATCGCCTCCAGCCAGGTCGGGCAGCGGTACGTCGAGCAGGTCGGCCAGCGCTACGGCCGGCTCGGGGCCGATCAGCTCGGTTCTCTCGAGGACGTCGACCATCAGGCCAGGTCCCCGAGCCCGAACTCCTGGCGGAGTGCCTCCGAGTGCTGTCCCAGCATCGGTACGTCGCCCATGGCCGCCTCCCGGCCCTCCATCACGACGGGCGGGAGCAGGGCGCGCACCAGGCCCCCGGGCGAGTCGACCTCGCGCCAGCGGTCGCGGGCGGCCAGCTGCGGGTGGTCGTAGAACTCCTGCGGCGTGCGCATCCGCGCGCAGGCGATGCCGCAGCGCTCGAGGTCGCGCACCACGTCGTCGACCTGTTGGCGCGCCAGCACGGTCTCGATGACCCCGGTGATCATCTCGTTGTGCGCCACTCGCTCGGTGTTGCGAGCGCAGCGCTCGTCCTCGACCAGCTCGGGGCGGCCGAGGATCTCGCGGCACAGCAGCGCCCACTCCCGGTCGCTCTGCACCCCGATGAAGACCGTGCCGTCGACACACCGGTAGGGACCGTAGGGAGCGATCGAGGCGTGCCTCGCGCCGGTGCGCTCGAAGGGCTTGCCGCCGAAGACGGTGCGGTACGTGGGCTGCATCATCCAGTCCCCCATGGCATCGAGCATGGCGACGCTGAGTGTCGCCCCGACGCCGGTCCGTTCGCGCTCGTAGAGAGCCGCGAGGATGCCGGAGAAGGCGTACATCCCCGTCGCGATGTCCACGACGGAGATGCCGACCTTGGCGGGTTCCTGATGGGCTACCGGTCGTGCTGAGCAGCCCCGACTCGCACTGCACCAGCAGGTCGTAGGCCTTCTTGCCAGCGTAGGGACCCTCGGCGCCGTACCCCGAGATCGAGCAGTGGATCAGCTCCGGGCGCCGAGCACGCAGCGTGCCTGCATCCAGGCCCAGCCGGTCGACCGCGCCGGGGAGCAGGTTCTGCACGAGCACGTCGGCCTGGTCGAGCATCGCGTGCAGGAGCGCCAGGTCGGACGCAGACTTCAGGTCGAGCTCGATGCTCTCCTTCCCGCGGTTGAGCCAGACGAAGTAGCTCGCCTCGCCGTACACGCTTCGGTCGTACTCGCGGGCGAAGTCACCCTTCCCCGGCCGCTCGACCTTGATGACCCGCGCGCCGAGGTCGGCGAGGTGACGCGTGGTGAACGGCGCCGCCACCGCGTGCTCGAGCGCGACGACGGTGATGCCGTCGAGCGGGAGTGCCGACTGCCTCGTCATGGGCGTGTGCCGCCCCGGGCGAGGATCGACCGAGCCCTCGCCAGCACCGGACGGTCGACCATCTGCCCGTCGACGCAGCCGACCCCGCCGGCCCCCACGCCGGCCCCCACGCTGGCCCCCACCACGCGCGTGGCCCATTCGAGCTGCTCGGCGGTCGGCCGGAACCCTTCCGCCACTGGCCCGACCTGATGGGGATGGATGCAGAGCTTGCCGCTGAAGCCGAGGCTGCGCGCACGGACGGCGGCCTCGCGCACCGCGTCGGTGTCGGTGGTCGAGACCGTGACGCCGTCCAGCGGTGGCGGCAGCTCACCGAGCCGTGACGCCACGACGAGTGAGCTGCGGGCGAGCAGCAGCGCCTCGTCGGTCTCTTCGCAACCGATGTCCATCGCGTAGTCGATCGAGCCGAACGCGAGCCGGTCCACCGCGTCGCACTGCGCCAGCTCACTGGACCGGTTGACGCCGAGCGCCGACTCGACCAGGGCGACGAGCCCGACCTCGTCCGGCAGTCGATCGCGGACGGCGGAGAGTGCCGCCGGGTCCTCGGCCTTCGGCACCACGACTCCTCTCAGGCCCGCACGGCCCCCGAGCGCCGCGACGTCCTCGTCGTGCCAGTCCGTCCCGGAGCCGTTGATGCGGACCCAGCCGGAGCCGTTCGCGCCGAGCCACGACGCGACCTGCTCACGGGCATCGCCTTTGTCAGCGGGTGAGACGGCGTCCTCGAGGTCGAGGATCACCTCGTCGGCGCCGGACCCGGCGGCGCGGTCGAAGCGGTCGCTGCGGCTGCCCGGGACGAACAGCCAGGTCACCGACTCGGTGTCGGGCTCAGTGCGCGTCACGATCGGACCGGGTGGCGCTTGATGAGCTGTCGGGCGATCACGTTGCGCTGGATCTCGTTGGTGCCCTCCCCCACGATCATCAGCGGTGCGTCGCGGAAGTAGCGCTCCACGTCGAACTCCGTGGAGTACCCGTAGCCACCGTGGATCCGCACCGCGTCCAGGGCGACCTTCATGGCCGTCTCCGAGGCGAAGAGCTTGGCCATCCCCGCCTCCAGGTCGGCCCGCTCGCCGGACTCGTAGCGCCGGGCGGCGAACATCACCAGCTGGCGCGCGGCCGTCAGCGAGGTGGCCATGTCGGCCAGGTAGTTGCCGACCGACTGGTGCTGCCAGATCGGCTTGCCGAAGCTCTCCCGCTCCTGGGCATAGGCGAGTGAGTCCTCGAGCGCAGCCCGCCCGACGCCCAGCGCCCGGGAGGCGACCTGGATGCGGCCGATCTCGAGACCCCGCATCATCTGCGCGAACCCGTGGCCCTCCACGTCGCCGAGCAGGCTGTCGGCCGGCGTACGGAAGCCGTCGAAGGAGAGCTCGCAGCTCTCCACACCCTTGTAGCCGAGCTTGGGCAGGTCGCGCGAGATCTCGAAGCCCGGTCCCTTCTCCACGAGCAGGATGCTGATGCCACGGTGGGCCGGCTCCGCGTCGGGGTCGGTCCGGCACAGCAGCGCGATGAGGTCGGACCTGCGGGCGTTGGTGATCCACGTCTTCGATCCGTTGACGACGTAGTGGTCGCCCTCGCGCCGCGCGGTCGTGCGGAGGGCCTGGAGGTCGGAACCGCCGCCAGGCTCGGTCAGCGCCATGGTGGCGCGGACCTCTCCGGTCGCCATCAGCGGGAGGTAGCGGTCCTTCTGCTCCTCGGTGCCGTGGGCGACGAGCAGCGCGGCGACCACGGTGTGACCACCCATGGCGCCGGCCAGGCTCATCCAGCCCCTCGCCAGCTCCTCGGTCACAGCGGCGTAGCAGGGAGCGGTCACGCGGACCTCTCCCCACGGCTGGGGTACGGCGAGACCGAAGATGCCGAGCTCCTTCATCTGCTCGACCAGCTTCTCGGGATAGGTGTCCTCGTGCTCGAGCTCCCGCACGACGGGCCGCACCTCCCGGTCGACGAAGTCGCGCACGACCTCGACGATGGCGGTCTCCTCCGCAGTGAGCTCGAGCTCCTCCAGGTCCAGCATCGGCCTCACCCTTCCGCGGGCTCGTCGCTACCAGCCAAACGTGTCCGGGCGAGCAGCAGAAGTCGCCGTCCCTGCACAGTGCCTTAACGACACCTAAACCTCCGTACCCGGGCTGGGACCGACATGGCATGGTCTGACCCATCACCGACGACGTGGAGGCACGCGCCATGGCAGGCAAGCTGGACGGCAAGGTGGCCGTGGTCACCGGAGCGGGACGCGGTATCGGGCGCGCCATCGCAGAGCGCTTCGCCGTCGAGGGTGCGAGCGTCGTGCTCGTCGACATCGACCAGGAGACCGTCGAGGCGGCGGCCGCGGCTGTCGTCGACGCCGGCCACCGAGCCATCGCCGTCGTCGGCGACGCCGGTCTCGCCGCCGACGTCGACGCACCTTCGAGCGCACGAGCGACCAGTTCGGGCCGGTCGACATCCTGGTCAACAACGCCGGTCTCGTCTCCGACCAGCGTCACTTCTTCGAGGGTGACGAGGAGTGGTGGGACCGCTTCCTGCGGGTGAACCTGAAGAGCCAGTACCTGTGCACCGACCGCGCCGCGCGGATCATGGCCCACCACGGCGGCGGCGCCATCGTCAACGTCTCGAGCGGCGGCGCCACCCGCGCCCATCGCGGCATGGCGGCGTACGACGCGTCGAAGGGCGGGATCGAGGCCTTCACCCGTACGACGGCCCTGGAGCTCGCGCCGTACGGCATCCGGGTCAACACCCTGGTGCCCGGTCTGATCGCCACCAACCCCGACGAGCCGGAGTGGTCGCTGGAGCGGCGCGATGCGACGGTGCCCGCTGGGACGGGGCGGCCGGGCCGAGGACCTCGCCGGACCGGCCCTCTTCCTGGTCTCGGACGACGCCGCCTACGTGACGGGGGCGAAGGTGCTGGTCGACGGAGGTGTGCTGGCCCAGCAGCGCAGCCCGCAGGTCGACACCTTGAAGCCGGAGGACTACCCGCCGCTCGACCGCGTCTGAGCCGACGATGACCGGGCGTCTGGAGGTGCGCGCCTACGGCGACGCGGGCCTGCTGGTGGGCGTGCTGGGTGACGACTACGAGACGCGTTGGAGCACGACGCAGGCGCTCGCAGCAGCGGTGCGCGACGCCCAGCCGCCGTGGCTGGTGGACCTGGTGGCGACCTACGACCACCTGTTCGTCACCTTCGACCCCGGGACGCGCGATCACCGTGCAGTGGAGTCGTCGCTGCGAGCAGCTCGATGCCGGACTCGACGAGGAAGCAGTCGCCGCCCTCGAGCTCGGTGGCCGCACGTTCCTCGTGCCGGTGCTGTTCGGCGGCGAGCCGGCCCGGACCTGGACGAGGTCGCCGGCGAGCTCGACCTGTCGGCCGACGCCCTGGTGGAGCGGATGGCGGCAGGGCCCTGGCGGGTGCGGTTCGTGGCCTCCCCGGTGGGCACGCCCTTCACCGACCGCGCCGACTGGGACCTCAGCGTGCCGCGGATGAAGGAGCCGCGCGTGGCCGTCGCCCCGGGGTCGGTCGCCGTCAGCGGCAGCCAGAGCATCATCTACCCGGTGAAGTCGCCCGGCGGCTGGCGCCTCCTCGGTCGTACGCCGCTGCGGCTGGTCGATCCTGCCGGCGACGAGTTCGTCGCCTACCGCGCCGGTGACCTGCTCGAGTACGTGCCCATCGACGAGGACCGGTTCGCCGAGCTCGAGCAGCAGAGTGCGCGACTGGTCGCCGAGCCGTGACGGATCGCCATCCCGGTCACGAGGGGCAGCCTCCCCGGATCACCGTCGAGTCGGCAGGGCTGGCCGTCGTGCAGGACCTCGGCCGGCCGGGCCACGGCGAGCAGGGCATCTCCATCAACGGAGCCAGCGACCGCGGCTCCGCACGGCTGGCCAACGTGCTCGTGGGCAACGAACGCCGGCAGTCCACTGCTGGAGACGGCCGGATCGGCGACGGGGCTGCGCTTCAACGCCGACACGCTGGTCGCCATCACCGGAGCAGCCACGCAGCCGACGGTCGCGGGGCGGCCCGTGCCGACGTACGACCCGTTCGTCGTCGAGGCCGGTGCCACCCTCGAGCTGCCCATCGCCCGAGCGCGGCTGGCGGACCTACCTGGCGGTGGCCGGCGGCCTGCCGGGCGAGCCGCTGCTCGGCAGCGTCGCACCCGACTCGATGCTCGAGGTGGGCCGACGCCTCAGCCGTGGCGACCAGCTCGAGCTGAGCACGTGCGTGTGCGGGTTCCGGCACCCGCACTTCGGTCAGCCGCTCTGGCGGTTCGGCGCGCGACGCCGCACGTCGTGGCCGTCGACCGCCGTCGTGGACGTCACGCCCGGACCGGAGCTCGGCGAGTTCGACGAGCCGGCGCTGCGCGGACCCTGGCAGGTGTCGCCCCAGTCCGACCAGGTCGGGCTCAGGGCCGAGGGGCCGACCCCGAAGCGCAGCGCCGCCACCGAGATCCTGTCGCGCGGGGTGCCGGTCGGTGCCGTGCAGGTGCCGCCGAGCGGAGGGCTCCTGGTGCTGCTCTACGGCCGGTTGCTCACCGCCGGCTATCCGGTGCCGTACGTCGCGACCACCGTCTCGCTGGACACGCTCGGTCAGGTGCGGCCGGGAGACGAGCTCGTGCTCCGGGTGACCGACGAGCCGAGTGCGGTCCAGCAGCTGCTCGGCGTACGCCGGGAGCTGGCCGAGGTCGCCGAGCGAGCCCGCACCGCCCTGCGTGCGAGCGGACTCCGCTCCTAGAGGCGAGCCGCGATCTCCAGGCCCGCGTCCTCGAGCGCCTTGCGGACCTGGAGCGCTGCGTCGACCGATGCTGCGTTGTCGCCGTGCAGCAGGATGGAGTCGCACTGCACGGGGATCTCCACGCCGTCGGTCGCGAGCACGACGCCCTTGAGCGCCATCGTCACGGCTCGCTCGGTGATCACGTCGATGTCGTGCAGCACCGCGTCGGGCTCGCGCCGGGAGACCAGGGCGCCGTCGGGCTGGTAGGCGCGGTCGGGGAAGCCCAGCCGGCCGGTGCGCAGACCGCGCTCGTCGGCCAGGTCGTGGATCAGCCCGGACTGCCCGACGACCACGAGCGCGGGGTCGAACGCCTCGACGGCGTCGAGCACGCCTGCGGCGTACACCTCGTCGGTGGTGGTCAGGTTGCCGAGCCGTCCGTGGGGTGACACGTGCGCGAGCCGGCCGCCCTGGGCGACCACGAACGCGTGCAGTGCGCCGAGCTGGTAGAGCACGTCGGCGCGCACCTCGGCGCGCGACATCTCGATGGTGCGGCGGCCGAATCCGACGAGGTCGCGGAACCCGGGGTGGGCGCCCATGGCGACGTCCTGCTCGAGGCAGAGCCGCACCGTGCGCTCCATGGTCAGCGGATCACCGGAGTGGAAGCCGCACGCGATGTTGGCCGAGCTGAGAGCGCCGAGCAACCGCTCGTCGTCGCCCATCTGGTGGGAGCCGAAGCTCTCGCCGACGTCGGCACTGAGGTCGATGGTGGTCACAGCTGCCCCTTTCCGGTCCGCACCCTGCCGACCCCACGTTACGCAGCCCAGCCCGATCGCGCCGTCCCGATCGCGCACGTGAAGTCTGGCTTAGCGCTGCCTCTGCCGCACGGCACGGTGGCTTGGCTGCGCCGCCCCCGTCGTGTCACGGTTTCCCCACCCTGCAGCGAGAAGGTCGACCGCCCATGGAGCACCCCCCGAACGTCGATGCGCACGTCGATGCCGTCGTCATCGGCGCGGGCATCATCGGTGCCAGCAGCGCCTACCACCTGGCCGCTGCCGGGCACAGCGTCACCGTGCTCGAGGCGCGGTCCGGGTACGCCGAGGGCAGCAGTGGTCGTTCCTTCGCCTCAGTGCGTTCGCAGTGGGCCGACGACCTCTCCATCGACCTGTCGTGGAACAGCATCCGCACCTACCAGCGGTTCGAGGAGGAGCACGGCATCGACGTCGGCTACCGCCCGACCGGCTACCTGCTCCTCTGGGACGAGAGCGTCTGGGCGCGCCAGCTCGAGGCGGTGGCCCTCCAGCGGCGGCACGGCGTACCCGTGGAGGTGCTGGACCCGGTGGCCGCCCAGCGGTTCGTCGCCTTCGAGACCACGGGCATCGCGGGTACGACGTTCGGTCCGCAGGACGGCCGCATCGACCCGCACATCGCCACCGGCGCCTTCCTCGACCTGGCTCGAGGCGCGGGGCGCCTCGGTGCACTTCGGCTCGCCGGTGACCGCGATCGAGAACGATGCCGACGGCTCCTGGCTGGTGCACACCGCCACGCGCACCGTGCGCGCCCGGCACGTCGTCAACGCCGCCGGCGGGTGGAGTGCGGAGACCGCGGCCTTCGCCGGGATCAGCGCTCCGGTCGTGCACAGCAAGCGCAACGTCTACGCCAGTGCGTCCGGCGCCATCGACCGCGACATCCCGATGACGTGCGACATGGCGACGGGCGTCTACATGCGCTCCGACGGCGACCGCCTGTTGTTCGGCCTGTCCAACCCGAGGCAGACCGACGGCTACGACACCGAGGTCGACTGGGACTGGCTGGAGAACCTGCTCACGATCGGCAGCGAGCGCTTCCCGTGGCTCGCCGACCTGCCGCTCGACTCACGTGCCTGCTGGGCCGGCACCTACGAGAACACCCCCGACGCCAAGCCGCTGATCGGACCGGAGCCCTCGCGACCCGGCTGGATCCATGCCTGCGGGTTCTCCGGCCACGGCGTCATGCAGGCCCCGGAGGTCGGCCGCCTGGTCGCCGAGCAGGTCACCGACGGCGCCATCGCCAGCCTCGACGTCAGCTCCCTGGGTCCCGAGCGCTTCGTGGGTGGGATCCGCGGCCTCGACATGGTGATCTGAGATCCTCGCCCACCAGGTCAGCGGTCGTGACGGCGCGCCTTCGCTCCTGCTGCTGCAGGGCCAGGCGAACTCCCACGAGTGGTGGGACGACCTTCGCTCCTTCTTCGACGAGCAGTTCCGAGTGGTCACCTTCGACTACCGCGGGACCGGTGACACCGGCGGCGCGAGCGACGAACCCGAGTGGACGACGAGCTCGTTCGCCGACGACGCGGTCGCCGTGCTCGAGGAGCTCGGCATCGAGCGGGCGCACGTCTATGGCACATCGATGGGTGGGCGGGTGGCGCAGATGCTGGCCGCGGAGCACCCGGCCCGGGTGGACCGCCTGGTGCTGGCGTGCAGCTCCCCCGGCGGTCCCCGTGCCAGCGAGCGCACGCAGGCAGTACGACGTTCGCTCGCCGACCCTGATCCCGCCGTACGACGCAGGCGGCTGCTCAGCCTGATGTACACCGACGAGCGGTTGGCCCGCTCGACGTGCTCCCACCTTCTCGGCGATCCGCAGATGACGCCCGACGCGACCCGACGCCACCTGCGGGTGAGCAACCAGCACGACGCCTGGGACCTGCTCCCCCACGTCTCGGCTCCGACGCTGGTCCTGCACGGCACGGACGACGAGATGGTGCCGGTGTCGAACGCCGAGCTGATCGCCGGTCGCATCCCCGACGCCACGGTCTGGCTGCGGCAGCGAGGACGCCACGGGTTCTTCGAGGAGTTCGCCGACGAGGTGAGCCCGTTGGTGAGCGGCTTCCTGCTCGGCTGACGGGTCAGCGCATCACGAACGGGTTGCCCGACGGAGCACCCGTGTTGATCCAGACCGTCTTGGTCTCGAGGTAGGCCTCGATCGCCTCGGCGCCGTTCTCGCGCCCCAACCCCGAGTCCTTCACCCCGCCGAACGGCGCCATGAAGCTCACGGCCCGGTAGGTGTTCACCCACACGGTGCCCGACTGGATCCGCTCGGACATCCGGAACGCGCGGCCGATGTCGCGGGTCCACACACCGGCGCCCAGGCCGAACCTCGAGTCGTTGGCGATCCTGACCGCGTCGTCCTCGTCCTGGAACGGGATCACGGCGAGCACGGGTCCGAAGACCTCCTCCTGCGCGATCCGCATCGAGTTGTCCACGCCGGTGAAGATCGTCGGCTCGACGAACCAGCCCTCGCCGCACTCCGGCCGGTCGGCGCGGCCACCGCCGAGCACGGGCCGGCAACCCTCCTGCTGCGCGATGTCGATGTACTCCAGCACCTTGGCCAGCTGGGGACGCGTCGCGATCGGGCCGACCTGGGTCGTCTCCTCGCGCGGGATTGCCCATCTGGGCCGTGCCCGCCAGCTCGACCACCCGTCGTACGACGTCGTCGTGAACCGACTCCTGGACGAGCAGTCGCGAGCCGGCGAGGCAGGTCTGCCCGGTGGCGGCGAAGATGCCGGAGACGACACCGTTGACCGCCGATTCGAGGTCGGCGTCCTCGAACACGATGTTGGGCGACTTCCCGCCGAGCTCGAGGCTGACGTGCTTGAGCAGCGGTGCGGCCAGCTCGTTGATGCGACGACCGGTCACGTCGGAGCCGGTGAAGCTGATCTTGCGGACCAGCGGGTGCTCGACCAGCGCACTGCCCACCTCGGCGCCGAACCCGGTGACCACGTTGACGACGCCGGGCGGCAGGCCCGCCTCCTCGAGGACCGCGACCAGCTGGAGCGTGCTCACCGAGGTGAACTCCGACGGCTTGATCACGACGGTGCACCCGGCGGCGAGCGCGGGAGCCAGCTTCCACGCGAGCAGCAGCAGCGGCGAGTTCCAGGGCGTGATGATCGCGGTGACGCCGACCGGCTCCTTGCGGGTGTAGGCGAAGAACCCCACCTTGTCCAACGGCAGCACCGAGCCGTCGAGCTTGTCGGCGAGCCCGCCGTAGTAGTGGAACCACTGCGGCAGGTAGGTCAGCTGCCCGAACATCTCGACCCAGAGCTTGCCGTTGTCACGCACCTCGGTCTCCGCGAGCTCGGCGGCGTGCTCGGCGATCGCATCGCCGAGCGTGCGCATCAGGGCACCGCGCTGGGTGGGCGTGAGCTCGGGCCACAGTCCTCTCGTGAACGCGGTGTGCGCAGCGGTGACAGCAGCATCGACGTCGTCGGCGTTGCCCCTCGCCACCTGGGCCCAGGCCTCGCCGAGGAACGGGTCCTCGGTCTCGAACCAGTCCTGGCCGAGCGGCTCGTGCGCCGCACCGCCGATGTGCATCGGGAAGCTCTGCATGTCCGGCTCCTTCTAGAAGGTGGGCAGGCCGAGGGCGGCCCGGAAGCTGTTCTTGTTGGCCACCCCGTCGCGCGACGGCATCGCTCGCGCATGCTCCTGAAGCCCGACGAGCACCCGCGCGAACGTCGTCCCCGAACGCTCCGCGACCTGCGCGGCGAGCTCGAGGAGCTGCTCGGTGGTCTCGACGGTGCGCGCACGATCGATGCCGAAGCCGCGCGCCACCGCGGCCAGGTCGGTGCCGAGGCTGGTGTGACTGGCCTGCATGCCGGTCTCGCCGAAGTGGCCGTTGTCGAGCACGACGATCGTCAGGTTGGGCGGGGCACACGCAGCCACGCTGGCCAGCGAACCGACCCCCATCAGCTGCTCGCCGTCACCGGTGACGGCCAGCACCGACCGGTCCGGTTGTGCGAGGGCGAGGCCGAGCGCCAGCGGCACGGCACCACCCATGGCGCCCCAGAGGTAGAAGTTCGTGTCGCGCTGGCCGGCGGCGTGCACGTCGTACGTCGGCGACCCGAGACCGGTGACCACGAGCGCGTCGGGCAGGCGGTCGAGCAGCGTCGAGACGGCACTGCGGCGTTCGAGCAGGTCCGTCATCAGTCCTGCTCCCACTTCTTGCGGCCGATCATCTTCTGCCCGAGGAGCACGGCGACCCGCTCGCCTGCGAGGAAGACCGAGTCGGCGGCGGCGCTGACGGTGGCCTCGACCTCGTCGGGGTCCTCGACCCGCATCACGGTGATGCCCATCAGCTCCATCGCGCGTTGTGTGGCCCGTCCCATCGGCCCCTGCCACGGGTTGAACTCGGCGTACTCCCCTCGCATCGTCACGATCGACAGGAACGGGAACCGGCACGACTCGAGCAACGAGAACATGTTGACGCAGTTGCCGACGCCGCTGCTCTGCATCAGCAACACGGCCCGGTCGCCACCGAGCCAGGCGCCGCACACCAGGGCGACGCCCTCCTCCTCGGTGGTGAGCACGACGTCGCGAATCTCGGGGTCGTCCTTGGCCTGCTGGATCGCGTGTGCGTGCCCCGCGTCGGGGACGTAGGCAACCTGCCGCACCCCCGCCTTCTTCAGGACCCGGAAGACGGACTCCTGCCACGTCGTCGCTGCCACCGCTGTGCCCATCCCACGTCCTCGTCGCTCGGTGGTCACAGGATCCCCAATCCCCGGTCGATAGGGAACGAATCGATCGCGAGCGGAGCGATAAGGTCCGCTTCATGCCCCTCAGCGCCTTCCACCTCCAGCTGCTCGGTGAGGTGCAACGGGCAGGCAGCCTGGCCGGCGCGGCGCGGGCCCTGGGGGTCAGCTCGCCGGCCGTCTCCCAACAGGTGGCCCGGGTCGAGGGTGAGCTCGGCGTCGCAGTGGTCAGCCGCGGCCCACGGGGTGCCGCCCTCACCGAGCTCGGGACGACGTTGGCGCTGCACGGGCGCGCGATCACCGAGCAGGTCGAGGCCGCCGCCGCCAGCACGGACCGGCTGCTCGGCCGGTACGCGCGACGACTGCGCGTGGGCGCTGTCGCCTCGACGGTGCAGCCGATCCTGGCCGACGCGCTCGCCACCATCCGGCTGCGCTACCCCGACAGCGAGCTCTCGGTGGTGGAGGTCGGGTCCGACACCGGCGTCGAGCTGGTTGCCGAGGGCAGCCTGGACCTGGCCCTGGTGGCGGGCTACGGCACCTCGCCCTTCCACGAGGGGCTGGCCATCCGCGAGGTCTCGGTCGACGAGCTGCTGCTCGTCGTACCCGATGACCACGCGCTCGTGGCCTCCGAGCACGACACCGTCGACCTCCGCGAGCTCGAGCACGACGCCTGGGTGAGCGGAGCCCCCGGTCGCCGACACCGGGTGCAGCTCGACGGGCTGGCCACCGGTTTCGGCTTCGTCCCCCGGGTCACCTTCGAGACCGAGTCGTTCCAGGTCGCCCAGGCCCTCGTCTCGGCGGGCGTGGCTGTCGCGATCGTGCCGGCGACCGCGCGGCTGGCGTTGTCCGGCATACGCCACTACCGGATCACGGGCGAGCCCACCCGACTCCTGTACGCCGTCACTGCGCAGAACGTGAATCACCTGCCGCTGGCTGAGCCGATGCTGGCGGCGATCCGCCAGACGGCGCGCGAACGCTCACTCTGACTCGCGCTGGTCCTCCTCGGCCCACACGTGCCGGAAGACGTCCTCGGGACCGGGTGGCGGGTAGGACAGAGCGCGGTCGAGCGCGGCGGCGACCTCGGCTCGCACCTCGGCCACCTGCGCCTCGAGGGTGGCCGCGTCCCCGATCCCCCGGGCCTCGGCGTACGCGACGACACGGGCCACTGGATCCAGCTCCTCGGCCTGGGCCACCTCGGCCGGGTCCCGGTACAGCGCAGGGTTGTCGGAGGTGTTGTGGAAGCCGAGCCGGTACGTCACCGCCTCGATCATGGTCGGTCCGTCACCGGCGCGGGCGCGCTCCACGGCCTGGCGAGTGACCTCGTGCACCGCCAGCAGGTCGTTCCCGTCCACGGCCAGACCCGGGAAGCCGTAGCCACGAGCACGATCGGCCAGACGAGCCGCTCGGGTCTGCTTCGCGATCGGCGTCGAGATCGCGTACTGGTTGTTGATCACGACCAGCACCAGTGGCACCTGCATCACGCCTGCGAGGTTGCAGGCCTCGTGGAAGTCGCCCTCCGAGGTGGCACCGTCCCCGCAGTAGGCCAACGTCACGCCGTCGCCCCCCTGGATGGATGTCGACCACGCGATCCCCACCGCGTGCGGCAGCTGGCTGCCGATCGACTGCTGTCGCGGCAACATCTGGACATCGTCAGGGATGCGGGCAGCCTCGAACCTGCCGAGCATCAGGGCCAGCATCCGGTCGAGCGGCCAGCCGTGTCGCAGCATCGCGGGTTGTTCCCGCGAGGCCGGCACCAGCCAGTCCACCGCTGGGTCGATGGCCAGGTGCGAGCCCACGACCGCAGCCTCCTGCCCCAGGACGGGCGCATACAACCCGAGCCGTCCTTGCCGTTGGAGGTTGGTGCACCGCTCGTCTATCGCTCGCGACAGCAGCATGAGGCGCAGCCCCTCGCGTACGAGGTCATCCGACGGATGTGCGACCTCTGGGCGAAGCATCCGTCCGTCCTGGTCCAGGAGCTGCAGGGGCTGACCGTCGCCCTCTGCCCACTCGCGGGCCCAGTCGTGTGTCCTGGTCACCACCGGTGCACCGCCCTCATGGCGGCTGCCACGACCTTGTCGGTCGAGGGCAGGAAGTGGTCTTCGAGACGCCCGGGCGGGTAGGGCGTGTCGGGCGCCGCGACGCGCAGGATCGGCAGCGAGATCGTGTCGGCCAACGACTCCTGGAGACGGGCCACCACCTCGGCCCCGAGACCTGCCGTCCGTACGCCCTCGTGCACGACGACGACTCGCCTCCGCGCCGCGGCCGCCTCGCACAGACCTCGTCGTCGATCGGGCTCAGGCGTCGCAGGTCGAGCACCGCGGCCTGCACGCCGTGCTCGGTCTCGAGCTCCTCGGCTGCGGCCAGGCAGGTGTGCACGGCCGGCCCCCAGCTCACCAGCAGGACGTCGTCCCCCTCCCGGCGCAGCCGGGCGCCGGAAGCCGCGTGGTCGTGGAGGTGCAGCGGGCCGCGGACGGAGCGGTAGAGCCGTTGCGGCTCCAGGAACAGCACCGGGTCGGGGTCCCGGACCGCTTCGCTCAGCAGCGCGTAGGCATCGTCGGGAAAGGCCGGTGCGAACACCTTGAGCCCCGGGACGTTGGCGAGCTGGGCCTCCAGGGAGTCCGGGTGGAACTCAGGCATCCGCAGGCCACCGCCGTACGGCGCGCGGATGGTGACGGGCAGGTGGAACCGGCCACGGGACCGGAACCGGTAGCGCGCCAGCTGCTGGGTGACCTGGTGGAATGCCTGGTGGAGGAAGCCCGCGAACTGGATCTCCGCGACCGGTACCAGCCCGCCGATGGCCAGCCCGACGGAGGCGCCGACGATGCCACCCTCCGCGAGCGGGGTGTCGAAGACCCGGCCGGGGAAGCGCTCGAGCAGGCCCTCGGTGGCCCGGAAGACCCCACCCAGCCGTCCCACGTCCTGTCCCAGGAGGACCACCCGTTCGCTGTCGTCCATGGCGTCGACCAGAGCGGCGCGCGTCGCCTCGAGCAGCGTCACGTCGCGCTCGACGTCCATCTGTCCTCCCGTGATGACGATCCAGCGTGCCACCGCGTCCCACCGCGTCCCACCGCGTGCTCAGACTATGCACGCGAGGCGTCGACACCGCGTCGTCTGGTGCTCAGCTCGTGCCATCCCGATTGCGCTGGCGAATTGCACCGGTCTGGTCAGCGGCGGTCCATGGAGTGCCGAGACAGGCCAGGCCCACCGGACTGTTCCCCCGAGATCCGCTCTCCCGGGTGCCCGACAGCACCTGCTTGTCGCCTGTCCCGCGCTGGGCATCCGTCGTGCAGGCCTCTGACCCGCGGAAACGTGACACCCGCGAAAGCGGCGCCACCCTGGATGAGCCTCTACTACGACATCCAGGAGCTGGCCTGCATGATGTCTCTCAGCGCTGGTGATGGCTGAGGGGCCTCAGCGTTGTTCACGCTCGAGGAGGATCGGTGAACGATCGACAGATCGGGACATCAGGTGAAGACCTGCCTGAATCCGCTGCTGATGCGCCGATCGCGGAGTTCTTCGCCGCCTTCGCCGCCGCGTCGGCCGCGGAGGACTGGGCGAGCTACGGCGAGATGTTCCTCCCGAACTTCATGAACGCCGACCCGGCCTCCGCGGGCCCGGTTGCGCGCGACGACCTGATCGCATTCCTGCCGCACCGCAAAGGCATTTTCGGGAAAGTCGGGGCAGTCGGCACGACGCTCGCAAGCCTCACGATCCAGCATCTCGACGAACGTCATGTCCTGGCTGAGACCACCTGGAGGGTCGAGTACGAGCCCGAGCGGAAGCCGGAGACCGTGCCAGTCCTCCATTCCACGTTCATGCTGCGCCGCGAGGACCGATGGCGAGTCGCGGTGTACCTCAACCACAACGACCTCTTCGAGGTGCTCGGGGTCACGTGAGCCCGGAGCCGGCTACCCGATGTGATGTCCCTCGACGGCCAGCCCCTCGGCACGCGAGGGCTCGGGAGTCCTAGCTGGTGACGTCCTTGCCGCCGAAGCACGCCCAGGCCGCGAGCCAGAACGCCACGATGTAGACCGCCGCGGAGTAGAGACCTGTCAGGCTCCCGGACCATGAGATCGGGTCGCGGAAGAGGTCGCCGAACGCGAGCCAGTTGTGCGTGATCAGGAACGGATGGATCCAGCTGACCTGCGGGATGCTGTCGAGGATGAAGCTGGTCGTGCTGAACAGCACGACGGCGATCATCGCGCCGATCGGCTGCTCGGTCAGGGTCGAGATGAACAGCCCGACCGCGCCCAGGGCGGAGAAGCAGATCGCGAGGTACGCCGTCGCGCCGAGCACCCGGGCGAGGCCCTCGGCGAAGCCGATCTGGCTGCCCGAGAGCAGGGTCATGTCCCCGCCGCCGAAGAGCACGAGTCCCGGCGACCATCCCGGTCACGCTCACGGTGAGCGTCGCCACGAAGGTGAAGATGACGATGGCGGCGTACTTCACCGCGAGCAGCCTGGTCCGCTTCACCGGCACGGTGAGCAGGTAGCGCAGCGTGCCGATGTTGGCCTCGCCCGCCACCGAGTCGCCGGAGATGGCGGCGACAGCGAGCGGAGGAACAGCCCGAGCTCGATGGTGAGGGCGGCGAGCGCCACGAACAGCCCGTTCTCGGTGATGGAGGTGAAGAAGTCGGGCCCGCCGCGGTCGCGGCCCGGGGTGGACAGCTTCACCGCGATCGCGATCAGGATCGGAACGCCCGCGAGCACGAGGAGGCCGGCCTGGTTGCGCCTGCGGAAGAAGATCAGCCGCAGCTCGGAACGCAGGAACCGGCCCGACGGCCGGCGTCGCGACGGCCGGCGCGTGCGCGACGACGTGCTCAGCCACTGACATCGAAGCCCTCCCCCGTGAGTGAGACGAACACGTCCTCCAGCGAGGGCAGGCTCACGTTGAACCCGGTGACGGCGACGCCCTGGTGGACGCATGCCGCGACGACCTTCTCCGGAGCGATGCTGCCGATGTGTCCCCGAGCGCCCGAGCGGACTCTGGCGTACGTCGGAGAGGCCGAGCTCGCGCATGATCCGGGCCGCCTCGGCGGGCTGGTCGGTCTCGACCACCGCCTCGGCCTCGGTGCCCGAACGCAGCTCCGCGCTGGTGCCCTGGGCGACCAGCTTGCCGACGTGCATCACCCCGATGTGGGTGCACATCTGCTCCACCTCGGAGAGCAGGTGGCTGGAGACAAGGACGGTCGTCCCGCCGTCGGCCAGCGAGCCGACCAGGTTGCGCACCTCGCGGGTGCCCTGGGGGTCCAGCCCGTTGGTGGGCTCGTCGAGCACCGAGCAGGTCGCGCGGCCGGAGCAGGGCGCTGGCGATCGCCAGTCGCTGGCGCATGCCGAGCGAGTAGGCCCGGTAGCGCTTCGTCGCCGCGGCGAGCAGCCCGACGCGGTCCAGAGCGGCGTCCACCCGGGCCATCGCCGTCCGCGGGTCGGTGGTGCGGTCGGCGGCCTCGAGCCGGCGCAGGTTCTGACGGCCCGACAGGTAGGGGTGGAAGGCCGGCCCCTCGACGAGCGCCCCCACGCGCGCGAGGACCTCCTCGCTCCGTGCCGGCATCTGCTGGCCCAGCAGCTCCACCGATCCGGCGGTGGGCCGCACCAGCCCGAGCAGCATCCGGATGGTCGTCGTCTTGCCTGAGCCGTTGGGGCCGAGGAAGCCGTAGACCCCCCCGCTGGGCACCAGCATCTCGAGGGAGTCGACGGCCACCTGGTGTCGGAAGTTCTTGGTCAGGCCGGTCGTCGCGGACGGCGGCCTCCGCCCTCACCTGCCCGACCATCAACGACCCAGTGCCGAGTACAGCGCCCCCGGTGCCACCGCGCCCACGGCCAGCCGGCCGTCGTCGGTCAGCACCGCCGAGAACAGCGTGCCCTGCAGCAGGTGGCCGGAGCCCCAGGCGCCGCTCACCTTCGGAAGGTCACGCAGCCCACGAGCCAGCATGGCGCCCGACCCGGACGAGCCTGCGGAGCTCGAGGGGCCTGCGGGGGTGGCCGCGGCGCTGATCGGCGCCTTGGTCACCACGACCGAGGTCCACCCGGAGCCGACGACCTTCGTCGCGCCGCTCGCGCCGCGCGTCGTCTTCTTCGGCGTGGTCGCCCGTGCTCGGGGGTCCCCGGCTTGCTCTGCTCCTGGGTGACCGTGGTGCCGGGCGGGGGGTTGAAGGTGAACATCGAGGCCGACGGGGTCGTCGGGTCGAAGTGAGTGAACGCCACCTCGAAGGACGGCTTGCTCGCGTTCTTCGCGTAGACCTGTACCCGCGTCGGGACGTGGGTCTTGCCGTCGATCGCGATCCTCACCGAGCCGACCAACGAAGACGTGTCACGTGGCTGCAGCAGGAGCTCGTAGGCGGCGCGGTGGGCCACGACCGAGTTGCCGACGGTGGTGACCTTCGTCGACGGGTCGATCGCCTTCAGCGCCTCGTCCGCCGCCTGCTGCGGGCTGACCGGCGTGGCCGACTCGATGCTCGGCGAGCTGCCCGACGAGGAGGTCGGGAGGCTGCGGTGGCGTGGCCGTCTTGTCCTTGCTCGACCAGGTCCAGAGGTTGCCGCCGTTGCGGATCACGTCGGACTCGCCGAGCTGACCGAGCAGGGAGAGCCGGACCCGGTCCGGGCCGGCGTACCAGAGGCGGAGGGTGTGCGAGCCGGAGACCAGCGAGGTCAGGTCCGAGCTGCCGGTGCCGCCGACGCCGGGGAGGTCCGGCAGGCCGAGGTCGGCGGTCTGCACGATGGTGCCGGACAGGCCCTTGAGCTGGGCCTGTTGCACGTCGACCAGCAGCTGGGAGGCCGTACGCGGGTCGAGCTTGCCTGCTGCGCGAGGCTTGCAGCGCTCCGACGCCGGAGACGCCGGCCGTGAGCAGGAGCACCGCGACGAAGGTGACGACCCAGCGGGCCTGGGGATGCCGGTCGAAGAGGGACATGCGCCCAGCCTGCACCAGCAGCCGCTGTGAGAACGCTGAGAACCTGTGAGCGCACTCAGCCACTCGTGCCACATTGGGCGCGTGAAGCTGCTGGTCGTGGAGGACGAGTCGCGGATGGCACACGCCCTGCGCCGCGGGCTCACCGCCGACGGGTTCTCCGTCGAGGTCGCCGGCGACGGCGCCACCGGGCTCGAGCTCGCGCGCCACGGCGACTTCGACGCGGTCCTGCTCGACGTGATGCTGCCGCGGCTCTCCGGGTACGACGTCGTGCGCACCCTGCGCGCCGAGGAGAACTGGGTCCCCGTGCTGATGGTCTCGGCCCGCAACGGCGAGCGCGACCAGGCCGACGGCCTCGACTGCGGGGCGGACGACTACCTGACCAAGCCGGTCTCCTACGTCGTCCTGGTCGCGCATCTCCGCGCGCTGCTGCGCCGGGCACCGGCGGCCAGGCCGACGGAGCTGCACCGCGGGCGACGTCCGCCTGGACCCGGCCGCCCGGACGGTGACCGTCGCCGACGTCCCGGTCGCCCTCACGCCGCGCGAGCTCGGGCTGCTGGAGTACCTGCTGAGGCGACCTGGTCAGGTGGTCACCAAGACCGAGATCCTCGACCACGTGTGGGACGTCGCGGCCGAGGCCAGCCCGAACGTCGTCGAGGTGTACGTCGGCTACCTGCGCCGCAAGCTCGGCCGCCAGCTCGTCGAGACCGTCCGGGGCGCGGGCTACCGCCTCGTGCCATGACCCGGTGGTGGCTGCGGCTGAGCCTGCGTGCCCGGCTGCTGCTCGTCGGCGTCCTCGGGGTGGCCGCCGCCCTGGCCATCGGCAGCGTCGCGCTCTACTCCGTGCTCGGTGTGGTCACCTTCCGCTCCCTGGACGGCTCGGCGTCCGCGACCGCGGGCGAGGTCGCGGCCCTGGTCGACTCCGGGAGGCTGCCCGACCCCATCCCGGCCACGGGCGACCAGGAGGTGCAGGTGGTCGACTCCTCCAACCGGGTGGTCAGCGCGTCGGCCAACGCCGACCGCCTCACCGCGCTGCTCGAACCTGGCGAGCTCGCGTCGGCGCTGGCCGGTGGGCATCCCGAGGTGCCGGGCTCGCGGGTCGGGCGCGACTCCGCCCTGCGGGTCACGGCCCGGCGCGCGGGGCCGGCGGACGCGCGCCGGACCGTGGTGGTCGCCTACGGGCTCCAGGACATCCAGGACAGCCGGCGTGCGCTGGCCCGGACGCTGCTGGTCACCTACCCGCTGCTCCTGGTCGTGCTGGCCCTGATCGCCGCGCGCGTGATCGCGGCGGCCCTGCGCCCGGTGGAGCAGCTGCAGGTCGGCCGCCGAACGCATCTCGGGGACGGGGCAGGACACCCGGCTGCCGGTCCCGGAGTCGCGCGACGAGATCCACGACCTCGCGCTGACCCTGAACTCGATGCTCGACCGGCTCGCCGCCGTGCGCGCGCGGCAGCGCTCGTTCGTCGCCGACGCCGCCCACGAGCTGCGCAGCCCGCTGGCCTCGATGCTCACGCAGCTCGACGTGGCCGACCATCTCGGCGAGGGCACCCCCGCGACGGCCGACCTCCGGGCCGAGGTGGTGCGCATGGGCGGGCTGGTGGAGAGCCTGCTCGTGCTGGCCCGCCTCGACCGCGAACCGTCGGCCGAGCCCCCGGACCCCACCGTCCTGGCTCCCCTGGTCGCCGACGTCGTGCGACGCGCTCCCGCTGGTGAGCGTCGCGGGCGAGATCCCGGACGTCGAGGTGCTGGCACCGGCCGACCACGTTCGCCGGGTGCTCGAGAACCTGCTCGACAACGCCGTCCGGCACGCCCGCGTCGACAGTGGTCGTCGCCGCCACCGTGGCAGGCGACACCGTGCACGCTGCTCGTGGACGACGACGGTGCGGGCATCCCGCCCGAGGATCGCGACCGTGTCTTCGACCGCTTCACCAGGCTCGACGAGGCGCGCGCTCGCGACGCCGGCGGCAGCGGGCTCGGCCTGGCCATCGTGCGCGAGCTCGTGGAGCGCGACGGCGGTCAGGTGGCACTCACAGCGACCCAGGGCGGGTTCCGGGTCTGCGTGACCTGGCCCGTGTCCGGCCCGAGCTGAGCCCGGACCGGCCTCGGAAAAGTCGACTCTTCCCAAGAGCCCGTCCGAGTGCTCCCATAGGTGACATGTCAACTACTGACGACGAGGCTCGAGCAGTGGGCCACGTCCTCGAGCGGGTGCTGGCGAGATTCCCCGACGCCGACCCCGCGAGCATTCGCAGCCTGGTGGAGCAGGAGCACCACCAGTACGACGGCCGCCCGATCCGGGAGTTCGTCCCCGTTCTCGTCGAGCGCGAGGTCACCCACACCCTCCAGCTGGCTCGCCAGCGCGTCCCCGCAGGAGAGCTCGTTCCGCAGTAGGACGGGACGTGCGACTGCCGCTCAGGCCGCGCCCACGGGCACCACGGCAACGGGGCAGCGGGCGTGCTCGACCACCCGGACGGACACCGAGCCGAACAGGAGCTGCTCGGTCCGGCTCCCCTGGTGGGCGCCGACGACCAACAGGTCCGCGCGGTCGCCCTCGGACACGGCGATCACCTCGGCGCGACCCACGCGCCACCTCTGTGCTGACATGAACATCGGGGTACTTCTCGCCCATGCCGGCCATCGCCTCGGCCAGGATCATCCGTTCGGGTGCGAGCTCCTCCCCCGATTCGTCCTGCGGCAGCCTGGCCAGCTCGAGCTCGTCCGGCACGTCGAGGACGTGCAGGACGGTGAGCGGCAGCTGTCGGAGCGAGGCCTGCTGGTAGGCCAGCTCCAGCACGAGTCGGGACCGCTCGCTGGCGTCGATCGCCACCAGCACACCGCGGCGCACGACGCCTTGCTTCCACGGCCGGTGGATGACCACCGGGCACGAAGCGTGCCGCGCCAGTGCCACTCCGACCGACCCGAGCAGGAGGCTGCGGATCGGGCCACGGCCGCGCGACCCCACGACGAGCATCGCGGCGTGCTTGCCGGCCTCGAGCAGCAGCTCACGCGGGTCGGCGAACTCGAGCACCTGCTGCACGACGACGTCGGGCGCGCGGTCGGTCGCACGCTGCCTCGCCTGCTCGATCACCGCGTCGCCTTCGCCACGCATCGCGCCGTACGACTCCTGCGGCAGGGCGACAGCTACGTCGGTCCAGGGCGGCGGCAGGGTGCCCAGCGCGTGCACCAGTGTCAACGGTCGCCGTTCCAGCCTGGCCTGCTCGATGGCCCAGTCGAGAGCGTGGCGCGAGTCGTCGGACCCGTCGATCCCGACCACGATGGATCCGCTGTTGGTTGGCATGGCGATCTCCTCAGTCAGTCCAGCCAGAAACCTGCGGGTGCTGGCGTGTCCACGGTCGTCCCCGGGCGTGCGACGGACCAGAGGCGAAGGTCCTGCTGCCGCCGGCCCCGGGGCCCGCGCCTTGACGTCGCTCAGATCCGCGGGACGCGCCAGATGACCCGGGTGCCGGCACCGTCCCCGCCTGGTTCGACGAGGCACTCGCCACCGCGTCTCTCCGCACGCGCCCGCATGTTGTCCAGCCCGCTGCGCGGGCGTCCGGCAGGGATGCCCCGCCCGTCGTCGGTGACGCGAAGCTCGACCTGCTCGCCGACGCTCAGAGCCACCGTCACCTTCGTGGCCTGCGCATGCCGTGCCGTGTTGGACAGCATCTCGCTCAGCACCGCGAGCAGGTCCGCCGCGGTGTCCTCGTCGACCACCGACCCGACCGGGCCGTCGAACGTCAGGGACGGGCGGAACTTCAGCGTCGAGGCCGCCCGGTCCACCAGCCGCGTGACCTCCGCCCTGAGGTCTGCGCTGGTCTCGGTGGCCGAGAGCGCGAAGATGGTGGAGCGGATGTCCCTGATGGTGCCGTCCAGCTCGTCGACCGCGGTGTCGAGCCGGCGACGGAGGTCGGGATGCTCGGCGAGCCGGGTCGCTCCCTGCAAGGAGAGGCCGACGGCGAAGAGGCGCTGGATCACCAGGTCGTGCAGGTCGCGGCCGATGCGGTCGCGGTCCTCGAACAGCGCGAGCCGCTGCCGGTCGGCCTGGGCGCGGGCCACGTGGAGGGTCAGCGCCGCCTGCTCCGCGAAGCTCGCCGGGAGCGCCGGGTCCAACGCCTGCAGAGGGCGCCGCCGGCTCCACTCGTCTCCCACGCGAGCACCAGCGCTCCCTGGAACCCGCTCCTGTCATCCAGCGGGACGTAGATCGCCGGACCCAGGAGTCCGGCCACTCCGGAAGGATGTCGACGGGTACGACGCGGGTGTCGGTCGCGAGGTCCTCCACGACGAAGGTGGCGCCGGTCCGGGCGACCTCTGCCGCGAGCCACCCGTCGATCGGGACCCGGGTCAGGAGGTCCGGGTCGACGGCGGAGCCGGAGACCGCCTGGAGCCGCAGGTCGCGCAGCTCGACATCGGCGGACCCGCTCACGATCCACACGACGTCCGCTCCGGACAGCTCCCGCGCGCGGTCGGCCACCAGCTGCAGGCCGGTGCGCACGTCTGGGCCAGTCGAGGAGCGAGGTCGCGATCTCCGCCGTCGCGGCCAGCCAGCGCTCCCGCTGTCGGAGCTCGTCGTAGAGCTGGGCGTTCTCCACAGCCACACCGGCTGCGGCAGCGAGCGCGACCACGATCCGCTCGTCGCGGTCGGTGAAGTCCTCGTCACCGACCTTCTCGGTCAGGTAGAGGTTGCCGAACACCTTGTCCCGCGTGCGGACCGGCACGCCGAGGAACGACCTCATCGGCGGATGGTGCGGCGGGAAGCCGTAGGACGCCGGGTGCGCCGCGATGTCGTGCAGCCGCAGGGGCTCCGGGCGGTCGATGATCAGCCCCAGGAGGCCGTGGCCGGCCGGCAGGGCGCCGATCTCGCGTGCCGTCGAGGCGTCGATCCCGTGGTGGACGAACGACCGAAGGCGACGCCGCCCGCTGGGGTCGAGCACGCCGAGAGCGGCGTACCGTGCGCCGGCGAGTTTGCTGGCGGTGGTGACGATCCGATCCAGGAGAGCGTCGAGCGAGAGGTCGGTGTCCATGCCGACCACGGCCTCCAGCAACAGCCCCCACCGGTCGAGCTCGTCCGTCGCCGCCCTCGCTCCACTTACGCGCTCAGTCCTTGGCGCGGCGGCTGGCGAAGATCGCCGCTTGGGTGCGGCCGCCGAGGCCGAGCTTGGCGTAGATGCTGGAGGTGTAGTTCTTCACCGTCTTCTCGGCGAGGGACAGCTCTCTGGGCGATCTGCCGGTTGGTCATGCCCTCACCGATGAGCGACAGGACCCGCTGCTCCTGCTCGGTCAGGGCGGCCAGCGCAGGGTCGACCTCCGGTCCGCGGCGCAGCCGCTCGAGCACCTGCGTGGTGACGGCCGGGTCGAGGAGCGACTGGCCCGCCGCCACTCGCCGGACGCCGTCGACGAGGTCGTGGCCCCGCACCTGCTTGAGCACGTAGCCCGACGCCCCGGCCATGATCGCGGAGAACAGCGCTTCGTCGTCGTCGTACGACGTGAGGATGAGGGCCTTGATCTCGGGATGGCGCGAGCGCACCTCCCGGCACACGTCGATGCCGGAGCCGTCCGGCAGGCGGCCGTCGAGCACCGCGACGTCGGGGCGGGACGCCGCCATCTGACGCGTCGCCTCGAGGGCCGAGCCGGACTCTCCCACCACGACGATGTCGGGCTCCTCCTCGAGAAGCTCACGGATGCCGCGCCGGACGACCTCGTGGTCGTCCAGCAGGTAGACGCGGATGACGCCCCCGGCCGCATCCCTCGCTGGATCGGGATGGCTCATGCGGACCACGGTAGTGCGACGAGCGGGTCCGTCGGCGGTGCGCGCGTCCCGCGCACGACAGGACCTTGGTCCCACGAATGCTGGTCCCGGTGCCCTACTGGGGGAGTCCGGGGACGACCAGGGTGAGTGCCAGCTCGCGATTCACTCGAGATGAGGACGACATGGCCACCCCCACCGCCGCCAGTGCTCAGACGGTCAGCGCCACCACCCTCGCCCGCCTCGTCGACGTGGCTCGTCTCGCGCCGAGCATCCACAACTCCCAGCCCTGGGAGTGGGTCGTGCGAAACGGGACCCTCGAGCTGTGGCGCGCCCGCGGCCGTCAGCTCCCGGCGAGTGACCCAACCGGCCGTCAGCAGGTGATCAGCTGCGGCACCAGCCTGCACCACGCGATCGTGGCCGCCCGCGCCCTGGCGCTGGAGGTGACCGTCGAGCACCTCCCCGAGCCCGAGCACCCGGGGCTGCTGGCGCGCCTGTGGGTGTCACCTGGTGTCGGACACCGCGACGTGGATCTGATGGACGCCGTCTCGCGGCGCTGCACCGACCGTCGTCGCTTCACGTCCTGGCCCTTGCCCCTTCCCGGGTCAGAGGACTGGCCTCGGCCGCCAGCCGTTCCGGGGCCCACGTCGAACCGGTCGATGACACCGTGACCCGCGTGCGGGTCGAACGGCTCGTCGAAGGCGCGCGGCGCCGACAGCTGCGCGACACCGAGGTCGTCGAGGAGACGGCTCGATGGATCGACCGCGGCACGAGCGACGGCATCCCCCGCACCGCGATCCCCACCATCACCGGCGCTCCGGGAGAGCATCCGCACCGCTTCGGCGCGGGACCCGACGACGTCGACCCGGAGCTGCTCTGCGCCTCCGACGGCCTGGCGGTCATCGCGAGCGAGGACGACGGCGTACCAGGCTGGCTCGCTGCGGGACGCACGCTCAGCGAACTGTGGCTGCGAGCCACCATCGAGGGGCTCTCGGTCGTCCCACTGAGCCGGCCATCGAGGACGCGTCCGCCAGGGACGGCCTCCGCAGTGGACTGCCGGTGACGAGCCCCGAGCCCCAGGTCCTGGTCCGGCTCGGCTGGCAGTTGATCAGCCGGAGCACCCTGCCCCGGACGCCACGCCGCACCCTCGAGGAGGTGCTCCATGTCTACTGAACCCCTCACCCCGTCCCGGGCGCGACTCGTCGAGCTGACGCCGGCCGAGTGCTGGGTGCTGCTCGAGCAGCACGCCGTCGGCCGGCTCGTGTGGCAGGTCGACGGTCGACCGCACGTCGTGCCGGTCAACTTCACCGCACATTCCGGTGCCGTCTGGTTCAGGACGACGCCGTACGGCGAGATCGCGCGTGCCTGCACCCACAAGCTGGTGGCCTTCGAGATCGACGACCTCGACCCGATGGCGCGGTCCGGCTGCAGCGTCGTCGTCGTCGGAACCGCGGAACCTCAGCACCGACTGCCGTCCGAGCTCGCTGACCTCGACACCTGGGTCAGTGGCACCCGCTCCCTCCCCGTGCGGATCGAGCCGCATGAAATCACCGGGCGCCGACTCGTCGCGGTCTGAGCATCACCAACACGAAGGAGAAGACCATGAGCACCATCCGGACAGCCATCAGGAACGATTCGACCCCCCAGGCGGTCGTCACCGTAGCCGAGCCACAGGCGATCTCTACTCTCGCCAAGCGCAGCCTGGCGGTGCTGCGGATCGCCTTCGGGCTCACCTTCCTGTGGGCCTTCCTCGACAAGCTGCTCGCCCTCGGCTACTCGACCGGTCGCGTGACCGACCCGAAGACCGGGGTCGAGACCGTCGATCGCTTCGGCGGCGCCGCATGGATCCACGGAGGCAGCCCGACCCTCGGCTTCCTCAAGTTCGGTGCCGATGGCCCGATGTCGGGGTTCTACCACTCGATCGCCGGCGCGGCCTGGGCCGACTGGGCGTTCATGCTCGGGCTGCTCGGCATCGGCCTGGCGCTCACCCTCGGCATCGGGATGCGGATCGCCGGTGCGGCCGGCGCCCTGCTCTACCTGATGATGTGGTCCGTGGCCCTTCCGCCCGCCACGAACCCGGTCATCGACGAGCACATCCTCGGTGCGATCAGCATGGTCGTGCTGGCGTCGACCGGAGCCGGGATGACCTGGGGGCTGGGTCGCCGCTGGGCACAGACCTCGCTCATCGCCCGGAGCCCGTTCCTGGAGTAGGGCGCGCCTCGAAGGCGTGGTGAAACCGGGTCTCAGGGCTCTGTCGCCGCCGGGCCGGCACTGACATCATCGGGACGGAAGCACCCCGGCAGAGCAGGAGAGCCCCATGGGACTGAGGGATCGACGTCAGCAACGGCACGCGGCCAGCCAGGGGCTCCGGACCTTCCGCATGCGACAGAAGCTGGTCTCGATCGGCGACGACTACTGGATCGAGGACGACCAGGGTCAGCGGGTGTACAAGGTCAACGGCAAGGCCCTCCGTATCCGAGACACGTTGGTCTTCGAGGACACGGATGGGCGTGAGCTGTTCAAGATCCAGGAGAAGAAGCTCCACATCCGCGACACGATGGACATCGAGGACGCCGACGGCCACACCGTGGCCAGGGTCAAAAAAGCGCTGATCACGCCGCTCCGCGAGCGCTTCGAGGTCGAGGTCGAGGGCGGTGAGGACCTGGAGGTCAAAGGCAACATCGTCGACCACGAGTACAAGATCGAACGTGACGGCGACACCGTCGCCGAGATCTCGAAGAAGTGGTTCCGGGTCGCCGACACCTACGGCGTGGAGGTCCACGAGGGTGTCGAGCCAGGGCTGGTCCTCGCCGTCACGGCCGTCGTGGACAACATGACGCACCGCGCTCGCTGAGCCAGGCGGCCCTCTCGGACACGTCGACTCTTCCCACCAGTACGACGGATGCCCGATCCGGGAGCTCATCCCCGGGCTCGTCGAGCACGAGGTCACCCACACCCTCCAGGTGACGCGGCGTCGCGTTCCCGCGGACCTGCCTGCCAGGTCGGCGGGAGCACTGATCCGGCAGTAGCCCAGTCAACGTGCGGTCAGGAAGCCGCGCCTACCGTGGAGGCATCCTGCGGAGGTGAAGCATGATCGAAGCGCGGGCGCTGACCAAGCGCTACGGCCAGAAGGTCGCCGTCGACGACCTGACGTTCGAGGTCAAGCCGGGGATCGTCACGGGTTTCCTGGGGCCGAACGGGGCCGGCAAGTCGACCACGATGCGGATGATCCTCGGCCTGGACGCCCCGACCTCGGGCAGTGTCACGGTGGACGGACAGCCCTACGCCGACCTGGCCAAGCCGCTCCAGGCGGTGGGCGCCCTGCTGGAGGCGCGGGCGGTGCACACCTCACGAACGGCGTACAACCACCTCCGTGCGCTGGCTGCCACCCACGGCATCTCCCGTGGGCGCGTCGACGAGGTGATCGAGCTCGTCGGTCTGGAGGACGTCGCCCGCAAGCGCGTCGGCGGGTTCTCGTTGGGCATGGGGCAACGCCTCGGCATCGCCTCGGCGCTGCTGGCCGACCCCGTGAACCTGATCCTCGACGAGCCGGTCAACGGATTGGACCCCGAAGGCATCCGCTGGATCCGTGACCTGCTGCGACGGCTGGCCGCTGAGGGACGGACGGTCTTCGTGTCCAGCCACCTGATGAGCGAGATGGCGCTGACAGCCGACCACGTCATCGTGATCGGCCGAGGCCGGATGATCGCGGACATGGCCATGGCCGACCTGATCGCGCAGGCATCCGCCAACGTGGTCTCGGTCCGCTCGCCGCAGGCCGAAGAGCTCGCCTCGGCCCTCGCAGGGCCCGACGTCACAGTGACCCGGGTGGCACCGGGTCAGCTCGAGATCACCGGCCTGAATGCCGCCCGGATCGGCGACGAGGCTCGAGATCTCGGGATCGCACTCCACGAGCTGAGCCCGCAGCAGGCATCCCTGGAACAGGCGTTCATCGCGATGACCCGCGACGACGTCGAGTTCCACACCCATGCGGCCGAGGACGGGAGCCGGGCATGAGCACCGCCGTCCCCACCACCACCACCGACCAGAGCAGCGGCGTCGATGTCGCCCCGGTCAGCCAGCGCCGCGTCCTCGTCTCGGAGTGGATCAAGCTGTGGTCGCTGCGATCGAGCCTGCTCACGCTCCTGGCAGCCGTGCTCGCGATGGTGGTGCTCGCCTGGTTGATCGGCTGGGCCACCAACGCGCACTGGGCGGAGATGCACCCCGACGAGCGAGCGCAGTTCAACCCCATCGACCGCAGCCTGGCCGGGGTGAACCTGGCGCAGCTCGCGATCGGCGTGCTCGGCGTCCTGCTCGTGACCGGGGAGTATGCGACGGGGATGATCCGGGCGACCTTCTCGGCAACCCCTCGCCGACTCCCGGTCATCTGGGCCAAGGCCGGCCTCTACGCGGGCGTCACCCTCGTCCTGATGCTGGTCTCCGCGTTCTTCGCCTTCCTGATCGGTCAGCACTTCCTGGCCACGCACGGCACCACCCTCGGCTCGCCGCACTCGTGGCGAGCCATCATCGGTGTGGCCGGCTATCTCACCCTCGTCGGCGTCCTCGCCGTGGCGTTCGGGTTCCTGATCCGTAGCACCGCGGGTGGCATCGCGACGCTGTTCGGACTTCTGCTCGTCGTTCCTGGGATCGGACAGCTGCTCCCGGCCAGCTGGCAGTCCCACACGCTGCCCTACCTTCCGAGCAACGCGGGAGCCGCCTTCTACAGCGCCCGCCCCGACCCGGGGGCACTGTCCCCGGGCACCGGCCTGCTCGTGCTCTGCATCTGGGTCCTGGCAGGGCTCGCCTGCGCCGCCGTCGTCGTACGGCGCCGCGACGCCTGATCTGGTGCCCTGAGGGGTCAGGACGGCGTGGCGTTCGCCCGCGATGCCGGCGACCGCCAGGATCCCCGTGAGGTACTCGGGCAACTGCGAGATCCGGCATGCCTCCGGGGCCCTGTCGGCCAAGACGGTCCGCAACCACACCGAGCACATCTACGCCAAGACAGGCGCAGCCAACCGCGTCACCGCGAGCTTGTTCGCTGTCGAGCACGGACTGGTGCCCCAGGACTGACCTGCGGGGCAGGCAGAAACGGCACCAGCCGCGGGAGGAACAGGCTCAGCACCAGGACTGCGCTGAGCCACGACACCGCGATGACGACCGACGCCGTCACGTCGGTGAACCAGTGGTAGCCCAGGTAGAGCCGGCTGAAGCCGATGCCCGCGGTCAGCAACACCGCTGAGGCGATGACGAGCACGCGCGCCGTCCACGACACGGCCGGCCAGAGCAGCCAGCAGACGAGCCCGAGCAGCACGGCCGAGTTCAGGGTGTGCCCCGACGGGAAGGAGTACGACGTGTCGAGCGCGCCGAGCCGGTCGACCGCTCCGGGACGCGGTCGGGCGACCGCGAGCTTGACCGCGACCGTGAGCACGGCCGAGCCGCCCATGGCGACGGCGAAGACGACCGCTCGGTCCCACGTGCGGCGCCAGACGAGAGCAGCGAGGATGACCGCGGCGATCAGCCCGACCACGGCCTCGCTGCCCACGAAGGTGAGCGTGCGCGCCAGGACGGTGAGGCCGGCCGTGCGGTGCGCCACCATGTCGGCAGCGACCCGTGGATCCACGGTGCTGATGCCGTCGTGCTCCCTTGCCGCGTCGGCGAGCCCGCACACCAGGAGCGAGCCCAGGGCGGCGACGACCACCAGCGGGGCCCAGGTCGACAACGGAGGCGTCGCCGCCGGACGCCGCTGCCTCGAGGTCGGGTGCCCAAGAACGGAGCTCATGTCGAGGCCGAGCGTGCCTCGGGACGGGATGAACAGAACCTGACCGTCAGGACGGCAGTCAGGCTGCTGTCAGTTGCGTGACGTTCCCTGGTCGGGTGGATCGGCGACGAGCGTGGCGCACGCGCTGACCGGCTACTCCTCCTGGTGGCGGGCGCTGTGGACGCTGGTCGCGGTGATCGGTGTCGGGCTGGCGCTGCTCGACTACGCCTGGGGCGTGGTGGTGGCCGGCTTCATCCTCTCGCTCGGCCTCTGCGTGGCCCTGCGGCTGAGCGCGATCAAGCCCTGGCTGATGCCGCGACCACTGTCGCTGGCGGTCGCCGTGACCGGCTCCTTCGGCTACCTCGCGTTCTCGCCCGCCGTCGTCCTGCTGCTCGCACTGGTCGCCGTCCTGACGATGCCTCCGGTGGTGGCCAGGGTCTTCGCCGTCGCCCACCCACAGCAACCGCCACGCGGCGGCACCGCGGTCGACGACACCGAGGACGCACCCGAGTCGCACCTGACGACGGACGAGTCACTGGGACCACTCGTGGCGCTGGACGATCGGCAGCTGTGCCGGTTGTGGCGTGAGTCGTTCTGGCGACTGCGAGGAGCGCCGAACGGCGACGGCGCGCTGCGGCTCGTCCTGCTGCGACAGGCCTGCCTCGACGAGCTCACGCGGCGTCACGGCCCCGGTGTCGAGGCGTGGCTCGCCAGCGGCGCCCGCCCCTCGAGCGGCCCGGACAAGTTCCTGGGCCCGTGAGCGGTCTCAGCGACGCTCGAGCAGGACGACCGGGATGACGCGCTCGGTCTTGGTCTCGTAGTCGGCGAACCCGGGGTACCGAACCTTCTGCTCCTCCCAGATCGGAGCCCGCTCCTCCGCGCTCGAGCACCCGGGCGGTGACGTCGAAGGTCTCGGTCCCGACCTCGACGCGGGCCTCGGGGTGCGCCCTGAGGTTGTGGAACCAGTCCGGGTTGGTGTCCGCTCCGGACTTGGACGCGAAGACGGCGAGCCCGTCGCCCACCGCTTGGTACATCATCGGGTTGACCCGCTCCTGGCCGCTCCTGGCGCCGGTGCTGTGCAGCAACAGCAGAGGTGCGCCGGCGAATGATCCGCCGACCTTGCCCTCGTTGGCGCGGAACTCCGCGATGACCTTGTCATTCCAGGCGCTCATGCCTCGAACGTAGCCAACGCCGGGCAACGGTCAGTGGCAGGGAGCACCTTCGCAGCAGGGGCGGATGTAGCCGCATCCGTCGCAGCGCTCGTGCGAGGTCTCCCAGCGCATCAGCGTGTCGCAGTTGGGGCACGGCTCGGTCAGGTCAGGCACAGGTCGAGCGTACGCAGAAGGCCTGCTAGCGCCGGACGTGACGCGCGAGCGTCATCCCGCTCACCTTGGCGGTCTGCACGTAGTGGAAGGTCAGTGTCGAGCGGCCGTGCCGCACGCCTCGGACCACGGCCCGACCGACGCCGCCGACCACATGGATCTTGGCCAGCAGTCGCCCGTGCGACCGCACCTGCACCACGCCACCGAGGCGGGCCATCCCGGGCGCCTGCACCGTGAGGTACGTCGCCAGGCCGTGCGCGCTGCGAGCCGTCAGCACACGCATGGTCGGCACCGTGCGCACCGTGCCGGTCGCGCGGCTCGTCACGGCCTGGGTGCGGTAGCCGAGGCGGGCCACGGTCAGCCTGACAGCCACCCGGGAGCCGAGGTTGCCGGTGCCGAGGCGGTACGTCGTGCCGCCGGTGCGCAGGACGCGACCGTCGCCGGCGCGGATCCACTGCAGACTCGCCCTGGCGCCGCTGGGGACCCGCGGCAGGTGCACCCGCAGGGTCTGACCGAGGCGCGGCGAACCGCTCAGCAACGGGTGCGCCACCGTGGGCATCAGCCCGGGCGCCACCGACGAGAAGGACAGGGTGCGCACGACCGAGTCGTAGCCGGCGCGGCTCGCGATCACCTGGACGGCGATCGAGTGACCCACCGCCCGCGGAGTCGGCACGAACGTCGAGTGCGTGGCGCCCGTGATCACCCGACCACCGGAGAGCCAGCGGAACCGCACTGCTTGCGGGCGCGGCGTCCACACGCCGGCCGTGGCACTGAGGACACGGCCGAGCTGGGGGCGACCTCGCAGCGTCGGAGACGTCGTCGCACGCAGCGTTCCCGGCAGCACCCAGCCGGTTGCCGCCGAGGTGGTCACCGCGGCCGGGTACCCGTACCTCGTGCCCACGACCCGCACGCTGATCCTGCGGCCCAGCTGCGCCTGCTTCGGCGAGTACGTCGACGCGGTGGCCCCGCGGATCACCTGCCCGGACTGGAGCCACTGGTAGCTCAGGTGCGTGGCGGCCGGGCTCCACGACGGAGCCTGCACGCGCAGCGTCCCGTCCACCTTGGCGATCCCGCTCAGCCGCGCCCCTCGCGTGCCGCGCAGCTGGACGTCGCGGAAGTGGATGAAGCCGCTCGGCCAGCCGCCGCCCGACCGCGTGACCCGCGTCCACGAGAAGTCGCCGTGCCAGCTGTCCTGTGACAGGACCACCTCGTTGGCCGAGACGACCTTCTCGACGTAGGCCACGTGGCCGGCCGAGCCTGCGGGCTCCACTCCCGCTCGCCACCACGCGATCGCACCCACCCGCGGCACCCCGTTGGTGATCCGGCTCTCCTTGGCTCCCCAGTTGGTGGCGTTGCCGCTGCCGGACCAGGGCCGCGTGTTCGGCAGCCCCGCCCTGGTCATCCGGTACGCGGCGTAGTTGGTGCAGTTGTGTCCGGCGAACATCCGCCAGTACGACGTCTCGTTCACCGAGGCGTAGCCGGCGTTGCCCATCCCCTTGGCAGCGCAGGCCGAGTACCCCTCGCAGAGCGTCGTGATCGACGCGTCCGCTGGTGCCGGGGCCGCCACGACGGCGGTTCCGGCGCTGGTGACGAGAGCAGCCACCACCGCGGCACGGCGAGTTCGAGCAGGTCGTCCGAGCGTGAACACCCGTGTGACTGTAGTGACAGAAGTGGACTTGAGTGAAGAGAAGATACGAAAGTCAACACGACACGCCGTGATCTGAGCGGGAAACTACAGCGATGTAACTTCCACGATCCGGACGGTCGAGGTGTGCAGGAGGTCCGCGCGAAGGGTTTCAGGGCCTCCTCCGGCCTAGGCTCGACACGTGACTGCGCCGACCTCCGTCGTGACGGGGCGCCGCGTGTCCGCCCGGCTGCTGCGCGAGCCGACGCTGCCGATCCTGCTGCTCGCGCTGGTGGCGATGATCCGTCGCGAGTACGTCCCCGACATCTGCCTGGTGGCCGGCACCGCGGTCCTGATCGTGGTCGACTCGCGGCGCTGGCCGCTGCGGACGGCGTCGGCCGCGCCGGTCGGCCGCACCCTCGGCCCGGGAGTGGCCCTGTTCGCCGGCGTCATGGCTGCCAGCATGGCCGTCCTGCCCGGTGGCACCGGCGGGGTGCTCGACCTCGCCTTCGGCGTGGTCGGGCTGCTCCTCCTCCGGCAGGCGTGGTCGCCGGGCCGGGAGCCGGCCGGTCAGGACCCCACCGCACTGGACCCACCTCGCCGGTGGTGGCTGTGGCCGGCCCTCGGTGTGGCGCTGGCCCTCGTGGAGCTCTTCTCGTTCCTGCACCAGTCGGCCCCCATGGTCGACAACCCCCAGCACCCGACCCTGAGCAGCGTGGTCGAGCCCCACCTCAGCGCCGGACCGGTCCGGGCGGTGGTCCTGTGGGCGTGGCTGCTCGGCTGCTGGTGGCTGGCGCGCCGGCTGCAGGCCTGGAGACCGCGATGACCAGCGCCGCCACGACCGCCACCGCCTACGCCGCGGTGGGCGTCCTCGCCGTCACCCTCCAGGTGCTCGGCGTGCTGCGGCCGGCGAGGTTCCCCACGCTCGCACGGGTGTTGACCTGGGCGATGCGCCGTCGGTCGACCCAGCTGGGCCTGGTCTTCGCCTGGTGGTGGCTGGGCTGGCACTTCCTCACCGCCCGGTGAGCAGAGAAGAGCCCCCGGTACCCCGTCGTGGCGCGATGGTCTAGGGCGGTCGACACGCCGAGGGCGTGCCTTTTGCCGCAGGTCGGGCGAATGCCCGACGATGGGACGAACACGTCAGGGGGACGCATGCAGAACACCGACTACATCGCCGTGGTGGAGGTCGCCACCCGGGTCGAGACCGTTCGCCCCGAGGCGGCCGCCGCACTCCGCGACTACGAGCCGGTCTTCGGGCGCTCCCCGCGTGGCTGGGTCGAGATCCGGATGAAGGTCTCCGCCTCCGGTCTGGCGCACGCCTGCGCCACCGCCGCCGCGATGGCCCGCGTCGCCACGGGTGCCGAGGGCCTCGCCTGTCAGGTGATGACGCAGGTCGAGTACGACGCTCGCCGTTTCGCCACCAACGGCCGGCACGCCGCCGTCGAGAGCGAGCCGGTGCTCCCCCGTCAGCCCACCGACTCCGAGCGCGAGTGGAAGCGGGCCACCGTCGAGTCCTGACCAGGACGAGAACAGGTTCTAGAAAGCCGGTCTATCCTGACCGGCATGCGCCTCCTGCTGCACTGCGGTGACTCGGTCACGGAGGTGCTCCGCCGACAGCGCGGGCGACGACCTCCTGCTCGGCCGCGACGCCGTGCTGGCCGCCACCGGGTGGGAAGCCCAGGACCACGGTCTGTGCCGGGGCGACGTCTGCCGCCCCGCGCGGCTCGGGGAGACGCTGACGCTGACGGAGCTGGCCGGTCTCCTCGGTCGGCCGGTGGCGCTCGAGCGTGACGACGAGCTCGCGGTCGCGGTCCTCGGCGAGCCCGGAGGTACGACGACCCGGCGCGGCGACCTCTCACCCGAGCTGCGACTCCACGATGCCGACGGTGGCGAGGTCGAGGTGACCCGTCGTGGCCGGCGGACCCTGGTCGTGGCCTGGTCGACCTGGTGCGGCTGCCGCTACGAGCTCCCGGCATGGGGTGCCCTGGCCGAGGAGCTCGAGCCGCTCGGCCTCGACCTCGTCGCGGTCGCCCTCGACGACGACACCGACCGGGTGCGGCACTTCACCGAGAAGGCCGGGCTGCCGGCCGTGCTCGACCCCGACCACCGGCTCTCCGACGTCTTCGGCGTCGTCAACGTCCCCTCGACGATCTGGCTGGACGAGGAGGGGCGGGTCGCCAAGCCACCGACGATCGCGCCGGGCGACGACCAGTTCCACGAGTTCACCGCGGTCGAGGCGGCTCGCCACCACGACGCGCTGCGTGCCTGGCTGGCGGGGCAGGACCCGGCGGAGGTGGACCAGGCGGAGGCCGACGACGACCTGCGGGCGGCCCGGGCGGAGCGCCGGCTCGCCGCGTGGCTGCACGCGCACGAGCGGCCCGAGGCGGCTCGACGTCACTACGACGCGGCGGTGGCGCTCGCGCCGCTGGACTTCAGCATCCGTCGGTCCTCGATGCGCCACCGGGGCGAGAACCCGTTCGGGGAGGAGTTCTTCGAGCTCTGGGAGGAGTGGTCGGCTGCGGGCCGGCCGGGATACGGGGCCCCCACCTGATCAGTCGGCCAGCAGCAGCAGCCCGCCGAGCGCGACCAGCCAGCTGACGAAGCTGCCGACCAGGAAGTACTCCGTCAGCCGGTGCATCCGCGCCTGGTCGCTCTCCGAGCGCAGCTCGGGCCAGCGCAGGAGTCCCTTCGCGGCGACGACGACGCCCGCGGCGACCCACTGGCCGCCGAGCCCGAGGCCGAGGATGAACAGCCGCTCCATCGGGCCGAGCAGCCGGCCGCCCTTGAGCTGCTGCTCGGGGTCCTCGGAGGTCGCGTGCAGAGCCGGGCTCACGGTGTCGGTCGCCGCAAGCACGAGCCGGACCAGCACGTTGCCGGTGCTGAGCTGCACGAGCGCGACACCGAGCAGCAGCAGGAACCGGTCGGTGGACAGCCCCTGCAGGACCGGCAGTCCGACGCCGGCGAGCCAACGCCCGAGCAGACCCCCCGACGGGCCGGGGATCCCGGAGACGGCGACGGCCACGGCCAGCGAGGAGCCGAGCAGCAGGAGCGGCACCCAGGCACGGCCGCCACCGAAGGCGCGGGTGACCGTCTGGCCCCAGGCCACCGTCACGACGGCGATCACCAGCAGGGCGACGACGTCGGTGAGGTCGGTGAGGCCGGCGAGCAGCCCGATCCACACGACGAGCGCTGCGCCGACGCACTCGTCGACGACGGGCGCCGGGTAGATCGTGTGGGCGAGGTCGGCCACGGCGATGCCGATCAGGAGCACGGCGATCCAGCTCAACCTCGGCCTCCTCCCATCAGCTCCTCGGCGGCCACCAGGGCAGCCAGCCCGTCGGCCCGCACCCGCTGGGAGACCGCCGACGGGCTGATCCCCAGCTCCGCGGCGATCTCACGTTGGGTGCGTCCCTCCAGCAGACCATCGAGGACGGACAACGACCGCGGCGACAGGCCGCCGACGGCCTGGTCGCACAGCACCAGCGCCGACTCCACCCAGATCGGGTCGGGGCCGGCGGCACCCTCGACCCGGCGGTACGCCGTACGCCGCCACGCGCGTCCCGGACCGCTCCTCGGCCAGCTCGACGGCGTGCACCGCGTCGCGGGCCACCCACCAGCCGGGACCGTCCTCGACACGGGGGTCCTCCTGCAGCACCCGCACCTCTCCCCACCCGAGCCCCTGTCGCAGGTCGCACTCGGGCAGCATCCGCACCCGCAGGCGCCACGCCGCCCGCACCGCGTCGGGGAGCGAGGCGAAGGTGCCCTGGTACTCGTCGCCGACCGTGATCCGCAGCGGCGTGACCGGGCCGCCCGCCTGGTTGACCGCGTCGAGGGCCTCGCTGAGCCGCGCGTGCAGTCCGGCGCGGTCGGCCGAGCGCCGCGAGTGCACGAGGTCGCCGATCAAGGTAGCCACTTCATTGCTCACGAGATCAATCTTATCGCTTCATCTCTGAGGCGATGAAGCAATGTGCTCATGTCGGGGTCAGGCCCAGAAGATCCGGTCCACCGCCCCGCGAGCCCTCCGGGCGGCGCGGAGGTAGTCGTTGAGCATCTCGTCGGAGGCCCCCGGCGGGTACTGCAGCACCGAGGCGACGGCAGCGCGCTCGCGGGCGTCGCGGGGCAGCTGGTCCGAGGGCTTCCCGCGCACCTGGACCGTGGCGTTGCGCGCGCGGCTGGCGAACCGCCACGCCTCGGCGAGCGCGAGGGCGTCGCGAGCTGTCGAGGAGGTCGTTCTCCACGGCCACCTGCAGCGCCTCCAGCGTCTTGGTGGTGCGCAGCTCGGCGATGCTGCCGGCGTGCTGCATCTGCAGCAGCTGCACCGTCCACTCGATGTCGGAGAGTCCGCCCGGCCCCAGCTTCAGGTGGGTGTGCGGGTCGGCCCCGCGAGGCAGCCGCTCGGAGTCGACACGCGCCTTGATCCGGCGTACCTCGATGACGTCGTCGGGCCTCAGCCCGTCGACGGGGAAGCGCAGCGGGTCGATCAGCTCGGTGAAGCGCTCGCGCAGGTCGCGGTCGCCCACCGTCGGCGCGGCCCGCAGCAGCGCCTGCGCCTCCCACACCGCCGACCACTTGCCGTAGTAGGCCGCGTAGGCGTCCAGCGAACGCACCAGGGCTCCCTGCCGACCCTCGGGCCGCAGGTCCGCGTCGATCTCCAGCGCCGGGTCGCGACCGTGCTCGGACAGCAGCCGGCGCAGGTCGTTGGCCACCGCCTTGGCCATCGTCGCGGCGAGCGTGGGATCGGCGCCGGGCAGCGGGTCGTGGACGAACATCACGTCGGCGTCGCTGCCGTAGCCGAGCTCGAACCCGCCGTAGCGGCCCATGGCCACGATCGCCATCCGGGTGGGCATCGGCTCGACCGTGCGCGGCCTCGACCGAGCGGATCACGGCCGCCAGCGTCGCCTCCAGCGTCGCGCGAGGCCACGTCGGTGAGCGCGTAGCCGACCTCGGCCACGCCGAAGGGGACGGTCAGGTCGGCCACGCTGATGCGCAAGAGCTCGCGACGTCGGATCGCGCGGATGGCCGTCACGGCGTCGGCGACGTCCTCGCGACGTTCGGCCGTCGAGTGCATCTCGGCCTCGACGGCGTCGCGGCCGAGGGGGCGCAGCCCACCGTCCTCGCCGAGGATGGCCACCCCCTGGGGCTCGCGCTGGAGCAGGTCGGTGGCGTAGCGGCTGGTGGCCAGGACCTGCGCCATCCGCTGGGCGACCTGTCCCTCGTCGCGCAGCAGTCGCAGGTACCAGGGCGTGCGACCGAGGGCCTCGGAGATCCGCCGGAACCCGAACAGCCCCGCGTCGGGATCGGGTGCGTCGGCGAACCACTCGAGCATGACCGGCAGCAGGGTGCGCTGGATCTGGGCGGTGCGGCTGACTCCCGCAGTGAGCGCCTCGAGGTGGCGCAGCGCCGCGGACGGGTCCTCGTAGCCGAGCGCGGCCAGACGGGTGCGCGCGGCGTCGTGCGAGAGCCGCACCTCCTCGCCGGGGATGCGCGCGACCGCGGAGAGCAGCGGTCGGTAGAAGAGCTTCTCGTGCAGCCGGCGCACCTCGCGACGGTGGTAGCGCCACTGCTTGTCCAGCTGTTGCACCGGGTCGGTGGTGTAGCCGAACGAGCGCCCGATGCGCCGCAACGAGGGCTCGTCGTCGGGCAGCACGTGGGTACGGCGCAGCTGGTAGAGCTGGATGCGGTGCTCGAGCATGCGCAGGAACGCGTACGCGTCGTGCAGCGACTTCCCGTCCTCACGTCCGACGTACCCGCCCTCGGTCAGCTGCCACAGGGCGCTCAGCGTCGTCGGCGCGCGCACGTGCTCGTCGGTGCGCCCGTGCACGAGCTGGAGCAGCTGGACGGCGAACTCGACGTCGCGCAGACCCCCCGAGCCGAGCTTGATCTGCCGCTCGGCGGTGGACGGACGGGATGTGCTCGATGACCCGGCGGCGCATCGCCTGGACCTCCTCGACGAAGCCCTCACGCTGCGAGGCCGACCAGACCATCGGACCGACCAGCTCGACGTACTCCTCCCCCAGCGCTACGTCGCCGGCGACCGGACGGGCCTTGAGCAGCGCCTGGAACTCCCAGGTCTTGGCCCACCGCTCGTAGTAGCCGCGGTGGCTGGCCAGCGTGCGGACCAGCGGGCCCGACCTGCCCTCGGGCCGGAGGTTCGCGTCGACCGGCCAGATGGTGCCCTCGGCGGTGTTCTCCGAGCAGACCCGCATCATCGTCGACGCGAGCTGGGTCGCGACCCGCAGCGCGGTCTGGTCGTCGCCGCCGTCGACCGGCTCACCGACGAAGATCACGTCGACGTCGCTGACGTAGTTGAGCTCGTGACCGCCGCACTTGCCCATGGCGATGACGGCCAGCCGGCACTGGCTCGAGGACGTCGCCGACCTTGGCTCGGGCGAGAGCGAGCGCCGCGTCCAGCGTCCCCGCCGCGAGGTCGGCGAGCTCGGCCGCGGCGTCGTCGACGCCGAGGTGGTGGGCCAGGTCGCGCGAGGCCAGGCGCAGCAGGTGCCGTCGGTACTCCACCCGTAGGGCGTCGGTGGCCCGGTCCGGAGCGAGCGCGGCGACCGGCGTCTCGGCGTCGGGGTCGGCGCCGACCGCCTCCATCAGCCGGGAGCGGAGCCAGGAGCGTGAAGGCCGGGTCGAGCCGAGCTCGGGGTCCTCGAGCTCGTGCCAGTGGTCGGGGTGCCGGCGCAGGTGCTCCCCGAGGGCCAGGCTGTTGCCCAGGACCGAGAGCAGCCGCATCGAGGTGCCCTCGTCGTCGGCCGCCTCGCCGCAGCAGGTCGTCACGGTCGGAGGCGGCGTCGGCGAGGTCGACCAGCGCCGTGAGCGCCTGGTCCGGGTCGGCGCTCCGGGCGATGAGCGGCACCAGCGGCTCCGCGACCTTGCCGAGCGACTGGAGCAGGCGCTGCGCACGGTCGGGGTCGATGAACCCCATCCGGGCCAGGCTCCCGAGGGAGCCGTCGGTCTGGGTGTCGTCGCGCGCAGTCACACTCAGATCACCGGGAGCATGCGGTCGCGCTCGAACGCGGAGACCTGACCGCGGTACTCCTCCCACTCGGCGCGCTTGTTGCGCAGGAAGAACTCGTAGACGTGCTCCCCCAGCGTCTCGGCGAGCAGCTCGGAGTCCTCGGCGATCTTGATGGCGTCGTACAGGTTCTTGGGCAGCTGCTCGAGTCCGAGCGCCTTGCGCTCCCGGTCGTTGAGCGACCACACGTTGTCCTCGGCCTCGCGCGGCAGCTCGTACTCCTCCTCGAGACCCTTCATGCCGGCGGCCAGCACCACGGCGTAGGCGAGGTAGGGGTTGCAGGCGGCGTCGACGGAGCGCAGCTCGATGCGTGTCGACTGGCCCTTGTTGGGCTTGTACATCGGCACGCGCACCAGGGCCGAGCGGTTGTTGTGGCCCCAGCAGATGTACGACGGCGCCTCGCCCCCGCCGATCAGCCGCTTGTAGGAGTTGACCCACTGGTTGGTGACGCAGGTGATCTCGCTCGCGTGGCGCAGGATGCCGGCGATGAAGTGGCGGCCGGTCTTGGAGAGCTGGTACTCGGCGCCGGCCTCGAAGAACGCGTTCTCGTCACCCTCGAACAGCGACACGTGGGTGTGCATGCCGGAGCCCGGGGTGCGTCGTGAACGGCTTGGGCATGAAGCTCGCCCAGATGCCCTGGCTCAGCGCCACCTCACGGACGACGGTGCGGAAGGTCATGATGTTGTCGGCCGTCGAGAGCGCGTCGGCGTAGCGCAGGTCGATCTCCTGCTGCCCCGGGCCTCCCTCGTGGTGGCTGAACTCCACCGAGATGCCCATCGACTCGAGCATGTTGATCGCCTCGCGCCGGAAGTCCGAGCCCCGTGACTGCGCCGTGTGGTCGAAGTAGCCGCTGCGGTCGACCGGGACCGGCTCCTCGCCCCTCCCGGGTCGGCCCTGGAAGAGGTAGAACTCGATCTCCGGGTGCGTGTAGAAGGTGAATCCCTTCTCGGCCGCCGTCTGCAGCGTGCGCTTGAGCACGAAGCGCGGGTCGGCGTAGGACGGGGAGCCGTCCGGCATCACGATGTCGCAGAACATCCGGGCCGTCGACGGACTCTCGCCGCGCCACGGGAGGAGCTGGAAGGTCGACGGGTCGGGGTGGGCCAGCATGTCGGCCTCGGTGACCCGGGCGAACCCCTCGATGGCCGACCCGTCGAAGCCGATGCCCTCGTCGAAGGCGTTCTCGAGCTCCGCGGGCGCCACGGACACCGACTTCAGGTAGCCGAGCACGTCGGTGAACCAGAGCCGCACGAAGCGGACGTCGCGTTCCTCGAGCGCGCGGAGGACGAAGTCTTCCTGCTTCCCCATGCAGCGGAGCCTAGCGGTGGACCGGAGTAGACCGGCCGAGTTCCAGCATCGTCCGACCCTTGGCAACCACGAGCACTCGACTTACGTTCGCCGCAGTCGTGGTGGCATCAGCGCCGACCAGTTCACTCGGGGGGACCCAGATGACGACGCACCTGCTCAGCACCCGTACGCGCCGCTGGTCGGTCGTGGTGGCGACCCTGGCGGTGACCGCGACGCTCGCGACCTCGTCCTCCGGCGCGGCGGCGAGCCCTCCGGCGGGCCTGACGCCGGTCTCCCAGGGCGCTGGAGCCGCGCCGTTGCAGGCCGCGCCGTCGACCGGCGCGACCCCTGGCTCGACGCCGATGGACGTCTCGATCGTGCTGCGGGCGCGCCACTTCGACACGCTGGGAGCCAAGGTCACCGGCGGTTGGACCGGCCCGTTCCTGACGACAGCGCAGTTCGCCTCGACCTACGGCCAGACACCCGACGTCGTCGCCACCATCCAGAAGTACCTGCACGGCTTCGGGATCACCACCTCGGCGTACAGCGACCGGCTGCTGATCCACGCGCACGGCACGGCCGCGCAGTTCGACAAGGCGATGAACGTCGCGCTGAAGAACTACAAGGTGTCGGCGCCCAACGCGAACGGTGACGGCAGCACGCACCAGAAGATCGTGCACGGCACCATGCAGAACCCCCGGATCCCGAGCGCGTGGGCCGACAAGGTCCTCGCGATCCTCGGCCTGAGCAACTACGCACCGTTCGTCTCCCACGCGACCCCGGCGCCGCGCAGGGCCATCAACCGCCATCCCGCCACCACCCCCGGCATCCCCGCCGGGATGCAGACGCCCGCGAGACTTCACCAAGCGCTACCACCTGACGCCGCTGGAGGGTTCGACCGCGGCGGGTCGTGGCCGGACGCTCGGCATCGTCACGCTCGCCTCCTTCGACCCGAAGCAGACCTTCACGTTCTGGAACAAGTACCTCGGCCTCGGTGAGCCCGCCAGCCGGCTGACGCGCGTCCAGGTCGACGGCGGCGCGGGCCCGATCAGCGCCGACGCCGGCAGCGATGAGACCGACCTCGACGTCCAGCAGTCGGGCGCGATCGCCCCCCAGGCCCACGTGCGCGTCTACGAGGCGCCGAACACCGACCCCGGCTTCGCCGACGCCTTCTACGCGGCCGCGTCGGACAACATCGCCGACACGGTGTCGACGAGCTGGGGGGAGTCGGAGACCTACGTCGCCGCGGCCATCGCGCAGCACACCGAGGACCCCGAGCTACCTCGCGGTCTTCGACCAGGCGTTCGCCGAGCTCGGCGCCCAGGGACAGTCCAGCTTCGCCGCCTCCGGCGACGACGGGGCCTACGACGCCTTCAACGACATCGGCACGACCAACCTGGCGGCCGACACCTCCGCCGACAGCCCCTACGTCACCGCCGGAGGGGGCACGACGATCCCCGGTCTGCAGGAGTACGCCGCGGTCGACGCCGACGGGAACCCGACGGGCGGCTCGGTGTCGATGAACATCACCAAGGAGCGGGCCTGGGGCTGGGACTACTTCCTGCCCTTCTGGAAGCGACTTCGGCTTCTCCGACCTGTTGAGCTGGGCCGAGGTGAACGTCGGGGGTGACGGCGGCGGCTACAGCGTCCTCGAGTCGCGCCCGTCGTACCAGCAGGGCATCAGCAGCTTCGACGCACGACAGTTCCTCAAGCCGACGAAGCCGCAGGAGGTGGCGCCCGGACTGACCGAGCCGACCGACTTCACGGTGAACCTCACGCCGGGTCTGGTCTCCGGCTCGACCGGCAAGGGCCGGGGCCTGCCCGACATCTCGGTCAACGCCGACCCGCAGACCGGCTACGCCGTCTACGACGCCACGTTGTTCGGCGGCTTCGCAGCAGTACGGCGGCACCAGCTTCAGCTCACCGCAGCTCAACGGCTCCGCCGCCGTCATCGACAGCGCGCTCGGCCACCGAGTCGGGCTGTGGAACCCGCGCGCCTACCAGTTCGCGCGTTCCGGGTCGTCGCCCTTCAAGGTGCTGAACGACACCACCGCCTACAGCGGCACCAACTACCTCTGGCGCACGTCCGAGGCCGGCAAGAAGTCCGCGGTCACCGGTGAGTTCACCAACGGCAACCTCTACTTCACCGGTCGTCCCGGCTCCTACTGGAACCCCGCGACCGGTCTGGGCACGCCCGACCTCGCGGCGTTCGAGGCCAGGCTGGCCCACTGATCGACCAGCGGGCGCCAGCCCGCGTCGAGGTCCGAGCGGGCTGCGGAGATGCGGGCCAGCACGTCCTCGACGACGCCTTCGGCGTAGCGCTCGGGGTCCTCCTCGGCCCACGAGCGCAGGATCGGCTCGTCGACCTCGGGGTGCAGCTGCAAGCCCCACACGCGGGGCGCGTAGCGCGCGGCCTGGATCTCGCCTGCCGGCGTGCGGGCGAGCACGACCGTGCCCTCGGGTGCCTCGGCGAGGACGTCGTCGTTCCAGAAGACGCCCTGGGCGGCGCCGGTCGCCGCGCCCATCAGCTCGTCGTCGCCCGCCTGCTCGGTCCAGCCCATCGCCACGAGTCCCAGCATCTGCCCGCGCGGGTTTCGCTCCACAGCCCCACCGAGGG
This sequence comes from uncultured Actinomycetota bacterium, assembly GCA_963756045.1. GTDB lineage: Bacteria > Actinomycetota > Actinomycetes > Propionibacteriales > Nocardioidaceae > Marmoricola. Next base: position 44,796 of record CAVWML010000012.1, read on the forward strand.
CGACCGCGGCCAGCTGGTGGCCGAGGCAGATGCCGAGGGTCGGGGTGCCCCGGTCGGCCGCGTCGCGCACGAGCTCCTTGGTCGGGCCCAGCCACGCATGGGTGTCGTCGTCGTGGGCGCCCATCGACCCGCCGAGCACGAGCATCGCGGCGTGCTCGGAGAGGTCCGCGGGCAGGTCGTCACCGGCGTAGGGTCGGCGCACGTCGAGCTCGCAGCCCGCCTCGACGAGCCACCCTCCGACCAGCGCCGGCGGACAGTCGTCCTGGTGCTGGACGACGAGGATCGACGGGGCGCTCATGCGCCCGGTACCCGTTCGAGGTCGGCCAGCCAGGCTGCCGCACTCGCGTCGCTCGGCATCCGCCAGTCGCCGCGCGGCGACATCGTGCCGCCGGCGCTCACCTTCGGGCCGTTGGGCAGCGCTGACCGCTTGAACTGGCTGGAGAAGAAGCGTCGGACGAACACCTCGAGCCAGTGCCGGACCTGCGTCAGGTCGTACTCCGGCCGGCCGGCCTCGGGGTAGCCCGGAGGCCACTGGCCCGACGATGCATCCGCCCAGGCCTTCTCGGCCAGGAACGCGATCTTGCTCGGTCGGGCGCCGTACCGGACGAGGTGGAAGAGCGTGAAGTCGTGCAGTGCGTACGGTCCGATCGTCGACTCGGTCGACTGTGGCTGCTCGCCCGCGCGCGTCGGCACGAGCTCGGGGGTGATCTCGGAGCCGAGGATCTCGGTCAGCAGCTGGTTGACCTCGTCGTCGCCGCGGCCGAGCTGCTCGCTCTCGACGACCCAGCGGATCAGGTGCTGGATGAGCGTCTTGGGCACGCCGGTGTTCACCGCGTAGTGCGACATCTGGTCACCCACGCCGTACGTGCACCACCCGAGGGCCAGCTCGGAGAGGTCGCCGGTGCCGAGGACGATCCCGCCACGCTGGTTGGCGATCCGGAACAGGTAGTCGGTGCGCAGCCCGGCCTGGATGTTCTCGAAGGTGACGTCGTAGACCTCCTCGCCGTCGGCCGCCGGGTGCCCCAGGTCGCGGAGCATCTGCCGTGCCGCAGGGCGGATGTCGAGCTCCTCGAAGGTGACGCCGAGCGCCTTGGAGAGCCGCGTCGCGTAGGACTTCGTCGCCTCACCCGTGGCGAACCCCGGCATCGTGATCGCGAGGATGTCGCTGCGCGGACGTTCGAGCCGGTCCATGGCCTGCGCCGCGACGATCAGCGCGTGGGTGGAGTCGAGTCCGCCCGAGACGCCGATGACCACCTTCGGCTGACCGATGGCGGTGAGCCGTTGGACGAGGCCGGAGACCTGGATGTTGTAGGCCTCGTAACAGTCGAGCGCGAGCCGGTCGACGTCGTCGGGCACGAACGGGAACCGGTCGACCTTGCGTCGCAGGCCGATGTCGTCGCGTCGAGGGTCCAGCTCGAAGTCGATCCACCGGAAGCCCTTGGGGTCCCGGCGCTGGATGCGGCGATTGTCGTCGAACGTGCCCTGGCGAAGACGCTCCTGCCGGATCCGGTCGAGGTCGACGTCCACCACGGTCCGGCGCGGCCCGTCGGGAAAGCGTTCCGTCTCGCCGAGCAGGTCGCCGCACTCGTAGACCATCGTCTGTCCGTCCCAGGACAGGTCGGTGCTCGACTCCCCCTGGCCCGCCGCCGCGAAGGCGTACGCCGCCAGGCAGCGCGCACTCGCCGAACGCACGAGGAGCCGTCGGTCCTCGGCCCGGCCGATGGTGATCGGCGAGCCGGAGATGTTGGCCAGGACCGTCGCGCCGTCGAGAGCGGCGTCGGCGCTGGGCGGGACCGGCACCCACATGTCCTCGCAGATCTCGACGTGGAGCACCAGTCCCGTGACGTCGGTGGCGTGGAACAGCAGGTCCCCGCCGAAGGGCACCTCGCTGCCCAGGAGCACGAGGCTCTCTCCCTCGTCACCCGCCGCGAAGTACCGCCGCTCGTAGAACTCCCGGTAGTTGGGCAGGTGCGACTTGGAGACGACGCCGAGGACCTCGCCCCCATGGATCACCACGGCACAGTTGAAGAGTCGGTGGTCGTGGCGCAGAGGCGCACCCACGACGATGACGGGCGTGAGCTCCCGGCTTGCCTCGGCGATCGTGGCGATCGCTGCGAGCACTCCTTCCAGCAGCGCGTCCTGCAGGAGCAGGTCGTCGATCGCGTAGCCGCTCAGGCACAGCTCGGGGAAGATCGCGACCGCCACACCCTCGTCGTGACAGGCCCGCACCTCGGCCAGCACCGTAGCGGCGTTCGCGGCAGGGTCGGCCACCGCCACGGGCACCGTGCAGGCGGCGATCCGGGCGAATCCCTGGTCGTAGGCGGAGTGGAAGTCCACGTTCCGAGTGTGACAGAGGCGCCGGTCCACCATGACCTCGTGGACCGGATCGCACGCACCCCCGAACCGCCTCAACGACGCGGCCCTCTCCTCCGGTCCCTGAGGAAGGACGACGTCCTGTCTCGAAGGGTCGGCGCTGCGATGTCACCCACTCCGCCCCGTCGTAGGCAGCAGGTGAACCGCGCCGGGATGTGATCGAGGAGACAGGCACCCGGAGGGCGCAGCGGGGCTAGCGTTGGGGAATGGCCGAGGAGACAGCACCGTACGGGTCGGGAGCGCAGCAGTCGGCGGCTCCGCGCAAGCGGATCCGCACCCAGCACCTCCGTGAGATGAAGGAGCGTGGCGAGCGGTTCGCCATGCTGACCGCGTACGACATGTACACCGCCGAGATCTTCGACGAGGCAGGCATCGAGGTCCTGCTCGTCGGCGACAGCGCGTCGAACAACGTCTTCGGCAACGAGACGTCGCTGCCGGTCACGGTCGACGAGCTGCTGCCGCTGACGCGCGCGGTCTCCCGGTCCGTACGTCGCTCGCTGGTCGTCGGTGACCTGCCGTTCGGCTCCTACCAGCGCTCCCCCGAGCAGGCCTACGACACCGCCGTCCGGTTCATGAAGGAGGCCGGCGCACACGCGGTCAAGCTCGAGGGTGGCCAGGAGATGGCACCGCAGATCCGGCTGATGAGCCAGGGCGGCGTCCCGGTGATGGCCCACATCGGCTTCACCCCGCAGAGCGAGCACGCCCTCGGCGGCTACCGCGTGCAGGGGCGCGGCGAGACGGCCAGCCGGGTCCTCGAGGACGCCCTGGCAGTGCAGGAGGCGGGCGCGTTCGCCGTGGTGATGGAGATGGTGCCGGGCGACGTCGCCGGCCAGGTCACCAAGGAGCTGGTCATCCCCACGATCGGCATCGGCGCCGGCGTCGACTGCGACGGCCAGGTGCTGGTCTGGCAGGACGCCTTCGGCATGCGCTCGGGGCGGATGGCACGCTTCGTCAAGCAGTACGCCGACCTGCGCGGCCAGCTGCTCGGCGCTGCCCTGCAGTACGCCGACGAGGTCCGGGGTGGCACCTTCCCCGGCCCCGACCACACCTTCTGAGGCGAGTTCTCGAAAACGGACATATCGGTCCTCGATCCGGCACACTAAGGGCACGACCACCCACCGAGGATCGGGGACCTCATGGCCTTCGCGGCCCGGAAGAAGCCACGCCGCCACAAGCGCCGCCATCACCCCGTACGGCACCACGCGCAGCCCAAGCCCGTGCCCAAGCCCGTGCCCAAGCCCGTCCCCACGCCGACTCCCGAGCCGGCGCCGAAGCCCACCCCCTCGACCCCCACGTCCTGGCGCACCTCGCTGCCGGTGGCCACCAGCCGGGAGCGGCTGTTCCTCAATCGGTTCGGGACCGGGTTCACCCAGGCGGCCCTGACCCAGCTGCGGGCGGCAGGCACGGCCGACGACTGGCTGGCCGGACAGCTCGCCCCGTCCGGGGTCCCCGAGTCGGCGAAGGTGACCGACGTCGACTCGTGGTTCGCGCCGCTGTGGCAGACCGCATCGACCAAGTACGCCAACGACCGGGCCAAGCCCCAGGTCAAGGCCGCCTGGACCTACGGCAACGACCTCGGCAACTGGACGTTGCTGCACCGCGTCTACGCGAGCCGGTCGGTGCTGGAGACGATGACGGACTTCTGGTCCTCGCACCTGCACATCCCGATCGGGCACGACTACGCGTGGGTGCACCGCTTCGACTACGACGCCACCATCCGCACCCACGCGTTTGGCCGGTTCGAGAACCTGCTGGTCGCCTGCTCGCTGCACCCCGCGATGCGGCTCTACCTCGACACCTGGAAGTCGACGAAGGACGCCCCCAACGAGAACCAGGGCCGCGAGCTCCTCGAGCTGCACACCGTGGGGCGCGACGCCGGCTACACCGAGGCGATGGTCAAGGACTCCGCCAAGATCCTGTCCGGCTACACCGTGGACTGGGGCAAGTCCTTCGACGCCGTCTACGACCCGACCAAGCACGCAACCGGCACCGTCACGGTGCTCGGCTTCACCTCAGGCAACGCCGCCGCCGACGGCCAGGCGGTCACCGTCGCCTACCTGAAGTACCTCGCCAACCACCCCGCCACCGCGCGCCGCCTGGCCACCAAGCTCGCGACGTACTTCGTCTCGGACACGCCCTCGGACTCCCTCGTCAGCCACCTCGCCGACGTCTACACCTCCTCGGGCACCGACATCTCCGCCGTGCTCGTGGCGCTCTCCCAGCACCCCGAGTTCCTCGCGTCCGAGGGCGCCAAGGTGCGCACGCCGTACGCCGACCTGGTCGCCACCACCCGCGTCCTCACGGCCGACGTGAAGGCGCCCACCACGTCGAACTCGTGGGCCAACGCGGCGAACTGGCTGCACGGCGCCACCGAGCTCTTCTCCTGGCCGCGACCCGACGGACCGCCGATCGACGGGCCGGCGTGGTCCTCGGCCTCCCGACTGTTCGCGAGCTACGAGATGCACTCCGACCTGTCCGGCGGCTGGTGGCCGACCCAGGACGTGAGCTACCGCGCCCCGGCCGCGTGGCTGCCGACCACGAGCCTGCGCTTCGACGCCTACGTCGAGCACCTGTGCCGGCTCTGGCTCGGCCGCTCCGCGGACGCCCGCCTCCTCACCACCGCGACCCGGGCCGTCACCCGGCCCGAGTCCTGGGGCGTGGTGACCGCCTCGACCGTGGTCGACAAGAACCACGCCCTGGCCGGCTGGCTGTTCCCTCGGCTGGCGATGGCCCTGCTCGACACCCCTGACCACATGACGACCTGAGGAGTGCCGAGATGACGACCACCCCGACCTCGGAGAGCTGCGGCTGCCCCGACTTCTCCCTGTCGCGGCGGACCCTGCTGAAGACCGGCGCTGCCGTGGGCGGCGGCCTGGCCGTGGCCCAGATGTTCGGCGAGGCGATGCTGCAGGCCTCCTTCGCCGGCACCCCGGGCGGCAACACCCTGGTCGTGATCAGCCTGCGCGGCGGCGTCGACGGCATGGGTCTGGTGGTCCCGCACGGGGACCCGGGCTACTACTCGGCCCGCCCGACCACCGCCGTCGCCAAGGACCAGGTGATCTGCGCCGACGCCATGTTCGGCCTGCACCCCAAGATGGCGCCGCTGAAGAAGTACTGGGACGCCGGCCGGCTCGCCGCCGTCCAGGCCGTCGGTCTGCCGGCCGCCAACCGCTCGCACTTCTCGGCCATCGAGGAGGTGGAGGACGCGGCCCCGGGGTCCGACCTGCGCTCGGGCTGGATCAACCGGATGATCGGCACCTCCACCCAGCACAGCAGCCCCCGCTGCCTCGACGCCGTCCAGCTCGGCATGAACTTCCCCACCACCGCGCTCTCCGGGGACGCCGCCACCCTGGCCACGACCGACCTGACCGGCCTCCAGATCAGCGGCACCGCCAGTGACGACGACTACCGCTCCCAGCGCTACAGCTCGCTCGGCACCGCCTGGGCCGGCGCCAACGGGCCGCTCGCCGTCGGGAACAGCGAGGCCGTGGCGATCTCCCAAGGCCCCGGCAAGACCCTGGCGGCCATGGGCGACAACCCGGCGGTCACCTACCCGACCGTGTGGAACGCCTCGCCGTTCGCCGAGCCGTTGAAGGCCGCGGCAAAGCTCATCCGCGCGGACCTCGGTACCGACGTCATCGCGATCGACGCCGGCAACTGGGACCTGCACACCAACTACGGGACCCTCGCCTGGGGCACCATGCAGTCCAACATCGACGGCTTCGCCCAGTCGCTCGCCGCGTTCCTCGACGACCTGGGCACCGCCGGCCAGCGCGTCACCGTCGTCACGCTCACCGAGTTCGGCCGTCGTGTCACCGAGAACGGCAGCCAGGGCTTCGACCACGGCTGGGCCACGATGATGCTGGTCGCCGGCGCCGGCGTGAAGGGCGGCACGTACTACGGCAGCTGGCCCGGTCTCGACGCCAACGCTCTCGCGGAAGGCGACCTCAAGGTGACCACCGACTACCGCACGGTCCTCGGCGAGGTGCTCGCCGGGCGCTTCCCGGACCGCTCGCTGGCCCAGACGTTCCCCGGCTTCAGCTACGCACCCCTGGGCCTGATGACCTGATCGAATCCGCATGGTGTCGGCGCATTCTTGTCCAGAATCTGAGATATGTCGCTAATGTTCTGTTTTACGGATAAATCGGACATTTTTGCCGATACTTGAACTCGTTCCTCTCCCCCGTACGAGTCGAGGTCGTGGCATGGAGTTCCTGGCGGCACGCACGCGCAAGAAGCGTCCTGCCAAGCACCACGCCAAGAAGCACCACGTCAAGAGGGCGCCCAAGAAGCCGGCCCCGAAGAAGGCGAGCACCGTCGTCAAGCCGGCCCCGAAGCCGACTCCGACGCCCCAAGCCGACGCCCAAGCCCTCGCCCAGTCCGAGCCCGGCGCCCTCGACGCCCACCCCGTCTCCGTCGGACCCGTCGAGCCCCGCTCCGTCGACGTCCCCGTCCACGCCGGACCCGACACCCACCGACGCGCCGGGCAACAACACCCCCGGCAACGCCTGGCGCACCAGCGTCCCGACCGCGACCACTCGTGAGCGGCTGTTCCTCAACCGCTTCGGTCAGGGATTCAGCCAGTCGGCCCTGTCCCAGCTGCGCGCAGCGGGCGGCCCCGACGCATGGCTGTCCGCGCAGCTCAACCCGTCGTCGGTGCCTGAGTCCGCCAAGATCGCCACCGTCGACAGCTGGTTCCCGGCACTCGCCGACAGCCCTGCCACGAAGTACGCCAAGGACAGGTCGAAGACCTACGGGTCCTGGGCCTACGGCGACGACCTCGGCAACTGGTCGATCCTGCGGCGCATCTACTCGACCCGCTCGGTGTTCGAGACGATGGTCGACTTCTGGTCCAACGCGCTGCACGTCTCGGTGATCCACGACCACGCCTGGGTCTTCCGCTACGACTACGACGCCACCATCCGCGCCCACGCCCTCGGCACCTTCGAGGACCTGCTGCAGGCGTGCTCGCTGCACCCGGCCATGCGGCTGTTCCTCGACAACTGGTTGTCGGTGAAGAACGCCCCCAACGAGAACCAGGGCCGTGAGCTGCTCGAGCTGCACACCGTGGGCGTCGACGCCGGCTACACCCAGGCGATGGTCCAGGACTCGGCCAAGATCCTCTCCGGCTACACCGTGGACTGGGGCAAGCACCTTCAACGCCGTCTACGACCCGAGCAAGCACACCACCGGCGCCGTCACCGTGCTCGGTTTCTCCAGCCCCAACTCCAGCAGCGACGGCCAGTCGGTGACCCAGGCCTACCTCTCCTACCTGGCCCACCACCCGTCGACGGCGAAGCGGCTGGCGACGCAGGTTCGCGACGTACTTCGTCGGCGACTCGCCCTCGGACAACCTGGTCAGCACCCTGGCCGACGCCTACACGAGCTCTGGGCACCAGCATCAAGGCCGTGCTCCTGGCCCTGGCGGCACACCCGGAGTTCCTCGCCTCCGAGGGCAACAAGGTGCGCACCCCGGTCGGCGACATGGTGGCGACGGCCCGCGTCCTCGAGGTCGACGTCCAGGCGCCCACGGCCAGCACCTCGTGGGCCTCCGCGGCGAACTACTTCTCCGGCGCCGACCGGCTCTTCTCGTGGCCACGACCGGACGGCCAGCCGATCGACAACGCGACCTGGTCGACGGCCTCGCGGGTGTTCAACAGCTACCGCATGCACCGCAACACCGCCGGCGGCTTCTACCCGAACCAGGCGAACTACAAGCTCCGCGAGGCCTGGCTGCCGACGACGTCGCTGCGCTTCGACGCCTACGTCGAGCACCTGTGCCGCACCTGGTTCGGGCGCTCCGCGACCGCACGCCAGCAGTCGGCCGCCTCGCAGGCGGTCGGCGTCACCGGCTCGACCCTGATCACCAAGACGCGTGGCCGTCGGGAGCTGGCAGTTCCCGTGGCTCGCCTACGGCTTGCTCGACTCCCCCGACCAGATGACGACCTGAGGACCTGGACATGGACACCATCCCCGCGGACACGACGTGTGGCTGCACCGAGTTCTCGGTCGCCCGACGTTCGATCCTCAAGGGCGGTGCCGCCCTGGGCGGCGGCTTCGCGCTCGCCCAGATGTTCGGCGACTCCCTGCTGCAGGCCAGCTTCGGAGCCACCGGCGGCAACACGCTCGTGGTGATCAGCCTGCGCGGCGGGATCGACGGCATGGGCGTCGTCGTGCCCCACGGCGACCCGGGCTACTACAAGGTCCGGCCGACCACGGCGGTCCCGGCGGCCTCGCTCATCTGCGCGGACAGCATGTTCGGCCTGCACCCCTCGATGCAGCCGCTGGCCAAGTACTGGACCTCCGGTGAGCTCGCCGCGGTGCAGGCGACCGGGCTACCGGTGCCGAACCTCTCGCACTTCTCCGCCATCGAGGAGGTCGAGGACGCCGACCCGGGTTCCTCGGTCCGCTCCGGCTGGATCAACCGGATGGTCGGCCTCGGCGGCAGCGGCAACCCGCTCGAGCCGTCCAGGTCGGGATGAACTTCCCCTCGACCGCCCTCTCCGGGCAGCGCCCCCACGCTGGCCGCCGCCAACCTCTCGAACCTCCAGGTCACCGGCCTCGACCTCAACATGGCGAGCAAGCGGTACGCCTCACTGGGCACGATGTGGAACGGCGGCGCAGGGACCGATGGCCGACCGCGGCCAGCCAGGCGGTCTCCATCTCGCAGGGCGCCGGCCAGACCCTCGACCATGCCGGCCAGCTCGGTCAGCTACCCCACGGCCTGGAACACGACGTCGTTCGCGACGCCGATGAAGGCCGCCGCCCAGCTGATCAAGGCCGACGTCGGCACCGAGGTCATCGCGATCGACGCCGGCAGCTGGGACTTCCACTCCGGCTACGGCAACCTCTCCGGCGGCAACATGCTCTACGCCGTGGACGGGTTCGCGCAGTCGCTGGCCGCCTTCCTCGACGACCTCGGCACGTTGCGCCAGCGGGTCACCGTGGTGACCATCTCCGAGTTCGGCCGACGAGTCGCTGAGAACGGCAACAAGGGCTTCGACCACGGCTGGGGCAACATGATGCTGCTCGCTGGCGCCGGGGTGAAGGGTGGCAAGTACTACGGGACCTGGCCCGGACTGGACGCCGCCTCGCTCTCCGACGGCGACCTGAAGGTCACCACCGACTACCGCTCCGTGCTCGGCGAGGTGGTCAGCCGCCGGTTCCCGGACCGTCGCTGTCGCAGATGTTCCCCGGCTACAGCTACAGCCCCCTCGGGTTCATGGCCTGACTGCCGCACACTGGGGGGATGCTGAGCCGCGAGCTGGCCGTCGCCCTTCACGACGCGGGCCTGGTGTGGGCTCCGGAGAACGGCGACCGGTTCGTCGTACCCGACCGCGACCTGGACGAGATGGTCTTCGTGCTCAGCGACATGGTCGTCGAGGAGGCCACCCTGGCCGACGGCACACAGGTGCTCGCCTTCAACGGCACCACCGAGTGGGCCTTGGACGCCCTCGAGGCGACCGAGGCGATCTGGGTGCCGAGCGAGGCGCAGCTGCGCGAGCGGCTCGGTGACTCCTTCGAGGGCCTGGAGCCGCTCCCGGCCCCCGGCCTCGGGTACGCCGTCATGGCCGATGGACGACGTCACGTCGACGTGTCGGCCGCCGACGCGTACGGACGAGCCCTGCTGGAGCGCCTGAGGGGTTAGCGTGACGTATGCGACGTCCCTCTCGGTTCGGCCTCGTCCTCGTCACCACCCTCGCGATGGCCGCACCGGCCGCGCTCGCCGTGGCCGCCCCGGCCTCCTCGGCGTCGCACGCCGCCTCGGCGACCTCGCACAGGTCCGCGTGAAGCGGATTCCCCAAGCTGCGGGTGACCCGGATGATCAACCGGCTCGACTTCCCCTGGGACGTCAAGCCTCTGCGCCACGGGCGGCTGCTGATCACCGAGCGCACCTCCAAGCGCCTGCTCACCTGGCGCAAGGGACACCTGACCCAGGTCCAGTACGCCTCCTCCACGGTCTGGGCCAGCGGCGAGACCGGTCTGATGGGTCTGGCGATCGACCCCGGCTTCTCGAAGAACCGCCGCTTCTACACCTGCCAGGGCGGCCACACGAGCAACGGCGGCCACGACGTCCGGGTGATGGCGTGGACCCTCGGCCGCAAGGTCAAGCGGGCCTTCCTGGTGAGGCCGCTCCTGACCGGGCTGCCGTCGACGTCGGGCCGGCACGGTGGCTGCCGGCTGCTGATCGCCCGCAGCGGTGCGCTCTTCGTCGGCACCGGGGACGCCGCCACCGGCACCAACCCGCGCAACCTGGGCTCACTCGGCGGCAAGACGCTGCGGCTCAACCGGTTCACCGGAGCGCCGTGGCCGGGCAACCCGTTCGTGCACTCGGGCAACCGCAACGCGCGCTACGTCTACACCTTCGGCCATCGCAACGTGCAGGGGCTCTCGCAGCGCTCCGACGGCTCGATGTGGTCGGTGGAGCAGGGCACCAACCGCGACGACGAGGTGAACCTGCTCGTCGCCGGTGGCGACTACGGCTACAACCCGGTCCCCGGCTACAACGAGAGCGTCCCGATGACCGACCAGAGCCTCCCGGGCACGCAGATCAACGCCAAGTGGCGCTCGGGGTTCCCCACCCGCGCCACGTCGGGCGGCAGCTGGATCTACGGCAAGGAGTGGGGTGCCTACAACGGCACGCTGGCCGTCGCGGCGCTGAAGGACTCCGAGGTCCTCTTCATGCGGTTCAGTGCGGCCGGGGCCTTCCAGTGGGTCAGGACACCACCCGCGCTGACGCCGCTTCGGTCGGCTGCGCTCGGTCACCCCGATCCCCGGCGGGGACTTGCTGGTGACCACGAGCAACGGTGGCGGGCGCGACTCCGTGCTCCGGGTGCACCCGCGGCGGTAGTCGCCCGGCTCAGCGGCCCCAGCCGAGCCGGCTGGTGCCGAGCACGATCGTGACCAGCCACACCACGAACGCCGAGCACCGCCAGCCACGGCACCCGCCCGGGTCGCGGTACGAACAGCCGGGCGCCGATCAGCAGCAGCACCAGCCAGAACAGGACCAGCAGGGCGGTCACCCACCACGGCGCGATCCCCGCGGTCCCGACGACGAGGAACAGCACGCAGGCCAGCGCTCCCATGCCCACGAAGCCCCACTGGGAGACCTTCTGGCGCGCCACGCGCGAAACCCTACGGGAGCCGCTCGGTCGCCTAGCCTGGTGCAGACCGGACCCGCCGGGAGTACGCAGTCGTTGCGGTTCCGCCGGAGCCTGCCGACGCTCGCCACGGCGGTCCTCCTGCTCGTCGCGCTGCTGGGCGCGCCCGCCGCGCGACGGACGGCCCGCCGCCGCGCCGACGGTGAGCGCTGCCCGGCACCGGCGCCGGGCAAGGCCGGGCTCGCCGGCGACCGTTCACGATGACCGTGCTGGACGCGAGCCTCCGCGCCGATCGCGGGCGCACCCGTCACCCTCGAGAAGCAGGCGACCCGGCGTGGGTCGGCTGGTCACCTCCGGGCACGACGGACGCCACGGGCCAGGTCGTCCTCGACGCCGTCACGCGCCGCTGGGCGTCAGCCACCTGGCGCGCGACGTACGCCGGCGACGACGTCACCCAGCGGACGCCACCTCGCGCCACCGTGACCGTGTACGGCGCTGCGCTACGCCAGCCCCGCTCATGCTCACCGGCACCGACGCCGCCTCGTCGACGAGCACAGCGCGACCTCGGCGTTCGCGCTGGACCGCCTCGGACGACCAGCCCGGTCGCGGCGCCCGTGCGTCGTCCACCGCAAGCTCGGCACCGGCGCCTGGACGGCGTACCGGACGCTGCCGCACCGAGCGCCGCGGGCACGGTCAGCCTGCACGATCACGCCCGCGGGTCGACTCCGCGCTGGTGCGCTGTCGGCGGCGCCGGCTCCGTGGTGGCTACGGCGACACGTCCTCGTCACGCTGCGCATCGACAACCTGCCCGCAAGGGGTGCCCGGTCGCCTACCCGCGCGCAAGCACCGCGTCCGGCGTACACCCCACCGCAGGCGCGGGCGACCGCGGCCGGGCGCCGCCGTCACGGTCACCCGGATCCCGGCGAGCCTCTGGCGCTCGATGGTCGGGCCGCACCTGGCACGCAGGCTGCCCGTCGGCCGCGTCCGCGCTGCGGCTGGTGCGGGTCAACTACTGGGGCTTCGACGGCTACCGCTACCGCGGCGAGATGGTGCTGCGCAACGGCGGTCGCCCACCGCGCGGGCGGCGGCGCTGCGCGACATGTACGACGGACAGTTCCCGATCCGCCGGATGTACCGCGAGGACCGCTTCGGCTGGAGCGCGCGGCTGCACGGCGCCAACGACTACGCCTCGATGCGCGCCGACAACACCTCGGGCTTCAACTGCCGCAGCGTGGTCAACCGCCCGGGGTGCTCTCACCGCACGCCAGCGGCCGGCCGTCGACCTGAACACCTGGGAGAACCCCTACCGCTCGGCGACCGGACTGGTGCCCGACTCGTGGTGGGCCGGCCACAGCGACCCCCGGATCGCGTGGCGCTCGCTCGTCGCACCCGGTGGTACGGATCTGGCGCTCGCACGGCTTCCGCTGGACCTACGGCAACGTCGACAGCCAGCACCTCGACGGCCGGCGCGGCGCTCGCCGGCTCGTTCATCGGCTGAGCCGCGAGCTCAGTCCTGCTCGTCGTTCCAGTTCGGGTCGTTGTCCCACTCCTCGTTGCGCTGCTCGGCCTTCTCGAGCGCGTGCGATGCCTCCTCCTCGGTGGCGTAGGGACCGAGGCGGTCGATCGGGGCACATCCATCAGCACCCTCGACCGCGTGGTGCTTCACGCAGTACCAGTACTTGGCCATGGGTCCGAACCTACTAGGGTCCTCCGGGTGACCAGCCTCTTCGAGGACTACGAGTCCGGGATGGGCACTGCGTACGACGAGATGTACGACGGCTCGGCGCTGCGCACGCCCTACCGCCAGCTGCAGCCCTCTCTGCAGCGAGATGGGCACCGAGGAGCTGCAGACACGCGTCGAGGCGCTCCAGTCGAGCTACCTCGACCAGGGCGTCACCTTCGACATCGGCGGAGAGGAGCGCGCGTTCCCGCTCGACGTGCTCCCCCGGGTCATCGAGATGGACCAGTGGGCCCGCGTCGAGGCAGGCGTGCAGCAGCGCGTCGCCACGCTGGAGAAGTTCCTGGCCGACGTCTACGACGCCGGCCGCGTGCTCGACGACGGCATCGTGCCGCGCAGCGTGGTGACGACGTCCTCGCACTTCCACCGCGCCGCCGCCGGGATCGAGCCGCCCAACGGCGTGCGCGTGCACGTCTCCGGCATCGACCTCATCCGCGACGACGCCGGCGAGTTCCGGGTGCTCGAGGACAACGTCCGGGTCCCCTCCGGGGTCTCCTACGTGATGACCAACCGCCGGGCGATCGCCGCCGCGCTGCCCGAGACCTTCGGGGAGCACCGCATCCGCCCGGTGGCCGGCTACCCCCAGAAGCTGCTCACGGCCCTGCGTGCCGCCGCACCCGCCGGTGTGACCGACCCGAACGTCGTGGTGCTCACCCCGGGCGTCTTCAACGGCGCCTACTTCGAGCACGCGCTGCTGGCCCGGACGATGGGCGTCGAGCTCGTCGAGGGCCGCGACCTCGAGTGCCGCCGCGGCCGGGTGATGATGCGCACCACCCAGGGCCTCGAGCCGGTGCACGTGATCTACCGCCGCGTCGACGACGACTTCCTCGACCCGGTGCACTTCCACAGCAACTCGCTGCTCGGCTGCTCGGGGCTGATCAACTCCGCCCGCGCCGGCAACGTGACGATCGCCAACGCGGTGGGCAACGGCGTCGCCGACGACAAGCTCATCTACACCTTCCTCCCCGACCTCGTGCGCTACTACCTCGACGAGGAGCCGATCCTGAAGAACGTCGACACCTGGCGCCTCGGCGACGCCGACCACCGCGAGGAGGTGATGGACCGCCTCGACGAGCTCGTCCTCAAGCCGGTCGACGGCTCCGGCGGCAAGGGCATCGTGATCGGCCCGCAGGCCATCCCGCGCCGAGCTCGACGAGCTGCGCACCAAGGTGATGCAGGACCCGCGCTCGTGGATCGCGCAGCCGGTGATCCAGCTGAGCACCGTCCCGACGTACGTCAACGGGGTGATGCGGCCGCGCCACGTCGACCTGCGACCGTTCGCGGTCAACGACGGCCACCGCGTCTGGGTGCTCCCCGGAGGCCTGACGCGGGTGGCGCTCGGCGAGGGCGAGCTGATCGTGAACTCCTCGCGCGGCGGTGGCTCCAAGGACACCTGGGTGCTGGCCGGGTCGGGCCGCACCCCGGTGCACGCCGAGCCCGAGCAGGTGACCGTGCACGCGACGCCGCAGGACGTCGGGCCCGCGCTCGACTCCTTCTCCTCCCAGCACGACCAGCAGCAGCAGGGGCGCATCCGTGCTGAGCCGCATCGCCGAGTCGCTGTTCTGGATCGGCCGCTACGTCGAGCGGGCCGAGGACACCGCGCGCATCCTCGACGTGCAGACCCAGCTGATCCTCGAGGACCCCGGCGTCGACGAGGAGGTCACCTGCCGCAACCTGCTCTCGATCATGGGCGTCGAGCTCGACCGAGGACGACGCACGCCGCGTCGACACCGAGGAGGTGCTGCGGGTGCTGGCCTACGACGTCGGCTCGAGCGCCTCGATCGCCGCAGCCCTGGCGGCCGCTCGGGAGAGCGCGCGGCGTGCTCGCGAGACGCTGTCCACCTCGATGTGGGAGGCGCTGAACACGACGTACCGCGCGATCCCCTCGGGCCACTTCCGCTCGATGCGCCCGCCGGTCGCCTTCCGCTGGGTGCGCGACCGGGCCGCGCAGTTCAACGGGATCGCGGAGGCGACGATGACCCGCGACCAGGGTTACCAGTTCCTGGTCCTCGGCCGATCGATCGAGCGTGCCGACATGACCTCCCGCCTGGTCGCCACGGCCGCGCTGACCTCCGGCGCCGCGTGGGGCACCTCGCTGCGTGCGTGCGGCGCCTACGAGGCGTTCCTGCGCACCTACCGCGGCCTCGAGACCGAGCGCGGCGCCGCGGAGTTCCTGCTGCTCGACCGGCTCTTCCCGCGATCGGTCGTCTTCGGGCTGACCCAGGCGGAGCGCTGCCTGGAGAGCGTCGAGTCGTCGGGCACCCGGGCCGGCGTACAGAACGAGGCGCAGCGGCTGCTGGGCCGCACGCGCGCCGAGCTCGAGTACCGCTCGCTGAGCGACTTCGTCGCCGAGCTGCCCAGCGAGATGGAGCGGCTGCAGCGCACCTGCGCGATGGCGACCGACGCCATCACCCGGCGCTACTTCGCCGGCGCGGAGGCCACCGAGTGGCACGGGGTGAGGTCGTGATGCAGCTGCGGATCCAGCACACCACCGGCTTCGAGTACGAGGGCAAGGCCAACACCTCGTTCAACGAGGCGCGCCTGACCCCGCTCACGCTGCCGGGGCAGATCGTGATCCACTCGCGCGTCGAGGTCTCTCCGACGCCGTGGGCCTACACCTACCGCGACTACTGGGGCTCCCAGGTGACGGCCTTCGAGGTGCTCGACCCGCACCTGTCGCTGACCGTGACCGCGTCGGCGACGGTGGCCACCAACCGCACCCCGGCCGGCGACCCGCTGATGTCGTGGGAGCAGATGCGCAGCGACCAGGTGGCCGACGTGCACACCGAGTTCCTGACCATGCCCGAGCGCGTGCGCCCCACCGACGACCTGGTCGCCGTGGTCCGCGAGATCGCCGCGGGGAGCGACTCCCCCTCGACGGCCGCCCGCGAGGTGTGCGCGCTGGTCAACCGCGAGGTCGGCTACGAGACCGGCTCCACCTCGGTCGACGCCTTCGCCGCGCACTCGTGGAGCGAGCGCCACGGTGTCTGCCAGGACATGGCCCACATCGTCATCGGCGCCCTGCGCTCGATCGGCATCCCCACCCGCTACGTGTCGGGGTACCTGCACCCCAAGCTCGACCCCGAGGTCGGACAGCCCGCGAAGGGCGAGTCGCACGCCTGGGTCGAGTGGTGGGACGACGGCTGGCGCGGCTTCGACCCCACCAACGACACCGAGCCCGGCGACCGCCACGTCGTGATCGCCACCGGCCGCGACTACAACGACGTCAAGCCGCTCTCCGGCATCTTCTCCGGGTCGGGGACCTCCCGGATGTTCGTCGACGTCCAGGTGACCCGGCTGCAGTAGCCGGGGCTGCTGCGCGCTGGAACATGCGAATGTCGCTGGAGCGAAGGGAGGAGCGTTCATCGCCTCCTCGAGCCACATTCGCATGTTCGTGCGCGCGAGAACATGCGAATGTCGGAGCAGTGGCATGAGAGCGCTGTTCCTGCTGCACCGGCCACATTCGCATGTTCGTGGGGCCGGAGGCCGGGGGCTGTGGAGCCGGGAGGTGTCGACGGGCTGGCCTATAGGCCGGGAAGAATCCCCGCCTAGTTGTACTGCCCACAGACGGTGGTGACGGACTCGATCGCGGGTGTATTTGCCACGCGTCCGCGAGGACCGAAGTCGGCGGACGGTCGCCCATCCGAGCCGCTCGCGGACGAAAGCTGCTAGCGCCTCTCGTGATGGTTGCCCCAGCCGATGCAGAAGGGGTGACCGGCTGGGTCGGCGTACACGTGATGCCCTTCGTCGCCTCCATGTCTCCGGCTTGGAGGAGTCGTGCACCGAGGCCCGATTGCCTGTTCGTGCGCCAGCCTCCGGTCCTCGACATGAAGGTCCATGTGGACCTGTTGAGCCGCTCCGCCTGGCCATGCTGGAGCAACGTGCGTGGGCGCCAGCTGCACCCCGATCCGCCGCTCACCGGCCCCCGTTGCAGCGGCGTCTTGATACAGAGGGGAGCCATGTGCGGACGTTGCACCCGTCCGGCACGCGGCGACATGAGACACGCACGCCTGAGCCGGCCCATCACCTCAGCGCTTCGCCGGTGAGCAGTACGTGGCATTGATGTCGAGCTCGGTTCAACGGCTCCCGGCCTCTGCGCTTGACGCGGCCTCTCGGTTCGCCGAACCCTCCCCGGTCAGAAGCTGAGGCAGGCGGGCGGCCATGAGCGGTAACCGGACCGTGAAGGTGCTACCTACACCCAACTGTGCGTCGACGGTGATGGTCCCACCCATAAGCTCGGTGAGTTGCTTGCAGATCGCCAGGCCGAGTCCGGTGCCCTCGTAGCGCCGGGTGGCCGTAGGGTCGACTTGGCTGAAGACATCGAAGATCGATGTCCGGTCCTCGCTGCTGATACCGATACCGGTGTCGCGCACCACGAACTCCACGCTCCTTCCCGGCTTCGTCGTTCTCCCCTACCTGCCGGACGTGAAGGTCTATCTGGCCTTGATGGGTGAACTTCAGGGCGTTGTCGAGGAGGTTGGTCGAACACCTGGGACAACCGGCTGCGGTCGCCGAAGATCATGCGGGCGACGTGTCTATCGACGTGCTGCTCGAGTCGGATCCCTGCTTGGCTCGCTCGTACTGCATAGAGGTCGGTGAGCTCAGTCACCATGGCGGGGAGGTCGAAGGGCCTTGAGACCAGTTTGAGTTGTCCGGCCTCGATACGCGAGAAGTCCAGGATCGCCTCGACAAGCGTCTTCAGCGATTGTCCCTGACGGCGCATCTTTTCCAGGAGGTGGAGCTGGGGCTCATCGAGGTCTGTGTCCTCCAGGATCTCTGCGGTGGCGAGCACCGTAGTCAGCGGCGTACGGATCTCGTGACTCATGTTGGCCAGGAACAGGGACTTGGCTTCGGAGGCAGCCAGTGCTGCGTCGCGAGCGACCTCAAGCTCGCCGGCGAGATCCTGGAGGTCGCTGACGCTGCGCGCTCGCTCGATAGCGATGCCGGCATGTGCGGCGAGTGTTTCGAAGACCTGCACGTCGTCGGCGCCGAAAGTCTCCTTCTCGAACGATCGGTCGCACACCATGAGTACGTAGTGAGCCAGGCCAGCTACCTCGCAGGTGTGCAGCGAGTCCGTCCCGCGGCGCAGGCAGCAGCGTGGGCGTCGATCGCGACCTGTTGCGCGCGCAGGGAGTTCGCGATCAGGCGACTCGTAGCGGACGACGCCGGTCGCGATCGCGGCCCACCACCATGCGTGCGGCTGCGGGCAGCTCGAGGGTCTGGACGTGCAGCGAGTCCGTCCATGAGGGCGTAGCAGCGCACGCGTCGCTCGTCCACGATCTCAGCGAGGAGTGGCGCGCTCGGCGTGCATCAGGTGGGCGGCCTCGATGAGTACGACTTTGATCACGTCCTCCAGCGAGTGGGCGGAGGCGGTCCTGTCGACGAACTTGTACAGCAGCTGGGTCTGTGAGTGCCCACGGGCGAGCGAAATGTAGACGCGGTAGCCCATGACCAGGAGGACCACGACGACACCGAGGAGCGGCAGAGCCGAGGGTTGGACGAGGACGAGGGTCGCGACGAGCAGGGCGACGCAGGTGTTGATGAAGGCAGCGACGGAGCCTGATCGCAGCGCCTCGTGCAGGACCTCTCCGTCGAAGGCGCCCTCGGACAGGCTGATGGCAGCGGTTACAGCGCCGGCGGACATGAGGTCTGTGACGAGCACCGCTACCAGGACTGCCGCCCAGCCTGTCAGCGAGAGCGGATCGGCGCCTTGGAGGATGGCGTGGTAAGTGAGCGCCCCAAGCGACGCCTCGAGAGCGAACATGGACGCATTGAAAGCCAGCTTTACGCCACGCATGCGAGCGGCGAGGAAGAGCGCGAGCACCGCGCCTACGACGTAGGCGGTGACGTACTGCTGAGGGGCGAGGAAAGTCAGGCCCAACACCGCGGGAATCTCACGAAGAGTGTGCCCGTGCGCGTTGCGTTGCGTGGGCAGGTGGATGACTACGATCTCGGCGAGCGCAAACAGCGGTAGGAGGGCCAGCCACGTGACGTTCGGTATCGCGGCCGTAGGGTTCTCCAGCACCCGGGGTGCGGTGATCAACACCGCCAGGCTCGCCATCGTTGCCTGCGAGCAGCCAAGTGAAATGCAAGCTGCGGCGTTCCGATCGCACGCCAGGTGGCTGACCCGCCGCAGGCTCGGCTGCAACGGGCAGGCCAGGCTGGCTTACCTGACGAGACTCGACGACCATCGGACCCTCACGCGTCCTTCTCGGTGGCGGACACCGCAGCTCGTGCGCTTGACCCAACCTTCTGTTTCCCCCGGACAGATAGGCCAGATGACGGTGATTTGTCGGGCTAATACAGCTATCCGAACTGCACCGAGGCAAGGCGCTGGGCCGGCCCGCGGTCGGCGGGCCGGCCCAGCACTGACGCTTCGCTCAGGTCCAGGTCGCGCCAGCTGCGTGCAGCCCATGACTCCTCACGCCAGCTGCGCGCCTTCCAGCTGTTCCCGCGCCAGCTGCGAGCCTGGAAGTCGTCGGTCGACCAGTCGTGGCTGTTCCATGCCGCTCCGCTCCACGAGTTACCGGTCCACGGGACGGCCTGGAGCTGCCCTCTTGTCCCACTTGGTGCCAGTCCAGGTCCTGCCGTTCCAGGCGCCCTTGACCCATGTGGAGTCCGTGCCTTCGGCCTTCACCCACGAGGCTGCATTCCAGGGAGAACCGAGCGCATCGACCTCGCCGGTCAGGGCGAGCCCGGTCTGCGGGTCAACGACGTGCTCTCCGCCTCGAGAGGCTTCGAGCGACCCTAGCCCCGTCGAGCTCGGCACCGAGCTGGCGGAGACGGTCGGCACCTGCTTGGCCTTGACCAGGGCGACGGCCCGGCCCACGTCGGTGACACCTGCGCCCTGGGCGGGGTTGGCCGTGGCCAGCGGGCGTGCGGTGCCCATCAGGAGTGCCTTCACCTGGTCGGGCGTGAGCTTGGGTTCGGCGCTGAAGAGGAGCGCTGCCTCACCGGCGACGACGGCGGCGGACTGCGAGGTACCGCTGCCGCGGAAGAACCGCTGCGCGGGGTCTTGAGGGACGAGGCCTTCCGGGTGCAGCTGATCGATGTAGGAACCGGGATCGCGCAAGGAGACCACGGACTTGCCGGGCGCGAGCACGTCGGGTCGGCGCGCCGCGTTGCCGCCGTTGGTGAAGTCAGCCACGACGTCGTCGCTGGTCGTTGCAGT
Source organism: uncultured Actinomycetota bacterium (assembly GCA_963756045.1). Lineage (GTDB taxonomy): Bacteria > Actinomycetota > Actinomycetes > Propionibacteriales > Nocardioidaceae > Marmoricola. The sequence continues at coordinate 65,179 of CAVWML010000012.1, forward strand.
TCCCGCGTTGTCGGCCGCCCCCACCGCCAGCACGTGGGGGTCGGCCGCTGGCATCACTAGGTGGTCGGCGTCCAACCCGTCGTTCCCGGCCGAAGCCACGACCAGGATGCCGTGGGCCCAGGCGTTCTCGACCGCCTTTGCGAGCGGGTCGACCTCCCAGGGTTGGGTGGACTCGGTGCCGTAGGAGAGGCTGAGCACCCGAACGTGCATCCCGCTGGCATCGCGGTTGGCGACGACCCAGTCGATGGCGGCGATGATCTGGGACACGTCGGCGCCCCCGTCACCGGTGGCCACCTTCATGTTCAGGAGCTTGGCATCGGGGGCCACACCGGCGAACATCGTGCTCGAGGGGTGCTTGGGGTCGTAACCCGTGTCTTCCCCTGCGATGATGCCGGCCATGTGGGTGCCGTGGCCGTACCCATCGAGGTAACGGGTGGACGCGGACTGGCTCTCGAACGAAAGGTCCGGCCCGTCGGTGACCTTGTCGTCCTTGTCCAGGCCCGGCACTGGCACGATCCCGGTGTCGACTACCGCCACTGTGACGTCCTTGCCGGTGACGTCGCTAGCCCAAGCAGCTTGGGCTCCGATGGCCTTGGTGATGTTGTACATCGATCCCTGGTCGTCAGAGGCGTCCCAGGCTCCAGGGCCCTTGCTGGCCTTCTTCCCCTGCTTGGTCGTGTCGTCGCCCCACAGCGTGTTGGTGCCGTCGCTGGCTCCTTGGACCGTCCCGCCGTCACCACTCTTGCCAGTTGCAGTCGGGGCGCCGCTGGCGTGGGCCGGTACACCCCCGACCACCAGGAGGCTGGACGCGGCCATGGCCACAGAAAGTGCTTTCCACGTGATGCTCATGCGTTTGCTTCCCCCGTTGAACTTGAGCGATACGTCCTATTCGGGGCAATAGTCGGGCATAGCACGTCCAGTTCTCACCCAAAGATCCTTATAGTTCCGATCGGACTAGTCCACAGATTTGGGCAGGCTTGACAGCCATGCGGATCCAAGCGCTTGGCGGGACTGGAAACGGTGCCATCACGGTCAGCTACGACCTCGACTGAGGAGTTGCACAAGAACACGAACCAGTCCCCGCCGAGGTCGCCTTGGCTGCCAGTGACCACGTCCACCAAGACCGGCGGGCGGGGTACGAGCATCCCGGACCGGATGCTCTAGGGAGTGCCCTCTGTGCTGCTTCCACGTCCCTGGGACGCCAGTTCCCGGCTCGAAGGCCACGTCGAATCGATGCACGAAATCCGGGGTGTGGGGGACCGGCAACAAGACACGAGACCGAGCACGTTCGAGATGGAGCACCGCGCGGACCAACGGGGGGCGTGTCCCAGGCGGTGCATGGTCACTGTGGAGGCGCCGTGGTCGGTTCCCGAGCGACTGATCTGATCGGCTCGGACCCGTGACAGTGGTACGCCCTGCCCCCGCTGCTCGGCGCCCATTGAGGTACGTGAGGTCGGGATGCAGTTCACGGAGACGGAACAACCCGAGCGTTGGGTCGTGACTGGGCGCGTGTGCACCGCGGGTGTGCGCTGCTCTCCGGTGACTTCCAGCGACTAGCGCTAAACGCCCAGCAGCGCGAAGCCGAGTGAACCTGGTCGTGAGCAATCGGATGGATCGAACTCGATGGGCACTTCTGCCAAGTCGGTAAGGACCTAGGCAAAGGTCAGCTGGCCCCGACGTTGCTGTCGCGGACGCCCATTGTTCGAGCAATTGGTCTCGAGCTGTTTCGGGCACCGATCAATCGGCATGGCACGCTCCACACCGCATGGCAGACCGCAGCTCAGACTGATCGGAGCGAGGCCCACCCGCACGATTTGCTTCACTACTTCGCCTCGGTCCAGATCCGCGGCGGTCAGTCCATCAAGGTGCTCAAGGCGGCTGAACGCATAAGCGCAGGTCAGAGGCTTGGTGCGGACGGGCTGGCTCATAGGCCGGGTTCTGTTCCCCGGGCCACCTCACGGCGACCCGGCTGGCGGCCATCCATCTACGACTGCCGTTGCCGGCAGCCTCCAGCGACCTACCCGCGAGCTCGGGCGGACCACCCTCGGACGCTCGCTGTCTGGTCTTGCTCCAGGTGGGGTTTGCCTAGCCGTGCCGGTCACCCGGCACGCTGGTGGTCTCTTGCACCACCGTTTCACCCTTGCCCCCGAAACCGGAGGCGGTCTGTTCTCTGTGGCACTGATCCCGCGGGTCACCCCGGGTGGGTGTTGCCCACCACCTCGTCCTGTGGAGCCCGGACCTTCCTCGGCGGACCCCCCTTCCTCTCGGTCGGCAAGGATCCGACGCGGCCGCCCGGCCAGCCCATCCGCGGGGTCACCCTACGGCATGTCTGCGAGTCGCCCGCGGTTCTTGAAGTCCGTTTAATGAGTCTTCACTGCATTTTGCGGCATTCGTCGTTCTCAGCGCGTAATTTCGTCCCCACGGGGAGGACCGAATGACCGAGCTCCAGGAGCGTGCTCAGACGCCTGCCGAGGTGGCAGGTCGCTGGCTCATGCCCGACCACCTGCTGGAGAACCTGCAGCTGATCGCCGACGGCATCGTCGCGGTCGCCGGCTTCGAGGTCGCAGCCATCCGGATCCGCCGCGGTGACGAGCTCGAGCTGGTCATCGACACCGAGCTCCCCGAGCGGGCCGGCTCCCGCATCCCGCTCCAGCTGATGCTCGACGACCTCGCCGTGGCCGAGGACTGGGGCCGCCTCCGCTTCGTGCCCCACGAGCGCGGGTCCTCGGACCTCGATTCGGCGGGGTGGGTCGTCCCCGAACGTCGTGGTCAGCGACGCCCCGGACGCCTGGCACCCCATGGACATGCTCGTCTCGCCGCTGTACGACGAGCAGGGCGAGCTGCGCGGGACGCTCGCGATCGACGTACCCCGCGACGGGCGGCGGCCCGATGCGGAGCGGCGGCGCGTGCTGGAGCGGTTCGCCGGGCTGGCCGCGCGCGCGGTCTCCTCGGCGCTGGAGAGCGAGGCGCTGGCCGAGCAGGTCGCGATGGCCGAGACCGTCAAGAGGATCGTGCGCAACTCCACGGCGCAGCTGAGCCTCGCGGGGCTCCTGGAGTCCAGCCAGCACACCCTGCGCGACGGCTTCGCCGCGGCGCAGGTGTGGATCAAGACCGTGGCCGACGACGGCCAGGCCATCGCGGAGTACGTGCCGGACGAGCTGCGCGACGCGCTCCCTGCGGAGATCACCGCCTTCGCCGTGGAGGCGGCGCGCTACTGCTGGCGCCACCAGGCGGTGATGATCGTCGGCCAGGGGCACCAGGTGCCCCGGCAGATGGAGCCGCGGCACTTCGACCACGTCGTCAGCCTGCTCAACGACATGGGCATGTCCTCGCTGGTCTTCGTGCCGCTCGGCGCGGGACCGGAGTGCATGGGCAGCCTGGTCCTGACCCGCAACGACCCGCACCGACTCTGGACCGAGATCGAGTGCGCTGCCTTGCTCGACATCGGCCACGACCTCGGCCGGGCAGCCCTGAACGCCCGCACCTTCGAGCGTGAGCACGCCCTCGTCACCGAGCTGCGCAGCCTCGACGTCTACAAGAGCCAGCTCATCGCGACGGTCTCCCACGAGCTGAAGAACCCGCTGACCACGGTCACCGGCCACCTCGAGCTGCTCCAGTCGGGCACGATCCCGATCAGCGCGCAGGCGCACTCCTCGCTGAACGCGATCGGCCGGGCCTCGAAGCGGATGTCGGCGGTGATCGAGGACCTGCTGTACCTGCGCATGGTCGGTGAGCCCGAGCGGGAGCTGCACCTCCAGCCGGTCGACCTGCGCGAGCTCGTCGCCGACGCCCTGGTGCTGACCTCGATGTCGGTGGTCTCGAAGAACCTCGAGATCCGGTTCGACTCCCCCGCCGGGCCCGTGCTCGCCCTCGGCGAGCCCGCCGACCTCGACAAGGTCGTGCTCAACCTGGTCAGCAACGCGGTGAAGTACACGCCGGAGGACCGCCGCATCCACATCAGCGTCCAGACCCACACCGAGGTCGGTGGCGCTCGTGGTCAGCGACGAGGGCATCGGGATCTCCGAGGAGGACCAGGTCAAGCTGTTCACCGAGTTCTTCCGCTCCACCAACCCCGAGGCGGTCGCGCAGGCAGGCACGGGCCTCGGGCTGACCATCGTCAAGCGCATCGTGGAGCGGCACGGCGGATCGATCCAGGTCGACTCGGCCCCTGGGGCGGGCACGACGTTCATGGTGACCCTGCCGATCGCCGCCTGAGGGCGTCGCTCAGAGCTCGAAGCGCACCGTGCGGGTGGTCGGCTCGGCCACGGCCAGCGTCACCTCGACCTCGTCACCGACGGGCAGCGGGATGTCGGAGGTGAGCTTCGCCTCGACCGCCGGCTCGCGCACCATCACCGTCCCGTGGCGCGCGTCGTCGTGCTCGGCCTCGAGGACCACACCCTCGTAGCGGGTTCCCACCTGCGGCTGCAGGGTGAGCGCCTCGACCAGGTCCAGCACGGCATGCTCGTAGGCGTGCGCCCGGCGACCGGAGTCCTGCATCACCCGGGGCAGGTCGGGCAGGCCGGCGCGCACCCAGTCGGGCACCGGCGTGCCCGCCTCAGCGCGACGCAGGTCTCGAGCCCGTAGCGGTCGACGAGCCGGCGCAGGGGCGCGGTCACGTGGGCGTACGACGACGCGAGCGCGGCGTGCTGGGTCTGGTCGGGACGATGGCCGTCGAAGGCGGCGTACCCCGCGCCTCGCAGGAGCGCCGTGCACGCGACGGCCATCGCCGAGTCGGCTGGTCGCGACGGGTCGAGCGAGCGGATGAACTCGGGATGGCCCATGCTCCGTGGCCAGTCGAGCCCGAGCGCGCGTGCCGTACGCCGAAGCCGGTCGACCACGAAGTCCGGCGGAGGCGGCAGCGTGCGCAGCACCCCGATGTTGCCCTCCAGCATGATCGAGGCAGCCGCGAACCCGGTGAGCAGCGAGATCTGCGCGTTCCACGACTCCACGGGCAGCATCTGGCGGAAGCTCAGCTCCCACCGGCCGTCCGTGACCTCGATCTCCTGCTCCGGCATCGGCAGCGAGACGGCGCCGCGCTCGGCCTCCTTGGCCAGCCGGAGCCTGCCGACCACCTCGAGCAGCGCGAGCGTCGAGCCCGGCCGGTGCCTGCTGGATGTCGCGCTGGACCGCGTCGTAGTCGAGCCGTTGGATCGAGCGCACCCGCGCCCGCTCGACCGTCGCCGTCGTCACCTCTCCCGTTGCGTCGAGCCCGATCGTCCAGAGGAACGCCGGCCGCACCTGGTCGGGCAGCAACGAGGTGGCCCCCTCGCTCAGCACGCGGGGGTGGAGCGGGATCTTCGTGCTGCCGCCGTACAGCGACTCGCCGCGGTGGTGCGACTCCACGTCCACGGCGTCACCGGGTGAGACGAACGCCATCACGTCCGCGATCGCGTAGTGCACGACGTAGCCGTCGCCGTCCGGCTCCAGGTGCATGGCCTGGTCGAGGTCCATGGAGCCGGCCGGGTCTACCGTGACGAACGCGAGATCGGTGCGGTCCAGGTCGGGCAGGCGAGGGTTCGTTGCCGCGGTCTCGGCGACGCGCTCGACCTCCGGGAGGAACTCGGGGCTGACCTTCTGCTCCTGCTGGATCTGCCCGATCCCCTGCTGCAGCGCGTCGCGAGCGGCCTCGCGCGCCCGCAGCACCCGCGTCGCCACAGCACCTCCCTCGGGGGTCTCCACGAGACCAGTCGTGGCCACCTTAGGGTGGCCCGCGTGCTGATCCTGCTTCCTCCCTCCGAGGGCAAGGCCGTGCCGCGCCGCGGCGCGCACCTCGACCTCGCCGGGTTGCGGCACCCGGAGCTCACCGATGCCCGCGGCGAGATCCTCGACGCGCTCGTCCATCTGTGCCGCACCGACCCCGACGCGGCGGTGCGGGTGCTCGGACTGGGACCCACCCAGCTCGACGACGTTCGTCGCAACGCGGACCTCCTCACGACACCGACCGCTCGTGCCGACGCGATCTACACGGGCGTGCTCTACGACGCGCTCGAGATCGCCTCGCTCAGCCCGGCCGCGCGGCGGCGCGCCACCCGCTGGTTGCTGGTCACCTCGTCGCTGTTCGGCGTCGTCGGTCCCGACGACCGGATCCCGTCCTACCGCCTCTCGGGCGACACCAGCCTCCCCGGCGTCGGGGTCGTGTCGGCCCACTGGCGCCGCGTGCTCGACCCCGCCGTCCGCGAAGCGGCCGGCAACGGCCTGGTCGTCGACCTGCGCTCGACGACGTACACCGGGTTCTGGCGCCCCGGCCCTGACCTCGCCAGCCGGGTCGCCGTCGTACGGGTGCTCCACGAGACGGGCGGGCGGCGGTCGGTGGTCAGCCACTTCAACAAGGCCACCAAGGGACGGCTGGTGCGCGGCCTCCTGGAGCACGGGCAGTCGCCACGTCGTCCCGCCGCCCTCGCCGGAGACGCTCACCGCGCTCGGCTGGACCGTCGAGACCGGCGCGCCCACGAAGAACGGCGTGCCGCTCGACGTGGTCGTCGAGGAGCTCTGACCTCAGCCGAAGACGTGCGTGGGTCGGGCGTTGAACAGGCGCATGCTCGTCATCGGGATCTCTGCGTCCTCACCGACCGAGAAGTACGAGAGCACCGTGACCGAGGCCGGCGCGAGCTCCATCCGGTGCACGGCCTCGAGCGGGGCGCCGAGCGCGTGGGCGACCAGGGTCTTGATCGGCGTGACGTGGCTGACCACGACCGTCGTCCGGCCCGCGTAGGTCTCCAGCAGCCGGTCACGGCCCTCGAGCACCCGCTTCTCGACGGTCCGGAAGGACTCACCGCCGTGCGGCGCGGAGTCGAGGTCGCCCAGCCACGACGAGAGCTCGTCGGGCCACTGCTCGCGCACCTCGGCGAAGCTCAGCCCGTCCCACGAGCCGAACTCCATCTCCGCCATGGCCGGCTCCTCGATGATCTCGAGGTCGAGGAAGCCCGAGAGGATCTCCGCGGTCTCCCGGGTACGGCGCACCGGGCTGGCGACCAGCGCGTCGAAGGTGCTCGCCATCGGCGCGAGCCACTCCCCCGTCGCGCGCGCCTGGGCCCGGCCCTCGTCGTTGAGCGGCGGGTCGTCGCTGGCCAGCCCGCCGGAGAACCGCTTGCCGGTCGTCGCGTCGGTGACGCCGTGGCGCACCATCACGAGCGTCGTCGGCGTCACGCCCGGAGGTCCCCAACCCCGCGTGGGCGTCGGCTTCTCGACCGCGGCGGGGCGGGGCGTCAGTGGGCCAGACCCGTCGCGCTTGCCGTCCAGGGCCTCGTTGACCAGCCGGTCGGCATGGGAGTTCTCGGCGCGCGGGATCCAGGTGAAGGTCGTGCCGAAGGGTGCGAGCCGGTTGGCCTTCAGCGCGAGCGGCTTCATGTCGGGGTGCTTGATCTTCCAGTTGCCCGACATCTGCTCGACGACGAGCTTGGAGTCCATCCGGACCTCGATGTCGGCCTCCGGCGCGTGCTCGGCGGCGAGCTCGAGACCGGCGATCAGCCCGCTGTACTCGGCGACGTTGTTGGTCGCGATGCCGATCTTCTCGCCGCGCTCGGCGATCAGCTCACCGGTGACGGCGTCCTTGAGCAGGGCGCCGTACGCCGCCTGGCCGGGGTTGCCGCGGGATCCGCCGTCGGCCTCGACGATGACCTCCCGGCGGGGGGCCTCGGCCATCAGAGGCCGGACTCCGGCGTGCGCACGAGGATGCGGTTGCACTCCTCGCAACGGAGCACGTCGTCCTCCGGCGCGTTGGCGATCACCCCGAGGTCGGCGGCGTTGAGCGCGAGGCGGCAGCCGGTGCACTCGCGGCGTCGAAGGGCAGCAGCACCGACCCCGCCCTTCTGCTCGCGCAGCCGACCGTAGAGCGTGATCAGGTCCGCCGGCATCCCCTCGGCGGTGATCCCGCGCTCCGTGCGGACCTCCGCGAGCTCGGTCTGCAGGTCACCGGCGATCCGGTCGAGGTCGGCCTGCACGCGCGTGCGCTGCTCCTCGACGGCCTCCACCGCGAGCACCTGCTCCTCGAGCTCCTTCTGGGCGTTCTCGAGCTGCTCCATCACCTCGATCTCGACGTCCTCGAGGTCGCTGATCCGCCGGTCGAGCGAGGTGATCTCGTCGAGCATGTGGGCGAGGGCCCGCGGATCGGCGATCTGGCCGGAGGCGACCATGTCCTGGTCGCGCACTCGCCGCTTCTTGACCTGCTCCACGTCGGCGTCGGCGCGCTTCTGCTCGGCGGTGAGGTCGTCGATGCGGATGCGCAGGTCGCGGGCGCCGTTGTCGAGCGTCGTACGGCGCACATCGAGCTCCTGGACCTGGCGCGCCTCGGGGATCGAGGCGAGGCGGTGGGTCAGGGAGTCGATCCGCGAGTCGAGCTCTTGGACGTCCAGGAGACGCAGTTGGACGTGGGGATCGGCTTTCAGGGTGTGCTCCTGGCTCAGGCGCGGAAGGTCCACGGGTCGGTGTTCAGGGTGCTGACGGCGACCTCCACCGTAGCGCCCAGCGCTTCGACCAACCGACCCCGCAGGACTGGGAGCCACGTGCTCTCCGCCGCCCAGTGCGCCACGTCGACGAGCGCCGACCGTGCCGTGCTCCCGCAGCTCCGAGGCCGGGTGGTGCCGCAGGTCGGAGGTGACGTACGCGTCGGCGCCCATCGCGCGCGCCCGGTCGAGGAGGAAGTCACCGGCGCCGCCGCAGAGGGCGACGGCCTCCACGACCTGGTCGGGGTCGCCCGCGACCCGTACCCCGTGGGCCGTGGCCGGCAGCGCCTGGGCGACCTGATCGGCGAAGGTGCGCAACGGCACCGGGGTCGCCAGCCGCCCGATGCGACCCGAGCCGCGGTCGTCCTCCTCGAGGGAGGCCAGCTCGATCACGTCGTAGGCCACCTCCTCGTAGGGGTGGACCCGGAGCATGGCGGAGACGACCTCGGCACGAATGGCCCGCGGCAGCACGCTCTCGATCCGGACCTCCTCGACCAGCTCCAGCCGGCCCACCTCGCCGATCGCGGGGTGGGCGCCCTCCATCGGACGGAAGCGGCCCTCGCCCGCCACGCTGAACGACGCCTCGTCGTAGTCGCCGATCCGGCCGGCACCCGCCGCGGTCATCGCGTTGCGCACCGTCTCGGCGGAGTCGGCGGGCACGAACACGACGAGCTTGTCGAGCGGAGGCCGTCCGTCCGCCTCCAGGGGACGGATGTCCTCGAGCCCGATCGCCTTGGCCAGCGACTCCGAGACCCCGCCCGCGGGCGCGTCGGCGTTGGTGTGGGCGGTGAAGAGCGCACAGCCGTTGTGCGCGAGGCGGTGCGCGACCCGTCCCTTGGGCCCCGTGGCCGCGAAGCCGTGCACCGGCTTCAGGAACAGCGGATGGTGGGTGACGAGCAGGTCGGCGTCGCGCAGGATCGCCTCGTCGACGACGTCGGAGACCGGGTCGACGGCCAGCAGGATCCGGCGCACCTCGTCGGCCGGGTCGCCGATGACCAGCCCGACCGCATCCCAGCTCTCGGCGTGGTGGGGTGGGTACCACTCGTCCAGCAGGGCCGTGATCTCACCCAGGGTCGGCATGCTGCGAGGCTAGCGGGGGGGGCTCCGCCCGAGCAGGAGCCAGCCACAGTCGGGGTCAGTTGACCTGCCGGTCGCGGTCCTTCCAGTACTCCGCCCGCAGCTTGAACTTCTGCAGCTTCCCGGTGGCGGTGCGGGCCAGGACGTCGCGGAACTCGACCGACGAGGGGGCCTTGTAGCGGGCGACCCGCGACTTCACGTAGTCGATGAGCTCCTGCTCGGTGAGCTCGGAGCCCTCCGTCTTGACCACGAGGGCCTTGATCGTCTCGCCCCACTTCTCGCTCGGGACGCCGATCACGGCGACCTCGGCCACGTCGGGGTGGGAGAAGATCGCGTCCTCGACCTCGATCGACGAGACGTTCTCGCCGCCGGTGATGATGACGTCCTTCTTGCGGTCGGAGATGCTCAGGTAGCCGTCGTCGCCGACGGTGCCGCCGTCGCCGGTGTGGAACCAGCCGTCGCGCAGCGCGGCGCCCGTCTCCTCGGGTTGCTCCCAGTAGCCCTCGAGGATGACGTTGGACCGGGCGAGCACCTCGCCCTCCTCGTCGATGCGCAGGGTGACCCCCAGCGCGGGCGTGCCGGCGCGCACGAGCTTCTCCGCCCGCTCGTCGGGCGAGAGGTCGTCCCACTCGCTGCGGGCGCGGTTGATGGTCAGGAGGGGCGAGGTCTCGGTCAGCCCGTAGATCTGGATGAACTCCCAGCCCAGCTCGGCCTCGACGCGGGCCACCGTGCGGGTCGGCGGCGGCGCGCCGGCCACGATGATGCGGGTGCGGTCGCGGCCCGGGATCTCGCCCTCCCAGCTCTCGGCGGCATCGAGCACGGAGGCGACGACGGCCGGGGCCGCGCACATGACGGTGACGCCGTACTTCTCGACCCGGCGCAGGATCTCGGCGCCGTCGATCTTGCGGATCACCACCTGCTCGACGCCGCAGCCGGCCATCGCGAAGGTCATCCCCCACCCGTTGGCGTGGAACATCGGCAGCGTGTGCAGGTACACGTCGCGGTCGGTGACGCCGGCGTGCAGGGCGAAGGTGACGGCATTGACCCAGGTGTTGCGGTGGGTGATCTGCACGCCCTTGGGCCGTGCGGTCGTGCCCGAGGTGTAGTTGATCGTCGCGGTGGCGTTCTCGTCGGGCTCCCACGGCTTCGGCTCGGCGCCCTCGGCGTACATGTCGGCGTCGTCACCGATCTTGAACTTGTGCTCGCACTCGACCGAGGCCATCACGTCCCAGAGCTCGGGGTCGACGTAGAGCACGCGGGCGCCGGAGTGCTCGACGATGTACTTCACCTCGTCGACCGACAACCGGAAGTTGATCGGCACCAGCACGCGGCCGTGACCGCTGACGCCGAAGAAGGCCGTGTAGAGCCGGGCACTGTTGTGCGAGAGGTAGGCCACCCGGTCGCCGAATCCGATGCCGAGCTCGTCGAGCTTCGCCGCTTGGGCCCGGGCGAGCTCGCCGATGCGCTCGTACGTCACGTCGCCGAGCGACGGCGCGGGCTGGTCCGGCTCGTCGACGATCCCGGTGCGCTCGCCGTAGACCGCCAGGGCACGAGCGAGGAAGTCGGAGGCTGAGAACGGCACGATCACGGTGTGACACCTCTCACGTCTGGGGCCTTGTGGCCACTTTAGAGGGCCTGGGCACGCAGGAGGCGGGGGCGTACGAAGGCGAAGTAGTACGCCGCTCCGAGGGCACAGGTGAAGATGATCATCGCGCTCGTGACACCGCGGCTGATCCCGGCCGTGCGCCAGGCCTGCTCGGGCTGGAAGCCCGCATCCACCCCGGCCCAGAGGGTGACCCCGAACAGCACGAGCACGCTCACCGTGAAGACGAAGGCGGGGACCACACCTCGGACCCTACTGACCGTCAGCGCACGAGCACGGCGTACCAGTGACCCTGGTGGTCGTCCAGGCGCGAGACGCGCAGTCCGGCGCTTTCGGCGAGGGGGCTGATGGCCTCGGGCCCGACCTGTGCCCATGCGAACGCCCGGGTGCGCTTGGTCGCGGTCTGCAGGTGGGCCCGCTCGTGCAGCAGCCCGGTACCGGGTGCGGCGAGGTCGCAGACGACACGACCTCCACGCCCGATCAGCTCGGCCGTCCGGGCGAGCAGCTGCCGCGGAGCTCCCCCGATGCCGATGTTCCCGTCGGCCAGGAGCACCGTGTCCCACCGGCCCTCGCGCGGAAGCGGCTCGAAGACGTTGCGTCGCAGCGCCGGTATCCCCTGGCGGCGTGCGTGGTCCACGGCCCCCCGCACGATGTCGACCGCGAGCACGACGTGGCCGAGCTGCGCCAGGCGGACGCTCATCCGCCCGGGGCCGCACCCGACGTCGAGCGTGGCGCCGACGCAGTGGCTCAGGATGGCTTCGTCGTCGGGGGTGATCCGACCCAGCCAGTCCTCCATCGGCAGCGGCCGGACGTCCCCGTCGACCCCGTGCACGCTGCACGCCTCGCCACCGAGCGCGTCGGTGAACACGTCGCTGAAGCTCCACTCGCGCAGGCCGCTGATCTCCGCGGCCGTCATCGGTCCACCAGCTCGGAGTAGGCACGCGCGAAGCGGGAGGACGTGGCCGCTCGTGCCACGTGGTCGGCGTCGGCGAGCTCGTCGACGTCGCGCAGCGAGACACTCGGCTCACCTCCGCACCCGCACGCGCCAGGGCGTCCTGGGTGAGCTCTCCGGTCCTCGCCGTCGACATCGGGACGTCCGCCAGATGGTCCAGGAGGTGCGGGCCCCCGACCCCGAGCAGCCACCAGCCCCCGTCGTACGCCGGACCGAGGACTGCGGCGTCCGGGTGCGTCAGCCGCTCCCCGGCCTCGACCAGGACACGCGCGTCCAGCTGCGGGGTGTCCATGCCCACCTGCACGACCGGTGCCCGCGCTTCCGTCGCGACGTCGCGGTGCGCATGGAGCAGCCGCTCGGCGAAGCCGTCGCCTCGCTGGCGGTGCAGGTGCCAGCCATGCGTCGCCTCGAGCAGGTCGTCCGCCAGCTCGCCGTCGGCGAGGTCGCCCTCGAGGGCGAGGTGGCACCGGTTCGAGCCGAACGCCGTCGCACAGGTGGCGAGGGTGTCCAGCAGCGCGGCCGCGGCCAGGGCGGCCGCGCGCTGCATCCCGACGGCGTTGCCCCGAGCCGCGTCTTGACCATGCCCACGACCGGCGCCTTGGCCACCACGAGGACGACGGGCGGCCTCACGAGAGGACCTTCGCGAAGTCACGGGCCGTGCGCATGGTGCCCACGACCGAGCCCGAGACCTTCGAGCGGGTGCCGACGGCGCGGGGGTGGTAGTCGACGTCGTGCTCCACCACGCGCCACGACCCTCGGGCGGCCCGCTGCAGGAGCTCCACGGGGTAGCCGAACCTGCGGTCCTCGACACCGAGGCCGACCAGGGCCTCGCGGCGGCAGACCCGCATCGGGGCGATGTCGTGCAGGTCGAGCCCGAGACGACGACGCAGCCACCAGAGCACCAGTGCGTTGCCGGCTCGCGCGTGCCAGGGCCAGATCCCGGGCCCGGTCGGGCGGCGTCGCCCGGCCGCCAGGTCGGCCGACCCGTCCCGCACGAGCTCCAGGAGCGGGACCAGGTCCGCAGGGTCCATCGAGCCGTCGCCGTCCATGACCGCGACGTACTCCGCCGTCGACGCGAGCACGCCGGCGTGCACCGCGGCGCCGTACCCGGGCCGCGGCTCGTCGACGACGACGGCACCGAGGGACCGCGCGACCGACGCCGTCTCGTCGCGGGAGCCGTTGTCGACCACGATCGGACGGAAGCCTGCGGGCAGGCGTGGGAGCAGCCCGGGAAGGGCTGGCGCCTCGTCCCGGCACGGGATGACGACGTCGCACAGGGCGTCGCGCTCGGATCGGTGGATGTCGATGGTGCACCTCGTCGTCTACCGGCTGGTCCTGGCTCGCTGGATGCTCGAGTCCGAGTGCTTCGTAGCCGACCACCATTCGGGATTGGTGCCGCGGCGACCACCCTGCCAGCCTTCCGAGGACCCCTAGCCTTGGGCCCCATGACCCGGACGGCCCGCCTCACCCCGTTGGCGGGCCTGGTCTTCGGGATCGCCCTGGTCGCGGTGGCGATGCTGGTGCCGGCCGTCACCGGCTGGGACGTCCACGTCAACCACTTCCCGCCGCTGCACGCCGACTGGGACCCACGGCTCGGCCCCGGGACCGCCCCGGCCCTGCTCGTGGCGGTGCTGGCGGCCGCGTACGCCGGCTCGCTGTCGCTGCGTCTCCGATGGGGACACCTGCTGCTCGCGACGTACGGCGCGGGGCTGGCGTGGATGCTGTCGCTGGCACTCGTGGACGGTCGCAGCGGGATCGCCTCGATCCTCGACACGCGGTACGAGTACCTGAACACCGCGCGCAGCATCGACTTCCTCGGCTCGCTGCGCGGCTGGATCGCGCGGATCCGCTTCGACGGTCTTCCGGACACCATCCCGAACCACAACTGGCCGGTGCACGTGGCCGGCCATCCGCCGGGTGCGACCGGCTTCTTCGTGGTGCTGGTCGCATCTCGGCCTCGGCAGCGGCCTGCAGGCGGGCCTCGTGGTCACTCTCTTCGCCGCCAGCACGGCGGTGGCCGTCATGGTCACGCTGCGCCAGCTCGGCGCCGAGGCGGTGGCTCGCCGCGCGGCGCCGTTCCTCGTGTTCGGGCCTGCTGCGGTGTGGCAGTGCGTGAGCGCCGACGGCATGTTCGCGGCCGTCGCGGCGTGGGGCATCGCCGCGCTCGCTGCCGCCGCGGTCCGAGGCAGCATCGGGTGGTCGCTCGTCGTCGGGCGTGCTCCTCGGCTTCACGGTGATGCTCTCCTACGGGCTGCCGGTCCTCGGGCTGCTCGCCGTCGCCGTGCTCGTCGTGGCCCGCTCCTGGCGGCCGCTGCCGTGGGCGGTCCTGGCGGCGCTGGCCGTGGTGGCGGCGTTCGGTGCTTTCGGCTTCTGGTGGTGGGAGGCACTGCCGGCGCTGCACGACCGGTACTGGGCCGGGGTCGCACGGCACCGACCACCGGCGTACTGGCTGTGGGGCGACTTCGCGGCCCTGACCTTCAGTGCGGGCCCGCTCATGTGGGCGGGTCTCACCACGCTGCGGCGTCCGGCGGAGCTGGGAGCCGACGCCACGCGCGTCGTGCGCTGGTTGAGCGGCGCCGGGCGTGGCGATGGTGGTGGCGGCGGACGTCTCCCTGATGAGCATGGCCGAGGTGGAGCGGATCTGGCTGCCCTTCGTGCCCTGGCTCCTGATCGCCTGCGCTCTGCTGCCCGAGCGCTGGCGTCGTGGCGGGCTCGTGGGGCAGCTGGTGGTCGCGCTGCTGGTCCAGCACCTCCTGCAGACCGGCTGGTGACCTGCTCAGGAGCGCAACGGCGCCGAGGCGAACTCGGCGATGCCCTCGTCGGGCGTGATCGACGCCCGGAACCCGAGGTCGGCGTCGGCCAGGGCCGGTGAGGCGACGACGTGCCTGACGTCCCCGAGCGCGGTACTCCCCGGTCACCCGCGGTGCGGGACCGCCCGCGGCCTGGGCGAGCACCTCGGCCACGCGCAGGATCGGCACCGGCGTGCCCGAGCAGACGTTGTACGTCGACCACGATTCCGCTGGACGCTCACGCACCGCGTCGACGGCCAGGACGTTGGCGCGGGCGACGTCGGTGACGTGCACGAAGTCACGCATCTGGCCGCCGTCCTCGAAGACCGCGGGGGCCTCGCCGCGCTCGAGCGTGGAGCGGAAGATGGCGGCCACCCCGGAATACGGGGTGTCGCGCGGCATCCCCGGGCCGTAGGCGTTGTGGTAGCGCAGCCCGATGGCGCGCGCCCCCGCCTGCCGGGCCCAGGCGAGCGTGTAGTGCTCCTGGGCGACCTTGCTGGCGGCGTAGCTGCTGCGCGGCTCGAGGCGGGCGTCCTCGGGCACCGTCTCCCAGCCGAGCACCCGGCCGCAGTCGGGGCAGTGGTTCTCGAAGTCACCGGCGTCCAGCGCCTCGCGCGACCGGCTCGACGGATGGCGGAGCCCGTGCTCGGGACACGCGTAGCGGCCCTCGCCGTAGACGACCATCGAGCTGGCCAGCACCAGGCTGTCCACCCCGCGCTCGTGCATCGCGCTGAGCAGGGTCGCGGTGCCCAGGTCGTTGTGGGCGGCGTACGACGGCAGGTCCGCCGGTGTCACGCCCGCGCCCACCATGGCCGCCTGGTGGCACACGACGTCGACCCCGTCGAGGAGGTCCGCCCAGGTGGCGGCGTCCCGGAGGTCGAGCCGATGGACCTCCGGCGGCGCGGTGGCGTGAGCGCCGTGCGCCTGCGGGATCAGGGCGTCCACGCACACGACGTCGTCGCCTCGACGGCGCAGCTGCGCCACGACCTGGCCACCGATGAAGCCGGCCGCGCCCGTGACCAGAACTCTCATGTGGGCGCAGCAGGGATCGAACCTGCGACCGCTGGTTTGTAAGACCAGTGCTCTACCGCTGAGCTATACGCCCGTCACGCCCGTCCGGGCGGGCCACAGACTACGGGAGCATCCGGCCGGACGCGTGATTCGCAGCCGGCCGGAAACGTCCGAAATTGAGATCGCGCCGCTGGCGTCTCGGGTCACCAGCGGCGCGACGGGATAAGAGTGCCGCACCACAAACGGGCTTCCAAGTCAGATCGCCGAATATCCCCACAATGAACTAGACCAGTGACCAGACCGGACGCGCTAGCCGCCGAGGAAGGCGCTCAACGCGCGCTGGTGGTCGTCGAGGTCGCGGGCCTGGCCGCCGGGGCTGTGCACCGCCCAGCGGACCACTCCGTCGCGGTCGATCAGGAACGACGAACGGCGCGCTGAGCCGGAGGTCTCGTCGAAGACGCCGTAGGCCCGGGCGACCTGCGCCGTGCGGCCAGAAGTCGCTGAGCAGCGGGAAGAAGATGCCGTCGCGATCGGCCACCGCGCGCTGGGCGAACATGGTGTCGCAGCTGAGCGCGACCAGTGTCGAGCCGTCGGTCTCGAAGTCGCCGAGCCGGTCGCGCAGCCCGTTGAGCTCACCGGTGCACACGCCGCTGAACGCGAACGGGTAGAAGACCAGGAGCACCGCCTTCTGACCCGCCCACGACGACAGGGTGACGTCGCGGCCGTGCTGGTCGACGAGGGTGAAGTCGGGAGCCACCTCCCCGATCCCCAGTGGCTCCTCCCGCATGCCGGTCATCGTGCCAGTTGCCGGTGACACCTCAGTCGCTGGGTGGCTCGCCCTCGTCGTCCCCCTCGTCGTGCCCCTCGTCGTCGTAGTCCTTGAGGTCCTTCTTGAGCACCTTGCCGGTGGCGTTGCGCGGCAGCTCGTCGAGGAAGACGATCTCGCGCGGCACCTTGTAGCGCGCCAGGTTGTCCTTGACCCAGGCCTTCAGGGTGTCCTCGTCGACGTCGCCGTCCTTGACGACGAACGCGCGCAGCCGCTTGCCGAAGTCCTCGTCGTCGACCCCGATGGCGGCGGCCTCGTGGACGTCGTCGTGGCGGGCCAGGCAGTCCTCGACCTCCTTGGGGAAGACGTTCTCGCCTCCGGAGACGATCATCTCGTCGTCGCGACCGTCGACGAAGAGGCGGCCCTCGTCGTCGAAGCGTCCGATGTCACCGCTCGACATCAGGCCGTCGATCATCTGCTTGCTCTCGGCCTCGTCGCCGGTGTAGCCGCCGAAGAGCATGGTGTTGCCGACGAAGATCCGGCCGGACTCGCCGTCCTCGACGGGCTGGCCGTCCTCGTCGTAGATCTTCACCACCGTGTTGTACGGCGGCTTGCCGGCCGTGCCCGGCGCCTCGCGCATGTCCTTCGGCTGCGCGATGGTCGCCCACGCGACCTCGGTCGAGCCGTAGGTGTTGTAGAGGTTGTCGCCGAAGGCGTCCATCCACTTCTCGGCGAGGTCACCCGGCAGCGCGGAGCCGGACGCGGCGACGACCTTGAGCTGCGACCAGTCACCGCGCACGGGTGTCCTCGTCGAGCTTCATGATCCGCTGCATCATCACCGGGATCACGATCATGGCGTCGCAGTCGTTCTTCTTGAGGGTCTCCAGCGACTGCTCGGGGTCGAACCGACGGGTCAGCACGATCGTCGAGCCCAGCAGCATCGCGAGGTTGAGGTGCGCCCAGCCCCACGTGTGGAACAGCGGCGCGGCGATGTAGGTGCGGCCGCCCGTGCGGAACGGCATCTTGGACAGCAGCGCGACGGCACCGTCGAGCCCGGACTCGCCGCGTGGGGCGCCCTTCGGGGTGCCGGTGGTCCCCGAGGTCAGGATCACCGGGCGGGTGCGGTGCTCGGGCACGGGCAGCTTGTCGGCGGCGCCCTTCTCGATCAGCTCCTCCACCGAGGCGTGTCCCTGGTCGTCCTGGTCGTGGTCGCCGTCCTTCCAGGCGATGACGCGCTTGAGGTCGGTGCCGGACTTGTCGATGAGCTCGGTGAACTCGTCGTCGTAGACGATGGCGGCCGGCTTCTCCCGGTCGCAGACCTCGCCGAGCTGGGTCGCGGAGAACGCGGTGTTGAGGTAGAGGATGTCGGCGCCGAGCTTGGACAGCGCCGTCGAGACCTCGACGAAGTAGCGGTGGTTGCGGGCCAGCAGCGCCACGCTCTCGCCCTCGTCCACACCGAGGTCCTGGAGCCCGCGAGCCAGCCTGGTGGCGCGCTCGTCGAGCTCCTTCCAGGTGAGCTCGCCGATCTCGTCGACCAGGGCGACGTCCTCGGGTGAGCGGATCGCGAGCGCCTCGATGCCCCCGGCGAAGCCGATGCCGCGCTCGATGACGGCCTTCGCGACCCCGATCAGGGCGACCGGGTTGTAGGGGCGGATCACGCCCGACTCCGTCATCACCTTCAGCATCCGGGCCTGGCGGAGTGCCTCCTTGCCGAGACGTTGACCCAGCTTGGTGCCGTACTCCTGCAACATCGAGGGCGATGCCTCCTGTGGTCGTAGTACCGCAGGCGACTGCTCAGCGGCTCTTGGGGGCGACCAGCTTGGTCGCCGTCCACTCCTTACCCACTGCAACGGTCGTGGTCGTGGAAAGTCCCGCGATCGGCGCCGCCTCGGCCACCGTCGGAGGGGTCCACGGCCCCCGAACGCCCGATCTTCGGGGTCAGCAGCCAGATGGCGCCGCCGTCCCCGAGGTCGGTCAGCGAGTCGACCAGGGCGTCGACGAGGTCGCCGTCGTCGTCGCGCCACCACAGCAGCACGGCGTCGACCACGTCACCGACCTCACCGTCGACCAGGTCGGAGTCGATCGCGTTCTCGATCTCCTCACGGACGTGGTCGTCCACGTCCTCGTCCCAGCCGAGCTCCTGCACGACCATGCCGGGCTTGAGGCCCAGACGGTCCCCCAGATGGACATCAGCGCCCTCTGCGCTCGGGCTCACCGTCTGCCTCCACTCTCGTACGTCGGGTCGATCTGTGCTGGGTATTCCACTGGACCTCGCAGGTCAGCGCAACCCGACCGGCCCAAGAGCGCTGCCGATGAACGCCCGCAAGCGCCCCTCTCGGTACATTTCGCGGCGTGCGTCCCGACCTCGTGATCTTCGACTGCGACGGGGTGCTGGTCGACACCGAGGTGCTCCAGGTCGACGTCGAGGCGCGGGTGCTGACCGAGCTCGGCTGGCCGATCGAGCCCGCCGAGGTGGTGCGACGCTGGATGGGGCGCACCGCCGCCGTGCAGACGACCGACATCCGCGAGCGGCTCGGAGACGAGGGCGTCCGCCGGTACGACGAGCTCGCCCGCAGCCAGATCCACGAGGCCTTCGAGCGCGACCTGGTCGAGGTCGAGGGGGTGAGCGCGCTGCTCGACACGCTCGACGCGGCCGGGTTGCCGACGTGCGTCGCCTCCAGCGGCTCCCCCGAGCGGATCCGTCGCACGCTCGGCATCACCGGCCTGCTGCCGCGCTTCGAGGGGCGCATCTTCAGCGCCCTCGAGGTCGAGCACGGCAAGCCGGCACCCGACCTCTTCCTGCTCGCGGCGCAGCGCATGGGCGTCGAGCCGGGGCGCTGCGTCGTCGTCGAGGACAGCGCGTACGGCGTCCAGGCGGGTGTGGCCGCGGGCATGCGGGTGCTCGGCTACGGCAGCGGCCTGGCCGAACGCGAGTCCCTCCTCGACGCGGGGGCGGAGGTCTTCGACCACATGGGCGACGTACCCGCGCTGATCGGGCTGGGCTGATACCCAGCAGTAGGTTTCGGGCCCTTCTCGCAGGTGACACGATGAACGGGTGAGCGACAAGGACGAGACCCGGAAGACCGCGGCGATCCCGCGCGCCTCCGTCATCCACGAGGGGCTGCCGACCCAGCTGCCCGACATCGACCCCGAGGAGACCGAGGACTGGCTGGCGTCCTTCGACGCGCTGGTCGACGACCGCGGACGCGACCGGGCCCGCTACGTGATGCTGCGCCTGCTCGAGCGGGCGCGCGAGCAGGCCGTCGGCGTGCCGGCACTGCGCAGCACCGACTACATCAACACGATCCCGCCCGAGCGCGAGCCGTGGTTCCCCGGCGACGAGGAGACCGAGCGCCGGATCCGCGCGTTCATCCGCTGGAACGCCGCGGTGATGGTCTCCGACGCCAACCGCCCCGGTCTCGAGGTCGGCGGTCACATCGCGACCTACCAGTCCTCCGCCTCGCTCTACGAGGTCGGCTTCAACCATTTCTTCAAGCGGCAAGGACCGCCCCGGTGGGGGCGACCAGATCTACATCCAGGGCCACGGCTCCCCGGGCATCTACGCCCGCGCCTACCTGGAGGGACGGCTCTCGGAGCAGCAGCTGATGCACTTCCGCCAGGAGGTGCAGCACGGCGTGGGCAAGGGCCTCCCGTCCTACCCGCACCCCCGGCTGATGCCGGAGTTCTGGGAGTTCCCGACGGTCTCGATGGGCCTGACCGGGATCGACTCGATCTACCAGGCGCGGTTCAACCGCTACCTGCAGAACCGCGGCATCAAGGACACCTCCGAGCAGCACGTGTGGGCCTTCCTCGGCGACGGCGAGATGGCCGAGCCCGAGTCGCTCGGCGCGATCGGGGTGGCCGCGCGCGAGGAGCTCGACAACCTCACCTGGGTGATCAACTGCAACCTGCAGCAGCTCGACGGACCGGTGCGCGGCAACGGCAAGATCATCCAGGAGCTGGAGGCCTACTTCCGCGGCGCCGGCTGGAACGTGATCAAGGTGATCTGGGGCCGCGAGTGGGACGAGCTGCTCGCCCGCGACGTCGACGGCGTCCTCGTCAACCAGATGAACAGCACCCCCGACGGCGCGTTCCAGACCTTCTCGGTCGAGGACGGCGCGTACAACCGCGAGCACTTCTTCGGCGCCGACCCGCGCCTGCGCAAGATGGTCGAGCACATGAGCGACCGGCAGATCGAGAAGCTGCCGCGCGGGGGACACGACTACCGCAAGGTGTACGCCGCCTTCGACGCCGCGTCCAAGCACGCCGGGCAGCCGACGGTGATCCTCGCCCACACGATCAAGGGCTGGACCATCGAGTCGCTGGAGGGCCGCAACGCCACTCACCAGATGAAGAAGCTGAAGCTTCCCGCGCTGCTGAAGTTCCGCGACCGGCTCTACCTGCCGATGAGCGACCGCGACATCGAGGAGGCCTACGAGAGCACGGGCGCTGCGCCGTTCTTCCACCCGGGCAA
Source organism: uncultured Actinomycetota bacterium (assembly GCA_963756045.1). Classification (GTDB taxonomy): domain Bacteria; phylum Actinomycetota; class Actinomycetes; order Propionibacteriales; family Nocardioidaceae; genus Marmoricola. The sequence goes on from CAVWML010000012.1 coordinate 86,292, forward strand.
GGACTCCCCCGAGATCGAGTACATGCTCGAGCGCCGTCGACAGCTCGGTGGGTCGATCCCCAAGCGCGTCGTACGCGCCAAGCCACTGAAGGTGCCCGGCGACGAGCTGTACGCCGAGCTCAAGGAGGGCTCGGGCAAGAACAAGGTCGCCAGCACGATGGCCGCCGTCCGCCTGCTGCGCGACTGGATGAAGGACAAGGAGATCGGCCCACGCGTCGTGCCGATCGCGCCCGACGAGTACCGCACCTTCGGCATGGACTCGATGTTCCCGAGCGCCAAGGTCTACAACCCGCACGGGCAGCAGTACGAGTCGGTCGACCGCAAGCTGCTGCTGAAGTGGCGCGAGGACGTGCAGGGCCAGCTGCTCCACGAGGGCATCTCCGAGGCGGGTGCGATGGCCTCGGCGATCGCCGCCGGCTCGGCGTACTCCACGCACGGCCAGGCGATGATCCCGTTCTACATCTTCTACTCGATGTTCGGCTTCCAGCGCACCGGCGACTCGATCTGGGCGATGGCCGACCAGCTGGCGCGCGGCTTCCTCATCGGGGCGACGGCCGGGCGGACCACGCTGACCGGCGAGGGCCTCCAGCACGCCGACGGCCACTCGCCGCTGCTCGCGGCGACGAACCCCGCAGTCGTGCACTACGACCCGGCGTTCGCCTACGAGGTCGCGCACGTGATGCAGGACGGCCTGCGGCGGATGTACACCGTCACCGACGACCACCCGCAGGGTGAGGACGTCATCTTCTACATGACCGTCTACAACGAGCCGATCCTGCAGCCGAAGGAGCCGTCGGACCTCGACGTCGCCGCGCTGCTCAAGGGCATGTACAAGTTCGCGAACGCTCCGTCGATCGAGGGCAACGGCGACGCACCGCGCGTCCAGCTGCTGGCCTCGGGCGTCGGGTTCCCGTGGATCCAGAAGGCGCAGCAGCTGCTGGCCGACGACTGGGGCGTGGCCGCGGACCTGTGGTCGGTGACCTCGTGGAACGAGCTGGCCCGCGACGGCGTGGCGTCGGACAAGTGGTCGCTGAACCACCCCGACGAGGAGGCCAGGGTGCCGTTCGTGACCTCGACCCTCCGGGACGCCGAGGGGCCGATCGTGGCGGTGAGCGACTACATGCGCGCCGTACCCCTGCAGATCGCGCACTGGGTGCCCGGCGACTTCCATGTGCTCGGCACCGACGGCTTCGGCTTCGCCGACACCCGCCCGGCCGCGCGCCGCTTCTTCCAGGTCGACGCCGAGAGCGTCGTCGTGGAGACGCTGCGCGCCCTCGCCCAGCGCGGCGAGGTCAAGCCCGAGGTCGCGGCCGAGGCGTTCGCGAAGTACCGCATCGACGACCCGACCGCCGTCGCGGACGTCCAGCAGGAGGGCGGCGACGCGTGAGCAGCGCGTGGCTGACCGCCGTACGCCGCGGAGTCATCCCGATCGTCCTCGGTGTGGCTGCTGGGTGCTCAGCCTCTGGGCCCTCGACGACCTCCACCCCCTCCTCATCGGAGTAGGGCGTGATCCTCGTCGCCCTCGGCCTCGTGATCATCGTCGCCAACGGGCGGACGCTGTCTGCCGAGCAACGGCGCCTCGCGAGCGGAGGCCTCGGCCCGGCGTTTCGCCGGGCGCCCGGTGAAACCACCGTGAGGGGTGAAACATCACCCCCATCAACGTTCTTGGCCCATCCGGACGCCTAGATGTGATGTCCAGGCAGGTTGTTGAGTCTGCTGATGAGGCGTGCCGCCGATGGCGGAGTGGATGCGGTGGTGATTGTAGAAGTGCAGCCAGGTCGGGAGCGCTTCTCGTCGAGTCGGCCTCTGATGTCGTAGAACCGGGCGTAGGCCCATCCGTCGGCGAGGGTGCGGTGGAAGCGTTCACTCTTGCCGTTGGTCTGTGGCCGGTAGGGCCGGGTGCGTTTGTGGGTGATCCCGAGCGCGGAGCAGGCGTCGCGCCATGCGAAGGAGCGGTAGCAGCTGCCGTTGTCGGAGAGAACTCGCTCGACGCTGACGCCGCGAGCGGCGAACCACGCGACTGCGCGTTCGAAGGACCCCTACCGCGGTCTCTGCCTTCTCATCACCGCAGATCTCGACGTAGGCGACCCGGGAGTGGTCATCGATCACGGTGTGCAGGAACGCTATGCCGATCAGCGGACCGGGAACCGAGCCCTACGCCGGTTCGGTGTCGGCTGACGGCCCGAGTTGCGATCGCCTACCTGCCGGCCGAGGAACGCCATCCACCGCCGTCGGGGATGTTGCCGAACTTGGTGACGTCCACATGCAGCATCGCGCCCGGGTGCGGATGCTCGTAGCGGCGGATCGGCTCGCCGGTGACGCGGTCGATCCGGGACGAGGCGGTTCACCGCCACCTGACCAGGACCGCATGCACCGTCGAGGCCGGGACGCCAAGCCGACCACCGATCTGCACGGGTCCGAGCCGCTGGCGCCACCGCAACTCCAGGATCCGACGCCGCACCGGGGCCGCGGTGATGTGCGGGCAACGCCGCGGACGGCTCGAGATGCGATCGAGCCATCCCAGCCGGCCCCTCGGCACGCAGCCGAGCGGCCCACTTACGAGCAGTCACCGTCGAGACCATGAACATCTTGGCCGCCTCAGACGGCTTCCAGCCCTCCTCGACGATCAAACCGAGCCAGCCGCAGTCGAGCTTTCGGGGTCAGTGCAGCGTTAGCGTGGGACACGAAGGCCTCCTGGATAGCGAAGCGGTTACTAGACATCTCCACTTCACAACCGGAGGCCTTCGCCTTGCAGCAACTCAGGGCCGTGTCACGAAACAACGTCCCTGGACATCACACCTAGAGGTGAACGGGCCCGCCGTCGAGCACCGAGACGACGTAGCTGATGGTCGCCTCGCGCCGCGGAGGTCTGCCCAGACCAGGCGGATGCATCGCCAACCGGTGAGCCGGCAGATCAGCTCCTCGCGCTTCTTCTCTCGGAGCACGGCGTCGACGACGTCCTCGCCCTCCTTGAGGTACTTCTGGTACTTCACCCTGCCGTCGAACTCGAGGAAGACGCCGAGCTCTGGCCACGCGAAGTCGACTCGCGAGAGGACGATGCCGTACTTGTCGCGGATCTTGTAGTTGCGGATGGGGACGGCCTGTTGAGCCCAGCAGCATCACCGCAGTACGGCTCTCGCCCAACGACTCCCGCCGGCCGTCCGCAAATTGACCACGATATCGGTGCCCAGCGTGTGGGGCCATCGAGTCATGGCTGCGCGCCCTTGCGCAGCTGCCGCTTGGTGGTGGCCGGGTGCGCAGAAAATGGTCCATCACAGGCAGTACTGTTCGAGGTCGAGGACCGTCGTGAGGTCCAGGGCCGTTCGCGTCGGGGTCGTGACCTTCGTGCCCACCACCGCGATCACTCGGGCTCGTCCATGCGACCTCGGTGCTGCACGATCCGACCTCGCGTCGACCGGCGTTTCTGTCGATCCGGGTCAGGTGCACGTCGTCCAGGGAGATGTCCCACAGCGGCGCTCCAAGCAGGAGCGCGGCGGATACGTGCGAGACGACGACGTCCGCGCGGGCGAATCGTACGCAAGAATGCAAGAACCACGTGGCGCTCTTCTCGCGATCGGGCGAGCCAGGAATCCGTCAGCGCGTAGGCGCCGTGACGGATCCGGACGATCAGCTTCGCTCGGCATGCCCGCCGCAGGGCGATGTCCTTGCCACCGTTCGCAATCACGTCTCGCCGCAGGATGATGCCGTCGATGTCGGCCATGATCGCAGATACTCCATGCCCTGAGGGTCTGCCCGCAAGCGGGCCAAGGCGACGCGGCAGTCGAACCTGTGGACCGACGACCGGATGGCGCGCTGTGGACGCCGAACGGGCTTTCTGAGCACGTCTGGAGGGGTGAAACCCCCACCGGAGGGGTGATGTTGTCGCCGATCGCTCGCAGTTTGGCCGGGCGCCCGGCCAAACTGCGCCTTGGCAGCCGCGCTCAGCCCGGCAGGGAGGTGACCGGGGCGAGGGGGGCGTCGCCGGCGAGGGCGCGGTTGGCCGGGGTGGTGGGGCCGTTGCGGAGGAGGGTGCGCCAGCGGCCGCGGTGGTACGACGCGGGCTGGGTGGCGCGGATGAAGGTGTTCAGGGTCTTCACGAACCGCTCGGGGTGGTCCTTGTGCGGGAAGTGGCCGGCGTTCGGGAAGACCTCGACGACGGCGCCGGGTGCGATGCGGGCGGCGTTCTCGGCGTGCTTGACCGGGATCACGATGTCGTCGGCGCCCCAGACGACCAGCATCGGCATCGCCTGGGTCAGGTAGGCGCGGTCGACCATGGTGACGATCTGGCCGCGCATGTCGACGACGGAGCGGACGACGTGGCGGATGGCCGCGCGCGCGTGCGGGTCGCTGAACGACTCGTAGATGGTGGCGACCTCGCTGAGGTCGTGGACGCCGGGGAGCTTGGAGCGGGACAGGGCGCGGAGCCCGGCCTTGCCGGCGTGCCGCAGGCCGGGCAGCGTGGCGATGCCCATGGCGGTATGGAAGCCGGGCAGCGTGATCGCGCGGATCACCGGGCTCACCTCCGGGCCGAGGCCACCGGGCGCCAGCAGGATCATCCGCTCCGTGCGCTCGGGGAACTGGTAGGCGAACTGCATCGCCACCCCACCGCCGAAGCTGTGGCCGACGACGGTCACCTTGTCGATGCCCAGCACGGTGAGCAGGTCGCGCATGCCGTTGGCGTAGCCGCCCACGGAGTAGTCGGCGCGCGGCTTGGCGCTGGCGCCGTGACCCAGCAGGTCGGGCGCGATCACCGTGTAGCGCTTGGCCAGGCCGCGGATGACCGGGTCCCACGTCGTGTGGTCACAGCCCAGCCCGTGCAGGAGCAGGAGGGCCGGCCCCTCGCCCATCTTCACGAAGGCACGCGCGTGACCGTGGATCGTGACGCGCTGGAGCTCGAATCGGGCATCCGGGGCAGTCACCATGTTCGGGAGTCAACCAGAACAGGTTCTCGTTGTGCTGCCGACGTGCCCGTTGTCTCGCCGGGAGCCGTCAATTTCCCTGTGCCCGCAGGGGATTGTCACGATCGAAACGTGACGCCCGTCGCACTATCCTGGCTGCGTGACCGCTCACGAGGTGCTGCCGGAGCTGGCAGAGGTGATCCACCTGGTCACGGGTCGCGACCCGTCCGAGGTGCAGCCCGGACCGGCTGTTCGTCGACGAGCTGCGCGTCGACTCGCTCGCGATGGTCGAGATCCTGGAGGGCACGTCGCGGCGCCTCGCCGTACGCATCGACGACGAGGACGCCAAGCAGTTCGTCCGCGTCCGCGACCTCACGTCGTACGTCGAGGCGCGACTGACCTAGCCAGGGGGGCTCAGACCACCTGGTGCAGCCAGCGCACGGCGACCCCGTCGCCGGCGTGCCGGAACGGCTCGAGCTCGTCGTCCCACGGGCGGCCGAGCAGCTTGTCGACCTCGAGCTCGAGCGTGGTCTCGCCCAGGGCGGCCTTCACGACGGCGGCCTTGATGCCGGTCCTCGGGGATCATGATGTCGCCGTGCAGCCCGGTGACGGCGTGGAAGACGCCGAGGTCGGGGGTCACGGAGTAGCGGGCGCCCTCGGTGCTCGAGGTCGGACTCCTCGGTCACCTCGAAGCGCAGGTGGTTCCAGCCGCGCAGGGCAGAGGTCAGCGCGGCCGCGGTGCCGGCGTCGCCGGCCCAGGAGTACTCGGCCCGGTAGCTGCCGGGCTGGGCGGGCTGCGGGCTCCACTCGACCTGCGGCGCGTGGCCGAGGACGCCGCCGACGGCCCATTCGATGTGCGGGCACAGCGCCGAGGGCGCGGAGTGGACGTAGAGCACTCCGCGCGTCGCTGCTCGGGTCATGGGGCCAGTTCCCGGGGTCGTCATGGTTCCTCCTTGCTCCGGCGTCGAGATACGCCTTCCCCAGCGGTCTCGTGAGGAGCAGGAAGTCCAGGAGGTGTGACCTGTGACCACGTCTGTGCACTTGTGGGTTCATTGTGACCCACGAACGGCCCAGATGGCGAACGTTCCGGCGCAAGTGGTCTACCGGCGTGTCGGCAATGCTCCCTATGTCGCTTTTGAGGACGGCTTCGGCGCACGTCGCGGCCCGAGCTCCATCAGCTCGGCGAGCACCTCGGTGGCCACCCCGAGACCGCCGAGGTGCGACTCCCCCGGGATCGTGGTGAAGGTGGCGTCCGGCAGCCGGCTCGCGACGTGCTCACCGTGGGCGTGCGGGATGATGTGGTCGCTGTCGCCGTGCCACCAGCGCACCGGCACGCTGGACGTCGGCGGCCTCGAAGCCCCACGGTCGCGGGTGAACAGCACGATGTCGGAGAGCACCGCGCCGAAGTGGAACCGCGAGCCGTTGAGCAGGTCGTCGAGGAACATCGCGCGGAACTCCGGCCGGGCCAGCAGCTCCTTGTCGCCGCGCGGCTGCACCGCGGCGTACCCGTCGAGGATCGGGCCCGCGAGCGGCCGCACCAGCCGGATCAGCCTGGGCCATCACGAAGCCCGAGCGGCACGCGGGCCACCGACAGCACCGGGGCGGCGTACGGCGCCAGCGCGACCAGGCCGCCGGAGATGGCGTCGGGTCCCTTGGTCGGCGCCACGCCGCCGAGCACGCCCACGCCGTGCACCCGGTCGGGCAGCGCGGCGCCGGCGGCCAGCGCGTAGGGACCGCCGCCGGAGAGCCCGATCACCCGGAAGGTGTCGACGTCGAGGACGTCGCACAGCTCGACCAGGTCGCCGGTCCAGTCGAGGATGTCGCGGTAGAGGTGCGGCGTCGAGGAGCCGATGCCGGGTCGGTCGACGCCGATGATCCGCAGGTCGTGCTCCTCGGCGAACTGCCGCGCCTCGATCGGCACCTGCCGCCGCGCGCCGGGCGTGCCGTGCATCCAGATCACGGCGCTCCCCCGCGGGTCCCCGAACTCGGCGAAGGAGAGCCGGCGACCGTCACGGACCGCGACGGAGCCCTCCAGGCGGGGGCGGTCGACGCTCGCTCATGGCGCGGATTCTGGCACGCGGACGGCACGCCCACTGTGCACGCCCAGGGCACGCGACCGGGAGACGCTCGGAGCCTCGTGCAGGTCAGGCCTGGTCGCGCGCGAGCCGGACCGCGGCGGGTCGACGACGTCGCGCGGGTCGCACAGCGCGTCGCCGCACCAGGCAGTGTCCGTCGCCGGGCACCGGGACACCCTCGACGACCGTGGCCGAGCACGCAGGTGACGTTGTCGCGCCCACCGGCGTCGAGGGCCGCCGTCGACGAGCAGCGTCGGCGGCCGCCTCGTCGTCGCCGTGGGTGGCCAGCACCGCCGCGATGCGCCGGCGTCGGGGACCAGGTCGGTCAGGCCGTCGCTGGCCAGCAGCACCCGGTCGCCGAGGCGCGAGGTCGAGCTCGGTCAGGTCGCCGGTCTCGCGGACGTCGCCGTCGAGGCTGCGCAGCACCACGTTGCGCCACGGGTGGGTGCGGACGTCCTCGGCGGCGAGGCTGCCCTCGTCGACGAGCCGCTGCACGAAGGTGTGGTCGCGGGTGATCCGGCTGCAGCGACGCCGTCGCGCAACAGGTAGCCGCGCGAGTCGCCCACGTGGACCAGCGCGAAGCGCTGCGCCGTCGGTGACCACCGCGGTCAGCGTGGTCGCCATGCCGGCGCGCGCGGGTCGCGCGCGCACGCCGAGCGCGATCTGCTCCTGCGCGAGCCGGGTGGCCGACGTCGAGCAGCGGCGACCGGGTCGGCGCCGGGTCGGGCGAGGGCGCTCGCCGAGACGACGTAGGCCGCGGTGGCCGAGGCGACCTCGCCGGCGGCGCTGCCGCCGACGCCGTCGGCGACCAGGAGGCAGGCGTGGCCGACGAACCCGGAGTCCTCGTTGTCGCTCGCGGACCAGGCCCGACGTGGCTGGCGCCGACGGCGGAGAACCTCAGCACTCGCCACCACCTCCTACATGCGTCCAACGGCTGCCGTGCGGACAGCGTTCCCGCCGAGCACCGACAGTGCACGCACCGTGGCGGTCCGACACAATGGGCGCCATGGAGTGGCTGCTGCTCGCGATCTCCGTGGGCCTGGTCGCTCGCCTGCGGGGTCTTCGGGGCGGCGGAGTACTCCTTCGTGGCGGTCGACCGCGCGGCCGTCGAGAAGGCTGCCGGCGAGGGCGACCGCCAGGCCGAGGGCGTGCGGATCGCGCTGCGCAGCCTGTCCACCCAGCTCTCCGGCGCCCAGATCGGCGTCACCCTGACCAACCTGGTCATCGGCTTCCTGGCCGAGCCGGCCACTGGCCGGCCTGCTCGAGGCCCGCTGAAGGCGCGTCGGCGTGCCCGACGGGCGCCGTGCCCGGGATCGCGGTCGCGATCGGCCTGGTGCTGGCGACCGTCGTCACGATGATCTTCGGCGAGCTGGTGCCCAAGAAGATGGCGATCGCGCTGCCGCTGCCGGTCGCCCGGCGCACCCAGGCGCTTCATCCGCGGCTTCACCAGCCTGATGACCTACCCGATCAAGCTGCTCAACGGCTCGGCCAACGCGGTCGTGCGGGCGCTGGGCGTCGAGCCGCAGGAGGAGCTGCGCTCGGCCCGCGCCTCCGACGAGCTCGCCTCGCTCGCCGCAGCGCTCGGCCAGCGAGGGCACCCTCGACTCCGAGACCGCCCACCTCGTGGAGCGCTCGGTGGCCTTCGGCCCGCGCACGGCCGGCGAGATCATGACGCCGCGGGTGCAGATGGCCTGCGTCGACTCCACCGACCCGGTCAGCGAGGTCATCGAGCTGTCCGGCGCCACCGGGTTCTCCAAGTTCCCGGTGATCAAGGGCTCCGCCGACAACGTCGTCGGCTCGGTGCACGTCAAGCAGGCGGTCGCGGTCCCGCGCTCGGAGCGGCACGACACGCTCGTGCGCGAGGTCATGGTCGACGCCACCGTCGTGCCGGAGTCGCTGCGGCTCGACCCGCTGCTCTCGCTGCTGCGCGGCGAGGGCTTCCAGATGGCGATCGTGTCCGACGAGTACGGCGGCACGGCCGGCGTGGTCACCCTCGAGGACGTCGTCGAGGAGATCGTCGGCGACATCGCCGACGAGCACGACCGCTACGGCTCGCGGCTGCGCCAGCGGCCCGACGGCTCGTGGATCGTCTCCGGGCTGCTGCGGCCCGACGAGGTGGCCGACGCGACCGGGCTCGAGCTGCCCGAGGACGAGGACTACGACACCGTGGCCGGCCTGCTGGTGCGCGAGCTCGGCCGGATCCCCGCCCGCGGCGACCGGGTCGTGGTGCCGCTGCCCGTCGTGCATCCCCGAGGACGACGACGAGGAGCCGGTCCAGGAGCACGTGCTGATGCGCGTCGAGCGGATGGACGGCCTGCGCGTCGACCGGATCTCGCTGCGCAAGCTCGAGCCCGACCGCCGGAGACCGGGGGCCGGCATGAGCACCCAGTCCGCGATCTGGCTCGGCGCTCGTGCTGCTGCTCGGCAACGCGTTCTTCGTCGGCGCGGAGTTCGCGCTCGTCTCGGCCCGTCGTACGAAGGTGGAGCCGCAGGCGGCCGACGGGCTCCCGGGTCGCCCGTACGACGCTGCGCGCGATGGAGCAGCTCTCGCTGATGATCGCCGCCGCCCAGTTCGGGATCACCGTGTGCTCGCTGGGGCTCGGCGCCGTCGCCGAGCCCGCCGTGGCCCACCTGATCGAGCCGCTGGCCGAGCTCGTCGGCCTGCCCGACGGCGTGGCTGCACCCGGTCGCGTTCACGGTGGCGATGGTGTGCGTGGTCTACCTGCACGTCGTGCTCGGCGAGATGGTGCCGAAGAACCTCGCGCTCGCCGGCCCCGAGCGCGCCGCGATGGTGCTCGGCCCGCCGATGGTGGCGATGGTGACGGTGCTCAAGCCGATCGTGCGCGGCCTCGACGCGGTGGCCAACGCGGTGGTGCGGTCGCTGCGGATCGAGCCGCGCACCGAGATCGTCTCGAGCTTCACCCTCGAGGAGGTGGAGGCGATGGTCGACGAGTCGCGCCACGAGGGGATGCTCGACGAGAGCGAGTACGTGCGGCTCTCCGGCGCCCTCGGGTTCACCTCGCGCACCGTCGCCGAGGTGCTGCTGCCCCTCGACCGCGCTCGAGACGGTCAAGCGCGGCGCCCGCGCCTCCGACGTCGAGCTGAAGTGCGCCGAGACCGGCTACTCGCGCTTCCCGGTCGTCGGCGCCGACGGCGAGCTCGACCGGCTACCTGCACATCAAGGACGTGCTGCAGTCCGACCCGCACGGACGCGCGCGCATGGTCGAGGCGAAGTGGGTGCGCCCGCTGGCCAGCGTGCGCGTCGACGACACCCTGGTCAGCGCGCTGCAGACGCTGCAGGCCAAGGGCGCCCACATGGCGCGCGTGGTCGACGACGAGGGCACGGTCCTCGGGGTGGCCACCCTCGAGGACGTCATCGAGGAGCTGGTCGGCGAGATCCGCGACGCGGCCCACGCCGAGGGTCGCTGAGCGCGTCGTCACGCACGCCGGGGCCGCGCCGTGGTAGGGGCCGCCGGGGAGCCGCATGTAAAGCGGGTTTCAGTCCTTCGAGTGCTCCGCCGGAGGGGCATCAGGGGCACGGAGCCCGCGCTACACGCCTCTGCGCCGCCTCCACCCGGTCGCGGTCGCCGGCGAGGAAGAGGTACTCGACGTTGCGCAGCCGCTTGACCTCGCCCACCTTGACGCCGCTCGGGCTGTGGATGCCGATCTGCGCTCCGACGTAGCGCTTGGTGTCGAAGGCGAGCACCTCGACGCTCTCCCGGCCGGCGCCGCGCAGCGCCGCGACCATGTCGTCGACGCCGATCCACGACTCGTCGTTGTAGGAGACGACGAGCAGGTCGGCGCGCGCCCGGCCGATCAGGTCGCCATCGCCGCCGGCATCTCCTGCTTGCTGTTGAAGACGCTGCGCGTCGCGCGTCGTCGCGCGCGTCGACGCGCTTGCAGGCGATGCCGTAGTGCTCCGGCTCGTCCCAGCGCACGAGCGTCTCCCACACGTGGTAGTTCGTGAAGTAGCGGTGCTGGTTGTACGGCGGGTCGACGTACATCAGGTCGACGGGGTCGAGCAGGTCGACGGTCTCCATCGCGTCGCCACGGACGGTGCGGCCGGGGCCGGGCAGCAGGTCGGGCAGCGCGCAGCTCGAGCGGCTGGTGCGACCGTGGGGACCACTGCTTGAGGTAGGCCATCTGCAGGCCGGTCGTCGAGTCGACGCGGTCGGCCGCGAGCAGCAGGGCGGTGAGCAGGATCGGGCGCAGCGGCCCGTCGGGGTGGGCCCGCTCGATCTCGTCGCGGACGGCGTCGATGCGGCGGCCGTTGTGCGGCTGGAAGTAGCGCGCCTGCTCGCAGAAGGTGCGGGTGACGTAGCCGCGCGTGCCGGGCAGCGCCTAGAGCCGGGCGAGCTCCTGGCCCAGCGCCTCACGGTCGACGGCTTCGGCGTCGGTGGCGACGAAGCAGTCGCTGAGCACCTCGCTGTAGGACGCCAGGTCGGTCGCGGTCACGTGGAGGCCACGGCGCTTGAGCTCCTGGGCGACCCGCGTCGTGCCGGTGAACAGGTCGACCGCAGAGCGCGCCTCCACAGCCGAGGCGATCTCCCCCAGCGCCGGCACCAGCAGGCGCTTGGAGCCGAGGTACTTGATCACCGCAGCGACTCTAGGTGTGGACCGACGCCCGCACGGGGTACAACCCTCCGGGGAGAGAGGAGGGGCGCATGCGTGGCTTGATCGCCCTCATCGTGATCGTCTGGCTCGTGATCGGTGCCTTCGCGGCCTACCAGCGCGGCTACTTCGGCAGCAACCACGACGTCAGCTGCAAGAAGGCCAGCGACACCGCCCTGACCGTCGTGGCCGGACCGCTCGAACTACTTCGGGGTGAACCCGAAGATCACCTGCGCGACGCCCCAGCCCTCGAAGTAGCCTCACATCTCGCCGGCCGCGGCGGCTCCTGCGCCAGCTCGACGAGGTCGGCGATCGAGTCGACGACCCGCGTCGGCCGGTAGGGGAAGGTCTCGACCTGGTCGGGGCGGGTCGAGCCGGTGGTGACCAGGACGGTGCGGATGCCCGCCTCGAGGCCGCTGATGATGTCGGTGTCCATCCGGTCACCGATCATCACCGTGGTCTCGGAGTGCGCCTCGAGCGCGTTGAGCGCGCTGCGCATCATCAGCGGGTTGGGCTTGCCGATGAAGTACGGCTGGCGTCCCGTCGCCGTGCTGATCAGCGCCGCGACCGACCCGGTGGCCGGCAGCTTCCCGGCGTGGCTCGGCCCGCTGGCGTCGGGGTTGGTGGCGATGAAGCGGGCGCCGGCGTCGATCAGCCGGATGGCCCGCGTGATCGACTCGAAGGAGTAGGTGCGGGTCTCCCCGAGCACCACGTAGTCGGGGTTGCGGTCGGTCATCACGTAGCCGATGTCGTGCAGCGCCGTGGTGAGGCCGGCCTCGCCGACGACGTACGCGCTGCCCCCGGGCGCTGGTCGTCGAGGAAGCGGGCGGTCGCCAGCGCGGAGGTCCAGATCGCCGCCTCGGGCACGTCGATCCCGCTGGCGAGCAGCCGGGCCCGCAGGTCGCGCGGGGTGAAGATCGAGTTGTTGGTGAGCACCAGGAACTTCTTGCCCGACGCCTTGAGCGCCTCGATGAACTCGCTGGCGCCCGGCGATCGGGTCCTCCTCGTGCACCAGCACGCCGTCCATGTCGGTCAGCCAGGTCTCGATCGGGCGGGAGTCCATGGCCGCCATGCTTCCACGTCGCCGGCTGACGGCTGTTGCCGGCGTGTCGGCTTGACGATTTTGCTATTTCGTCACTCAGATCGCTTTGCGTCCCTACAGTTTCACGATGTGGTCCTGATTCGCCGGATTGTCGCTTTTCTCGGCTGCGGCTCCCTGCTCCTCGCGCTGGGCGTCCTCGCCGCCCCCACGGCCTCGGCCAGCATCAGCACCCTCTGCACCGGCTACGCCGGCTGCGCGAAGGCGGGGATGTCCGACAGCGGGTACGGCGCCGCGAGCAAGACGATGTACTGGCGGATGTACGCCGGCCACAACTGCACGAACTACGCGGCGTACCGGATGGTGCGCAGCGGCCTGGCCAACTCCCGCCCGTGGACCGGCGGCGGCAACGCCACCAACTGGGGCGTGGCCATGCACAGCATCACGAACGGCACCCCACTGGTCGGTGCGGTCGCCTGGTGGAAGGCCGGCGTGAAGCCCGCCGGGTCCGCCGGCCACGTCGCCTACGTCGAACGGGTCGTCTCCGCCGACGAGATCATCGTGTCGATGGACAGCTGGCACGGGGACTTCTCCTGGGCCCGGATCACCCGGACCCCAGCGGCTGGCCGAGCGGCTTCGTCCACTTCAACGACGTGCACCTGCGCAACACGGTGGTCCCGAAGGTCACCGGCACCGCCAAGGTCGGCAGCGTGCTCACCGCCTCGGCGGGCACCTGGACCCCCTCCCCGACCGGCCTCGCCTACCAGTGGCTGGCCAACGGGGTCGCCGTCACCGGCGCCACCGCCACCACGTTCACCCCGGCGACCGCCCAGGTCGGCAAGCAGCTCACCGTGCGGGTCACTGCCTCGGCCTGGGCTACCCCGCGACGACCGCCTACTCCACGCCGACCGCCGCGGTGCTGCCCGGCGTGCTGGAGCGCACGTCGGAGCCGCACGTCGACGGCGACGCCACGGTCGGGCAGACGCTCCAGGGCGTTGCGGCGACATGGACGCCCTCACCCGACCACGTCGCCTACCAGTGGCTGGCCGACGGCACGGTGCTGCCGGGGGCCGACGCAGCCACGCTGGACGTCGGACCGGCGCTCGTGGGCAAGGCGCTCAGCCTCCAGGTCACCGCGACCAAGGCGGGCTACCCGGCGGCCGTGGCGACCTCGGCGGCGCTCGACCCGGTGACGCCCGGGACCTTCGAGGTCTCCTCGACGCCGCGCGTCGACGGCACCGCCCGCCCGGGCCAGGTGCTCCGGGTGGTCCTGCCGAGCATCGTGCCGACCTCGGCCGTGGCGATCCAGTGGCTGCGCAACGGCGTACCGGTCGCCGGCGCCACCGGCCGGACCTACCAGGTCGGGCCGACCGACCTCGGCACCCGCCTGCTCGCGCGGCTGCGGCTGACTCGCGACGGCTACACGCCCGCCTCCGTCGCCAGCACCGCCACGCCAGTCGTCCGCAGCGCGCCGGTGCTCCAGGTCTCCGTCACGCCGGGCGTCCGACGCCTCGGGCTGAGCGTGATCGTGCGCGCCCCGGGGTGCGCTCGGTCCAGGGGGTGCTCGCGGTGCGCTCGCGCGGCGGCTTCGACCGCGAGCTGACGATCCGCAACGGTGTCGTGCGCACGACCCTGACCGACCTGCCCTCGGGCACCCGGAAGTTCCGCTTCCGCGTCCTGCCCTCCACCACGTTGACCACCGTGATGCTCGCGCGGCGGGTCACCGTCCGCTAGGCCGAGTCGCAGCGCCGTCATCCGCCCGGGGCGGTCTCGAAGAACTGCTCGGCGATCTCGGCGTGCCCGCGGGCGTCGGGATGGTCGCCGTCGGAGGCCAGCAGCCAGGTCGGGTCGTGCCTCCCGTGGACGCCCTTGAACCCGTCGTACGTCGAGACGAAGCTCGTGTGCCGGGCAGCGGCGGACTCGCGGATGGCCCAGTTGGCCCACGCCGTCGCCTGCCGGGCCTTGCGCATGCCCCAGCTGCCGTAGTCCGCTCGTCCGACGCGCCCGTCCTTGACGACGTTCCAGTAGCCGGCGACGACCACGCGGACGCCCGGACGCAGCTCCTGCAGCACCCGGATCGTCTCGGTGACGTTGGCCCGGACCCTGCTCGCCACCTCGCGGAAGACCGGGTTCGGCGCGCTGCTGGTGCCGCAGGACGCTGTGGAAGGCGCCCACGAAGTCGTTGGCTCCCACCATCAGCAGCACCGTGCCGGACGAGCGCACCGCCGCCCGCTCGCTCCCGTGCTCGACCTCGCGCAGCACGGTGGCGCTGGTCGCTCCGCTGACCGCGTCGTTGGTCATCCGCACCGAGCGGCCGGTGTGCGACCTGACCTTGCGGGCGTAGAGCACCGGGAACGGCGTGCAGCCGCACCGGGCGCCCGAAGGCACGGAGTCGCCGAAGGCGACCATCGACCCGTTGGTCTCCGCCTGGGCGGAGCCGGCCGGCGCCAGCCCCAGGAGAGCGACCGCGACGCAGACGACCAGGGCCTGCCTGATCGACACCGAGAGCTGCATGCGACCTCCCTGGACGCGGGGGGGCGAAGAAAGCCCCCCAGGATCATGGGTCCTGGAGCGCCTCGCGAGGGAGCCACGCGGCGTCGGCTCGCATGTGGTCGCGCACGTGAGGCGCTGGGCAGGCCGCCAGAACACCCTCGTAGGGCGGGCGGGACTTGAACCCGCGCCTGGACGATTATGAGTCGTCTGCTCTAACCAACTGAGCTACCGCCCTTCGGGGGGTGACCCTAGCGAGTCCTGTGCCGGGGCGTCGGCGAGACGGCCGGCCGAGCACTCAACCGGCGGGACGGCGGGGACCGGGCCCTCGAAGGGGAGCACGACCTCGCACGGGACCGGCCGCGGGTGGGCCGGGTCGAGGGCGTTGAGGACGTAGCCGGCGGCGACCGGGTCGGCGGCGATCTCGAAGTGCTCGGTGTAGTCGGTCGAGCAGTGGTCCTGGACGACGATGTTGGTCATCCCGGGCTCGATGCCGCTGGTGTACGGCGAGACCAGCTCGTCGTGGGTGGTGACGATGTTGGTGTAGTGCACGCCCTTCACCGCCACTCCCCCGGCGCGCATCTTGGTCATGAAGGCCGAGCCGGTCGACATCTCGCGTGCAGGCCGGGCAGCCGGGGGCGTCGAAGGACGTCCCGTAGCCCTTCTGCGCGGCCGCGAGCTGCTGCGGCTCGCCGAGGCTGGTGCCGTGCCAGAGCGGGGCGAGCGAGACGTAGGCGTGCACGTAGGGCGCACCGCCGAGGAACTTCAGCCAGTAGTCCGGCATCAGCGTGCCCTGGGAGTGGCCGACGAGGTCGACCTGCTTCGCGCCGGTGGCGGCGCAGCACCTTGGCCACGAACGTCTTCAGCTCGCCGGCGCTGGTCTCGATGTCGTCGAGCCCGCCGAACTGGTCGAGCCCGGGCGGCGTGCCGGCCGCGACGCCGTAGGTGAAGGCGAAGACGCAGTAGCCGTTGTTCGCCAGCAGCGGCGCGTAGGTCTGCCAGTTGGTGTTCTTGTTGCCGGCGGTGCCGTGCACCAGCACGACCGGGCGGGGGTGCCGCGCCGTCGGCCTGCAGGACCAGTCGTTCGAGCCCGGCGGGTCGGCGTTGACCTGGGTGCCGGCGAGGACGGCGCTGCTCAGGAAGTTGTAGCTCACCGGGTACTTCGCGGCGGCCTGCGCCTTGGCCGCGATCAGGCCGAGGGCGACGACGAACAGCAGGGCGAGGACGATGATCGGACGACGCATGGCGGTCTCCTCGGCGGGATCTGACCGCTTCAACGAGCGACCGGACAAAAGGGAACGCGCTACTGCCACGTCGTACCGTCGGCCCCATGACGGTCAAGCTGGTAGTTCTCTACACCCCACCCGACGACGCGGAGGCCTTCGAGGAGCACTACCTCGGCGTGCACGGCCCGCTCGTGATGAAGATCCCCGGCCTCGTCCGCTTCGAGGGCGCTCGCGTCACCGGCGCGGCCGACGGCCAGGAGGTCGGCTGGCACCGGATCGCGGAGCTCTACTTCGAGGACGCCGAGGCGATGCAGGCGGCCCTGGGCTCGCGAGGAGGGCAAGGCCACGGCGGCCGACTACGGGCAGATCGCCCCGCCCGGCTCGCGCATGTACGTCGCCACTGTCGACTAGGTCACACCGGGCCCCGCTGAGCCCATTTGTCAGGCCAAGGTCAGGTCGCGCTCCCTAGCGTCCTGGCCCATGCCTTCCTCTCGCGTCTTTCGCGCGCCCAAGGTCCCTGAGGTCTTCCTCTTCTTCTGGGTCGTGAAGCTGCTCACCACGGGCGTCGGCGAGTCGGGCTCGGACTTCCTGGGCACGGTCAGCATCCCGCTGGCGGCCGCGGTCGGCATCGGCGGGTTCTTCGCCGTGCTGCGCGTGCAGCTGCGCGCCTCGACGTACCACCCCGTCCGCTACTGGGTGACCGTGCTCGGCGTCGCGCTGTTCGGCACGATGGTCGCCGACGGCCCGCACGTCGCCCTCGGGACGCCGTACTACGTCGACTCCCTCGTCTACCTCGTGCTGCTCGCCGGCCTGCTGACCTGGTGGAAGCGCAGCGAGGGCACCCTGTCGGTGCACTCGATCACCACCGCCCGGCGCGAGCGCTTCTACTGGGGCACGGTGCTGCTGACCTTCGGCCTCGGTACGGCGCTCGGCGACACCACGGCCGTCAACTTCGGGCTCGGCTTCGGCGGCTCGATCGTCCTCTTCGGCGTGCTCATCCTCGTGCCCTTCGCGCTGTGGCGCCTCGGGCGGCTGGACGCCACGGTCGCCTTCTGGGCGTCGTACGTGCTCACCCGGCCGCTCGGCGCCTCGGTCGCCGACTTCCTCGGCAAGAAGTCGGGCCTGGGCTGGGGCGACGGCACCGTGACCGCGATCGGCCTGGTGATCTTCGCCGTGCTGGTGACCTACGCGACGCTGACGCACAGCGACGCCGAGGGCGCCCACGCGGGCCACGAGGAGCCCACCGGGGAGCTCGACCTGTTCGATCCGCGCTCGACCAGGCTAGTGGTCCTTCTTGTGACGCGGCTTGCGGACCGGGCGCTCGTCGTCGCGGCGCAGGTCGATCAGCACGCCTGAGATCCGGGTGCGCCCGAGCTTGGTCGAGGGTGGCCTGCGAGAGGTCCGGCGGGAGCTCGACGATCGAGAAGCCGGCGCGGATGTCGATCTTGCCGAAGTCCTTGCGCTTGCAGGCCGCCCTCGTTGGCCAGGGCGCCCACGATCTGCCGCGGCTCGACCCGGTGGCGCCTGCCGACCGCGATCCGCCACGGGCACCAACGTGGACGGACTGCTCGCGGGGCTCACGCTTCACCGGTGCCGGCTCGGGCACGTCCTCGAGCAGCAACGGCTCGCCGTCCTGGGCCAGCACGGCGATGGCGGCGGCGATGTCCTCCGCCGGCACGTCGTGCTCGTGCTCGTAGCTGCGCACGAGCTCGCGGAAGACCTCGAGCTGCTGGTCGCCCAGCGCCTGGGTGATCGCCTCGGTGAACTTGGCGACGCGGGTGGCGTTGACGTCGTCGACGGTGGGCAGCTTCATCGGGGTGAGCTTGGTGTGGTTGGCCTTCTCGATGGCCCGCAGCAGCCGCTGCTCGCGCGGGGTCACGAACGAGATCGCCTCGCCGCTGCGCCCGGCCCGGCCCGTGCGGCCGATGCGGTGCACGTAGGACTCGGTGTCGGTGGGGATGTCGTGGTTGACCACGTGGCTGATCCGAGGGACGTCGAGCCCGCGGGCGGCGACGTCGGTGGCCACCAGGATGTCGAGCGAGCCCGTTGCGCAGCTGCTCGACCGTGCGCTCGCGCTGGGCCTGCACGACGTCGCCGTTGAGCGCGGTCGCGGCGAAGCCGCGTGCCCGCAGCCGCTCGGCGAGCTCCTCGGTGGCCTGCTTGGTGCGCACGAAGACGATCAGCGCGTCGAAGTTCTCGGCCTCGAGGATCCGGGTCAGGGCGTCGAGCTTCTGCGCGTGGGCGACGGTGAGGTAGCGCTGGCGCACGTTGGTCGCGGTGCGGTGCTTGGCGGCGACGGTGATCTCGACGGCGTCGGGCGCGTGCTGGCTGGGCGATCCGGCGGATCTGCGCGGGCAGCGTGGCGCTGAACAAGCGCGACCTGCTTGTCGTCGGGCGTCGAGGAGAGGATCTCCTCGACGTCCTCGGCGAAGCCCATGTTGAGCATCTCGTCGGCCTCGTCGAGCACCACGAAGCGCACGCCGGAGAGGTCGAGGGTGCCCTTCTCGAGGTGGTCCATCAGCCGGCCGGGCGTGCCGACGACGACGTGCACGCCCCGCCGCAGGGCCGAGAGCTGCACGCCGTACCCCTGGCCGCCGTAGACCGGCAGCACGTGCAGCCCGTCGATGTGCGCGGCGTAGCGCCCGAACGCCTCGGAGACCTGCAGCGCCAGCTCGCGGGTCGGCGCCAGCACCAGGACCTGCGGCACCGCGTCGGAGACGTCGACCTGGGAGAGGATCGGCAGCGCGAAAGCGGCGGTCTTGCCGGTGCCCGTCTGCGCGAGACCGACCACGTGGCGGCCGGCGAGAAGCGGCGGGATCGCTCCCGCCTGGATGGGCGACGGGGTCTCGTACCCGACGTCGTCGAGGGCCCGCTCCACGCGGGGGTCCAGCCCCAGATCGGCGAACCGGGGTCCCTCGAGGCTGTCGTCCACCGGCCAAGCGTAGGCGGACCTCGTAGGGTGGACCCCATGCCTGACTGAGCACCGACTGGAGCGAGGTGGGCGCAGCGACGTCCGCACGGCGATGGGCGAGTGCGACAGCCTCGGCTCGCGGGAGTTCAACGCGCGATATCGGTTCGGCCGAGCCCACGACGCCACGGTGTGGCAGGGCGGCGTGGAGTACGACGCCCGCGCACTGATGGGCCTGGCCTACCTGCGCTCGACCGGGCAGACCGTGCCGGCCGAGGAGTTCGACAACGGCGGCGAGGACGGCGCCGTGCTGCCGGCTCAAGGAGCTCGGGTTCGACGTCGTCGTCGACGAGAAGCTGACGCCCGCGCCGCGGACGCGCGCGAGGCCCCGGCGGCCCCGCGCACCGCCCCGGCCGAAGGCGTCCAGGCCGGCCGCCGCCGCGACGCCCACCCGCGCCGAAGCGGATCGTGGTCAGGCCGCGCCCCACCGAGCCCCGACATGCCCGAGCCGAAGATCTGCCCGAACTGCTTCATGGCGCTCCCGGCGACCGGGATCTGCGACAACTGCGAGTGAGGACCCGCTCGCGCCTGGGCGAGCCCTCGCGCCTGGAATAGCCTCGCAGCATGAGCGAGATCCCCCGGCACCCCGCCCCTGGAGCCCGTCGACGAGAGCTGGGAGCGGGCGCTCTGCATCGTCGCCCACCCCGACGACATGGAGTTCGGCACCGCCGCCGCGGTCGCGCGCTGGACCGGGCAGGGCAAGTGGGTCGGCTACACGATGGTGACCAGCGGCGAGGCCGGCATCGACGGCATGGAGCCCGAGGAGTGCCGCACGCGTGCGCGAGGCCGAGGAGGTGGCGTCGGCCGCGGTCGTCGGCGTCGACGTCGTCGACTTCCTCGGGCTGCCCGACGGCGTCCTGGAGTACGGCGTGGCGCTGCGCCGCGTGCTGGCCGCGGAGATCCGCCGGCACCGGCCCGACATCGTGATCACCGGCAACTTCCGCGACACCTTCGGCGGGCGCAACCTCAACCAGGCCGACCACATCGCCGTGGGCAGGGCCGATGCTCGACGCCGTGCGCGACGCCGGGCAACCGCTGGGTCTTCCACGAGCAGGTCGAGGACGGGCTCGAGCCGTGGGGCGGCGTCAGGGCCGTGTGGGCCGCCGGGCTCCCCCGACGCCACGCACGGCGTCGACACCACCGACACCTTCGACGCGGGCGTCGAGTCGCTCGAGGGCCCACCAGGCCTACATCGACGGCCTCGGCTGGGAGAACTGGGACCCCGCCGAGTTCCTCGAGGGCATCGGCCGCGCCGTCGGCCAGCGGCTGGGCGTGGCCTTCGCCGCCTCGTTCGAGGTGTTCCCGATGGGCTGGGGCGACTGAGGTCCCGCGACCGCGGGTCGCGGTGGAGCACGCAGAACTCGTTGCCCTTGGTGCCCTGCTGGACCGACGTCTGCTCGGCTCGCCCCGAGCGCGAGCACCCGCCGCACTCTCGCGCTCGGCTTGGCAGAGACCCCGTGCTGACCTGCGGGTCCACGGGCTCGGTGCCCGCCTGTCGGCGCGCTCTGACGCGGCGTACGTGCGACGTGGAGCTGAGTGGCTCCCCCGGTTGGACTCGAACCAACAACCCTCCGGTTAACAGCCGAATGCTCTGCCAGTTGAGCTACAGGGGATCGCGCCGGCAAACGATAGCAAGGAGCGCGAGCGGGTGGCTAAATCGGTTCGCCCACTTCGCCGCGCGGCCTGGAGCAGGGCCAGCTCGGCCACGGCGACCACCTCCGGGTCGTCGGGGTCGAGGCCCGCGTCGTAGGCGTGCATCCAGCGGATCGGGCCGCCGACCGGGCTGCGGCGGCCGATCACCGTGAGCGCCGAGCCTGCCGCGGACCGGGCACCCGTCGCTGGAGCACGATGCTGGCGGTGACCCGCTCGCGGATCAGCTGGAGCAGGCGTGCCGGCTCCGGCACGGTCAGGGTGTACGACGGCTGCGGCCGGCCGTACTCGCCGACACCGGTGATCCGGAGCCGCTCCTCGTCGCTGGTCCCAGGCGGCGTCCTCGACGGCCTCCCACGGCAGCACGACCCGCTCGTCGGGCAGGAGCAGCACGAGCAGGCCCCGGGTGCCGAGCAGCCAGGTGCCGCCGTCGGCCTGCGCCGGAGGCGAGCACGCTTGCTCGCCCCGCGGCAGGGCCGCGCGCGGGACAGGACGTCCGCCGGGAGCGGACGTGCCGGCCGAAGACCCTCACTGCTGGCTCTCGAGCGCGCGCTCGCGCAGGGTGCGGGCGTGGGCCTCGAGGGCGACGAGCTCGCCGAACATCCGGTTGTAGTCGGTCGGCGTGCTCGACCGGGTTGGTGCGCTGGAGCCGCGACTTGAGGTCGGCGATGCGGCGCTTGGCGGTGAGCTCGCGCAGCCGGTCGGCGTGCATCTGGGCGTAGGCGGCGTCGGGCTCGCGGCGCAGCGGCTCGACCGCCAGCGAGCTGAGCAGCGCCTGCAGCCGCTCGTCGGTCTGCGCGTCGCGCAGCCGGGCGGCCCAGTGGCCGTCGGCGCTGGCCGGGCCGCCGGCGGCCTGGATGCTCGCCCACAGCGCCCGGTAGGCGCCGTGGGTGAAGTCCTCGGGACCGACGTCGGCCATCGTGCGGCCGACGACGCCGGGGTGCTGGAGCACGATCTTGAGCGTCTCGCGCTCGAGGAACAGCCGCGGGTCGCGCGGGTCGGGCAGCTCCGTGGCCGGACGCGCAGAGGGGGCCAGCGGTCGCGCCGGCGGCCGCGCGCCGCGGCGCGGCGTACCTCGCGCTGGACGTCGACCGGCTCGATGCCGAGCATCCCGGCCAGCTCGCGGGAGAAGGCGTCGACCTTGGAGCGGTCGCGGATGCTGGTGACCAGCTTGGCCGCCTCGCGCAGCGCGTCGATGCGGCCGTCGGCGCGGTCGAGGTCGTAGCGCTGGACGACGTTGGCCAGCACGAACCGGTAGAGCGGCACCCGCCGGGCCACCAGCTCGCGCACCGCGGCGTCGCCGTCGGCAGCTCGGGCGTGGAGAGCCGGAGGTCGCAGGGGTCCATGCCGCCCGGCTCGACGGCGACGTAGGTCTGGCCGGCGAAGATCTGGTCGCCCTCGAAGGCCCGCAGCGCCGCCTTCTGGCCGGCCGCGTCGCCGTCGAAGGTGAAGATCACCTCGCCGCGGAACTCGTCGTGGTCCTGCAGCAGCCGCCGGATGACCCGGGCGTGGTCGTCGCCGAAGGCCGTGCCGCAGGTCGCCACCGCGGTCTTCACCCCGGCGAGGTGGCAGGCCATCACGTCGGTGTAGCCCTCGACGATCACCGCCTGGCTGGCCCGGGCGATCTCGCGGCGGGCCAGGTCGATGCCGTAGAGCACCTGGCTCTTCTTGTAGATCGGCGTCTCGGGGGTGTTGAGGTACTTCGCCTCGATGGTGTCGTCGTCGAAGATCCGCCGCGCGCCGAAGCCGATGGTGTCGCCGCTGCTGTCGCGGATCGGCCACATCAGCCGGCCGCGGAACCGGTCGTAGTGGCCGCGGTTGCCCTGGCCGACGAGGCCGCTGGTGACCAGCTCCTCGTCGGTGAACCGCTTCTGGTGGAGGTAGCGGTAGAGCGCCTCTCCCCCGCGCGGGGAGAACCCGACCCCGAAGTGCGCCGCGGCCTCGGCGTCGAAGCCGCGCTCGGTGAGGAACTGGCGGGCGACCATGGCCTCGGGGCTGGCCAGCTGCTCGGCGTACCACTGCTGGGTGACCTTGTGGGCCTCGACCAGGCGCGGGCGCTGGGGGCCGCTGCGGGGGCGCTGCGGGCCGCCCTCCTCGTAGCGCAGCTGGACGCCGTACTTCTCCGCCAGCCGCTCCACGGTCTCGCTGAACGCCAGCCCGTCGGTCTCCATCACGAACTTGATGACGTCGCCGCCGGCTCCGCAGCCGAAGCAGTAGTACATACCTCGCGAAGGGGTCACGTTGAACGACGGCGACTTCTCGTCGTGGAACGGGCAGAGGCCCTTCAAGTTGCCGCCGCCGGCGTTGCGGAGGGTCACGTAGGAGCTGACCACCTCGTCGATGCGCGCCTTCTCGCGCACCTCCGCGATGTCTTCCTCTCGGATCCGGCCCGCCACGCTGCGGAGTCTACGGCCGGATCCCGACACGGCCGACCGGGTCGTCCGGACGCGCTGGGGATGTTTGAACACGCCCGGAATGGCAACGGGACGACGCATGAGCGAATCGCCCACCTCGAGCGTCCACCCGGCTCGGGACCAGACCCGAGCCGACCCAGGACCCGCCGCTCGGCGCCATCGTCCACGACCTGACCACCCAGGTCCCCGAGCTGATCCGCTCCGAGATCCGGCTGGCCCAGGCCGAGATGGCCGAGAAGGGCAAG
The DNA here is from genome assembly GCA_963756045.1 of uncultured Actinomycetota bacterium. Classification (GTDB taxonomy): domain Bacteria; phylum Actinomycetota; class Actinomycetes; order Propionibacteriales; family Nocardioidaceae; genus Marmoricola. The sequence continues at coordinate 109,908 of CAVWML010000012.1, forward strand.
CGGGCCGGGCTCGGCATCGGCATGTTCGGGGGCGCCGGGGTCGTCGCGCTGTACGGCGTCGGCACGCTGATCGCGACCGTCATCCTGCTGCTCGCCCTCGCCATGGACGCCTGGATCGCGGCCCTGATCGTCACCGTCGTGCTGTTCGTCGTCGCGGGCGTGCTGGCCCTGCTGGGCAAGAAGCAGGTGAGCCAGGCGACCCGCCCGTCCCCGAGAGGGCGGTCGAGGGCGTCAAGGAAGACATCGCCACCGTGAAGGGACAGCGCGCCATGAGCACGCCCGAGGAGATCCAGGCCGACATCGAGCAGCAGCGCGAGCAGCTGGCCGAGACCGTCGACCAGCTGGCCCACAAGCTCGACGTCAAGGCCCAGGCGAGCGCCAAGGTGGACGAGCTGAAGGACCGCGCGACCACCGACGACGGGCAAGCCCGAGCCCCGAGCTGATCGGCGTCGCCGCCGGCGCGGTCGTCGTCGTCGGGCTGCGTCGATCTGGTGGCGACGCCGCCATGAGCCAGCCGTGCTCGCAGACGGCGACCGGACGAGGAGCGCACGACGCCCTCGATGCCCGACGCCCGACGACTCCCGCAAGCCCGACGCTCCTACCGACCTGACCAAGCGGTCGTGGTTCTACGTGCTGCGCAAGACCGATGCACGAGTTCAGCGAGGACCAGTGCACCGACCTCGCGGCGGCGCTGACCTACTACGCCGTGCTGGCGATGTTCCCCGCCATGATCGCCCTCGTCTCGCTGCTCGGCGTCGTCGGCCAGGGGCAGAAGGCGGTCAAGACCGCCCTGGAGACGCTGAAGCCGCTGGTCTCGACGGAGGTCTACAAGATCGTCTGCACGATGCCCTGACCAGCGATCGCCGGCTCGCAGAAGGCCGGGTCTGGCGCTGGTCGTCGGCATCGTCGTCGCCCTGTGGTCGGCCTCGGGGTACGTCGGGGCGTTCAGCCGGGCGATGAACCGGATCTACGAGATCGAGGAGGGGCGGCCGTTCTGGAAGCTGCGCCCGGTGATGCTGCTGCTGACCCTCGTGGCCGTCGTGCTGGCGGCGGTGGCGCTGCTGATCCTGGTCCTCTCCGGGCCGGTGCTCACGGCGGTCGCCAACACTGTCGGGCTCGGGTCGCACGGCGGAGACGGTGTGGCGATCGCCAAGTGGCCGGTGCTGGCGCTCGTGGTCGTCGTCATCGTCGGCGCTGCTGTACTACGTCACCCCCAACGTGAAGCAGCCGAAGTTCCGCTGGCTCTCCGTCGGCGCGGTGGTGGCCATCGTGATCTGGGCGATCGCCTCGGTCGGCTTCGGGTTCTACGTCGCGACCTTCTCGTCGTACAACAAGACCTACGGCGCGATGGCCGGCGTGATCGTCGCCCTGCTGTGGCTGTGGATCACCAACCTGGCGCTGCTGTTCGGCGCCGAGCTCGACGCCGAGCTCGAGCGCGGACGTCAGCTGCAGGCCGGCATCGCGGCCGAGGAGGAGCTCCAGCTCCCCGCGCGCGACACCCGCAACATCAAGAAGCTGCGCAAGAAGCAGGAGAAGGACGCCGCCATCGGCCGCAAGATCCGGCGGCAGGCGGCGACGCCGAGAACGACGACGACGCCCGGGCTCGCACCGGCAGCAAGGAGAATTGAGATGAAGAAGCTGTTGTTGCTGGCCGCGGCGGGAGCGGCTACGTGCTCGGCACGAAGGCCGGCCGCGAGCGCTACGAGCAGATCGCGGCACGTTCAACAAGGTCAAGGACGACCCGCGGGTGCAGGAGAAGGCCCACCAGGCGGCCGACTTCGCCGCCGAGAAGGCCCCCGTCGTCAAGGACAAGGTCGCCGAGACCGCCGGCGTCGCGGCGGCGAAGGTCAAGGCGGTCGACCGACTCCACCGACGACCTCAACCCGGACGGCTCAAGCTCGGCGAGGACACCGGCCCGCAGGGCACTTCCCTGACCGCGGCGGAGGGTCAGTAGTCGCCGGTGATCACGTTGGCGAGCGGCTCACCGGCCGCGTAGCGGTGGAGCTGCTCGCGCACGAGCCGACGGCCGCGCGCGTACATGGCGTCGCTGTTGCCGCCGACGTGCGGCAGGAGCAGCAGGTTCGGCGCCTTCCACAGCGGGTGGTCCTCCGGGCAGCGGCTCGGGGTCGACCACGTCCAGCGCTGCGCTGATCCGGCCGCTCTCCAGCTCGGCCAGCAGCGCGTCGGTGTCGACGACCGGCCCGCGGGCGACGTTGACGAGCAGCGCGCCGTCCTTCAGCCGGCTCAGCATGGCGGCGTCGAAGAGCCCGCGCGTCGACGACGTCCCGGGGACGATCAGGACCACCACGTCGGCGTCCGGCAGCAGGTCGGGCAGCTCGTCGATGGCGTGCACGCCGTCCCGCGCGCTGCGGGCGACCCGCGTGACCGAGCACTCGAAGGGCAGCAGCCGCTCCTCGATCGCGGCGCCGATCTGGCCGTAGCCGACGATCAGCACCTCCTTCTCGGCCAGGGACCGCCCGACGGTCGGAGTCCCAGGTCGCACGCTCCTGGGTGCGCACGAACTCGGGGACCTGCGCAGGCTGGCCAGCATCAGGGTCACGGCCAGCTCGGCGGTGGCGGTGTCGTGGATGCCGCGGCCGTTGCACAGCGTCACGTCGTCGGGCACCCACTTCTGGATGTGCTCGACCCCGGCCGAGAGCGTCTGCACGCACCTTGAGGTTCGGCAGCTGGCCGACAGCTCGCCGTCGGCGGCGCGAGAAGCGGTACGGCGTGACCCAGAGCTCGACCTCGTCCTGGCCCGGCGGCAGGTCGCCGTCGCCGTCGTACGACCTCGTAGCGCAGGTTGTCCGGCACCTCCCCGAGCTCGTCGACGGGCGAAGGGCAGCCACACCAGGGGATCGGTCACCCGACCATTGTGCGACCGCCGGCCGGGCGGCTCAGAAGCGGTACGTCGTCTGCCCGTGCTCGTCGCCGAAGACCAGCACCTTGCTCGGCCGCACGCGGAAGAGCACCGCGCCACCCGAGCCGTCGCCCTGGTGCGTGACCTCGACGAAGCGGCTGGTCGCGGACCGCGAACTCCCAGTCGCCGGCGTACTTGGTGTGCCAGGCGTCGGCCAGCACCTGCAGCACCCGGTCGTCGGAGACCGGCTCGGCGACACCCTCGACCGCGATGTCCTTGCCGACGCTCCAGCCGTCGGCCCCGAGCGGGCCGGCCATCACGACGACGTGCGGGTCGTGGTCGAGGTTGCGCATCTTCTGCTCGGCGTCGCCGGTGCAGAACCAGAACGCGCCGTCCTGCCAGACGCCGCAGAGCGGCACGGCGTGCGGCCGGCCGTCAGCGCGGACGGTGACGATCCAGTACAGCGCCGCGTCGGTCAGCCTCCGGTCGATGTCCTCCCAGGGCGGGGCGGGTGCCGCAGCGTTGCCGTAGTGCGGTGAGACGGTGCCGGTGCTCATGACGGTGTGCGACCTCTCGCGTGGCCCGGGACTCATCGGTCGCCGACGAGGCGGGCGTGCCAGGTGACGGCGGAGGCGTCGGTGAGGCTGGCGACCTGGTCGAGCAGCACCCGCGTGCGGGCGGCGTCGTCGGCCGCGTCGTCGAAGTCGGCGCGGAAGGCCGGGTCGAGGTCGTCGCTCGCGCCGCCGGCCAGGGCCGCGAACAGCTCGGCCAGCAGCGTCGCGCTGGCGCGTCCATCAGCGCCACCCGGTCCTCGGCCCGCATCACGTAGTGGGCCGCGATCCCCTTGAGCACGGCGATCTCGGTCGGCGTCCCCTCGGGGACCACGAGGTCGGCGCGGTGGCGCACCAGCGGCTCGTCGCCGTGCGCCGCACGGGTGGCCTGGTGGACCTGGCCGCAGAAGATCCCGATCAGGTCGCTGGTGAGGTTCTTCAGCGCGGCCAGCGCGCCCCTGCTGCCGTCGTACGACGCGACGGGCCAGGACCCCACCGCACCGGAGCCGGGCCAGGGCCTCGTCGAGCAGCGGCGTCGTCGGCGTCGGGGAGGTACCAGTCGCGCACGGTCTCCCACACCGCCGCCCGCTCGCTCGGCGTCGTCGAGCAGCGCGAGGTCGATGCGACCGCCGACGATGCCGTCCTCGAGGTCGTGCACGGAGTAGGCGACGTCGTCGGCGAGGTCCATCACCTGCGCCTCGACGCAGCGGCGCGAGCCCCTCGACGCCCGCGCGCAGCCAGGTGAAGACGCGGCAGGTCGTCGTCGTAGACGCCGAACTTGCCGGCCGGGCTCGCCGGCGCCTGCGCGCCAGGGGTACTTCGTGCACGCGTCGAGCGAGGCCCGGGTCAGGTTCAGCCCGACCGAGCGACCCTCGGCGTCGACCGACTTGGCCTCGAGCCGGGTCAGGATGCGCAGCGTCTGGGCGTTGCCCTCGAACCCGCCGCAGTCGCGACCCAGCTCGTCGAGCGCGAGCTCGCCGTTGTGCCCGAACGGCGGGTGCCCGAGGTCGTGGGCCAGCGCCGCGGTCTCGGCGAGGTCGGGGTGGCAGCCGAGCGGGCGGGCCAGGTCGCGGGCGATCTGCGCGACCTCGAGGCTGTGGGTGAGCCGGTTGCGCACGAAGTCGTCGGCCTGCGGGCCGAGCACCTGCGTCTTGGCGGCCAGCCGCCGCAGCGAGGCGGAGTGCACGACCCGGGCCCGGTCGCGCTCGAACGGCGTGCGCTCCGGCGCGTCGACCCGCTTGGCCGGCTCGTCGACGAGGCGCTCGCGGTCGGCGTCGTCGTACAGCTCGTCCCAGCGTCACGCGGATGACGCTAGCGCCCGGCGCCCGACCGGGCCGTCCTAGAGCCAGCCGTTGCCCGTCGGCGATGCAGCACGGCCTCGGCGCGGTTGCCGGCGCCGGTCTTGCCGATCGCGGCGGAGAGGTGGTTGCGCACGGTGCCCTCGGAGAGGAACAGCTGCCTGGCGATCGCGGCGACCGACGAGCCGTCCCGCGCGGCGCGCAGCACGTCGGTCTCGCGCGGGGTCAGCGGCGACTCCCCCGCGACCAGGCTGTCGGTGGCCAGCGACGGGTCGACCACGCGCAGGCCGGCGTGCACCCGGCGTACGGCGTCGGCGAGCTGGGCCGCCGGGGTGTCCTTGACGACGAAGCCGCTCGCGCCCGACTTCATCGCGCGGTGCAGGAAGCCGGGCCGGCCGAAGGTGGTCACGATCAGGACGCGGGTCTGCGGGCACTCGTCGCGCACGGCGGCCGCGGCGCTGATGCCGTCGAGCCCGGGCATCTCCACGTCGAGCAGGGCGACGTCGGGCTGGTGCTCGCTGACCGCGGCGAGCACCACGTCGCCGGAGCCGACCTCGGCCACGACCTCGAGGTCGGGCTCGAGGCCGAGCAGCGCCGACAGCGCGCCGCGCACGAGCGCCTGGTCGTCGGCGAGCAGGAGCCGGATGGTGCGGTCGGCGTCACGGCGCGACCACCGCGAGCGAGAAGCCCGGGCTCGAGGGTGTGCGTGACGACGGTGCCGCCGAGCGCGCCGGCCCGCTCGCGCAGGCCGACCAGCCCGTGGCCGCCGGACGAGCCGGCCTGCGGCGGGCCCGACGCCGTCGTCGCGGATCTCGACGCGGTCGGGGTGCAGCACGACGGTGCAGCGGGTGGCATCGCTGTGCCGGATCACGTTGGTGACGCCCTCGCGGATCGTCCACGCGAACAGCTCGCGCTTGTCCGAGGGCACCTCGTCGGTGGAGTTGGGCAGGTCGGCCTCGATCTCGGCGGCCGCGAGCGCCGTGCGCGCCCGGGCCAGCTCGCCGGGCAGGGTGAGCTCGCGGTAGCCCTCCACCGCCCGGCGTACGTCGGCCAGCGCGTCGCGCGAGAGCCGCTCGAGGTCGGTCGAGCTCGGCCCGGGCGCGCTCGGGGTCGACGTCGAGCAGCTTGTTGGCCAGCTCGGCCTTGACCGTGATCACGGTCAGCGAGTGGCCGAGGATGTCGTGCAGGTCGCGGGCGAAGCGGTTGCGCTCCTCGGAGACCGCGAGCCGCTGGTTCTCCTTCTCGGCCGCCACCAGCTCGGTGTTGCGGACCAGCAGCTGCTGGATGCCCCACACGGCGACCGTGGCGGCCAGCGATGCTGAGCAGCAGGCCGGGGTCGTGGCTGCCAGCCGGGCACCACGAAGCCCGAGCAGGTAGAAGACGGCGGCCGTCGAGCAGCGCCGAGGGGCAGCGACCAGCAGCTGCGGCAGCGTCATCGCGCAGAGCACGCAGAGGTAGACCGCGGTCGCCGTGCCCGGCTGGCCGACGGCCAGGCACACGACCACGGCGAGCACGGCCGCCACCGCCGATGGCGAGCAGGCCCGGGACCAGCTCGGCGTGCGGATCGCCGACCATGCGCAGCGCGATCGCGGCGCCGGGCGAAGACGTCAGGTAGACCGCCGCGAAGACCAGCGTGCCGACGATCCCGACCCAGCCGGCGACCGTGTCGCGCTGGTCCCAGCCCGGCGACGAGCGGCTGCGAGCAGGAACAGCGTCCAGATGCGCGATGAAGAACAGGCCGAAGCGGCCGGGGCGCTCACCTTCGCCGCCCCAGCCGCTCCGGTCGACGTCGTCGCGGCCCGGCTCATGATGCTCACGGTAGTGGCGTCAGACCCGCGCGGTGTCCTTGCTCATCCGCCACGCGGCGCCGAGCACGAAGATGGCCAGCCAGCCGACGGCGTTGACGACGGCGTACCAGGGCAGCTCGTGGGTGAGCGGCGCGCGGGCCACCTCGGCCACGCCGTACATCGGCGTCCAGTAGGCGATGTCGCGGATCACGCGGGCTGTACTGGCTCAGCGGGATGAACAGGCCGCCGAGGAAGGCCAGCAGCGCCAGGCCGGGGCCGAGGATCTGCATGACGTTCTCGCCCGGCACGAGGTAGCCGACGAAGACACCCAGCGCCGCGAAGGTCAGCATGCAGACCAGGGTCGAGCAGCGCCGCACGAGATCCAGACGTCGAGTCGGCATCTGCGGCTTGCCCTGCAGCGCGCCGATCACGTTGACGACGACGATCGCGACGGCAGCCCATGACCAGGGCCACGAAGGCCTTGATCGAGGATGTAGGCGGCCGGGTTCAGCGGGGTCAGCCGCAGCTGGCGCGACCAGCCGAGCGACCGCTCGAGGGCCACGCCGCGCGCCGGTGGCGGCGGCGATGAGGGCCCCGCCGTACAGCGCCATCGAGACCATGACGTACGCCGAGACGTTGCTGCCGGGAGCCGCGCCGACGCCCAGCTTCTCGGCGCCCTGGCCGCCGAGCCGAAGACGAAGAACATCGCGGCCGGGAAGACCAGCGCGAAGATGATCGTGCGGCGGTTGCGCAGCATCCGCTTGCAGCTCGATGCCGAGCAGGGTGAGGTTGAAGCCGCCCATCGGCGGCACCCGGCGCGTGGTCGGGTCGATCCCTGGTGGCGCTCATGCGCAGTGCTCCTTCGGTGTCGGTCTGCTCGGTGTCGGGTCGCCCGGTCAGGCTGAGGAACGCGTCCTCGAGCCCGTGGGCGGTGATCTCGAGGTCGCGCGCGTCGGTCTCGTTGAGCAGGTAGCGCGCGACCGCGTCGCTGTCCTTGGCGTGCACGTAGACCTGCTCGCCGCGCACCTCGACGTTGTCGACGCCGCCGAGCGCGGATGAGGGCGTCGGTGTCGGGCGTCGTCGAGCGTGGCGCGGACGGTGCGGCCCGAGGCGAGCGCCTTGATCTCGCTGCCGGTGCCGTCGGCGACGACCGTGCCGTTGCTGATCAGGATGATCCGGTCGGCGTACTGGTCGGCCTCCTCGAGGTAGTGCGTCGCGAACAGCACCGAGCGGCCCTGCTGGGCGTCCTGGCGGATCGCGGTCCAGAAGGAGCGGCGGCCCTCGACGTCCATGCCGGTGGTCGGCTCGTCGAGCAGCAGCAGCGCCGGGTCGGAGAGCAGCGCCATCGCGAAGCGGAGCCGCTGCTGCTCGCCGCCGGAGCACTTGGCCACCTTGCGGTCGGCGATGCCGGCGATGCCGGCGCTCTCCAGCACCTCGTCGACCGGCTTGGTGTCGGCGAACAGGCTGGCGGTGTACTGCACGGTCTCGCGGACGGTGAGGTCCTTGAGCAGGCCGCCGGTCTGCATCACGGCGGCGACCAGGCCGCGCGCGATGGCCTGCCGCGGCGCCATGCCGAGCACCTCGACCGTGCCCGGGGTGGGCTGCGACAGCCCGAGGATCATGTCGATCGTCGTGGTCTTGCCGGCGCCGTTGGGCCCGAGGAAGGCCACCATCTCGCCCGGCTGGATCTCCAGGTCGATCCCGCGGACCGCGTGCACCTGCCCGAAGTCCTTGGTGACCCCCTGCAGCCGCACGGCGGGGTGTGTGTCCATCGAGCTCTGTCATGCGCCCAGCATGGATCGCCCGCGCGACTCCGTCCACAGACCACTCGTCACGACACTCGCCATGACATTCGTCAGGCGCGTGCCCAGCCCCAGCGGGTCGTCGTGCTCAGTCAGGTGGCTCGTCGACCCTCGATCGAGTCACTCGACCGTCAGAAGCCCAGCCGGCGCAGCTGCCGGGGGTCGCGCTGCCAGTCCTTGGCGATCTTCACGTGCAGGTCGAGGTAGACCGGCGTGCCGAGCATGGCCTGGATCTGGAGGCGGGCCGCGGTGCCGACCTCACGCAGACGCGCACCCTGGTGGCCGATCACGATGCCCTTCTGGCTGGACCGCTCGACGAAGAGGTTGGCGTGCACGTCGAGCAGCGGCTTGCCCTCGGGCCGCCCCTCGCGCAGGCCCATCTCCTCGACGACGACGGCGATGGAGTGCGGCAGCTCGTCGCGGACGCCCTCGAGCGCCGCCTCGCGGATCAGCTCGGCGACGATCGCCTCCTCGGGCGCGTCGGTGAGCTCGCCGTCGGGGTAGAGCGGCGGTCCCTCGGGCAGCTGCTGCGACCAGCAGGTCGGCGAGCAGGCCGACCTGGTGGCCGTCCTTGGCCGAGACCGGCACGATCTCGGCCCACTCGGTGCCGGTCTCCCTGCCCAGCGCGTCGATGGCGAGCAGGTGCTCCCCCAGCTGCTCGGGGCTGACGAGGTCGGTCTTGGTGGCGATCGCGAACTTCGTCGTACGCCGCACCTTGGCCAGCTCGCTGACCAGGAACCGATCGCCCGGACCGGGCTTCTGGTCGGCCGGGAAGCAGACGGCGACGACGTCGACCTCCGACCAGGTCGCGTGCACGAGGTCGTTGAGCCGCTCCCCCAGCAGCGTGCGCGGGCGGTGCAGCCCCGGGGTGTCGACGAGGATCAGCTGCGCGTCGGGCCGGTGCACGATGCCGCGCACGACGGTGCGCGTGGTCTGCGGGCGCGAGGACGTGATCGCGACCTTGGTGCCGACGATCGCGTTGGTCAGCGTCGACTTGCCGGCGTTCGGACGGCCGACGAAGCAGGCGAAGCCCGATCTGTGTCGGCGTCCTGCTCGGTCATCCCAGCCCCCTCGCGCCGATCGTAGTCGTCCCAGATCTCTTCGTCGGACTTGCCCATCGCCTGCCCGCGCGCGTAGATCGGCCCGGGGTCGACCTTCTTCGCCGCGCGCCCGCGGCTGCCCGACCAGTAGCCCATCGCCTCGTGGTGCCGTTGTCCCAGCCGAGGTCGTGGCGCACGTGCCGGCGTACGTCGCGCATCTGGGCGGACTCACCGGCCATCCAGAAGTAGCCAGGACCGTCGGGCCAGGTCCTGCCGCGCACGATCGTCGGCGAGACGACTCTCCCCCTCGGCGGCGGCGTGCCAGTGGACCTCGCCGTGCGGGAGGTGGTCGGGCATCGGCCCGTCGGGCACCTCGGCATGGGTCGTCAACGGCAGACCGCACCGATTCGCCGATCCGCGCCATCGCCGGCAGCGCGGTGAGGTCGCCGGCGAGCACGACCCACTCGGCGTCGTCGGGGAGGTGGAAGGACCCCTTCGGCTCCCCCAGCCCGAGGACGTCACCGACGCAGTCGGTCTGCGCCCACGAGGTCACCAGTCCCTCGTCGTGGATCACCACGTCCAGTGTCAGGCTCGTCCCGTCGAGCGAGCGCACCGTGTAGTAGCGCGTCTGGAACTGTCCTGGCACCGTGATCGCGACCCACTCGTCGGGCACCCCGGTGCTCGCGAACCCCGTCGGCGCCTCCAGCACGAGCCGGACGAGGTGCTGGCTCAGCCGCTCCGAGGAGACCACCGTCGCTGCGTGCGGGGTCCGGGAGGTCACCGGGTCAGGCTACGGCTCGCGCTCAGCCACCACCGATAGACCCCGAGCCGGCCCTTCTTGTGGCGGATCAGGGTGGCGACGTACATGCGGCGCTGGGCGCAGCCCTTCGACGAGGTGAGGCAGGCGTCGGTGGCCGGATAGCCGACGTTGCCGGTCGTCCAGGCGTGGTAGGCGAGCCGCAGGTGTCCGGCGAGGTCGATGAACGGCGTGGCGCCGCCGGGGCCGGAGAGGTAGGGGCCGCTCATCAGCAGCCGGCTGACCTTCGTGCAGGGGCCGGTGACCTTCTTGCAGATGGCGTAGCCGGTCGTGTACCTCGACGAGCCGAAGCCGTTGGCCGAGTAGAACAGGTAGAGCCGCTTGTGGAAGCGGATCATCGCGGGGTTCTCCACGACGATGCCCTCCCACGGCAGCGTCGGCGCGACCAGTGGGTAGAAGCGGCTGCCGGGGTAGAAGGCGTTGGCGTAGCCGTTGAGGCGTCGCACCCAGATCCGGTCGGGGTGTCCTTCGACCTTCAGCAGCAGCCAGTAGTTCCCGCGGTCGACGAAGACCTGGGGGTCGATGGCGCCGTAGGTCCCGCACGTCATCGGGCGCGTGCTCGTGTCGCGGAACGGACCCATCGGCGACCGGCTGAAGGCCAGTGAGATGCAGCGCTTGCCGGTGGCGTACGGGACGGAGTACGCCGCGACCCAGTAGACGTTGTTCTTCCGCGGGGCCACGTGCGCGATCGACGGCGCCCAGGTCGCGGCCCAGTGTCGACCGGTCTTCGTCGTCCGGATCTGCGCCCAGCGAGCGGGGGTCGGCATCCCGTCGTACGGCGTCGCCTTCGCGGGGTCGCTCGACGGGGCCGCGGTCCACGTCTTGAGGTCGGTGGAGGTGGTGATCGGGAGGTTCAGGGCCGCGACTGTGGTCGAGGCGGCGTAGTAGCGGGCGCCGACCCGCCACACCGTCGGGTCGGGGAAGTCGCCGCGGTAGGGCTGGCCCGCTCGGAAGGGGTCGCTGCCGACCGGGTCCGGCCGCTGCGGTGCGGCGGTCGCCGGCATCGCGGCCACGGTCGCCATCAGGACCAGCGCGACCAGGCCCAGCACCACGGACCGCAAGCGTGGACGAGACGTGAGCATTGCGAACTCCCAAGACCTCGGCGGGGGCGCCGCCGGGTGGCACTATCCCCCAGCCGGTGCCTGTGCCGAAGCAGAACGCGCGAGCGGACTAGACGGAACCGGGTCCGCTGTCCGCATGCCGATCCGCCGCAGCTCGATCACGCCGACGGCGAAGAGACCCACGAACAGCAGGTAGTCGGGCAGCAGCGAGACCGCACCCTGGAGGCCGGCCGCGCCGAGGAACGGGACCACGATGAACAGCACCCCGATCCACCTCGGCAGCACCCGAGCGCGCAGCACGGCGATGCCGAGGCAGAGCATCCCGACGAGCAGCACCAGCAGTGACGGCGCCTCGTAGGCGGCCAGACCCGGGAGGTCGGCGGCCGGGACACCTCCGTGGTGGGCGAGGTAGGGCTTCACGAAGCCCTCCACGGTCCCCTCGCCGATGTTGAGGATCGCGAGCGGCACGAACACGCCGACGTAGCCGATCCTGGTCAGCCTCGGCGAGCCTCCGCGCTGTGCGTCGACCAGCGCGGGCAGGCCGAGCAGCACGATGACGCACCCGAGCAGCGCGACCGTGTAGAGACCGACCCAGGACGAGCTGGCGAAGCGTGCGTCCCCGCCGCCGTTGGCGACGAAGGCGGCGGCGTACCCGAGCGTGGCGACGGCACTGCCGATCACGAGGGCGAGAGCGGTGAGACGAGCGTTGATGGTGTCCATGTGCTCAGGGTGGGTCGGGGCCAGCGGCCAGGTCGTCGTGCCGGAGTCTCGCGCAGGTACGTCGGAGGTCGGCATCGGTCGTCATACGTTCGGACGATGTGACCGCAGGGCCCCAACTCGTACCCTCATCGGGTGGCGACACTGACAGCCCACCCGCGCGCGGCCGGGGTCGCGGAGTCGCCGCGGGTGCAGGACGCGCTGCTGGCCCTGGTGCTGACGATCGCCGCCCAGCTCGACCTGCGCTTCGACCTCGACAACTCCACGCGCTACGGACCGTCGTTCGCCACCGCGGTCATCGTGGCGACGGCGACGGTGGTGCTCGCGTGGCGACGCCAGTGGCCGTTCGGGACCCTGTGCGTGGTGTGCGCGGCCATCGCGGTCCCACAGCTGCTCGTCGGGCCACTCACCTTCACGTTGTGGGGCCACTTCGCGCCGCTGCTCGTCGCGTCCTACTCGGTGGCACGGTGGTGCGACGACCGGCTGACGTTGATCGGCGCGGCGATGGTCGTGGTGACCATCGCCATCGTGATGGTCCGGGTGCCCGCAGCCGGCGCGGGAGGGAACATCCCGTTCGCGATCGTCCCCACCGTCGTGGTGATGGCGGCCGGGCGCGTGCTGAACCGTCGACACCAGCGCGCCGTGGAGCTCGCGGCCCGAGCGGACCGCCTCGAGGCGGAGCGCGAGGCCGATGTCGCGGCGGCCCTGGCCGACGAGCGCGGACGGATCGCCCGCGAGCTCCACGACGTGGTCGCCCACTGCGTCAGCGTCATGGTCGTGCAGGCCGGCGCGTCGGAGGCGCAGCTGACGTCGTCGCCCGCGTCCCCCGACGCAGCCGTCGCGTCGCTCCGCGAGGTGCAGCGGACCGGCCAGGACGCGATCACCGAGCTGACCCGGGTGCTCGGTCTGCTGCGTGGCGAGAACGGCGACGCGACGGACGACCTGATGCCCCAGCCCGGCGCCGCCCAGCTGGCCGACCTCGTCGACCGGCTCGCGGCCTCGGGGCTCGAGGTCACCTTCGGCTCGGTCGGCGACGCGCGCCCACTTCCGCCCGGCGTCGACCTGACCGTCTTCCGCATCGCCCAGGAGGCACTGACCAACACGCTCAAGCATGCGGGCGCGGGCGCGAGGGTCTGCGTCGAGCTGCGCTACCTGCCCACCAGCATCGAGCTCGAGGTCACCGACACCGGCACCGGCACTCGCGCTCGGCGCCCCGACGGTCGCGGGCACGGCCTGATCGGGATGGCTGAGCGGGTCTCGCTCTTCGGCGGGTCGCTCCAGACGGGGGCGCGGCCGGCGGGCGGGTTCCGGGTGCTCGCCGCGCTGCCGGTGGAGTACCGGTGATCCGCGTCCTCCTCGCCGACGACCAGGCGCTGGTCCGCGGCGGCTTCCGCTCCATCCTCGAGACGCAGCCCGACGTCGAGGTCGTCGGGGAGGCCGAGGACGGGCACGACGCCGTACGCCAGACGGCCGCGACCGACCCGGACGTCGTCCTCATGGACATCCGGATGCCGCGCCTCGACGGCATCGCCGCGACGGCGGAGATCCTGAAGGCGCCGTCGCCTCCCAAGGTGCTGATCCTGACCACGTTCGACCTCGACGACTACGTCTACGAGGCACTGCGAGCAGGCGCCAGCGGCTTCCTGCTCAAGAGCGCTCCCCCGCGCGAGCTCGCCGATGCCATCCGAACGGTCCACTCCGGCGACGCCCTGCTGGCACCGCAGATCACCCGACGGCTGATCCAGGACTACGTGACCCGTCCGCGCACGACCACCGACCGGGGCGCGGGATTCGAGCGACTGACCCCGCGTGAGCACGAGGTCCTGATGCTGATCGCTCGCGGGTGCTCCAACGCGGAGATCGGCGCCGAACTGTTCCTCTCCGAGCCGACCGTGAAGACCCACGTCACGCGGATCCTGTCCAAGCTCGGCGTCCGCGACCGCGTCCACGCGGTGGTGCTCGCCTACGAGTCCGGGCTGGTGCTTCCGGGAGCCACGACCTAGCCCCACAGCCGGCAGGTCAGAGCGTGTCGACCAGCCCGCCGTCGATGCGCAGGTCGCTGCCGGTGATGTTGCCCGCGCGGTCACTGGCCAGGAAGAGGGCGAGGTCGGCCACCTCGTGGGGGTAGGTGAACCTGCCGGAGGGAGCTTGTGCCTCCTGGCGGCGTACGACCTCGTCGGGGTCGGTGGCGCTGGCCCCGCCGACGGTGGCCGCGACGCCGTTCGCGCCGAGCCAGAGGTCGGTCCGCACCGGCCCCGGGCTGATCGTGTTCACGCGGATGCCGGGCCCGAGCTCCTTGGCGAGCGACTTGCACAGGTTGATCAGCGCGCCCTTGGCCGCGCTGTAGTCGACGACGCCTGGATCGGGGAGGTACGCGTTGACCGAGCCGATCGTGACGATGCTGGCTCCCGGCCGCCCGGCCATGTGCGGGACGGCCGCTCGCATGGTGCGTGCCGCGGCGAGGAAGTTGATCGTCAACGTCTGGTCCCAGTCGTCATCGCTCAGCGCGCCGAAGCCCTCGAGCCGCGGACGTACGGCGCCGACGTTGTTGACCAGGACGTCGATCCCGCCGAGCCCGTTCACCGCCGCCGCCACCAGCTCGGCGGGCCCGTCAGGCGTGGCCAGGTCGACCGAGACGGCCCGTACGTCGCCGCTGGACGCGAGGTCGTCGAGCTCGCTGCTGCCGTGCAGCGCACCCGCCACAACGGAGGCCCCCTCGTCGGCGAAGGCCCGCGCGATGGCCAGCCCGATCCCCTTGCTCGCGCCGGTGACCACCACGGTCCTGCCGGCCAGGTGGAGGTCCATGGTCAGAGGCCCTGCTTGCCCAACCAGGTCAGGCAGGCGTCGGCGACCTCGTGCCACCCGTGGTCGATGGTCAGGGAGTGCGCGCGGTCGGAGAACTCGAGGATGTCGGTGGTGGCCTCGCTGTGCCGGTACTGCTTGAGGGTCGCCTTGGTGACGGCCTCGGGGACAGTGTGGTCCTTCCCGCCCATGACCAGCAGGAGCGGGCCGCGGCCGGAGTTCTCGGTCGCGACCTTGGCCGGCGAGTGCGGGTTGAAGTTCGCGGCCGCCGCCTCGAACAACGGCTTGCCGGGGGCCGGGATCGCCCAGCGCTCGAAGAGCTCGTCGGACTCCTCCGCCGGGATCGCGTTGCCGAAGGCGAAGCGGAACTGCTCGGCGGTCAGCGACACCGACCGGTGCTTGTTGGCCGGGTTCTTGAAGACCGGGAGCGTCGCCTTGAGGGCCGAGAGCGGAAGCGGCAGCACGCCCTTGATCTGCGCGGCGTCGATGGCCACCGCCGCGGTGGCGAGGTCCTCCCCCAACAGTCGCTGGGCGATCATGCCGCCGAAGGAGTGCCCGACCAGGACGGGCTTGGTCGGCATGGCCTCGATGAGGCCCGCGTAGTGCGCCACCACGTCGTCGATGCCGTGGTCGGCGATGGCCTCGGGGTGCTCGCGTGCCTCGGCCACGGTGTCCGGGTCGCCGGGCCACCCGGGGGCCGAGCTGTCGTAGCCGGCCCGGGTGAAGTGCTCGATCCAGCTGTCCCAGGATCGCGCGTGCAGCCAGAGACCGTGGATGAACAGGACGGGTGCGCTCGCGGTCATGAGGATTTCCTCCCAGGAACTGGGGTATACCGATCGATCTACCCACTTGCCGATAACCTAGGACGAGCGCGCTTCCCTGGCAAGCGTCAGATCCGACCGACCTCGAGGAGCAGACCCGCGATGTCCGACCCCACTCCCCGACCGGCGTCCACGAACGGTCGCCCGTCAGCGGCCCGGGAGCGGATCCTGGAGACCGCGGACCGGCTGTTCTACGGCGAGGGCATCCACGCGGTCGGGATCCAGCGCATCGTGGCGGAGGCCGCGGTCACGCGGGTGACCCTCTACCGGCACTTCCCGTCCAAGGACGACCTGATCGACGCCTACCTCGCCCGCCGTGAGGAGTACGACCGGGCCCAGGTCGGTGGTGTCATCGAGACGTTCCGCGACGCCCCCCGCCAGGCGTTGACCGAGCTGGCCACCTCCCTCACCCGCGACGACTTCGCCGCGATGAGACGTGGCTGCCCGTTCATCAACGCCTCGGCGGAGTTCACGGGCTCTCACCCCGCCCGCCTGCACGCCTACGACATCCGCCACTGGGTCACCGAGCAGGTCGAGGCGCTGCTGCGTCGCCTCGACCACCGTGATCCTCGCGGGACGGCCGAGCAGCTGATGATGGTGCGCACCGGCGCGGTCGTCTCCGGTGCGCTGGACCGGAACCAGCGCCTCAACGACGACTTCCTCGCGTGTTGGGACAAGCTGATCGACGACGGGCTGCCCGTCCGGCGCTGAGCCGAGCGGCAGGATGACCCCATGACCGACGACGAGGTGCCCGGGCCGGGTCGGCTCCAGGGTCGGGTCTGCGTGGTGGCCGGCATCGGCGGGGTGATCGGCGAGGCGGTGGCCACCCGGTTCGCCGACGAGGGCGCTCGCGTGGTGGGGATCGACCGTCGCGACATCGACATCGACATCGCCGTTCCGACGTACGACGCGGACCTGTGCGACGACGAGCAGACGCGCGAGGTGTTCGCCCGCGTTCGTGACGAGCACGGGGCGATCGACGTGCTGCACGTGAACGCCGGTCCCCTCGATGCCGAGGACCACAGCGTGCTCGCGACGTCGCACGAGGTCTGGGAGCGAGTGTTCCGCGGGATCCTGGCGCCGGCGGAGAACAGCGTGCGTCACGCCGTACCGCTCATGAGGCGACCCGGCGGATCGGTGATCCTCACCGGGTCGTTCCTCGCCGAGATGGGCGCCTCCACCGCACAGATGGCGTTCTCGGCGGCCAAGGCAGCCGTCAACCAGCTCGGCCGCGACCTCGGCACGCACCTGGCCCGTGACGGCGTCCGGGTCAACGCGCTCGGGCTCGGGCCGGTGCAGACGCCCGAGAGCAGGGCGATGTTCGAGCGCCTCGGCCCGGAGCAGAGCGAGCGCCGGTTCCGGCACATCCCGATGGGCCGGTTCGCCACTCCGGAGGAGGTCGCTGCGGCGGCGGCGTACCTCGCGAGCGACGACTCCGGCTACACGACCGGATCGGTACTGCCGGTGCACGGCGGCATCCCTGGCGCCTACACCGTCCCGGACAGAGCCCGACCTCGCGAACCGTCCTAGGGTGGTGCGAGGGAGGCGTCATGATCGAACGGCTCGAGGACCTGCCGGACGGTGTGATCGGACTGCGCGCCAGCGGAACCGTGACCGCCGAGGACTACCGCGACGTGATGGTGCCCGTCATCGAGGCCGCGTTGGCGCGTGGAGGCGTGCGCCTGCTCTACGTCCTCGACGAGCACACGACGTTCAGTCCCGGTGCGATGTTCTCGGACGCGAAGCTCGCCGTCGGCCACCTCAAGGGCTGGGAACGCCTGGCGGTCGTCTCCGACGCCGACTGGCTCGAGAACAGTCTCAAGGCCTTCGGCTGGATGATGCCTGGTGAGCTGAAGGTCTTCGACGACGACGAGATCGTCGAGGCCACTGGGTGGTTGGCACGACCCGGCACCTGAGGTCAGCTGGACTTGCGCCAGTTCACCTTGACGACGCGGTCGTTCTCCTTGGTCGGCTCCGACAGCGTCGCGCCGCCGCCCCCGGTCATGGTGATCATGGACGCGTTCGCCAGGTTGTCGACGTGGAGGCCGCCACCGGCGATGCACTCGTCGAAGTAGCAGGCGGCGTAGTCGGTCAGGCTCGCGACCGAACCGTTGACCGTCGGTCGCTCCACGATCCACTCCGCCACGTTGCCGGTCAGCGTCGTACCGGGCGGGGCACTGATGTCGAAGCGCGTGCCGACACCCTGCGACTGGTTGCTGAAGGACACCGTCGCGTGCGTCGTGTCGGCGCAGATCAGGCAGTACATGACGTCGCCCGGTGAGACCGGGAGGTTGCTGATGCGCACCTCCCCGGCGGGGAACCACTCCCACCACGTGTAGACCTGGGTCGAGGTGAAGATCCAGAACTTCGTCACCTCGGTCTCGGTGCCGGCCTGGAGCACGTCGCGGGAGTTCCAGCCGTCGATCCCGACCCACTCCGAGGCGTAGTAGGTGCCGTCGGCCGTGGTGTTCGGGCTCGGCACCGTCCACTGCCCGCCGACGAAGCGGTAGGGCTTGTCCGCCGGGGCGAAGGCGGCCGCGCCGGACCAGTTGGTGGAGGTCGCGTTGGCGACGCCCGGCGTGCCGAGATCCGGGCGCTCGAGCACCTCGCCGCTGGTCTGGTGGGCCGGCCCGTGCGTGATGTTCTCGCGGTGCTCGAACTCGGGCATCAGCCACAGCTTGGTCCGCGACATGGCGCGGTCCCACAGGGCGCGCAGCTCGGGCTCCTTCGCGGCGTCCGGTCGGCGCGGGAGCCGGTTCGCCCGGAGCTGACGGGCCGTCGCGGTCACCGGGTCGAAGCCGTCCGGCAGCGCTCCGAGACCTCGGACCGTGAAGCCCTTGGCGGTGAGCGACTCCGGGACGACTGCCTGGGGCTCCGGTCGCTTGGTGGACCGCTTGCTCGCTCGCGTGCTGTTCTTCGGCATGCTCGCCCTCCTCGGGTCTGGCCTCTGTTCCGATCACCCATGAGCGCAGGCGCTGCCGGGAGATACCGCGCGCAGCCCCGTGAGCGCCCGCGGGCCTCGCGTCCTCCTTGACGTCCTGAGCCGGGCGGACGAGCCTGCCGGTATGGCCGGGGTCCGGTACGACAAGCTGCTGGTCGTCCACGGCGGCGCCCTCCGCCGCAAGTACGGCGCCGCGGGGCTGGCCAAGGTCCGCACGGCACTCGCCGCGCTCGTCGCCGCCGACCAGGAGCGAGGACTGCTCAGCCACGTCGTCGACCTCGACAACCCCAGCTCGATGCGGGCGGTGAGGTCGGCGCGGGTGCCGGACGGCGACTGGGCCAAGGCACTGAAGGCGGTGGATGCGGCGTGCGGCCGCTACGCCCCGGCGTACGTCGCCCTGGTCGGTGCCACCGACGTGGTCCCCCAGGCCCAGGTGACCAACCCGCTCGCGGGCAGCGACGACGACGCCTACGTGCCCAGCGACCTGCCCTTCGCCTGCGACCTGCCCGACGACTGGCCCGGCACGGCGCGACTGGACCCCTCGGCACTGCTGACCGTGACCCAGGTCGTGGGCCGGATCCCCGACGTGGTGGGCGCGAGCGACCCGGCCGTCCTGCTCGAGGCGCTCTCGGTGGCGACCACGTACGTCGCGAGGACCGCGGCGAAGTACCAGGCCGTCTTCGCGCTCTCGGCCGCGGTGTGGAAGGGGTCGACGACCACCAGCGTCGGGCTGCTGCCCGGGCCGGCGCCGACCACGCACCTGAGCCCTCCCGACCACACCGGGTGGTCGGTCAGCCAGCTGAGCGGCCTGACCCATTTCGTCAACTGCCACGGGGGCGACTTCACGCCCGACTGGTACGGCCAGGCGTCGGCCGGAGCCCCTGTCGACACCGTCGCGCTGCGACCCGAGGACGTCGCGAGCCGGATCAAGCCGGGCACGGTCGTGGCCACCGAGTGCTGCTACGGCGCCATGCACCAGGATCCCTCGACCCAGGACGGCCGGCTGCCGATGCTGTGGGCCTACCTGTCCTCGGGGGCGTACGCCGGGGTCGGCTCGTCCACCACCGCCTACGGTCCGGCCGACGGGAACGGCCAGGCCGACCTGGTCTGCCGCTTCGTGCTCGAGGGGATCATGACGGGCTCGTCGACCGGGCGCGCCCTGCTCGACGCCCGCCAGCGCTACCTCCGCGAGATCGGCGCCATGGGACCGGAGGACCTCAAGACGATCGCCCAGTTCGACCTGCTCGGCGACCCCAGCCTGGTGCCGGTGACGACGCCCGGCCGCACGGTCGCGCCAGCCAAAGGACTTCCGCAGCCCGGGCTCGCACAGCGCCGCGCGGTGCTCCGGGCCGCGGGCCGCTCGCTGGGAGGCTCGGTGCCCCGGGCGAGCAGCACGCCGTCCCGGCGGGCCGGGGTGGCCCCGGAGGTGCTCGCCGCCGAGGCGGGGCTCCCCCGTTCGGCGACGGTCGGTCCGGTCCGCAGCTACGGCGAGCGGCAGCGGGCACCACGTGGGGGCTACCGGTTCCACGTGGCTCCGGTGCAGGTCCGCGAGCGGGTCGGCCTGCTCGTGGCCCGCGAGTCGGGCGGGGAACGCCGGACCACCACGATCTGGCGTCGATGACGGACGCCGAGGTGCTCGAGGGCGTCCTCGAGGTGGCACCCACGGGTGGGCACTCGCGGTCGGCGATGGTCTCGACCGTGCTCAGACCGGACGACGGCGAGCCCGTCGTGCTCCACCGGCGCGAGGCGGTCGCCCTCGACGCCGAGCCGGAGCTCGCGAGCTACGCCGGGCGTCGCGTGCAGGTGACCGGCACGCGCGGGTGGAGCAGCTTCCAGGTCGACCGGATCGAGGTCATGCCGGACGCGCCGTGACCTGCACGAGTCGCAGCGCGGCGTACGGCCAACCGAGGGCGAGGTCGACGACGGTCGGGGTCGCCGGAGCCAGCGGGAGGTTGGGCACCATCGTGAACAGGTCGAGGTCCGACCACGCCACTGCCAGGAACAGCACGTAGTCGTTGGCGTTGACGTTCGGGCGGGGTGAGGTCGACGTCGAAGGAGATGGCTCGCGGGATGCGGGCGTCCAGCGGCAGGGTCAGCGAGGAGAGCGCCGCGCCGACGGCGGGCCCCGCCACCTTCCAGCCCGCAGGAGCCGCTTGCACCTTCCCGGCGGTGGCGCACAGTCCCGAAGAAGGCCACCACGTCGGCCGGCCCGAGCGCGAGCAGGTTCGCCGGCACGGGGTCGGAACGCCAGAGCAGCACGGCGTGCGACCCCCCGGCCGGCAGCGGACGCGTGTCGCGGTGGTGGAGCAGCACCTCGACGGTGGACGGCTCGGTGAAGACGCCCCAGACACCGGCCAGGTCGGCGGGCGGCCGCACGCACTCCATCAGGTCGATCTCGGTGGCCCCCGCCGCCATCGAGCTCGGCATGGCCCACGGGGGCTGGTAGACGGCCAGGGGGTGACCGGGGTCGACCGACGGCGCACCGGTCGCCGGATCGATCCGGGTGCCCATGACCGCGTCCCACAACGCCTTGTCGATGAAGGCGCCCGGGGTGGCGGGCGTGGAGACGCCCCGCTCGACCCGCACCAGCTGCTCGAACTCCGGCGTCCAGGTGCCGGTCGCCAGCACCGACGGGTACTTCCACCGGAACGCGGTCTGGAAGGTCCAGAGCTGGTACGTCGGGGCGTTGCGCGCCGTCATCGTGCCCTTCCCCTGCTGCCAGGTCGGGGCGAGGACCGCCCCGCTGCGCGGCCGGACGGTCACGTCGGGGCTGGCCACGGCCGACAGCACAGGCGCCGCTGCCGGAGCAGGCGGGACCGGCTGGCGAGGGTCGGCCAGCGGGGTCGGCAGCCGGCGCCGGTCGTCGGAGGAGTGCACCCGGAGATAGGTCCGCACCGGCTCGGCGGCCGAGATGTCGACCTCCCACACCCCGCGGGCCTGGATCGCCGCGCGCAGCAGGCGCGGCGAGGGGTTCTTCGGGTCGTAGTGGATGGTGAGGTCCTGCACCGCCGCCTGCGGCAGCCCGTTGACGAACGGCGTCGGAGCCCAGGCCACGGTGGTGTTGTCGGCCGCGCGCACGCCGTGCCAGACGCCGGTGACCGTGCCGACGTACACCTCCAACGGCGTGACCGGGTCGACGACGACCGAGTACGCCGGGTCCAGTGGTCCGGTCGCAGCAGGTGCCGGTGGTGTCGAGGCGGTGGCGCAGGGTGGTCGCGACAGCTCGTGTTCGTGGCGGAGTCCCACAGGTAGCAGGTGTCCTGGCTGTCGTCCGTCGGGTCGCCGGTGGTGGTCAGGAAGTAGTCGGCGGTGCCCGGGACCGGCGCGACGTCGGTGAAGGTCACGTTGCCGAAGGTCGTCCAGTCCGCACCGAACGCCGCCGTCCACGTCCCGGCCGGGGCCTCGGTCCAGGTCACCACGCCCCACATGAAGCAGACGACCAGGACGGTCGGACTGGCCCACTTCAGGGTGATCACCGGACCGAGCGGACCGCTCGTGGCCTGGGCCCCCATCGCGCTGACCCCGAGCGCACCGGCGGGGATCCCGAAGCGGGGCGCGTTGTCGGCACCGCCCGGACGCACGTCGCGCGCCACGGCCGGCCCGGGGAACGGCAGCGCCTTCCAGGTCTCCGGGTTGCGTCGTGCCCAGGTCGTCGGTGAGCCAGACCCGGTCGGTGCCCACCGCGACGCGCGTCGTCCCGCCGGTCGCGACCGTCGCCGCTGCCCCGGAGTAGAAGGCGGAGACGGTGTTCTCGCGCTCCTTGGCGGTGGCGCCGCCCCCGGGGCGCCGCTCGGTCGGGCTCAGGAAACCGGCCGGCGGTGAGGCGCTCCACGACGCCTGGACGTACTGCGCCACGAACCGGTGCGGTTGCACCGGGTCGAACGCGACGCCGCCGCCGTCGCCCTCGAAGATCTCCTCCCACACGGTGTCGCCGGTGCGGAGCTGGGTGCCGTTGTCCTGGACGCCGGCCACGGCCGGGTGGGTCAACGTCGGGTGGACGTCGCTGAAGCCCGCCTCGATCACCCCGAGCCCGATGTTGCAGGGGCGGAAGGTGTTGGCCCGCCCGGCCTGGCCCGAGACGTAGACCCCGCCGTCGCAGCCGACCCAGAGCTGCTTGCCGCCCCCGGCGCTCTTCAGGCGTACGACGTGCACGTCGGCGTGCACTCCCGCGCCGATCAGCCCGTCGACGAACGCCCCGTCCCCGGTCGGGACGTCGCCGACCCGCGAGAGGCCGCTGACCGGGGTGAGCGTGTTGGTCGCGGTCACCTGGAAGCACCACAGGCTCGCGTCGTCGTCTCCACCGGTCTCGAAGAAGGACCCGCCCAGGTAGACGACGTGGTGCGTGCCGGTGCCGTCGGTGACCACGTCGACGCAGACCGCCTGGTCGTAGTCGCGCTGGTGCGGCCACAGCCTGGTCGGCACGCCGCGCACCCGCACGGCAGCAGCAGGGGTGGCCGCGGTGATGTCGGCGACGGAGAACAGCGCCGTGTCGTCGTCGACCGTCGCCGGGATCGCGGCCGTGTGGGCCAGCCCGGTGAGCGTGTAGAGCGTGTTCGTGCCGGGAGCCAGCGCGAAGCTCGACAGGCCCTGCACGGTCTGGCCCGACAGCGGCCAGCTGAGGCCGTCGACCCAGGTGAACGTCGTGCCGCCGTCGTCGCTGTAGGCGAGACCTCGGCTCTGGATCGCGACCACGATCCGCGAGCCGCTGGCGGTGGTGACCCAGAGCGCGTCGGAGACGGCGGGCGTGCCCGTGACGGCGGGCGGTGCCGGGTGGGTGAAGGTCGGCGCCACCGCCATCAAGCGTGTCGATGCCGGGCAGCTTGGCCCAGGTGAACTGGTCCGGCGCGGTCTGGCGGGTGCCGAGGAACAGGCCGCCGCTGGTCGCCGCCAGCACCCGGTCGGTGTCCGCGCCGCTGGTGGACTCCGCGGGTCGAGGTCGGGTCGCGCACGAGCCGGAAGACCCCCAGCCCCGCCAGCTGGGCGAGGCCCGACTCGGTCTCCCACGGGTTGTCGCCTGGCGGCTTGCCCGCGGCGCCCTTGCCGACCAGGACGCCGAGCCCGCCCCACTGGCCGGAGACCGCGCCGACGCCCGGGAGCGCCTCGCCGGTGCCGACCAGCACGAAGTCGTCGGCCACGGTGTCGTGGAAGGTCACGAGCAGGGCACCGCAGGACTGGGCGTTGTTGGGGCCGCCGGCACCCACGGCACGCTCGGCCCACCCACCGACGGGTGACCAGGTCGGCGCCGCCGTCGCCGGAGTACCAGACGCCGCCGCGTGCACTGGCGGCGTAGACCCGCAGGCCGTCGTCGCTGATCGCGAGGTCGCGGATGCGGCCGGTGACGCGGGGTCGCCCGGTGCCCTGCCCCTGCCGCACCACCGACGGCCCGATCGGCACCCAGCGCTGGGCGTCCCCGGTCGGGAAGCCCTTGGGGACCGAGATCCCCTTCCGCGTGCGTCCCTTCTTCGGCGGCGGCTCGGCCAGCCGTGCTCCGACGGCCTCGTTGAGGGCGGCCTCGTCGTAGTCGCCCGCCATGGTGGAGAGGTGCGCGAACCGCGACATCGCGCGGTCGCGCCGCGCCTGCCGGCCCGGGCCCGACCTCACGACCCTGCCCCGCTCGTGTCGGCCGGCGGCGAGACCCGGATCCAGCCCTCCTGCACCTCGTGGGGCGTGCGCGGCAGGTACGCCGTCTCGGACGCCGCCACGATCGGGTCGTCCTTCCAGGTGAGCGGGCCGGTACGCCGGGTGAAGGTCTGCTTGTCACCGAGCAGGTCGACCAGGGGCAACCGGATCTCGTCGGGGTCGACCAGCAGCGGGCCGACGCGCACCGAGGGCACCAGCGCCTTCATGCCGGCGGCGAACCACGTGTCGGAGAGGGCGATCTCCTTGCGGGGCAGCAGGCCCGAGGTCAGGTGCACGGTGCCGAGCGGGAGCATCAGCAGGGTGAGCATCGTGGTCTGGCGCGGCCGGACCCGGATCACGCCGTCGGTGACCAGGTAGGGGTGCGAGAGCGCACTCGTCGGGATCTGGTCCGTCGGCGCCAGTGCGCCGAGCTGGCCGAGCTGGCCGACCAGCCGGCCCGGAGAGGCCCGCGTTGCTCACCAGGGCCTTGTCCACGACGTGGAGGTGCTCGTAGTCGTCGTCGACGAAGTAGCCGAGCAGCGCGTCGTCGGAGCGGGTCAGGGTGCCGAGCTTCAGCTCGACCAGCTCGTCGGCGACCGCGTCGAAGCGGTCGCGCCGGACCCCAGCACCGTCCGCAGCGGTCACGGTGACCTCGGCTCAGGTCGTCCGGCACGTCGAGGGACAGGCTGGCGCGGACCACCGCGATCGGCCGACCGATCAGCCCGGCGATGGTGCCGGTGCCCACCGTGGCGTAGGTGTCGACGGTCCACAGCGTCGTGTCGACGACGCGGAGCAGCGCGGTGAGCGCGCCGTCGGCGGGCCGGGTCTCGGGCGGGAGGGCGCGGGCCTGGCGCGTCGGCCCGGACGATGCCGGCCGCGATCTCGGCGACGTACCGGTCCTGCGGCTGGGTGCCGACCAGCGGCCCGGCGTCGGCGCTGACCGGCCGGCCGGGAGACGGCTCCCAGGTGACCGCGTTGGTGACGTCGTCGTGGCCGATCTCCCCGATCGGGGAGCCCGCGACCGTGAACGTCTCCAGCGACTCGTCGATGTGGTCGGGCAGCAGGAACCCCGAGACCGGGTTGGTGGCCCCGTCCGGGTCGAGCTGGTCGACGTAGGCCTCGTGGAGGTCACCGGGCAGCGTGCCGGGTGGCTGACCGGCGTCGACCAGGCGCAGCAGCCAGCGCGCCTTGTCCTGGAGCCGCGGCCGGACCCGGATCGTGCGCGGGGTGCCGGTCACCTCGAGCTCGGAGGTGGTCACGGTGGCGTCCAGGACCGGGTCGTCGAGGTCGAGGACCCGCCCGAACGCGTCGACCATCCGCGCCCTCTCGATCCGGAGGGTGCCGCCGAACAGCACGGTGGGGTCGGCGTCCGCGATCACGGTGCCGTCGTCCGCGCGCTGGACGGTGCCGACGAAGGCGAGACCGAGCAGTTGCTCGCGCAGGCCGTCGAGCGAGGCCGAGAGCAGGTCGAGCGGCTGGCCGAGGGCCGCCAGCTCCGGCACCACCGCGGCGTCGTACGGGTCGGTGGAGGTGGTGATCGCGCGCTGACCCTCGGCGGCCACCCAGGCCGTCAGCGCGGCCTGGATCTGCTTGCCGACGCCCTCACCGAGCGGGCTGCGTCCCTGGAGGGTGAGGGTGGTCTCCGGGGCGACCGGGGCAATGTCGGGCGCCGTCTCGGACTCGAGGTCGGGCTCGAGGTCGTAACCGTCCAGGTGCCAGCCGCGGACCGTGGTCGACCCGGTGAGGGTCACCTCCCACTCCAGCCAGAGGGGAACCCAGGGCTGGCGCCACGTCGTGAGCGCGACCGGGCTGGGCGGCAGCCCGCGCAGCACCGAGTGCTGCGCCAGGACGTCGGTGATCTGAGCCACCTCGGGCAGCCGGCGGGCCAGCACCCCGGCCCACGGCGTCGCGGCGAGCTTCGGCGACAGGCTCTTGGACTGGGCGACCTCGAGACCGGTGATCCCGTCGTAGCGTCCCTCGGCGCCGAAGAGCCGCACCATCTCGCCACCGAGACGCGTCGTGTACGCCGCGACGGTCGTGTCGGCGGGAGCGCCCGCGCGGGCCAGCCAGTCGCCGGCGTAGGGGTTGAGCAGCACGGCCTCGCGCACCACGGTGAGCACCTCGGGCGGCACCGCCCCGGAGCCCAGTGTCGGCAGCACGACGCTGCCGTCCACCAGCCCGTCCCAGGAGGGTACGGCGGAGCGCGGGTAGCGGCACAGCAGCCGGCCGTCCTTGTCGAAGAGCCCGTCACCGTGGTGCCGATGGCTCGGGTGGGCACCGCGCAGCGCCATCACGAAGGGCGCGGGCCGGTGGTAGCGCGGCGGCGGCCGGTCGACGGTCCGGCCCTGGTCCACGGCGCGATTCGGCGGCGTGACCACCTGGCCGAGGAGCGGCCGGGCCGAGACCGCCTCGCGCCCGAGGTCGAAGGTCGTGCGCCAGGAGAGCTGCGAGAGGGCCGCGGCCCCACCCAGGGCGTGAGCGGCCGGGACGTCCTTGGCGGTGGTGATCCGGGCCGCCCGGGTCGCCGCGGCGAGGCCGGCGCGTCCCTTGCGACCGACCGTGGTGGGACCCATGGCGTAGGTGTCCTGGACCCGGACGCGGTCCGGGCGGGCGCCCGGGAGGGGCGTGCCCGGCAACGTCCAGAAGCCCTGCGCGTGCTGGCGGACGGCGAAGTCGTCGAGCCCGTCGCTGGAGCCGAGGAGGGTCGGGACACCGGCGACGAAGGCCTCGAGCGCGTCCTCGGCGAGTCCGCGTGCGTCCTCACCCAGGCCGAGGCTGCCGGCCCCGAAGGCCGCGGCGATGTCGTCGCCGTCGGCGCCGATGGCGAGCGCGAGCGCATCGCTCGCCGGGCGGTCGTCGGCGCCGGGCAGCGCGCCGCCCACGGGGACGCCGAGGACGCTGCCGTGCAGGAGCGTCTGGTACGTCGGCAGGTCGACCCCGACGAAGACCTGCTCCGCTGCCTCGACCGGCATCGAGGCTCCCAGAGCGAACCCGGTCAGCTGCTCGCCGACGACCCGCCCGTCGCTGCCGAACGTGCGCGGTGCCACGTTCACGACTGGACGGCGAAGCCCCATCCGCGACTCCTGCAGCCCGGTGCGCACGTCGGGCTCGACCACGTCGTCGTCGTTGGCGTCGTGCACGACGTACCAGTCGAGACCGGCCAGTGCATCGTCGAGCCCGGCCGGCCCCTTCGCGCCGTTGAGCGGGTCCTGGCTCGCGTCGGTCCACCAGCCGGCGACGGTGTAGACGGCCTGGCTGCCCGCGAAGCCCTGCGGCGCCTGGGCCGCCAGCCCCGGCAGGTCGCTCAGCGGGTCGTGGAAGGCGAACCGGTCCGCGCAGGCGGCGTACGACGCGATGGACATCAGCCCGAACCGCGCGCCGGTGAGCGGGCTGATCGGGTCGACGGGGTCGGCCACCGGGCCGGTGTAGGTGGTCAGCGGGGTCACCTGCGCGGTCCGCGCGTCGATCACCCAGCCGGTCGGGATCACCTGGCGCTCCCCCACCGGCTGGAGGGTGCGCACCACGACCCACGCGTCCGGCAGGTCCGCCATCTGCGGCTGGGCCTGCCCGTCGACGTGCCGAGCCCCCAGCAGGGCGTCAGGCATCGCCCAGTGCAGGTGGACCCCCGGCTCGCGCGCCGCTCCGGCGTCGAAGGGAGCAGGGTCGTCCCCGACGCCCCTCAGGTCGACGGTCGGCTCGGTCGCCCCCTCGACGGCGACGAACGCCTGGAGGTCGACCGGGACCAGGATCCGGGTCTGGCGGGACAGGTGCGGGTCCCAGGTGCCGATGGTCGAGAGGTCGACGCCGGTGCGGCCCAGGTAGTCCATCCGGGCCGACGAGAGCGCCTGCGTGACGAGGTCCTGGTCGAGCGTGAAGTCGCTCATGGCAGCACCTCGACCTCGTGGAAGGTCTCGCTCAGGGACTGGTAGGAGACGGTCGGCGCGAAGACGGTCGAGACCTCGAAGACCTTGGCGTCTCCCCACACCTGGCGGAACGGCGGGCGCACGAGCTGGAGGGCGTACTCCGCGCTGTCGAGCGCGTGGTCGGGACCGGTCGCCGGGGGCGGCAGCCTGCCCTCCAGCGCCTTGATGTTGACCACGCCACTGGCCCCGCCTCGGAACGGCACCGCGACCTCGGGGCCGACGTTCTGGAAGGTCGCCTCGTCGCGCGGCTGGAGCTTCATCCCGATCGAGGTGCCGGAGCCCGTCGGCGTGAAGCCGAACTGGATGCCCTGGCGCGGCTCCTCGAGGTGGACGACCTCGGGGATGCCGTCGAAGAGGCAGAGCAGCACGGCCGGTGCCAGTCGCTCGAGACGCAGCAGGCGCAGCCGACGCGGATCGTCGTCGGAGTAGCGGGCGTCGTCGGCCTCGTCGGGGTCGACCGCGAACGCTCGCACGTGCATGCCCGGCCACCCGGCCACGGCCTGCGAACGCAGCAGGAAGCCACTGATCGGGCCGCCGTCGCCGGAGAGCCGCGGCGCGTCCGTGCCGCGACGCACCTGGCGCTCCTCCGCGTCGAGCTCGTCGCGGATGGCGTCGTACGCCGCGGCCAGCTGCGCGCGGTCGTCGCTGTTCGCCGTCCCCACGGCGAGCGCGCCCATGACGAGGGCGTCGGTCCAGCGCCGGTCGAGGTAGAACCAGCGGATCGACTCCTCGGGCAGCAGGGCCGAGTCGCTGACGAGGTAGGCGAACGGCACGGCGTCCAGCAGGCGCAGCTGCACGAGCCAGTTGCGCAGGGCACCGGGGATGCTGCTGTCGTCGTCGGTGTGCTGCGGCTGGATCGCGGAGATGGCCGCGACGGTCTGCTCGTTGACGCTCTGCAGCACCTGGGCCACGTCGATGGTCCTCATCGGTCCTCCTCGTCGTCGGGGTCCGGCGTCCCGTGCATGACGACGTCGACCGCGTCCGGCGTGTCCGAGCAGCCGCGTCCTGTCGAGGTGGAGGCCGAGCCGCGAACGCAGCACCTCCACGTCGGGCACAGCGGCGTCGAGGTGGGCGAGCAGGTCGGGAGGCAGCGGCTGGTCACCGAGCGTGACCGAGCCGTCCTTGATCCCGGGAGCGAGCGCTTGCAAGGCCGTGCTCGCGAAGGACGCGTCGACCCGCGGGCCGAGGCGCGCGGCCACGTCGGTGGCGCCTGGGTCTGGGTCTGCGTCTGGCTGGACCCGACCGGGAGGTCGTGCAGCCTGCCCAGGACGCTGCCGGGCGTGCCGGTGAACACCTGGAGCGGCAGGCCGAGTCCCTCCGCCAGCAGGGGCGTCGCCGCCTGCTGGTCCATCACCGCGCGTCCGGCGGTGACGAGCGGCGCGGGGTCGCCGATCACGCCGCTGGGCGCGTCCACGATGCCGGCCGCCACCGTGGCTCCGAGGAGGCCGCCGACCCGCCGGGTGACGTCGATGCCGATCTGCTGCAGCAGGCCGCTGAACCCGCGGCCGTCGTAGGTCGAAGCCAGCCAGGACGCCGAGAACCCCGTCTGCCGCCAGCGCATCAGGGAAGCGACGATCGAGGGCCGGGAGAGGCCGAGCAGGCGGCCGATCTCGAACGCCGCGGCGAGCGAGACGTCCTCGCGGCCGTCGCTCACGACGATGTCGAGCTGGTCGGATGCGTGGGCCAGTGGCAGCCGGCCGCCTGGCGGATCCTCGGTGGGCAGGGGGACGAACGGGCCGCGGTACCAGGACCGCACGTCGTCGCCGACCCGGAGCCGGTGGTCGAGCCCGACGTGCCCGGTGGCGGTGACCTCGAACGGAGGACGCCCCGCGGGCTGCTCGGTCGCGTCGACCGTGCCGAGCAGGCCGGAGGTGAGGTGCTCCATGTACCACTGGAAGGTCTGCTCGCCCGTGGTGGTGAAGCTCCAGTGCAGGAGCGCCGGGAAGCGCAGCTCGGGGTCGAACAGCACCTCGTCACCCGCGAGGAATCCCTCGGTGGCCGCGACCATGAACGGCTTGGCCATCACGGTGTAGACGTCGTCGTCACCGGCGCTGGCGGCCGCCCACCCCTTCGCCCCGACGTACGGCGCCCTGGTGCCGGGATCCACGGTGGACCGGGTGGCCGAGGTCTGGATGCCCACGACGGCCTTGTCCGCCTCGACGTCCATGAGCTGCGGCCCGGCCGTCGTCGGTGGCATCGTCCGCATCCTGGCCTGGTCGGCCTGTGCCCGGTCGAGCACGACAGCGGTCTCCAGGATCGGGATCCTGGTGGTGGCGAGCTCGACGGGCTCGGTGGCCTGGAGCCGGTCGAGCTGTCCGCAGAGGTTGACCAGGCAGGCGAGGTAGGTGACCGGTGTCTCCGTGCCCGTCTCGTCCTGGGCGGCCAGGGGCAGCCGGTTGGCGATGACGACGGACATGAACCCGTCGTCGTCGCCCATCATCAGCTCGGTGTCGGAGGTGTCGACCTCGCGCACGTGGGCCAGCAGGCCCACCTCGTCCTGCGTGGGGAAGAGCCGCTGCACCGCCGACTCGCGGACGGCGAGGTAGTTGCCCACCTGCACGTCGGCCGGCGGGTCGAGGGTGACGCCGGGAGTGACGCACTGGTCGACGGGCTGGTTGAGCCGGATCTCGGCCTCGCCCTCGGCGATGACGACGAGCGCCAGCCACGGCACGTCCTCGTGGTCCGGGTTGCCGTCCACGGCCCGCTCCCACGGGCAGCGTGCGGCGCTTGATCACGACCTGCGGGAGGCGAGACCCGAAGGCTCCTTCGTTGTTGGCCGGCGGGAAGGTCGAGAGGATCTGGTCGGGTGGAAGGGCGTACTGCGGCGAGCGCACCCGGACGTGGGTCTGCAGCGGGTCGATGTTCGGCTCGTCCTGCGGGGCGAGCGCCTGGTCCTTGCCGGACGCGGTGACCTGCTGGTTCGCCGTGAAGCGGTACAGACCCGCCTTCAGCGGCGGGTCGTAGCGCGGGTAGAGCTGGTAGGTGCCCTCAGCGACCACGGCGTCCTCCCGTCCTCGTGCTCGTCTTCTTGGCCGGTGGTCTTCTTGGCCGGGGTCTTCTTGGCCGGGGTCTTCTTGGCCGGGGTCTTCTTGGCCGGGGTCTTCTTCGCCCGGCGTCTTCTTCGCCGGGGTCTTCTTCGCCGGGGTCTTCTTCCCCGGCGGTCTTCTTCCCCGGGGTCTTCTTCCCCGGCGTCTTCTTCCCCGGCGCCTTCTTCCCCGGCGTCTTCTTCCCCGGCGTCTTCTTCCCCGGCGCCTTCTTGCCCGGCGTCTTCGTCGGTGTCGTGGGCGTGGTCGGAGTCACCGCGGCGTCGTGCCAGGTCGGGCTGCAGCCCGGGCCGGTCACCGCCGACGAGGCGCGAGGTCACCGCGACCAGACCCCGGGCGACCAGGGCCTGGGCCAGGTCGGCGGCGGACAGGTCGGTGCCGAGCACCCCGGAGAGGTGCCAGCCGCCGCCCGGCGCGACGGCCACGGCGACCGTCTCGGCCTGCGGATCGGGCACGACGTCGTAGACCGCCACGGCCTGGACGCCGTGGAGCACCAGGTGCGGATCCGTCGGGACGTCCGTCCGGTCCCGTCGCCCGGGCGGCGCCCTGCAGCTGGAGGCCGAGGTCCGAGACACGCTCGGGGGTGTCCGACTCGACGACCACGGCGACCGTGTGCACCGGGCTGCTGAACCTGGTGAGGACCCGGGCGGCGTCACGCACCACGGCACTGGCCGGCGCCCAGCCGCTGTCGCCCGGTGTCAGGCCGGACTCCACGACCACCACCGCGCCCGCAGCCAGCGCAGCGCGCGCCCCGATCCGGGCCACCGTCGAGCGGAGGTGCCAACCGGCGCACCCGTCGAGACCGTCGACCACGCCGTCGGCCTGCACGGCCAGGAGCGACGTCCCGGCGGGCACGTCCAGCGCTCCGGACCGAACGGCGTCGAGCAGCACCCGGCCGTCGCCGCGCACGGCGGTCACCCGAGCGGTGCCACCGAGGTCGATCGACGGCCGTGCCGGCGAGGTGTCGATGCCGTGGTCGGGCGAGTCCAGGACGACCACGTCGCCGGCCAGCAGGGTTCCGCCGGCGGTGCGCGGAGGTGACGTCCTTGGGCGACGCCGCCGGGCCGCCGAGCCCACTGAGGCCGGCGACGCGGGAGCCGACGTCGGCCAGGCGGAAGCTGCGCGCCGAGGACGGGACTCCGGAGAACGGCATCCGTGCGGGGGCCGCGGTACCTGCCGTGACGGTGGCCGCCGGGACGGAGACGTCGAGGTTGAGCGGCAGGTGCGCGCCGAGACGTGACTGCACCGAGGCCAACGTGGGGGCGGTACGACGCTTGGTCGCCGCGTTCGCGACCGTCGTACCCGCGTCGCGGAAGGCGACGGCCGTGCCGGAGGAGAGGTAGCCGATCATCCGTGGGTGCTGGGGCAGCGGCGCTGGTGGCGTCGCAGGCGCCGGCAGTGGCGCCGAGGCGACGTCCGAGGCGTTGTCGACCGCGAGCCCGTCGGTGAGGTTGCCGAACATCGGCGGGGCGGCGATGCTGCCGCGGTAGCCGGCCTTGGCCAGCTCCGAGCGCACGCCCGAGCTCAGGATCCCCGACCCCGTGGCGGCCACGACCGGCGCCGCGAACAGGAGCTCGGCGGCGGTGTCCACCGCGCTGTCGACATTCGTCGGTCGTGGCGGGAGCACCTGGCCCGCCGCCGTCTGCAGCGCCACCCGCTGGGTGGACTGGGCGGTGAACGGCAGCGGACGCCGAGTGCCGGCCTCGACTGCGTAGTAGTCGATCTCCGGCCCGGTGGCCTGCCCCGTCGCCGCGGCGGTCAGGGTCAGCTGGCTCCCGGCCACGATCACGTCGCCGGAGGGCAGCCGGTCGGGGGTGGTCTGCCCGGCCGTGCCCGTGGGCGCCCCCCAGACGCCGATCGGGAACGACGAGGTGGCGGTCGCGACACCGAGCTGGTCGAGGTCCGCCTGGTCGTCCTGCCAGGTGCCGCCGGAGGAGCTCTCCAAGGTGATCGAGACCTGCGACACCGAGACGTTGGCGTGCATCGGGCTGAGCCCCAGGGCAGCCGAGGCACCGTCGGAGCGGACCACCTGGAACGGCAGCGACCGGCCGCCCAGGCTGATGACGGACGTGGGCATCGTCGTGACCAGGGTGAGGTCGAACTCGGCGAACACCTCGAACGGCCGCTCGAGGGTGCCGTCCGGGGTGGGCGCCGACGCCCCGCCGCCCGTCGCGGCCGGGAGCGACCCGCGTCCGGTGATCGCCGACAGCGGCACGTGCTGCGCCGTCGCCGGCGTCCTCGAGGTACTTGGCGACGAAGTCGCCCCAGCCCAGCACCTTGCCCTCGTGCTTGGCGTTCGAGCCGAACGGGATGGTCACGCTGGCAGGACCGACCTCGACGGTCGCCTCGCCGGAGAAGTCCGGGCCCCAGACGTGGACCTCGCAGCCGGTC
Organism: uncultured Actinomycetota bacterium; assembly: GCA_963756045.1. GTDB lineage: Bacteria > Actinomycetota > Actinomycetes > Propionibacteriales > Nocardioidaceae > Marmoricola. Next base: position 143,382 of record CAVWML010000012.1, read on the forward strand.
GTCACCGAGAAGCTGATCGTGCCCAGCCAGGTGTCGATGTCGACCCCGGCCGAGATCGTGGCGCGGACGTCGACGTCGTACCAGAGCGGGTCGTAGTACACGAGGCCGTCGGCGCCGAAGCTGGCCTTGGCCCACGCCCAGCCGAAGTCGGCGACCGCATCCACGCCGACCCCGGCCATCACCGCCTCGGAGGTGAGCGCGAAGTAGCTGCCGCCCTTGATGCTGATGTCGCTCGACACCTGCCAGGACAGCCCGAGCCGCGGCACGACCGGGTAGCCGTCGACGTGGAAGTCGGGGTGGTAGCCGCCGATGGTGAGCACGAACTGTCCCGCCAGCGGCCCCTTCCACCAGGTGGCGAAGGCGAACCCGCCGGTGAGCCGGACGTCCTCGTACAGCAGCCAGGAGTTGTCGGTCAGCGAGGCCTGGATCAGGAACACGCCCTCGGTGGTCGAGAAGCGCGCGATCAGCCCGAGCTCGATGGAGACCAGAGCGGCGTCGGGGTTGGGCAGCGCCATCCGGGCCAGGCCCAGCAGGTCGATCTCGAGCCCGTTGCCGAACGAGACGGCCACCACCGCCACGCCGTCGACCAGGCTGAAGCAGGTGAAGCTGATGCCGGCCGCGAACCAGAAGTTCCCGAGCTCCGGCGGGAAGTCGATGCTGAGGTTCTTCAGCTCCGTCATCGGGTCGGGCACCTGGGCGTACGGGTCCAGGGCCTGCACGAACGGGAACGAGTCGATCTTCGCCGGGTCGGTCGGCGCGACCAGCGCGCGGTTGATCCCCAGGCCGCCGCCGATGCCGGTCAGGAAGAAGGCGGGCGGACCGCCGATCGGCCCGTTGAAGGCGCCGAAGACGAAGAACGACGGGGTGCCGCCGAGGCTGGTGTAGCCGCCGAACACGCTCAGGCCGTAGATGCCGAACTTGCCGAGCAGCATCCCGACGTACGCCGGGTCGCCGTCGGAGTCGACGGTCTTGAGCAGCCCGCCGGCCAGCTCGACCCCGCTCATGTCGGCGGAGACTGCGAGCCCCATCAGGTCGACGGCCCACTGGGTGATGTCGAAGGGGTCGCCGCCCAGCCAGGTGATCGAGAGCTGGTCGACCGAGGCGGTCAGCCCGAAGATCGACACCGATCCGTCGAAGAGCAGCGCGATCCGGCTGACGGAGCCGTTGGCCTCGGCCTCGTCGAAGCCCACCCGCTCGACGTAGAGCGGGCCGAGCTGGCGCTGCACCACGACCCACCACGGGCCCGGCGGGTCGCCGGCGCGGAGGGTGACGCCCAGCGCCGAGCCCGGGTGCGCCTGCACGGCCAGGGACGGGGAGAACGACGGACGCTGGGCCGGGCTCGACTTGCCTGCGTCGCCCATGATCCCGTTGGCGACCGTGTTGGTGCCGCCGGCGCCTCCGGGGGCGACCGCAAGCCCGAGCAGCGCGACCTGCACGCCGCCGCCCACCCCCGTGGCGCGCGCCTCCGCGTAGACCCGGACGGCGAAGCCGTCGACCCCGACGGCGCCGAGCGACAGCAGGGGGCCGCTCTGCTTGGTGAAGCGCAGCCCGACCCCGCCTACCGTGACTCCCGGCTGGAACGAGAACGCGAACGCCTCACCCGTGCGGACCCCGTGGACGGCGTAGATGCCGAGGCCGGCCGCGACGCCCGGCGTGATCCAGGTGTCGTCGACCTCGAGCTCGACCACCGTGTCGTCGTCGGCGATCTTGAACCGTTGCCCGCTCGCGAGGGTGAGCTCGACGCCGAGGTCCTTGCCGCCGTCCGCGTCGGTGGCCACCAGCCCGATCGTGACGATGCCGCCGATCGTCACCTGGAGCGGCTGGGCATCGGTGGCCGCGTTCCACAGCAGCCGCTCCGCCCTCGCCAGCACGAGCTCGGGGTCGAGCAGGTCGAGCACGACCTGGGGGTCCAGCTGCGGCGTGGTGGCCGTCTCGGTGAAGAGCACGCCCTGCAGGATCCGGATCGCCCTGGCGTCGAGGAAGCCCGTCGGCAGCGACTCGACGACGATGCCGCCGGCGAGACCGACGCCCAGCGAGAGGAGGCGGGGTACGGCGCCCACCTCGCTCACCTGCGGGGCGGTGCCGCGGTCGACCGCGACCAGCTTCGGCGGCTGGGCATCGAGGGACCAGCGCACCTCGACCGACCGGTCCGCGAGGTCGTCGAGCGCCAGGCCGATGCCGACCAGGCGATCGGCGGCGGCCGAGCCGGTGCCCGCGTGCACGACGACCAGCGGGGCCAGCCGCACGGGACCGGCCTGCACGGGGAACGGGCCGATCGTCGCCCCGACCGTCACCCCCGCGGCCGAGAACCGCAGCACGTCGAGACTGACCTCGCCGACGTCGGGGATCATCCAGGACGCCGCCACCTCGACCGCGGGCGCCGGCCCAGTGGTGTCGAGGGTGACGCTGACGGTGTCCGGCGAGGTGCCGAACGTGATCGTGGCGCGGCCGGGCTGCTGGGTGACCGTGGCGCGGGCGGGCGTGCCGTTGAGGGCGTCGACGAGGCTGGCCGTCGCCTGCCCGACGAGCACGGGCAGGTGGCTCAGCAGGGCGCCTGACGGGTCGCCGGCGAACGTCGTGATCCGCGCGCCGGTGAACTGTCCCGCGTCGCGGAGGTCGAGCCCGTCGCCCAGCTCGCCGACGAGGAGGCCGACCTTCTGGGCGAGCCCGGTCGAGGAGCCGCCGAGAGCGGCGACGCGGTTGAGCAGCTCCGGCACGAGCGTCTGCGCCGCCGTCGCGAAGGCCTGGCCGAGCCCTGGTCCGGACGGGTAGAGCGGCAGTGGCGACTGCGGTGCGGCCCGCAGCAGGTTGACCCGCAGGCCCGGGTCGAGGGCGAGCTCGAGACCCACCTCGCCGACGAGCACCGAGACGTCCACGGCGGGCGCGGGCAGGACACCGGGCCTGAGCACGACGCCGGCGCTCAGGCCGCTCGTCACCACGACCCCGTCCAGCGTCTCCGAGAGCGAGGTGTGCAGGCCGACGCTCAGCGCGCCCCCGGAGGCGGCGTACTGCAGGGTGACGCCGTCGGCGATCGGCCAGCTGCCGTCACCGGGCGGGGTCGCCGTCACCAGGTGAGCCATCGCGTCGAGCAGCTGGACGGCGTTGGCCGCGACGTCGGCCTCGGCCTGCCGTACGACGGCGACCAGGTGGGCGCCGGGGTCGCGGACGAACGCGAGCGGCAGCCGCAGCTCGGGGCCGCCGTCGGTGCGGGGCTGCAGCAGTCCGCAGACGGTCAGCCCGGTGGTCAGCGCGTCGCCGGCGGCGCCCTTGACCCGTGCCAGCAGCGCGCTGAGCAGCATCTCGAGGGCGGCTGCGGGCAGCAGCGTCGTGAGGAGCGGCACGCAGGAGTCGGTCTCCAGCGTCGGCCAGATCCCGGCGGTGCTGGTCGCGCCACCCGTGCCGGCCCACTCGACGTGCACCGACGCCCCGGCGCCGCCGTGCGGAGTCGCCAGGACCAGACGGGTGCCGCCGAGCTGGGCGTCGATGGCGCCGATCCCGATCGTGGCGTACGCCGAGCTCGTCGACAGGCTCGCGTCGACGGACACCGGGAGGAGTCCCTCGCCGGTGCTGCTGAGCCCCACGGTCCAGGACCCGGTCGCGAGGTCGATGCCCACGCGAGCCCGGTCCGACGGCCCAGGTGACCGACGAGCCGGAACCACCGGCGGACGGCACCAGCGTGCGAACGGCTCCGGCGACGTCGGCGGGCGCGGCGGCGACCAGCGAGTGGAGCGTGACGCCGGGGTCGTGCACGATCCGGTCGAGACCGCTCGCGTCGAAGCTCCCGGTGCCGTCCACCAGGCCGACGCGGGCCAGGAGGGTGCGCCAGGGAGGGGTCGGCGGCGCGGAGGCGTCCCACCACGTCGCCGACGACCACCCGCACCTCGGGATCGACCCCGCTGGCGTCGACGAGGAGCACCTCGTGGTCGACCCCGAGGGCCTGCATCTCGTGGAGCTCCAGCGTGGTCGTGCCCGTGGTGCCGTCCAGCGGGACCTGGACCGTGACCCCGAGCCACCGGAGGTCGCCGGAGTCCGAGCCGGAGCCGGGTCCGCCGACCAGCCAGCCGTCGTGCACGCCGAGATGGAGCTCGACGGTCAGGATGCGCGCCAGGCCGAGGGCGAGACCGTCGCCACCCCGCGTGACCTGGCAGGCCTCGAAGGCAGCGCCCACCCCGACGAGCAGGCCGCCCAGATTCAGGTCGAGGACCGGGACGTCGAGGGCCACGTGCAGCTCGTTCTCGGTCACCGGATCCGTGCTCGGCACGGGCGTGCGCGCGTCGACGGCATCCGCGGCGAAGGCGCCGACGCCGTAGCGCAGGCCGTCCGAGTCGAGGGCGCCGAAGACCGCGTGCACGGTCAGGCCGGTCCGGCGGGTCTCGGTGTCGACTCGCGGCAGCGCGGCTGCGGGGTCGAGAGCGGTGAGCGAACGCTGCACCAGGAGCCGCACACGCTGCAGCGGGGTGCACTGTCCACCGAGCAGCGGATCGGGCCAGACCGGGAGGTCGGGCACCTGCAGCCGACGCAGCAGCTGGAGGGCGTCGCCGCCGTACCCGCCGGAGAAGGAGAGGTACGACGTGTCGGCCCACGGGCCACCCACCGTGACCACCTCGGAGACGGTGTCGACCGAGGCGGCTGCCCTGACGACGGAGGCCGCCGCGTCGCCGTAGCCCAGCAGCGCGATGCTGCCCGGATCGTCCCTGCAGGAGCGCCACCAACCGCGCGGCCTGCTCGCCCACTCCCCCGCGGTCCGGCCGCGCGAGGGCGGCGACCGCCGGGGTCGGCACCCGCACGAACCACGGGCCGGTGCCCGCCGGCAGCGTCGGCGGCGGGGTGTCGGTGGTGAGGTCGATCGTGGTGCCGGACGGGCGGTCGGTGCAGGAGCTCGGCCTCCGTGCCGACGTGCACCACCGCCGCGGCGCCGGTGAGCACGCGGCCGGCAAGGGCACCGGAGCGCCCCAGGGCAGCCAGCTCGGCGTAGGACAGTCCGGTGACGACCAGGCTGCTGACGTCGCTGGGCATCGTGTCGGGCTTGCCGACGAGACCGTCGGTGCCGCTCCAGCGGGTGAGCAGCTGCCCGAGCCCGACGTCGAGGGAGTCGCGGCCGACGAGCAGGTCGGCGAGGTCCGGACGGCTGAGCCCGGCGCGGCGCAGGGCCGCCGCGACGACCTCGGGGGTCGGTGCGGTCGATCCGGTCAGCGAGCCGTTGCCCGAACCGGTGCGGGTCGGGCTGCGGCGAGCAGCCCGGGTCGAGCCACACGCGCAGGCCCGGCGCCCGCGGCTCGCCGGCGACGGGGCAGCGGTAGGGGTCGTCCGCGCGACCGCGACCCGAGCGGCGCGGACGAGCGAGAACCCGCTGAGCAGCGCCGCGACCGGACCGAGCGCCCCTCGTACGACGTCGCAGTCGAGCAGCAGGTCAGCGAGCCACGCCTCGATCGCCGCCGTGATGGCGTGCTGGTCGCCACTGAGCAGGTCGGCGAGTGCGAGGTGGGGGCCGTCGCCGTCCCAGCCGAGGAGCTGCAGCCCCGCCTGGAGCTCCGGGATCCCGACCTTGCCCAGCAGGGCCAGCAACGCCGTCTCCACGGCCGACCAGTCGGGATCGGGCAGCGTCAGGGCGCCGTGCTCGTCGACCTCGGGCAGCGGGGATCGCCACCGAGGTGCTCCCGACGTCCAGGGCGAGGTCGGCGGAGCGCAGGCGTACCCGCATCCCGGCAGCCGGGATCCAGGTGGCCTCGACGGCGAGCTCGGTGCCGTGCAGCGCGAGGTCACCGAGCCGGAGCACGGTGGGCCGGGCGTCGGCGCGGCCGAGGGAGGCGGACAGCGAGGCGCCGCTCGCGAAGGTGGCGTGGCCCTGGGTCAGGTCGAGGGTCACGACGGTGATGGACAGCGCCAGGCTGAGCTGCAGGGTGTCGAGCACGGGCCGCGCCAGGTCGGCCGCCGCGTCGACATGGACGACGGATCCGTCCAGCCACACGCTGAGTCCGACCCCGTCGACCAGGGCGACCTGCCAGGGGTGGTCCTGGGTGCCACTGCCCGGAGCCAGCGCCGGAGCCACGCCCCGGACCAGTGCGGAGAGCCGGCCCAGCAGGTCCTGCGCCGCCGCGCTCGAGGCGAGCACCGCCTGCCAGTGCGCCTTGATCGTGCCGACCGGGTCGGCCACGAGCCCGGGCACGGAGATGGGTCCGACTCCCGCGGTCGCTGTCACCCCGAGCAGCCGGGACACGAGGTCGCCGGCGTCGCCGAGGGCCGAGAGCGCGTTCTGCAACGCCGCCGTGACCAGGTCGGCGCCGGCCGCCAGGGCGGCGTCGGGAGTCGAGAGGTCGACCACGTCTCGGTGGGCGTTGTCCAGCCACACGTCGGCGGCGGTCAGGACGAACGCCGGTCGGTGCTGGTCGTCCAGGGCGACACCGATGTGCAGGGACCCGACCGTGAAGGTGTGGCCCTCGTCGACCAGGGACCCACCGCCGGCGTCGGCGCCGAAGACGGCCTCCAGCCGGGCGTCGGGCACGGCGAGCACCGCGCCCGTACCGGTGTCGACGCGCAGCAGGTCGACGTGTGCCTGCGCGAGCACGCCCGTCCGGGAGGCGTACGACGCCTCGGCCCACGGCACCATCACCGGGTGGCCACCGGTCCCGGGCGTCACCCCGACGCCGAACCGGACCACCACCTGGCCGACGCCGGAGCCGAGGGTGACCACCACCGCCTCGCGGGCGGTGTCCACGCTGGCGCTGCTGCCGATCAACGACGCGAGCTGTCCCAGCCAGGCATCGCGCGCCGTGTGGTCGGCCAGCACGCCCTCGACCCAGGCGACGAGCGCGTGCACGCCCTGGGTGGGCAGGTCCGCGAGCGGCAACGGCGGCAGGCCGGCGACGTCGCGCAGCCCGAGCATCCCGGCCAGCGACGCGAACGGTGCGAAGTCGGACTCCAGCGAGGAGCCGAGCGCATCGGCCTCCGCACGGACCAGCCCGGAGAGCAGGTCGAGCAGCTCCTGACCGAGCTGGTCGGGGTGCGCCAGGTCCAGGGTGATCGTCTCCGGCTGTGCAGCGCCCGGCAGCTGCAGGTCGCGCAGGGTCAGCGAGAACGCGACGTCCGGGCTGGCCGTCGGGATCGTCACGCCGAGGGCGGCCCCACCGAGCGCGGCGGTCCCGGGCGGTGCCGCGTCGGCCCGCAGGGTGGCGTCGACGGAGATCTCGATGTCACCGCCGTCGCGGCCGAGGAGCAGCCAGTCGGGCGGGTCGCCCGGCGTGAGCGAGGAGCCGCGACGCGAGAAGCGGAACAGCGGCACGTGCACGCTGGTGCTGATGGTCGGCGGCGCGGCGTTCGCGGTGGTGTGCTCGAGCGCGATGCCCACGCGCACCTCGGTGTCGACCTCGGACACCACGGCGTAGATGGTCACGTGGGGGTCGGCCTCGGCGAAGAGCGGCACCCAGGTGGCCGTGTCCCGGACGGGGGCATCAGGTGGGCCGAGCACCTGGTCGACGAAGTGCAGCAGGGCGGTCCGCTGGGCGTCGTCCGCCAGCACCGTCTTCAGTCCGTGCGGGGTGGGTCCGGTCCCGCCGTTGACCGGGTCGGTGAACCAGTCGCCGTTCGGGTCACCGGTGTCGGGCGACAGCAGGCCGAGTGCCACCGCCAGGTCTCCGAACGAGCCAAGGTCGGAGCGGTCGACGCTCACGACGCGGTCCTCGCCCTCGGCAGCACCTGGAGACCGTCGGGCACGCACCGAGCGCTCCTGGAACCAAGGGGCGCCCCTGCGCGTCCTTGCCCGCCGCGGCCGCGAGCTCGGTGGCCAACGTGAGCAGGCACTCCCAGGCGAACGCGGTGAGGGGCTCGCCCCAGACCCCGACGACCTCGGGCGGTCCGCTCGGTCGGTCGTAGGTCGCCATGAACAGCCCACGCGTCGCGTCCGACGTACCGAGCGCGAACGAGACCGTGGCCGTGCCCTGCGCCTGGTCGCACGCGACGCCGATGCCGACCTGCACGACGCCGGCAGCACAGGTCAGCGTGACCTCATCGGTGTGGACGAGCAGCTCGGAGCCTCCGGACATCCACACGACGTCCGGCGTGCTTCCCGACCGGGAGGTCGGCGACGAGTCGGACGGCCGCACCCAGCAGTCGGTTCGCGACCGGCACGGGCACGGTGATCCAGCTGCGACCGACGGCGCCTGCGGTCGTGATCCGCACGGCTCGCGGCAGCCATGACGATCCACGGACATCGATCCCCAGGACATCGGGCATGTCCGTGCTCCGCCCTCCCAATGCGCCAGGGGGAAGGGCTGGCGACCGCCTCGTCGAACCGAGCGACACGTCAACCTGCAGAGCATCCAAGGTCCGACGGTTCACCACCGTAGACCCGGGCGCCGATCGCGGGAAGTGGCCGAACGGTCAGGGTTGCGGCGTTGACGTGGTGAGGTCCCGGACCGACCCTGTGGGCATGAAGAGAGAAGTCTCCGCACGCTTCTGGTGGGAGGCGGGGCTCGCCGGCGTCACCGGCGTCGCTCGCCGTGGTCACGCTGTTCTGGCACGACTGGCTCGAGGCCTTCGGCATCGATCCCGACCACGGCGACGGCTCGTTCGAGTGGGGACTCGTCGTGGTGCTGGCCCTGGCCTGCCTGGCCTCCGCGGTCGCCGCTCGCGTCGAGTGGCGGCGGCTCCAGACCGCCTGAGGACGTGGTGGACGGCCGCCCCGTCGGGCAGGTCAGCTGGCGCGCACGACGGGCGCAGGCGCGCTCGCGCGATCGCCGGTGACGGGCCGGACGAGGGCAACGTGACCCGGAAGGTGCTGCCTGTCCCAGCTCGCTCTCCACCGACACCTCGCCGCCGTGGGCAGCCACGATGGAGCTGACGATGTTCAACCCCAGACCCGTGCCGGGGATGTGGCTCACGCGCGCGTCGTTCCCCCGGAAGAAGCGGGTGAAGAGGTTCTCGATCTCCTCGGGCGGGATCCCCATCCCGGTGTCGGTGACCGCGAGCTCGATCCCGTCCGCGTCCTGTCGCAGGACGACCGAGACCGATCCACCACGGTCGCTGTACTTGATCGCGTTGGAGATCAGGTTGTCGAGCACCTGACGCACCCGCTGCTCGTCGGCCGCGACGCAGAGCTGCTCGGGCGCCTCGAGCCGCAGGGCCATCCCGCACTTCTCGGCCATGGGGCGCGCTGCCTCGACCGAGTCCTGTGCGACGTCGACGAGGTCCATCAGGACGCGGTCGACCTGCAGTCCACCCTCGTCGGCCTGGCCGACGTAGAGGAGGTCGGAGACCAGGGTCCGCAGCCGGAGGGCGTTGCGCTGCATCACGTGCAGCTGGGAGCTCACCTCGGCGGGGAGGTCGTCGTGCTCGCACAGGATCTCGAGATAGCCCAGGAGCGAGGTGAGCGGCGTACGCAGCTCGTGCGACACCGACGACACGAACTCGTCCTTCACCTGCATCGCCCGCATCAGGTCGGTGATCTCCTGGTAGGCGAGCGCTGCACCGAGCCTCTCTCCCGCGGGACCGCGCACCTGACGCGCTGAGGTGGAGAAGGCCTTGCGCGTACGCGCGTCCGCACCCACCCAGTAGCAGTAGTCGTCGAACTCCTCGCCCTGGACCGCGCGGTAGGACGGCATGTCCTCGCGGGACATCAGCGTCTTCTCGTCGAGGAAGTACACGTGCCCGAGCTGTCCCGCCTCCCCCGCGTGCCCCGCGGGGAAGGGCAGGTGCATGAACTGCTGGTGCCGGCGGTTCATCCGCTCGTAGTGGCCGTCGGGCCCGATCAGCACCAGGCCGACACCGACCGCCTCGAAGACCGTCTCGAGGGTCTTGTGGTCACGCTCCATCTGGAGGTTGACGGCCTCGAGCCGCTCGGCGTAGTCGTGCTGCTCGGTCACGTCGAGGATCTGGGAGACGAAGTGGAGCGGTGCTCCGTCGGGGCCGCGCACGAGGGCCACCGAGAGGTCGCCCCAGATCACGTGGCCGTCCGCGTGCAGGTAGCGCTTGCTCATCCGGTAGGAGTCGATGTCGCCGACGGCAGCCTGGTCGAACAGCGCGAGGTCCGCGTCGAGGTCCTCGGGGTGGGTGAGCTCCTGGAACCCGCGCTGGGACAGGCCTTCCGCGTCGTACCCGAGCATCTCGCAGAGCGCGTGGTTGACCATCAGCAGCCGACCGTCCAGGGCGACCAGCGACATCCCGATCGGCGAGTGCTGCACGGTCAGGCGCCACAGGGCGGCGTCGTCCGACGGCCCGTCCATCCCACACCTCCCGAGTACCTTGCCCCTTGACGGTAGCCGCCCAGCATCCGCGATGGGGGGATATGTCGCTTTTCTCAGACACGGTGTCGGTGCCCGGTGCCAAGATGACCGGGTGACGACGGACTCCCGCATGGTGGCCCTGGGCTTCGGCAAGTTCGCCCGCGCCGACCGCATCTACGCGCTCGAGCGCATCACCGGCGACGAGCGCGGCGACGGCCGCCGCACCCGCGTGTGGATCGACGGCGTCACCGACCCGCTGATCGCCTCGCGCACCGAGGTCACGATCCTGCGCGACATGGGCCAGGAGGTCGCGGTCGCCGGACCCTCGCTGGACGAGGCGCTGGATCTCGCCGCGCGCCTCGCCTCCGCGGCTGACGCCGGCCGGGTCGACCTGCACGACCTCGGCCGTCGGGCGCGCCACCTCCTGGCCTCCACCACGGGCCCGGCCGAGGACGCGTGAACCGCTCCCCCACGCTCGTAGGAGCGGCGTAGGGTCCGGACAGGTGTCTCGGGCTGACTGGGAGGGTCGTGTGACGAAGCCGGCCATCGTGTCCGTCGACGACGATCCGGAGGTTTCGGCAGCGATCAGCCGGGACCTCCGTCGCCACTACGGAGCGGAGTACCGCATCGTCCCCTCGACATCCGGCGCGGACGCGCTGGACGCGCTCGCGCGGTTGGCCGTGCGCGGCCACCCCGTGGCGCTGATCGTCACCGACCAGCGGATGCCGCGGATGACCGGCACCGAGCTGCTCGGACGCGGCCCGGGAGCACGCGCCGACCGCCAAGTCGCTGCTGCTCACGGCGTACGCCGACACCGACGTGGCCATCCCGGCGATCAACGACATCGGGCTCGACTACTACCTGCTCAAGCCGTGGGACCCGCCGGAGGAGCGGCTCTACCCCGTCGTCGACGAGCTGCTCGACGACTGGCGCAGCGCCAACCCCGAGGCGACGGTCTCGGTGCGAGTCGTCGACCACCGATGGTCCGACCGCGGGCACGAGCTGCGGCAGTTCCTCACCCGCAACCACGTGCCCTACCGCTGGGTCGACGTCGAGCGCGACGACGAGGCGGAGCCGCTGATGTCCGCTGCCGGGGTCGACCACGCCGCCTTGCCGCTGGTGCTGGTCCCTGACCAGCGACCCGCTGCTCGGGCCGACCACGGTCGAGCTCGCCGGCGCCCTCGGCCTGCGCACGGTCGCCACCCAGAAGGTCTACGACGTCTGCATCGTGGGCGCGGGACCGTCCGGGCTCGCGGCCGCGGTGTACGCCGCCTCCGAGGGCCTCACCACCGTGGTCGTGGAGCGAGAGGCGCCCGGGGGCCAGGCCGGGCAGAGCGCCGCGATCGAGAACTACCTCGGCTTCCCGCGCGGGCTGACCGGCGCCGACCTGACCCATCGCGCGCTCGCGCAGGCCTCCCGGTTCGGTGCCGAGCTGGTGCTGGCGCGTGACGTCACCGGCTTCGAGGAGCGCGGCCCGGCACGGGTGGTGCTCCTCGACGGCGGCGGCGAGGTCGAGGCGCGCGCGATGATCGTCGCGACCGGCGTCTCCTACCGGCGGCTCGAGGCCGACGGGGTGGAGGCCCTGACCGGCCGCGGGATCTACTACGGCGCCGACGCCAGCGAGGCCCGCCAGTGCGCCGACGAGGAGGTCTACCTCATCGGCGCGGCGAACTCCGCGGGGCAAGCCGCGCTCAACCTGGCCCGCTACGCCAAGCGCGTCGTCCTGCTGGTCCGCGGCCAGACGCTCGAGGCCAGCATGTCGAGCTACCTCGTCGCCCGGATCCTCTCCACCCCGACGATCGAGGTGCGGCTGTGCACCGAGGTGGTCGGAGCCCGGGGCGACGGCCACCTCGAGGCGCTCACGCTGCACGACCGCGCCGCGCAGGTCACCGAGGAGGTGCCGGCGTCCTGGCTGTTCGTGTTCATCGGCGCCTCGCCGCGCACCGACTGGCTCGGTCCTCAGGTCACGCGCGACGACCACGGCTTCGTGGTCACCGGCCAGGAGCTCGGCCACGAAGGAGTCGCCTGGCCGCTCGCGCGGGCGCCGTACCCCCTCGAGACGAGCGTGCCAGGCGTCTTCGCGGCCGGCGACGTGCGGCTGGACTCGATGAAGCGGGTCGCCTCCGCCGTCGGTGAGGGCGCGATGTCCGTCTACCACGTGCACCGCTACCTGGCGACGATCTGATGGACGTCGCTGACCTGCGCCCGCTGGCACTCTTCGACGGGGTCACCGACGAGCAGCTCGCCGAGCTGCTCGCGGACGGCACCGAGGTGGCCTTCGAGCGCGGCGACCTCGTCTTCCGCGAGGGCGAGCACGCCGACTACTGGTGGGTGCTGGTCGACGGAGCGTTGGAGCTCACCCGGCGGCTCGGTGGCGAGGACGTCGCCGTCGGGCGGATGGCGGACCCCGGCATCTGGTCCGGCGGCTTCCGGGCGTGGGACAACCAGGGCGTCTACCTCGCGACCGGCCACGGCGACGTACCCGGGCGGTTCCTGCGGGTGCCGTCCGAGGCACTCGGCAAGCGGCTGAGGGCGTGGCTGCCCCTGGGCGTGCACCTGATCAACGGCATCTTCGGGACCGCCCGCCGGATCGAGGCCACCGCCCGCCAGCGCGACTCACTGGTCACCCTCGGTCGTCTGGCCGCGGGCTTGGCGCACGAGCTCAACAATCCCGCAGCGGCAGCGGTCCGGGCCGTGGCCGCGCTGGAGGAGACCAACGCGTCGCTGCTGACGTCGTTGCGCGGACTGGCGGAGCACGGCATCTCCGCGACCCAGTTCGCCGCCCTCGACGCGCTGCGCCTGGAGCTGGCGGACCGGCCGATCTCGCGCGACTCGCTGGCCAACGCCGACCGCGAGGACGCGCTCGACCGACTGGCTGGAGGCGCACGACGTCGCCCAGTCCTGGGAGCTGGCGCCCGTCCTGGCGGCCGCCGGCACCGAGATCGAGTGGTGCGCCCGGGTGGAGGAGGCTGTCGGGGCGGGCCTGCAGCCCGCGATGGACTGGGTGGTGGCCACCCTCTCCTCGAGCGCGGTGCTGGGCGAGGTGCGCGAGTCGACCCGGCGGGTCTCCGAGCTGGTCTCCGCGGTGCGGTCGTACTCCCAGATGGACCGCGGCTCGCTCCAGAGTATCGACGTCCGCGAGGGGATCGAGAGCACGCTGGTCATGCTCGGGCACAAGATCGGCGAGGACGTGGAGGTCGTCCGCGACGTCGGCGCCGACGTGCCGGCCATCGACGCCTTCCCCGGCGAGCTCAACCAGGTCTGGACGAACCTGATCGACAACGCGCTCGATGCCATGGGCGGCACCGGCACCCTGCGCATCAGCACCCGGCTGGACGCCGACACCCTCGTCGTCGAGATCGCCGACACCGGCCCCGGGATGTCACCCGAGGTCGCCGCCCGCGCCTTCGAGGCGTTCTACACGACGAAGGATGTCGGCCAGGGCACCGGCCTCGGCCTCGACATCGCCCGCCGCATCGTGGTCGACCGCCACCGGGGCCAGATCCTGATCCACTCCGAGCCCGGCGACAACGTGATCGAGGTTCGGCTGCCAGCCAGCCGGCCCGGCTGAGCCCCGGACTGAGCCCGAGGCCGCGACTCGATCTGGTGGAAGATGGCTGCGTGGGGAATCCCAGAAGCGGCCGGGCGCGGCGCATCACACCAGCCGTGGGGATCGGCGCCCAGGATGGCCCAGCGCCCGACTACGGGTCGTCCTTCGCCGCCGACTTCCCCGGCGCTGGCCGCGCGTCGTCCGAGCAGTGGGCAAGGACCATCCTGGAAGGCGCTCACCTGCTCCTGAGGTGGTTCGTGCTGTTCGGTTGGAGGTTCGTCCTGCGTCTCCGGCTGGCTCCCCGAGAGCCGGGCACGGTCGCGGGATGGACGATCACCACGACCAGGCCGGATGCGATCACCCTCGAGGTGGAGTCCGGCTCCATCGCAGCGCGCAAGGTGCTGCTCGTCGACGAGGACCGGCTCACACTCACGACCTACGTCTGGTACCGATCCAGGCTGGGCCGACTGCTCTGGTCGACCCTCGCGCCCGTCCACCACCGCGTCGAACCGCTGCTCATGAGCCTCGCGACCTCACGGGCTCGCAGCTCCCCGAGCCACGACGACAAGCGCTTGTGAAGGACCTCGATGCGTACGCCGGCGCTCACGAAGCTCTCCTGCACGATCCACCCGCACGCCAGGGAGTTCTGTCACGTCGGTCGTCCACCTCGTAGGTGCCCAGACCGTGTCCAGACCGTGCCCAGACCGTGCCCAGACCGACTGCCCCGAGCACGGCACCGGACGTGTCGTGCGCCACGAACGTCAGGGGGAGCTGTCCAGAAGGCTGGATCCTCAGGTTCGGGAGGATGCCACCGTTGTCGCCAGCTCAGGTCGGCGACGCCGGGTGGTCTTCTCAGCCACGCCCCACCGAGGTTCGTGCAGTGCTCGGTGCACTCAGATGGGCGCCAGGACTGGCCGTTTGGCAGTGACACCGTCTCCCAACGAGCGCCCGGTGAGCCGACGGTAGACCCACGGACCGGCGAAGCTCCGGGTCCACTCGACCTCGGCCAGCAGGCGTTGTCGTCCGGTCAAGCTCGTGACGTCAGGCAGGACCAACGGTTCCGCGTCGTGGCGGATGCCCAAGCTGTTCAGCACGTGCCGGGCGGCGAGGTGGTGGCCGAAGGGTGAGAGGTGGATCCGATCCACGTCCCAGTAGCGCGGGTCCCGCGCCTCGCGGAGTCGCCAGTTGTCGACCAGGGCCACCTCTCGTGTGTCGACGACCTCTCGGATGAGCTCGTTGAAGACGGCAACCCGCCCGCGAAGGATGCGGAAGGGGCCGGCGGCGGGCGTGCCATGGGTGAACAGCACGACGCGGGCACCGACGTCGTTGGCCTTCGCCACCGCCGCATCGATCGACCCGACGAGCGCGTCGATGTCGACTCGCACGTGCAGTAGGTCGTTGCCTGCCCCCTGGATGGTCAGGAGGTCTGGCTCCAGCTCCAGCGCGGGTCCGAGCTGCTCGTCGAGGATCTCCTCGACGGTGCGACCGCGGATCGCCAGGTTGGCGTACCGGAAGTCCTCGCGCTCAGCCGCCAGCGCCTCCGCGACGCGGTCCGCCCACCCTCTGAACCCATTGGGCCGGGTCTCGTCCGGATCACCGACGCCCTCGGTCCACGAGTCCCCGATCGCCACGTATCGCCGGTACGAGGGCGTCACTGCCCCCGTGTCTGTGCGGGGGCGCAGGGCCGCGTCCTCGATGGTCACCGGCGGACCCTGACATGACCACAGGCGTACGCCGTCGAGAGGGGTATCACGCAGCCTCAGATCGCTCAGAAGGTGTGACGTAACGGATAGTTGCTGATCCCGTCGTCATCCGTCTTCGTGGCGAGCACGTGGTGGAGCTGGATCTCGTTGCGCTCGAAGCCCATGCGGGAGCCGGCCATGTAGAGACCCCAGACGCGGGCGGTGCCTTCGCCGACCTCGGCGACGCAGTCGTCCCAGTTGGCCTCGAGGTTGCGGCACCAGCCGGCGAGGGTCTTGGCGTAGTGCACGCGGAAGTTCTCCTCGTGCTGCACCTCGAGACCGGCGTCCTGGATCTCGGTGACGATGCGCCCCGAGCCGGTGAGCTCACCATCGGGGAAGACGTACCGGTCGATGAAGGCGCCGGTCGACGTCGGGCGGTTGTCCGGCCGGGTGATGCAGTGGTTCAGCAGCCGGCCGTGCGGCCTCAGCTTGTCGCGCAGGAAGGCGAAGTACGCCGGGTAGTTCGACACCCCGATGTGCTCGGTCAGGCCGATCGAGGACACCGCGTCGAAGTCGGTCTCCGGCGTGTCGCGGTAGTCGAGGTGGCGAACCTCGGCGAGGTGGTCGAGCCCCTCCTCCTTGATCTTCTGCTGCGCCCACTCGGCCTGCTCCTTCGACAGGGTCACGCCCAGGGCGCGGACGCCGTACTCACGGGCCGCGTGGCGGACCATGCCACCCCAGCCGCAACCGACGTCGAGCAGTCGCTGGCCCTGCTGCAGGTCGAGCTTGCGCGCGATCAGGTCGTACTTGTGGTGCTGCGCCTCCTCGAGGGTGGCGTCCTCGGTCGGGAAGACCGCGCACGTGTAGGTCATCGAGGGACCGAGGACCATCTCGTAGAAGCGGTTCGAGACGTCGTAGTGGTGCGAGATCACCTTGCCGTCGCGGCTGTGGGAGTGGCGGAGGCCCTCCATCATCCGGCGCCACCGCGGCAGGTGCTCCTGCGGCGGCGGGGGCGGCGGCAGCAGGTGCGAGACGCCGATCGAGCGCATCAGCGCCACCAGCTGCGTGCCGGTGGGCCGGCGGAAGCGCATCTCGCGCAGCAGCGTGAGCACACCCTCGTAGGGGTCCCCCGGGTGCACGCCGCGGACGTCGAGGTCGCCCGCGACGTACGCACGCCCGAGGCCGAGGTCGCCGGGGGCGGTGACGAGGTAGGCCAGACCGCGCTCGGTCTTCAGGTCGAGCCCGAACTTGGCGTCCTCCGGCCCGTAGCTGCTGCCGTCGTAGGCCGTGAAGCGGATCGGCACCGGGTTGGCCAGGAGGGTCTCGAACATCTCCGCGATGGTCATCTTGCCCGGGGTCGTGCGGGTGGTCGGGCGATCACTGGTCTGCGTCATGGTGTGCTCACTTCCTGCCTACTGCCTTGTCGTAGAGAGTGCTCAGTCGGTGATCGGGGTCGTAGCGGCCCTTGACCGCCGCGAGGTTGGCGCCGTCGTAGAGCTGGTCGAAGGTCGCGCGGTCGTAGAACGCCTCGGAGTACAGGCTCTTGTGGCCGTCGAGCTCGGCCACCTTGTGCTCGATCGCGCGGTTGCGCGGGCTGTTCGGGGCGTCCGGACCGACGTGCACCGTGCCCCAGAAGCCGACGTTGACGTAGGTGCGGCCGGGCTCGAGGGGGTACGAGGGCCAGCCCTTCGAGACAGGACTTCGCCCTTCCTCAGGGACCCGGAGACGCAGCGGGCAGAGCCAGACCGGGCGCATGCCGACGTGCTCGTCGAACCAGTCGAGGAACTCCCCCAGCCGCTCGACCGGCACCTCGATGTCCTGCACCACGCGCTCGCGCTGCGGCCGGCCGGCGCGCTTGTCGAGCCTGGCGGCGATGCCGAAGCGCGCGTCGAGCGAGAGCAGCCGCTGGTAGACGTCGGAGCGGCGCTTGCTCCTCGGCCAGATCCGGCGAAGGTACGGGTTCTGCGCGCCGAACGCACGGGAGCACCAGAACCAGTCGGTGTCCCAGCGCCACAGGTAGTCGTGGAAGGTCAGCAGGTCGGTGGAGCGCTCCTGGAGCGATCGCCAGAAGATCTGCTGCCCGGTGTAGTCGGAGGCCTCGTCGTCGGCTGCTGCATCGGTCCACTGCGCCAGGGTCAGGACGTACTGCCCCGGCTCGAAGGCGACGCCGTCCAGGCCGTCGACGCGCCGGCCGGCCCACTCGCCGGTCTCGCTGATCTCGGCGATCGCGGCCTGCATCGACTCGGTGTCGCCGAAGGACACATGGCGCAGCGCGACGTGGCTCTTGACGGGCTCGAGCTCGATGCGCAGCCGGGTGGCGTAGCCGAGCGAGCCGTAGGAGTTGGGGAAGGTGCGGAACAGGTCGGCGTGGTCGTTGTCCGGGCGCGCCGTGATGACCTCGCCCGCGCCGGTGAACACGTCCATCTCCAGCACCGACTCGTGCGGCAGGCCGTTGCGGAAGCTGGTCGACTCGATGCCCAGACCGGTGACCGCGCCACCGAGGGTGATGGTGCGCAGCTGCGGGACGACGTACGGGATCAGGCCGTGCGGCAGGGTCGCGTCGACGAGGTCCTCGTAGGTGCACATGCCCTGCACGTCGGCGGTGCGCGCGACGGGGTCGACGCTGAGGACACCGGCGAGGCCCGAGACGTCCAGCCCGGGCGTCGTGACGGCGTCGCGCGGGCGGAACAGGTTGGTGGTCTTCTTGGCGAGACGCACCGGTGAGCCGGCGGGGATCGCGGCGTAGGAGTCCTGCAGCCGGCGTACGGCGGCGCGATGCTGCTCGAGCTCAGCACGCTCGCTGGTGACGGTCACTCTGTTTCCCACTCCTGCTAGTTGTTCAGCGCAACCATAATCCCGGATCCGACCATCCTAGGACGTGAGGGTCTCCGCGAGGCTCCCCGAGGGGGTGCCCCGATGGACGGGTACCCCGGATCCTGCGATGTCCCGGACGGCGGCAAGGTCGTCGTCGTCCACCGACCCCTCGGTCAGCACGACCACCGCCTCGAGCCCCTTCGCGCCGCTCGCCACCGCCATCGCGATCGCCGCTCCCACGGCGCTGACCTGCAGCGACGGCAGGTCGACCGTGGCCGCGGCGTAGGTGCGCCCGTCGAGGTCACGTATCGCCGCCCCCTCCGCCGCCTTCGCGCGCAGCCGGGTGGCCTTCGCCAGGGTGACCAGCTTCTCGTCCTCGGGGTCCTCCAGCACGACGGCGATCCTAGGGGCCGCGGAGGAACTCGGCGAGCGCCGAGACGAGGGCCTCCGGGTTGTCCTCGGCGACGTGGTGGCCGCTGTCGATCGTGGCGCCGCGCACGTCGGTGCACCACGGACGCCAGATCTCGAGCGGGTCGCCGTGGATGTCGAGGTCGTCGTACGCGGAGACCAGGAGCAGCATCGGGCACTCGACGCGCCGGCCCGCGTCGCGATCGGCTCGTTCGTGGTCGGCGTCGACGTGCAGGCCGGCGCGGTAGTCCTCGAGCATCGCCACGACCGTCTCGCGGTTCGTCACGGCCTCGACCCACTCGGCGTGGTTCTCCTCCCCCATCCGCTGCGGGTCGTGGGCGTACCAGGCGAGCGGGTCGGCGTTGATCGCGCGTTCGGGCTTGTCGGGGACGTCGAAGAAGAACCAGTGGTACCAGTCACGGGCGAACCGCGCGTCGGTGCGCTCGAGGTGCTCGACCACTGGCATCCCGTCGACCTCGACGAGCCGCTGGACCCGGTCGGGGAAGTCGAGGGCCAGCCGGAAGCTGACCAGGGCGCCCCGGTCGTGCCCGACGGCGGAGTACGACGCGTGCCCGAGCCGCTCCATCAGCGCGGCGAGATCACCGGCCACCGCGCGCTTCGACTGCTGGCTGTGGTCGACCCGGACGTCCGGCTTCGACGACTGCCCGTAGCCGCGCATGTCCGGCACGACGACGCTGAACCCGGACTCGACCAGACGCGGGGCCACGGCGTACCAGGTCGAGCCGGTGCGTGGATGCCCGTGGATCAGCAGGACGGCCGGCCCCTCCCCGCCGTGCCGCACGCGCAGCGTGACCTCACCGACCTCGATCCGCTCGTCCCGAAAGCCTTCGAACACGCGCTCATCATGCCGAGTCGTGTGCTCAAGCAGGGGCCGTGGCACCCGTCTGAGCACTCGACCCGTTGACGGGGGTGATCAGGACGGTGCCGATGCGGTTGCGTCGACCCTTGGCCTCCTCGGCGACGAACACCAGCCCCTCGACCTCGACGCGGGAGCCGGGGATCGGGACCTTGCCGAGGTGCTTGGCCATCAGGCCGCCGACCGAGTCGACCTCGTCGTCGTCGATCTCGATGCCGGTGATCTCGTCGAGGTCGTCGACCGGGAAACGCGCGGGGACACGCGTCGAGCCGTCGTCGAGGGTCTCGATCGGCACCTCCTGGGAGTCGAACTCGTCGGTGATCTCGCCGACGATCTCCTCCAGGATGTCCTCGATCGTGACGATGCCGGCGGTGCCGCCGTACTCGTCGACGACGACCGCGATGTGGCGGCGCAGGGCCTGCATCTCGCGCAGCAGGTCGTCGACCGGCTTGGAGTCGGGCACGTGGAAGACCGGGCGCATCACCGACTCGACCTTCTCCGTCGACTCGGCGGCGTGACGGTCGAAGACGCGCTTGGCGACGTCCTTGAGGTAGGCGAAGCCGATGATGTCGTCGAGGTCGTCCTCGACGACGGGCACGCGGGAGTAGCCGCTGCGCAGGAACAGCGACATCGCCTGCCGCAGCGTCTTGCCGTGCTCGATGAAGACCAGATCGGTGCGCGGCACCATCACCTCGCGCACCGTGGTGTCGCCGAGCTCGAAGACGGAGTGGATCATCTGGCGCTCGCCCGACTCGATCAGGCTGGAGGCCTCGGCCAGGTCGACCATCTCGCGCAGCTCGGCCTCCGAGGAGAACGGGCCGGCCGAGAAGCCCTTGCCCGGGGTCACCGCGTTGCCCACGAGGATCAGCAACCTGGGCAGCGGCCCGAGCACGCGTGAGACACCGAGCACGATGCCGGCGGTGCTGAGCGCGATCCGTTCGGCGTGCTGGCGGCCCAAGGTGCGTGGGGCGACACCGACCAGCACGAAGAGCACCACGAACATGATGACGACAGCGGCGAGCACCGAGGTCCAGCGGTCGCCGCCGAGGACGTCGAGCACGATCACCGTGGCCAGCACCACGGCCGCGGTCTCGGTGAGGATGCGCAGCGACAGCACGACGTTGAGGTGTCGCGGCGGGTCGTCGAGGAGCCGCACCAGCCGCGCGGCGCCGGGTCGGCGCTCGTGCTCGAGCTCGACGGCGCGGGCGCGCGAGAAGGTCGACAACGCCGCCTCGACCCCGGTCAGGAGGGCCGCGGCGACGACGAGCACGACGACCGCCAGGTAGGGGCCCGGACTGTCCCCGCTCACGGACTCAGCCTCCGGTGGTGGGCGCCGGGGTGTCGTCCCGGCCCAGCCACTCGGCGAGCAGGCTCGCCTGGAGGTCGAACATCGCCTTGTGGTCGGTCGGCTCGGCGTGGTCGTAGCCGAGCAGGTGCAGGATGCCGTGCACGGTCAGCAGGTCGATCTCGTCGTCGGTGCTGTGGCCGGCGGTCTTCGCCTGCTGCTCGGCCACCACCGGGCAGAGGACGAGGTCACCGAGCACGCCCTCCTCCGGCTCCTCGTTGACGTGTCCCGGACGGAGCTCGTCCATCGGGAAGGCGAGCACGTCGGTCGGGCCGTCCTTCTCCATCCACTTCGAGTTCAGCTCGGCGATGGTGTCCTCGTCGACCGCGGTCACGCACAGCTCGGCCTGCGGGTGCACGCGCATGCGGTCCATCACGAAGCGCGCGAGCTTCTGCGTGCGGCGTACGTCGAGACTGACACCCGACTCGTTGAGCACCTCGACGCTCATGAGCGCGGCGCCTGTCGCGCGTCGAACTGGTCGTAGGCGGCGACGATCTTGCCCACCAGCCGGTGGCGGACGACGTCGTGGGCGGTGAGCCGGTTGAACGAGATGTCCTCGACGTCGTCGAGGATGCCCTCCACGACCCGCAGGCCGCTGTGCACGCCGTTGGGCAGGTCGACCTGGGTGACGTCGCCGGTGACCACGATCTTGGAGCCGAAGCCGAGCCGGGTCAGGAACATCTTCATCTGCTCGGGCGTGGTGTTCTGGGCCTCGTCGAGCACGATGAACGAGTCGTTGAGCGAGCGGCCGCGCAGGAACGCCAGCGGCGCGACCTCGATGGTGCCGGCCGCGAGCAGCTTCGGGATCGACTCGGGGTCGACCATGTCGTGCAGCGCGTCGTACAGCGGGCGCAGGTAGGGGTCGATCTTCTCGGTGAGCGTGCCGGGCAGGAAGCCGAGCCGCTCCCCCGCCTCGACCGCGGGGCGGCTGAGGATGATCCGGTTGACCTTCTTCGCCTGCAGCGCCTGCACGGCCTTGGCCATCGCGAGGTAGGTCTTGCCGGTGCCGGCCGGGCCGATGCCGAAGACGATCGTGTGCTTGTCGATCGCGTCGACGTAGCGCTTCTGGTT
Source organism: uncultured Actinomycetota bacterium (assembly GCA_963756045.1). Taxonomy (GTDB): domain Bacteria; phylum Actinomycetota; class Actinomycetes; order Propionibacteriales; family Nocardioidaceae; genus Marmoricola. Next base: position 165,346 of record CAVWML010000012.1, read on the forward strand.
CAGCGTCTTGGGCCGGATCGTGCGACCGCGGTTGGACAGGATGTTCAGGCTGAGCACGTCGGCCGGGCGCTCGCTCGACTCGGCGCGGAGCATCGAGATGACCCGCTCGACGGTCTCGGGGGTGACGCCCTGGCCGGTGCGGATGATCGTCACGACCTCGTCGAGCACCCGCTCGGCCAGCGCCACCTCGGCCGGCTCGCCGCTGAGGGTCACCTGGTTGCCACGCACGTGGATGTCGGCGCCGAACGCCTTCTCCATCAGGCGGAGGTGCTCGTCACCGGGCCCGAGCAGCGCCACCATGTTGATGCTGTTGGGCACGACCACGGTGTGCTGGGTCTGCTCAGCTGGCTGGTTGCTGGGTTCTGTCATGTTGTCGTCAAGGGTACGGGGTTGACCGCTCCCGCTCCCCTGGGTTTCGCCGCCGGCCCGCTCACGGGCGGGTGACGAGCAGGATGCCGAGGCACATCTCGTCGGTGGTGCCCTCGCCCCAGACGACGTACTTGTCGGGGATCCCGTGGAACGCCGGCAGCTTGTCGCGCAGCTCCTGGGTGTGCCGGCAGGTCACGCGCACCGTGTCGCCGGCCTTGAGGTGCACCGGCGTGATCGGCTTGCTGCCCTGGTTGTCGAAGTCCCAGATCGGGAGGTCGAGGATCGTCTTCGCGTCGGGCTTGCCGGGGTTGACGTCGATCCGGATCGAGCGGCCCAGCAGGTGCATGTGGCCCGCGACACCGCGGATGGTCTCGGCCTCGTTCACCGGTCTCGTGCACGACTGCACCGGGCCCGGCCTGATCGGGCCGCAGATGAAGTGCAGCAGGTCGGCCGTCGAGCCCGGCCCGTCGCCGAACCGCGCCTTCACGTCCGCGATCGACGCCGCGCGGCTGCACAGCGGTCCATCGGCGTGCTCGGGACGGCAGGGCAGCTCGACGGGAGCGGGGAACAGCTGGGTGACCAGCGGCGTGATCTTCGGCGAGGCCGGCATCAGCCGGAGCTCCGCGGCGCTGCGGTCGGGCTCCCTGCCGGCGAGCAGGTTGTAGTGCACCTGCATGACCACGCGCGACCCGGCCGGGAACGGCTCGCCGTACCCCTTCGCGTAGATCTGCTCCGTGCCACCCGGCGCCCAGGCGCCCAGCCACGGCGCGTCGTCCAGGTCCTGGCCCTCGCCGCGGCCGAGGCCGGAGTCACCGAAGCACGTCCACCCCTGGCCGGGCGTCGCAGCGTCCTTGGCCTCGGCCTCCTTCACCTGGTCGGGTGGGACGCGGAAGAGGATCACGTGGTGCACCACGTGCGGGTTGCCGGGGCGCACGTCGAAGCCGGTGATCATCTGGTCGGAGGTGATCTTCGGGTCGAGCAGGAAGCAGCGGTAGTCGTCGGTGCCGACGCCGGTCGGCGGGCTCGGCGTGTAGGTCTGCGGCATCCGGACGTCGATCCGGCTCTCCCCCCTCCGCAGCGGGAGGTGCCGCACGACTGACGTGGCAGTGGCCGCGGCTCCGCCCGGAGTGGCCTCCGGCGTGGGCGAGCTCGATGCGACGGGCTTCGACTGCGAGGCGGACCGGTCGGTCGTCGTGCCGCAGCCGGCCACGAGCAGCAGGACCGCAGCTCCCAGGGCTACCAGGCGACGGGCGCTCACCCGGGTGGCCAGCCCATCGGCCGACCGCCCAGCACGTGCAGGTGGGCGTGGAAGACGGTCTGGTGGGCCTGCGCGCCGGTGTTGAACACGAGGCGATACCCCTCGTCGAGCCCCTCCTGCGCCGCGATCGTCCCCGCCACGGACAGCAGGTCGGAGGCGGTGCCCGGTTCGCCGTCGGCGAGGGCCGCGGCGTTGGGGTAGTGGTTGCGCGGGATCACCAGCACGTGCGTCGGCGCCTCCGGGTTGACGTCACGGAAGGCGAAGGTCGTGTCGGTCTCGTGCACGACGTCGGCCGGGATGTCGCCGGCGACGATCTTGCAGAACAGGCAGTCCGGGTCGCGCATGGGCACAGCATGACGGGTTTCGACAGGCGCAACCAGCCGAAACCGGCCGCGTGTAAACCAATCGGGCGGGGCGGACGTCCTACTAGCGTGACCATCGTCATGACCACACCTGCTGTGCAGCCGCACGCGGACGTCGCGCTCGAGCGGCTGTACGACGAGCACTACGTGCGGCTCGTGCGCCTGGGCGTGCTGCTGCTCGGCGACGTGGGGCGGGCCGAGGAGGTCGTGCAGGACTGCTTCGTGGCGCTGCACCAGCGGTGGTCGCGCCTCGAGGGGGCCAACCTGCCGGCGTACCTGCGGCGGAGCGTCGTCAACGGCTGCCGGTCCTCGCACCGTCACCAGCGGGTGGTCGACCGCCACCTCCACGCCGTTCCCGGAACTGCCGCGGGAGCGGACGAGCCCGTGCTCGCCGACGCGCGCCGACAGATCGTCCTCGCGGCTCTCGCCGACCTGCCACGTCGTCAGCGCGAGGTGCTGGTGCTGCGGTACTACCTCGACCTCTCCGAGCGCGAGATCGCCCAGACGCTCGGGATCAGCCAGGGAGCGGTGAAGAGTCACGCCTCTCGCGGAGCGGCGGCGCTCCGCGCCGTGCTTCCGGACCTCCAGGAGGAGTCATGATTCACCCCAGGACCGACGACCTGCACTCCCTGCTGCACGACACGGTCTCCGACGTGCATCCCGAGAACGGCTTGGACGCCATCCGCCAACGGACCTCGACCGCACGCCCCTCGGTCTCGCGCTGGCTGCCGCTGACGGTCGCCGCGGCCGCCGCGGTGGTCGTGGTCATCGGCGGCACCGCCTGGGTCGCTCGTACGACGTCGAGCAACACCCCCGCGGCCAGCGAGCACCAGCACTCCGTCAACAGCAAGGTGAACGCGCCCGCGCACGACCTCACGGTTCCGGTGGTCTACGTCGGCAGCACGGCATCCGGGCCGCGGCTGTTCACCGAGTACCAGGTCGTGCGCGACACCACCGAGACGCCGCTTCAGGCGGCCGTCTCCCTGGCCTTCTACCTCCCGCCCGTCGACCCCGACTACGTGAACTACCTCAGCGTTCTGGGGGTCAGCGCGGAGGCCACCGAGAGCGGGGGCGCGATCAGCCTGGATCTCTCGAAGGCGTTGCCCGACCTGCCGCAGGGCATGGACGCCACGACCGCCCACATGGTCGTGCAGTCGCTGGTGTGGACGGCCGACACCGCCGCCTCCGCCGGGCGCGCGCCGGTCACGTTCACCGTCGGTGGGCAGCCCACGAGCCGGGTGCTCGGCGTCGACACCAGCAGCCCCGTCGCACCGGACAGTCCCGACTCGGTGCTGGCCCCGGTCTCGATCGCGTCCCCGGGCGATGGGGCGCACGTCTCGACCACCTTCGAGGTGCGCGGGCAGGCGGCGGCCTTCGAGGCCAATGTCGTGTGGGCGCTCAAGCAGGGCTCCACCGTCGTCAGGCACGGCTTCACCACGGCGACGGAGTGCTGCACCCTCTCGCCGTACTCGTTCACCGTGCAAGCACCTCCGGGCGTCTACACGCTCGTCGTCCACGACACCGACGAGTCCGGCGGCGAAGGCGTCGGCACCAGCCAGGACACGAAGACGATCTTCGTGCAGTAGACGATGGCCCCTTCGCGTCGTGCCTGGCAAAGCCTTCTCACGACCGCCGGCGTGGTGGTCGCGGTCGTCGCGCTGACCGGTGGCGTCGCGCTGCTCGGGCATCGCGCCACGACGACCGGCCCCTTCACCCCGGAGCCGGTGCGCAGCCTCGAGCTGACCCTGGCCTACGTCGGCAGGACGCCGGCGGGGCCGAAGCTGTTCACCGAGACCCACGCCGTCCCTGACCCCCAGGGGCCCGCGCTCACCGTCGCGGTGGCGGCGCTGACCAGCGACTGGCCGCACGACGACGACTACCGCAACTACCTGCTCGCCTCGCACACGAGCGCCACCGCCAGCGAGCAGGACGGCACGATCGTCATCGACTTCAGGACCACCCCTCGTCGCGGCCCGGACATGGACGACGCCATCGCCCGGATGGCGCTCCAGGCCGTCGTCCGGACGGTCGACGACGCGGTCGGTGACGCCGTGCCCGTGCGCTTCCGCATCGCCGCGGTGCCGACGCACCCTCCGTCTTCGGCGTGGACACCAGCGAGCCCGTGCGCCCCGCGAAGACCGGCCACCGTCGACTCCCCCGTCGAGATCGACTCCCCGGTCGAGAACGGCTCGCTGGCCTCCGGCGCGTCCGTCCGCGGTCGCGCGTCCACGGCGGACGGCCGCGTCTACTGGGCCGTCTACCGCAACTCCGGCCTGGTCCTGGTCGGCAAGGGTCGTTCGGCCGCGGGCCGGAGCGGCGAGTTCACGCCGTACTCCTTCACGCTGCCGGCCCTGGCCCACGGCCAGACCTACGTCCTCGTGGTCGGCACCGGGCCGAACCTCGGCGGCGGCGGCACGGTCGTGGACACCAAGGAGTTCAGCGTCCACTGAGGGGTCCGCGCTCAGCGTGCCGCCGGCAGCGCGAGATCTCGAGGCTAGTCCGGCGCAGCGCCGTCGGCGCAGATCCGGCAGTGGGTCGAGACACCGAGCGTGCGGTAGTATCCCCTCGGCGCTCATCGGCGGCCTCGGGACTACCGGCCGGAACCTCGGGGTCTCGGGCTCAGCCCCAGCGGGAGGTGCGGGAGAGGAGGGCGGCGACGGCGGCGACGCCGGCGGTGGAGGTGCGCATGACCGTCGAGCCGAGCTGGACGACGTCGGCGTGGTCGAAGGCCGCGAGCTCGTCGTCGCTGATGCCGCCCTCGGGGCCGACCACGAGCACCAGGGAGCCGACGCCGTCGAGCACGAGGGAGCCGAGGGGGACGACGGCGCCCTCGTGGAGTACGACGGCGAGGTCGGCCTCCTCGAGCAGGGCGGCCACCTCGGGCGTCGAGGCCTGCTCGGTGACCTCGGGCAGCCACACCCGGCGCGACTGCTTGGCCGCCTCGCGCGCGGTGGCCCGCCACTTCGCGAGCGACTTCGCCGCGCGGTCGCCGCGCCACACTCCGACGCAGCGGCTGGCGGCCCAGGGCACGATCCGGTCGACGCCGACCTCGGTCAGCACCTCGACGGTGAGGTCGGCCCGGTCGCCCTTGGGGATCGCCTGGACGACGGTGACGTGCGGCGCCGGGCGGTCGGCGACCGGTGACCTCCTCGACGCTCACCTCGAGCGCGGACTTCGAGGCCGCGGTCGACGGTGCCGGTCGCCTGGGTGCCGGCGCCGTCGGTGAGCACGACCTGCTCACCCGACCCCGATCCGACGTACGACGGCCGCGTGGTGGGCCTCCTGGCCCTTCACGACCACGGTCTCGCCCACGACGGCCCCGGCGACGGGTCCGAGGAAGACGGGCAGCGACACGGGTCGGCCTAGCGCGGGTTGAACGCGTCGCGCAGCCGGCCGAACACGCCCTTGGGCGGCACCTGGATCTTGCCGTCCGGCGACTCCTCGTGGCGCAGCTTGGCCAGCTCGCGGAGCAGCTCCTCCTGCCGCTCGTCGAGCTTCGCCGGGAGTCTCGACCTCGACGGTGGCGATCACGTCGCCGCGCACCTGCGAGCGAAGGTGCGGGACGCCGCGGCCGCGGATCCGGGTCTCGGTGCCGGACTGGGTGCCCGCGCGCACGTCGAGGTCGACCCAGAGCTCCATGTCGGAGTCCTCCTCGGCGACGTCGGCCTCGAGCAGCGGGAGGTGGATCGTCGTGCCGAGCGCGGCGGCAGTCATCGGCACGGTGATGTGGCAGCGCAGGTCGGAGCCGTCGCGGGTGAACACCGGGTGCGGGGCGACGTGGATCTCGACGTAGAGGTCACCGGCCGGGCCGCCACCGGGGCCGACCTCGCCCTCGCCGGCGAGCTGGACGCGGGTGCCGGTGTCGACGCCCGAGGGGATCTTCACCGTCAGCGAGCGCCGTGAGCGCACGCGCCCGTCACCGGAGCACTCGCGGCAGGGGTCGGGGATGATCTCGCCGTACCCGCGGCAGGCCGCGCACGGACGCAGGGTGCGCACCTCGCCGAGGAACGAACGCTGCACGTGCTGCACCTCGCCGCGACCGTGGCAGGTCTCGCAGGTGACCGGGTGGCTGCCCGGCGCCGCGCCACTGCCGGCGCAGACCGTGCAGACGACCGCGGTGTCGACCTTGAGCTCACGCTGCACGCCGAACGCGGCCTCGGCCAGCTCGATCTCGATGCGCACCAAGGCGTCCTGGCCGCGGCGGCTGCGCGGCCTCGGACCATGGCCCTGCTGCGCCGCGCCGCCCCCGAAGAAGGCGTCCATGATGTCGGTGAAGGAGAAGCCGGGACCGGTGCCCGCGCCGGCCCGGGAGAACGGGTCGCCGCCGAGGTCGTACATGCGCCGCTTGTCGGGGTCGGAGAGGATCTCGTAGGCGGCCGAGACCTCCTTGAACCGCTCCTGCGTCGCCGGGTCGGGGTTGACGTCGGGGTGCAGCTGACGAGCGAGGCGGCGGTAGGCCTTCTTGATCTCGTCGGGCTCGGCGTCGCGGGAGACACCGAGGGTCTGGTACGGGTCCTGGCTCACAAGTCGTCTTTCGGGGTCAGTTCTGGTCGAGGATCGTGGAGACGTAACGGGCGACGGCGCGTACGGCGGCCATGGATCCCGGGTAGTCCATGCGTGTGGGTCCCACGATGCCAAGCGAGCCCAACGCCTCGTCGGCGGGGCCGTAGCCGGTCGCGATCACGGAGGTGGAGGCGAGCTCGCGGTAGGGGCCCTCGTGGCCGATGCGCACGGTGATCGCGTCCGAGCTGGCCTCCCCGAGCAGCCGCAGCAGCACGACGTGCTCCTCGAGCGCCTCGAGCATGGGCCTGATCGAGGACTCGAAGCCCTCGCCGAAGCGGGCGAGGTTGGCGGTGCCGCCGACGACGACGCGACCGTCGCCGGCCTCGCTCGACATCGCCTCGACGAGCGCGGCGGCGATCACCGTCATCGGGCGCCGGTCAGCGGGCGACACCGACTCGGTCAGGGCGCCGAGCGCCTCGGCCGCGGTCGCGATCGGCTTGCCCGTCGCGGCGGCCAGCACCCGGGCCCGCAGGTCGGCGAGCGTGTCGTCGGCGAGCTCAGCGGGCACCTCGACGACCCGCTGCTCGACGCGACCGGTCGAGAGGATGAGCACGATCAGCAGGCGGGTCGGGGTCAGCCCGACGAGCTCGACGTGGCGCACGGTGGAGCGGGCGAGCGTCGGGTACTGCACGATCGCGACCTGTTGGGTCAGCTGCGCGAGCAGGCGCACGGACCGCGCGATCACGTCGTCGAGGTCGTGGGCCCCCTCGAGGAAGGTCGAGATCGCACGCTTCTCGGCCGACGACATCGGCTTCAGCTCGGTGAGCCGGTCGACGAAGAAGCGGTAGCCCTTGTCGGTCGGGATCCGGCCGGCGCTGGTGTGGGGCTGCGCGATCAGCCCCTCCTCCTCGAGCGAGGCCATGTCGTTGCGCACGGTCGCCGGGGAGACGCCGAGGCGGTGCCGCTCGACGAGGGCCTTGCTGCCGACGGGCTCGCGGGTGGCGACGTAGTCCTCCACGATGGCGCGGAGAACGGCCAGCCTGCGGTCCTCCTGCATCGCGCCCTCCGAGGTGGTCGTGTTGGCACTCGTCGTTCCAGAGTGCCAAGAGTACAGGCGCCACAACGTCTCCGCCGCGAGCATTCCGCAGCCCACGAGGGCCATGACCAGCCGGGCAGCGGCCGCCTAGGGTGGCCCCGTGCCGAGCTTCGAGGAGGTCGCCGACCGGGTCTGGGTCGCGCGCTACTCGGGCTACGACGTCAACGTCTCGGTCGTCGAGGGCGGGACCGGGCTCGTCGTCGTCGACACGACACCGTCCGACGCGCTCGTCGAGACGCTGGCGGACCTACGCCGTCTCTCCGCCCGGCCGGTGGTCGCGATCGTCAACACGCACGCGCACTTCGACCACGTCTCGGAGGGCAACCCGAGCCTCCGGTGCCGACGGCCTACGACCGGCCGGCGGTCAGCGCCCACGAGAGCGCGGCCGACCTGAGGTGCCGCGAGATTGCCGCCAGTCCCGGCCGACCACGTTCTCCTCCGTGGCGACCATCGACCTCGGCGACCGGGCCCTCGAGCTCGTCCACCCGGGTCGCGGGCACACCGACGGCGACCTCGTCGTGCGCGTCGTGGACACGGGCCCCAGCGCGGACGTGCTGCTCGCCGGCGACCTCATCGAGGAGTCAGGAGCGCCGGCGTACGGCGACGACAGCTTCCCGATGGACTGGCCGCTCTCGCTCGACCTCGTGCTCGACCTCGTCGGCGCCGGCACGGTCGTGGTGCCCGGGCACGGCGCCCCGGTGGACCGCACCTTCGTCGAGGAGCAGCGCGCGGCGATCGGCGTGGTCGCCGAGACGATCCGCGACCTCGCGAGCCGGGGCGTCGGGGTCGAGGAGGCGCTCGAGGCCACGCAATGGCCCTACCCCAGCGAGGTGCTCGGTCACGCCGTACGTCGTGGCTACGAGCACCTGCCGCGTTCACAGAAGCGGCTGCCCCTGCTGTGAGCGACGAGGCCGAGCGGGTCGAGACGGAGCGCCTGGTGCTGCGGCGCTGGCGGCCTGAGGACGCGGCGCCGTTCGCGACCATGAACGCCGACCCCGCAGTGATGGAGCACATCGGCGAGCCGCTCACGCGGGAGCAGAGCGACGCCATGATCTCCCGCATCGAGAGGCAGTTCGAGGAGGTCGGCTACGGGCTCTGGGCCGTGGAGGTGGGGGCGGCCGAGCGGCGTGGGGGCACGGTCGGGATCGAGGCCGGACTGCCGCGGCGAGCTCGCCGGGCCGCACGGCCCGAGGAGTCGTCTCGATCACGACGACGGACAACGTCCGCTCGCAGGCGGTGATGGGACGGCTCGGGATGCAGCGCTCTCCGGAGCTCGACTTCGAGCGTGAACGGCTGCCGCCCGGACATCCGCTGCGTCCTGCGGTCGTCTTTCGGCTCGACCGTGCGACCCGGGTGGCTCGCTGAGCCGTCAGGCGCACGTCTGCGCGAGCCGGCGCACGCGATCGAGCACCGCGGGGTCGTTGTGCCCGTACGACGGGTCCTCCAGCTTTGCGACCGGGAAGTTGTCGACGAGCACGTTGGCCAGGCATCGCGCCCGGGCCGGCTGGGCTCCGCGCCGCAGGGCGCCGACTGCCGAGGGCGGTCCTCGTGGCGACCATGGCCATCGCGTCCTCGGAGTGGTCCTTGCGCACCAACACGGCCTTGCCCGGGTCGCACGACTCGAGGTGCACGAGCTTGCCGCTGGCGCCCACCGTGGTGGGTGTGCCCGGAGCTGCGGCAGCCCACGACCTGAGCGCGCCGAGCATCCGGGCGGTGTCGGTCGACGTACGGCCGGCGTAGTCGACGCGGGCGCACGAGGTGCCGCCCCGCTCGAAGCCCGCATAGGAGTCGCCACCCCAACCGTCGGTGACGGCGAGGGCCTCACGCAGCGGCAGGCGCTGGGCGAGCATGAGGTACCAGGTGAGCGCGCCGAGCTCGCCCGTCTCGAACTTCTTGTCTGCCGAACCCAGCTTCGGCACGGCCACCCGGGTGGCGCCGGTCTCGTGCCCCAGCACGCGGAACGGGTCGAGCAGGACGATCTCGTGCTTCGGCGGCGTCCGGAAGAGGCGGTTCACCGAGTCGTTGCCACCGTCGGCGGCGACGAGCTGCATGAGTCCCTCGCCCAACACGTACGGCGAGTCGATCAGCGTCAGCACGACCTTCGGTACTTTGGCGAGCTGCTTGCCGATGCCGCCCTGGTCGGCCGACTCGCTCCTCGCGAGCCTCCGCAGCTGGGGCCGGCTCAACGTGGACCGGTAGCCGTCAGCCGTCCGCTCGGCGTCGCCCTCGGCCATCGCGTCGAAGACCGACTCCTCCGTGGTGTCGTCGTTCTTCCGCTTGCCGAGCTTCTCCTCGCGTGCGCCGAGGTCGAAGTACTGGTCCTGCAGCGCGTGCGTCAGCTCGTGCACGAGCGTGGGCCGGACCGACGGCGTCAGCCGCATGCCGCGGATGTAGATCCGCTTGTCGTCGAAGGAGTAGTAGGCCAGGGTGCCCGAGCCGGTGGCGTCGTTGAAGGCGTCGAACAAGTCGACGTTCCCGCTGATCAGGCCGAAGGCTCGCATCAGCCCGCTGAACTGCTCGAGCTGGGTCTTGTCGTGGGCGTCGAGCTTCGACTTGTCGACCCGCATGGCCTTCTCGAACTCCGCGGGGGTCTGGAACCGGACGGCGACCGGGTGCTTGAAGAGCAGGCCGCGCTGCCGCTCGGCGATGTGGGCGTACGGCGCGATGCGGCTGTCCCACTGGCTGGGGTACGACGTGCCCGCGGCCGCCCGGCTGGGGTTGTGGATCATCACGATGACGGTGGCGACCAGCCCGAGCATCACGGCCACCGCGATCGCGATCACCCAGATCGGCACGTGCGAGCGCGGGGTCGGCCAGGGATCGGGCGACTCGTGCCCCGGCGGAACAGGCCAGCCAGGCGGCATCCCGAGGTCGTCCACCCGACGAGGTTAGGTGGAGGTGTGCACCTGTTCGGGTGAAATGCGCAAATTCCCACGACGGCCTGGCGTCGGGGGGATGCGCGGCCAGCGCATGGTCGGCCGCCCCACCACGCCGGTCATCAGCGGGGGCCCTGCCCGTGCCAGTACGCGCCCTGCGTGCGGTAGCCCGGGGGCCAGTCACGCTGCGCGTGACGGTGCCAGACGCGACGGCCGATGCAGAACCACAGGACCAGGCCGAGCAGCACCAGCGGCAGGTGCGTGATCACGGTCAGCACGACGAGCACGACGAGGACGGGCACGAGCAGGCCGCGGGCGGCCGGCCACCCGCGCGGCCCGCGGGGACGTCGCCCCTCGGGTCGCGCGGGCGCCTGGACCGGCAGGTCGGCGAAGATCGGGGACAGGTCCCCGTGGGTCTTCGCCGACCACACCGCGTCGCTGCGCTCGTCGAGCTCGTCGCGGGTCAGCCGACCCTGGGCGAAGTGCTCACCCAGCGTGTCGAGCGCCTGCTGGCGATCGGCGTCACTGAGCCGCATCGCCCAGGACGACCCCCACGACTCGCTCATGACTACTCCTCGGACTCGTCGGTGACGTCGTCCTCCGAGCTCGCATCGGGTCCCTCCGCGAGCAGGCCGTAGAGCCTGCGGCGGGTGTCCCCGAGGATCTCGATGGCCTTGGCCCGCTGGTCCGGCGTACCCGTCGTGGCGACCTGGATGATCGCGCCGACGGTCTGGCCGATGACCTGCTTGAAGTCGGCCGCCTCGGTGTCGTCCGCCTGCTCGGCGAACGGCGCCCACACGGCGGCCATCTCCTCGGTGTGCTCCTCGACGTACGCCCGGCCCTCGGCGGTCAGCCGGATGGCCTTGCGGCCCGACGGCGAGTCCTCGACGAGGCCCTCGTCCTCGAGCTGGGCGATGGTCGGGTAGACCGAGCCCGGGCTCGGCTTCCACGCACCCTCGGTGCGCTCGGCGATCTGCTGGATCACCTGGTAGCCGTTGACCGACTCCTCGCCCGCCGCGGCGAGCACGTCGAGGATCGCGGAGCGTACGTCGCCCCGGCGCACCCGTGGGCGCCCAGCGCCCCGGCCGCGCGGTCCCCCGAAGTCGGGGCCGAACATCTGCGTCACCCACGGCGGCGGTCCACCCGCGGGGCCGCCCCAGGATCCACCCCAGGGCCCTCCGCGGTAGCCACCGAACTGACGCCCCCGACCACGACCGCCGTGCTGGCGCCGGGTCGGTTCGAATTCTTGAGTCCACATTCCGTGTCCCATGTCGAGACCTCCCTTCTCTTGTACGTCGCGCCGGAAGTCTTCACGGTGCGACACAGTCTCGATGTATTGACGATATATCGTGATCGGTTGCGACGTCAAGAGCATGCGATAGTCGAGGACGATTCAGTGGCGGGCGCGGCGTGTCGACCACGCAAACGTCCTCGACTATCGGCACCGCGCTTAGCCTCCGCAGGTGCCCCCTCCCCAGCAGGCCCGAGCACACCGCACGACCGGTACGGCGCGGACGTGCTGGCCACCGACTGGCGGGCGCCGCGCAACGGGCGGGCGGTGGAGATCGAGGCCGCGGTCGGACTGGTGGTCGAGGAGGTCATCACCGACTGGTGCGGGGAGATCGTGCGGGTCGAGCGCGACCTGGCCACGGTCACCCTCGAGGACCGGCGCCACCAGCGGCGCACGTTCCCGCTCGGTCCCGGGTTCCTGCTCGAAGGGCGCCCCGTCGTCCTGGTCGCGCCCACGCGCCAGGGCCCGGCCGCGAAGACGCGTACGGCGTCCGGGTCGGTCGCGCTGCACGGCGTCCAGGCGCGCGTCGCCCGGGCCAGCCGGATCTTCGTCGAGGGCCGCCACGACGCCGAGCTGGTCGAGAAGGTGTGGGGTGACGACCTGCGGATCGAGGGCGTCGTCGTGGAGTACCTCGAGGGCGTCGACGACCTCGGCGAGCACCTGCGCGACTTCGGCCCCGCACCCGGCCGCCGGGTCGGCGTCCTGGTCGACCACCTCGTGCGCGGCTCCAAGGAGAGCCGGATCGCCGACGCTGTCCGCCGCTCCCCCGTCGGGAAGCACGTGCTGATCGTCGGCCACCCGTTCATCGACATCTGGGCGGCGGTCAAGCCGCAGCGCTTCGGCAAGGACCGCTGGCCCGACGTACCCCGTCAGGTGGAGTGGAAGAAGGGCGTCTGCCAGCAGTGGGGCTGGCCGCACCGCGACCAGGCCGACATCGCCCGGGCGTGGAAGCACATCCTCGGCGGGGTGCGCGGCTTCCAGGACCTCGATCCCGCGCTGCTCGGCCGGGTCGAGGAGCTCATCGACTTCGTGACGTCCGCCTAGCCACGACCCGAGGGCTACGACGCGGCCCTGCGCACCGCCTGCCGGACCTCGTCGCGGAGCGACCCGGTGTCGACACCGGCAGCCGCATCGCCCCACCCACGATGGTGTCGTCCTGACGAGCCAGGCCCAGCAGCAGGTGCTCGGTGCCGATGTAGTTGTGTCGCAGCGCGATCGCCTCGCGCAGGGAGAGCTCGAGCACCTTCTTGCCCGCACGCGAGAAGCGCAGTCGCGTACGACCCGAACGACGGCCAGCGCGAGGGGCGTCGTCGAGCCGGCTGACGACCTCGGCCAGGTCGATCCCGATACTGGCGAGCGCCGCCGCGTCGTCGTCGTCGAGACCGTTGACGTACTTGCCCCGGCGCTGGTCGAGCTCGCCGTGCAGGCGGTCGAGGTCGACGCCCTGGTCGGCGAGCACGCGTACGGCGAGGCAGTCGGTGTCCCAGAGCAGGGCGGCGAACAGGTGCTCGGGCCGCACGTCGCTCGCCCGCGACTCGGTGCCGATCTCGACGGCGCGCTCGACGGTCTCGCGCGCTCGCGGGGTGAACCTCTCCAGCATGCCCAGCCTCCTTCAGACCTGTTTCCCGTACTTCTTGTGCACCGCCTGGCGGCTGACGTCGAGCACCTCGCCGATGTCCTGCCACGACCAGCCCTCGCGACGGGCGCGCAGCACCTGGGTGCGCTCGAGCTCCTCCAGCAGCCGGCGCAGCGCGCGGACGGCGCGCAGGCCGGTGCTCGGGTCAGGTGCGCTGGCCGCGGTCGCCAGGTCCGTCTCGGGTGGTCACGCTGTCAACATAGGTTGACGATGCGGATCCGTCAACCTCAGTTGACGAGCTCGCGGACGACGGCGTCCCCGAGCAGTCGTCCGCGCCGGGTCAGCACCAGCCGGTCCCCCTCGAGCGCCGCCAGCCCGCGCCCGACGACCTCGTCGGCCCGGGCACCCTCGACGAGGTCGAGCGGCAGGCCGTCGCGCAGCCGGATCTCCAGCAGCACCCGCTCCAGCGACCGGGTCGCCGCGTCGAGGGTCTCGCCGTCCTCGGCCGGCGACTCTCCGGCCGCGATCCGGGCGGCGTACGCGCTCGGGTGCTTGACGTTCCACCACCGGCGCCCGCCGACGTGGGAGTGCGCACCCGGGCCGATGCCCCACCACTCGCCGCTCGTCCAGTAGAGCTCGTTGTGGCGGCACCGCGCGGCCCGGTCGCGGGCCCAGTTCGACACCTCGTACCACTCCAGGCCGGCGGCGGTCAGCGCCTCGTCGGCGAGGACGTACTTGTCGGCGAGGTCGTCCTCGTCGGGTGCGCCGACGGCCCCGGTGCGGACCTGACGGGCCAGCCGGGTGCCCGCCTCCACGATCAGGGAGTACGCCGAGACGTGGTCCGGCCCGCAGGCCAGGGCCGCCTCGAGCGAGGTCCGCCAGTCCTCGAGGGACTCCCCCGCGGTGCCGTAGATCAGGTCGAGGCTGACCTGCTCGAAGCCCGCCTCGCGGGCCCACCGCACCGCTTGCGGGACCCGGTCGGGGTCGTGCGTGCGCTCGAGGACCCGCAGCACGTGCGGCACGGCCGACTGCATGCCGAGGCTGATGCGCGTGACGCCGCCCTCCCGCAGGGACTCCAGACCCTCCGGCGTGACGCTGTCGGGGTTGGCCTCGGTGGTCACCTCGACGTCGTCGACGAGCCCGAAGGTGTCCTCGATCGTGCGCAGGATCGAGACGAGGTCGCTGGCCGGCAGCAGCGTCGGGGTGCCCCCGCCGAAGAAGACCGTCTCCACCGGCCGCCGGGCCTCGCCCAGCACCCGGCCGGCGTAGCGCACCTCGGCGGCACGCGTGCCCGGCGTAGGCCGCCTGCGAGCCGCCGCCCCCCAGCTCGGTGGCGGTGTAGGTGTTGAAGTCGCAGTAGCCACACCGCACCGCGCAGAACGGCACGTGCACGTAGACCCCGAAGCGGCTCGACACCGCCTCAGTCTCACACCGCGCGGTCACGCCGCGTCCCGCCCGCTGACCAAGGCGCGGATTCGAGAGACAGTCGCCGCTCCGGAACCTTAGGGTCTTCGCGTGACTCGGGTTCCCCTGCGCGCGGCCGCGGTCGCGCTGACCCTCCTGGCGGGTGGGCTCGCACTGCCCACGCCGTCGGTCCAGGCCGCCACGGCGAGCCCGGTCCGGATCCTGCTCGAGGGCGACTCGATCACGCAGGGCAACGACGGCGACTTCACCTGGCGCTACCGCTTCGACAAGGAGCTGGTCCGGCAGGGCGTGCGCTTCGACTTCGTCGGCTCGCGCACCAGCCCGTACGTCGAGGCGGGGTACACGTACTCGACGTACGCCGACCCGGACTTCGACCGCCAGCACTTCGCCCAGGGCGGCAGCACCATCGCCTGGCACGTAGCGCGGATCCGCGACGAGGTCGCCACCCAGAAGCCGGACGTGATCGTCTTCGCGGCCGGCATCAACGACCTGCGCGCGGGCCACACGGTGGCCGACACCGACTCCTGGCTGCGGCGCTGGGTCACCGAGGTGCGCGCCGCCAAGCCGAACATCAAGATCCTGATCTCGCCGGTGCTGGACGCGACGGACTCACGCAGCCCGTGGCTGCCGCAGCGGATCCGTGACTTCCGGGCCCAGGAGACCGCGACGGCCCAGGCGCTGACCACCTCGACGTCGCCGATCCGGGTGGCCGACACCGACCGTGGCTGGTCGGTGCTCGCCGACACCTACGACAACCTGCACCCCACCCCCACCGGCGAGACCCTGATCGCCCAGCGCATCGCCGAGGCCTTCTACCGGCTGCGGTGGCTGCCCATCCCGCACACGCCGAGCATCTACCGCTACACCGCCTGGACCCGGGTGGCGCTGGCCGGCGTCCGCACGTCCGGACGACACATCGTGCTCACCTGGGACTCCCAGGCACTGAGCGGCATCCGCATCCTCCTGCGGCGCGCCGGCCACAAGGCCCGCATCAGCAAGCTGAAGACCGGCAGCCAGGCCGTCACGACGCCCCTGCGCCCGGGTCGCTACGTCGTGCGGATCCAGATGATCCGCTCCCGGATCTCGACGCCCTTCGGGCCCCGGGTGAAGGTGCGGGTCCACCGGGGTGCGGCGCGGCACTGACCCACACGGCCTGACCCTCAGGAGTCGTAGAGGCTCTTGATCAGGTCGGTGTTGTTGTCCTGGACGACGTTGCGCTTGACCTTCATCGACGGGGTCAGCTCGCCGGACTCGACCGAGAGGTCGTGGTCGAGGATCTCGAACTTCTTGATCGTCTCCCAGCGGTTCAGCTGGCCGTTCAGCGTGTCGACGTACCCCTGGACCATCTGGCGGGTCTTCGGGTCGGCCGCGGCCGCGGCGTAGTCGCCGGAGGCTCCGGCCTCCTTCTTCCAGTCCTCGAGGGAGTCAGGGTCGAGGGTGACCAGCGCGACGACGTAGTTGTGCCCGTCGCCGAAGACCACGAACTGGCTGGCGTAGGGGCAGACCGCCTTGAACCTGGCCTCGATGGCCGTCGGGGCGATGTACTTCCCGCCCGAGGTCTTGAACAGGTCCTTGATCCGCCCCGTGATCGTCAGGAACCCCTCGGAGTCCACCGAGCCCTTGTCGCCGGTGCGCAGCCAGCCGTCCTCGGTGAGCGCCTCGGCCGTCGCGTCGGGCAGGTTGTGGTAGCCGTCCATCACCCCGGGGCCGGCGATCTGGATCTCGTCGCCCTCGCCCAGCCGGACGCGGCTGCCGGGGAAGACCGGGCCGACGGTGCCGAACTTGTAGTCGTCGGGGTGGTTCACGAACGACCCGGCCGCGGACTCCGTGAGTCCGTAGCCCTCGAGGATGAGGATGCCCGCGGCGTGGAACCACTCCGCGATGTCGCGGTTGAGCGCAGCCGCGCCCGAGATGAAGAACCGGACGCGACCGCCGAAGCGATCGCGGATCTTGGCGAAGACCAGGCGGTCGAACAGCGCGTGCTGCGCCTTCAGCGGCAGCGGGACCGACTTGCCCTCACGCTCGAGCTGGTCGACCTTGAGACCGACGGCGAAGGCCTGCTTGAAGATCTTCTCCTTGAGGCCGCCCTCCTGGGCCTGCATCGTGACGATGCGCGAGTGCGCCTTCTCGAAGATGCGCGGGGCCGCACCCATGAAGGTCGGCTTCACGACGGCGAGGTTGTCGATGATCTTGTCGACGCGGCCGTCGACCGCGGTCGCGAACCCGCACGCCAGCTGGGTGGAGAGCAGCACCTTGCCGAACACGTGCGACATCGGCAGCCACAGGAACTGCAGGTCGCGCTCGTCGAGGATCTGCTGGGCCTGGATCGCCGCGCCCTCGTAGGTCCAGGAGGAGTGGCGCAGGCGGACACCCTTGGGCTTGCCGGTGGTGCCCGAGGTGTAGACGAGGGTGGCCAGGTGGTCGGGCTCGATGGCCTCGACCGCCTTGCTGACCGCCTCGGGGTGGTCGGCGAGGTGCTTCTCCCCCAGGGCGCGGAGGTCCTCGAGACCGATCACCCAGTCGTCGTCGCCCGCACCCGAGCCGGTGGAGGGGTCGAACATGACCACCTTGGTCAGGTGCGGCAGCTCGGACTTGTGCTCCTTGCAGCTTGGTCAGCTGAGCGTCGTCCTCGGCGAAGACCACGCGGCACTCGGAGTCGGAGAGGATGTAGGAGACGTCGTCACCGTGCGTCGAGGGATACACCGTCGTGGTCGCCGCGCCGGCGCACATGATGGCCAGGTCGGCCAGGATCCACTCCACCCGCGTGCCGGCCGCGATGCCGACGCGCTGCTCGGGCTCGATGCCCAGCGCCAGCAGGCCCGCGGCGAGCTTCTCGACCTTCTCGCCGGTCTCGGCCCACGTCCACGACTCCCACTGCTCGCTCGCGCCCACGGGGAAGCGGTAGGCCTCGTTGCGGGGTGACTTCGCGACCCGGTCGCGGAACTGCACGGCCACGTTGGGGGCGCGGTTCTCGATGAAGGAGGTGTCGGTGTTGACGGGCGACATGGCGAGGTCTCCTGGCGGTCTGGGGCACACGGTCGAGCGGGTGACGTGCCAGTAACCTAATCCCCCGTCGACAACCGTGCGAAGAGCCCTCGTGATCGGCTCGGACCGCGCTGCCGCAGAAAAGACGACCCGCTCACTACACTATGGGCATGACGACGGTCGCCCTTCCCCTTCCCGCGCTCGAGGATCCGGTCGTGGTGGTCCCCGCCCCCGGGGAGGGACCGGGCAACTGGGCCGGGGCCGCGTCGGCCGTGCTGGTCGACGGCGAGTTCTGGCTGGCCTACCGCGTACGCCGCCCGCTGCCCGACGGCCGCGGCGTCGCGACGGTGGTCGCGAGGTCCTCCGACGGGCTCACCTTCGAGCCGGTCTGCTCGATCGCGCGCGACGACTTCGGGGCGGAGTCCTTCGAACGCCCGGTCGTGCTCCGCACCCCCGAGGGCGGCTGGCGGCTCTACCTGTCCTGCGCGACGCCGGACTCCAAGCACTGGTGGATCGAGGCGCTGGACGCCGACCGACCCGAGGACCTCCCGCGTGGGACCCGCACGGTCGTGCTGCCGGGCGACGAGACGGTCGCGGTCAAGGACCCCGTGATCACCGTCCGGGGCGGCGCGTGGGAGATGTGGCTGTGCGAGCACCCCCTCTCCGATCCCGGCGAGGAGGACCGGATGTCCACGTCGTACCTCACCAGCGACGACGGCCTGGCCTGGACCCGGCACGGCACTGTCCTGGCTCCCACACCCGGCACGTGGGACGCCCGTGGCGCCCGCGTGACCACCGTCCTGTCGCACGACCCGCTCGTCGTGCTGTACGACGGTCGCCCGACCGCGGCCGACAACTGGCACGAGACCACCTCGGTCGCCCGGGCCGAACGGCGACGGACGGCTGCACGCCGACCCGCAGGCAGGGGTGCTCCGCTCGCCCGACTCCGACGGTGCCTTCCGCTACGCCTCGGCCGTTCCGCTGTCCGACGGCTCGACGCGGTTCTACCTCGAGCTGGCCCGTCCCGACGGGGCCCACGACCTGGTGACCGTGCTCAGTCGCTCGTAGCGCTCCGCGTGGCCGAGAGCCGTCGGCTCTCGAACGAGCCGCCCTCGCGGTAGGTCTTCCACTGCGCGAACGACTCCCCGGTGATCTCCTCGAGCAGCGCGATGTCCTCGAGGTGCGGCTCGAGGAGTGCGGTGCGCTGCTCGGGCTTCAGCCTGGGCCGCGCCGCGGTCGCCCCCGCGGTGGAGCTGGCTGATCAGTGGCCTGCTCACCGCGCGCCACACCTGCGGGGGCAGGAACTGCCCGACGCTGGCGCCGGCCCGGATGACCGGCCCGACCGTGCGGGCGCGTACGCCGTTCTTGACGAAGGGCCGGGAGTTGTCGGCGGGGATGGACTCGACCTGGCGCCCCTCGACCCCGAGGAACTCGAAGACCCGGTTGAGCACGTCGTCGGGGGTGTCGACGAGCTGCTTGTAGCGCAGCAGGAGCACCTGCTCGCGAGGGACGTGGTCGAAGAGGTCCTTGACCTGGCGTCCGTACATGCCGAGCGAGGAGTAGTGCCAGAACGGCGCCCAGCCGTCGTCGATGCGCTCCTTCTCGCGACGCACGGCCTCCACGACGTCGCCGCGCGGCTCGAGGCCGTCCATCCACAGGTGCATCCAGTTGGAGTACGCGCGGTCGACCGGGTCGCGCAGCACCGCGACCAGCCGCGCGTCGGGCCGGTCCGCGGCGATCCGTCGGCGCGCGTCGCGGTTGTAGAGGTAGAACGGCGTGCTCTCCCCCACCAGCGCGTCGTCGGGGGCGTCGCGGAAGAGGCCGCGGTAACGCTCCCGCTGCCAGATCCACTCCTGGTTGCTGTGGGCGTCGCCCGGCCCCTTGTACGCCGGCGGCGGCGAGTCGCCGCACATGTAGTACTTCGGCTCCTTGACCTTGCTGAGGAACAGGTGCGGGTGCTGGGCGAGGGCGGCGTGCAGCGCGCTGGTGCCGGCCTTGGGGGCGCCGATCACGAAGAAGTCGGGCAGGCGATGCGTTCACGATCTAAGTCTATCGACTTGGTCGGCTTTTCTGCCACCACCCGCGCTGGCTACGTCAGGGGGTGACGGTGAGGCGGGAAGCTGCGACGTACTCCTCGGCGGCCCGGCGGGCGCCGGCGACCATCCCGTCGACGCGCAGCAGCTCGGGCAGGAGGGTGCGGTCGGTGGTCAGCGCGGCGAACATCGTCGCGACCGTGACGCCGTGGCCGGGCCGGTGCACGACGCGCAGCTGGTCGCCCGCCGCGAGCCGGCCCTCCTGCACCACGCGCAGGTAGGCGCCGGAGCGGCCGTGGGTGGCGAACCGCTTGACCCAGGCGCGGTCGTCGTAGCCGTTGATCCGCTGCCAGTTCTTGAAGTCGTTGCAGGGGATGCGCACCGAGGCGACCTCGAAGACGGCGGTGCCCACCTGCCACCGCTCCCCCAGCTCGGCGGCGTCGACGTCGATGCCGCGCGTGGTGAGGTTCTCGCCGAACTGTCCGTCGCGGATCGGCCGGCCGAGCTCGACCGACCACCAGTCCAGCTCCTCGCGGGAGAACGCGTAGACCGCCTGGTCGAGGCCGCCGTGGTGCACGGTGTCGGCGACCTGGTCGCCCTCGAGGCCGAGGCCGCGCGCCCAGACGGCAGTGGAGGTGGGGGTCTTGTCGATCGCCGTGCGTCCGATGCCGGCCCAGGACGCCTCCTGGGGCGTGCCGACGTTGACGGAGATCACCTGAGGCATGGAGCGATTCTCACAGACGCCCCCGGCGGGAGCGATCCGTTTCCGCGTCCGCGTTGACGCTCAGGCCGAGGCCGAGGCCGAGGTCGAGGCGATGGTCAGCAGCGCCCGCCAGCTGAGGCGGCGCACGACGCCACGGGCGAGGAGCGCGGAGACCATGGTGCAGGTGAACAGGGCGCCGTACAGGACGGCGATCCGCGAGAACACGTCGTCGCCCGGCGCGGAGACGACCCAGAACCCGCCGAGGAACCCGACCACGATCGGCAGGCCCAGGTACGCCGCCCACCAGATGCCGATCCCGGAGGCCTGCTCGCGGTCGGTGCGGTCGCCGGGGATGCCGTAGGCGCCCCACAGGTCGGCCATGTTCTGGAAGGGCCACCAGTAGCCGAGCAGCGGGATGAACCAGCTGACCACCTGCATGCCGGCGCCACGACGGAGCTCGCCCGGCGCGGAGGCGGCGAGCCGGTACTGCCACACGCACCAGAGGACCCCGGTGAGCAGCGCCGCGAGCGCGTAGACGGCGACCGCGACGAGCAGCGCGATCACGGGGCCGTCCGCGTTCACCGGCTCCGGCGTGGCGATGCCCGACTGCCCGCTCCCGAACGCGGCCGAGACGGAGCCGTCGAGGTAGCCGTGGAACTCCGAGGCCATCCAGCCGAAGGCGCCGCACACGGCGATGGCCGCCAGGGCGACGAGCATCAGACACCGGCTGAGCCAGTCCGCGAGCCGGGCGAAGCCCGTCCCCGAGCGCCGGCTTCGCCGCCGAAGGGTCCTTGGCGTTCGTCGTCTGGTGGGTCCAGCTGCGCCCGTCCCAGTAGCGGAACCGTGCCTGGCCGGCCGGGTCGGAGTACCACCCCGCCGCCTGGACCTCGGTGCCTGGGGTGCTCACCCGCAGAAGTATGAGGTGGTCTCGGACAAATCGGACGACTTTGAGAATTTCCCGGACCGGCTGTCGTATCCGGCCACCCCCGTTCGTGGAGTGGTCGACAAGATGGGCGGTGCGCGTCACCGAGCGTCGTACCGCCCCCGCGACCGAAGGAGCACTCCCATGACGCAGTACCTGATCTCCGTGATCCACCACAGCACCGACGACGGCGACTACGCGATCGACGCCAGCCCGGAGGAGGTCGAGCGGATGTTCGCCGCCACCGGCGCCTTCAACGACGAGCTCCAGGCCTCGGGCAGCTGGGTCTTCGCCGGCGGGCTGGAGCCGCCGTCGACCGCGACCATGGTCGACGGGACAGGCTCGGACACGCTCGTCACCGACGGGCCCTTCGCCGAGACCAAGGAGGTCCTCGGCGGCTTCTGGGTCGTCGAAGCAGCCGATCTCGACGCCGCCCTCGAGCTGGCCCGCCGCGGCTCGGCGGCCTGCGGCCGGGCGGTCGAGGTGCGGCCGTTCCAGTCGGCGTGACCCACGCCGGGACGGGCGACGCCGCGGCCGGGCTCGAGACGGTCTTCCGGGCCGAGCACGGCCGCGTCGTCGCCTCCCTGGCCCGCCGGTTCGGCGACCTCGACCTCGCCGAGGACGCGACCGGGGAGGCCCTGCTGGTCGCCGCGGAGCGGTGGCCACGCGAGGGCGCCCCGCCCAACCCGGGCGGCTGGCTGACCACCGTGGCCGTCCAACAAGGCCCTGGACCGGCTCCGGCGCGCGAGCCGAGGCCAGGCGTTGCAGATCGAGGCGACACTGATGCAGGACGACGAGGTCCCCGAGCCCACGGGCCCGGTCGAGGACGACCGGCTCCGGCTGGTGTTCACCTGCTGCCACCCGGCGCTGGCGCCGGAGAACCGGGTGGCGCTCACGCTGCGGCTGCTCGGCGGCCTGACCGTGGCCGAGATCGCCGCCGCGTTCCTCGTGCCGGAGACGACGATGGCCCAGCGCATCACGCGCTCGAAGCAGAAGATCAGGGCCGCGCGGATCCCCTACCGGATCCCGGTCGTCCACGACCTGCCGGGACGGATGGCAGCCGTGCTGGCGGTGATCTACCTGGTCTTCAACGAGGGCTACCTCGGCTCCTCCGGCGAC
Source organism: uncultured Actinomycetota bacterium (assembly GCA_963756045.1). Classification (GTDB taxonomy): domain Bacteria; phylum Actinomycetota; class Actinomycetes; order Propionibacteriales; family Nocardioidaceae; genus Marmoricola. The sequence continues at coordinate 187,864 of CAVWML010000012.1, forward strand.
TCCCAGCGTCCCGACCTCACCGCCGAGGCGATCCGGCTCGCTCGGCAGCTGCGGGAGATGGTCGCCGCCACCCCGTCGCTCGGCCCTCAGCCCGAGGTCGACGGACTGCTCGCCCTGATGCTGCTCACCGAGGCCCGTGCACGGACGCGTGTCGCGGACGGCGTCCTGGTGCCGCTGGACCAGCAGGACCGGACCCGCTGGGACGCCGCGCTCATCGACGAGGGCCACCGACTGGTCCGGGGGTGCCTGGCACTGGGCCGTCCCGGGCCCTACCAGCTCCAGGCGGCGATCAACGCCGTGCACACCGATGCGCTGGACGCCTCGCTGACCGACTGGCGCCAGATCGTCGCACTCTTCGACCAGCTGGCCCTGGTGATGCCGAGCCCCGTGGTCGCGCTGAACCGGGCGGTCGCGGTCGCCGAGGTCGACGGCCCGGACGTCGGGCTCGCGCTGGTCGAGCCCCTCGGGCTCGCGTCGTACCACTCCTGGCACGCGGCTCGTGCCGATCTGCTCCGCCGCCTGCAGCGGCACGACGAGGCGCGGGCCGCCTACGGCGAGGCGATCCGGCTCGCCGGCAACGACGCGGAGCGACGCTTCCTCGAGGGACGACGGGCGGCGCTGCCCTCCTAGTCGCGGAATCCCCGGACGTTCGCACCGAGCCAGCGCAGCGCCTGGGGCAGCAGGTCGATCCACACCGACACCCGATGGCCGGCGTTCTGCAGCACCACCGCGTGCACCGCGGTCGGGGCCTTGGTGGCGCGCAGGAAGGCGGCGCTGGAGGAGTACGACAGCGCGTCCGCGTGCGACGTCTCCACCCACAGCGAGACCGGTGGTGGATGCCGGAAGGCCGTGCGCGGGAGGTCGTAGTACCGGCCGGACGGGCTGGTGCGGCGTGAACGGCTCGTAGAACGGCCCGAAGTCGGGCCGGAAGTAGCCGCCCATCACGATGCCGGCGCCGTACTGCGAGGGGTGCAGCATCGTCGCCATCGCCGCCACGAATCCGCCGGCGGAGTAGCCGATCGTGGCCCATGCGTCGCGGTTCGCCAGCACCCGGAAGTGCTGGGCGACGAAGTCCGGGACGTCGCGGGTCAGCCACGTCTCCACCTGCGGCTCCCCCGGCCCGCCGTTCACGCCCTCGGTGTCGATACCCCGCGGGATCTCCACCTGGGGCATCACCACGATGGTGGGGCGCAGCCGGTGCGCGTCGACCTGCGCCTGGACCTCGTCGCGGATGTGGAAGACCTTGACCCAGCCCAGCGGTGCACTCGGGTAGCCGTGGAAGGCCTCGAGCACCGGGTACCGCACGCCCGCCGCGACCGCGGACGTGTAGCCGGCGGGCAGCTGGACCAGGACCTGGCCGGTGAGGCCGCTGAGCGGACCGTGCACCGTGTAGGACACGAGCCCGGTCGGGCTGACGCCGCGGCCGAGCGCCGGTGTGTGGCTGGCGACTCGCGCCGCCCGGCCGCGGACCGCGATGTCCGGCGCGGTCGGCCTCACCTCCCCCGCGATGCAGCGAGGTCTGCGCGACGTGCCCGTCAGTGCCCCGCTCAGGTCGCCCCAGCCGGCGAAGAACAGGTACGCCGCGTTCATCTGGGTGGCTGCGGTGAGCAGCACGAGCAGGTTGACCACCCCCAAGGCCACGACCCGTCCGGCCACATGCCAGGGCGTGCGGGGTGTCAACCGCGGCCAGACCACGACGAGGCCGACGAACGCGGCGATGGTCAGCACGATGATCCCGTCGAGGAAGAAGGATCCGGTGAGCGACACGGGGACCTCCTCGGCGTCAGGCTGGTCGTGCGGCAGGGTCCCAGCTCTCAGGCTCCAGCAAAGTCCTCTCTCCTGGCAGCCTGCTGAACGACGCCTAAGGTCTTGCTTCGCTCCCCGCCGCAGGCGCAGCCACCTCGCCGAACCCGGACAGGACGAGGGCGGCCCCCACCGCCAGTGCGAAGCCGGCGGCGGCCACCACGCCCCAGCCCGGTCGAGCATGGTCGCCGAGCACGACCAGACCCACCAATGCCGGCAGCACCGTCTCGCCCACGACCAGGGGCGCGGTCGCCTGCACCACGCTCCCGCGCTGCAGCGCGGTCCCGTAGGCCACCAGTGCCACCGGCGCCGCCACCACCAGGGCGTACGTCGACGGCGACTGCATCAGCACGTCGACCGGAGGGACGAGGCGACCGTGCGACGTCGACGCGGACAGCAGGCGCGCGGCCACGGCGACCACCCCGAACGCCAGGCCGGCCACGCCGCCGAGCACCCAGGCACCGCGCCTGCCCTCCAGCCTGCCTGCCGGGAAGGCCACCAGCGCGAGCGTCACGGCGGCGGCCAGGACCAGCCAGTCCACACCTCGTCCCGGCACCCGGGCTGCCTGCGACGCTGCGGACACGCTGACCAGGACGAGACCCAGGACCACGCCGGCGAGCGCCGTCCACTCCAACGGGCGCAGCCTGGTCCCGAGGAACAGCACCGCCGTCACCGCGGTGACGGCGACGAAGCTGGCCACCGCCGCCTGCACGACGTACAACGGGAGCGATCGCAGCGCGACGATCGACAGCAGGAACCCCACGCCGTCCAGCGCCAGACCCACGACGTAGGGCCAGGCCTTGGCCAACCTGAGCAGCAGGCGAGGGTCCAGGCGCGCGGACGCCTCGGTGCGTGCTGCGGCCACGGCCTGGAGGACCGAGCCGATCCCGTAGCAGAGCGATGTCCCCACCGCGCATGCCAGTCCCGCGAGCATGCTTGACCGTACCGAGGACCACCGACCGCCATCGTCAGCCCTGGACGGCCTTGGCCGCCGCGATGCACGACGTGATGCGCTCGCGGTTGAGCTCCTCGTCGAGACCGGGGTCGTCCTGGATCGCCCACAGGCAGTTGTGCAGCATGCGGACGACGACCCAGTCGCGGGCCCGGTCCTCGTCGAGCCCCGCGATGTCGATGATCGCGTGGAAGCGGCGGCGCAGGCCGGACCGGAGGTCGCCCTCGAGCTCCTCCAGGCGGTTCCACAGCATCGGCGCGGGCTCGTAGTGCGGGTCGCCGTCCACCGGCTTCGGATCGATCGCCAGCCACCCGGTGCCGGACGCCATCACGTTCTCGTAGTGCAGGTCGGCGTGCACCAACGTGCCTGTGCTCGCCGGGTCGGTCACGAAGTCCCTGCCCAGCGAGACCGCCTGCTCGACCAGTCGTCGCGGAAGCGGGGCGTCGCGTGGCAGCTCCGCGAGCTCGGTGGTCCAGCGGTCGACGTACGACGTGAGCGGGCGCAGCTGTGGCAGGGACGGCACGTGCAGCAGCGAGTAGAGACCGGCGACCACCTCGCAGGCCTCGATGTCCCAGGTCTCGGTGAGCCGCTCCGGCCCGATCCGGTCGAGCAGCACCGCGCGGCGATGCGGGTCGGCGCGCTGCATCCGGACGGCGCCCCGGCCGCCCCAGCGCTGCAGCGCGAGGTGCTCGTGCTCGGACTCCTCGTCGGGGAAGGAGACCTTGAGCACCGCCTCGGCGCCGTCGACGGCGCGGACGGGAACGACGAGCCCGACGAAGCCGTGCATCATCAGGCCGTCCTGCGCCAGCTCCCACTCGTCGAACAGGTCGCGCACCAGGCGAGGCAGACCGTCGACCCAGTCGGCCCAGTCACCGCCGCGCCCGGCCATGCCGAGGACGCCGTCGGGCAAGGGATCCAGTGACGGGCGTGCCGCCATCAGAAGTCCACCAGCAGGTCCTCGACCTGCTTGCGGAATCCGGGGCAGGTGGCGATGTCGTGCGCGCGGCACTCGTAGGCATGCTGGGTCATCGCGCGCGAGATGCGCATCTCCTCCATCCGACGGTCGATGTCGGCGAGGTGCGCCTGCAGGGCCTCGTGACGTCCGCGCGCGCCGGCGTCGAGCATCACGCCGATCTGCTCGAGCGACATGCCCGCCGCCTTGCTGCGGACGACCGTGGCCACCCGCACGACGTCGGCGCGGCCGTAGCGCCGACGTCCGGCTGGGTCGCGTCCGGGGGCGAGCAGTCCGACCGTCTCCCAGTGGCGTAGCACGTTGGTCGGGAGGTCGAACCTGGCCGCAACCTCCCCTACTGACCACGAAGTTGACTTCATGTTGACATGAAGTCACATGATGGTCGCCAACTCAAGTCGCGGTCCAGGTGGAGGCTCACATGTACGACGTCATCGTCATCGGCGGAGGTCCCGCGGGCCTCCAGACCACTCTCACACTCGGTCGGATGCACCGGTCGACGCTGCTGGTCGACTCGGGGCGCTACCGCAACGGGTCGGTCCACGCCATGCACAACTTCGTCACGAACGACGGCCGCTCCCCCGCGGACTTCCGCAAGCTCGCCCGCGAGGAGCTGGCCGCCTACGCGTCCGTCGAGCTCCTCGACACCGAGGTGGTCTCGGCGGCCGGCATCGGTGACGCCTTCGAGGTCACGGCGGCCGACGGCTCGACGTACACCGCCCGGAAGCTGGTCCTCGCGACCGGCCTGCGGGACACGCTGCCGGACATCCCGGGCGTGGCCGACCTGTGGGGCACCGTGGTGGCGCAGTGCCCGTTCTGCCACGGGCACGAGCTCAGCGGCCAGACCGTGGCCGTCCAGGGTGGGCCGCACGCGCTCCGGCTGGTGGCGATGCTGGCGCGGATAGCGAGCAAGGTCGTCGTCGCCGCCCACGACCACGAGCTCACCGACACGGAACGCCACCTCCTCACCACCCTCGGCGCGGACGTGCGCGACGGCCCGGTGACCTCGGTGCGTCCCGACGGGGAGGGCGCCCTGGTCGAGGTCGGCGGCGAGACCGTCCGCGTGGACGGCTTCTTCGTGGCCGCGACGTACTCGCAGGCGGCGCCGTTCGCCGAGCAGCTCGGGCTCGACCTGCTGCCCGACGGGTGTGTCGCCGTCGACGGCTTCGCGCGGACCAGCCTTTCCGGCGTGCTCGCCGCGGGAGACCTCGCGCACGAGGCGTCGCACCCCACGTCGATGGCCGCGGTCGTGCGGGCGGCCGCCGCCGGTCAGCTGGCCGGCGCGATGGCCGTCGGTGAGCTCGTCGAGGCGGAGCTGGCAGCCGCAGCAGGGTGACGCAGCCCGGTGACTACGGTGTCGTCCATGGCGTCCTGGGAGGAGCTCGGAGCGGCCGCACTGGCGCGGCAGTTCCCCGGCTCGGGTGCGCCGACCGACGCGTCGGGAGTGGCGGAGGCCGTACGCCGGATCGGACCGATCCAGTCCCAGACCGCGAGGTCGCCCTTCCTCGGTCTGGCCGCTCGCTTCCCGGGCGTGACGCACGCCGCGATCACCGCGTCGTACGAGGAGCTGGCCATCGTGCGGGGCAGCACGATCCGCGGCACGGTGCACACGACCGTGCCCGCGCACCACGCGCTGCTGGAGGTGCCGACCAGGCGCGGGCTGCGGGTCAACTACGTGAAGGCGCTGAAGCTCGACGACGGCGTCATCGACGAGCTGTGGGACAGCATCGAGGACCTCGCCCGCGACACGTGGCGCACGCCCGCGGAGCTGCTGTCGCACCTGCAGCAGTGGACGGCGGCCCACGGAGGTGTCCCGGCGGAGGAGCTCGAGCAGGGCATCGGTCGCTACCTCGGCTTCGGGCACGGCGGGCTGCTCCGACGCCCCCTCAAGGGCGGTTGGGAAGGGCCAGGGAGCGCCCGGCTACCGCACGGCCTCCGCCCTCCTGGGCGACCGGAGCGGGGTGCTCCACGACCCGCACGCGCTCGACGATCTCGTTCCGGGTCCACCTCGCCGCCCACGGCCCAGCCAGTCGCCGCGACCTGAAGTGGTGGGTGGGACTGAGGCTCGGCGAGGTCGATGACGCCCTCGAGCGGTTGGCCCTGACGTCGGTCACCGGCCCGGACGGCCTCGAGTACGTCGACCTGCCCGGCGCCCCAACCCCCCGGTCACTGCCCGGCGTACGGCTGCTGCCGGAGTTCGACGCGCTCATGTGCGGCTACCAGCCGGCCGCACGTCTGCGGTTCGTGACGAAGGAGCACCACGACCTGCTCTGGCTCAGCCCCAACGGCGTGGTCAAGCCACCCCTCCTCGTCGACGGCCGGCTGAGCGGCTACTGGCGCGCCATGGGCTCGGCGCGGAAGCGCCCGATGGAGGTCTCGTACTTCGCCGGCACCCGTCGCCCGCGCAAGGCTGAGCTCGACGAGCCGGTCGCCGCCCTCGAGGCGGCGCTCGACATCGAGATCACCTCGGTCTCGATCCAGCGCGCGTGATGTGACCCGAACGTCATACGACGTGGTCGCTATGGCAGCCAGGACGTATGACGTCCCGGGCTACTTCTTGGCCTTCTCCCCCACCGGACCGCTGGTGGAGAGGGCGGCGATGAACGCCTCCTGGGGGACCTCGACGCGGCCGACCATCTTCATCCGCTTCTTGCCCTCCTTCTGCTTCTCCAGCAGCTTGCGCTTACGGGTGATGTCGCCGCCGTAGCACTTGGCGAGCACGTCCTTGCGCATCGCGCGGATCGTCTCGCGGGCGATGACACGGCTGCCGATGGCGGCCTGGATGGGCACCTCGAACTGCTGGCGCGGGATCAGCTCGCGCAGCTTGCCGGCGAGCATCACGCCGTAGGAGTACGCCGCGTCGCGGTGCACGATCGCGCTGAACGCGTCGACCGGCTCGCCCTGCAGCAGGATGTCGACCTTGACGAGGTCGGCCGCCTGGTCGCCGGTGGGCTCGTAGTCGAGCGAGGCGTAGCCCTTGGTGCGCGACTTCAGCTGGTCGAAGAAGTCGAAGACGATCTCGGCGAGCGGCAGCGTGTAGCGCATCTCGACGCGCTCCTCGGAGAGGTAGTCCATGCCGTCGAGCTGGCCGCGCTTGGACTGGCAGAGCTCCATGATCGCGCCGATGTACTCGCTGGGGCTGAGGATCGTGGCCTTGACGACCGGCTCGCGGACCTCGGCGATCTTGCCGGCGTTGGGGTACTCGCTCGGGTTGGTCACCTCGATCTCGGTGCCGTCCTCGAGGTGGACCGAGTAGACGACGTTGGGGGCGGTGCTGATCAGGTCGAGCCCGAACTCGCGCTCGAGCCGCTCGCGCACGATCTCCATGTGCAGCAGGCCGAGGAAGCCGCAGCGGAAGCCGAAGCCGAGCGCGCCGGACGTCTCCGGCTCGTAGGCGAGCGCGGCGTCGTTGAGCTGCAGCCGCTCGAGGGCGTCGCGCAGCGTCGGGTAGTCGTCGCCGTCGATCGGGTAGAGCCCCGAGTAGACCATCGGGTTGGGGTGCTTGTAGCCGCCGAGCGGCGTCGCCGCACCGTGGTGCTGGCTGGTCACGGTGTCGCCGACGCGGGACTGGCGCACGTCCTTGACCCCGGTGATCAGGTAGCCGACCTCCCCCACACCCAGGTCGCCGGCCTTCACCGGCTCGGGGCTGATCACGCCGACCTCGAGCATCTCGTGCACGGCCCCGGTCGACATCATCTTGATGCGGTCGCGGTGGGTGAGCTTGCCGTCGACGACCCGCACGTAGGTGACGACGCCGCGATAGGTGTCGTAGACGGAGTCGAAGATCAGCGCGCGCGGCGGGGCGTCGGCATCACCGACCGGCGGCGGGGTCTGGGCGACGATCTCGTTGAGCAGGTGCTCGACGCCCATGCCGGTCTTGGCCGAGACCTGCAGCACGTCGGTGGGGCTGCAGCCGATGATCCCGGCGAGCTCGGCGGCGTACTTCTCCGGCTGCGCCGATGGCAGGTCGATCTTGTTGAGCACCGGGATGACGTGCAGGTCGGCACCCAGCGCGAGGTAGAGGTTGGCCAGCGTCTGGGCCTCGATCCCCTGGGCCGCGTCGACCAGCAGCACGGCGGCCTCGCACGCCTCGAGCGAGCGCGACACCTCGTAGGTGAAGTCGACGTGGCCAGGGGTGTCGATCATGTTGAGGATGTAGGTGCCCGGGTCGGCGAGCGCGTCGTTCTCGGGCTGGACCGTCCAGGGCATCCGCACGGCCTGGCTCTTGATCGTGATGCCGCGCTCGCGCTCGATGTCCATCCGGTCGAGGTACTGCGCGCGCGCCGCCCGCTCGTCCACGACCCCGGTCAGCTGCAGCATCCGGTCGGCCAGCGTCGACTTGCCGTGGTCGATGTGGGCGATGATGCAGAAGTTGCGGATGACCGCGGGGTCGGTGCGGCCCGGCTGGGGAGCAGTAGGCGGCACGATTCACTCTCTACGGGTACGACGCAACGACAGCGTCATCGTCCCACACACGCGGTCGTGATCCGGCACCTGCGCTCAGTCGGGCAGTGGTCCTCGCCAACGGCGCCAGCGCCTGGTCACCGGGTCCCCGAAGTAGAGCAGGAGCAGCGGCCAGAAGCTCAGGGCCGGGACCACCAGGGTGAGCACCAGCGCCAGCAGGAAGATCAGCGCGACGACCACCGAGTCGGCCGGGTCTGCGGGAGGGCCGTCGCGGAGCGCGGGGTCGCGCAGGGCCACCGCGCAGACACCCGCCATCAGCAAGGATCCGAGAGCCAACGCACCGAGGTAGAGGGCCCGCGCGAGGGCTGAGCTCGCGGCCTGGGCGATCAGTGCGGTGGTGAAGGGCAGCACGACGATGTTGGCCAGCCACAGCATCAGCAGCACCGAGAGTGCCCGGTTCGAGGCGACCACCGGCTTCAGCACGGCGTGCTGGACGAACCACAGCCGGGAGATGACCCAGAAGCTGATCCCGAAGGCGACGAACTGCGTCACGTGGTCGCCGAGCACGTCACGCACGTCGCTGCCCGAGGTGATCTTCCCGGCGACGTCGACGAGCGGCAGCACGAGGAGCGTGATCGCGATCGCGACGACCGCGTCGATGAAGGTCAGGAATCGCTCGAAGTCACGGTCACGAACGGCTTCCTGGCCCGGCATGGAGGCAGCCTAGAGGCGCTCGCCCCACCAGCGGAGGACGTGGTCGAAGCGCTGACGGCGGTGGCGCGGGCGGCCGCTGCGGGTGAGCTCGTGGCCCTCCCCCGGGAACAGCAGCAGCTCGGTCGGCACGCCGCGCGCTCGCAGGGCGGCGTACCAGCGCTGGCCCTGCTCGACCGGGCAGCGCCAGTCGTTCTCGGAGTGGATCACCAGCGTCGGGGTGGTCACCTTCTCGACGTCGGACATCGGGCTCTGCGCGAGGATCCCCTCAGGTGAGCCGTGGTACTGCCCGGGGAAGAACCACCCGATGTCGGAGGAGCCGGTGAACGAGCCGCCGTCGAGGTAGCCGCGCTCGACGATGGCGCCGGCGAACCGGTCGGTGCGGGTGGTCAGGAGAGCGGTCATGTAGCCGCCGTACGAGCCGCCCATCACGCCCACCCGCTCGGCGTCGAGTGGCAGCGACTCGTCGGCCAGGGCGTGGTCGAGGAAGGCGATCACGTCGTCGGCGTCGACCGAGCCCATGGCGTGCCGGATCGAGCGGCCGTGCTCGACGCCGTATCCCGAGGACCCCCGTGGGTTGCAGCGCACCACGGCGTAGCCTGCGCCGGCGTAGACCTGCGACTCGTCGAAGAGGCCCCAGTCGTACTGCGTGAACGGGCCGCCGTGGATGGTGAGCAGCGCCGGGTACGGCCCGGGGCCGTGGACGTCGGGGTCCGGCAGCACGACCCATCCGTGGACCTCGTAGCCGTCGGCAGAGGTGGCCGTCAGCTCATGCATCGGGCGCAGGCCGACCTCGCGCAGCCGCCGGCCGGTGTCGGTCAGCCAGTGCAGCTCGCCGTCACGGACGACGGCCAGGTCGCCCGGCCGGTCCAGGGCGGAGACCGAGACGACGACGGTGCCTCCGTCGGCCGTCGCGGTCTGCCCGGTGACGACGAGCTGAGCGTCCACCACGACCTCCGCTCCGCCGGCGGAGGCGGCATCCGGGTCGACGGACAGCAGCCGCACCGCGCCCCGGTGCAGCTCGCGGACCAGCACACGGCCGGCCACGACGACCAGGTCGGCGGCCCCACCCGCCTCGACGTCGACCTCGTCGTCGGTCAGCTGTCGCAGCGGGACGGGGGCGTCGGTGACCGCCGTCTCGGTGACCCAGACCGAGTTCGGCCGGCCGACGAAGTCCAGGCCCGTCGGACCGAGCTCGTCGGCGACCACGACCAGGCGCCCATCGGTCAGCCACTGCGCCGCCGTGACGTGGAGGTCCCCTTCGACGACCACGGCCGGCGCGGCCTCCTCGGCGGCGTCGGCCGGGACGACGTACAGCCCGGATCGGAGGTCGTCCTCACGCGTGTCGTGCCGGGCCGAGACGAACGCGATCGACGACCCGTCGGGACTCCACGCCGGCGCCGCGTCGTCGGCGTCGCCGTCAGTGAGCTGTCGAGGTACGACGGGCAGGTCGGCCGGCGCGTCACCGGGCATCGGCTCCGCCGGGACGTCGAGGACGAAGACGTGTGCGCGGCGGTCGCGGTGGAAGCCGAGGTCGTCGATGCGGTACGCCGAGCTCGAGATCAGCCGCGGCGCCTCCGCGTCGGGCTTCGGCTCGCGGCCGTCGGCGTCCTCGGTGCCGTAGCGGCCGGGCTCGGGCACCCGGGCGACGTACCCGAGCCGAGAGCCGTCCGGGCTCCACTGCGGTGCGCCGGCGCCGAGCCGGTGGTCGGTGAGTGCGACCGGCTCGCCGCAGAGGATCCCGGTGACGTGCACCTGAGGAGGACCCTCCGGGCCCGCCCGCAGGAAGGCGACGCGCCGCCCGTCGGGGCTGACCGCCGGGAAGGTGTCGCGGTGGCCGTTGGTCAGCCGGCGGACCGGTGAGCCGTCGACCGGCACCAGCCAGAGACCCCCGGTGTAGGTGTCGGAGTCGAGGTCGGGGCGCACGACGGACACGACGACGTGGGTGCCGTCCGGCGTGATGGCCGGGTGGCTGGCAGCGGACAGGAGGTCGAGGTCGACAGGTCGCACCCCGCCAACCTAACCGGGCACTCACTCGGGGCTGTCGACGAACTCCTTGGTCTTGGCGATGGCGAAGCCCCAGCCCTGCTCCAGGGTCGGGGAGGGTGGGATCGCGACCTCGTCGGGATTGGTGAGGACGTCGAGCAGCACGGGACCGTCGTGGGCGAACGCCTCGGCCACGGCCGCGTCGACCTCGTCCGGGCGCTCGACGCGGATCCCGCGCAAGCCGATCGCCTCGGCCACCCGCGCGAAGTCGGGGTTGTGCAGCACCGTGCCGAACTCCGGCAGCCCGACCTGCTCCATCTCGAGCTTCACCATGCCGAGCCGGCCGTTGTCGAAGACGACGAGCTTGACCGGCAGCTGGTGGGTGACGGCGGTGATGAGGTCGCCCATCAACATGGACAGGCCGCCGTCGCCGCAGAACGCCACCACCTGGCGCGAGCGGTCCAGCGCGCTGGCGCCGAGCGCCATCGGCATCGCGTTGGCCATCGATCCGAGGTTGTAGGAGCCCACCAGCCGCCGGGTGCCGGTCATCCGCACGAAGCGGGAGTACCAGACCGTCGCCATCCCGGTGTCGGTGGTGAAGATCGCGTCGTGGGCGGCGTGCTGGTCGATCGCCGCCGCGAGCAGCTCGGGCCGGATGCGGGCGTCGGGGTTGTCGACCTTGCGGCGCAACAGGCCCTTCGGCCTGTGGTCGTACGCCGGGTCGAGGAACTGCTGCTGGCGTTCCTGCCACTTCGCGTAGCTCTTCCGCGCCTCGTCGAGGTGGTCGGTGTCGCTCTTCTGCTCGAGCAGCGGGAGCAGCGCCTGGAGCCCCAACCCGGCGTCGCCGACCAGGGCGAGGTCGACCGGGATCCGGCGCCCGATGTGGGCGCCGCGGACATCGAGCTGGATCACCTTCTTCCCCGTGGGCAGGAAGTCGCGGTAGGGGAAGTCGGTGCCGACCAGGAGCAGCACGTCGCAGCCGGAGAACGCCTTGGCGCTCGCGTGGTTGCCGATCAGGCCGGACTGGCCGACCTCGAACTCGTTGTCGTCCTCCAGGCCCTCCTTGGCCTTCAGGGTGAGCACCATCGGAGCGACCAGCCGGGCCGCCACCTCGAGCACCTCGGTGCGCGCCGCACGCGCGCCGTGGCCGACGAGCATCGTCACGGCCTCGGCCTCGTTCAGCAAGGCCGCCGCCTGCTGGACGGCCGCGGGCGCCGGCATGCTGAGCGGGACCTGGTCGAGGAAGCGCGGCAGGGCGGTGCCCTCGGGCAGCTCGAGCCCGCCGACGTCGCCGGGCAGCGTCAGCACCGCGACGCCCTGCTCGGCCAGGGCCGCGTTGCCCGCCTGCTCGATGAGCAGCGGCAGCTGGTCGATGCTGGAGACGGTGCGGTTGAACACCGCCACGTCGTCGAAGAGCCGGTCGTTGTCGACCTCCTGGAAGAACTCGCTGCCGATCTCCGGCCGCGGCACCTGGCCGCAGATCGCGAGCACGGGGGCGTGCGACTTCTTCGCGTCGTACAGGCCGTTGAGGAGGTGGATCGCGCCGGGGCCGACGGTGCCCATGCAGACCGCGAGGCGACCGGTCAGCTGCGCCTGGGCGCTGGCCGCGAACGCACCGCCTCCTCGTGGCGTACGCCGACCCACTCGATGCGGTCCTCGCGGCGGATCGCGTCGGTGACGGGGTTGAGGGCGTCGCCGACGACGCCCCACACGCTGGTCACGCCGTACTCGGCGAGGGCATCGATCAGCAGCTCGGCGACAGTGGTCACCAGGTCCTCCTCGGGGTCATGGGATGAAGCGGTCGGGGTCGGCCAAGGCCCAGTCGCGCGCCCAGCGCCCCTCGGGCGGTGAGGCGAGCAGCTCGCCGGGCTCGAGGTGGTGGAACATCTCGTGGTAGCTGAGCACCCGGTCGTGGTCGACCCGCCGCCGGAGCATGTGCGGGCGCAGCTCGTCGGGCCCGTGCACGCCCATCGAGGCCATCACCTGCATCGCCTGCTCCACGCAGGCCTTCTGGTAGTGGTAGACCCGCTCGGTCTTGGTCGGGACGTCGAGAGCGCGGGCCCGCTTCGGGTCCTGGGTGGCCACCCCCACCGGGCAGGTGTTGGTGTGGCACAGCTGGGCCTGGATGCAGCCGACCGCCATCATCATCGAGCGCGCCGAGTTGGTGTAGTCCGCACCCTGGACGAGCCGCTTGACGATGTCGATCCCGGTGGCCACCTTCGCGCTGGCGCCGACCTTGACCTGGTCGCGCAGCCCCACCCCCACGAGCGCGTTGTGCACGTTCAGCAGCCCCTCGGTGAGCGGCGTGCCGATGTGGTCCTCGTACTCGAGCGGGGCCGCACCGGTGCCGCCCTCGCCCCCGTCGATGATCACGAAGTCGGGACTGACCCCCTCGGCGACCATGGCCTTGCAGATGCCCAGGAAGTCCGCGCGGGAGCCCAGGCAGAGCTTGAACCCGGCGGGCTTGCCGCCGGACAGCTCGCGCATCCGAGCGATGAAGAGCACCAGCTCGCGCGGGGTCTTGAAGACCCGGTGGTACGGCGGGGAGACGCACTTCTCCCCCTTCGGCACGCCTCGCGCGTCCGCGATCTCCTGGGTGACCTTGGCCCCGGGCAGCACGCCGCCGATGCCGGGCTTCGCGCCCTGGCTGAGCTTGAGCGACACCATCCGCACCTGGTCACCGGACGCGGTGTCGGCGAACTTGTGCGGGTCGAAGTCGCCGTCCTTCGTGCGAGCACCGAAGTAGCCGCTGCCGATCTCCCAGACCAGGTCGCCGCCCTGGCGGTGGTACTTCGACAGACCACCTTCGCCGGTGTCGTGGGCGAAGCCGCCCTGGGCCGCACCGCTGTTGAGGGCCTCGATCGCGTTGCCCGACAGGGCGCCGAAGCTCATCGCGGAGACGTTCATCAGGGCCATGTCGTAGGGCTTGGTGCAGTGCGGGCCGCCGATGCGCACCCGCGGCGGCTCGGTAGCGGTGTCGACGGGGGCGGTGGAGTGCACGAGGTACTCGTAGCCGGGCTCGTCGACGTCACGCTCGGTGCCGAACGGCTGCTCGGTCTTCAGGTCCTTCGCGCGCTGGTAGATCGAGCTGCGGGTGTCACGGTCGAAGGGCCGCCCGTCCCAGTTGCGCTCGATGAAGTACTGCTGGAGCTCGGGGCGGATGTCCTCGAGCAGGAAGCGCATGTGTCCCAGGACGGGGTAGTTGCGCAGGATCGAGTGGCGGCGCTGGGTGACGTCGTACACCGCGACGGCGAGCAGGAGGACGACGACCGCGACCAGCGCCCACCAGCCGTTCCCGCCGACAGCGGCCGCGAGCGTGGTGAGCGCCCCCATGACGAGGAGCAGGCCGAGGACGAAGAACTTGAGCACGTCTCTCTTGGTACCCCGTACGGCTGAGTCGACGCTGAACGGCGCGCTCGGGAAGGATGTGCGAATTTGGTCGGGTCCCGAGCCCACTGGTATCTTTCTCGCTCGTGTCCGGCCTGTTCCGGGCCCCCGAACTCCCCCAAGCAGACGAGGCCAGCCCACGTGGCGAACATCAAGTCCCAGATCAAGCGCAACAAGCAGAACGACGCGGCTCACGAGCGCAACAAGTCGGTCAAGTCCGCGCTGAAGACCTCCGTGCGCAAGTTCCGCGAGGCGGCCGAGGCCGGCAACGCCGACGAGGCCAAGACCCTCGCCGCCGACGCGTCGCGCCAGCTGGACAAGGCCGCGTCCAAGGGCGTCATCCACAAGAACCAGGCCGCCAATCGCAAGTCGGCCATGCAGAAGAAGGCCGCCTCGCTCTGAGCCGGTCTTCCACCACGGCGCCGTTCCCTTCGGGACGGCGCCGTTCTGCATCTCTCAGCGCGCGGGTCGGGCCCGGACCACGTCGAGCACCATCTTCTCCAGGGCGTACGACGCGTCGCTCGCCTGCCCCTTGATGTCGGCGTCGGCGTGGGCGACGACCCGGATCGCCCGGCCGAGCCCGTCGGCGTCCCAGCCGTGCGACTGGCGCCGGATCACGTCGATCTTCCAGGGTGGCACGCCGACCTCACGGGCGAGGTCCGCGTTGCGCATGCCCCGGGGCGCGGCCATGAACCGCGCGAGGCCTCTCAGCCCGGTGGCCATGGCGCTGCTCACCAGCACAGGCGCCGTCCCTCGCTCGAGGGCCCACCGGAGCTCCTCCAATGCCGGCGCGGTGCGGCCGTAGAGGGTGTGGTCGGCCACGACGAACGACTTGGCCTCCGCCCGCCCGCCGAAGTACTGCTTGACCATGTCGACGCTCAGCGGCTTGCCCTCGAAGTCGTTGGCGAGCTGGCTGGCGGCCGCGGAGAGCGAGCGGAGGTCCTGCCCGACGGCCTGGACGAGGTAGTCGGCCGCCGGCGCCTCGATCTGCACGTGGAAGGCCTTCAGCTCCTGCGCCACGAACCCCGGGAACTCCCGGGCCGTGAGGGGTGCCGACTTCACCTCGGTCACCCGTGGGAGCTTGCGCAGCTTGGTCAGCACCCCGCTGCCCTTGGGACCACCGCCGTGGGCGAGGACGAGCGCGACGTCCTCGGCCGGGGACGCCGCGTAGTCGAGCAGGCCGGGGACCGACTCCTCGGGGAGGTCCTCGAGGCGGCGCACGACGACGCAGCGGGTGCTCGAGAACAGCGAGGGCGAGGCCAGGTCGCCGAGCTCGGCCATCGTCAGGCTGGCCGCCGACGTCTCGGACTGCTCGGCCTCGGGGTCGTGGCGACGCACCGCCGCCCGCACCTGCGAGATCGCACGCTCACCGAGGAACTCCTCGGGCCCGGTGACCAGGGTGACTGCGCCGAGCACGTCCTGCGGCGTCGGGTTCGCGGCCATGCACCGACCTTCTCACGGGCGTGCGACAGCCTCGCTCAGAGATCGACGGTGCCGGAGACCACCGTGCGGCAACCTCCTGCGACCCAGACGTCACCCGCGGCGTCGGTGCTGACGTGGACCCGGCCATCGGCGCCGACGGCAGTCCCCTGCCGCACCACGTAGTCGGGTGGCAATGCGCCGGTGCGGGTCAGCCAGAGTCCGAAGCCGGCGTTCAGGCTGCCGGTCACGGGGTCCTCCCCGATCCTCCCGGGGCAGAACGCACGCACCTCGTAGCCGGCGCCGGTCGACCCGGCGTCCTGGGCGGTGTGCGGACCGATCACCCCGGTGTCCACCTCGAGGTCGGCGAACCTCGGGGTGAGCTCGAGCACCGCTGCCGCGGAGTCCAGCTGAAGCCCGAGCCAACCGGGCCCGTTGTCGATCCAGCTGGCGGCGACGAGGTGCGCGGCCGCTCCGGAGCCGAGACAGTCCAGCACCCGCCCGACCAGGTCATCGTCGGCCGGTCCCTCGCGCAGGAACGCAGGCGCCCGGAACGCGAGCCGCTCGCCATCGCGGCGCACCTCCACCTGTCCGGCTCCGCACTCCTGCACGAGCCGGTCGCCAGCGCGCGGCCGGCCACCCCGCTCGGACCACGCGTGCGCGCTGCCGAGGGTCGGGTGCCCGGCGAAGGGCAGCTCCTGGTCGGGGGTGAAGATCCGCAGCCGGTAGTCCGCGTCGGCGTCGGTCGGCGACAGCAGGAACGTCGTCTCCGACAGGTTGGTCCACCGCGCGAAGGCGGTCATCTGGGCGTCATCGAGGTCGTCGGCGTCGTGCACCACGGCCACCGGGTTGCCCCGGAGGGGCCCGCTGCCGAACACGTCGACCTGGGAGAAGGAGTACGTGGTCACCGGACCACCCTGTCACCGGGTTCATCTCCTCGTCACCAGGCGCAGGCCGTGGTCGACGACCACCGCCACGTCGCCGTCGTGGTCGGTGCGGCCCACCCTCATGCGGGCCTCCCGCAACGACGCGAGCAGCGAGGGCGCCGGGTGTCCGTAGTCGTTGTGCAGCCCCACCGACACCACTGCCAGACGAGCCCCGACGCCCTGCACCAGGTCCGGGTCCTGCTTCGCGCTGCCGTGGTGGGCGACCTTGAGCACGTCGGCCCGCAGCAGCCCTCCCGTGTCGTGCCACAGCTGCTGCTGGGAGGTCTGCTCCTCGTCGCCCATCAGTAGCAGGCGGACACCACGCGTCTCGACGAGCAGGACGATGCTGTCGTCGTTCGGCGGGGAGTCCGACTCCGGGGAGGGTGGGTGGGAGGGGCCGAGCACCTGCCAGCGCAAGGGCCCGAGGCTCCCGGTCTCGCCGTACGCCGCGCGCTGGACCGTGAGGTGCCGCCGAGCAGCGACCGCTCGCACCAGCGCGACACCTGCCGGCGGGTCGTCCAGCGTGGTGACCTCGATGCGGCCCACGGAGCGGCCCGAGATCGCCCCGGTCAGCCCGTCGACGTGGTCGGCGTGGAAGTGGGTCAGCACGAGCAGCGGGATCGAGCGCACGCCGAGCCGGCGCAGGCACGCGCCCATCGGTGTCGGCTCGGGTCCGGTGTCCACCACGACGGCGCGGTGCCGACCCGCGTTGAGGACCAGCCCGTCGCCCTGGCCGACGTCGCAGGCCACCATCACCCAGCCCGGCGGCGGCCACCCCGGCCTGGGCAGCGGCACGAGCAGCACGACGACCATGACCAGACCCAGGGCTATCGCCGTCCGCGGACGCCCCAGCACGGGACCGGCGACCGCAGCCGCCACCAGGCAGAGCAGCACCAGCAGCGCCAAGCCGAGCGGACGTGGGGACCAGCCGACGGTGGCGACGGGCAGCGCGGCCCCCCGGACGGCCACCTCGATCAGCCAGCGCGCGCACCAGGCCGCCGGGGTCGCGACCAGATGACCGAGCATCGGTGAGCCCAGGCCGACGACACCACCGCCGAGCCCCAGCACGGTGGCCGGGCCGACGACGGGCGCGGCGGCGAGGTTGGCGACGACGGCCACGAGGCTGACCTGGCCCGAGAGGCCGGCGATGAGCGGTGTGCACGCCAGCTGCGCCGCCATCGGCACGGCGACCGCCTCGGCGACCCACCCCGGCACCCAGCGGGCCATCCGCGCGCGCCAGCCGGGTGCCAGCCAGAGGATCCCCGCGGTCGCCAGCGTCGACAACGCGAACCCGGGCGACTGGGCCAGCCACGGATCGAGCAGCAGGAGGAGCAGCACCGCTGCCCCGAGCGCGCGACTCCCCCGCGCGCGACCGCGCGTGCCCAGGCCGACCAGGGCGACCGAGCCCATGACCGCGGCCCTCAGCACGCTCGGCTCGGCGCGAGCCAGCAGGACGAACCCGGCGACCCCGGCCACGCCCACCACGACCAGGCCCCGCGCCCGGACGCCCACCCAGCGGGCCGCGAACAGCAGGCTGCCGACGACCAGCGTCAGGTTCGTGCCCGACACGGCGAGCAGGTGCGTCAGGCCGGTGGTCCGGAAGGCGTCGTCGATCTCGGTCGGCAACCCGGCGTCGTCACCGTCGACCAGCCCCGGCACCAGCGCGCTCGGGCCGGCACCGTGCCCGGCGACGCTGTCGCGGATCGAGGCGCGCAGCGCATCCACGGCCCGGAACGCGGCTCCGGGCGCAGCTGTCACCTCGGGTGGGCCGCGCGGGGCGAGCACCCCGCTCAGGTCGCGGGTGCGCGCGGGCTGCAGTCGACCCCGGGCCAGGACGTGGGAGCCCAGGCGCATCCGGCGCCACCGCTCGTCGCCCAGCACCAGGACCGGTGCCCGCACACGGTGACGCACGGCCCGGCCGACCACCTCCTCGACCCGGGCCCGCAGCACGACGTACGGGCCGAACCTGCCCTGCCGCAGCACCGGGTCGGAGGTCGTGACCAGGCGCACCGTGACCTCGGCGTGCTCGCGAGCGAGCCCGGCGACCGGGCTGTCGTGCACCGCGGTGACGCGCATCAAGGTCACGCCGGCGACGCCGGCCCCGGTCAGCAGCCAGCCGACGTGGCTGAGCACCGGCCGGCCTCGCCGCCAGCGGTGCAGCACCACCGCCAGCGCCACCAGGAGAGCGAGAGGGACCAGCCAGCCGGGGGCGTGCAGGGCACCCAAGGCCGACATCCAGGCGACGGCACCCAGCACAGGAGCGCGGAGGTCGGCGTCGCGGCTCACAACGTCACGAGCGGGGCCAGGTCGGCCAGCGTCTTCTCTCCGATGCCGTCGACCTCGAGGAGCTCGTCGACCGAGGAGAAGGCCCCGTTGGCGGCGCGCCACTGGAGGATCTTCTGCGCCGTGACCGGGCCGACCCCGGGCAGCGTGTCGAGCTGCTCCTCGGTCGCCGTGTTGAGGTCGACCAGCGCCGTCGTCGCAGGCGGGGCACCCGTGCTCGACGAAGCGGCCAACCCACCGGGGGTCGTCGCGCGCCCGACCATGATCTGCTCGCCGTCGACGAGGACGCGAGCGAGGTTGAGGGCACTCAGGTCGACACCGCCGCGGGCTCCTCCAGCGCGGCGCAGGGCGTCGACCACGCGCGAGCCCGCAGGCAGCGTGCGGACACCGGGATGCCGCACCTTGCCCGACACGTCCACGGTGACCGCTCCACTGGGCCCAGCACTCGGGGCAGCGCCGGTCGGTGCCGCAGGGCGCCCGCTCGGCGTCGCCGCGGGAGCGGTCGAGACCAAGGGTCTCGAGGCGCGGGGCGGAGCCACCGGGGTATCCCGAGAACCCATTCGTGCGACGGCGATCCCGGTCACGACGGCTGCCACAGCGACCAACGCCACCACGAGGAGGACCGGCCCGACCCCCAGGGTCGAGAGCCCGCGCAGCCGGGCCGGCAGCTGCGCCCAGCCGGCGACCGGTCTGCTGTCGGCCCGCGCGTGCCGCCCGGTCCGGTTCGCCGCGGCGGATGCCGGCGGCAGGTCAGCGGCGAACGGGTCGGCCGCGCCGTCCTCCGCCAGCGACTCGTCGTCCATCCGTCGTACGCCGGCCCTGTCGAGCTCGCGCCGCAGCAGCTCGAGACGTCGCTTCGCGGCCGCCGCGACCTCCTGCTGTGACTGCCTGCCCATGCGCCGAACCTAGGAACTGGACGGGCCGGCCGGAACACCCCGAGCGTGGTCTGTGGACAACCCCGGTGTGGGCCGGCCTGGGGACGCGGAACGGTCGGCCGAGGCTCGGTCCCGCGCGCTCCCCGGTGGAGCCACGACGACGGCCACCTTGCTTGGAGCCACCGCCGGCGTGGCTTCGCCTGCCGATCAGGCGTCTCGTCGTCGTACCGACAGGCCCGCGAGCACGTAGGCCGCCACCACCCAGGCCGCCATGACGGCGATGCCTGGCCACGGGGCGAGGGCACCTGGCGAGTGCAGGCTCGTGGAGAAGCTGGCGCCGGCCCCGGTGGGCAGCCAGGCGCCGGCATGCCTCGCCCAGGCCCCGTGGAACAGCAACAGCAGCACGGGCAGGACGAGGATGACCGCGAACAGGGTCACCAGCGAACCCGGGGTGCTGCGGACGATCCAACCGATCGCACCGCCGAGCAGACCGATCAGGGTCAGGTAGACGCCCGTGCCCACCACGACCCTCAGCACGTCGGGGTCCGAGAGCGAGTACGTCGGCCGGTAGCCGGACAGGAAGGACTGCGCGACGAGGAACCCGACGACCGACGCTGCCACCATCGCCGCGCCGACGACGAGGGTGAAGACGGTGAGCTTGGCGACCAGGACCGGTAGTCGGCGCGGTACCGCGGCCAGGGTGGCCCGGATCATCCCCGAGGAGTACTCGCCGCTGACGACCAGGACGCCCAGGGAGCCGATCAGCAGCTGTCCGAGGTAGTAGCCCTGCAACGGCCCCGAGGCGACGACGTCCTCGGGGTCGAGTCCGGCCGGGTTGCGGGTGTTGTGGCCGATGATCGCGCCGAAGACCACCAGCGCGAGCATCGCAGCGACCAGGATCAGCACGGTCGAGCGCAGCGTGCGGAACTTGAGCCACTCCGAAGCGATGACGCGGGACAAGGAGACGGGACCGTCGACCCGGCCCGCCGGCGCGGGTGTACGTCGGGCGCGGGTGACCGGCTCGTCGGAGCCGGTGGTCTGGCTCATGCCGCGCCCTCCTCGTTCTCGAGCGGGCCTGGGTGCCGGACTTCTGCATCAGGCTCGCGCGTCCGGTAGTCGACGGTGTCTCGCGTCAGCGCGAGGTAGGCGTCCTCCAGGGAGGCGGCCTGGGGGAGAGCTCGAGGACGGTGATCTGGGCACCGGCGGCCAAGATGCCGATCTCGTCACTGGGCAGCCCGCCACCGTGAGCACGTCGTCCGTCCAGGGTCGCCCTGCCTCCGGACCCCTCGACGAGCCGCGCCAGCTGTTGGATGCTCGAGGCGCGAACCCGGACGGTCTCGGTCCGCGCGTCGTCGATGAAGTCGGCCATGGGTTGGTCACGCAGCAGGCGGCCCTTGCCGACGACGATCACGTGGTCGGCCGTGAGGGCCATCTCGCTCATCAGGTGGGAGGACAGGAAGACCGTGCGGCCCTCGGCCGCCAGTGCCTTGAGCAGCGCCCGGATCCACCGGATGCCGTCGAGGTCCAGGCCGTTGACCGGCTCGTCGAGCACCAGGGTGGCCGGGTCGCCCAGCAGCGCCGCTGCCACCCCCAGCCGCTGCCCCATCCCCAAGGAGAAGGCACCGACCCGCTTGTCGGCGACGTCGCTGAGGCCGACGAGGTCGAGGACCTGGTCGACGCGTGACCGGCCGATGCCGCTGGTGAGTGGCCAATGCGCGGAGATGGTTGCGCGCGGACCGTCCGGGATGAGCGGCTTTGGACTCGAGCAGCGCACCCACCTCGTGGAGCGGGGCGACGTGGGCGTCCGGCGCCCGTCCGTTGACGCGGACCGAGCCCGCAGTCGGGCGATCCAACCCCACGATCATCCGCATCGTCGTGGACTTGCCTGCGCCGTTCGGCCCCAGGAATCCCGTGACCACGCCGGGTCTCACCTCGAAGCTGAGGTCGTCGACCGCGAGCAGGTCGCCGAATCGCTTGGTCAGCGCGCGCGCCTCGATCACGACTGTTCTCCCAACAACGGGGGGCGGGGGACGGAAATGGAGCGGACGCGAGTGGCTGCGGCGGCCACGTCATGATGCTGCCGGCCACCTGATCGCACCCTGACGCTGTGCGTGCGAGCACCACGAGGTCGCGGTCCCGCCGGCCGGCGAGACGCTGTCACTCGATCCGTCCGCGTGCTCGTTCGCCGCTCCCCGGGGCCACCCTGCACGTCAGCGTTCATCGGGCGACGCCGATCACCGGAGGCACCAACTCGTCGAGCTGTCCGGCGGCTGCACCGACACCGGTCGCGAGGGTGCGGACCCCTGGCGCCAGGTCGGCCCCGGCCGCACCGCCGGCGCACACCAGGGGCGCGGGGTCGAGTGCAAGCAGTCGCTGGGCCACGT
Source organism: uncultured Actinomycetota bacterium (assembly GCA_963756045.1). Lineage (GTDB taxonomy): Bacteria > Actinomycetota > Actinomycetes > Propionibacteriales > Nocardioidaceae > Marmoricola. The sequence continues at coordinate 209,964 of CAVWML010000012.1, forward strand.
CCGTGGCCGGCGGCCTGTCGGTTGCCATCACGACGGACATCACTGCTGCCTGAGCCGCGTGGCTGCGTACGGCGGTCTCCCAGCTGCTGGCGGGCACGTTCGACCCCAGGTAGAGGACGTCGCAGCCCCTCCGACGGATCGCGGTGGCGAAGGTCAAGGCGCCGAAGCTGTGCTCACCGCCTGGCGGCAGTCCGACCACGACCTTCGGGCCCCGGGAGCCGCTGCCGGCCGCGTCGAATGCGGCGCACAGCCGACGGTAGACCGCGTGGCTGGCCGCGTGCTCGCCCGCGACGTCGATCTCACCGCGAGCCCACCCTTCGCCCAGGGCCTCGAGCGTAGGGAACAGCCAGCTGTCGACGACGTGCTCGAAGGATCCGAGGGCGAAGCCGCCGTCGAGACTCTGCTCGATCTCCGCTGTGTCCATGCGCGCCGCAGCCCTCAGGAACCGGTGCATGTAGGTCACCGCAGGCGGTTCGGTGCCACTGTCGGAGGATCTCGCCGGGGGGAGGCCGCTGGGCACGGTGCCCTGACGAACCGCGTTCGCTGCCTCTCCGTGCGACCAGCCCTCTGCCACGAGCCGGCGCATCGACGAGACGTCCGTCACGGCTGTGTCGTCGTAGAGGCGGTACCCGGACTCCGTGCGTTGCGGGACCACGACTCCGTAGCGACGCTCCCAGGCGCGCAAGGTCGTCTCCGAGACCCCGGTGAGCCGAGCTGCCTGCTTGATCGTGTACATGGTTTGTGCAGAGTATCAGGCGCCAACTCTGGACAAACTCTGGACGGTGGAGGTTCTCTGGGGACGACCCTGGCGACGGTCGGCTGTGGGCCCGGAACGGTCGGTCCGGGGCTCACTCCCCCGCGGTGCTCCGGTGCGGAGCCACGACGACGGCCACCGTGCCCGGGCCGGCGTGCACGCCGAGCACGGCGCTGATCTCGCCCACTTGGACCTCGCGCCCGTGCAATGCGGCGGCCAGGCGCTCGCCCAGGTGCTCGGCGAGCTCGCGCGCGCGGTCAGCGCTGGCCAGGTGCGAGACGGCCACGTCCACGCTTCCCGGACCCGCCCGCCTCGACCGCCAGCTCCTCCAGCCTCGACAGCGCCTTGGCCGACGTGCGCACCCGCTCCAGCGGGGTCACCTGCCCGTCGGTCACGGTGAGGATCGGCTTGACGGCGAGGGCCGATCCCAGGAACGCGCCGAGGGCGCCGACGCGTCCTCCTCGCCGCAGGTACTCGAGCGTGTCGACGTAGAACAGCGACGTCGTGGCTGCTGCGGTCGCGCGTGCGACCTCAGCCGCCTGCTCGACGTCACCTCCTGCCTCCAGGACGTCGGCGGCGGCCAGCACGCTGAAGCCGGTGGCCGCGCCGACCTGGCGGGAGTCCACGACCGTGACCGGCACCGGTGACCGCTTCGCGGCCAGCAGCGCGGACTCGTAGGTGCCGCTGAGCTGGGAGGAGAGGTGGACGGCCAGGATCCGTGCGGCCCCGTCGGCGGCCAGCCGCTCGTAGGTCTCGAGCATCTCCTCCGGGTTCGGCCGCGACGTGCTCACCGGCGACCTCGCGGCCATCGCCTCGGCGATGGCCTGCGGCGTCACCCCGTCCGCCACTCCCTCGTCGTACGACGTGGTGCCGACGATCACGCGCAACGGGACGACCGCGATGCCACGCGCACGGAGCACGTCGGGGGACAGGCACGCGGTCGAGTCGGTGACGACGGCGACGGGGCCCGGTCCTGGCACGCGGGACAGGCTACCCAGCGTCCTGCTCGCCCGCGGCCGGTGTGCTCTCATCGACCTGGCGGCGTCGCAGGAGGTCCACCAGGCCGAGCAGCAGCGCCGCCAGGACCAGCCCGATGGTGGTGTGCAGCGCCACCGAGAACGCCTCGCCGAAGTCGCCGTGCGTGCTGGCGATCTTGTCGAAGAACTGCGCGAGCACGACCGCCACCCCGATGGCCGAGCCGACCCGCTGAGCCGTCTGCAACAGCCCGCCACCTGCCCCCGCACGCGACGGGTCGACCTCGTCGAGGGCCAGCGTGACGTTGGGCGAGATGACCAGCCCACCACCGGCCCCGGCGAGCGAGGAGCAGCGGCGCCATCGACAGCCCGACGTGGTGGTGCAGGTGCGGCACCAGCACGTCGAGCCCCACCAGGGCCAGCGCGATGGTGACCAGGCCGACGATGACCAGCGCCCGGCCGAAGCGTTGGACGAGCCTTCCCGCGATCCAGGCGGCGATCGCCGACCCGAGGGCGAACGGCATCTGGGTCAGCCCGGCCTCGAGCGCCGAGTAGCCGAGGCCGTTCTGCAGGTAGAGCGTCAGGATCAGGAAGATCGAGGTGAACCCGGCGAAGTAGAAGGTGCCCAGACCCACCCCGTAGACGTAGGAAGGCACCTTGCGCAGCTCGAGGTCGACCAGGGTCTCCTTCCCGCGACGGGACCAGTGGACCTCCCAGACGACGAAGCCCACCATCACCACCGCAGCCACTCCCAGCAGCCACCACGGGCGCTGCGACAGCGACTGCCCCTGCGAGCCGCCCACGACCGGCAGCAGCACCAGCAGCACGGCGACCGCAAAGAGCAGCACGCCGAAGGGGTCCAGGGACGCGCGCCTCCCCGCCGTGTCGACCGGCAGCCATCGACGGGCCAGCACCATCACGAGCACGCCGATCGGGCAGGTTGACGTAGAACACCAGCCGCCAGCCGAAGTCCTGACCACCCAGCTGCACCAGCAGCCCCCCGAGCAGGGGGCCGATCGCGGTGGAGATGCCGATGCTCGCGCCGAACAGGCCGAAGGCGCGACCACGCTCCGCGCCACGGAACATGTTCTGGATGAATCCCGAGACCTGAGGGGTGATCAGGCCACCACCGATGCCCTGGACGACACGTGCCAGCGCGATCCAGAGGGCGGTCTGGCTGGCGCCGCAGGCGGCGCTGGCCAGGGTGAAGACGGCGACCCCGACCATGAAGACCGTACGGCGCGACCGCGCGTCACCCAGCCGCCCGGCGGGCACCAGCGCCATGCCGAAGGCGAGGGAGTACCCCGCCACCACCCACTGGATGGTCGCTGTCGCCGGCCGAGAGACCGCTCCTGATCGAGGGCAGCGCGACGTTGACGATGCTGACGTCGAGCAGGCACATCCCGCCGGCGACCAGGCACACCACGAGGGCGCGCCACCGCTGACGGTGCTCCTCCGCGGACCGACCCTCGGCGCGCTCGGTCGTGGTCACCTGGCCACGCTAGCCGTGGATGTTTGCGCGACGACGTCGGCTGGCTACGGTGACAAGGACGGACACCTCGCACCTGTACCCAACCAGCAGAACGGGAGACCACATGCGCATCGTCGTCGCCGGCGGTCACGGCCAGATCGCCCTGCAGTTCGAGCGGCTCGTCTCCGCAGGACGGCCACGAGGTGGTCGGCATGATCCGGATCGAGCGAGCAGGCGCGCGACCTCGAGGAGGCCGGCGCCCAGTGGGCGATGGTCGACCTCGAGGACACCGACGTGGCAGCCATGACCGAGGTCGTCCGCGGCGCCGACGCGGTGATCTTCGCGGCCGGCGGTGGTGCGGACGGCAACGCGGCGCGCAAGGAGACGGTCGACAAGGGCGCCGCGATCATGCTCGCGGACGCAGCCGAGGCGGCCGGCGTGCGCCGCTACCTGATGGTCTCCGCGATGGGCACCGAGACCGCCGACCCCGACAGCGACGAGGTGTTCCAGGTCTACCTGCGCGCGAAGCAGGCGGCCGACGACGACCTGCGCTCCCGCGACCTCGACTGGACCGTCGTACGTCCCGGGCGGCTCACCGACGACGTGCCGACCGGCCTGGTGCAGGTGGGCACGCTCGAGCGCGGCGCGGTCACCCGCGGCGACGTCGCGCACGTGCTCGCCGAGGCGCTCGAGCACGACAACACGATCGGCAGGACCTTCGACGTGCTCAACGGCGAGACCCCGATCAGCGAGGCGATCGCCGAGCTCTGAGGCTCGTCAGCCGACGACGACGTTGACCAGCTTCGGCGCGCGCACGATCACCTTGCGCACGGTCTGGCCGTCGATGGCGCGCTGCACCGACTCGTCGGCCAGGGCGGCGGCCTCCAGGTCGGCGGCGCTGATGTCGGGCGAGACCTCGAGGCGCGCACGCAGCTTGCCCTGCACCTGCACGACCGCGGTGACCGACTCCTCGACCAGCAGGGCCGCGTCGACGCTCGGGCCAGCCGGCCAGCGCCACCGTGGGCTGGTGGCCCAGGCGCGCCCACATCTCCTCCGCGGTGTACGGCGCGACCAGGGAGAGCAGCACCGCCACCGCCTCGGCGGCCTCGCGCACCGCAGGGTCGGCGGGACCGCAGCCCGAGTCGATCGCCTTGCGGGTGGCGTTCACCAGCTCCATCATGCGCGCGACCATCACGTTGTAGCGGAAGGACTCCACCAGCTCGGCTGCGTCGTGCATCGTCCGGTGCGTGACGCGGCGCAGCGCCACGTCGCCCTCGTCCGCAGGGGTGCCCGGCGCCGACGTCACGTCGCCGGCCAGTCTCCACGCCCGCTGCAGGAAGCGCAGCGAGCCGGCTGGCGACACGTCGGCCCAGTCGATGTCGTCCTCGGGAGGCCCCGCGAAGACCAACGTCAGCCGCACCGCGTCGACGCCGTACTCCGCAAGCTGGTCCCCCAGGTTGACGCCGTTGCCCAGCGACTTGCTCATCTTGCGGCCGCGGTTGATGACGACACCCTGGTTCAGCTGTGAGGCCCACGGCTCCCGGAAGTCCAGCAGGCCCATGTCGGCCAGCGCCTTGGTGAAGAACCGCCCGTACAGCAGGTGCAGCACCGCGTGCTCCACCCCACCGACGTAGATGTCGGCCGGCATCCACGCGTTGGTCTGCGCGGGGTCGAACGGCGCCGTCTCGTCGTGGGGCGAGCAGTAGCGCAGGAAGTACCAGCTGGAGTCGACGAAGGTGTCCATCGTGTCGGAGTCGCGTCGCGCCGGCCCCCCGCACTGCGGGCAGGCGACCTCGACCCACTCCGTCGCCGCTGCCAGGGGCGAGACGCCCTTCGGCTTCAGGTCGGCGCCCCTCAGCTCCGGCAGCACGACGGGCAGCTGCTCGTAGGGCACGGCGACCTCGCCGTCGGTCGGGCAGTGCACGATCGGGATCGGGCAGCCCCAGAACCGCTGCCGCGACAGCAGCCAGTCGCGCAGCCGGAAGTTCACCGCGCCGCGGCCGCGACCGTGCCGCTCCAGGTAGTCGATGATCGTGCGCTTGGCGTCGTCGATGCCCAAGCCGTCCAGCGACACCTCGTCGTTGGCGGAGTTGATCGCCGGTCCCTGACCGGTGAACGCCTCGCCCTCCCAGTCCGCGGGCGGCTGGACCGTACGCAGGATCGGCAGGTCGTACTCCGTGGCGAAGTCCCAGTCGCGCTGGTCCTGCCCGGGCACGGCCATGATCGCGCCGGTGCCGTAGTCGGCCAGCACGTAGTCCGAGGCCCACACCGGCACGGACGCGCCGTTGACCGGGTTGATCGCGTAGGCGCCCAGGAAGACGCCGGACTTCGGCCGGTCCGTGGCCAGCCGGTCGATGTCGGAGGCCTTCCGGGTGTCCTCGAGGTAGGCCTCGAAGGACTCGCGCTGCTGGTCGCTGACGATCTCGGCCGCCAGCTTGGCATCGGCGGCCACGACCATGAACGTCGCGCCGAACAGCGTGTCGGGACGGGTCGTGTAGACGGTGACCTCGCGCGAGCCGCCGCCGTCGGTCGCCACCTCGAAGTCGACGTGCGCGCCCTCGGAGCGGCCGATCCAGTTGCGCTGCGCCGTCACGACACGGGCCGGCCAGGTGGGCTCCAGCCGGTCCAGGTCGTCCAGCAGCTCCTGGGCGTACTCGGTGATCCGGAAGTACCACTGGGTCAGCTCACGCTTGGTCACCTCGGCACCACAGCGCTCGCAGCGACCGTCGACCACCTGCTCGTTGGCCAACACGGTCTGGTCGTTGGGGCACCAGTTGACCGGGCTGGCCTTGCGGTAGGCCAGGCCCTGCTCGCGCAGCTTCAGGAAGAGCCACTGGGTCCAGCGGTAGTACTCCGGGTCGCTGGTGTGCAGCCGGCGCGACCAGTCGAAGGAGACCGCGAACTTCTTGAACGACTCGGCCTGGGTCTCGATGTTGGCGTAGGTGAAGGTCGCCGGGTGCTCGTTGCGCTGGATCGCGGCGTTCTCCGCCGGCAGGCCGAAGGAGTCCCACCCGATGGGGTTCATCACCTCGTAGCCGCGCTGCCACCAGTAGCGCGCCAGCACGTCGTGCAGCGCGGTCACCTCGGCGTGACCCATGTGCAGGTCGCCGCTGGGGTAGGGGAACATCGTCAGCGCGTAGCGCTTCTCCTTCGGGCTGTCGTCGTCGGCCCGGAACGGGTCCAGGTCCTCCCACACCCGCAGCCACTTCGCCTCGACCGCGTGCACGTCGTAGTTCTCCGCGGCCTCGGCACCCACCCGGTGGGTCTGGTCCTGCTGGCTCATCAATCCGGCCTCTCTTGACGGCATCCTCGTCGTCATCTGCTCCTGACATGACAAAGCCCCTCGCGCAGAGGGGCGGCCGCGTCGGTCTGTGACCACGCGGCTAGAGAAGGAGCAGGACCTCGCTCATGCGCTGCATCGTACCCGCCGCGCGAGGCAGGTCGTAGCACACAAGGGCAGGTCTGCAGTTCGGCCGTGCGACGTACGGTGTGCACCATGGTGCCCGCCGTGCGCTGGCTGATAGTGGCTGCCGTGGCCCTCGCACTCGTGGCGGCCCCCTCGGCCCTGCGCGCGATCCCCGCGCGGAGCAGCACGATCAGCGCCGTCGCGCTCGCGCACCAGGTCCGCGCGGCCTACGACCGCGGCTGGTCGGGCGAGGTCGACTCACAGGGCAACCTGCAGCGTGCCGATCAGCGACCTCGACCTTCAGCGGCGTCGCCCGCCTGCTCGGTGCGACGACGGACCTGCGCGTGTGGTGGCGCGGCCGCGACGACTGGCGCGTCGACCGGATGCGCGGCGACCGGCGAGAGCGACCTCGCCGTCGACGGCGGCCTCGAGGTGACCTGGACCTACGAGAGCCGCAAGGTGCAGGTGCTGCCGTACTCGTCGGTGCGGCTGCCCGACGACTCCGACGTGGTGCCCGTCTCGCTCGCCCACCGGATGCTCTCCGGAGCGAAGGCCTCCGAGCTCTCCCGGCTGCCGTCGAAGCGGATCGCCGGGCGCAGCGCCGCCGGCCTGCAGGCTGGTGCCCGCCGACCGTCGGTCGACCATCGGCCGCGTCGACATCTGGGCCGACGAGAGCACCGGCGTACCGCTGCGCGTCGACGTGTACGCCGCCCACAGCCACGCACCCGGTGCTCTCGCACGCAGCTGGTGTCCTTCGACCCCGGCCGGCCGAGCGCCAGCGACACCCACATGCACCTCGACCCGGGCCTCTCCTTCACCCGCGGCGAGGCCGTCGACGAGGCGGCCGGTGCCAACGTGTTCGCGCCGTTCGTCCAGCCCGCCGAGGTCGCGGGTCTCCCCCGGCTCGGCGACCCCACCTTCTACGGCGCCGTCGGTGTCTACGGGCACGGCCCGACGGCGCTGCTGGCCATCCCGCTGCGCGACTTCGTGGCGGGCCAGCTGCGCGACCAGCTGCGCAAGAGCAGCACGGCGACCGAGGACCGACACCGGGGTCGTCCCTCGCGGTGGGGCCGGTCTCGATCCTGCTGACCGATGTCGCCCACGCGCACTTCCTGGTGGTGGGCACGGTCACCCCGAGCACCCTCGTCTCGGCCGCGCACGACCTCGCCCGAGGCGTCCGACAGGACCGTGAGGTGACGCCCGGTGAGCAACGCACTGATCCGCACCGAGGGCCTGACCAAGCGCTACGGCGCCGTGCGCGCCGTCGACGGGATCGACCTCGAGGTCCGCGAGGGCGACGTCTACGGCTTCCTCGGTGCCAACGGCTCGGGCAAGACCACCACGGTGCGCATGCTGCTCGGCCTCGTGCTGGCCACCAGCGGCGAGGCCGAGCTGTTCGGCGAGCCGATGCCCGCCGCGGCGAAGTCGGTGCTGCCGCGCGTGGGGGCGCTCGTGGAGGGGCCCGGGGCCTACCCGCACCTCTCCGGACGCGGCCAACCTCGCGCTCTTCGACGCCGCGGGACCGTCGCGGCTGGACCCGCGGCGCGCGCCGGACGCGGATCGACGAGGTGCTCGAGCAGGTCGGCCTCGACCCGCGCGACAAGCGGCCGGTCAAGACCTACTCGCTCGGCATGCGCCAGCGGCTCGGGCTCGCCTCGGCGCTGATGCGGCGGCCACCGCTGCTCGTGCTCGACGAGCCCACGAACGGCCTCGACCCGCAGGGCATCCGCGACATCCGCACGCTGCTGCTCGACCTCAACCGCGACGGCACGACGATCTTCCTGTCCAGCCACCTGCTCGCCGAGATCGAGCAGATGTCGACGCGGATCGGGGTGCTCGACCGCGGCCGGCTCGTGCTCCAGGACGAGCTCGCCGCCCTGCACGAGGACACCGGCCTGGTCGAGGTCGTCACCCCCGACATCGACGCCGCGATCGCTCTCCTCGACGGTCGGGTCGTACGCCGCGACGCCGATCGGGTCGTCGTACGCGCCACCGACCCGGCCGAGCTGAACAGCCGCCTGGTCGGCGCCGACGTGCGCGTGCGCGAGCTGGCCCCGGTCCGGCGCACGCTGGAGGAGATCGTGCTCGCCGCGAGTGAGCAGTCGTGATCCGCGTCGAGCTGAACAAGCTGCTGCGGCGGCCACGCACCTGGGTCACCATCGCCGCCCTCAACGCGCTGCCGACCCTCGTGGCGATCCTGCTGGCGGTCACCGATCTCGCCCCGCGCCCGGGCACCGGACCGCCGTTCCTCTCGGCCGTGCTGACCGACGGCACCCTCTTCCCCCTGGCTGCGCTGGGCATCGTGCTGCCGCTGTTCCTGCCGGTGGCGGTGGCGGTCGTGGGCGGCGACGCGATCGCGGGCGAGGTGCAGAGCGACACCCTGCGCTACCTGCTCGTGCGACCCGTCGCGCGCGCCCGGCTCCTCGTCGCCAAGCTCGTCAGCATCGTCGCCTTCGTCGTGCTGGCGACGCTGGCCGTCGGCGCGGTCGCCTACGTCGAGGGCAAGCTGTTCCTCGGCGACCCGCAGCAGCAGGCGGGCGGCGGCGTGTCGAGCGTGTCCGGCACGACCCTCACCCAGACCCAGCTGGCCGAGCGCACCGCGATGGCCTTCGTCTACGTCGTGCTGGCGATGCTCGGCGTCGCCGCGATCGCGCTGCTGATGAGCACCCTGACCGACTCGGCGGTCGCCGCCGCGCTCGGCACCATCGGCTTCCTCGTCGCCTCGACGCGTGCTGCTCGGCCTGGACGCCGCCGACTCGATCAAGCCCTACCTGGTGACCCGCTACTGGCTGGCCTTCGTCGACCTGTTCCGCGACCCGATCCGCTGGCGCGACGTCGTCCACGGCGTGCTCGCCCAGGCCGCCTACCTGGTCGTCTTCGCCGGGGCGGCCTGGGCCAACTTCGCCACCAAGGACATCAACCGCTGACCTTCGCGGGCGCGGCCTCAGCACTGCACGTGGGTGGGAGCGTGCGGGCGGCCCCGGCCCAGCACCGCCGGGACGCGCGGCCAGGGTGACGGGGTCGCCGGGCAGGGCGCCGTGCGAGGTCGTCGACGAGACGCAGTAGTCCTGCACGAGCAGGTTCAGCGCGCCGGCGAGGGCCGCCGAGTCCGTCGGGGTGACGACCGTGTCGGAGGTCGTGCGCAGGGTGGTCCAACGCGGGCCCGACGGCGTCTCGTCGCCGGCGTTGAGCCGGTCGAGCAGGTCGCTGTCCGGGCACGAGCTGCTCGCAGGCGGTCGGGCAGCTGCCGACGGCGTCGTTCGCCGTCGCCGCCACGTCGGTGCCGTGGTGCGGAGAGCCGATCGTGAGCACCCGCCGTACACACCGCCGGCCCGCCGTCGTCGCGCACGAACAGCCGTACGACGACCCCGCCCGCGGAGTAGCCGACGAGGTCGACCGAGTGGTCACCGGTGCGGCGCAGGGTCTCCGTGACCAGCGAGCCGAGCCGCCGAGCCTGCACGCGCAGGTCGCCCTGCTCGTTACCGGTCGGCCGGAAGACGATCGCCTGCCTGCCCTCAGCGACGCAGCTGGGCCACGAGCGGGTCGAGGTCGCTGGTGTCGCCGCCGTACCCCGGCACCAGGATCACCGGGCCCAGCGCCCGCTGGTCGACCGCTGAGGTCCCGCCAGCGGCCGCGCGCACGACCGCCCAACCCGCCAGCACCACCAGGGCCAGGGCGAGGGCACCGACCGACGACGAACGCCTGCCGGCGGCGCGCCGGCGCCCAGGACTCGAGGGGTCTGCGCACACGACGAGTCTCGCCCACGACCGGTAGCCGGGGCCGGGATCAGGTCAGGATCAGGGGGGCGGGATCAGTGGCCCGCCGGCCGGTCGTCGCTCTCGGTCTCGACGTGGTCGGGGACGATGATCGGGCGCAGCCGCGCCCAGACCAGGAAGAAGGCTGCGATCAGCAGCATCACGATCCCGGCCCAGAGGTTGATGTTCACGCCGTCGGCCTTGGTCTTGTCGGTGTGGTTCCCGACGATCCCCAGGATCGTCAGGATCACGCCGTAGATGCCGATCAGCGCCCCGATGATGAACCGGATGTCGAACAGGCCGGCCTTGTGCGCGCCGGTGCCGGAGGCCTCGGGAGCGGTGTCCTGCTCACTCATGTCGGACCTGCCTTACCAGAAGAGGATGTTGAGGATGACGACCAGCAGCAAGGAGATGCCGGCCAGGAGCGTCGGCTTCTGCCACCAGGCCGCAGTCGCATCGCTCGGGGTCGTGGAAGTCGGCGCTCGGCGTCAGCGAGTAGACGAAGCCGCGCAGCTCGGACTCCTTGCGTGGCTGGGTCAGCGGGCTGATGATCAGGCTGAGCGCGATGTCGACCACGAAGGCGGCGAGCGGCGGCCGCGAAGCTGGCCCCCTGCCCCTTGAGGCTGAGGACGCCGACCGACGCGCCGCCGAGCGCGTCCTGGCTCAGGATCGCCACCAGCAGGGCCGACAGGGTGCCGCCGACCAGGCCGGCCCACGCGGCCGTCGGGGTCATCCGCTTCCAGAACATGCCGAGGATGAACGTCGCGAACAACGGTGCGTTGAAGAACCCGAAGAGGGTCTGCACGTAGTTCATGATGTTCTCGTAGTTCCGGGCGAACAGCGCCGTGCCGATGGCGATGACGGTCGCCGCCACCGTGGCCAGCCGCCCCACCCGCAGGTAGTACTGGTCGTCGCGGTCCTTGACGACGTAGGTCTCCCACAGGTCGTAGGAGAACACCGTGTTGAAGGCGGAGATGTTGGCCGCCATGCCGGCCATGAACGAGGCCAGCAGCCCGGCGATGACGATGCCGAGCATGCCGTTGGGCAGCAGGTCCCTGACGAGGTAGAGCAGGGAGTTGTTGTAGTCGAAGTTCGGGTCGCCGGAGGCCTTGGCCTTGGCCACCGCGGACGCCGAGACCGCCGCGATCATGCCCGGGATGATGATGATGAACGGGATGAACATCTTCGGGAAGGAGCCGATGATCGGCGAGCGCCGAGCGGCCGACATCGAGCTCGAGGCCATCGCCCGCTGCACCTCGACGAAGTTGGTCGTCCAGTAGCCGAAGGACAGCACGAAGCCGAGACCGAAGACGATGCCGATGATCGACAGGGTGGCGTTGGCGATCCCGGTCAGGTTGGTGCCGGGCCAGGACGCGAGCTGTAGATGGCCGTCGCCAGCCGCGCTGATCTTGTCCTCGAGGCCGCAGTACCCGCCGACCTGGTGCAGCCCGACGAGCGTCAGCGGCAGCAGGGCCGCCACGATCACGAAGAACTGGAGCACCTCGTTGTAGATCGCGGCCGAGAGACCGCCGACGATGATGTAGGAGAGCACGATGACGGCGGCGACGACGAGTGAGACGTAGAGCGACCAGCCGAGCAGGATGTTGACGATCTTGGCGAGCAGGAACAGGTTGATGCCGGCGATCAGCAGCTGGGCGATCGCGAAGCTGATCGCGTTGACCAGGTGGGCGCCCGGCCCGAACCGCTTGCGCATGAACTCCGGCACCGAGCGCACCTTGGAGCCGTAGTAGAAGGGCATCATCACGACGCCGAGGAACAGCATCGCGGGGACGGCGCCGATCCAGTAGTAGTGCATCGTCGGGATGCCGAACTGGGCGCCGTTGGCCGACATGCCCATGATCTCGATGGCACCGAGGTTGGCGGAGATGAAGGCCAGGCCGGTGACCCAGGCGGGCAGCGAGCGGCCCGACAGGAAGAAGTCGAGGCTGCTCGAGACCGAGCGCCGGGCCATCAGGCCGATGCCGATGACGAACACGAAGTAGATCGCGACCAGCAGGTAGTCGATCCAGTTGGCGTCGAGGCGTAGCCCCGAGGACGCGGCAAGTACCATCGAGCCTCCCGAAATCGATAGCACGTAGTTCAACGTGCGTGACGCACGTTACCCACGAGCAGCACCGGTCGACCGCTGAAGGAGCGTGCCCATGTCGTCGTGGATGGTGACCGGCGGGGCGGGCTACATCGGCTCCCACGTCGTGCGCGCGCTCGGTCAGGCGGGCCTGGACGTGGTCGTCGTCGACGACCTGTCGAGCGGGCACCGCGAGTTCGTGGCCGACCCGGTGCCCTTCGTCGAGGGCAGCATCGTCGACACCGCCCTGATGGCGCGCACGCTGTCGGAGCACGACGTGGACGGGGGTGGTGCACCTCGCCGGCTTCAAGTACGCCGGGGTCTCCGTCGACCGACCGCTGCACACGTGGACCCAGAACCTGACCGGCACCGTGAACCTCCTGCAGGCGATGCAGGACACCGGCGTCGGGCAAGATCGTCTTCTCCTCCAGCGCCGCGACCTTCGGCACCCCCGACGTCGACCTGGTCACCGAGGAGACGCCGACCCACCCCGAGTCGCCGTACGGCGAGAGCAAGCTGGTCGGCGAGTGGCTGCTGCGCGACCAGGCCCGGGCGACCGGGCTTGCGGCACACGTCGCTGCGCTACTTCAACGTCGTCGGCTCCGGCTACGACGACCTCTACGACACCAGCCCGCACAACCTGTTCCCGATCGTCTTCGAGATGCTCCTCGCCGGGGGGACGCCGCGGATCAACGGCACCGACTACGCCACGCCCGACGGCACCTGCGTGCGCGACTACCTGCACGTCAGCGACCTCGCGGCCGCCCACGTCGTCGCCGCCCAACGGCTCTCCGCCGGCGACCCGCTCGAGCCGGTCTACAACCTCGGCAGCGGCACGGGCGTCTCCGTCGCCGAGATCATGGACGCGATCCGGACGGTCACCGGGATCGACTTCACCCCCGAGCCAGGACCCCGACGCCCCGGCGACCCGGCCCGGATCGTCGCCACCGGCGAGCTCGCCGCCCGCGACCTCGACTGGCGGATGCGGCACACGCTCGAGGACATGGTCCGCTCGGCCTGGGAGGCCCGCAGCCGCGCCACCTCCTGACCCCGCCGGTCCCTGAGGAAGGACGAAGTCCTGTCTCGAAGGCCCGGACAGGCCTGACATGATCGGCGCATGAGCATCACGAGCTGTTCCCCTCGACGGCAAGGTCGCGATCGTCACCGGCGCCTCCTCCGGGCTGGGGGTCGCCTTCGCGCAGGCCTTCGCCGAGGCGGGGGCCGACGTGGCGCTCGGGGCCCGCCGCGTCGACCGGCTGGCCGAGACCGCGCGCTGGTGGAGGCCGCCGGCCGACGAGCGATCACGGTGGCGACCGACGTCGCCGACCCCGGCGCGTGCCAGGCGCTCGTCGACGCGACGGTGGCCGAGCTCGGCCGCGTGGACGTGCTGATCAACAACGCCGGCATCGGCACCGCGGTGCCGGCCACGCGCGAGACGCCGGAGCAGTTCCGCGCGGGTCATCGACGTCAACCTCAACGGCTGCTACTGGATGGCGCAGGCGTGCGGCCGGGTGATGCAGCCCGGCTCCTCGATCATCAACATCTCCTCGGTGCTGGGCCTGACCACCGCCGGACTGCCGCAGGCGGCGTACGCCTCCTCGAAGGCGGGGCTGATCGGGCTGACCCGCGACCTGGCCCAGCAGTGGACCGGCCGCAAGGGCATCCGCGTGAACGCGATCGCCCCGGGGTTCTTCGAGTCGGAGATGACCGAGCAGTACCCCGAGGGCTACCTCGAGAGCCAAGCAGGCGCGCATCCCGGTCGGACGCGCAGGGAGACCCGCGCGAGCTGGCCGCGACCGCGGTGTTCCTCGCCTCCGAGCGCCGCCGGCTACATCACCGGGCAGACGCTCGCCGTCGACGGAGGCATGACGATCACCTGAGCGCGTGCACCAGCAGCGCGACCAGCGCCAGCAGCGGCAGCAGGCCCTGCACGAGGGCCGCGCGCGCCTTCGTGCGGTCGGAGGTGACCAGCACGAGCGCCGCCGCGAGCATCGAGCCGGTGCCGAAGACGATGAGCGCCAGGCATCCCGGCTTGTCGGCAGGCACCAGCGCGATCCCGACGCCGTGCCGATCGCCAGGAACAGGTTGTAGAACCCCTGGTTGTAGGCCAGCGGCCGGGTGATCTCGGCGGTCTCCTCCGTCGTGCCGAAGACCCGACGGGTCGCGGGCTCGGTCCAGCGCAGCGACTCGAGCACGAAGATGTAGACGTGCACGAGCGCGGCGAGCCCGGCGAGGACACAGGCGACGACCAGCATGCGCTCAGCGTAGGGCTCGCGGGTGCGAGAGACTGTCGCCATGAGCCAGCAGCGAGGCTTCCGCATCCCGACCTCGGCCCTCACCCTCGACTACCCGATGTCGCTGGGGGTCTACGAGCGCTACGAGCAGGCGCAGAAGGCGGTCGACTTCCTCTCCGACAACGAGTTCCCGGTGCAGAACTGCCTGATCGTCGGCACCGACCTCAAGCAGGTGGAGCGCGTCACCGGACGCCTCACCTACGGCAAGGTCGCGACGGGCGGGGTGCTCTCGGGGCTGTGGCTGGGGCTGTTCGTCGGCCTGGTCATGTCGCTGTTCGGCCAGAACAACGCCCTGGCGACGATCCTCTCCACGATGCTCTTCGGCGCGATCTTCGGGCTCGTCTGGGCGTTCGCTGGATACGCCGCCACGCGCGGGCAGCGCGACTTCACCTCGATCTCCCAGGTGGTGGCCACCCGCTACGAGGTGCTCGTGGAGCACAAGTTCGCCCAGCAGGGCCGTGACCTGCTGGCGCAGCTGGAGGGCCCCTCGCACGGCGCAGCACTCTGACGCTAGTTTGCCCACCATGGGGCAGCCCTCCATCACCATCGTCGGCGCAGGCTTCGCGGGCATCGGCACCGCCATCGAGCTGCGCCGCGCCGGCTTCCGCGACGTCACGGTGCTGGAGAAGGCGGACGGCGTCGGCGGGGTGTGGCGCGAGAACGACTACCCCAACGCGGCGTGCGACGTGCCGTCGTCGTTGTACTCCTGGTCCTTCGCGCCCAACCCCGAGTGGCCGCACCGCTACTCCCACCAGGACGAGATCCTGGCCTACATCGAGCGGATCGCCCGCGAGCACGGGCGTGCTCGACCTCGTGCGCACCGGCGTCGAGGTCACCTCGGCGGCGTACGACGAGGCGACGCGGTCCTGGACGGTCCGGACCGCCGCCGGCGAGTCGATCGACACCGACGTGCTCATCACCTGCGTGGGCCAGCTCTCGCGCCCCTCGATGCCCGACCTCCCGGGTCGCGACGCGTTCACCGGCCCCGCCTTCCACTCCGCCGAGTGGGACCACTCCGTCGACCTGCACCGGCAAGCGCGTCGCCGTGCTCGGCACCGGGGCGAGCGCCATCCAGTTCGTGCCGGCGATCGCGCCGGTGGTCGGCAGCCTGACCGTCTTCCAGCGCTCGGCCCCCTGGATCGCCCCGAAGCTGAACATCGAGTACTCCTCCACGCGCCAGCGGGTCTACGAGCGCTGGCCCACCTCACAGGCCTTCGGCCGCGGGCTGACCTGGCGGGTCACCGAGCTGTTCAACCGGACCTTCACCAACGACAACGTGATCCGCAAGGCGGTCGCCGCCACGTGCAAGGGACAGCTGCGCCGCCAGGTGCGCGACCCGGAGCTGCGGGCCAAGCTCACCCCCACCGACGAGTTCGGCTGCAAGCGGGTGCTCTGGTCCAACGAGTGGTACCCCGCTCTCACCCGGCCCAACGTCGAGGTGGTCACCGAGCCCGTCGTCGAGGTGCTCCCCCACGGCGTGCGCGGCCGCGACGGGGTCGAGCACGAGGTCGACGTGATCATCTACGGCACCGGCTTCGCGGCCACCGAGTTCCTCGCGCCGATGGAGATCAGCGGCGTCGGCGGCGCCTCGCTGCAGGAGCGGTGGAAGGGTGGCGCCCGCGCCTACCTCGGGCTCTGCGTGCCGGACTTCCCCAACCTGTTCGTCGTCTACGGGCCCAACACCAACCTCGGCGGCAGCTCGATCATCGGCATGCTCGAAGCCGGCCTCGGGCGCCATCGTCTCGCTGCTGCGGCACACCGAGCGCGAGGGCGCCCGCGCGATCGCCGTACGACGCGAGGCGGAGCAGCGCTACGACGAGGAGATCCAGGGCCGGCTGGCCGACAGCGTGTGGGTCAGCTGCGACAACTGGTACCACCGCAACGGCGGGCGCATCTCGACCAACTGGCCCGGCCAGGTCCAGGAGTACCAGGACCGCTGCGCCAACCTCGCCCTCACGGACTTCGAGACCGTCTGACTCAGACGGGCGCCGGCATCGACGCCTCGACGGCCCAGCCGCCCTCCGCGGTCGCGCCGGCGGAGAAGCGCCCGCCGGCCTCCTCGACCCGCTGGCGCAGTCCGCGCAGCCCCTGGCCTGTCCCGGTGATGGGCGCTCCCGGCTGCGGTCGAGGCGCCGTTGTCGACGCGCACCGCGAGCGCACGCCCGTCGCCGCGCAGCACCACTCGCACCGCGGGAGCCTGGCGCGTAGCGAAGCGCGTTGGTCAGGGCCTCGCGCACCACGCTGAAGGCGACGCCGGCCAGCGGCGCCGGTACGCCGTCCCGGTCACCCTCGAAGCGGCAGGTCACCTGCAGCCCGGTGCGCGTGGCGCGGGCGACCATCTCGTCGATCAGCGACAGGTCCGGTCCGGCCACCTCCTGGCCACCGAGGAGCTCGACCAGTCGGCGCAGGTCGGCACGCCCCTGGCGCGCGGACTCCGCGATCACGCCGAGCACCTCGTCGCCGGATGCGGGGTCCTGCTGCACCAGGCGCTGCCCGGCGGCGGCCTGGACCACCATCACGCTCAGCGAGTGGCCGATGATGTCGTGCAGCTCAGCGGCGATGCGGGCCCGCTCGTTGCGCACCGCCAGCTCGGCGAACAGCTCCCGCTCCTCGTCGAGCTCGCGGCCACGGAGGGCGAGCTCGTCGGCCATCTCGCGGCGCCTGCGCAAGGCTGTGCCTGCCACGAAGCCGGGGATGGTCAGCATCGCGAGGCCGATGTCGCGCTCGCCGGTGACGAGGTACATCGCGGCCAGCCACGCTGCGAAACCGGCCGCGCTCGTCCACGCGGCGCGGCCGGAGAAGCCGTTGCCCGCCACCGCGGCCAGCGCCGTGCACACCAGCACCGCGTCGTCGGGGTCGAAGGGGACGGTCGCCGCGGCCACCAGGAACAGTCCCCCGCCCGCGACCACGGTCCACAACGGCGTACGGCGCCACAGCAGCAGGCACAGGCCGCCACCGACCAGGCACACGCTCCCCCAGCGCCTCCACGGGGCTGCCCGGCGCACCGTTGGCGATGATCGGTGGAAGCGTCACGAGCAGCGCGGCCGCGAGGATCCCGATCTGCTCCCACCGACGGCCCCGATGTCGACACAGGCATCGATCAGGCCGTGACCACAGGCATCTGCGCCACCACGCGGGCACGTCCGCGGGCGATCTTCACGCTCAGGCTGCCGTGCTGGAGCCGGACCCGCTCGCGCGCCCGCGCCACGGTCCCGCGCACGTCGGCGCCCCGTAGCACCGGCCCGGTCACGGTGAGCTCGAGGGCGTCGTCCTCGAAGCGCATCAGCACGTCGATGCGCGCGCTCGGCTCGTCGGCCAGCACCTCGAGCACGTGCTCGACGACGCGGTAGGCCGAGAGCTCCACGCTCGCCGGCAGGCCACGAGGGTCGCCGGAGACCACCAGCCGCGCGTCGGCGTGGCTGCGTCGCGCGAGGAGCGCGTCGAGGTGCGCCACCGAGGGGGCCGGCGACAGCGCGACCTCTCCCCCGCGGAGCTGACCGACGATGTCGCGCATCTCCACCAGAACCTGACGGCTGTCGGACTCGATCGTGGCGAGCAGCAGCCGGGTCGCCTCCGGGTCGTCGCGCGGCACGTCCTCCGCGGCGCGCGAGAGCTGCTCGAGGCGTACGTCGAGCAGCGAGTCGAGCTCGGCGGAGAGACGGGCCCGGTCGCCACTGACGTCCAGGGCGGCGCGGGCGTCGCGGAGCCGGGCGAGCTCCTCGTTGCGCTGCTCCAGCTGCGCGGCCAGCATCGAGCGCTGCCGGGCGACCCGGCCGATCCCCCAGATGCCCACGCTCATCAGCGAGACCACCGGGATCAGCCCTGGTCCGGCGGCCGAGTCCTTGATGAGCACGAGGGCGCCGACGACCTCGACCAGCGCGAGACCCACCGCCGAGCGGCGCACGGGTGTCGCGCGAGCCGACGAGGTAGGCCAGCACCCAGGTCAGCGGGAGTCCGGAGCCGCACCGGGCCATCCAGCCGAACGCGATCACGTGCACCGCCAGGGCCACGACCGACCAGAGCCACCGCGACCCGTGGCTCGCGCCGCCACCACAGCACCGGGCAGCACCGCCAGCAGGTAGACCGGGACGATCCACCACGAGTGGGAGTCGATGCGGACGCTGGGCGTCGGTCGAGGTGACGTTCTCCACCATCAGGAAGACGCCGAGCGCCGGCGAGGACGCCGGTCAGCACCCAGTCGACCGGACGGATGCCCTGCCAGATGCCCTGCCGATGTCCTGCCACGCTGTCCTGGCTGCTGCTGGGCGTCGTACCGGCCGTCCTCGCGCGCATCACCACTCCTCCGGTCCGCGGTCGCTCAGCGCGACCCGGCAGCCACGGGGACCGGCGTCTCGG
The DNA here is from genome assembly GCA_963756045.1 of uncultured Actinomycetota bacterium. Taxonomy (GTDB): domain Bacteria; phylum Actinomycetota; class Actinomycetes; order Propionibacteriales; family Nocardioidaceae; genus Marmoricola. Next base: position 229,060 of record CAVWML010000012.1, read on the forward strand.
TCGGCGCGGTGCTGGTCCGGGACCGGACGTACCACCCGATGCCCCACGCGGCCGCACCGGCGAGCGCGGTGACCGGGAGGATGCCCAGGCCCGCCGCCGAGTCTTTCACGAGGACGAGGTACTGGACACCGATCGTCAGCACCATCGCGACGATCGACTGGGTGCGGTCGGAGATCAGCTTGCCGGCGCTGTAGGCGAGCACGATGGCCAGCGGCAGCCCGGCGCCGCAGCGCACGACCCAGCCGAAGGCGGCGACGTGCACCGCCATCGCCGCGGCCGCCACCAGGATCACCGCGATCATGTTGGCCCGGCGGAAGAGCACCGGCACGGTCGCCACCAGGAACACCGGGATCATCAGCCACGACGTCGAGTCGATCCGGACGCTTGTGGTCGGTCGAGTTCATGTTCTCCACCATCAGGACCACCCCGAGGCCGCTGAGCAGCGTGGCCAGCACGACGTCCATCGGGCGGATGAGCCCGCGAAGCTTGTCCATGTCCGTTCTCCTTCGTCTGCGAGGGCTCATCCCTCGACGACCTGAACGCTAGGAAGGGCAGGGGGTCCGGGGCGTCCTGCGCACGACCGACTTCTGCGCGCGACGTCCTACCTGAGGAGGACCCGCCGACGACGGCAGGGGGTCATGATGTGCGCGTGCCCATCCGCGTCCTGATCGCCGACGACCAGCAGCTGCTGCGGTCCGGCTTCCGCGCGATCCTCGACTTCGAGGACGACCTGGAGGTCGTGGGCGAGGCCGACGACGGCCTCGAGGCGGTCCGGCTCGTCGCCGAGCTGCATCCCGACGTGGTGCTGATGGACATCCGGATGCCGAACCTCGACGGGCTGGCCGCGACCGAGCGGATCGTGGCCACGGACGACCCGCCGCGCATCGTGGTGCTGACCACCTTCGACCTCAACGAGTACGTCTACCGCGCGCTGCGAGCCGGGGCGAGCGGCTTCCTGCTCAAGGACGCCCCGGCGACCCGCCTGCTGGCGGCGGTCCGGGCCGCGGCTGCCGGCGACGAGCTGATCGAGCCCTCCATCACCCGCCGCCTGGTGGAGAACTTCGCCCCCGCCGAGGAGCCCGAGCCCGACGTCACCCCCTCGGAGCTCGACGAGCTCACCGACCGCGAGCTCGAGGTGCTGCGGCTCGTGGCCCGCGGCCTGTCCAACGCCGAGATCGCCGCCGACCTGGTCGTCGCCGAGACCACGGTCAAGACGCACGTCGGGCGCATCCTGATGAAGCTCGGCGTCCGCGACCGGGTGCAGGCCGTCGTACGCGCCTACGAGACGGGGTTCGTGACCCGAGCGCGCTGAGTCTCCTGCGTAGGCTGCGACGCGTGAGCCTGATCTACTCCATGAGCGTCTCCGTGGACGGCTTCATCACCGACCGCGAGGGCGGGATCGGGTGGGGCGTGCCCAGCGAGGAGCAGTTCCTCTTCCACAACGAGCAGGTCGGCGAGCTGGGCGCGTACCTGTGCGGCCGCAAGCTCTACGAGACCATGCTGCCCTGGGAGACCGATCCGTCGATGCGGGACAGCGAGTACAACGTCGCGTTCGCCGACATCTGGTGCGCCCTCCCCAAGATCGTCTTCAGCCGCACGCTGGACACCGTCGAGGGCAACGCCCGGCTGGCCGAGGCCTCCCTCGCCGAGGAGATCACCTCCGCCCTCGCCGCGACCGACCAGGACGTCGCGATCGGTGGCGCCGGGCTCGCCGCCCAAGCGTTCGAGCTCGGCGCCATCGACGAGCTGCGCCCCTTCCGCAACCCGGTCGTCCTCGGCGGCGGCACGCCGTACCTCCCACCCGTCACGCAGTGGGTCCCGCTGGACCTGGTCGAGACGAGGACGTTCGGCTCCCGGGTGGTCTTCGAGCGCTACCGCCGCGCCGCAGCTGGGTGACGCCCGCGTGGGGTGGAGCGGACGTCGTACTGGTGGCCGCTGGGGCTGGTCCAGGTGTAGGTGCCGGGTGTGACCTGTTTGTAGGTCCAGGCGGTGTGGGTCTTGATCCGGTGATGTCGTCGGCACAGCGGCGCCAGGTTCTCAGGCCTGGTCTGGCCGGGTGGTCCACCGTGGTCGAGGGGGAGGTAGGGCTCGATGTGGTCGAGGTCGCAGGTACGGGAGTCGCGGCGGCAGCCGGGGAAGATGCAGGTCGCGTGGAGCAGCAGCACCTGCTCACGCATCCGTCCGGGCGGGTCGTGGGCGTCGACCGATGAGTCATCCGCGAGGTCGAGGACCGGACGGACCCGGAACGAGACCTGGCTCAGGTCGTGGTGGGCGAGCCAGGTGGCCAGCAGGTCGGTGGTGATCGCGCCGACCCGCTCGACATAGGCCGCACCGGCACCGTCGGTCAGGTCGGTGGGGTCGAGGTGGACCACGAGGTCGGTGGCCAGGCCGGTCGCGGGCGCGGCGCCCTCACGACCCGACATCAGGTCCAGGGCGAACTGGGGGTCGGCCAGGATGCCGACCGCCTTGGCGCGGCGGAGGTCGCGGGTGTCGGTGTCACCCAGGCTCTTGAGGTCGGCGGCGATGCGCGAGAGCGTCTGGTCGAAGAGGGCGGCGTCCTCGGCGTCGAGAACCATGGTGACGTCGGCGGTGGCCGGGTGGGCGCCGCGGCGTGACCACACTCCCCGCTTCTCCAGGGCTGATTCCTCCTCGGCGACGGCACGGTCGGGGTCGAAGTAGACGGTGACCTCGTGGACCACCTTCTCCGCACCTACCAGGGTCAGCCGCTCCGGCGCAGTGGCCAGGAACGTGTCGGCCCGGGTGACGGCCTCCCACGACAGGCGGGTGGTCAGCGCCGCGACCTTGCGGGCCAGCCACGCGGGTACGACGCCTGCGCGGACGTGGGCGAAGAGCCGCGGCAGACGGTAGGTCAACTCGAGGGCGTCGCCGAGCAGCTGCTGGGCGGCCTCGAAGGTCACCCCCAGCGCGGCTCCCAGCTCGGCCGGGGCGAACTCCCCCACCGTCGGGGAGCCCTCACCGGCCACCAGCAAGGTCACCTCACCGTGCCGCTCCAGGTCCAGGTCTCGGTCCCCCCAGTAGGCCGGCTGCTCGTCCTCCGCGCACTGGTGCAGCGCCGCCCAGACGACCGCCAGGTCGAGCTCTTCGAGCGCCGCCTCTTGCTGCGTCATCCGGGCCGCCCGCATCCGTTCGACCACGCTGGTCGAGTCGAAGTACGGCGGCGTCCTCATGGGCTCTACTCAACCAGCGACCACCGACAGAACCACCCCTGGCCTGCCGTTTCGACCACTATCCGGACATATTTTCGAAGGAGCTGCGCGTGCCGGCAGCGGCGGACCAGCGTCGGCCCGGACTCCACCGAGCCTCGGCCATCCGACGATCACGGCCCGAGGGTCGTCGGGTCCACCCCCGTCCGGACGAAGACGACATAGGTGTCCGTGTCCTGGCGCAGGCCGATCACGGCCTTGGTGGGGTCGACGTCGTCGTACTTCCAGACGTCGGTGGCCTCCAGGCCGCCCAGCGGGTCGCCGCCGCACGTGCCCGCCTTCTGGCAGGCCGGGTAGTAGGCGTCACCGACCTCCTGCAGGACCGCCGGCGGGTGGATGACGCGCCACTCGTCGAAGGACTGGTGCTCGAGGGTCAGGTCGTGGCAGCTGCCCGCCTTCGGCGCCGAGGAGTGGCACTCGGCCGAGGTTGCGCAGGCCGCGCAGGTCAGCACTCCGAGAAGGACGGCGGCCGGGATGCGCATGAGGTCTCCTGGGCACGACCGTACGCCGACCGGCTGGCCGAGCGACTAGCGAGTGCCTCGCCCGGAGCACGAAGCGCAGGTGATGCTCCCGGAGCCCGAACAGCGCGAGCACCAGTCGTCACTGCCGACCGCCGCCGAGGCGTAGGCAGCGTTGGTCACGTGCCCGCGACCCTGGCACGCGCCACAGTCGCTCTTCCCTCGGCCGTTGCAGGCACTGCACGCTGCCGGCTTGCTGTGCCAGTCCAAGGCCCGTCGGCCGAGCCCCGTCCCGAGGTCGACGTCGATCGTGGTGCGGCTGAGGATCTGCCCTGTGCTGCCAGGAAACGGACCCAGAAGGGCCTTCGGCCTCCGGCCTTGACGAGGCTGGGACTGATCCCGATCCGGTAGACGGCCCAGACGATGATGCCCGTGTAGCTGAGCACGGTCCCGACCAGCACGAACCAGAACCAGAACCGCTTGGAGTGGCCCGCGGCCCCGAAGACCGCCTTGGGTTGGCGCACCACGTTGACGAGTGCGCACAGTCCCAGGAACCAGGAGACGATCAGCCATGCGGTGATAGTCGACGAACCCATCGCAGCCACAGTCCCTCTCGGAAGGCGTCCGTGATCGAGCCCCGAGCGATGGCCCTGCTGACGCGTGGACAAGCGTAGCCGCCAAGCGGGTGAATCGACCGCCAGACGGGTGAGTCAACGGGTGGAGCTGAGGGGATTCGAACCCCTGACCCCTTGCATGCCATGCAAGTGCGCTACCAACTGCGCCACAGCCCCGCACCGGCCGGAGCCGGGTGTCGCCCTCCCGGGCAACGCCACGGAATCCTAGCCAATGGCCACACGCGAGGCTAATCGGGGACGGTGAGGTTGTACGCCGCGAGACGCAGCCGGCCCGTCCTGCTCTCCGCGAGGACCACCCACCCGCAGTTGTCGAGGCGTGCCGAGCGTGTCGTAGGCCTCCAGGGGCCAATCGAGCAGCCCGCAGACGGCGACCCGCCCGCTGGCGCCGTGGGTCACGACGACGGCGGTGCCCTCCGGTCTGCAGCGGGGCGAGCACCGACCTGACGGCCGGGACGATCCGGGCCGAGACCTGCTCGGCGGTCTCCGCGCCGGGCACGTCGACATGGGCGTGCACGTCCCAGGAGGCCTCTCCCCCGCCGTTCTCGGCGAACTCCTCGCGGGTCAGCCCGGTGCGCTCCCCGACGTCGTACTCGCGCAGCCGCGGGTCCTCGACGCAGGTCAGACCGGTGGCCTTCTCGAGGAATGCCGCGGTCTCGCGGGCCCGGGCCAGGTCGCTGCTGACCAGCACCTCCGGGTCGTAGCCGGCGACCACGGCCGCCATCGCCTCGGCCTGGGCCCGGCCGGTGTCGTCGAGGGAGACGTCGGCATGGCCCTGGGCGCGCCCCTCGGCGTTCCAGGCGGTCTGGCCATGGCGGACCAGCACCAGCCGGCGCCCGGACGCCGCCGGGGTGCGGTGCCTCAGCCACGTCCGGACGTGACGTCGGCCGGCATCGGGATCAGCGGGCAGTCGCGCCAGAGCCGCTCGAGGGCGTAGAACTCGCGCTCCTCGGCGTGCTGCACGTGCACGACGATGTCGACGTAGTCGAGCAGCACCCAGCGCCCCTCGCGCTCGCCCTCGCGGCGCACGGGCTTGGCGCCCGCCTCGCGCAGCCGCTCCTCCACCTCGTCGACGATCGCGTGCACCAGCCGGTCGTTGCCGGCCGAGCAGAGCACGAACGCGTCGGTGATGTAGATCTGCTCGCTGACGTCGAAGGCCAAGATGTCCTCGGCCTGCTTGTCGGAGGCGGCCCGGGCCGCGACGTGCACGAGGTCGAGCGCGTGCTGGGTGGCTGTCATGAGGCGATCACGCTATCTCTCCTGGCGCCGTCGCTGTCTCGGAGTAGAGGCCGTGCTTGGAGATGTACTGCACGACGCCGTCGGGCACGAGGTACCAGACGGGCTCGCCCTTGGCGCGCCGCTCGCGGCACTCGGTGGAGGAGATCGCCAACGCCGGGATCTCCAGCATGGTGACCCGGTCCTGGGGGATGCCCTCGAGCCGGGTGGCGTCCATGTCGTAGCCGGGCCGCGTGCAGCCCACGAAGCGGGCGAGCTCGAAGAGCTCCTCGGCGTTGCGCCAGGTGAAGATGTCGGCGAGCGCGTCGGCGCCGGTGATGAAGTACAGGTCGCTCTCGGGGAAGACCCGGCGCAGGTCGTGCAACGTGTCGATGGTGTACGTCGGACCGCCCCGGTCGATGTCGACGCGGGAGACGGTGAACCGCGGGTTGGACGCCGTGGCGACGACGGTCATCAGGTAGCGGTGCTCGGCCGGCGAGACCTGCCGCTCGGACTTCTGCCAGGGCTGCCCGGTGGGGACGAAGACGACCTCGTCGAGGTCGAACCACGCCTGGACCTCGCTGGCGGCGACGAGGTGGCCGTGGTGGATCGGGTCGAAGGTGCCGCCCATCACGCCGACGCGGCCGCGGCCGCCGGCCCTGGGGACCGGCCGGTCCGGCGTGCCCGACGTCGACGGTGCTCAGGAGTGCTCGCGTCCTCGACCGAAGAGCAGCAGGGCGGCCATCGCCGAGAGCAGCAGCGAGCAGGGCACCGCCGCCGATGACGTAGGGCCAGAGACCCGCACTGCTCTCCTCGGCGGCCAGCGGCACCAGCATCTGGGTCAGCATGGCGCACAGCGTAGTACCGGGGTACGCCCGATCCACGCACCAGTCCTCACTTGAAGACGAGCCCCACGCCGAGGAGCCAGGCCCAGAAGAACAGGGTGCGTCCGGCCAGCCCGGCGAAGAAGAAGACGACGACGTTCATCCGCAGCGTGCCGGCCACCATCGCCATCGCGAAGAAGGGCGGGAAGCCGACTGCGGCGGAGACGAAGACGAGGAGGCCGCTGAGCACCGGGCGGCCCTCGACCTGGCGACGCCAGCGGTCGTACTGCGCCTGCCGCTTGGGGGTCTCCAGCCGCTGCTTGAGCCACGGCAGGTCGAGGGCGCCGCGCGAGACGTAGTACCAGACCAGCTTGCCGACGTTCTGGCCCACCGAGCCGATGAAGGCCAGCAGGAGGGCCCCCTCGCCGCTCGTCCGCGCGAAGACGACGGTGATGTAGGCCTCCATGTTGAAGATCGGGATGATCGCCGAGACGACGCCGAACCCGAAGGTCAGGAGGAGCAGCTTCACCGGATGTGGCCGTCCCCGGTGACGACGTACTTGGTCGTGGTCATCTCCGGGAGGCCCATCGGGCCGCGTGCATGCAGCTTCTGGGTGGAGATGCCGATCTCGGCGCCGAAGCCGAACTCGCCGCCGTCGGTGAACCGCGTCGAGGCGTTGACCAGCACGGCGGCGGAGTCCACCTCGGCCACGAAGCGCCGGGCCGCGCGCTCGGAGTCGGTGACGATGGCGTCGGAGTGGCCCGAGGAGTAGCGCTGGATGTGCTCGATCGCCGCGTCGAGGGAGGGTACGACGGCCGCGGAGATCTCCAGCGCGAGGTACTCGGTGGCCCAGTCGTCCTCGATGGCCGCGACCACGTCGGGCCGCGCCGGCGAACACCTCGTCGCCGTGCACGAGGACATCCGCGGACTGCAGCGGCCGAGACGATCCGCGGCACGAACTGCTCGGCCACGTCGGCGTGCACCAGCAGCGACTCGGCCGCGTTGCACACCGAGGTGCGGTGGGTCTTGGCGTTGAGCACGATGCGCTCGGCCATGTCGAGGTCGGCCGAGGCGTCGACGTACACGTGGCAGTTGCCGACGCCGGTCTCGATCACCGGCACGGTGGACTCCTCGACGACGGAGCGGATCAGCCCGGCGCCACCGCGCGGGATCAGCACGTCGACGAGCCCACGGGCGCGCATCATCTCCTTGACCGACTCGTGCCCCTCGCCGGCCACGAGCTGGACGACGTCCTCGGGCAGGCCGGAGCGCCAGGCCGCGCGCCGCAGGCAGGCCACGATCGCCTCGTTGGACCTGCGTGCGCTCGAGGAGCCGCGCAGCAGCACGGCGTTGCCGCTCTTCAGGCAGATCCCCGCGGCGTCGGCGGTGACGTTGGGTCGCGCCTCGTAGATCATCCCGACCACCCCGAACGGCACCCGCACCTGGCGCAGCTGGAGCCCGTTGGCCAGCGTGGATCCGCGCACCACCTCGCCGACGGGGTCGGGCAGGCCGGCGACGTCGCGCAGCCCCTGGGCCATCGCCGCCAACCGGGCCTGGTCGAGGCGCAGCCGGTCGACCAGGTGCTCCGGCGTGCCGGCGTCGCGAGCGGCCGCGACGTCCTCGGCGTTGGCCGCGAGCACCTGCTCGCCGCCCTCGAGCAGGCCCACGGCCATCGCCTCGAGGGTGGCGTCCTTGGCGGCCCGGGTGGCGAGGGCGAGCTCGCGCGCGGCGGCACGCGCTCTCGTCGCCAGGGCAGCGAACTGCCCGTGCTGAGCGGGCCGATCGGCCGAGGTCGCCATGCCGGACAGGCTATCCAGCCGGGGGGAGTCCTCCCTGGTCAGGCACGCTGGGTGAGGTCGTGGCGCGCGGTGCGCACGCCCTTCTCGAGGATCTCGAGGCCGACGACCTCCCAGTCGGGGAGCTTGGCCGAGCCCCGGTGCTCGTTCCACAGGCGCATGGCCAGCGAGGCGACGTCCAGCATCGACTCACCCTCGTCCCAGAACTGCAGCTCGACGCTGGAGCCGGTCGAGCGCACCGAGTCGAGGAAGGGCCGTTCCTCCTGGAGCCGGGTCAGGGCGCGCCGCACCATCAGGGGCTCCACAGGCGCCCCCGCCAGGGTCAGCGTCACATGCCAGTGACGCACGCGCTTGACCACCGTTTCCCCTCCCTGTGGCTCGAGCCGGGACAGTACCGAGCACACACCCGAAGTGTGTCCAGATCATGGGATCTGGCGCAGCCGAACGGTCAAATTCGCACCACCCGTTCGGGCTATGCCGTCAGCTGGGCGGCCCACGCTCGCGGCGTGTCGCCCGCGACACGCGCCGTCAGAACACCACCAGGTCGTCCCGATGCACGACCTCGCGCTCGTACGCCGCGCCCAGCTCGCGCGCCAGCGCGCGGGTGGAGCGGCCCAGCAGCGCCGGCAGCTCCGCTGCGTCGTAGTTGACCAGCCCCCGGGCCACGACGTGCCCGGCCGGGTCGACGAGGTCCACCGGGTCACCCGCCGAGAAGCCGCCGTCCACGCCGGTGATCCCGGCCGGCAGCAGCGAGGCCCGGCGCTCGGTCACCGCGCGGACCGCCCCCTCGTCGAGGACGATGCTGCCCCGGGGCTCGGTCGCGTGGGCCAGCCACAGCAGCCGGGTCGGGCGGCGCCGCCCGGTGGGGTGGAACAGCGTGCCGGTCGGCTCGCCGGCCAGGGCCGCGCCGGCGCTGGCGGCGCTGGTGAGCACGGTGGCGATCCCCGCTCCGGTCGCGATGCCGGCCGCCTCGAGCTTGGTCTGCATCCCGCCCGTGCCGAGCCCGGCGCCGCCGCGCTTGCCGATGCGCAGACCCAGCAGGTCCTCGGCGTCGCGCACCTCGGGGACCAGCGTGCTGCCCGGGCGCTCGGGCGGTCCGTCGTAGAGCCCGTCGACGTCGCTGAGCAGCACCAGCAGGTCGGCGTGCACCAGGTGCGCGACCAGCGCGGCCAGCCGGTCGTTGTCGCCGAAGCGGATCTCGGTGGTGGCCACGGTGTCGTTCTCGTTGACGATCGGCACCACTCCGAGCTCCTGGAGCTTCTCGAAGGTGCGCTGGGCGTTGCGGTAGTGGCTGCGGCGGGTGACGTCGTCGACGGTGAGCAGCACCTGGCCGGTGACGAGGCCGTGCCGGGCGAACTCCTCGGTGTAGCGGTGCACGAGCAGCCCCTGGCCCACCGACGCGGCGGCCTGCTGCCGCGCCAGGTCACGGGGGCGCCGGGCGAAGGACAGCGGGGCCAGGCCCGCCGCGATCGCCCCGGAGGACACCAGCACGAGGTGGGCGCCGCGCGCCCGGACGCCGGCCAGGCTGTCGACGAGGTCGCGCACCCGGCCCGGGTCGATGCCGCCGGCGGCGGTGGTCAGCGAGGACGACCCGACCTTCACCACGACGCGCTGGGCCGTGGCGACCTCGGGCCTCATCGCCTCCTGCGTCCTCGGACTCGGCCTCGCGGTCGGTCTCCTCGTCGTACGACGCACCGAAGAGGCGCCGGGCCACGTCGGCCCGCTCCTCGCCCTCGGCGCGCGACGGCATCGCCTCGTCGATCATCCGGCGGCGCTCGGCGGCCGGGCGGGACTCGCGGAAGCGCTGGTCCTCACCCCGGCGGCCCAGCATCTGCGCACCGGCGTCGATGCCCGGCCGGAAGTCGAAGACCACCGAGTCCTCCGGGTCGCCGATGAGCACCGGGTCGCCCTCGACCGCGCCGAGGCGGAGCAGACGCTCCTCCACGCCGAGCCGGTTGAGCCGGTCGGCGAGGAACCCGACGGCCTCGTCGTTGCTGAAGTCGGTCTGGCGGATCCAGCGCTCGGGCTTCTCCCCGCGCACCCGCCATGCCCGGGCAGCCGTCGTCGGTGCGCGTCGGGGTGACCGAGAACTCGTCGCCACCCCCTGCGGAGCGGCGGGCGCAGCACGATCCGGGACGCCTCGCGCACAGGAGCCGCGGCCCGGCGCGCCGCCACGAGCCCGGCCATCGCGAAGGTCAGCTCGCGCAGGCCCTCGTGGCTGGAGGCGCTCACGGTGAAGACCGGCCACCCGTGGGCCGCCACCTCCTCGCGCACCAGGTCGGCCATGTCGCGCCCGTCGGGGACGTCGACCTTGTTGAGCGCGACGAGACGCGGGCCGGTCCTCGAGACCGCCGTACCGCGCGAGCTCGGCCTCGATCACCTCGAGGTCGGCGACCGGGTCGCGCCCGGGCTCCATCGTGGCCAGGTCGACGACGTGCACGAGCGCGGCGCAGCGCTCGACGTGGCGCAGGAAGTCGTGGCCGAGCCCGCGGCCCTCGCTGGCGCCCTCGATCAGCCCGGGGACGTCGGCGACGGTGAAGGTGACGTCGCCGGCCTTGACCACCCCGAGGTTCGGCACCAGCGTCGTGAACGGGTAGTCGGCGATCTTCGGGCCGGGCGCGCGACAGGGCGGCGACCAGGCTGGACTTGCCGGCGCTCGGGTAGCCCGACCAGGCCGATGTCGGCGACCACCTTGAGCTCGAGGCGGACGACCAGGTCGTCACCGGGCTCGCCGAGGAGCGCGAAGCCCGGCGCCTTGCGCTTGCTCGAGGCGAGCGCGGCGTTGCCGAGCCCACCGCGGCCACCGGCGGCGACGACCATCTCGGTGCCGGCGCCGACCAGGTCGGCCAGCACCTCGCCGCCCTCCTCGACGACGACGGTGCCGTCGGGCACCGGCAGCACGAGGTCCTCGCCGTGGGAGCCGTTGCGGTGGCCGCCGGCGCCGTGCCCACCGTGCTCGGCTTGCGGCGCCGGGGGCTGTGGTGGTAGTCGATCAGCGTGGTGACGTCGGGGTCGACCCGGAGGACGACCGATCCGCCGGGGCCGCCGTTGCCGCCGTCGGGACCGCCCAGGGGCTTGAACTTCTCGCGGTGCACCGAGGCCACCCCGTTGCCGCCGCGGCCCCCCACGACGTGCAGCGTCACCCGGTCGACGAACGTCGGCACGGCCATAGGTGGATTCCTTCGTGGTAGCTGTCCGGGACAGCGAGAGGGCGCCCCTGGATCAGGAGCGCCCTCTCAGTGGATCAGTTGTCCGGTGGGAGCGTCACTCCCCCGCCGGGACGATGTTGATGACGCGGCGACCGCGCTTGACACCGAACTCGACGTTGCCGGGGACCAGCGCGAACAGCGTGTCGTCCTTGCCGCGGCCGACCCCGCTGCCCGGGTGGAAGTGGGTGCCCCGCTGGCGCACGATGATCTCGCCGGCGTTGACCAGCTGGCCGCCGAAGCGCTTCACGCCGAGGCGCTGGGAGTTGGAGTCGCGGCCGTTCTTGGTGGACGCCGCACCCTTCTTGTGTGCCATGACCTGTTCCTTCGAGTCGCGCCGTCAGGCGGAGATGTCGGTGACCTTGACCTGGGTGTACTTCTGGCGGTGACCCTGGCGCTTCTTGTAGCCGGTCTTGTTCTTGAACTTCTGGATGACGATCTTGGGACCCTTGGTCGCGCCGAGCACCTCGACGGTGACCCCGGCCTTGTCGAGGCCGGCGGCGGTGACCTTGTCACCGTCGACGACCATCACGACCGGGAGGGTCAGCGTGTCGCCGACACCGGTCTCGACCTTGTCGATCTCGATGACGTCGCCTACGGCAACCTTCTGCTGCTTGCTGCCAGCGCGCACGACTGCGTACACGGCGGACTCACTCTCCTCGGTCTTCTCAGTGACGTCGTGGTCCTCGCCCAGGCGCCCGGCCGCCCGACGTACGACGACGGGGGCGCGATCCGCGCGAGAGACGGGCGGCGCGCCGCGACTCACGGCCGACACACCGAAGATCCATGCTACCGACCGCCGGGTGGGCGGGTCAAAACGCGGCGCCATTCCTGGATCCGGCGTCGGTCCCTAGGTCCGAGGTACTAGGTTCGTTGCGTGACGCAACCGTCGTCGACCGCCCAGGACGACCGCCCCGAGCCGACCCCCCGAGTCTCCCGCTTCGACCGCGACCACCCGCACTACCGCTGGGTCGCCCTCTCGAACACGACCCTCGGCATGCTGATGGCCACGATCAACTCCTCGATCGTGATCATCTCGCTCCCCGCGATCTTCCGAGGCATCCACCTCAACCCGCTCGAGCCCGGCAACGTCAGCTACCTGCTGTGGATCATCATGGGCTTCCTGGTCGTCTCGGCCGTGCTCGTGGTGACGCTCGGCCGGCTCGGCGACATGTACGGCCGGGTCAAGATGTACAACCTCGGCTTCCTGGTCTTCTCGGTCTTCTCGGTGCTGCTCTCGGTCGACCCGTTCACCGGCGGCAGCGGCGCCATGTGGCTGATCGTGATGCGCATCGGCCAGGGCATCGGCGGCGCGATGCTGTTCGCGAACTCGACGGCGATCCTGACCGACGCGTTCCCTGCGCACCAGCGCGGGATGGCGCTCGGGATCAACCAGGTCTCCGCCATCGCCGGGTCGTTCCTGGGCCTGGTCGTGGGCGGCCTGCTCGCCGAGTGGGACTGGCGGGCGGTCTTCTGGGTCTCCGTGCCGATCGGCGTGCTGGGCACGATCTGGGGCTACCACTCCCTGGTCGAGCTCGGTGAGCGCCGCCGCGCGAAGCTGGACATGCCCGGCAACATCACCTTCGCCCTGGGGCTGACCGCGTTGCTCGTCGGCATCACCTACGGCATCCAGCCCTACGGCACGCACAGCACCGGGTGGACCAACCCGTGGGTGCTCGGCGGGATCATCGGCGGCGCCGCGATGCTCGCCGTGTTCGTGGTCATCGAGCGGCACGTCGAGCACCCGATGCTCTCCATCGACCTGTTCAAGATCCGGGCGTTCAGCATGGGCAACCTGGCCGGCCTGCTCGCCTCGGTCGGGCGCGGCGGCCTGCAGTTCATGCTGATCATCTGGCTGCAGGGCATCTGGCTGCCGCTGCACGGCTTCAACTACGAGTCGACCCCCCTGTGGGCGGGCATCTACATGTTGCCTCTCACCGTCGGCTTCCTGCTCGCCGGACCCGCGTCGGGGTGGCTCTCCGACCGCTTCGGGGTCCGGCTCTTCGCCACGGGCGGCCTGCTGGTCGTCGCGGCGAGCTTCATCGGGTTGCTGCTGATCCCGGTGGACTTCTCCTACTGGCTCTTCGCGTTCGTCCTGTTCGTCAACGGCGTGGGCAGCGGCCTGTTCACCGCGCCGAACACCTCGGCCATCATGAGCTCGGTGCCACCCCACGAGCGCGGCGCCGCCTCCGGCATCCGCGGCACGGTGTTCAACTCCGGCACGTCGCTCTCGATCGGCGTCTTCTTCTCGCTGATGATCGTCGGGCTCGCCGGCGTACTCCCCCAGACGCTGACCGGTGGCCTGGTCGCGCGCGGGGTCCCGCACCACATCGCCGCGGACGTCGGCAACCTGCCGCCGGTGGGATCGCTGTTCGCGTCGTTCCTGGGCTACAACCCGATCGCGTCGCTGCTCGGGCCCTCAGGCGTGCTGCGCTCGCTGCCGCCGCACGACGCGGCCGTGCTCACCGGCAAGCAGTTCTTCCCGCACCTGATGTCCGGGCCGTTCCACCACGGGCTGGTCGTCGTGTTCGGCACCGCAGCCCTGATGAGCGTCATCGGCGCCGTCGCGTCGTGGCTCGCCGGCTCCGGCGTGGACGGCGAAGCCCTCGAGCGGAGCCAGGACGAGGCCGCGGAGGCACTCGGGCACGCGTGATCCCCTAGCGCTTGCGGCCCTTCCGCTTGATCGGCACGTGCAGCAGGGAGAGCCCTGACGAGTCGCCGTCGGACTCGTCGCCCTGGTCCTCGTTCTGGTACTCGCCCGGCTCGACCGGGACGACGACCGGCTCGGCGGCGGGACCGTCGGGCGTGCCGGCGCCATGGACGTGGGTCGGGTCCACCTCCGCCGGCGGGCCCGCGGCGCGGCGCGCCGACCTGCGACGGGTGACCACGCGGGGTGCACCGGTCTCGGCAGGGGCCTCGGAGACCGCAGCGCCGTCGCTCGAGTCGTCGGTCGTCGAGTCGTCGGTCGTCGAGTCGTCGGTGTCCGGCGACTGGTCCGTGGGCACCTGCACGGGCTCGGCGGTGCTCGCGGCCGGGACGCCGATCACGTTGGGCTCCGGCCGCTCCTCCGACTCCTCCGACTCATCGGACCCGGTGGACTCGGCTTCGGTCTGTTGCGGAGGGCGGCTGCCGGCGAGGTCGGCGGGCGAGGGTGCGTGGTCGTGGGCTCCCCCGTTGCCACCGTTGCCACCGTTGCCGCCGTTGCCGCCGCCGTTGCCCGACCCCCCAGAGCCTCCCGGGCCACCCGCGGTCGTACGTCGGTTGCGGCCTCCGCGGGCACGCCGGCCGCGCGGCTCCTCGGCGGTGCGGTTGCTCGGCTCGACGGGGTGCTCGTGGACGACCACGCCGCGCCCCTTGCAGTGCTCGCACTCGGTGCTGAACGCCTCCAGCAGCCCGGTGCCGATCCGCTTGCGGGTCATCTGCACCAGGCCGAGCGAGGTGACCTCGGCGACCTGGTGGCGGGTGCGGTCACGACCGAGGCACTCGACGAGGCGGCGCAGCACGAGGTCGCGGTTGGACTCCAGCACCATGTCGATGAAGTCGACGACGATGATGCCGCCGATGTCACGCAGCCGGAGCTGGCGGACGATCTCCTCCGCGGCCTCGAGGTTGTTCTTGGTGACCGTCTCCTCGAGGTTGCCCCCGGAGCCGGTGAACTTGCCGGTGTTGACGTCGACGACCGTCATCGCCTCGGTGCGGTCGATGATCAGCGAGCCGCCGGAGGGCAGCCACACCTTGCGGTCGAGACCCTTCGCGATCTGCTCGTCGACGCGGTACGACGCGAACACGTCACCCTCGTCGGCGTGCTCGGCCTCCTCGCCGTCGCCGGTCGGGCGCGGCGTAGCGCTCGAGCCGCTCCCGCAGGTCGGGCGCGACGTGCGAGACGTATCCGTCGACGAGGTCCCAGGCGTCGTCGCCCTGGATGACGAGCCTCGTGAAGTCCTCGGTGAAGAGGTCGCGGACCACCTTGAGGGTGAGGTCCGGCTCGCCGTACAGCAGCTGCGGGGACTTGCCGGCCTTGACCTTCTCCTCGATGTCGCCCCACCGCGCGGTCAGCCGCTCGACGTCGTGGGTCAGCTCGTCCTCGGAGGCACCCTCGGCGGCCGTCCGCACGATGACGCCCGCGGTGTTCGGCACGATCTCCTTGAGCAGCGTCTTGAGCCGGTTGCGCTCGGTGTCGGGGAGCTTGCGCGAGATCCCGGAGGTGGTGCCCTCGGGCACGTAGACCAGGAACCGCCCGGGCAGGCTCACCTGGCCGGTGAGCCGGGCGCCCTTGTGCCCCACGGGGTCCTTGGTGACCTGGACGAGCACGGTCTGGCCCGAGGAGAGCACCGACTCGATCTTGCGGGGCTGGCCGTCCTTGTGGCCCAGCGCCGACCAGTTCACCTCGCCGGCGTAGAGCACGGCGTTGCGGCCCTTGCCGATGTCGATGAACGCGGCCTCCATCGAGGGCAGCACGTTCTGGACCCGGCCGAGGTAGACGTTGCCGATCAGCGAGGTCTGGGACTCGCGGGCGACGTAGTGCTCGACGAGCACCTTGTCCTCGAGGACGGCGATCTGGGTGAGGTCGTCGCGCTGGCGAATGACCATCACCCGCTCGACCGACTCGCGTCGGGCGAGGAACTCCGCCTCGCTGACGATCGGGGCGCGACGGCGGCCGGCCTCGCGGCCCTCGCGCCGACGCTGCTTCTTGGCCTCGAGCCGGGTGGACCCGCCGATGCTGGTGATCTCGTCCTCGGGGTTGCGCTGCTTGCGCACCCGCGTGACGGTCTTCTCCGGGTCGTCGGGAGCGGTGTCGGAGCCCTCACCGGGCCGGCGGCGGCGGCGGCGACGCCGGGACCCGCCCTCGGAGCCCTGGCCGTCCTGGTTGTCCTGACCGTCCTGGGCGTCGTCGTCGTCGGAGCCCTGGTCGTCCGAGCTCGATCCGTCGCCGGAGTCCTCGCCGTCGTCGCCGCCGGTGCCGGGCTTGCGGCGCCTGCGGCCGCCGCGTCGGCGGCGCCGGCGGTTGCCGCCCTCGCCGGAGTCGTCGCCGTCGGCGGGCTCGTCGTCTGGTCCGCTGTCGTCGCCCTTGTGGCTGTCCTTGTCGCTGTCCTTGTGGCTGTCCTTGTCGCCGTCCTTGTCGCTGTCGGCGGAGCCGTCCTCGCGGTCGGCCGCAGCCGGCTCGCTGGCAGCGGTCCTCCGGCCGCCGCGCTTCGCGGCGGCGCGGGACGCGCTTCTCGGGCGCCTGGAAGACCACGGCGGTGGTGGCGGAGGCGTCCTCGCCGCCGGCGGCCACCTCCGGGGCCTCGCCGGACTCACCGGACTCGCCGGGCGGGCCGGACTCGGCCGCCTGGGCCGCCTTGGTCTTCTTCTTCGCCCCGGACGCGGCCTTCTTGGCGGAGGTCCGCTTGGCGGCGGTCTGCTTGGCCGGCGGCGCGCTGTCAGGGGCGTCGCCGTCGGGCTCACCGGCGTCGGCGCTGGCGGCGGCCTTCGTGGCCGGCTTCTTCGCCGCCTTGGTGGCGGACTTCTTGGCCGCTGCCTTCTTGGCGGTCTTCTTCGCCGCCTTCTTGGCCGGCGCGTCCCGACTCCGGGACCGACTCCGGGGCCGACTCCGCGGCCTCACCCGGCGGGGTGGCTGCGGCCTGGTCGGTGGTGGTCTCTTGCTGGTTGTCGTCGTCGAGCACTGTGGCACTCCTCGACCGGCTACGCCTTTGCGGTCGTCTCCGGTCTGGTCACGGCGTACGACGCGTCGGCGAACCGGGCGGCGTACGCAAAAAGCCTGGTGGTCTGCGACGGCACTCTCCGCGAAGTTGCGTCGAGCGGGGGGCCTGTCTGCACCAACCGCGGTCGCTGGGCCGGGTCACACGAGTGAAGCTGTCACCTTCACCCACGGGCCGCGTCGCGGTCAGGGGCCAACGGGTCTCCCACCGTGCCCCCTGCGAGCTCCAACGGACCCTGGGCCAGTCGCTGCTGGACGGCAGCTCTGACGTCGGAACCGGAGGCTTCCCGCAAGGCGGCGAGAACGTCGTCGGGTCTCACGGACGGCGAACCGTGCCGCAGGACCACCTCGAGTATCGCACACCCGGGTCGCTCCTCCACTGGTTCGCCGATCCGCGCGGCGAGGATCGCGGCCCGGGCGTCGAAGCGGCGCAGACCCTTCTTGGTCATCCGCTCGACCAGGACCTCGTCGGTGGCGAGCAGGGCGGCCACCGCCTCCTCGAGGTCGCCGGGAGCCGGTGCGTCGAGCACGATCCGCCACACCGAGGCCTCGAGCCGGTCGGCCAGCGCACCACCGGCGCTGGGCACCACCTCGACCACGTCGAGGCCCTCGGGCAGCGCGGCGTCGACCTGCTCGTGGACCCAGGCAGGGTCGACCACCTCGGCGAGGGCGATCTCGAGGTACTCGGCCTCGCTCGCCGAGCCGGTCGGCGCCGCGCCGGCGTAGGAGATGCGGGGGTGCGGGTTGAAGCCGGAGGAGTAGGCCATCGGGATGCGCGCCCGGAACAGCGCTCGCTCGACGGCACGACTGACGTCGCGGTGGGAGGTGAAGCGGAGCCGCCCGCGCTTGGCGTAGCGGATCCGCAGCCGCTGGACCGGTGGTGGCTTCTGCGGTGGCTGCTCGCGCATCACTGTGCCTTCTTCATTGGGCAGCCTCCTGGCCAGCCTCCTGGGCAGCCTCCTGGGCCGCCTTCATCGCCGGCGAGAGGTAGACCGTGCCGATCCTGCGCCCGTCGAGCCAGCCGGTCAGGCGCTCGGCCTCGCGGTCGAGTGCCGTGCGCGCCTCGGAGCCGCTGTCACGGAGGTGCGCGACGCGGACCACGCCGTCGGGCGTCCTGGACCCAGCAGCCCACGATGCGTCCGTTCCACCACGCCGTCGTGCCGGCGTTGCCGTTGGTGTCGAAGACGTGGGACACGTCGTCGGTACCGAGGTAGAAGGGGCGCTCCTTCCACCCCATCGTCGTCGGGTCGAGCACGGGCAGCAGCGCCGCCCAGGGCTCGGGGTCGCTGCTCGTCGTCGAGATCGTCGCGCGAGCAGGTAGCCGGTGGCGCCGTCCTCGAGGGCGACCTCCACCGCCTCCAGCTCGGCCAGTGCGCGGCGTACGGCGCGCCTTCGTCGCGCCGAGCCACCAGACCAGGTCGGCCTCGGTGCCCGGCCCGAACCGGCGCAGCCACCGCTCCACGAGCGCGCGGTAGCCCTCCTCGGGCGTGGAGGTGGCGCGAGGTCCTCGCCGAGCCAGTCGCTCGGTGAGGGTCCAGCGCGGTCGCGACAGCCGCCAGTCGCCGGCGTTGCTGCCGCGCATGATCCGGCCGCTCGCCGCGAGCGTGCTCGAGCAGCCGCGGAGCGACCGGGAAGCTGCCGCCGTAGGACTTGCCGGGGGAGATCTCGAGCCGCTGCGAGAGGGCTGGGAGCCGCTCGCGCAGCTCGGCGGTGGTGGCCGGCCCGTCCTGCGCGAGCGCTCGTCAGCACGGCGTCGGACGTTGCGGGTCAGCCACGCGCTGCCCGTTGTCGGCGATCCCGTTGGCCTCGACCTCCTTGGCCAGCCGCGCCTCGAGCTGGTCGGCGACCCGGTCGCGACGCACTGCCCCACACGGCGGGCAGCAGCTCGCGCGGGAAGGCGAAGACGGTACGCCGCATGGCCAGCTGCTTGACGATCGTGCGGTCGTCGTAGAGCGCCGCGTCGACGTCGCCGGGCGTGACCATGGCAGCGCGCCTGGACCGAGAGGTAGGCGCTGGCCGGCTCGGTCGCGTGCAGGCAGACCACGGACTCGACCGCCTGCTCGACCGAGGGCGCGGGCCGGGCGAGCGCGTGCCGCCGGCCCAACCGGGCCCGGCGCTGCCCGATCCGAGACCTGCTGCATGGCCGCATCCTCGCAGCGCCCGCTGCCGACAGCGCACGACGCATCACGGTGCTGTTGGCTGGAGCCGTGCGCAGGGTCCTCGTGGTGGTCGGCATCGTGGTGCTGGCCTTCAACCTCCGGCCCGCCGCCGTCAGCGTCGGGCCGGTGCTGCCCGACGTCCGCCACGGCCTCGGCCTCTCGACGACCCAGGCCAGCCTGCTGACCTCGCTGCCGGTGATCGCCTTCGCGATCTTCGGCGCCCTGGCGCCGCGCCTGGCCCGACTGCGTCGGCCTGCACCGGCTGACCCTGCTGGCCCTGATCGGCGTCACCGGGGGCCTGTTCGCCCGCAGCCACTCGCACTCGCCGTGGGTGTTCCTGCTGCTGTCGCTGCTGGCCCTGGCCGGGATGGCCACCGCCAACGTGCTGCTGCCCTCGCTGGTCAAGCTGCACTTCCCCGACCACGTCGGGTCTGATGACCGCGCTGTACTCGACGTCGCTGGCGGTCGGGCTGACCTCCGCGTCGGTGCTCACCGTGCCGATCAGCGACGCCTACGGCGGCTGGCGAGCCGGCCTGGTCGTGTGGGCGTTCACCGCCGCCGTGGCCGCCGTCCCGTGGCTCGGGCTCGTCGGGCACGACCGCGCCCCCGAGACGCCCCGCGGAGAGATCCGGCTGTCGACGTCGCCCGCACGCGACTCGGCTGGATGATGGCGCTGTTCTTCGGGCTCCAGTCGGCGCAGGCCTACTCGATCTTCGGCTGGTTCGCCGAGGTCTACCGCGACGCGGGGTTCGACCCGCACACCGCCGGGCTGCATGCTCGGCGCCATCACCGGGATCAGCATCCCGTTCAGCTTCATCGTCCCGGCCCTGGCCGCGCGGGTGCCCGGACCAGCGGCTGCTCATCGCGGCGCTGATGGCGTGCTACCCGATCGGCTACCTCGGGCTGGTGCTCGCACCTGAGTCAGCCGGGCTCGTCTGGGCGCTGATCATCGGGCTGGGCACCTGCACCTTCCCGTTGATCCTCACCCTCATCGGCCTGCGGGCGCGGTCCTCGGGCGGCACCGCGGCGCTCTCCGGCTTCACCCAGTCGGCGGGCTACCTGATCTCGGTGATCGGCCCGTTCGGCGTCGGCGTGCTGCACGACACCTCGGGCGGGTGGACGGTGCCGCTGCTCGTGATGACCGTCTTCCTCGTCCCCCAGCTCCTCGTCGGCCTCGCCGTCGGCCGGCCGGCGTACCTCGAGGACGAGCTGGAGGCGAGCACCTCGCGCGACGCCGGACGTCATGCGGCCCGGCGGCCATAGCGACCAGGTCGTATGACGTCTCAGACGACCGAGAGGGGCAGCAGCTGCTGGCCGGTCGGGCCGATCTGGATGTCGGTGCCCATCTCGGGGCAGACGCCGCAGTCGTAGCAGGGGGTCCAGCGGCAGTCCTCGACGTCGACGCTGTCGGGGTCGAGGGCGTCCTCCCAGTCCTGCCACAGCCAGTCCTTGTCGAGACCGCTGTCGAGGTGGTCCCAGGGCAGCACCTCGTCGTAGCCGCGCTCGCGGGTGGTGTACCAGTCGAGGGAGACGCCGTGCGGCGCGAGCTCCTGCTCGGCAGCAGCCATCCAGCGCTCGTAGGAGAAGTGCTCGCTCCACCCGTCGAAGCGGCCGCCGTCGCGCCACACGTCCTCGATCACCCGGCCGACCCTGCGGTCGCCGCGCGAGAGCAGTCCCTCGATGATCCCGGGCTGCCCGTCGTGGTAGCGGAACCCGATCGCCCGCCCGTAGCGACGATCGGCGCGCACCGCCTCACGCAGCTTGCGCAGCCGCTCGTCCGTGGTCGCGACGTCGAGCTGCGGGGCCCACTGGAACGGCGTGTGCGGCTTGGGCACGAACCCGCCGATGGAGACCGTGCAGCGGATGTCGTTGTGGCCGGCCACCTCGCGGCCCTTGGCGATCACCTTCTTGGCCAGGTCGGCGATCTGGAGGACGTCGTCGTCGGTCTCGGTCGGCAGGCCGCACATGAAGTAGAGCTTCACCTGCCGCCAGCCCGAGGAGTACGCCGCGGCGACGGTGCGGATCAGGTCCTCCTCGGTGACCATCTTGTTGATCACCTTGCGCATCCGCTCCGAGCCGCCCTCGGGCGCGAAGGTCAGCCCCGAGCGACGGCCGTTGCGCGAGAACTCGTCGGCCAGGGTGATGTTGAAGGCGTCGACGCGGGTGCTGGGCAGCGACAGCGAGACGTTGGTGCCCTCGTAGCGGTCGGCGAGGCCCTTGGCCACCTCCGCGATCTCGGAGTGGTCGGCGCTGGAGAGCGAGAGCAGCCCGACCTCCTCGAAGCCGGACCGGCGGATGCCGTTCTCGACCATCTCGCCGATGGTCTGTGATCGAGCGCTCGCGCACCGGGCGCGTGATCATCCCCGCCTGGCAGAACCGGCAGCCCCGGGTGCAGCCGCGGAAGATCTCGACGCTGTAGCGCTCGTGCACCGTCTCGGCGAGCGGCACCAGCGGGTTGCGCGGGTAGGGCCAGGAGTCGAGGTCCATCAGCGTGTGCTTGTGCACCCGTGGCGGCACGCCGGGACGGTTGGGCGCGACCGAGACCAGGGCGCCGGACGCCTCGTCGTAGGTCACGTCGTAGAACCGCGGTACGTAGACGCCGCCGCTCGCCGCCAGCCGGCGCAGCACCTCGTCGCGGCCGCCGGGAGACCCCTCGAGCTTCCACTCGCGGACCACCTCGGTGATGGCGAGCACGACCTCCTCGCCGTCACCGAGCACGACCGCGTCGACGTAGTCGGCGATCGGCTCGGGATTGAAGGCCGCGTGACCCCCGATTACGACAATTGGGTCATTAACACAGCGGTTTTCGGAGAGCAATGCGATGCCCGCGAGGTCGAGCGCGTTGAGCATGTTGGTATAGCCCAGCTCGGTCGAGAAGGAGACCCCGAAAAGGTCGAATTCGCGGACCCTGCGGTGGCCGTCGACGGTGAACTGCGCGATGCCCTCGCGGCGCATCAGCGCCTCCATGTCGGGCCACACCGCGTAGGTGCGTTCGGCCAGCGTCTGAGCGTGCTCATTGAGGATTTCGTAGAGAATCTGCACGCCCTGGTTGGGCAGTCCGACCTCGTAGGCGTCGGGGTACATCAGGGCCCAGCGGACGGTCTCCTCGCCACCCCAGTCCTGGGTCACCGAGTTGAGCTCGCCACCGACGTACTGGATAGGTTTCGAGATCTCGGACAAATGCGGCTCGAGAGCGGCGAAAATCGACTCACCACGTGAGACGGACATGTATGAACCTCTCACATCAGGGGGAAGGTCCAACCTACGTGCTCGCCCAGCACGATGTGGATGGACCTGTAACGGGGGAAGGAAACGCAGGTGTCCTCAGCGACCCTTGGCTGGCGGCCGTCACGACGGCTGTCGGGTCGAGCGCTGTGGGCGCTGTGGCTGGTGTGTCTCCCGGCCACCATTGGTGCGCTGTACCTCCAGCACCTGAGCACCCTACAGGTCGCCGGGGCCGGGTCCCTGAGAGCGATCGCGCCGGTCGCCGTCCTCTGGCTGGCCCTCGCCTGGCTGTGGCCGGAGCGCTCCCGGCGGCCCCTGATGCTGGCCGTCACGGCGCTGCTGCTGCTGCTCGCCGACGCGGCGGCGCAGCTCGTCCTGGGCCACGACGCTCCTGGTCTCCCTGCGGCTCGGGCGCCGCGCTGGTGGTGCAGGCGGCGGTGACGCTGGGCTACTACCGCTGGCGGGTCGGCGACGACAACCTGGTGCCGCACCGACCCGCGACGTCTCGACCTGCTCCTGGCCGCCGTGGTCGGCGCGCTCGTCGTGGTCCTGATCGGACCCGCCACCGACCTCTGGCCGACCAGCGGGCCGTTCGCGCGTGTTCTGGTGGGCCGCGCTCGAGTGCGTCGTACGTCTTCGTCGGCGTCGCCTGCCCGATGCTGCTCGTCGCCCGGACGCCGCGCACCGAGGCGGTGCCCACCCGGCTGCTGCTGGTCTACGTGCAGCTCGTGGTGACCGCGGCCTGCCTGGGTCTGGTCTTCGGCTTCGACGACTACCCGCTGACCTGGCTGGTGCTGCTGCCGGCGATCTGGGCCGGCATGACGATGGGCCCCTGGACCTCCGCGGCCTACGGCCTCACCGTCTCCCTCGCCGTCGGTGGTCGCCCAGCAGGTCCCGGGCCCGGCGGACCGGCACCGCCGACCGCGTCCGACCTGGTCATCATCGACAGCCTGATGGCGGCGTTCGTCTTCGTCGTGCTGCTGCTCTCGCTCCTGCGCGACCAGCGCGCCTACCTGGCCGGTGAGGTCGTCCGGCACCGCCAGGAGGCGATCGACCAGGCCGGCCTGCTCAGCACCGTCTTCGAGTCGATCAGCGACGCGCTCGTGCTGATGGACCCGAGCGGCGTGGTGCAGCTGCACAACGGCGCCGCGGTCGAGCTCCTCGGGCACGAGCGCGTCGAGGTCGAGCCGGCCCGGTGGCTGCGGCGGATGCACGAGCAGACCTCGTTCACCTACTCCTTCAACCGCGACGGCTCCGACGAGGGTCTGCGGGTGCTGTCCGTGCAGCTCGCCGACGTCCAGTACGCCGGAGCCGACGGCATCGTGGCCATCGCCCGGGACGTGACCACCGAGCAGCGCCGCATCGAGGAGCTGACCACCTTCGCCGCCGTCGCCGCCCACGACCTGAAGAGCCCGCTGGCCGCCGTCCAGGGCTGGATCGAGGTGGCCGAGGACGCGCTGGGCAACGACACGATCACCGCGTCGCAGGCCCTCGAGCGCGGCCGCAGCGCCTCGGACCGGATGTCGCGCGAGATCGACGACTGGCTCACCTACAACGTCGCCCGCGAAGGCAGCCGTGCAGCCCGAGGCCGTGGCGCTGCAGCCGGTCGTCGACAGCATCGTCGCCACCTACCCCGGCGGCGACTTCCTCGTGGAGACGCCCGACTCGGTGCGCGCCGACCCGACGCTGCTGCGCCACCTGCTGGTGAACCTCGTCGGCAACGCGGTCAAGTACACCCGGCCCGGGCGAGAAGCCCATCGTCACCATCCGCAGCTTCGCCACCCGTGACGGCAACTGGGTGCGGCTCTACGTCGTCGACGCCGGCATCGGCATCCCGGAGGGCGAGGAGAGCGCGATCTTCGAGCCGTTCCGGCGCGCCACGCGGGGTGGAGGCGATCTACGACGGCTCCGGCCTCGGCCTCGCCCTGGCCAAGCGCATCGTGCGTCGCCACGGCGGCGTGATCAGCGCCGAGCCGCAACGAGGGCCCGGGCAGCACCTTCACGGTCACCCTCCCCCGCGCCTGAGCCGCGCGCAGCCCGCGCGCCATCCCTAGGGTGGGGCCATGGCGGACGCGCGCGGGTACGAGGCTCGGCTGGACCGGAGCTCGCGCCCCCGATCGCCCTCGCCGGGCTCCTCGCTGTCCTGGGGTCGCGCGCCCGGGCACGGTCGGCATCGTCGTCGTCGCGGCTGCTGCTGGTCGCTGCCGTGCTGGCCGCGGTCCACCACGCCGAGGTGGTCGCCCATGCGGGTCGGGCGAGCCGTTCGGCTCGCTGCGTGCTCGCCGTCGCGGTCACGGTCATCGAGGTCGCCCTGATCCTGACGCTGATGCTGGGCGGCGGCGACGACACCTCGACGCTGGCGCGCGACACGGTGTTCGCCGCGGTGATGATCACCTGACAACGGCATCGTCGGCCTGAGCCTGCTGGTCGGCGCCGTCCGGCACGGCACCACGCACTTCAACGCCGAGGGCACCGGGCGCCGCGCTGGCCACGGTGATCACGCTGGCCACGACGACGCTGGTGCTGCCGACGTTCACGACCACGACGCCCGGGCCGGAGTTCTCGGCTCCTCGCAGCTGGCCTTCGCCGCCGTCGCGTCGCTGCTGCTGTACGCTGATGTTCGTGGTCACCCAGACCGTGCGGCACCGCGACTTCTTCCTGCCGGTGACCGCGAGCGGCGAGATCGCTCGAGGAGGACGCGCACGCCGAGCGGCCCTCGACGCGGCGGGCGCTCGTCCAGCCTCGCGCTGCTGCTGGTCTCCCTGGTCGCCGTGGTCGGACTGGCCAAGGTCGAGTCGAAGCCGATCGAGAAGGCGCGTGCACCACCTCGGGCTCCCCCAGGCCGTCGTCGGCGTCGTCATCGCCCTGCTGGTGCTGCTGCCGGAGTCGATCGCCGCGGTGCGGGCGGCCCCGCGGGGGCGCACCCAGATCAGCCTCAACCTCGGGCTCGGCTCGGCGATGGCCAGCATCGGGCTGACCATCCCGACCATCGCGGTCGCCTCGGTCTGGGTCGACGGCCCGCTCGACCTCGGCCTGGACCCACTGCACATCGTGCTGCTCGCGCTGACCGCCGTGGTCGGGGTGCTCACCGTGGTGCCCGGCCGCGCCACCCGGCTGCAGGGCGGCGTCCACCTCGTGGTGCTCGCGGCGTACCTGGTGCTGTCCGTGCAGCCCTGACGGCCGGTTGTCAATCACCCGAAAACCGGACATTTTGCCCCATCGATCCCTACCCTGTCCACGAGAGATGGGGAGAGACATGCGACTGGTCGAGGCGAGCCGCGACGCGCGCCCGGACAGCGCGATGCGCGTGCCGACGAGGTGTCTCCGCGGCCGTCGCATGCTGCCCTTCTTCCTGTTCGCGGCGGCCTGCTACCTCGCCTCGCCGTACGTCGGTCTCGGCAGCCGCGACGTCGACCCCCGCATCGCCGAGGTCTGGCCGCCGGGCGGCGTCGGCTTCGTCCTGCTGACCACCGTCTGGTACGCCGGCCGGCGCGCGGTCATCGCGACGTTCGTGTTCATGCTCCTCACGTTCGTCGTCACCGCGATGCTGATGGGCTCCGCACCCCGGCATCGCCGCGTGGATGGGGCTGCTCGCGGTCGCGCAGGCCGCCCTGATGGTCTGGCATCTACCGGCGCGAGCTGTCCAACCCCGGATGGGTGCCCGGAGACGCCGCGACGACGTGGCCGTGCTGCTCTTCGCCGCCGCCTCCTCGTCGCTGCTGATCGGCCTGGCCGGCGGCGTTCCCGCTGCTGGCGCTGACCGAGCTCGCTCTCCCGGGTGCTGTTCTGGTGGGTGCTGCGCAACACCGTGTTCTGCTTCGTCGGCGCGTCGACCTTCATGGTGATCTTCTTCCAGCGCCGGGCCGAGGTGCTCACGCCGAGCCCCTGGTACAACCGGGTCGGCCTGCTCGCTCATCTCGGTGGTCTGCGTCTACGGCACCTACCTCGACCCGACGCTCCCCCTGTCCTGGCTGCTGATGATCCCCTGCGTGTGGGGCGGCCTGACCCTCACGCTGCGGGGCACGGGCTACCTCGCCCTCACCGTGGCGCTGTGCGCGGCCGCGATGACCTACCTGCCGGAGAACCAGTTCGACTACACGGGCGTGCTGCCGGCCTCGTCGATCGTGGACCTGCTCGTCATCGCCAGCGTCGCCTTCGCCTTCCTGCTCACCCTGATGCGCGACCAGCGGGCGCGGCTGATCCTCGAGCTCGACGGCAAGCGCGCGGAGTCCGAGGCCCAGCGCACCCTGCTCCAGACCGTCTTCGACTCGATGAACGACGGCGTGATGATCGCCGACGAGACCGGGGTGACGAAGTACAACCAGGCCGCACGCCGGCTGCTCGGCAAGCCCGATCCCGATCGGCAGGCCGCACTCCTGGGCGCAGGGCTACGACCTCAGCACCCCCGACGGGCAGGTCATCGCCGACGACGGAGCTCCGCGCGCGCCCTCGCGGTCACCGACGATCAGGCGGCGCGGCTCGAGGTCGTCGTCAACGGCGACGGCGGCGCCAAGATCCTCGACGTCGAGGCCCTGCCGCTCTCCGACAGCGACCACCCCTCGCGACTCGTGCTGCTGCACGACGTGACCGCGCAGCGGACGCGGTTGCGCGAGCTGACCAACTTCGCCGGCATGGTCGCCCACGACCTGCGCACTCCCCTGACCGTGCTCGACGGGTGGCTCGAGGTGCTCCAGGACCAGGAGGTCCGCAGCACTCCCCTGGGCGCCGAGATCGCCGACAAGGCCGTGGACGCCGGCCGCCGGATGCGTCAGGTGATCGAGGACTGGTTCGGCTACACCGTGGTGCAGAACGGCAAGCCCCGGCCCGAGGCGGTCAAGCTCGTCGACGCCGTCTCCGACATCGTCGACAGCCGGCAGGTCGAACGCGTACGGCGACGAGCCGGTCTTCACGCTGGACGTCGACCACGCGGTCTTCGCCGACCCGCGTCTGCGTGCGCCAGCTCCTCGACAACCTGGTCGGCAACGCCGTGAAGTACACCTCGCCGGAGTTCACCCCGCGCGTGCTGGTGCGCTCGCGTCGCGACGACGAGCCCGGCTGGATCCGCGTCGACGTCGTCGACAACGGCATCGGCATCACCGTGGGCGAGGAGGAGCTGATCTTCGAGGAGTTCCACCGCGGCGCCGTCGAGGGCCGCTCCGCCGGGACCGGCCTGGGCCTGGCCCTGACCCGCCGCATCGTCGCCCTGCACGGCGGTGAGCTCTCCGCCCACAACAACCCCGAGGGCGGCGCGACGTTCACCTTCACGCTGCCGGAGGCCTGACCGGCCTCACCGGGCCCTACAGGCGCGCGCGAGGGCAGGGTGCCGCCGCATGGCGATGTTCTGCAGCAGGCCGAGCGCCATCATCGAGGCGAACATCGAGGACCCGCCGTACGACACGAGCGGCAGGGGTACGCCGGTGACCGGCATGATGCCCAGGCACATGCCGATGTTCTGGAAGGTCTGGAAGGCGAACCAGCACGCGATCCCGGCGGCGGCCACCCGGCCGAACATGTCCTCGGCGTTGCGCGAGATCCACAGCGCCCGCCAGATCAGCACCGCGAAGAGCAGGATCAGCAGGCCGGCCCCGACGAGGCCGAGCTCCTCCCCCGCGACGGTGAAGATGAAGTCGGTGTGCTGCTCGGGGACGAACCGCGAGCGGGTCTGCGAGCCGTCGAAGAGCCCGCGCCCGAACAGGCCGCCGTTGCCGATCGCGATGCGTGCCTGGGTGGTGTTGTAGCCGGCGCCCCGGGGGTCGAGCGCCGGATCGGTGAAGGCCATGAACCGGTTGATCTGGTACTGCTTCAGCACGCCGGCAGCGACGACCAGCGCGGCCAGCGCCGTGCCCGCGGCGAACAGCCCGGCCATCCACCGCCGCGGCACGCCGGCCACGGCCAGCACCCCGAACACCGTGGCCGAGAGCACGAGCATGGTGCCGAGGTCGGGCTGGAGCATGATCAGCGCCGCGGGGATCCCGGCGATGCCGAGCATGAGCAGCACGTCGACGCCGTTGATGCCGCGGCCGCGGGAGTTCTCGGTGCGCTCGGCGACGAGCATCGCCGACATGGTGACCACGGCGAGCTTGGCGAACTCGGCCGGCTGGATCGACATCCCGCCGAGCATCAGCCACGAGCGCGAGCCGTTGATCGTCGAGCCCATCACGAGCACCAGCAGCAGGCCGAAGATGCTGGCGGCGTACACCAGCGGCGTGACGATGCGCACCCACCGGTGGTCGGTCGCCATCACCGCCACGGCCAGCACCATGCCGATCGCGACGTTGACGAGGTGCTTGTGCAGGTAGGCCGTCGGCTGGCCGTGGGTGAGGGTGTCGTTGGTCGCGGTCGCCGACCACACCAGCAGGGTGCCGATGACCAGGATCGCGCCGCCGGCGGAGACGAGCACCCAGTCGAGCCGGGGCATGGCGACCCGGCCGCGGGTGACCGAGAGCCGGCTGTAGGGAAGGACGGTCATCGTCAGTCTCCCTTCGTGGCCGGGGGCAGGATCGAGCCGTCGGTGGCGAAGGTCGGCAGCGATCCCGGTGGCGTGGTGCCGGGGATCTCGGCCTTCGAGGGGTGCACGCCCATGCCCTTGATGCCGTAGAGGTGCTCCCAGATCTTGCGGACGTAGGGACCGGAGGTGCCCGAGCCGGTGCCGCCCTGCGTCACCATCATGATCACGACGTAGTCCTTGTCGTAGGTGGCGACCCACGAGGTGCTCTGCTTGCCGAAGACCTCGGCCGATCCGGTCTTGCCGCGCAGCTGCACCTTGTCGAGCGGGAACCCGCCGAACTTCCAGGCGAGCGTGCCGTCCTTGGGAGTGTTCTTCAGCGCGTTGTCGACGTAGGTGAACGCCGACTTCTTCGACTTGATCCGGCGGATGACCTTGGGCTGGATCTTCTTGATCAGCTTGCCGTCGGGGCTGACGATGGCCTTCGCGATCTGGGGCTGCATCAGCTTGCCGCCGTTGGAGATCGCGGAGTACGCGCGAGCCATCTGCAGCGGCGTCACCAGCGTGTCGCCCTGGCCGATCACGAAGTTCACGGCGTCGCCGGCGCGGTAGTAGTAGCCCTCGAGGCAGAACTCGTGGGCGAAGACGTGCAGGAAGTCGCGCTGGCCGGTGGTGTTCCTGCGGTCGATGCCGCAGTAGTAGTGCTTCATCGCCTTCCAGTAGGCGAGCTTCCAGTGCCGGTCGGCGATCCGGCCGCTGGCCGCGCCGGTGACGTCACCGCCGGGCGAGGAGCCGTAGCCGAACTGCTTGGCCATCGCGACCAGCGGGTCCTTGGCGTTGACGTTGGTCGGGTCGCTGCCGTACTCGTTCCAGAACTTCAGGCCCACGCGGTAGAAGAAGGTGTCGCAGGAGATCGGCGAGCGCCTTGGCGAAGGTGATGTTGCCGTAGGACGCCGACTCGTAGTTCTTGAACAGCCGGTTGCCGACCTGGACGCCCGAGGAGCAGTCGAGCGTGGTGTTCTCGGAGAAGCCGTTGTTGAGCGCGGCGATCGTCATCAGCGGCTTGAACGTCGAGCCGGGCGCGTACTGGCCCTGCGTGGCCCGCGAGAGCAGCGGGTCGTCCTCCTTCTTGGAGTAGAGCGCCTTGAGCTGCTTCCGGGTGATCCCGCCCGACCAGATCGAGGGGTCGTACGTCGGCTGGCTGGCCATCGCGACGATGCGGCCCGGTCTTGGCCTCCATCACGACCGCGGCCCCGCTGTCGGCGACGTAGTTGCGGTGGGTGACCTTGTCGTAGGTGTGGCGCGCGGTCATGATCGCGTCGTGCAGCTGCTTCTCGACGTCGGCCTGCACCTTGGCGTCGATGGAGGTGACCAGCGTGTCGCCGGGGCGTGAGCTGACCGTGCCCGAGTCGCCGAGCACGCGGCCCATCGAGTCGACGGCGACCTTGTTGTAGCCGGGCTGGCCCCGCAGCCACTGGTCGTAGGCCCTCTCGATGCCGGCGCGGCCGACCTCCGAGGCGCCGTTGAGCGAGGTGTCGCCGTCGTCCTTGGCCTGGTTCAGCTCGCCCTCGGTGATCGGGCTGAGGTAGCCCAGGACGTGCGCCGCGTTGATGCCGTACGGCGAGGGGTAGGCGCGCACGCTCTCCTGCTGCGCGAGCACCGAGGGGTAGCTCTCGGCCTGCTCGAGGAACTTGACCGCGACCTTCTGCGGCACGTCGCGAGCCACCGGGACGGGCTGGTACGGCGAGCCGTTCCAGCAGGTGCCCTTCACGGCGCCGGGCTGTCCGCACACGAGGGTGCGCGCCACGATCTCGTCGTACTTCGACGTTCACCACGCGGGAGAGCCGGTGCAGCATCGCGTAGCGCTGCGCCGACGTCAGCTTGCCGAGCAGGGTGCGGTCGATGCTGACCACCCAGGTGCTGCGGTTGGCCACCAGGGGCCGGCCCTCGTCGTCGACGATGAGCCCGCGCGGCGGCTGCACCACGACGTCACGGATCGACTGGGACGCGGCCTGGGCCTTGTAGCCGTCGCCGGCGACGACCTGGATGTACCAGAGCCGCGCGAACAGCGTCATGAACAGCGAGAGCACCAGCGCCTGCACCACGATGAGGCGCAGGCGGCTCTTCTGGCTCGCACTGGGGCGGATCAGGAAGGCACCCATCGGACCCCGTTAGAAGGCCAGCTCGGGCGTGCGGGTGCGCTCCATGATGAGCAGCAGCACGGGCAGCAGGAGCGGCGCCATCACCACGTCCCACAGCACGCTGATCCCGATGACCTCGATCATCTGCCCCGCGGGCAGGGCGTGGTCGCCGAGCACCAGCCCGGTGAGCGCGAACACCGAGGTGCCGACGAAGGAGCAGATCGCGACCGTGGCCAGCCCGCCGAGCGGGTTGTTGCGCGCGTCGTTGCGGACCCGGCCGGCGAGGATCGCCACGACCACCAGGGCCAGTGCCCAGCGACCGGCGATGTGGTCGGCCGGAGGGGCGAGGTCGAGCAGCATCCCGGCGAGGAAGCCGATGACGGCGCCGAACTGGGCACCCCGGGCGATCGAGGCCGCGACCACGACGATCAGCGCGAGGTCGGGAACCACGCCGTTGACCGAGAACAGGCTGAAGACGGCGACCTGCGCGATCACCGCGACCAGGATGACCACCCCGACGAGCGTGTTGCGTGCGATCCCCATCAGTGCTTGCTCCCGGTCGTCTGGTTGCCGTTGATCACGGCGCGGTCGCCGTGCGTCGAGCGCGGCACCACGACCCCGACCACGTCGAGGGAGGTGAAGTCGACGTACGGGTCGATGACGGCGTGCCGGGCGAGCTCGCGCGGGTTGGAGTACACCGACTCCACCGACCCGATCGGGATGCCGGCGACGTAGGGCACGCCGTTCTGGCTGCCCCAGGTGACCACGACGTCGCCCTTGCTGGGCACCACGGAGTTGTCGACCATGTCGAGGTCGAGCCGACCGCGCTGGCCGGTCACGCCGCGGCCCCGCAGGAAGCCGATCTCGTTGTTGGACCCGAGCCGACCACCCACCACCGAGTCCGTGTCGACGATGAGGAGCACGTCGGCCGTGGTGCGCGAGACCTGGATCACTCGCCCGACGAGGCCGTCGTTGTTGAGGACCGTCATGTTGCGGCGGATGCCCGACGAGGTGCCGGCGTCGATGGTGACGGTGCGCGAGAACGACTGCATCGGCCCCATGCCGACCACCTGGGCCGCCACGAGCGCGTAGCCGGTCTGGTTGGCGGTGCGGGTCAGGCCGTCGAGCTCGGCGAGTCGGTTGCGGTCGAGCGGGACCCGCTCGGCCTGCGAGCGGAGCTGGGAGTTCTGCGCCGAGAGCCGAGCGACGTCGGCACGCAGGCTGTTGTTGGAGCTGAAGTACCCGAAGGCCGAGGTGAAGGGACGGACGGCGTCCGAGGTGCCTGACTCGACCGGACCGACCACCTCCGCGACCACGCGGCGCGCGGGGTCGATGGCCGAGGAGCCGCCGCCCGCCGCGTCGACGGTGATCACGGCGAGCGAGGCCACCACCATGCTGACCACCACGACGCGCGAGGAGCCGCGTCGGTCGCGGCCGAAGCCGGTGCGGCCGTCGTCGCTCGAGAGGGGGCGTCCGAGCGTCGGAGCCTTGCGGTGCCGCAGCCTGCGTGGCCTCGTCGTCATCCGCTACCGCCGGTAGTCCGAGACGAGGACCTGCTGAAGTGCCTCGAACTCCTCCACGCACTTGCCGGCACCCATCGCCACCGAGGTGAGGGGGTCCTGTGCGATGTGGACCGGGCATGCCCGTCTCGTGGCGGATCCGCTCGTCGAGGCCGAGCAGCAGGGCGCCGCCGCCGGAGAGCACGATGCCGCGGTCCATGATGTCGCCGGCGAGCTCGGGCGGGGTCTGGTCGAGGGTGGTGCGGACGGCATCGACGATCGAGTGGAGCGGCTCCTCGAGCGCCTTGCGGATCTCGGGGCTGGAGACGGAGACCGTGCGGGGCAGGCCGGAGACCATGTCACGACCGCGTACCTCGGCCTGACGCTCCTGCGGGAGCGGGAACGCCGAGCCGAGGGTCATCTTGATCTCCTCGGCGGTGCGCTCCCCCAGCATCAGGGAGTGCTCCTTCTTCATCCACGCGACGATCGCCTGGTCGAGCTCGTCGCCGGCCGTGCGGACGCTGAGCGTCGTCACGATGCCGCCGAGGGAGATGACCGCGACCTCGGTGGTGCCGCCGCCGACGTCGACCACCATGTTGCCGGTGGCCTCGTGGACCGGCAGCCCGGCGCCGATCGCGGCCGCCATCGGCTCCTCGATGATGTAGACCCGGCGGCCGCCCGCCTGGTAGCCGGCCTCCTTGACCGCACGCTGCTCGACCGCGGTGACGCCGCTCGGCACGCAGATGATCATGCGCGGCTTGGCGAAGTAGCGACGCCGGTGCACGAGCTGGATGAAGTGGCGCAGCATCTCCTCGGTCGCGTCGAGGTCGGCGATGACGCCGTCCTTGAGCGGCCGGATCGCGGTGATGCCGTCCGGCGTACGACCGATCATCCGCTTGGCCTCGTGGCCGACAGCGAGCAGCTCGTGCGTCTGCTCGTTCATCGCGACGACCGACGGCTCGTCCACGAGGACGCCCCGTCCGCGCACGTAGACCAGCGTGTTGGCGGTACCGAGGTCGACGGCCATGTCACGGCCGATGAGACTGTTCGCCATCCGTGTCGCCCTGCCTCTGACTTGGGGAAGTGGCGGGTCGGATGCGCTCACACCCTCCCGTCCCCCGCAGCCTAAGGAGTGACGCGTGGGACTGGTGTGACGACACGCGGGGGCGCCGCGGGCAGTGGCGGTTTCGCCGGTCGACCGGTGAAACCGAACGTGGAGGGCCGGAACATCACCCCTCCACCTTCAGTCTTGCCCGTCAACCTCTCCGATTCGTCCGGTACGACGACCGTCGGCCCGACCCGAACCATGTCGGAGACGAGGTCAGAGCTCTGGGAACCAGAGGGCGATCTCGCGGGCGGCCGACTCCTCGCCGTCCGAGCCGTGCACGAGGTTCTCGCGGTTGGACAGCGAGAGGTCGCCGCGGATCGTGCCGGGTGCTGCCTTGCGGCCGTCGGTGGCGCCGTTGATCGCGCGCACCACCTCGATCGCCTCGTCGCCCTCGAGCACGGCCGCCACGAGCGGGCCGCTGGTGACGAAGGCGCGCAGGGGCGGGTAGAAGTCGCGCTCGACGTGCTCGGCGTAGTGGGCGTCGGCCATCGCGGCGTCGATGTGGCGCTGCTCCAGGGCGGCGATGCCGAGCCCCTTGGCCTCGTAGCGCGAGAGGATCTCCCCGACCAGGCCGCGCCGGACGGCGTCGGGCTTGAGCAGGACCAGGGTGCGCTGCGACATGCGGGTGAATCTAGTGCCCCGCCGCCGGCTACCCGACCGGGGGCTCAGGCGGCCAGGGCGGGTGCGGCCTCGGAGCCGACGTCCTCTGTCGGCGCCTGGACCTCGCGGCCGGGCAGGAACACGACGGCTCCCACGGCGCCCAGGAGGCAGATCACGCCGACGACGACGCTGGCGGTGCTGAACCCGGCCATGAACGCGTCCTGGAGTGCCGAGCCGAGCCGCGGGTTCCCGTGCAGCGACGTGCAGCGCCACTCCGACGGAGTCCTGGGACTGCGCGAGCACGCGTCCGGGCATCGCGGCGAACGCCCCGTCGGCCAGGTGGCCGGCGTACACCGAGGAGAACAGCGAGCCGACCACGGCGACGCCCAGCGTCCCGCCGAGCTCGCGCGTCGCGTCGTTGACCGCCGAGCCGACTCCGGCCCGCGCGGGCGGCAGCACCAGCAGGATCGACTCGGTCGCGGGCGTGGAGATCAGGCCCATGCCGAGGCCCATCAGCACCATCTGCGGCACCACCACCGTGGCGTACGACGCGTCGACAGCGACCGTGGAGATCCACAGGAACGAGGTGCCGAACAGCAGCAGGCCCGTCGTCACGACCACCTTGGTGCCGATCCTCGGCGCCAGCTGCGCGCCGACGACCGAGGCCACCGCGATGCTCAGCGCCACCGGCAGGATGCGGGCGCCGGTGGAGAGGGTGCCGTAGCCGCGCACGAACTGGAAGTACTGCGTGACCAGGAAGATGAACCCGAACAGCGCGAAGAAGGTGATCGTGACCGCGCCGCTGGCCGCGCTGAACCGGCGGTCGCGGAAGAGGGTCACGTCGAGCATCGGGTGCGCCGTGGTCCGCTCGCGGACCACGAAGACCACCAGGGACAGGGCGGCGACCGCGAAGCCTGCCAGCGTGACCGGTGAGTGCCAGCCGTGGTCGGGTGCCTCGATGATGGTCCAGGTCAGCGTGCCGAGCATCAGCACGGAGATCGCCCAGACCAGGCAGGTCGAGCGGCGGTACGGCGGGGTCACGCGACTCGGGCACCAGCAGGTAGGCGGCGACCGCCGTGACGAGCGCCAGCGGCACCAGCGCCCAGAACACGCTGCCCCACGCGAAGTGCTGGAGCAGCAGCCCGCCGAGCACCGGCCCGGCCGCCACCCCGATGCCCACGACGGCGCCCCACACGCCGAGCGCGGCGGCGCGCTCGCGACGCTCGCGGAAGGTGTTGGTGATGATCGACAGCGTGGTCGGGAAGATCAGCGCCGCGAAGGTGCCCATCGCGATCCTGGCCGCGATCAGGGCCCCGGCGTCGGTGACCAGGGCGCCCGTGGCACTCGCGGCGGCGAACCCGACCAGGCCCACGATCAGTGCCGGCCGGCGTCCGAAGCGGTCCGAGAGGCTGCCCATGGCCAGCACCAGCGCGGCGAAGGCGAGGTTGTAGCCGTCGACGATCCACTGCAGCCCGCGCGTGCCCGCATCGAGCCTGTCCGAGATCGTCGGCAGGGCGACGTTGACGATCGTGGTGTCGAGGTTGATCGCCAGCACCGCGGCACAGACGGTGAGGAGGATGGCGACCTTGCCCTTCATGCGCACTCCCTGGGTGGGCTGTCACCACCCCATGTGGACAGTGACAACATCGAAGGTAGCTCCGGATGTAACCACTGTCAACATTCCCCTACGATGACGTCGTGACCTCCTCCTACCACCACGGCAACCTCCGGGCCGCCCTGCTCGAGCAGGGCGTCGAGCTGGCCCGCGCGGAGGGGGCCGAGGGCCTGGTCCTGCGCGAGGTGGCGCGGCGCGCCGGGGTCTCGCACAACGCGGCGTACCGCCACTTCGCCGACCGCGAGGCCCTGCTCGGCGAGGTGGCCCGGGTCGGCATGCAGCGGCTGCGCCAGGCCATGCAGGAGCGCCTCGACGCGGTCGATCGCGAGGGCATCGAGGACGCCGGCGCCCGCGCGAGCGCCCGCCTCCGCGCCGTGGGGCACGCCTACGTCGACTTCGCCCTCGGCGAGCCCGGGCTCTTCGACGTCGCCTTCTCCGCCGTACCCGAGCGACGACGAGGCTCGACACCGGCAGCGACCCGTTCGACCTGCTCACGCAGGTGCTCGACGAGGGACTGGCGGCCGGGGTCGTGGCCCCGGAGCGCCGACCTGGCGCCGAGGTGGTCTGCTGGGCGGCCGTGCACGGGTTCGCCACGCTGCACCTCCACGGGCCGCGCGCGACCTCACCCAGCGAGGAGCGCGAGGCGACCCTCGAGGTGATGCTCGACCACGTGGCCCGCGGCCTGGCCTGACTCGGCCCGCGGTGGGCCTAGCTGGCTCCCGGGTACTGCCCGGTGCGCTCCCACTCGGCCCGCTCGACCTCGATCCGGTGGCCGAGCAGGTAGGCCGTGGCCCACAGCGCCAGGAAGATCGCGCCGAGGAAGAACATCGTGGGGACGACGAACCCGACGGCGATCGCGGCCACCTGGATGGCCCAGCCGAGCCAGAACGCGAGCTGGAAGCGCAGCAGTCCCGCGACGACGAGGGCCGCGACCGTGAGGCCGCCGCCGATGACCAGCACCGTCGCGGTGCCGATGTCGGTGAGCGAGAAGAGCACCGGGATCGTCAGCGCGAGGACGATCGCCTCGAGCACGAGGATGGCCGAGCAGAGGCGTCGCTGCATCAGCGCTCCCCGGGCTCGTCTCCGGGGCTCCTCTCGCGGCGCGAGCGCAGCATCGCGCCGGGCCTCGCCGACCGTCACCACCGAGCCGGTGACCAGCACTCCTCCGGAGCCGATCGCCTGGCCGACCGCCTCGCCGGCCTCGGCCAGCGCCGCGGCCTGGTCGATCGCGTCCGCGAGGGAGGTGGTCTCGGAGACGCGGTCGGTCCCGAAGATTCCTCGCGCGACCTCGGCGAGCTCGTCGGCGGGCAACGAGCGGCCGGTGGAGTTCTGGGTGCAGACCACGTGGACCAGGACCGGCTCGAGCTCGGAGAGCAGCCCCTCGACATCCTTGTCGGCCATCACCGAGACCACGCCGACGAGCGCCGAGAAGGCGAAGCTGTCCTCGAGCGCGTCGACGAGCGCGGCCGCTCCGTGCGGGTTGTGGGCCGCGTCGAGCAGGACCGTCGGCGAGCGGCGGATGATCTCCAGGCGGCCGGGCGAGGTCACCTCGGCGAAGGCCTCCGCGACGACCTCCGCGTCGAGCGGCTCCTCACCACCGACGAACGCCTCGACCGCCGCCAGTGCCAGCGCCGCGTTCTGCGCCTGGTGGGCGCCGTACAGCGGCACGAACAGCTCCTCGTAGGTGCCGCGCAGTCCCTGGAGGCCGATGACCTGGCCGCCCACCGCCGGGGTGCGGCTGGTCACGCCGAACTCGATGCCCTCGCGCACCAGGGTCGCGCCGACCTCGGCGCAGCGCTCGACCAGCACCTGCGCGACGTCGTCGGACTGCACAGCCGTGACGGCGACGGCGCCGGGCTTGATGATGCCCACCTTCTCGGCGGCGATCTCGGCCGGCGTCTCGCCGAGGTACCTCGCGTGGTCGACCGCGATCGGCGTCAGCACCGCGACCTTGGCGTCGATCACGTTGGTCGCGTCCCACGCACCGCCCATGCCCACCTCGACCACCGCCGCGTCGACCGGTGCGTC
Organism: uncultured Actinomycetota bacterium; assembly: GCA_963756045.1. Lineage (GTDB taxonomy): Bacteria > Actinomycetota > Actinomycetes > Propionibacteriales > Nocardioidaceae > Marmoricola. Next base: position 266,933 of record CAVWML010000012.1, read on the forward strand.
GGCGAAGGCGGCGTACGCCATCGCGACGATGGTCTCGAAGAACGACAACGGGTGGTCCTGGGCGACGTCGACGACGTGGCGTGTACGGCGCGACGTCGTTGAAGGCGCGGACGAACGCCTCCTCGCTCAACGGCTCGCCGTCCAGGCTGATCCGCTCGGTCATCGACTCCAGGTGCGGGCTGGTGAACCGACCGACGCGCAGCCCGAGGGCGCGGATCAGCGACTCGACCATGCGCGCGGTGGAGGTCTTGCCGTTGGTCCCGGTCAGGTGGATCGCCGGGTAGCCGCGTTGCGGCTCACCGAGCACCTGCATGAAGGCCTCGATGCGCTCGAGGGTCGGGTCGAGCTTGGTCTCGGGCCACCGGCTCAGCAGGGCGTCCTCGGCCTCGGCATAGGTCTCGGCCGGCCGGGCCGCGGGGATCTCGTCCATCGCTCGGCAGTCTAGGAGAGGGGGTGCATCAGCCCGTCGTCAGCACGAGCCGGCCGGTGGTGCGGCCCTCGGCCTGGCGCAGCCACGCCTCCCGCACCGCCTCGAGCGGGAGCACCTCGCGGGCCACCGACAGCGTGCCCTCCGCGGCGTACGACGCGACGGCCCGGACGGCCTCGGCCCGTCGTTCGGTGCTGAGCTCGTTGTTGGTGTAGCCGAGCAGGCGCAACGACTTGCTCCGCAGGGTCGAGGAGTCGATGGGCGCGTGCTCGTGGGCCGAGCTGCCGAGGTTGACCAGCCGCCCGCCGGCACGCAGCGAACGCGCGGCGGCCGCCGCCGGGACGCCGTACAAGGGGTCGAGCACGAGGTCGACCTCGCCGCCGGCCGCCTCGCGAAATCGGTCGGTCAGGGTGCCGAGCTCGTCGGTGTCGAGCGACACCACGGCGTCGGCCCCGGCGTCCCAGGCGCGCTGCTGGCCGGTGACCGAGCGAGCGGCCGCGACGACACGTGCGGCGCCGTGCAGTCGGGCGAGCTGGATCGCCGCCTGGCCGACCACCCCACCTCCGCCGAGCACCAGCACGGTCTCCCCCGGCGCCAGCTCTCCGCGCCAGGTCAGCGCCTGGTGCGCGGCCACCGCCGACAGGCCGAGCGCGGCCATGGCGAGCGGGTCGACCCCGTCGGGCAGCCCGACCACGTCGGAGCATCGCGACCACGGCCTGCTGGGCCATGCTGCCGTCGCCGGGCGCCATCCCGGCCGACGTCGCGAACCACACCGGGCGCCCCTCGACGCTGCCCACCCCCTGCACCCCCGGTACGTACGGCGTCAGCGGCACCCCGAAGTACGACGTGCCCGACGCGCAGAGCAGGTCGAGCGGGGTCATGGGAGCAGCGGCCACCTCGACGAGCACCTCGTCGCGGCCCGCCGACGGGACGCTCCGCTCGGCGGCGACCGGTGGCTCCCCGGGCGTCCTGACCTCGGCGGCGCGCATGCTGCCCTCCTCAGGCGGGCTGGAGGACGAAGTCGTAGTGCGCCTCGAGCCAGGGCACCTCGCTGGTCCCACCATCGGGAGTCGGGCCCGGCTCGCGCTCCTCGAAGGAGACCACCAGCGCATCCTTGGTGCCGAAGACCACGTCGCTGTCGAGGTACTGCGCGCCCTCCTGGAACAGGTGCGTGATCAGCGGGCGGAAGCCGGGCACGGCCAGCAGGAAGTGCACGTGGGCCGGCCGGAAGTGGCTGATGTCGGTGAGCCGGATCAGGGTCGCCGACGGGCCCGTCCATCGGGACCGAGTACCCCTTGGGCGCGATGGTGCGCACGCAGTAGCTGCCGTCCGCCCGCGCGGTGTACTTCGCGCGCAGCCGGGCCTCGTCGAGGTCCGCGATCTGCGCCTCGTAGGCACCGTCCTCGTCGGCCTGCCAGACGTCGAGGACCGCGCCACCGATCGGCGTGCCGTCGAGGCTGCGCACGACGCCGCTCACGAACAGGGGCGCGCCGGGCAGTCCCTCCGACATGTCCTCGCCGAAGCCGAGCTCGGGCGAGCCGTCGATGTGGAACGGCCCGAGCACGGTCGCCGGCGTGGCCTGGTCGTCGAACTGGTTGTTCATCTGGACGACGAGCATGCTCAGCCCGAGCACGTCGGAGGTCAGGATGAACTCCTCGCGCTTCTCGTCGCTGATCTGCCCGGCGGAGTTGAGCCACTGGATCGCGGCCATCCACTCGGCCTCGGTGAGCCGGTTCTCGCGGGCGAAGGCGTGCAGGTGGCGCACCAGTGAGGTGATCAGCTCGCGCGTGCGCTCGTCATGGGCGGTCGCCCAACGCTCCTCGGCGAGTTCGGTGATGTTGTCCTCTGTCACCAGGTGCATGAGCGGTGCCTTTCTACGGGAGGGGATCCGGGTCGACCGGCCGGTTGTTCAGGTCGACGGAGAGGAAGATGTCGTTGGCCACCGGGTGGCGCAGCTCCTCGGCGAGCTGGCCGATCAGTCCGGCGGTGCGGGCGAGCAGCGCGAAGGCGCGCAGCAGCTCCACGGGCAGCCCGAGGTCGGCGAGCGCGGCGCCGCACACGCCGGCTCCGTTGAGCGGAAGGGACCGACCGAGGACCTCGGCGTGCACCCGCCCGATCGCAGCGAACAGCTGCAGGTGCGGGCCGAAGCAGTCCTCCTCGCGGGCGATCTGCATGAGGCGTGGGGTGCGCGGGTCGCCGTCCTTGTGCACGTGGTGGCCGAGACCGGGCACGAACGCGCCCGCCTCGCGCGACGCCCTGACCGTCTCGAGCGCCAGCGCGTCCCAGCCGGGGTCGTCGACCGGCGGTTCCTCCACCGACTCGAGCACGTCGTGCAGGAAGCGCCCGCAGTCCTCGGTCACGCCGAGGAAGCGAGACCCACCACCCAGCAGGCCGGCCGCCAGCGCTCCCTGCACCGAGTCGGGCGCCGAGAGCCAGGTGAGCCGGGTGACGATCGCGGTGGGGGTGAAGCCGTGGTCGGCCAGGGCGGCGAGGACGGCCTCGAAGACACGGACCTCCCCCGCGGTGGGACGGCGCTGGGTGGCCAGCCAGAAGGACAGCTCGCCGAACCCGACGTTGCCCATCACGTCGGCGGCGAGGTCCTGGCCCAGCAGCGTGATCGACTCGCGGCTCGAGGCACCGAGTGCCGTCGGGTACGTCGTGCGCATCGCGCTCACTCATGCGGGTGCCTCCGCGAGCCACTCGCGCACCTCGGCGCCGTGCTCGTCGAGGTCCGGTGGCGGTCCGGCGTACGACACGGGGGTGGCGGAGAAGCGGATCGGGTGCCGCGTCGTGGGGATCGCGCGCTCACCCTCACCGACCTCCACGATCGGATCGAGCCCGAACCGCTCGGCCATCGCGAAGCCGTCGTCGATGGTGTTGATCGGGCCGCTCGGGATGCCGGCCTCGAGCAGCACGTCGAACCACTCCTCGGCCTTCCGGGTGCGCAGCCGCTCGGCCAGGATCGGCTTCAGCTCGTCACGGTTGGCGGTGCGGTCGGAGTTGTGCCGGAAGCGCTCGTCCTCGGCGACCTCCGGGATGTCCAGCACGTCGCACAACCGCCCGAACTGGCGGTCGTTGGCGGCGATCACGATCAGCTCGGTGTCGGCGGCCGGGAGCGGCTCGTAGGGGAAGACGCTCGGGTGGGCGTTGCCCATGCGGAAGGGCACGACGCCCCCGGCCGCCCAGGCCGAGCTGTGGTTGACCAGCCCGGTGAGCGCGGAGGAGAGCAGGTTGACCTCGACGTGCTGGCCCTCGCCGGTGGCGTCGCGGTGGCGCAGGGCGGCCAGGATGCCGATCACCGCGTGGTTGCCGGCCATCACGTCGAAGACCGAGATCCCGGCCCGGAAGCCCGGGCCGTCGGGGTCGCCGGTCAGGCTCATCAGCCCCGACACCGCCTGCACCAGCAGGTCGTAGCCGGGAACGTGCGCCCCCTTGCCGGATCCGAAGCCGCTGATCGAGGCGTAGACCGTGGCGGGGTTGGACGCCCGGACGGAGTCGTAGTCGAGGCCGAAGCGGACCATCCCGCCGGGCTTGAAGTTCTGGATGACCACGTCGGCACGCGCCGCCAGCTCACGGGCGAGGGCGAGGTCCGCCTCCTCACGCAGGTCGAGGACCACCGAGCGCTTGCCGCGGTTGATGCCGAGGAAGTACGTCGAGACGCCCTCGCGCTCCGGTGGGCTCCACGAGCGGGTCTCGTCGCCGGTCGGCGGGCCCTCCACCTTGACGACGTCGGCGCCCATGTCGGCGAGCAGCATCGTCGCGTACGGGCCGGCCAGCACGCGCGAGAAGTCCGCGACCAGCAGACCGTGCAGTGGTCCTGGCATCGCGCTCCTGACCGCTCTACGGACGATTGTCCGGTTCGATGATGCCACTGCGGCCGAGGGGCAGGGCGTGCAGCCGGGCGAAGTCCGCGCCGATGTCGCCCGCGGCCCGCTGGAGCAGCGGCAGGTGGTGGTCGAGGAGGTAGTCCACCGAGGTCTCCGCGGCGTGGGTGTTGACGTTGAGGGCTGCCACGACGCGGTCGTCGCCGTCGCGCACCGGCACGGCCACCGAGCGGATGCCGAGCGCGAGCTGCTGGTCGGTCATCGCCCATCCGCGGGCGCGTACCTCACGGAGCACCTCGTCGCGCTCCTCGCGGCTCGGGCTGCCACAGCGGCGCCAGCCCCGAGCGCGTCGGCAGCGGCCAGCACCTCCTCGACCTCGTCGGCGTCGAGCGCCGCCAGGAGCACCTTGCCCAGCGAGGTCGGCAGTGCGGGGAACTTGGTGCCGATCTGCACCGACAGGGCAACGATCTTGGGCACCGCGACCCGCGCCACGTAGACGATGTCGGAGCCGTCGAGCTGGGCCACCGAGCAGGACTCGTCGGTCTTGGCCGAGAGCACCTCCATGTGCGGCCGCGCGACTTCCCACAGTCCCTGCGAGGCGACGTAGGACGTGCCGAGGTCGAGCACGCGCGGGGTCAGGGAGAAGCGGGAGTCCCCGGACCGCACGTAGCCGAGCTCCTCGAGGGTCAGCAGGATCCGGCGCACCGTCGGGCCGGGCGAGGCCGGTCCGGCCGGCCAGCTCGCTGAGCGAGAGCGAGCCGCAGCCGGGCCCGAAGGCGGTGATCACCTCGAGTCCCCGGGCCAGGGACTCGATGAACTCCGGACCACTCCCGGGGCGAGGCATGGCCCTCACCCTGCCACGCCCGACGCCGTCGTTGACACCTCAACCACGCCGCGCGAGAGTGTCGAGGGTGACCTGGTGACCGCCAGACGGACGGTCGTCCGGAGTGCTGAGGAGGCACGCGATGGCAGAGGGCGGGCGAGGACCAGTAGTGCTGCGGGGCGGCACGGTCCTGGTGATGGACGACGGCAGGCAGGTGCTCGAGGGAGCCGACGTGCTCGTCGACGGCGGCACGATCGCCGCGGTCGGAGCCTCGCTCGAGGTGCCCGAGGGCACCGAGGAGATCGACGCCTCCGGCGGCATCGTGATGCCCGGCATGATCGACACCCACCGGCACATGTGGCAGACCGCCATGCGCGGGTACGGCGCCGACTGGACCCTGACGCAGTACTTCGTCTGGTACTACCTCGAGTCCGGCAAGCACTTCCGCCCCGAGGACGTCCACGCCGGCAACCTGCTGGCCGCCATCGAGGCCGTCGACGCGGGCGTGACCACCTGCGTCGACTGGTCGCACGGCCTCCAGACGGTCGACCACGCCGACGCCGCGCTCGACGCGCTGGAGTCGGTGCCCGGTCGCTGGGTGCTGGCCTACGGCAACATCCAGCAGCCACCCTCGGAGTGGTCGGCGGCCCCGGAGTTCCGCGACTTCGTGCAGCGCCGCATGCAGGGCAACGACCAGGTCGGCTTCCAGATGGCCTTCGACGTGCCCGGCGACCCGGCCTTCCCCGAGCAGGGCGCGTTCGAGGTGGCCCGCGACCTCGGCGTCGCCGTCACCACCCACGCCGGTGTCTGGGGTGCGACCAACGACGACGGCATCCGGCTGATGCACGAGCACGGCTTCATGACGCCGGAGACGATCTACGTGCACGCCGCCACGCTCACCGAGGACTCCTACCATCGCATCGCGGCGACCGGCGGATCCATCTCGGTCTCCACCGAGAGCGAGCAGAGCGCCGGGCAGGGCTACCCGCCCACCTGGGCGATCCGCAAGCACGGCATCCCGGTCTCGTTGTCCATGGACACCAGCGTGTGGTGGAGCGGCGACCTCTTCTCCGCCATGCGTACGACGCTGGGCGCCGACCGCTCCCGCGAGCACATGGAGGCCCACGCCCGGGGCGACACGGTCACCCACAGCGCGCTGCGTGCCTCCCAGGTCGTGGAGTGGGCGACCCGCGGAGGAGCCGCCGCCATCGGTCGCGACGACCTCGGCAGCCTCGAGGTCGGCAAGAAGGCCGACGTCGTCCTGCTCAAGAACGACCGCTCCCCGGTGTCGTTCCCGATCCTCAACCCCTACGGCCACGTCGCCTTCCAGGCCCAGCGCGACCAGGTGCACACCGTCATCGTCGACGGCCGCGTGGTCAAGCGCGACGGCCAGCTCGTCGACGTCGACCTCGCCGCGGCCAAGGCCAAGGTCGAGGCCACCATCGACTACCTGCGCTCGACGCTCGGCGAGGAGGCCTGGCAGCAGGGCATGAACCCCGAGGTGCCGGAGACCGCCCTGGCCGAGAACCCCTACCAGTACACCGACTACAAGTCCGACCAGCCCCGCGGCGCCCACTGACGATCGGCGGGTCCGGGCCCTTCGAGACAGGAGCTCGTCCTTCCTCAGGGACCGGAGTCACCGGGCCCCTGAGGAGGGCCCGCGCGCGTCCGTAGGATTCGGGGCATGACCGAGAGCACCTCGACCACCGACCCGGGCACGACCAGCGCCGATCGCGCTGTCGTCGTACCGGACAAGGTGGCGCTCGAGGGGCTCGAGGAGAAGTGGGTCGAGCGGTGGCGGGCCGACGACACCTACGCCTTCGACCGGACGCGCCCGCGCGCAGAGGTCTACTCGATCGACACCCCGCCGCCGACCGTGTCCGGGTCGCTGCACGTGGGCCACGTCTTCTCCTACACCCACACCGACCTCGTCGCGCGCTTCCAGCGCATGCAGGGCAAGTCGGTGTTCTACCCGATGGGCTGGGACGACAACGGGCTGCCGACCGAGCGCCGGGTGCAGAACTACTTCGGCGTGCGCTGCGACCCCTCGCTCCCCTACGACGCCGACTTCACCCCGCCCGAGAAGCCGGACCCGAAGAAGCAGGTGCCGATCAGCCGGCCCAACTTCATCGAGCTGTGCGAGCGGCTCGTCGTGCAGGACGAGCAGGTCTTCGAGAGCCTGTGGCGCACCCTCGGACTCTCCGTGGACTGGAAGCAGCACTACACGACCATCGGGCCCGAAGGCCCAGACCGTCAGCCAGCGCGCGTTCCTGCGCAACTTCGCCCGCGGCGAGGCCTACCTGCAGGAGGCGCCGACCCTCTGGGACGTCACCTTCCAGACCGCGGTGGCCCAGGCCGAGCTGGAGGCCCGCGAGTACGCCGGCCACTACTACCGGGTCGCGTTCCACGGGGCCGAGGGCAGCCGGTCTACATCGAGACCACCCGGCCCGAGCTGATCGGCAGCGTGGTCGCACTGATCGCTCACCCCGACGACGCGCGCTACCAGCCGCTGTTCGGCACCACCGTCACCTCGCCGGTCTTCGGCGTCGAGATCCCGGTGCTCGCCCACCCGGCCGCCGAGATGGACAAGGGCGCCGGCATCGCGATGTGCTGCACCTTCGGCGACCTCACCGACGTCACCTGGTGGCGCGAGCTGCAGCTGCCGGTGCGCACGCTGATCGGCCGCGACGGACGGTTCGCCCGCGAGACGCCGGACTGGCTGTCGAGCGGGCCGGCCGCGACGGCGTACGAGGAGCTCAAGGGCAAGACGACCTTCAGCGCCCGCGAGGCGATGGTGGCGATGCTGCGCGAGAGCGGCGACCTCGAGGGCGAGCCGAAGCCGACGCAGCGGATGGCGAACTTCTACGAGAAGGGCGACAAGCCGCTCGAGATCGTCGCCACCCGGCAGTGGTACATCACCAACGGCGGCCGCGACCGCGAACTGCGCGAGGAGATGATCGCGCGCGGCGCCGAGATCGACTGGATCCCGCCCCACATGCACCACCGCTACGACAACTGGGTGGGCGGCCTGAACGGCGACTGGCTGATCTCGCGCCAGCGCTTCTTCGGCATCCCGTTCCCGGTCTGGTACCCGCTCGACGCCGACGGCGAGCCCGACTACACCCACCCGCTGCTGCCCCGCGAGGACGAGCTGCCGATCGACCCGTCCACGCAGGCGCCGTCGGGCTACTCCGAGGACCAGCGCGGCAAGGCCGGCGGCTTCCTCGGCGACCCCGACGTGATGGACACCTGGGCGACCTCCTCGCTGACGCCGCAGATCGCCGGCGGCTGGGAGTCCGACGACGACCTGTTCGACCGCGTCTTCCCCATGGACCTGTGCACCCACGCGCACGACATCATCCGCACCTGGCTGTTCTCCCGCGTCGTCCGCGCCCACTTCGAGAACCACGCGGCGCCCTGGTCGCACGCGCTCATCTCGGGCTTCATCGTCGACCCGGACCGCAAGAAGATGAGCAAGTCCAAGGGCAACGCGGTCGTGCCGAGCGAGATCCTCGACAAGTACGGCGCCGACGCAGTGCGCTGGCGTGCGGCGATGGCCCGGCCGGGACTCGACTCCCCCTTCGACGAGACCCAGATGAAGGTCGGCCGCCGGCTGGCGATGAAGGTGCTCAACGTCTCCCGGTTCGTCCTCGGCAGCGTGGGCGCCACCCAGGTCGACCCGGCACTGGTCGTCGAGGAGGTCGACCGTGCGCTGCTCGGCCGGCTCGCCGGCACCGTGACGCAGGCGACCCAGGCGTTCACCGCCTACGACTACACCAGCGCGCTCGAGGTGACCGAGAAGTTCTTCTGGGACTTCTGCGACGACTACGTCGAGCTGGTCAAGGAGCGCGCGTACGGCGACGATCTCCGACCCGGCGACCGCCTCGGCCCGCGCGGCCCTGGCCACGGCCCTGCACGTGCAGCTGCGGCTGCTCGCGCCGTTCCTGCCCTACGTGACCGAGGAGGTCTGGTCGTGGTGGCAGGAGCGGCTCGGTCCACCTGCAGGCGTGGCCGACGCTCGCCGATCTCGGTGAGCCAGGCTCGACCGACCCGAGCTCGCTCGATGCCGTCGCCGCCGTCCTGGTCGGGGTGCGTGGCGCCAAGTCCACGGCCAAGGTCGGGATGCGCACACCGGTCGAGCGCCTCACCGTCACCGCACCGGCGCCGGCCCTGGCTGCCGTGCGTGCGGCCGAGCGCGACCTGCGGGCCGTGGGCTCGATCACCGGGTCGATCGACCTGGTCGAGGCCGACGGCGAGGTGGGCGTGACCGCCGAGCTGGGTGACCCACCCCCGAAGGGCTGAGCCGGCTCGACGGGTGGCTGGCTGCTACCAGTGACGCCCGTGCCCGTGGCCGCCGTTCCCGTGCCCGTTCCCGTGCCAGCTTCCGTGGCCGTGGGTCGTGCTGTTGCGGGCCGTTCCACCGGTGCCCCAGCTCAGGTGCGAGCCGGACCACCCGTGGTGGGACTGCTGGTGGCTCGCCGGGGTCGAGGAACCCGGGTGGAAGGCGTGGTGGGAGGAGTGCCCCCAGCCGTGGTGCCCGGAGCCGTGCGAGCGGCCCTGGCCCTGCGACTGGGAGCCGTGGTCCTGCGCGGTCACCAGGTGGGTGGTGCTGCCCCAGCCGTGCCCGCTCGTGTGCCCGGTCGAGTGCCCGGTCGAGGCGCCCGGCCCGAGGCCGTGGTGCTTCCAGCCGCCGTTCCCGACGACGTGGGTGGACCCACTTGCCTGGGTCGCGCCGTCGCCGGACGTCGAGGAGCCCGAGCCCGCCGCCGACCCGGCCGCCTGGGTCGGTGTCGAGGCGGGCTTCGTCGCGGGCTTCGCCGTCGACGTCGCGGGCTTGGCCTTGTGGTGGTGACGCGGGGCGTGGTCACGGATGCGCGGTGCGGGCGTGGCCGCCGGCGCGGTGTGCGGGAACGAGGCGAGCACGAGCGAGGTGCGCTGCTCGGCGACGGGCGTGGCTCCCCCGCCGCCGGTGCTCGAGACCTCGGAGCCGGCGAGGGTGTGCCCACGCACGGTGTCGGAGATGGTCGGGACGGGGAGCACCCGCTGCTGGGCGACGATGTTGCGGATCGCGGCGGGCGTGGTCAGGCCGGTCGCCAGGATCAGGGCAGCGGTGCAGCACACCAGCATGAACCCCATCAGGGGCCGCAGGTGCTCACCCTTGACCATGACATCCCCGAAACCGCTCAAAACGGGCGTACCGTACGTACGCCTTGACGCGAAGAATATGGTCAAATCGCCCAGAGTGTGGTGGTGGTCTACCAATTCGGGCGACTGGTCTAACCAGTGAGCGCCCCGACCGGGTCAGCCGGTCAGGCCGACTTCTTCTTCTTGGGCTCGTCCTCGCGCGGGACCAGGGTCGGGTTGACGTTGTCGGAGACGACCTCGCCGGTGACCACGACCTTGCCGATGTCCTCGCGGGAGGGCACGTCGTACATCACGTTGAGGAGCACCTCCTCGACGATGGCCCGCAGCCCGCGGGCACCGGTGCCGCGCTCCATGGCCTTGTCGGCGATCGCCTCGATGGCGTCCTCGGTGAACTCGAGCTCGACACCGTCGAGCTCGAAGAGCTTCTGGTACTGCTTGAGCAGGGCGTTGCGCGGCTCGGTGAGGATCTGCACCAGCGCGGCCTGGTCGAGCTTGTTGACGCTCGCGATCAGCGGCAGGCGGCCGATGAACTCCGGGATCAGGCCGAACTTCACGAGGTCCTCAGGACGCACCTGGGCGAACATCGCGTCGGCCTCGGCCTCGGAGGAGGCCCGCATCTCGGCGGTGAAGCCGAGGGTCTTCTTGCCCACCCGCTGCTCCACGATGTGCTCGAGGCCGGCGAAGGCGCCGCCGACGACGAAGAGGATGTTGGTGGTGTCGATCTGGATGAACTCCTGGTGGGGGTGCTTGCGACCACCCTGCGGCGGCACCGAGGCCGTCGTGCCCTCCAGGATCTTCAGGAGCGCCTGCTGCACGCCCTCACCCGAGACGTCGCGCGTGATCGAGGGGTTCTCCGCCTTGCGGGCGACCTTGTCGATCTCGTCGATGTAGATGATGCCGGTCTCGGCCTTCTTGACGTCGTAGTCGGCGGCCTGGATCAGCTTGAGCAGGATGTTCTCGACGTCCTCGCCGACGTAGCCGGCCTCGGTGAGCGCGGTCGCGTCGGCGATCGCGAACGGCACGTTGAGCATCCGGGCCAGGGTCTGGGCGAGGTAGGTCTTGCCGCAGCCGGTCGGTCCGATGACCAGGATGTTGGACTTGGCCACCTCGACGGCGTCCTCGCGGGCGTGCTTGCCGGTGGGACCGGTCACCCCCGCCTGGACCCGCTTGTAGTGGTTGTAGACGGCCACTGCCAGGGACTTCTTGGCGGTCTCCTGGCCGATCACGTAGGAGTTGAGGAACTCGAAGATCTCACGAGGCTTGGGCAGCTCGTCGAGACCGACCTCGGTGGTCTCGTTGAGCTCCTCCTCGATGATCTCGTTGCACAGGTCGATGCACTCGTCGCAGATGTAGACGCCGGGGCCGGCGATGAGCTTCTTCACCTGCTTCTGGCTCTTTCCGCAGAAGGAGCACTTCAGCAGGTCGCCTCCGTCACCGATTCGCGCCACGGGCGGCGTCTCCCCTCATCCTTGGCCGGACCCTCTCCGGCTCACCAGCTACGTCGTGTGGCCCACCTGGTTCAGCCCGGTGATTGAACACCGGGCCGACGACAAGTCCTCCGACCGTACTCCGTGATCGCGCTCCCCGGGGGCATGACACGACGAGCCGGTCCGGCACGGACCTGTCCGGCGGGCGCTAGACCGGCACTGCCTTGCGCGACTCCAGGATGGAGTCGATCAGGCCGTACTCCACCGCCGCCTGCGGCGGTGAGGATCTTGTCGCGCTCGATGTCCTCGCTGACCTCCGCCTGCGTCTTGCCGGTCTGCTCGGCGATCATCGTCTCGAGCAGCTCGCGCATCCGCAGGATCTCGTTGGCCTGGATCTCGATGTCCGAGGACTGGCCGTAGGTGCCCTCGGTGTAGGGCTGGTGGATCAGGATGCGGCTGTTGGGCAGCGCCAGGCGCTTGCCGTTGGCTCCCGCGGCCAGCAGGATCGCCGCGGCCGAGGCCGCCTGCCCCAGGCACACGGTCTGCACGTCGGGCTGGATGAAGCGCATCGTGTCGTAGATCGCGGTCATCGCGGTGAACGAGCCACCGGGGCTGTTGATGTAGATCTGGATGTCGCGCGAGGGGTCCATCGACTCCAGGCACAGCAGCTGGGCCATCACCGCGTTGGCGATGTCGTCGCTGATCGGGGTGCCGAGGAAGATGATCCGGTCCTCGAACAGCTTGGCGTAGGGGTCGATGCGGCGGATGCCGTACGACGTCCGCTCCTCCCACTGGGGGATGTAGTAGTTCATCTCGGCGAGTCCTTACTTGGAGGTCCGGGCGGGCCGGCCCTCGTCGGCCGCCTCGCGGGCGTTGGTGATGACGTGGTCGATGAAGCCGTAGTCCTTGGCCGCGTCGGCGGTGAACCAGCGGTCGCGGTCGGCGTCGCGCTCGATCTGCTCGAGCGTCTGGCCGGTGTGCTCGGCGATGAGCTGCTGCATGCACCCTCTTGATGTGCAGCGACTGCTCGGCCTGGATCTTGATGTCGGAGGCCGAGCCGCCCATGCCGCCCGAGGGCTGGTGCATCATGATCCGCGCGTGGGGCAGCGAGTAGCGCTTGCCCGCCGTGCCGGCGCAGAGCAGGAACTGCCCCATCGAGGCCGCCAGCCCCATCGCGACGGTGGCGACGTCGTTGGGGATGTAGTTCATCGTGTCGTAGATCGCCATGCCGGCGTCGACCGAGCCGCCCGGGGAGTTGATGTGCAGGAAGATGTCGGCCTCGGGGTCCTCGGCGCTAGCAGGAGCAGCTGGGCGCAGATCGCGTTGGCGTTCGCGTCGCGCACCTCGGAGCCGAGGAAGACGATCCGCTCGCGCAGCAGTCGCTGGTAGATGTGGTCGTCGAGGCCGTACGTCGACGTGGCGCCGTTCATCTGCGGCGCGGTCTCAGCGGAGTGCTGGGGCTGTGGCTTGTCCTGGGTCACGCTCCGACCCTAGACGCAGCCCGGGGTGTTTCCATGGGCAACCCTGCCGTGTTCGCCCACAGCAGAGAGACTCTTCCCCTCAGCCCTGACCAGCCCTGACTCAGCTCCCGACTCAGCCCTCGACCGAGGCCTTGATCCGCTCGAGGGTCGTCGCGATGCCCTCGGCGAGCTCGCGGTCGTGGCCCTCGGCCCCGCCGATGACCGGGCCGAGGACGAGGTGCCGACGGTGAACTTGGGCAGCACCCGCCGCCCGGTCACGCGGGTGCCGCGTCTCGGTCGGCTCGAGCTCGTAGACCCAGGTGGCGCCGCTCTCCCGGGTCTTCCAGGCCACGGCACGACCCGGCTCCCAGCGCACGACCTTCGACGTGGTCGGCCAGACCACCAGCTTGCGGCGGTTGACGCCGATGATGTTCGCGCCGACGCCCGGTCGGCCCACCACGAAGGCCTTGCGCAGCTCGGGGCTGAACTGGGGCATCCGGCGCAGGTCGGAGACCACCTGCCAGACCGCGTCCGGGTCGGCCTTCATCTCGACGGTCGCGGAGATCTGGGCGGGCTCGCTCATGCCGGTCGACTCTCTTCCCGGGTCGGTGGGTCGCTGCGGTCCTGCAGCCACTCGCGGAGGGCAGCGTAGACGGAGTCGTGGTTGAGCAGGTCGAAGTGATCGGCCCGTGGGACGTGCAGCGTCTCCGCGCCCGGGAACATCTCCTCGTCCCGGCGCGAGCGGCCCAGGGCCGAGGCGTAGGGCACCAGCAGGTCGCCCACGGTCGCCGAGGTGACCGAGCGCCGCGAGCGGGTGAGGGTCGCGGCCACCAGGCGGTAGCGGGCGTGCGGCAGGTTCTGCACGTCGCGGGCGAGGCCGTGCCGCAGGTCGAGGATGCCGACCGAGCGGTACTCCAGGATCCGACCGAACGGCGCGGCCTCCGGGAGCCGGCCGAGCCGGGCCACCCCGCGGTTGACCACCCGCTCGAGCGGGGCGCCGAGGTTCGGGGTGCCGAGCAGCACCACGTCGGTGACCCGCTCGGTCCACGGGTCGTCGGCGTCGGTGGCGACCGCGCAGGCCGCCCGCGCGATCAGGCCGCCCATCGAGTGGCCGACCAGCGCGATCCGGCGTACCTCCACCGGCCAGCACTCGACCAGGCGGCCCAGCAGCGCCGCCATCGCGACGCCGTTCTCCCCGATCGGCAGGCCGGTGTTCACGCGCAGGTAGACCGGCGGTCCAGCCGGCCTCCTCCTCGAGACGGGCGCCGTAGCTGCGCTTGAACGGTGCCTCCCGGCGCTCCGGCGTGCGCGGCCGGGCCGCGCGGTTCCAGTACGCCTCGTTCTCCGACAGGCCGTGCACGAAGACCACGACCTTGTCGCTCGCGCCGGGGTACGCCGCCGCGAGGCCGTCCGCGTCGAGAGGTACGTCGCGACCGTCGACCCGCACCCCCATGTCGAAGGCGAACGGCGAGGCCTCCTCGCGCAGGCGGTCGCCGATCAGGCCGTTGACCGCCGCCCGCACGAACCGCCCGCGCGGCGTCCGCTCGAGGTCGGAGCCGAGCCCGGCCCGGCTCGCCGCGGCCAGCCCCATCGACCCGGCCTTCAGCCCGCTGCTGATGCCGAGGTAGATGGCCTTCGAGATGCCGTCGTGCATCCGGTGCCCGACGGTCGGCCCGCCGCCGTTGAGCCGGTCGCTCACGCCGTAGATCCGCCCGGCCACGGCGCCGTGCACGTCGCGCACCGTGCCCAGCACGATCTCCTCGGCGGTCCGGGCAGCCAGCGCCGCCGCGTCCAACGTCCCCGCGTCCCTGGTCGTCACAGTGAACAAGTGTTCACTGAAGGGGTGGGTGGGGTCAACGACGGCGCGCCGGGCGAGTCGCCGACGCCGAGGTCGGTTCCCGTGCGACGTACCTCCTGGCCTCGTCGCACAGGCAGCAACCTGTGTTCCGGGCAGAAACCCCACCTACCCTGGGAAACCGCACCCCAGGCGGGAGCCGTGGGTCAGGCCTGGGCCGGCTCCTCGACCTCGTCGGCGGGAGTGACCTCGTCCGCAGACTCGGGCGGCTCGTCGGCAGGCTCGTCGGCAGCCTCGTCGTCGTCCGAGCCGAGGGAGCCGTCCGGGAGCAGGTGCTTGAGGTCGACCGGGTTGCCCGACTCGTCGGTGACGGTGGCCGACTCGACGATCGTGGCCAGCGCCTTGCCCTGCACGACCTCGGCGACCATCTCCGGGATGTGGTTGTGCTCGACCATGTGCTGCATGAACTGCTGGGGGTTCTGGCCGGACTCCTGCGCACGACGCATCAGGTGGGCGGTCAGCTCGTCCTGCTCGACGCTGAGCTCGGCGTCCTTGGCGATGGTGTCGAGCAGGAACTGCGCCGCCATCGCGTCGCGGACCCGCTTCTCGAGGTCGGCCTCGAACTCGTCGACCGTCTGCTTCTCGTTGTCGAGGTACTGCTCCATCGTCATGCCGGCATACATCAGCTGCTGCTCGATCTCCTGGCGACGGCCCTGGACCTGCTCGGCGAGCGACAGCCTCGGGCACCGGGATCTCGGCGGCGTCGAGCAGCTGCTCGAGCACGGCGTCGCGGGCGGCGGCGGCCTGGTCGAGCCGCTTGCTGCGCTCGAGCCGGGTGCGGATGTCGTCGCGGAGCTCCGTCGATGGTGTCGAACTCCGAGGCGGTCTGTGCGAAGTCGTCGTCCAGCCCGGGCAGCTCCTGCTCCTTGACCGCGGTCACGCTCACCGTGACGTCGACGTCCTGGCCGGCCAGGTCGCCACCCAGCAGCTGGGAGGTGAAGGTGGCCGACTCGCCGGCGCTGACGCCGCGCACGGCGTCGTCGAGGCCCTCGAGCATGTCGCCGGAGCCGACCTTGTAGGAGTGGCCGCTGACCTCGCCGCCCTCGACGTCCTCGCCCTCGCGGGTCGCCTTCAGGTCGATGGTCACGTGGTCGCCGTCCTGCGGCCGCGCGCTCGACGTCGAGCAGCGTGGCGAAGCGCTCGCGCAGGGTCTCCACCTGCTCGTCGATCTCCTCGTCGGTGACGGCGACGTCGTCGACGGTGACCGCGAGACCCTCGTACGCCGGTACGGCGATCTCGGGCTTCACGTCGACCTCGGCGGTGAACTCGAGGGACTCGTTGTCCTCGAGGCGGGTGACCTCGATCTCCGGCTGGGCCAGCGGCTGCAGGTCGTTCTCCTGGAGCGCCTCGACGTAGAGCCGCGGCACGGCCTCGTTGATGGCCTGGTCGAGCACCGCACCACGGCCGACCTGGCGGTCGATCACGGGCGGCGGCACCTTGCCCTTGCGGAATCCGGGGACGTTGATCTGCTTCGCGATCGCCTGGTAGGCCTGGTCGAGGCTGGGCTTGAGCTCCTCGAAGGGCACCTCGACGGTGATCTTGGCCCGGGTCGGGCCCAGGTTCTCGACGGCGCTCTTCACAGTTGACTCCTCATGATCGTGGTGCGCGCAGGAAGACTTCCTGGCCTTGGTCGGTGGTCGGGGCGACAGGACTCGAACCTGCGGTCTCCTGCTCCCAAAGCAGGCGCGCTAGCCACTACGCTACGCCCCGCCAACAGCCCCGCTGGGGCCGCTGCGAGCGGATGACGGGAATCGAACCCGCGTCATCAGTTTGGAAGACTGAGGCTCTACCATTGAGCTACATCCGCGTGCCCGGCGACGTTCCGCGGACCAGCCGCCCCGTGGGCGGGACCATGGTGCCACAGCGCACCCGGCCGCTCAGAATCGAGCGCTCAGACCAGGCCCAGACCGGGCCCTGACCGGGGCTTGATCGCGACTCAGAGGGGCCGGCGGTGCACCAGCACGAGCGCCCGGTCGTCGTCGGTCTGCTCCATCGAGTCGAGCAGGCTCTTGGCTCCCCCGTCGAACCCGCTCTGGAAGAGCCGCTCCCCCAGCCCGGCCAGCTTGTCGATCCCGCGCGAGATGTCGCGCCGCGCAGTCTCGACGAGGCCGTCGGTGAAGAGCAGGAGCGCATCGCCCGGCTCCAGCCGGCCGTGCTGGGTCTCGAACTCGGCGTCGTCGAGGAGGCCGAGGGCGGGGCCGTCGGAGTTCAGCACCGTCCAGCGGCCCGAACCGGCGTGCAGCCACACGCCCGGCGGGTGCCCCGCCTTGCGCAGCTCGAAGCGGCCGTCGGCGAGGTCGAGGTGCAGGTGGATCGCGGTGGCGAAGCCCTCGCCCCACTGCTGGCCCAGGAGGTAGCGGTTGGCGGCCGGCAGGAAGCGCCGCCCGGGCAGCGCCGAGACGATGCCGTTGAGCGCGCCGGAGAGGAACAGCGACCGGGAGCCGGCCTCCACGCCCTTGCCGGAGACGTCGACGACGACGATGTCGAGGTGGTTGTCGCTGTCCAGGCCGTGCTCGAGGTCGGCACCGCGGCGAGCCACGATGAAGTCGCCGGCGAACGAGGTGCCTCCCGACGAGCGCATCATCGACTCGGCGTACCACTGGGGCGGCAGCTCGGGCAGGTTGCCCTGAGAGGAGATGCGGTCGCGCAGGTCGACGAGCATCGACTCCCCGCGCGGACCCGAGACCCCGAGCCGGGTGCGCCGGAACGAGGTGACCATCATCAGCAGGGCGACGAAGAAGACCACGATCGCGCGGCCGATGGCCAGGTAGCTCACGACGTCCTGCGCGAACAGCAGGATGCAGAAGCAGCCGCAGCAGAAGACGATGAACCAGGGCAGGTAGCGCGGCCCGAGGAACAGCCCGGACACCACGATCGGCACCAGCATCGCCGTCGAGGGGATGACGAGCGGGAAGACGAGCCCGATCACGAGGCAGAAGAGCGCGAGCACCACCAGCATGACCAGCGAGGGCATGTCCGAGACCGACAGGTCGCGTTGCCAGCGCAGGCGCCAGCCCCGCCAGATCGGGACATGACGCACGGGCACAATTACCTGCCGGCGGGATGGGAAGGGGCGCTGAGACTATCGGACTCGAGAGTCCGATACTCGGACCTGGGAGTCCGATTCGTCTACCTTACGGCTCTTGACCGGAACTTTGGTTGACAACGGGGACACCAGAACAGGTTGCGCCCCTGGAGCTCGGCCGTGCGCACCCGGGTCTCGCACACGAGACAGGGCTCCCCGGTCCGGCGGTAGACGTAGTTGCGCACGCCGTCCCGCGGCGTGCCGCTCCCGGTCCTCGGGGCGGAGCGTCTCGATGCGGCCGGTGCGGACACCGTCGGCCATCAGGTCGACCAGGTCGGACCACATCGCCCTCCACTGGCCGACCCGCAGGGTGCGGCCGGGACGCAAGGGGTGCATCCGGTGCCGGTAGAGCACCTCGGCGCGGTAGACGTTGCCGACTCCTGCCAGGACGCTCTGCTCCATCAGCAGGCCGCCGATGGGCGCGCGGCTGGTGCGGATGCGGTCCCAGGCCCGTTCGGGGTCGGCGCCCGGGTCGAGAGGGTCGGGTCCGAGCCGCGCCAGCACCGCGTCGCGCTGCTCGGCGGTCATCAGCTCACAGGCGGTGGCGCCGCGCAGGTCGGCGTACGTCGAGGCGCCGACCAGCCGCAGCCGCACCTGGCCCACGGGCGCGGGCGCTGGGCCGGGGACGAGGAGGAACGTGCCGTAGAGCCCGAGGTGCACGTGCACGAACCGGGCCTGCTCGAACTCGACGAACAGGTGCTTGCCGAACGACTCGGCCCCCAGCACCCGGGTGCCGTCCAGCAGCGCCGCTGACTCCGCGAACCGCCCCTGCGGGCTCGACACCGCGACGACCTGCGCCGGCGAAGGCCTCGCGGAGCGCGGTGGCGAGCCGGTGGAGGGTGTGCCCCTCAGGCATCCGTGGCGGGCCCGCGGCCGACGGCGGACTCCGGCAGCGGCGGCAGGTGGCCCGTGGCCTCGTAGTCGCTCAGCATGCCGATGCGACGCACGTGGCGCTCCTCGCCGGTGAAGTCCGTGGACAGGAAGATGCCGACGAACCGCGTCATCTCCTCCACCGTGTGCATCCGGCCGCCGACCGAGACCACGTTGGCGTCGTTGTGCTGGCGCGCCAGCGCGGCGGTCTCGTCGCTCCAGGCCAGGGCGCAGCGCACGCCGGTGACCTTGTTGGCCGCGATCTGCTCGCCGTTCCCGGACCCGCCGATGACGACGCCGAGGCTGCCGGGATCGGCGACGACCCCCGCGGCCGCCCGCAGGCAGAAGACGGGGTAGTCGTCCTGGGCGTCGTAGACGAACGGGCCGTGATCGACGGGCTCGTGGCCCTGGTCGCGCAGCCAGGTGGTCAGGTGCTCCTTGAGCTCCAGTCCGGCGTGGTCAGAGCCCAGGTGCACCATCATGCCACGGAGCCTAATCGACGCGCTCGGACCACGTGGGCGCCGCCCCCGGCGTGCTCCGGAGCCGGCACGCCGAAGAACCGCGGCAGGATCTGGCGCCCGGCCGAGGTCCTCGACCTCGGTGAACCCGGCCTCGCCGGAGCAGCCGGTCCATGGCCGCGGGCTCGAAGCTGGCGCGCATCGGCTCCCCCGCCGCGGCGGTACGACGAGCGAGGTCCTCGCGCAGCGCCTGCACCGACGGGTCGTCGGTCGGCGCCGGGTAGTCGAGCACGACCTCGGCGCCGGGCAGCGCGCCGAGATGCCTCAGCGTGGCGGCGACCGCGTCCGGGGAGAGGTAGGGCACGACACCCAGCCACAGGAAGGTGGCCGGCCGGTCTGCCTGGAATCCGCCCTCGACCAAGCGGGTCAGCAGGTCGTCGCGCTCGAAGTCGACGCCGACATAGCCGACCCCGCCCGGCGCCGGCTCGATGCCGGCCTCGCGGAGCCGCTCCCGCTTCCAGACACGCGGTGTCGGGGTGGTCGACCTCGAGGACATGCAGGCCGGGGTGCGGGTTGCGGTAGGCGAGGGTGTCCAGCCCGGCGCCGAGCACGACGGCCTGCCGCACGCCGCGCTCGTGCGCGGCCGCCAGGGAGTCCTCGGCGAACCGGTGCCGCACGGCGATGAACAGGCGCAGGGCCTGCGGACGCTGCTGGGCCTCCGCGACGAGGCGCGCGCGGTCGACGTCGCCGAGGATCGGCCACGCCAGGTCGTCGCGGAAGACCCGGCCGCCCTCGAGGTCCTGGTGCACCGCGCGGTGCACGGCCGCCCCGAAGGCGGTGCGGCTGGGCTCTCCCCGGCGCACTGCTCAGCTCCCCGGGTGCCCGGCGAGGAAGCCGGCCACCTGGCCGATCAGGGCGTCGGCCGCGACGAACACGGCCGGGTGGCGCGCGAAGCCGTGCACCTGGCCGAGGTAGCGGGTGCCGACCACGCCACGCCGAGCTCGGCGAGCCGGCGTGCGAGCAGCTCGCCCTCGTCGCGCAGCGGGTCACCTTCGGCGGTCACCACCAGCGTGGGCGGCAGCGTGCCCAGGCGGTCGGAGAGCAGCGGCGCCAGGTCGGGGTCGGTGAGGTCGTCGGGCTCGGGCGGCGTACTGCTCCCAGTACCAGGCGGCCTCGCGCGGGTCGAAGCCCACGTCGGCGAGGGCGTAGGTCTCCCCCGCCGCCTGCGGGTCCAGGAACGGGTAGGTGAGCGCCACGGCGGTGAAGCGACCCGGGTTGCGCAGCGCCGCCACCAGGGCGAGGTTGCCTCCCGCGCTGTCGCCATGGACGTACGTCGGACCACCGACCCCGAGGTCGTCCGCCGAGCGCGCGAGCCACGCTCAACACGGTGTCGACGTCGTCGGGCGCCGCCGGGAACGGGTGCTCGGGCGGCCTCCGGTAGTCCACGCTCAGCACGGCCAGCCCGCACCGACGCGCCAGCCCGCGGGCGAGGTTGTCGTGCACGTCGACGTCGTGGAAGACGAAGCCGCCGCCGTGCACGTGCACGAGCACGCCGGGCCGCGCGCCGTCCGGGCGGTAGAGGCGGACCGGGACACCGTCGGCGTCGAGGTCGTCGACCTGCGCCACCTCGATCCGAGGCTCTGACAGCGCCTGCTCGCGGGCAGCCCGACGCGACTCCTCGATGTCGAAGCCCGGCGCGAAGACCGGCGTCTCGCCCGCGACGGACTCGACGGCCGCACGCGCGACCGGGTGCAGCGGGTCAGCCATCGCCGGTGAGCCGGGCCAGCTCGTCGTCGACGATCGCGGGTCGAGCTTGGTGAACACCGGCGTCGGCTTGTCGACCTTGGTGCCCGAGGTGACCGGGTGGCGCCCCCACGCCGGTGCGGTCGTGTAGTCGCCGGTGATGACCGGGTAGCCCGGGCCGCCGTCGAGGTCCTCGACGTCGTCGATGCGCGGCATCGGCGCGATCGTCGCCGGCACCACCGAGGACGCGGTCGACGTCGTTGGCGCTGTGCGGGAGGAACGGCGCCAGCAGCAGGTTGCAGTCGGCCACGCACTGCACCATCACGTGCAGGACGGTGGCCAGCCGCTCGCGCTGGTCGTCGCTCTTGAGCTGCCACGGCGCCTGGTCGGTGACGTAGCGGTTCACCTCGGCGACGGTCCGCATCACCTCGGCGATCGGCCTGCTTCTGGCGGTGCCGGCCGATCAGCTCGCCGACGGTCGTGAACGACGACTCGACCTGGTCGAGCAGGGCGGCGTCCTCGTCGCTCAGCTCGCCGACGGCCGGGATCTCGCCGAAGTTCTTGGCGACGAGGGTGGCGGTGCGGTTGACCAGGTTGCCCCAGCCGGCTACCAGCTCGTCGTTGGTACGGCGCACGAACTCGCTCCAGGTGAAGTCGGAGTCCTGGTTCTCCGGCCCGGCCGCGCAGATGAAGTAGCGCAGCGCGTCGGGCTGGTAGCGCTCGAGCACGTCGCGAACGTAGATCACGACGCGCTTGGACGAGGAGAACTTCTTGCCCTCCATCGTCAGGAACTCGCTCGAGACGACCTCGGTGGGCAGGTTGAGCTCGCCGTACTCACCCGGCTCGCCGCCCTTGTCGACCACGCCCGTCGTAGGCCAGCAGCTCTGCCGGCCAGATCTGGCTGTGGAAGGTGATGTTGTCCTTGCCCATGAAGTAGTAGGACAGGGCCTCCGGCTCGTTCCACCACTCACGCCAGGACTCCGGGTCGTCGGTACGACGGGCCCACTCGATGCTCGCGGACAGGTAGCCGATCACCGCGTCGAACCAGACGTAGAGCCGCTTGGTCGGGCTGGTCCTCCCACCCCGGCACCGGGATGCCCCAGTCGAGGTCGCGGGTCATCGCCCGCGGGCGGATCTCGTCGAGGATGTTCTGGCTGAACCGGATCACGTTGGGCCGCCACAGCCCGGTCGCCTCGCGCCCGTCGAGCCACTCCTGGAGCGCGTCGGCCAGCGCCGGCAGGTCGAGGAAGTAGTGCTGGGTCTCGATGAACTCGGGCGTCTCGCCGTTGATCCGGCTGTGCGGGGTCGATCAGGTCGGTCGGGTCGAGCTGGTTGCCGCAGTTGTCGCACTGGTCGCCACGCGCACCGTCGTACCCGCAGATGGGGCAGGTGCCCTCGATGTAGCGGTCGGGCAGCGTGCGGCCGGTCGAGGGAGAGATGGCGCCCTCCGTCGTCTGCTCGACCATGTAGCCGTTGCGGACGCATCCGCGGAACAGCTCCTGCGCGACGGCGTAGTGGTTGCGCGAGGTCGTGCGGGTGAACAGGTCGTAGGAGAGGCCGAGGGCGACGAGGTCCTCGACGATCAGCCGGTTGTTGCGGTCGGCCAGCTCGCGCGGGGTGACGCCCTCCTCGTCGGCGGCGACGAGGATCGGGGTGCCGTGCTCGTCGGTGCCCGAGACCATCAGCACGTCGTGCCCGGCCATCCGCATGTAGCGGCTGAAGACGTCGGAGGGCACGCCGAACCCGGCCACGTGGCCGATGTGGCGCGGCCCGTTCGCATAGGGCCAGGCGACGGCGGAGAGGATCCTGCTCACCGGCCAAGCCTAGTGACCGCGCCCCGTCCCGCCCTCGGGTCCCTCAGGAGGGCCGTCACGGCCGCCTCCCCCGGTCCCTGAGGTGCGAACGAAGCGAGCCTCGAAGGGTCGGCCGGTGCGGGCCCTTCGAGACGGGACCGGGTCGTCAGCGGACCGAGCGGATCCGGAAGACCGCCATCGCGCCGAGGATGCTGAGGAGCCCGGCGGCGGCGTAGAGCCAGCGGTAGCCGACCGCCGTGATGAGGACGCTGGCGAGCACCGGACCGAACATCTGCGGGCCGACCGAGCCGATGTTCATGATGCCGAGGTCCTTGGCGCGGTCCTCCGGGTCCGGCAGGACGGCGGTGACCAGGGCCTGGTCGACCGACATGTAGGCGCCGTACCCGGCCCCGATCAGCGCGGCGCCGACGAGCGCGGAGTTGTAGGTCGGGTGCACCACGATCAGCACGCCCGCGAGCCCCTGCAGGGTCGCGGTCACGGCGACGAAGACCCGGCGGCGTCCCGAGCGGTCCGAGAGGACGCCGCCGACGAGCGTCGCCACCAGGGTGAAGACGAGGTAGACCAGCGACATCACGAACAGGCTGTGGTCGGGGTCGGGCACCTTGAGGTAGTCGCGGAGGAAGAACAGGAAGTACGTCGTGCCGAGGGCGTTGCCGATGTTGACGAGCAGCCGACCGCCGAAGGCCCAGGTGAAGTCGGGGTTCTCCTTCGGGTCGACGTACAGGCTCTGGACGACGCTGCGCAGGCTGAGGTGCGGGGCGCCGGGAACCGTGCCGGCTCGCGGTGGGCGAGCACGAACGGGACGGTCAGCAGCAGCAGGGCCACCGCCAGGACGGCGTAGCGCCCCTCGTGCGAGAGGCCGGTACCACGGCGAGGCCGAGCACGATCCCGATCCCCTGCGGTGCGTAGATCGCCGCCGAGATCAGGCCCCGCTGGCGCTCGGGCACGTCATCGGCGACCACCGCGGTGAGACCGGCCGACATCATGTTGCCGCCGAGCGAGGCCAGCAGCCAGCACAGGGCCAGCCAGCCGACCGAGGTCTGCTGGCCGGTCAGGACCAGCCCCACGGCGTACACGACCGCGCCGGCGGCGACCCAGGTGCGGCGGCGGCCGAAGCGCGTCCGCGTCCGGTCGCACATCGCGCCGAACAGCGGCAGCGTGATGATCGCGGCGACCCCGACCAGGCCGTTGATCAGGCCGAAGTCGCGCACCCGGTGCGCGTGGTCGATGTCGAAGAGCTGGTCGGGAAGGGCCAGCTGGATGGGCACCAGCTGCGCCATCCAGACGCCGAGCCACACCAGCCCGAACCTGGTGGTCCACCAGGATGAGACCGGCGCAGTCGGCATCGCGGACGGCGGTCTGGCTGCCGTGGGCGTCGGACTCACGGTCCACATGGTGACACCCCGGCGCCAACATCGCGCCTGCCGGCCGAGGTCAGCTGAAGTCGAGCTTGGCGGTGCGCGCCCGCTTGATCTCGAAGAACAGCGGGTACGACGCGACGCTCATCACGCCGTCCCACAGCTTGCCGGCCTCCTCGCCGCGCGGGGCCTTGGTGATCACCGGGCCGAAGAAGGCGGTGCCGCCGAAGTGGATCGTGGGCGTGCCGACGTCGTCGCCGACGGCGTCCATGCCCTCGTGGTGGGAGGCCTTGATCTTCTCGTCGAAGGAGTCGTCGTCCCACGCCTCGGCGAGCTCGACGGGCAGCCCGGCGTCCTGCAGCGCCCCGATCGCCATCTCCTTGTCGGGGGTCTGCTGCTGCACGTGGATGCGCTCGCCCATCGCGGTGTAGATGACCGGGAGCACCTCACTGCCGTGCTGCTGCTCGGCGGCGGCGCACACGCGGACCGGACCCCACGCCGTTCGCAGCGACTCCCGGTAGTCGTCGGGGATGTCCTTGTCCTCGTTGAGGTGGGCCAGGCTCATGATGTGCCACTGCACCTCGATGTCGCGCACCTGCTCGACCTCGAGGATCCAGCGAGAGGTGATCCAGGCGAAGGGGCAGCGGGGGTCGAACCAGAAGTCGGCGCGCTCACGAGTCACGGTGTCAGTGGTCATATAGGGGCCAACCGGCACCCTGGCGGAAACATTTCCCGGGGGTGGCAGGATGCGCACCATGCCTGGATCCAACCTCACTCGGGACGAGGCACAGGACCGCGCCCGGTTGCTGGGTATCGACTCCTACGACGTGGAGCTCGACCTCACCGGCGAGACCCTGTTCTGCTCGAAGACGACCATCCGCTTCACCTGCACCGAGACCGGCGCGGCCACGTTCGCCGACCTCGTCAGCGCCTCCATCGAGGAGATCCGCCTCAACGGCGCGCTCCTCGACCCGGACGCCGTCTACGCACAGGACCGCATCCAGCTGAGCGACCTCCAGGCCGACAACGAGCTCGTCGTCACGGCGTACCTCCCCTACTCCCACACCGGCGAGGGGCTGCACCGCTTCGTCGACCCGGCCGACAAGCGGGTCTACACCTACACGCAGTTCGAGGTCCCCGACGCCCGGCGCGTCTACACCACCTTCGAGCAGCCCGACCTCAAGAGCGTGTTCACCTTCCACGTGAAGGCGCCCGAGACCTGGGTGGTCGTCTCCAACGCCCCGACTCCCGAGCCGGAGCCGCGCGCCGACGGCACGGCGGTGTGGCGGTTCCCGCGCGACCGAGCGGATCTCGACCTACATCACCGCGATCATCGCCGGTGAGTACCACGTCGAGCAGGCCACCTACGAGGGCCGGCACGGCACCATCCCGCTCGGCCACTACTGCCGCCAGTCGCTCGTCGACCACCTCGACGTCGAGGCGCTGCTCACCATCACCCGGCAGGGCTTCGCGTTCTTCGAGGACGCCTTCGACTACCCCTACCCGTTCCACAAGTACGACCAGCTCTACGTGCCGGAGTACAACATGGGCGCGATGGAGAACGCCGGCGCCGTGACGCTGCGCGACGAGTACCTCCCGCGCAGCCGCCAGGAGCGCTCGTTCTACGAGTTCCGGGCCACCGTGATCCTGCACGAGATGGCGCACATGTGGTTCGGCGACCTGGTCACGATGCGCTGGTGGGACGACCTGTGGCTCAACGAGTCGTTCGCCGAGTGGGCCTGCTACTTCGCCGCCGTCGAGGCCACCGAGTTCGGCGAGGCCTGGACCGGCTTCGCCAACGCCCGCAAGAACTGGGCGCTGCGCCAGGACCAGCTGCCGAGCACCCACCCGATCGCCGCCGACAACTACGACCTCAACGCCGTGGAGGTCAACTTCGACGGGATCACCTACGCCAAGGGCGCCTCGGTGCTCAAGCAGCTCGTCGCGTGGGTCGGGGTGGAGAACTTCCTGGTCGGGCTGCGCGCCTACTTCCGCGCCCACGCCTTCGGCAACACCGAGTTCGCCGACCTGCTCGGCGCGCTCGAGCGCTCCTCGGGCCGTGAGCTCGACTCGTGGGCCAAGGAGTGGCTGCAGACCAGCGGCGTGAACACGCTCGCCCCGCGGTTCGAGGTCGGCGCCGACGACGCCTACACCTCGTTCGCGGTCGAGCAGACCGCCGCGGTCGAGCACCCGACGCTGCGGCGGCACCGTCTCGGCATCGGCCTCTACGACCTCGACGACAGCGGCCGGCTGGCGCGTCGTACGTCGCTCGAGGTGGACGTCGACGGAGACCTCACCGCGATCGACCAGCTGGTCGGCGTGCGCCAGCCCGACCTGCTGCTGCTCAACGAGGGTGACCTGACCTTCGCCAAGATCCGGCTCGACCCACGGTCCCTGGAGACCGTTCTCTCCGGCCTCTCGCGCCTCGACGACTCGCTGGCCCGCGCGCTCTGCTGGAGCTCCGCCTGGGACATGACGCGCGACGCCGAGATGAGCGCGACCGACTTCGTCACCCTCGTGCTCGGCAACATCGCGGCAGAGACCGACGCGTTCGGCTCCTCCCGCATCCCGGGCTACGCCGCCCAGGCCGTGAACTCGCTCTCGGCGCCGGAGAACCGCGCCGCCCTGCGGGCGACCTGGGAGTCCGGCCTGCGGCGACTGCTGGAGGAGGCACCACCGGGCAGCGACCACCAGCTGACCTTCGCGCGCCAGCTCGCGGCGGCGGCGCACAGCGCCGACGCGCTCGACCTGCTCGAGGGCCTGCTGGAGGGCGACGTCACCCTCGGTGGGCTCACCGTCGACACCGACCTGCGCTGGAGCCTCCTCAACGGCCTGGCGCGCGGCGGCCGCGCCGACGAGGGGCGCATCTCCGAGGAGCTGCGGCGCGACAACACGATCTCCGGCCGCGAGCGGGCCGCCGCGGCCCGCACCGCACGGCCCACGCCGGAGGCCAAGGCCGAGGCGTGGGAGCTGGCGATGGTCCGCGACGACATCCCCAACGAGACCCAGCGCAGCATCGTGAGCGCCTTCATGCAGCACGGTCAGGACGACGTGCTCGCGCCGTACGTCGACCGGTACTTCGACGCCGCGCACACGCTGTGGAACGAGAAGGGCTACCAGCGGGCCTCGACGGCGCTGGAGCTGCTGTTCCCGCGCCCGCTCGCCTCCCCCGAGCTGCTCGCCCGGGCCAACGAGTGGCTCCGCGAGTCCGAGGCGATCCCCGCGGCCAAGCGCTACGTCCACGAGGGCGCGGCGGACGTCGAGCGCTTCCTGCGCGCCCAGGCGCGCGACGCAGAGGGCTGACCGGCCCGAGCGCCGAGACGCAGTCAGGCGTGCAGGGTGTCGGGCTTGCGGGCCGCCTCGGCCAGCTGGACGACGCCGTGCTTGATCCCGCCGACGAGGTCGCCACCGGAGAAGGCTGACTCCATCCCCGCGACGGCCAGCCGCACGGACTCCGTGCTCAGCGAGCGGCGTACGACGGAGCCGGTCACGACCTCGATCAGCCGGGAGCTGGGGTCGACGAGGATCAGCACGCTCCGGTCGGGTGAGACCAGGGAGGCGTGCAGCCGCCGCGCGAACGGCAGCGACTCACCGCTCGCCGCGCCGACGTAGACCGAGAACTCGAAGCGGCAGGCGGTCTCGGCGTCACGGATCGCCCGGTCGATCTCTGCCCGCTGGCTCGGGGAGAACGGCTCACCAGCGGCCACTGGTGCCTCCGGTGTCCGACGACCGGGCCTCGAGCTGCTCGGGATCGAGCTCGTCGATGGCAGCCACCCCCTGGCGCGGGCCGCCGAACCACTCGTTCTCGCCGCGCCAGCGGTGGCCCGGCTGGTAGCCGTGGTCGCCGGCGAGCGTCGGGAGCACCACCAGGAACGAGATCACCGCCGCCAACCCGAGCGGGATGAGGAGCAGCACCACGAGGAAGTCGAGGCCGCTGACGTGCGGAGCCGTCGCCCAGCCCTGGGGCGTGTCGGCCGCAGCCGTGTCGACCAGTCCACCGAGGAGCACGAGGAACGTGGTCGAGGCGATCGCCACCGCCGCGCGGCGCGCCTGCGGGTGGGAGGTGCGTCGGTCGTGAGTGAACACACACGCAGGATAGCCAGTGCTGGCTTTGAGAGGCCGGGCGGCTCTCGTAGCCTCCAACGCATGCTTGTCTCTACCTCGCACCCGTGGGGGCTGTTCGACGAGATGCCTGCCGCGTGCCAGAAGAGCGACAGCTACTCCTGTGCCGCCGTCTACGACTGGACCGGCAACAGCACCCTGGCCCGGGGGGCCGAGTGGGTGATCGGCAAGCCGCTCACCATCCTCTTCATCGTCCTGCTCGCCGCGCTGGTCCGGTGGGTGGCGTGCAAGACGATCGACCGCGTGGTCAAGCGGGCGGAGACCGCTCCGCTGCCCGGCCTCAAGCACACCCACGACCGGCGTGCGCAACGCGCCCGCAGCCTGGGCTCCCTGCTCAAGAGCATCACCACGACGGTGGTCTTCGGCATCGCGTTCGTGATGGTGCTCTCCGAGCTCGGCATGAACGTCGCCCCGATCCTCGCCAGCGCCGGCGTCCTCGGCCTGGCGATCGGCTTCGGCGCGCAGAACCTCGTCAAGGACTTCCTCTCCGGCGTGATGATGATGGTCGAGGACCA
Organism: uncultured Actinomycetota bacterium; assembly: GCA_963756045.1. Classification (GTDB taxonomy): domain Bacteria; phylum Actinomycetota; class Actinomycetes; order Propionibacteriales; family Nocardioidaceae; genus Marmoricola. Next base: position 295,859 of record CAVWML010000012.1, read on the forward strand.
GTACGGCGTCGGCGACGCGGTCGACCTCGGCGAGGCCGTCGGCACGGTCGAGAACGTCGGACTGCGCGTCACCCGCGTCCGGGACGTCAACGGGACCGTCTGGTACGTCCGCAACGGCGAGATCCTGCGCGTCGGCAACCAGAGCCAGAACTGGGCACGCACCGTCCTGGACGTCCAGGTCAGCTACAACGAGGACCTCAACCGGATCCGCGACGTGCTCAAGGACGTCGCCCACGGTCTGTGGGAGGACGAGGACTACAAGGACGTCATCATCGAGGAGCCCGAGGTGTGGGGCGTCCAGGACATGACCCCCGAGGGCGTCACCGTCCGGCTGACCCTGAAGACGGCCCCCATGCAGCAGTGGACCGTCGCCCGCGAGATGCGCGAGCGGATCAAGGCGCGCTTCGACCACGAGGGCATCGCGATGCCGTTCCCCCAGCGGGTGACGTGGCAGCAGACCGGGCAGGACGCGCCCGCACCCGACTGAGGGGCCTGCTCGTCTGAGTACGCGTACCCAGTCGGGTTGAGTCGCTCGGACGACGCCGGCGCGTCGCCCGGATCGCGAGGATTCTCGGCATGAGCCGACTCGCCGATCCGTCGATCTGCCCCGACTGCCGCGCCGCCCTGGACCCCTCGAGCACGTGCACCGGCTGCGGGCTGCGGCTCGACGGTCCCGTCGGGCGAGCGCCTCTGGCAGGCCATGCTCGGCGCGGACCGCCTCGTCGAGGAGATCCGGGCGGCCGCGCCGGTGGCCGCTCGCTGCGACCACGGCGACCGTGACGGCCGGGGCGACCGGGCACCTGCCGGCCGCCCCACCGCTGCCGCCACGTCGCCCGCGGCGCCGCCTCCCGGTCGCGTCGGTCCCGGGGGTGCTGCTGAGCCTGGGTGCGCTGTGCCTCCTGGTCGCGGCGACCGTGTTCGTGGCGATCGCCTGGGGCTCGCTGGGGATCACCGGGCGGACGCTGGTGCTCCTCGGCGTCACCGCCGTCGCTCGGTGGGCTCGCCGCCGCCGTGACCAGGCGGGGTCTCCGTGCGGCCGCCGAGTCGCTGTGGACGATCGCCGCGGGGATGCTCGTGCTGGACCTGCTGGCCGCCCGCGCGGCGGGGCTGGCGGGCCTGGACACCCTCGGCTGGCGCGCGACGTCGGTGCTGGTGGGCGGGATCCTGTTCGTCGCTCGGGGTGGCCGTCGTCCCTCTGGGCGCACCGCACGCCGGCCCGCGAGGTCTGGGCGACCCAGGTGGTCGCCGTCCTGGGCGCGCTGCGTGGCGGCCGCGGCCGGCTGCTGGCTCGCCCCCGACTCCGCAGGTGGGGTCGGCGGTCGCGGCGCCGGTCCTGCTCGCTGCTGGCCCTGGGCCTCCGGTCCCGGCTGCCCGGGCTGGCCACCGGCCTGCTGGGTCTCGCCCTGTTCTCGTGGTTCGAGCTGGCCGCTCCTCGGCATCACCAGCGCGCTCGAGCCGGCGACCTGGGGCGCCTGGTGGAGCGAGCTGCGCGGCTGGCCCCTCGCGGTCGCCGCGGGGTACGCCGCAGCGGTCGCCCTGGCGCCGCGCCTGCCGCACGTGGGTGCGCAGCGTGGCCGCCGGAGCGGCGCTGGCGCTCCTGGCGGTGCTGGCCAACGCGCCGATCACGCCGGCCACGCCCACCCGCGACGCCGTCGTCCTGGTCGCCACCGTCGTGGCCCTGGCCCTCGTCGCCGCCGTGGCGTCGCGGCTGTGGGCGCGCGCCGCCGCCGTGGTCGGCGGGCTCGTCGCCGCGGTGCTGGTCGGGCAGCTGGTCTGGCAGCCGTTGTCGGTCCTCGAGGTGCTGCCCTCGGACGGCGTCCGTGACGCGCACCTCCCGGCGGTCGAGTCCGCGGCGGCGCCCTGGACGTGGGTCCTCGTCGGTCTCGGCTGCGTCGCCGCATGGCGCCCTCGCGGCCACCAGGACGCGTCCGGGTCGCGCCCCGCGACCTCGGGTGCGGCCGTGTCCTGCGCCGCCGTCGCGATCGGCGTCGCCGTCGCCGCCATCGCCGCGCAGCCTCCGCTCTGGGCGGCCGCGGTCGCCAGCCTGGTCGCGTCCGGCGCCGTCGCCGTCGCCACCTGGTCGCGGCGGGCGACGCTGGTCGCCCTGGTCGGTCGCGGTCACCGCGCTCGGCGCCGGCTACCTGCTCGTCGTGGGACTGGCCCTGGCCGTGCCCGTCGCCCGCTCTGAGCGCCGTGGCGGGCACCGTCGTCTGCCTGCTGATGGCCGCGGCGTACGCCGGGAGCGAGCGGCGCGACGAGGTCGTGGCACCGGCGGTGACCGGTGCGCTGGCCGTCGCTCGCAGGCGCCTACGCCTTGTTCGCCTGGGGCGCCACCTGGTCGACCGCGCCCGGACGACCGCCGGCGTCATGGCGGTGTTCGCCGCGCTGGTCGCACTCGCCGCGGCCCCGGCGTCGCGCCGCCGGACGAGCCGGCTGACGCTCGAGCTGGCCTCGGCGGTCCCGGCGGTCGCCGCGGCCGTGCTGGCGCCCGACCTCGACGCGCTGGCCCTGGTGCTGACCGTCTCGGCTCCGGCCTCGCCGGCGTGGCCGTGCTCAACCGCGACCGCACCGACCTCAGCTGGCTCGCCGCCTGCCGTGCTCGGCACGGCCACGGCCCTGCGGGTGCTGCTCGACGTCCGGGCGCCGGAGCTCTACACGCTGCCCGCGGCGATCCTGCTGCTGGCCGCGGGCGCCTGGCGGCTGCGCACCGACCGCGAGGCGGACAGCGTCCGGCGTCCTCGGCGCCGGCCTCGCCCTGGCGCTCGCGCCCAGCCTCCTGCTGGCGCTCGCAGGAGCCGGTGTCCCTGCGCGCCCTCCTCGTCGGCGCGGGCGGTGCCGCCGCCCTGGCCTGGGGATCGCAGCAGCGCTCGCGGCGCCCCTGGTGGCCGGCGCGGGCACCGTGGCCCTGCTGACCCTGCGGGAGCTCGAGCCGCTGGCCGAGGCGGTGCCGCGGTGGCTCACCCTCGCGCTGCTGGGCGCGGCGCTCCTCGGGGCCGGCGTCACCTGGGAGTCGCGACTGCGCAACCTGCGCGCGGCGGGGCGCTACCTGACCGCGCTGCGCTGAGGCCCGGGCCGATCGGCACAATGGCCGGGTGAGCGACGCGGAGACCTTCTACGACGAGATCGGCGGCAGCCCGACGATCCGCGGGATCGTCAAGCGGTTCTACGAGGGGGTCGCGACCGACGAGGTGCTGCGGCCGCTCTACCCGGAGGAGGACCTCGGGCCGGCCGAGGACCGGTTCGCGATGTTCCTCGAGCAGTACTGGGGCGGGCCCACGACGTACTCCGAGCCGCCGCGGGCACCCCCGGCTGCGGATGCGGCACGCGCCGTTCGCGGTCACGCCGACGGCACGCGACCACTGGCTGCACCCACTTCCGCGCCGCGCTCGACGAGGCCGACCTGACGCCCGAGCAGGACGCGCAGTTCTGGGAGTACGTCACCCACGCCGCGCAGTTCATGGTCAACACGATGGAGGACCTCAGCCAGCGCTGAGCTGCCTGCTCCAGGCGCTCGCGCTGCGCACTGCGCCATCGGTGCCGGCCGCTGGGCCTCCTTGTCGAAGGTCACCATCACCACCGTGGCCTCCGCGAGCACGGCGTCCTCGTCGCGGACCTCGGCGCAGATGGTGAACGACTTGGTGCCGACGCTGCCGATCCACGAGTGCACGGCGTACGGCGCGGCGCGGAACGGCATCGGCCGGAGGTACTGCACGTCGGTGCGCGCGATCACGTGGTGGGTCCAGGACTGGCCGCGCGTGTGCAGGTCCATCACGTAGCGGATGCGCGACTCCTGGAGGTACTCGAAGAGCACGCCGTCGCTGACCATGCCGTCCTCGTCGAGGTCGCCGGGGCGCACCTGCATCTCGAAGGTCGCAGCGCGGCGCGCGGTGCGGGATGGGCGAGGTCGCGCCACGCGTGGTCGCTCCCCCGGAGGGCCTCGACCTGAGCGCGCTCGCGCTCGTCGAGTCGGGTCGTGGTCGAGCACGCTCGAGGCGCGCAGGTAGACCCGGCGACCTGGTCGTCGGGCTCGTCGTACACCTCCTGCGCGAGGGCGACGCCGTCCGTGGCCGACCGCGGTGACACGGGTCTCGACCAGCACGGGGTCGCGGTGGAAGACCAGCGGGGCGACGAACTCCACCTGGTGCGCCAGCACGCGCGACCGGCCGCCGGGAGCCCGGCGAAGGGCGGCCGCGCGTGCGGCGCCGAGGTAGTCGAGGTACCGGACGTTGTTGACGTGGCCCAGCATGTCCATGTCGGCCCAGCGCAGCTCGCAGGCGAAGGTGTGCGGCACGCGCAGATGCTCTCAGCCCCGCCCGGCGAGACGCTCAGCGGTGCGGGTCAGCGGCCCGGTGGCGATGCGGTCAGTGGTGGAGGGCGACCCGGCGGTAGTACGGCGCGAAGGCCTCGCGCCGGCGCACGCGGACGGCGCGGTGACGGCGGAAGAACGCGGTGGCGGCGCCGATCGCGACGCCGACGATGGCGAGCACGGCGATCAGGTCGAGCACCGCGAAGGCGACGACGAAGGCGGTCAGGTCGGGGGCGATGTTGTGGTTCATGATGAACGTCCTTTCTACATCTGTAGAAGAATCTACATCTGTAGAACCACGCCTGCAAGCGGCCGTAGGGTGGTGCCCGTCACACTGCCTGGGCGGAGTGGAGGAGGTCCGGTGGCCAGCACACCCGAGGGACCTGAGGTGCCGCGGTTCACCGCCCGGGAGTCGCTGCTCCTCACCGCAGCCGTCCACGTGGTCGCCACGGCGGGCCTGCGCGGCCTCACCCACCGCGCGGTCGATCGCGAGGCCGGGCTGCCCGAGGGCTCCTGCTCGGCGTACATGCGGACGCGGGTGGCGCTGCTGACCCGGCTGGCCGAGTTCGTGATCGCGAGGTTCGCCGAGGACATCACCGAGCTGACGCGGCGGATCGAGGAGCACGCCGGCGAGCTGGGCTACGCCCCGGCGCAGACCGCGGCGATGCTTCGGTCCTGGCTCTCGCGGCCCGACCTGCTGCTGGTGCGGATGGAGCTGACCATCGAGGGGTCCCGCCAGCCGGCGGTGGCCGAGGTGATGCAGGCCCAGGCCGAGCGGCTCACCGACGTCGTCGAGCACGCGATGTGCGTCGCCGGCCACGAGCACGGCCGCAACCGCGCCGTCACGCTGATCAGCGCGGTCGACGGCATCCTGCTGCGGGCACTGCGCGAACCCGAGCCCGAGCGCGAGCGGCTCGTCGACGAGAGCCTGCGACTGCTCATGGGCGCGCTCGTCGGTCCCGCGGGCGTGGACGGCGCCGAGGCCCGCGAGCAGAACGTGTCCTAGGCTGACCGCTGGCGCGTACGACGTGCCGACCGACCCCCAGATCGCGAGGAGTTCCCATGCCCGAGGCAGTGATCGTGTCAGCGGCCCGCACCCCGATCGGTCGTGCCAACAAGGGGTCGCTGAAGGACTTCCGCCCCGACGACCTCAGCGTGCTGGCCATCAAGGCCGCGCTGGACAAGGTGCCCGGGCTCGACCCGACCACGATCGACGACCTGATGCTGGGCTGCGGCCTCCCCGGCGGCGAGTCGGGCTTCAACATGGGCCGGGTGGTGGCGACGCTGCTCGGCTACGACCAGATCCCCGGCACCACCATCACGCGCTACTGCTCGTCCTCGGTGCAGACCTCGCGGATGGCCTTCCACGCGATCAAGGCCGGCGAGGGGCACGCCTTCATCTCCGCCGGCGTCGAGACGGTCTCCCGCTTCGCCAAGGGCACCTCCGACCACCTCCCCGACACCAAGAACCCCGCCTTCGCGGAGGCCGAGGAGCGCACCGTCGAGCAGGGCCAGGGCGGCCAGGACTGGCACGACCCCCGCGAGGACGGGAAGGTGCCGGACGTCTACATCGCCATGGGCCAGACGGCCGAGAACGTGGCCCGGCTGCGCGGCCTCGACCGCAAGGAGCTCGACGAGTTCGGCGTCCGCTCGCAGAACCTCGCCGAGAAGGCGATCAACGACGGGTTCTGGGCGCGCGAGATCACCGCGGTCACGGCCCCCGACGGCTCGGTCGTGGAGAAGGACGACGGCCCGCGCGCCGGCGTGACCTACGAGGCGATCGCCGACCTGAAGCCGGTCTTCCGCCCCGACGGCGTGGTCACCGCCGGCAACTGCTGCGCGCTCAACGACGGGGCCGCGGCGGTCATCGTGATGTCGGACACCCGGGCCAAGGAGCTCGGCATCACTCCCCTGGCCCGGATCGTCTCGACCGGGGTCAGCGGCCTGTCCCCCGAGATCATGGGCCTCGGCCCCGTCGAGGCCACCAAGCAGGCCCTCGGCCGGGCGAACATGAGCATCGACGACATCGACCTCGTCGAGATCAACGAGGCGTTCGCGGCCCAGGTCGTGCCGTCGTACCAGGAGCTCGGCATCGACCTCGACCGGCTCAACGTCAACGGCGGCGCCATCGCCGTGGGCCACCCCTTCGGGATGACCGGCGCCCGCCTGCAGAACACGATGCTCAACTCGCTGGACTGGCACGACAAGACCACCGGGCTGATCACCATGTGCGTCGGCGGCGGCCAGGGCATGGCGATGATCCTCGAGCGCCTCTCCTGACCCGAGACCTCAGCTGATACGACGAGGCGTCGCAGGTGCGTTGAGCACCTGCGACGCCTCGTCGCTGGAAGAGAAGGTCAGGCAGCGGGCTGCTGGAGCACGGCCTCGACGGCCAGGTGGATGTTCACGGCGTCGCCGATGACCAGGCGGCCACCGTCGAGCGGGATGTTGAAGTCCACGCCGAACTCCTTGCGGCTGATCGTGCCGGTGGCCTCGAAGCCCAGGCGCGCGTTGCCCCACGGGTCCTGGCCGGCGCCGAGGAACTCGACGTCGAGCTCGACGGGCTTGGTGACGCCCTTGATGGTCAGGTCGCCCTGAGCCGTCGTGCCGTCGAAGGAGGTCGTGGTGAAGGTCATCTGACCGAACTTCTCGACGTCGAAGAAGTCCGCCGATCGCAGGTGGGCGTCGCGCTGCGCGTCGCGGGTGTCGATCGAGTTCAGGTCGATCGTCGCGGTGGCGCGGGTCGACTCCAGGCTCTCGCCCGTGCTGAGCGTGCCCTCGAAGGTCGTGAACTGGCCGCGGACCTTGCTCATCAGGTGGCGCACGGTGAAGCCCACCTCGGAGTGGCTGGGGTCGATGGTCCAGGTGCCTGCGGTCACCTCGGTGCCGAATGCGGTGTCGATGGACATGTTGCTCCGTTCCTCGTCTGCCTGTCCGGGGTGGCTCTCACTCCCGGTTAGTACAAGCTTCAACCAACCGTCGGCGAAAGTTGTTCCCGTCCCAGCGAGAGATTTCCGAGATTTCGCCAACTAGACTTTCCGGACATGAGTGCTGGTGATGCGGTGCGCTGGCTCGAGATCGACGAGCAGCGGTCCTGGCGCGCCTACATCCTGGGCAGCGAGCTGCTCCAGCACCAGCTCGACCGCGAGCTCCGCGAGGAGCACGACCTGTCCTTCAGCGAGTACGAGATCCTCGTGCGCCTCTCCGAGGCCGACGGCCGCATGCGGATGGCCACGCTGGCCGACTCGATGTGTCACTCGCGCAGCCGGGTGACCCACACCATCGCGCGGATGGAGCGGGCCGATCTCGTCCAACGTGAGGCCTCCGACTCCGACGGGCGTGGGGTGGAGGCGGTGATGACGACGCGCCGGCCGTCAGCGCCTGGTCGAGGCCGCCCCCACCCACGTGCGCGGGGTGCGCGCCCACCTCGTCGACCTCGCCTCGGACGCCGACTTCGCGGCCCTGGGCCGGATCTTCAACGAGGTCAGCGACCGGTTGCTCGCCGACAAGCCCCGCGACGCAGACATCCGCGACGCGATCGACTGACCGTCGGCGTCAGTCGCGCGTCAGCCGGCGGTGGGTGACCCGGTGCGGCCGCGCGGCCTCGGCGCCGAGGCGCTCGACCTTGTTGGCCTCGTAGGCCATCAAGCAGAGCCCGTCGCACCAGAGGCGGGAGCGAACCTTCTAGTCGCGCGTCAGCCGGCGGTGGGTGACCCGGTGCGGCCTCGCGGCCTCGGCGCCGAGGCGCTCGACCTTGTCGGCCTCGTGGGCCATCAAGCAGAGCCCGTCGCACCAGAGGCGGGAGCGAACCTTCTAGTCGCGCGTCAGCCGACGGTGGGTGACCCGGTGCGGCCTCGCGGCCTCGACGCCGAGGCGCTCGACCTTGTCGGCCTCGTGGGCCATCAAGCAGAGCCCGTCGCACCAGAGGCGGGAGCGAACCTTCTAGATGTACCCGGCCATCAGGTTGGTAGCAGCGGCTGATCGGTGGGAGTCCTCCGAGTGCGCTGTGGCGGCGTTGAGTGTTGTAGTGCTCGAGCCAGGGTGCAAGGGCGGCGGCTCGTTCGGTCGTTGCTGGTGAAGACCTGCCGGTAGGCCCACTCGGTGGCCAGGGTGCGGTTGAGCCGTTCGACCTTGCCGTTCTGCCAGGGGCAGTGGGGCTTGATGAACTTCTGGCGGATGCCGTGCTGCGGCGCAGACGCTCGCGCAGGGACCAGCGGTAGGCCCAGGCGTTGTCGGTCATCAGCCGCTCGATCCGGGTGATGCCGTGGGCGGCGAAGTAGGCGATGGCGCGGGCGAGGAACGCCGCGCAGGTGGCGCCCTTCTCGTCGGGCAGGATCTCGGAGTAGGCCAGCCGGGAGTGGTCATCGACCAGGGAGTGGACGTAGTCGTAGCCGACCTTGGTCGTCCGGTCGCGCTGGTGCTGCCCGTGGCCACGGCCGTGGGCCCGCCAGCCGCCGCCGTCGGGGATCCGGCCGAGCTTCTTGACGTCCATGTGCACCAGCTCGCCGGGCCGGTCGCGTTCGTAGCGGACCGCGGTCGGCCTTCGAGGCCCGGATCACCTCCCCGGTGATCGGGTCCAGCACTCGCGCAGGTAGGGCACCTGGTGGCGGGCGCAGGATCCGGGACACCGTCCGGGCCGGCACCCCGAGCTCGGCGCCGAGCCAGTCCGGGCCGTCGCCGCTCGCGGCCGGCGCAGCTCGACGACCTGCGTGCTCGACCTCGGCACTGGTCCGCGTCGGCATCGAGTGCGGCCGCGACGGACCGGTCGCGCAGACCGGCCTCGCCTTCGGCGGCGAAGCGGTCGATCCAGGTCTTCACACACTTGCGGGAGACACCCATCGCCGCGGCGATGTGGGCCTGCGGCCAGCCGGCCTGGTGCCGCTGGACGATCAGCAGCCGGCCATGAACGGTCAGTGCGGGCACTACCGTGGGACACGAGAACCTCCGGGTTGGATGTGGGCCTTAGACAAGCCACATCCCACTCGGAGGTTCTCGTTCGTTCAACCAGGCTCCCGCTACCAACGTCCTGGCCGGGTACATCTAGGCGCTGCGCAGGCATCACGGTGGCTGACCCGGTGCGGCCGCGCGGCCTCGGCGCCGAGGCGCTCGACCTTGTTGGCCTCGTACGCCGCGAAGTTGCCTTCGAACCAGAACCACTCGCCGGGCTGCTCGTCGGTGCCCTCCCAGGCCAGGATGTGGGTCGCCGTGCGGTCGAGGAACCACCGGTCGTGGGAGGTGATGACCGCGCAGCCCGGGAAGTCCAGCAGGGCGTCCTCGAGCGAGGCCAGGGTCTCGACGTCGAGGTCGTTGGTCGGCTCGTCGAGCAGCAGCATGTTGCCGCCCATCTTCAGGGTGAGCGCGAGGTTGAGCCGGTTGCGCTCCCCACCGGAGAGCACGCCGGCCTTCTTCTGCTGGTCGGGCCCCTTGAAGCCGAACGACGCGACGTAGGCGCGTGAGGGCATCTCGAAGCTGGCCACCTTGATGTGGTCGAGCCCGTCGGAGACGACCTCCCACACGTTCTTGGTGGGATCGAGGCCGCCACGGCTCTGGTCGACGTAGGAGATCTTCACCGTCTTGCCGACCTCGAGCGACCCGTTGTCGGGCTTCTCCTCACCGACGATCATCCGGAACAGGGTGGTCTTGCCGACGCCGTTGGGGCCGATCACGCCGACGATGCCCGCGCGCGGCAGGTTGAAGCTCAGGTCGTCGATCAGCAGCCGGTCACCGAAGCCCTTGACGAGGTTCTCGGACTCGAGCACGACGTCGCCGAGGCGCGGGCCGGGCGGGATGTTGATCTCGGCGGTGTCGATCTTGCGGTTGCGCTCGGCCTCGGCGGCAAGCTCCTCGTAGCGGGAGAGCCGGGCCTTGCTCTTGGCCTGGCGGGCCTTGGGGTTGGACCGGACCCACTCCAGCTCGCGCTCGAGCATCTTGGCCCGCTTGGCGTCCTTGGCTCCCTCGACCTTGAGACGCTCCTTCTTGGTCTCCAGGTACGTCGTGTAGTTGCCCTCGTAGGGGTGCGTGCTGGCCGCGGTCGAGCTCGAGGATCCAGCTCGCCACGTTGTCGAGGAAGTAGCGGTCGTGGGTCACGGCCAGCACGGCGCCGGGGTAGGACGGCGAGGTGACCCTCGAGCCACTGCACCGACTCGGCGTCGAGGTGGTTGGTGGGCTCGTCGAGCAGCAGCAGGGTGGGCTGCTCGAGCAGCAGCTTGCAGAGCGCGACCCGGCGACGCTCGCCACCGGAGAGGTGGTCGACGAGCTCCTCGGGAGGCGGGCAGCGCAGCGCGTCCATGGCCTGGTCGAGCCGGCTGTCGAGGTCCCAGGCGTTCGCGTGGTCGAGGTCGGTCTGCAGGTCGCCCATCTCGGCCAGCAGGGTGTCGTAGTCGGCGTCGGGGTGCGGCGAGCTGCTCGCTGATCTCGTTGTAGCGGTCGAGCTTGCCCTTGATCTCGTGGACGGCCTCCTCGACGTTCTCGAGCACCGTCCTGCCCTCGCTCAGGGGCGGCTCCTGCTGGAGCATCCCGACGGTCGCACCGGGGTCGAGGATCGCGTCGCCGTTGTTGGCCCGTTCCAGCCCCGCCATGATCTTGAGCAGGGTGGACTTGCCGGTGCCGTTGGGGCCGACGACACCGATCTTGGCGCCGTGGAGGAACGACAGGGTCACGTTGTCGAGCACGACCTTGTCACCGTGGGCCTTGCGGACGTTGCGCAGCGTGAAGACGTAGTCAGCCATGGTCCGCCCAGCCTACGGGGGACGACGGGCCCGTCCCGTCCGCGGGTTCATCGCCCGGTCCCCCGCTCAGGCAGCCGGGTGGATCGGCTCGCCGGCGGAGTCGAGCTGGGGCCCGTCGGGCTCGTAGGCGTGCACCACCTCGCGCACGGCCTCGTCCTCGCGCGGGTCCTTGGCGGCGCGCGCGGTCTTCACGAACGCGCCGGTGCCCTTGCTCAGGTCGTGGCCGACCCAGCTCGCGTCGACGATCCACTGCACGGAGCTCGGCATGCCCTCGCGCTCCCACACGTCGACGCGCACCCGGCCGTGGACGATGACCGCGTCGCCGCGGCTCACGGAGTCCTTGACGTTGCGGCCCAGCTGTCGCCAGCAGTTGATGGTGTACCAGGACGTCTGGCCGTCCACCCACGTCCCGCCCTTGTTGTAGCGAGGCGTCGACCCGACCCGGAAGGAGGCCACCTGCGTCTCCCCCACCGTGCGCAGGTCGACCTCGCCGCCGACCCAGCCCTGCACCGTCACGTAGCTGTCGTTCACCCTCGTTGTCCTCTCTGCTCGGTGGGCAGAGTCCAGCGCCCAGGACGACCAGGCGAGGGCGGAGGCGGCGCAGCCTGTGGACGGCGGCACCGGAACCGCGGGGCTGTGGACGCGGAACGGTCGGGGTCAGACGCGCGGCGGGGCCGGCGCTCCGCCGGCCGCCGGCAGCGGGGTCCCGGGCGACGCCTCGGGCCGCGGCCAGACCAGGCCCGGCCGGAGGGCGCGCATCCGCTCGACGTGCTCCTGCCCGAGGGCCGCGAAGCCCGGCGGTGGGACGCCGCGCAGGTAGCGGCTGTGCAGGAAGCCGAGCTCCACGGCCTCGTTCTGGTAGGCGACCATCGTCCGGCGCGCCTGGATGCCGCCGACCTTCTCCGCGTTCCGGCGGGCGTACCGGCGAGCGGGGATGCGCGCGAGCCACGGCACCTCCGCCGGGTCGAGGAACCCGCGCTGCGCGCAGTCGCCGAGGGCTGCGGTCAGCACCCGCCCCTCGCGGCGTCGCGACCAGATCGCGAAGCTGGCCATCAGCAGGAACGCCGGCACCATCAGGAAGACGTACGTCGTGACGGCGTTGCGGCCGTCGTCGACCATCAGCGAGTAGTTCCACGAGCCAGTGCGCGAGCACCGCGACGGCGTACCCGCAGATCGGCGCGAGCACCCGGACGGCATGGCTCTTGCTGCCGACCGCGATCCCGACGCCGATGCCGGTGAAGGCGGTGAAGAACGGGTGCGCGAACGGGCCCGAACAGGCAGCGCACGATGAACAGGCCCACGGCGCTGCCGAGGCCGCCGGCCGAGTGGTCGGAGCCCATGTAGGCCGAGGTCAGGTAGAGGATGTTCTCGGTGAAGGCGAAGCCGATGCCGATCATGCCCGCGTAGACGATGCCGTCGAGGATGCCGTCGAGCTCCTGGCGCCGGTAGATCAGCAGCAGCACGATGAAGAGGCCCTTGGCGCCCTCCTCGGTCAGCGGTGCGACCACAACGGCGTTGAAGGCGTCGGTGTTCTTGAAGATCACCGTGTCGAAGACCTGGAGCAGCAGCGCCACGGCCGTGGCCACGAACGCGCCCCAGCCCAGGCCCAGCACCAGCAGCGAGCGCGGCTCCGGCTCGTAGCGGTCCAGCCAGAGGTACGCCGCGATCAGCGGCGTCACGGGGAGCGCGGCCAGCACGACCCCGACGACGAGTGCCGCGGGTGCGCCGGAGAGCAGCAGGATGAAGCCCATGCCGACCGCGCAGAGCAGCATCACCAGCGCCACCACGACGGTGAACGCGGCGTTGCTGCGCCGAGCCTGACTGCGCGCCATCATGCGCCACAGGGTATCGATGCCCGGACGTAGAGTGGCCCGGTGAGCGAGGCATCCCACGACACAGACGCGCAGGGCACGCACGACGGCGAGCACACCGAGAGCCACGACCCGCCGGTCCCCCACGCATACTCCACCTTCATGCGCTCCGGCTGGGGCGACCGCGAGCTCGACCTGCCGCCCCACCCGATCACGCCCTGGGCGCAGGCGCGACGCGAGCGGCTGAGCGCGGAGTTCCCCGGCGAGCGACTCGTCGTACCGGCCGGCGGGTTCAAGGTGCGGGCCAACGACACCGACTACCGCTTCCGGGCGGAGACCGCGCACACCTACCTCTGCGGCAACCAGACCAGCGACGCCGTGCTCGTCGTCGAGGACGGCGAGGCCGTGCTCTACGCCCGCCCGCGCAGCGCCCGCGACACCGACGAGTTCTTCCGCGACCGGGTCTACGGCGAGCTGTGGGTCGGGCGCCGTCCGTCGCTGCGCGAGATCTCCGACTCGCTCGGCGTGGAGACCCGTCACCTCGACGAGCTCGCCGACCGTCTGGGCGGCACCGCCGACGGTGGGTCCAAGACCCGCGTGCTGCGCGGCGTCGACCCTCGGCTCGACGCGATGGTGGCCGGCGACGACGCCCGCGACCACGAGTTCTCCCGGGTGCTCTCCGAGCTGCGGCTCGTCAAGGACGAGTGGGAGCTCGGCGAGCTGCAGACGGCCTGCGACATCACCACCCTCGGCTTCGAGGACTCGGTGCGCGAGTGGGACGGCGTCCTCGAGCACGGCGAGCGCTGGCTGGAGGGCACCTTCTTCCGGCGCGCGCGCACGATGGGCAGCGACATCGGCTACGACTCGATCGTCGGTGGCGGTCGCCACGCCACCACCCTGCACTGGGTCGACAACACCGGCCCGGTGACCCCGGGCGAGCTGATCCTGCTCGACATGGGCGCCGAGGCGACCTCGCTCTACACCGCCGACGTCACCCGCACGCTGCCCGTCTCGGGCACCTACTCCCAGCTCCAGCGCGAGCTCTACTCGGTCGTGCTCGAGGCGCAGCAGGCCGGCATCGACGCGGTCCGGCCAGGAGCCGCGTTCCGCGACCCGCACCGGGCGGCTATGTCGGTGCTCGCCCACGCGCTCGAGGACCTCGGGCTGCTCCCGGTCTCGGCCGAGGAGGCGCTGGCCCCCGACAGCCAGGTCTACGCGCGCTGGACCCTCCACGGCACCAGCCACATGCTCGGCCTCGACGTCCACGACTGCGCCGCGGCGGACACCAGCATCTACCCCGGCGGGGAGCTCGAGGAGGGCATGGTGCTGACCGTCGAGCCGGGGCTCTACTTCCAGGAGGACGACCTGCTCGTCCCGGAGGAGCTGCGCGGCATCGGCATCCGCATCGAGGACGACGTGGTGGTCACCGCCGACGGGGTCAGGAACCTCTCCGCCGCCCTGCCGCGCGACCCCGACGAGATCGAGTCCTGGATGGCCCGGCTCCGCGGCTGAGCCCACGACCTGAGACATAGGTCCCTCCGCTGGTCCTTCCCGTCGTACGTCGAGGCGGTGCCTGCCATAGTTGCGCAATGTCTACGCCGGGAGTGCCCTCGTGGGTCGCTGACCTCGAGCACCTCCACGCCCTGAACGAGCCGGCGCTGGCCACCGACACCGCGGGGCTCGTGGTCTTCGGCAACGCCGCCGCTGCCTGGCGCCACGGCACCCTCGGCGAGGAGGGCTGGGCGACCATCAGCAGCCTGCTCGTGCCCGAGGAGGACGACGGCGTGCTGACCGAGATCTTCCAGCAGGCACTGCAGGGCACCTCCTGGGAGGGCCGGCTCGACGTGCGCCACGTCGACGGATCGGTGCAGCCCGCCGAGGTGGTCTGCACGCCGCTGCGCCGCGGCGAGGAGATCGTCGGCACGCTGTGGGTCAGCGACTACGCGGTCGGTCGAGGCCGAGCAGGTGCGCGAGATCCGACGCCTCGGCGACCGGCTGCGGCGGCTGGCCGGCGTGGCCGCCGACCTCGGCACCGCCGACACGCATCGACGCGGTCACCAAGATCGTGATCGACCATGCCGCCGACGCCGTCGGCGCCACCGTGGCCTCCCTGTCGCTCAAGCTCGACGACGAGACGATGGTGCTGGCGGGCCTGCGCGGCGGGCGGTCCGGGTGCGGCCAGCGCTGGGCGACCTTCTCGATCGACTCGGTGACCCCTGCGGCCGAGGTCGCCCGCACCGGGCGGCTGCTCGTGCTGCGCGGAGCCGACGCGATCGCCGCGCGCTACCCGACCTGGAGCAGGCGAGCGAGGGACCCCGGTCGATGGTGGGGCTGCCGCTCACCGTCCTCGGCCGGACGATCGGGCGTGATCTCGCTGTCCTTCCCCGGTCTGCGCGAGCTCGACGCCGCCGAGCTCGAGTTCTTCGCCATCCTGGCCGACTCCTGCGCCCAGGCGATCGTGCGCATCGACTCCCAGCGCGACGCGGCCGCGCAGGCGGCCCGCGATGCGGTTCCTGGCCGACTCGGCGGCCGAGCTGTCCAACAGCCTCGACTACGGCCGCACCCTCTCGCCGGGTGGCCAAGCTCGCCGTGCCGGAGTTCGCCGACTGGTGCGCGATCGACCTCGTCGAGGACGGCCGCCTGCACCGGCTGGCCGTCGAGCACGTCGACCCTGCCAAGGTCGAGCTCGCCCTGGAGATGCAGCGCCGCTATCCCCCGGACCCCGAGTCGCGGCGGCACCTGGGAGGTGATCCGGACCGGGCAGGCGCAGCCTCGTACCCGTCATCACCGACGAGATGCTCGCGGCCTCGATCACCGACCCGGAGCAGCTGGAGATGGCGCGCGCCCTCGAGCTGCGCAGCTACCTCGTCGTACCGCTGGAGGCGCGCGGCCGGGTGCTGGGCGCGATGACGTGGGTGACCTCCGACGAGCTACCGCCACTACACCAAGGCCGACGCCCTGTTCGCCGAGGAGCTCGCCCGGCGATGTGCGCTGGCCATCGACAACTCCCAGCTCTACAGCCAGACCCTCGAGACCGCCGTGCAGCTCCAGCACGCCGTGCTGCCCGACCTCACCGAGGCGCTCCCGGGCTGGAGCGTCGCCACGCACTACAGCCCGGCCGGGCGCACCGGCGTGGGCGGCGACTTCTTCGACGCCATCAACCTGCCCGACGGACGGCTCGTGCTCTTCGTGGGCGACGTCATGGGCGCGGGGCGTCGCGGCGGCCGCGTCGATGGCGCAGATGCGCGCGGCCATCCGCGCGTACGTCGTGGTCGAGCCCGATCCCGCGCTCGTCGGCTCCAAGCTGGACGAGCTGATGGAGACCTACGACATGCACCAGCTGGTCACGCTCGTGCTCGTCGTGATCGATCCGGCGCGCAACGAGCTCCACGCGGTGAGCGCGGGACACCCGCCGCCGGTCGTGATCCACGCCGACGGCTCCGCCGAGCACCTCGAGATCCCCACGGGCGCACCGCTCGGCGTGCTCAGGGAGCGCCCGGCACGGCGCTACCCACCCGTTCGAGGCCGGCGACACGCTCTTGGCCTTCACCGACGGACTCGTCGAACGCCGCCACGAGGACATCGACGTCGGCCAGCAGCGCGTCCTCGCCGCCGCACCGCGGCTGGCCAGGACGCCGCTGCAGCCCGAGCTCGACGCCCTCGTCGAGTCGCTGCGCGACGACGGCCACGAGGACGACGTCGCCGCCCTCGCCGTCAGACGCACGGACTGACGCCGAGCGGCGCCCCCGGCAGGACTCGAACCTGCGACCAAGTCATTAGAAGTGACTCGCTCTGTCCAGCTGAGCTACGGGGGCTCAGGCAAGACGCACAGTATTAAATACGCATCCGACCGAGCATGCGGCTTTCGACCTCGTCGCATGTCGCGCTGGCTCGTTCCAACGGGTTCAGTCCCCGTACCGGTGCTCGCGGACCGGGTTCGTCTCAGTTCAGTTTCGGTCCGTGTGGGCGGACCGGCACGGCACCCACATTCGCCCCTCGGACAAGGGCGAAGTGGACGTCGTGTGCAACTACTGCCCTGAGACGGACGACTGCTACTACGTCCGACCGTCGGTCCACGGGCAGTCGGTATCGCTACGGGTGTTGCCGAGCAAGAACGGTCAGCAACGGGGCGTGATGAACGCAGCTGATCATCGAGCGTTCCCACTGCCGTGACGATCTGTCAGCGGGTGCGTCGAGAAGGGCGCAGACGAGACCGGCAGCTCATCCGCGCCCGCGGCCTCCACGCACGCGGCCGACGATCCAGATCACCAGCGCGATGATCACCAAGACGACCAGGATGGTCCACAGCATGACGCGACTCCCTTCGATCGGGTTCTGCCTGACTCGTGCCCAGCGGGCCGAGAACCAAACAGCACGACCCGACCGGGTCGTGCCGTTCGGGTCGTCGTGTCAGCGGTTGAAGATGCTGACCCCTCCGGGCCCGACGAGCAGTCCGACGACGATCAGGACGATCCCGAACAGGATGCTGCCTCGAAAGATGGTGACGATGCCGCTGATCACGAGGATCACGGCGATGAGCCACAGGATGAATGCCATACAAGTCCCTCCCTTGGGCGTGTGGCACATCCGTACCCCGTGAGGAGCCTGTCGCAAACCCCCCGAAACGAGAAAATCCGGGTGAGTAGCCATCCCGTGGAGGGATCGCGCCGGAGCAAGGACGCGAATCGGGATGGCTGCTCTACCCGTCTTGAGGCACCTCCAGAGTGGCATGTCCACGCTGCGGGAGCCGGCATCTCGACAGGAGAGACGCAGCGACGACTAGACCAGCCGTGGCCGCAACCGTGGAACCGGTGGCGGAGGGGTCGCCCGCTGAGATCGGTCACCCCGGCTGGAGCTGCGTGGCCATCTTCTCCATCAGCGTGGTCAGCCCGCTGAACGGGCGGACCATCACCGTGAACTCGACCAGCCGGTCGTCGCTCGTCCCAGCGCAGCATGTCGACGCCGTGCACCGTGCGGCCGTCGAGCTCGGCGGTGAACTCCAGTACTGCGCTCGACCCGTCGTCCCACTCGTGGTGGTAGGTCAGCGTCGGCCCGAGCACGACCATCGCTGCGGCGAGGTAGGCCGTCAGTCAGCTGCCTTGCCCTCCTGGGGGCGGTGCAGCGCCGGCGAGCGGAATACGCAGCCCTCGGCGAGCAGGTCGTCCAGCAGCGCCGGATCCCGGGTCTCGACGACCCGGTGCCAGG
The DNA here is from genome assembly GCA_963756045.1 of uncultured Actinomycetota bacterium. Taxonomy (GTDB): domain Bacteria; phylum Actinomycetota; class Actinomycetes; order Propionibacteriales; family Nocardioidaceae; genus Marmoricola. The sequence continues at coordinate 313,909 of CAVWML010000012.1, forward strand.
CGGCGAGGGCGGCGGGAGAGGTGCTCACGCTCGAAAACCTACGTGATCTCGTTCACGACGCGAGCGTGTCGATGCGCGGGTGGCCGAATTGCCTGTCGTACAAAGGATCTGGCCCTGCGGAGTATGAGACCGCAGGGCCCACGCATGTCTCCGCGACAGGGTTTCCCGGGCTCAGGTGCCGGCGTAGGCATCGATCTCCGCGAGCACTCGCGGCGCCGACCTCGGGGGGAGCGAACGACGCCCGGACGGCGGTGCGGGCGAGGTCGGCCACCCCGGCGGCGTCCAGGCCGAGCAGCCCGGCGGCCACGGCGTACTCGCGGTTGAGGGTCGTGCCGAACATCGGCGGGTCGTCGCTGTTGATGGTGACCACCACGCCCGCCTCGACGAAGGCCGGCAGCGGGTGCTCCTCGATGGTGGCGACGGCGCGCGTCGCGAGGTTCGAGGAGGGGCAGACCTCGAGCGGGACCCGGTGCTCGGCGAGGTGGGCGAGCAGGTCGGGGTCCTGCGCCGACGACGTCCCGTGGCCGATCCGTTCGGCGCCGAGCTCGCGCAGGGCGTCCCAGACGGTCTGCGGCCCGGTCGTCTCGCCCGCGTGCGGGAGGCAGTGCAGCCCGGCCGCGCGGGCGGCCTCGAAGTGGGGGCGGAACTGCGGACGCGGCACGCCGACCTCGGGGCCGCCGAGGCCGAAGCCGATCAGCGACTCGGGCCCGTGGTCGAGGGCGTAGGACAGCGTCGCATCGGCCGCCGGCACGCCGAACTCGCCCGGGACGTCGTAGATCCAGCGCAGCACGATGCCGTGGTCGCGCTCCGCCGCCACGCGCGCGTCCTCGATCGCCTCGGTGAAGGCCTCGATCGGCACCCCGGAGAGCACGGAGGTGTGCGGCGTGACGGTCAGCTCGGCGTAGCGCACCTGCTGGACGTCGGCCATCTCGCGGGCCACCTCGTAGGTCAGCAGGCGCACGTCCTCCGGGGTGCGGATCAGGTCGACGACGGCGAGGTAGACCTCGATGAAGTGGGCGAAGTCGCGGAACTCGAAGAACTGCGCCAGCGCCTCGGGGTCGCTCGGCACCGTGCCCGGGTGCCGGGCCGCCAGCTCGCTGACGATGCGGGGCGAGGCCGAACCCACGTGGTGCACGTGCAGCTCGGCCTTCGGGAGCCCGGCGATGAAGTCGACGAGGTCAGGTGCTTCGTGATCTCTGCTGGCCGCCATGACGCGTCAGCATGTCATCACCCGGAGGTGATCGTGCGCTCCAGGTTGTCGACCATGTCGGAGATGGAGGAGCCGCTGAGCTCGGTGCCGTTGACGTAGACCGTCGGCGTGCCGCTCACGTTGGCCTTCGACGCCGCTGCGTTGGCCGCATCGACGAACGCGGTGTCCGTGGTGCCGATGGCGCTCAGGACCTTCTGGTCCGTGACGCCGGCCTGCTTGGCCCAGCTGGTCAGCTTGGCCGCGTCGGGCTTGTCGGGGTCGTTCTCGTAGGGCTGGTTGTCGTAGAGCAGGTTGTGGAACTTCAGCGCCTGCTGCGGGGTGCCGCCCTGGAGCACGGCCGCCCAGGCCGACAGCGCTCGCGTCGAGTAGTCGTCCTGGAGGAGGTGGAAGGGCCGGTACTGGACCTGCACCTTGCCCTTCGCTGCCGCGTCGCGCAGGAAGTCGCGCGAGCTCGTCTCGAACTGCACGGCAGTACGGGCACAGGAAGTCCTCGTAGACGACCACCTTGTGCGGTGCGCTGTCGGGGCCCATCACGAGCGACTGGCCGGAGGCCTTGGGGGAGGTGCCGCCGACGGCGCCGTCGACGAGCCGCCACTGCCGGAGAAGACGACGAACGCGGCCACCACGGCGCACAGCACCGCGACGATCGCACCGGTGATCAGCAGCCGGCGGTTGCGCTCGCGCGCGGATGCCTGACGCTGCATCTCGACCACTCGCTCGCGACGGCTGGCCTCACGCTGTTGCTTCGACATCGGACCTCTCGTTCAGGGTGGGGAAGATCAGGTTGTCCAGGGCGAGTGGGGTACGGCGCAGCCACACGACGTACAGCGACAGGGCGAGCAGTGCCACGTCGCGGGCGATCTCCCACGGGTACTTGGAGATCGCGTGCGGGTCGTACCCGCCGTTGCCGAAGCAGCCGCAGTTGATGGAGATGCCGCGCGCCCAGACCGAGGCGATGCCAACGATGAAGGCGACCTGCAGCACCGCGGAGACCACGCCGCTGATGCGGGTGAGCAGTCCGAGCACCAGGCAGGCGCCGACGACGACCTCGACCATCGGCAAGGCCCGACCGACGCCCTCGGTGATCGAGGTCGGCAGCAGCTGGTAGGCGCGCACCGCCGTGACGCTCGACTCCGGGTCGGAGAGCTTGAGCAGGCCGGCCCACAGCCAGACCCCGCCCACGACAAGACGGGCGGCCAGGCCGGCCCAGTGCAGTCCGGTCCACCGCATCCCGCCACTGTAGGCACCGTGCGTGACCGCGGGGTGAGAACCGGCCATGAGTAGGCTGAACCGTTGTGACCGAGCGACTCGTCTGGATCGACTGCGAGATGACCGGCCTCTCCCTCGAGGCGGACGCCCTCATCGAGGTTGCCGCGTTGGTGACCGACTTCGACCTCCAGGTGCTCGGTGACGGCATCGACGTGGTGATCAAGCCGCCTGCTGCGGCGATGGAGCAGATGGTCCCGTTCGTGCACGACATGCACGTCAGCTCGGGGCTCATCGAGGAGCTCGACGACGGCGTCTCGCTGGCCGAGGCACAGGACCTCGTCCTGGCCTACATCAAGGAGCACTGCCCCGACGGCAGCCGGCCGCCGCTGGCCGGCAACACGGTGGCCACCGACCGCTCGTTCCTGGCCCGCGACATGCCCGAGCTCGAGCAGTTCCTGCACTACCGGATCGTCGACGTGTCCTCGATCAAGGAGCTCGCGCGCCGCTGGTTCCCGCGCGCCTACTACAACGCCCCCGACAAGGGCGGCAACCACCGTGCCCTCGCCGACATCCGCGAGAGCATCGAGGAGCTGCGCTACTACCGCGACACCGTCTTCGTGCCGCCTCCCGGGCCGGACACCGCCACCGCGCAGAAGGCCGCCGCGGTGCACCAGGGCTCGCTGACCGGCCTCGTCAGCAGCTCCCGGCCCGATTCGGAGCACCCCTCCTGAGCCGTTAGACTCTCTCCCGGTCCTCGCGCAGCCGCTCGCTGCACGGGGACCATGGTGGGCGTAGCTCAGCTGGTAGAGCATCGCGTTGTGGTCGCGAGGGTCGCGGGTTCAAGTCCCGTCGCTCACCCCAAGGATCCGCACGGGACGTCATACGAATCGGTGCCTGTAGCGCACGATTCGTATGACGTCCGGTGGGCCGCGCTCGGCTCAGCTGGTCTGCAGGTCGGTCGGGGCGTTGTGGACGCTCGGGATGGTGCCGAGCTTGCCCTTCTGGAAGTCCTCGAAGGCCTGCATCACCTCGGCCTTGGTGTTCATCACGAACGGCCCTGCCCACGCGACCGGCTCGCGGATCGGGCGACCGCCGAGGACGAGCACGTCGAGGGCCGGCGTACGGCTCTCCTGGCGCGCCGTCGGCCCGCACCGTGACGAAGTCGCCGGCGCCGAGCACCGCGAGGTTGCCGGTGCGCACGGGGACCTGCTCGTCGCCGACCGTGCCGTGCCCGGACAGCACGTAGACGAGCGCGTTGTAGGAGACGTCCCAGGGCAGGTCGAGGCGCGCGCCCGCCTCCACGGTGGCGTGCGCCAGCGTGATCGGGGTGTACGTCGTGCCGGACCCTTCGTGCGCACCGACGTCGCCGGCGATCACGCGCACCAGCGCGCCCGCGTCGGCCGAGGTCGCCAGGCCGACCTGCGCGCTGCGGATGTCCTGGTAGGCCGGCGGATTCCACTTGGCGTCGCGCGGGAGGTTCACCCACAGCTGGATGCCGTGGAAGAGGCCGCCGCTCTGCACCAGCCACTCGGGCGGGGTCTCGATGTGCAGCAGGCCGGCGCCGGCCGTCATCCACTGCGTGTCGCCGTTGGTGATCGAGCCGCCGCCGCCGTGGCTGTCGTGGTGGTCGAAGACGCCGTCGATGATGTAGGTGACGGTCTCGAAGCCGCGGTGCGGGTGCCACGGCGTGCCCTTCGGCTCACCGGGCGCGTACTCGACCTCCCCCATCTGGTCCATGTGCACGAACGGGTCGAGGTCGCTCAGGTCGACGCCGGCGAACGCCCGGCGCACCGGGAAGCCCTCGCCCTCGTAGCCCTTCGGGGCGTCGATCAGCTGCTTGACGGGCCGGACGGTGTCACCCAGGCCCGGCGCGGCCAGGCGCTCCAGGACGGTCAGGTCCTCAACGGTCACTGCGGGCATCAGGCCACCTCCGGCTTCGAGTGTCGTGCCTGTCCCCAACTATAGTTGAAACTTGAATATTCCACGAGAGCGTCCCGCTGGTCCCCTCGTCGGCACGATTTCGTGACGCCCGAACCCGACTGCTAAGGTTTCGACGCTCTGGCGCCATTAGCTCAATTGGCAGAGCAGCTGACTCTTAATCAGCGGGTTCGGGGTTCGAGTCCCTGATGGCGCACACATCTCCTCCTCTGCTTCCCACGCCCCCGCCACGTGAGACCCCCGCCGGGCCGTCGCGGACCGGCACCAGGTCGAGCCACCGGGCGAGATCCTCGATCTCCGCATCGACGGCGTCGCGCAGCTCGCTGTCCCACTCGTGGTCCTCGTGCACCGCGTCGACCCGCAGCTCGCCGGCCTTCCGGTCGGCCGTCGCGTCGAGCTTGCCGACCAGTCGGTCGCCGTACAGGATCGGCAGCGCGTAGTAGCCCCAGCGCCGCTTCGCGGCCGGCTTGTACATCTCCAGGGTGTAGTCGAAGTCGAAGACCTCCGCGAGCCGCTTGCGGTCCATCACGAGTCGGTCCAGCGGCGAGAGCAGCGCTGCTCGTCCCGCGAACGGGCGGTCGAGGTCGGCAACCCGGGTGGGGTCGACCCGCCACTCCCCGGGCAGGCCCTCGACCTCGGCGGCCTCGCCGGCGTCGGCCACGGTCACCTGCTCCCCCGGCAGCTTCGTGCCGGTGGCTCGCGCGAGCCCCAGGGCGCCCAGCCGCCGCTCGTTGCGCAGCAGCTGCGCCTCGACGAGGTCCGGGTACGGATCGTCGGGGTAGACCCGGGAGGCGAGGTCGAAGAGCTTCAGCTTGCCCTCGCGGCCGGCGACGGCGACCTCGCCGCGCACGATGAGGCAGTCCAGCAGCATCGGCAGGTTCTTGTTGTTGTTCCAGCCCGTCGAGCGCCAGGGCCGCACCGTCGTGTCCGGCAGCGCCTTCATCGGCAGCGGCCCGTCAGCGCGCAGCCGCTCCAGGACGTCGAGGCGGCACGCGTCGTTGTCGCGGACCCACTGGTCCTGCCCGACCTGCCAGGCCACCTCCTCGTCGGGCCAGGCCTCCATCTCGGCGCGGTACAGCGCGATGTCCTCGGCCGGCCGCAGGTAGCCCAGCAGCTCGATGACGCGTTGCTCGGCCACGGCGTCGTCGAGCTCGTGGGTGCCGTACGACGAGCCGAGACGGCTCCACAGGACCAGATGGGCACTGGGAGCGACGGCACTGACCGGGTCGTGCTGCAGGAGGGCCAGCCCCTGGATCGTCTCGAGCACGTCAGCCGGCCGGGTCGCCTCCAACAGCTGGGCACGCACACAGATCCGGCGCGCGTCCTCGCGCGAGAGCTCGTGGGTGCTCGCCACGAGTCGACCCTAGGTGCTAGGAACCCGGGATCGTCGGCAGATCGATGTCGCTGTAGATCATGTTGTGGTCGGAGGGGACCACGCCGTTGTAGGACCAGTCGGTCACGTTGCGGTAGAGCCAGCTCCCGGTGATGCCCTTCATCAGGATGTGGTCCGACCGCGGACCGGCCCCTGAGGGGTTCGGGGTCTGGTGGGCCGTCGGCACGCCACCCTGGGCGTTGACGATCGAGTAGTTCTGGCCGGACAGCGACTGCGAGGCCATGGCGTCGTAGTAGCCACCACGCACGAAGATGGGCTGCGCCGGGACGTAGCCGGCACGCTCTCCCCAGGGCTCGCGGTCATATCGCAGGTCTCCGGCAACGATCGTCGGCGCACCGTTCGTGACCCCGTTGAGGTAGCTCATCACCAGCTGCGCGGCTGCGCCGGTCGCGGCGTCCTGCTCCCACGAGGCCTGCGCGGTGCCGGCGAAGTGCACGGAGCTCACGTAGAACGGCACGGCGGCGCCGGTGGTCGGGCTCAGCTCCTCGAGCTCGGCCCAGGGACCCTGGACGCGGTTGTTGGCGTCCTTGGGGTTGGCCATGTCGAAGACCCCGGAGTCCAGCACGGCGTACATGTCGCTGCGGTAGAGGATCTGCTGTCCCGGCGTGTACATCGTCGCCCCGTTGGCGTGCACGTAGGCCCAGGTGCCGTAGGAGCCGTACGAGCTGTTGTTGAGCGTCGATACGACGTCCGCAGCGGTGCTCTGCCGGGCCTCCTGGAGCGCCACCAGCGTCACGCCGTGGCTGCCGATGTTGTTCGCGATGCCGCGCACCCGGGCGGCGCCGTTCGAGTTGCGCCGTCCCGTCGGCCAGCGACGGGTAGAGCATCACGTTGTAGCTGCCGAAGCGGATGCGGTCACCGGGGCTCGGCGTCGGTGCGGCGGGCCAGCGGGCGATCCAGGTCGACCTGTGCGTCGCAGTCGCGTGGGTGTTGGCGCCGTTGTTGGCCTCCATCTGGGCGAACACCGGGTTGCCGTACGGCACCGCGATCATGCCGTCGCCGGTGCGGGGCGTCGTGGGCACGGAGTAGTTCACGCTGCGGGCCGCGGAGCCGGTCCACGCCGTGTACCAGGGGTTGCCCGGCCACTCGCCGTACCACGCGGGCGAGACGTGCACCCGGTAACGGGTGGCGCACGACGTGCCGCCCCACTGGAACTGAACCCCGCCCGGCGTCGGCTTCCCGGACAGGCTCGGGATGCCCGGCCAGCAGTGCAGCCACGGGTTCGGGGGGACCTTGGCCGTCTTGTGCTTCCTCTTGTGCCGCCTGTGCTTCTTCCTGTGGTGCGCGGCGTGGCGCGCGCCGGCGAGCTCGTGGGAGGAGCTCGAGCGAACGCCCGGGCTGGTGGCCAGCGAGGGGGCCGCGCTTGTCGCGGAGACGAGGAGGCCGCTCAGCAGCGCCAGCACGACCAACCGGACGACCCGACCCATGACCTCTCCTCGGAACAGACAAAAACGGACAAATCCATCGTTAGTAGATTTGTCCGTTTTTGTCTGTTGTTTGGCCGGCTGGTGGTCCCCCGCCGAACCGGTCAGTTCGGGATCGCGATGTCGCTGTAGATCAGGTTGTGGTCCGAGGGCACCATGCCGTTGAAGGACCAGTTCACGACGTTCACGTACTGCTTGCTGCCGACGAAGCCGCGCAGGAGGATGTGGTCGGAACGAGATCCCAGGCCGGTGGGGTTCGGCCTCTGGTGGGCACTGTTCTTGCCGCCGACCGCGTTCTCGATCGAGTAGTTGTGACCATGCATCGACCGGGACGCCATCGCGTCGTAGTAGCCGTCGCGGACGAGGGTGGGCTGGGCCGGAACGTAGCCGGCACGGTCACCCCAGGGCTCACGCCCGTAGCGCAGGTCGCCCGCCAGGATCACCGGGCCACCGGTCAGCTTCTTCATGTAGCTGTTGACCACGGCTGCCGCCTGGCCGGTCCGCGCGTTCTGCGTCAGCGACGAGTGCGCCGTCCCGGCGAAGTGCTGCGAGGTGACGTAGAACGTCCGGCCGTAGGAGCCGCCACCACGATTGGCCCGGAAGGCCGCCCAGGGCGCGATCACCCGGTGGCTCGGGTCCTTGTAGTTGTACAGGTTCATCACGCCCGACTTGGACAACGAGAACTTGTCCTTGCGGTAGACGATCTGCTGGCCCGGAGTGGCGTTGCTCGCACCGCTGGCGCGGACGTAGCCCCAGTTGCCGGCGTACAGCTTGTTGAGGTAGCCGACCACGACCGAGGCCGTCGACTGGCGGGCCTCCTGCAGCGCCACCATCGTGAGGCCGTGGCTGCCGATGTTGCGCGCCACGACTCCGGCACGGGTGCCGGTCGGGTACAGCTCCACGTTGTAGCTGCCGAAGCGGATCGCGTCGCCCGCCTTGGGGGCCGGCGGCGTGGCCAACTGCGGGATCCAGCGGGAGACGTGGGTGGCCGTGCCTCCGACGTGAGCACCGTTGTTGGCCTCGAGCCGACCGAAGATCGGGTTGGCGTAGGCCACGGCCATCATGCCGTCGTGAGCACGCGGGGTGCTCGGCACCCTCCAGGTGAGGCTGCGCGCTGTCGAGCTGGTCCACGGGGTGTACCAGGGCGCTCCGGGCCACTCGCCGTACCAGGCCGGTGAGAGGTGGATGCGGTACCTCGTCGTGCAGGGCGTCGTGCCCCAACGGAACTGGACGGCACCGGGCAGGCGGCCGGCACCCAGCAACGGAGTGCCTGGCCAGCACCTCTGCGCGAGGGTGCGGCGGCTCTTCACGTGCCTCTTGTGCTTCTTGTGCTTGTGGTGCCTGTGGTGCCTCTTGCGGGCACCGGCGGCCACCGAGTGGCTCGACGCACTGACGGTCGTCCGCTGCGCGGAGGTCGCCCCCGCCCCGGTCGAGAAGGCCGCCAGGCCCACCATGATCATCCCGAGAGAAAGGACAAACGCTGCAAAGCGCATAGTACGGCTCATCACATTACCTCCACGTTTCAACCCACCGAAAACAGGTTAAACGGACTAGTCCGGATCTGTCACGTATTTGCCCGATTTGATAGTAAATCGGGGGAACGCAGAGGGTAGGCCCGACGTGGCACCATGCCCGACGTGGCCTCAACGGACGATGCGGCAGCGGGTTATGAGGCCATCCCGCGTCGCGGGCGGCCCGGGTACGACGCCGAGACCGTGCTGCGACGAGCCATCGAGCTGTTCAACCGGCAGGGCTACGAGGGCGCCAGCATGGGTGACCTCGCCACCGAGCTCGGATTGAGCAAGTCGGCGATCTACCACCACGTGCCGAGCAAGGAGTCCTTGCTGGCCGCGGCGCTCGACGAGGCTCTCGGCGCGCTCTCGGCCGCGATCGACGGCGCGGTGGCCCAGCCCGAGGCCAGCGCCTACGACCGGCTCCGCCTGGCCGTACGCCGCTCGGTCGACGTGCTCGTCGCCCACCTCCCGGCAGTGACCCTGCTGCTGCGGGTGCGCGGCAACAGCCCCGTGGAGGTGGCCGCCCTCGAGCGCCGTCGCCGGCTCGACGAGCGGCTCGCCGCCCTGGTGGCCCAGGCCGTCGACGAGGGCGCCCTGCGCGCCGACCTCGACCCCGAGCTCGTCAGCCGCCTGCTCTTCGGCACCGTGAACTCACTCGTCGAGTGGTACCGCCCCGACGGCCCCCTCGACCCCGGCCACCTCGCCGACGCCGTCGTGGACCTGGCCTTCGAGGGACTCCACCAACTCCGATAGTCGAGGACGAATGCGTGGTCTCAGCGGGCTGGAGACCACGGATCCGTCCTCGACTATCCGGGAATGGGCTTGCCGGTGGAGCGCGACCGGCCGCGGAACTCGGCGATCACGACGGCGTCCGAGGCGCGGGTGACGGTCACGTCGTAGAGGCCCGAGCGGCCGCGACGAGCGCGCTCACGTGCCGTCGCGGTGAGTACGTCGCCCAGGCGGGCCGACTCGAGGAAGGTGACGTCGAAGCCGGCTGCGACCGTGACGGTGCCGTGGGAGTTGCACGCGACCGCGAAGGCGCTGTCCGCGAGCGCGGCCACCAAACCGCCGTGACAGAGGTCCCAGCCGTTGATCATGTCCTCGCGCACGGGCATCTCGAGGACGGCCTCCCCCGGCGCGACCGAGACCACCGTCATGCCGAGCATGCGGCTGGCCGCGTCGCCGGCCCACATCGTCTCCGTCGACCGGCGCGCGGTCTCCGCTGCGCTCATGCGTCGAAGTCGATCGTGAGCTCCTCGGAGACCGGGAACGTCTGGCAGGTCAGCACGAAGCCACGCTCGACCTCGTCGGCGTCGAGGGCGTAGTTGCGCCGCATGTCGCCCTCGCCGGTCACGAGCAGGGCCCGACAGGTGCCGCACACCCCGCCCTTGCACGCGAACGGGAGGTCGGCCCGGGTCTTCTGCGCGCCGTCGAGCAGGGGCTGGTCGCGCGGCTGCGGGTTGGTCGTGGACCGGCCGTCGAGCACCACGGTCACCGCGGTCGTCGCGCCCGACGAGCACAGCGTCTGCCCGGTGCAGCTCCGGCGGCGGCTCGTCGACGAAGAACAGCTCGGCGTGCACCCGAGCAGGGTCGACACCGAGCTCTCCGAGCACGTTGCGCGCGTCGGTGATCATCGCGAACGGACCGCACAGCCACACATGGTCGACGGAGGAGATCGGCACCAGCAGCTGCAGCAGCTGCCGCAGCCGGTCGCCCGCGAGACGCCCGGAGAACAGCTCCACGTCACGGGGCTCGCGCGAGAGCACGTGCACGACCTCGAACCGGGGGCCGTACCTGTTCTTCAGGTCCGCGATCTCCTCCACGAACATGACCGAGCCCGTGGTGCGGTTGCCGTAGAGGAGGGTGACGCGGGAGTCAGGGTGGGTGAGCACGGTCGAGGCGATGGAGATCATCGGCGTGATCCCCGAGCCCGCGGCGATCAGCAGGTGCCGCCCGCCGTCGGGCTGGGCGCGGAAGCTGCCCCGCGGCGTCTGCACCTCCACCTCGTCACCGGGCCGCACCTCGTTGACCAGCCACTCGGAGAAGCGCCCGCCGGGGATCAGCCGCACGCCGACCCGTGGGCGCTCCCCCACCCGCGCGCAGATCGAGTAGTCGCGACGGTGGTCCTCGCCGTCGAGCACGCGGCGCAGGGTCAGCGACTGCCCCGCCTCGAAGTCGTACGCCGGACCGAGCTCATCCGGCACGTCGAAGGTGACGGCCGCGGCGTCGTCGCAGAGCCGCTCGACCGAGGCGACCCTCAGGGTGTGGAACTCCCCTCGGGTGCGGCGTTCGGCGGCGACCGTCATCAGATCTCCTTCACGTGCTCGAACGGCTCGAGGCACGCCCTGCACCGGTACAGGGCGGTGCACGCCGTCGGTCCGAACTCCGAGGTGAGCTCGACCTCGCCGCGAGGCGCACCGGGGGCAGCGCAGGTGCGCCTGGTCGGCAGCAGCGACAGGCCGACCGGCGCTGGCGGGAGCCGGACCAGGAGCGGACAACCCGTGCTCGCGCAGGGCCTGCCGCCCGTGCTCGGTGATCCAGTCGCTGGACCACGCCGGCGACAGCGAGACGCGGACCTCGGCGTCGTACCCCTCCTCGGTGAGGCGCCGGACGAGGTCGTCGCGCATGGTGGCCATGGCGGGGCAGCCGGAGTAGGTCGGCGTGATCGTCACGACCGCGCGGCGACCCTAGACCTCGACACCGCGGAGCACGCCGAGGTCCTCCAGCGTCAGCATCGGCATCTCCGGGTCGACGACGGATGCCGCGACGGTCGTGGGCGCTCACCACGCCCCTGCGGGTGGGCCCGGGCGACCGACTGCATCTCGGCGAGCAGGTGCGAGAGCTCCTCGGTGTGCCGTCCGTCGCGGCCGCGGCCCCCGGCAACCGGACCGAGCTGGGGGACGGCGGGTCGCTCGACCGCGCCGGCGGACAGGACCTGGTCGACGACGGCACCGACCTCACCGGCGACGTCGGCGGGGTCGACGCCCACCCGGGTCGCCGACATCGACCGCTCGACCTCGCAGCGCGATGAACAGCTCATCGTGCGTCGCCCAGACGACGGGCAGCGCAGCCAGCAGCCGGGAGCGTGACTCGTCGGTTCCCTGCGCCAGCGTCACGAACCATCTCGCCGCGTAGTCGCGGTGGTAGGTGACCTCCTTGACGCCCTTCTCGGCGACCGCGGCCAGCACGTGGTCGCGCGACGCGCTCAGTCGCTCCAGCAGGGCGAGCCGCCAGCAGGAGAAGAGCAGGAGACGGGCGATGGTGGCCGCGAAGTCGCCGTTGTCACCCTCGACCAGCCGGGTGTTGCGGAAGCCGGCGTCCGGACGGAAGAACGCCAGGGCGTCCTCGGGCGGCACCGGCGACGCCTCGGGCAACGCCGGCACGACCGTGGGGTCGGCGGCCGCCGCGCGGGCGAGCAGCAGCCGCGCCTGGCCGAGCAGGTCGAGCGCGATGTTGGCCAGCGCGATGTCCTCCTCGAGGTCCGGGGCCCGGCTGCACCACTGCGAGAGCCGGTGGGAGTAGACGAGGGCGTCGTCGCCGAGCATGAGGCAGTACGCCGCGAGGGCGGAGGCGTCGACGTCCTCGGGCACGGTCGTGTCGACCCCCGCCAGCGGGATCCTCGAAGCTGGTGCCGAAGGCCCAGTGCGCCGAGTCGCCGCCGAGCAGCTCCTCGTCGTACACCGAGTCGTGGAAGTGCGGTTCGTTGTCTGTCATCGCATCACCGGAACTCCACTCACATGTGCGGGACGTCGTCGGGGATCTCGTAGAACGTCGGGTGCCGGTAGACCTTGTCGCCGGCGGGCGCGAACAACGGATCCTTCTCGTCGGGGCTCGACGCAGCGATCGCCTCCGAGCGCACCACCCAGATGCTGACTCCCTCGTTGCGCCGCGTGTAGACGTCGCGCGCGTGCCGCAGCGCCATCTCGTCGTCGGCGGCGTGCAGCGACCCGACGTGCACGTGGTTCAGGCCACGCTTGCCGCGCACGAACACCTCGTACAGCGGCCACTCGTCGCGGATCTCACTCATGCGTCCACCTCCGTGACCCGAGAGGCAAAGGCGACGGCCGCCTCGCGGACCCAGGCGCCGTCGTCGTGGGCCTTCTGACGGTGCGCCAGGCGCTGGGCGTTGCACGGGCCACCGCCCTTGATCACCGCGGCGAGCTCGTCCCAGTCGGGCTGGCCGAAGTCGTGGGCCTGGCGCTCCTCGTTCCACCGCAGCTCCGGGTCGGGCAGCGTGACGCCGAGCGCGGCGGCCTGGGGCACGGTCATGTCGACGAACTTCTGGCGGAGGTCGTCGTTGGTGTCACGCTTGATGCCCCACGCCATCGACTGCTCGGTGTTCGGCGACTCGGCGTCCGGCGGACCGAACATCATCAGCGCCGGCCACCAGAACCGGTCGACGGACTCCTGCACCATCGCGCGCTGGTCCTCGGTGCCGCGCATCATCGTGGCCAGCAGCTCGAAGCCCTGGCGCTGGTGGAAGGACTCCTCCTTGCAGATGCGGATCATGGCCCGGCCGTAGGGGCCGTACGACGTCCGGCACAGCGGCACCTGGTTGCAGATCGCCGCGCCGTCGACCAGCCAGCCGATGGTGCCGACGTCGGCGTACGACAGGGTCGGGTAGTTGAAGATCGAGGAGTACTTCTGCCGGCCGGACAGCAGCTTCTCGGTGAGCTCGCGCCGCGAGGCGCCGAGGGTCTCGCACGCGGAGTAGAGGTAGAGCCCGTGCCCGGCCTCGTCCTGCACCTTGGCGAGCAGGATGGCCTTGCGTCGCAGTGACGGCGCGCGGGTGATCCAGTTGCCCTCCGGCTGCATCCCGATGATCTCGGAGTGAGCGTGCTGGGCCACTTGACGCACGAGCGTCTGGCGGTACCGCTCCGGCATCCAGTCGCGCGGCTCGATGCGGTCGTGGCGAGCGATCGTCGCCTCGAAGCCGTCCAGCAGCTCACGCTCGGATGCCGCCTCTGTCGTGGTCATGCTCCGCCTCCACGAATTACAGACCGATCGGTCAGTAAAGTGTGCCACACGCAGAACCGGGTAAGCCACTGTGAGGCTGAGGTGGCCGCACTCGGTGGCCGCCCTGACGAGGGAGCAAGCACATGAACTGGATCATCGTCGTCCTGATCGTGGTGGTCGTGCTGCTGGTGATCGGGCTGGCGTGGACCGCCGCCCGGCGCAAGCGCGAGCAGCTGGCGCGCCAGCGTGCCGACGAGCTGCGCTCGGAGGCAGCCCAGCACGCCGTCGACCACCCGGCCCAGGAGGCCCGTGCCCGCGAGGCGCAGGCGGAGGCCGACCGGGTCAGGGCCGAGGCCGACCAGCTCGCCGCCCGGGCCGAGGACGAGCGGCTCGCCTACGACCAGTCGCGGGCCCACCAGGAGGACCGGCTGCGCGAGGCCGACCGGATCGACCCGGACGTCCAGCCCGGCGTCGAACCCGGTGTCGAACCTGGTGTCGAACCCGGCGCCGAAGCTGGGGTGAACCCGTCCGTGACCCCGTCCGTGACCCCATCCATGACCCCGGGCACACGCCCGGGCACGCCCGGCGACGGCCGCTTCTGAGCGCTGCCCAATAAATAGATTTCCTCCACTTCCGTACCGCAATGTGCCGTATCTTCGAGGGGTACGGCTGAGGAATCGCCCGGCCGTCGACGGTTCCTGACTCACGGGGGTTGCACCGGTGCGAGCCGCGCGCGCGAACGGCCTGCTGGCAGCTGCCTTGACGGCATGCTCGCTGCTGGTGGCCTACCGCGCCCTGCACGCGACTGCTGACCCGGATCTCGTCGCGCGCTGGTGGCCGGCCTCGGTCCTCCTCACCACGCTGTTCCTGCTGCTCCCCCGGCAAGACGTGCGCAGCCTGACCTTCCTGGCGACCACGGGCCTGTTCGCCGCCGGGGTGCTGGCAGGTCGTGACGGCCTGTTCGCCATCGGCTTCGCGGTGGCCAACGTCGTCGAGGTGCTCCTGGTCGTGGGGTGGCTGACCCGCTTCGAGGAGGGCGTGCCCTCGTTGCGCTCCTGGAGCGACTACCGGCGCTGGCTGCTCGGCATCACGACGGGCTGCCTGGCTGCCGGGGTGATCACCTCCGGCGCCCTGTGGCTGACTGACGGGGCGACCCCGTGGCGCACCCTGATGTGGATCTTCTTCACCCACGCCAGCGCCCAGGCCGTCACCCTGCCGCTCGTGCTGGAGCAGCCGCGGCACCGCATCCAGGTCTCCGCGATCGAGACCGCCACGCACTGCCTCCTGCTCGGCATGGCGCTGACCGCCTGCGTGATGGCCGATCCCGGGCAGCCGGTCGCGTTCCTGCTCCTGCCGCTGCTCATGTGGGGAGCGGCCCGCTTCGCACCGCTCTGGGCCGACCTCGAGCTCGTCGTGGTCGCCCTCGCGGTGATGACGATGTCGGTGCTCGGTCACGGGCCATTTCCCACCGTCTCGGGGCAGTCGTCCTTCCTGACCGTGGCGGCGAGCGCCCAGGTGTTCCTCACGATCAGCGCGATCACGGCCGTCGCCTTCTCCGTGGCCACCACCCACCTGCGCGACTCCCTGCAGCGCCTGCGTGAGAACGAGCTCCAGCTCGGCCAGCTGCTCGACTCCGCCAGCGGCACGGCGTTCATCGCGACCGGCCTCGACGGTGTGATCACCCTCTTCTCCCCCGGCGCCGAACAGCTGACGGGGTACGACGCCGCCGAGCTCGTCGGTCTGGCCACGCCGATGCAGTTCCACGACACCCGCGAGGTCTCGGTGCGGGCGAACGAGCTCGGTGTGCCCTCGTCGAAGTACGACGTGGTCACCCGGCCGCTCGAGCAGGGGCAGGAGCAGGACACCCGCGACTGGACCTATCTCCGCAAGGACGGCACCCGCCTCACGGTCTCACTCAGCGTCACCGCCGTACGCAACGACGACGGGCGGCCGCTGAGCTACCTGAGCGTGGTCCGCGACGTGAGCGACCGGCGGTCCGGCGAGCTGGCGCTGCGCGCTGCGCTCGAGAAGGAGCGCGAGGCCAACCAGCGGATGCAGGCCGTCGACCGGGCCAAGGACGACTTCGTCTCCACGGTCAGCCACGAGCTGCGCACGCCGCTGACCAGCATCATCGGCTACACCGAGATGCTCAACGACGGCATCACCGGTCCCCTCACCACGTTGCAGCACGACCTCGTCGAGAAGATCGACCGCAACGGCAACCGGCTGCTCAGCCTCGTCGAGGACCTGCTCACGCTCTCGCGCGTGGCCAACGGCAGCTTCCAGCTCGAGCACGCCCCCACCGACTTCGCCCTCGCGGTGCACCGCGCCTGCTCCGAGGTCGCACCCGCCGCGTGCGCGCAGGGCGTGCGCGTCGAGGTCAACCTGCCGCAACAGCCCGTCACGGTCGTCGGCGACACCGAGCACCTCGAGCGCCTGGTGTTCAACCTGGTCAGCAACGCGGTCAAGTTCAGCGAGCGCGACGGCGTGGTCACAGGTCGCGCTCGAGCAGATCCAGCACCTCGCGGTGCTCTCGGTCTCCGACACCGGCCTGGGCATACCGGCCGAGGAGCAGGCCAACCTGTTCCAGCGGTTCTTCCGCTCCTCGGTCGCCACCCAGCGCGCCATCCAGGGGACCGGGCTGGGGCTCAACATCGTCGCCTCGATCGCCGAGGCGCACCAGGGCGCCGTCGACTTCGAGTCCGTCCCGGGCAGGGGTACGACGTTCCGGTTCCGGATCCCCGTGGAGGGACCTGTCGCCGTCATGGCGACCCCCGACTCGCCGGCCGACCTGGGCCGGCTGGCTCAGAGGTAGAGCCCGGTCTGGCTGTCCCCGAGCCGGTCCGCCGCCACCGCGTGCAGGTCACGCTCGCGCACCACGACGTACAGCTCACCGGTGACCTCGACCTCGGCCTTGTCCTCGGGGTCGAAGAGCACCCGGTCGTTGACCTCGATCTGCCGGACGTGCGAGCCCACTGCCACCACCCGGCACCACGCGAGCCGTCGTCCGCCCATGGCCGCCGTGGCCGGGATCAGGATGCCGCCGCTGGAGCGGCGCTCACCCTCCTCCTTGTCGACGGCGACGAGCACGCGGTCGTGCAGCATCACGATCGGGGTCTTCTCCCCCGACGGCTCGGTGACCGAGGCGATGCTGCGCACGTCCTTCATCGGCGCTGCCTCATCGAGCCCGGGCCACGCCTACCGCGCGACCTTGCGGACGATGACGAACAGCGTCACGACGCCGAAGACGCCCCCGGCGACCTTGAGGATGTTCTCCGTGCGGGGCGAACCGTCGCGCGCCACGAAGTAGCCACGCACCGAGGCGATCTCGCGTCGCACGATCGTCTTGGGGCTGGTCCGGTAGACGAGCTGGTCGATGGTCGCGGCGAGACGCTCCCGCGTCTGCTCGATCTCGCTCTCGAGCGAGGACACCTGGTCGGACACGAGCAGGAGGCTATCAATCGGCCTTCGCGACCTCGCGGTAGCGTCGCCGCGTGAACGCCACCGCACCTGCCCGGCTGTCTCCGGGCGACCCCGCCCCCGACTTCACCCTGCCCACCGACACCGGTGAGGAGGTCTCCCTCGCGGGGCTCCGCGGCCGCAAGGTGATCGTGTACTTCTACCCCGCGGCGATGACGCCGGGCTGCACCACGCAGGCGTGCGACTTCACCGACTCCCTCGATTCGCTCAAGGCGGCCGGCTACGAGGTCGTGGGCATCTCCCCGGACAAGCCGGCGAAGCTGGCCAAGTTCCGCGAACGTGACCACCTCACGATCACGCTGGCCTCCGACGAGGACAGGTCGGTGATGACGTCGTACGGCGCGTTCGGACCCAAGAAGCTCTACGGCAAGGAGGTCGTGGGCGTCATCCGATCGACCGTGGTGGTCGACGAGGACGGCAACGTCGCCCTGGCCCAGTACAACGTCAAGGCCACCGGCCACGTCGCCAAGCTCCGCCGGGACCTCGCCCTCGCCTGACACCTCGCCGACCGGGGTTTGTTGCTCACCCCAGACCGCTGAGCGGGGGTTTGTTGCTCGCCAAGCGAGCACGGATCCCCCGGTCGACGTCGTACGGCGCACCACGATCTCCCGGTCACCTCTCTAGGGTGAGCGCGAGCGCCCGTAGCCCAACCGGCAGAGGCATCAGGTTTAGGTCCTGACCAGTGCGAGTTCGACTCTCGCCGGGCGCACGGTCAGGGGCGCAGCGCGTCGGCGACCAGAGGGGCGATGGCGCGCAGGGAGTGGCCCCGGTGGGAGATCTGGTCCTTGACCTCGGCGGTCATCTCGGCCGAGGTGAGGGCGCCGGTCCTGCTCGTCGGGCACGAACAGGACGTCGTAGCCGAACCCGTTGTCGCCGCGCAGCTCGCGGATCACCCTGCCCGGCATGGCTCCCGGCGCGACGTGCTCGACGCCGTCCGGCACGCAGAACGCGACCACGCAGCGGAACTCGGCTCCCCGCCGCTCGTCTGGTACGTCGGCCAGCTGCTCGAGCAGCAGCCGGTTGTTGGCCGCGTCGTCCTTGGCCACGCCCGCCCACCTGGCCGAGAGCACGCCGGGCATGCCGTTGAGCGCCTCGACGCACAGGCCGCTGTCGTCGGCCAGCGAGGGCAACCCGGTCGCGGCGAGGCCGGCGCGGGCCTTGAGCAAGCGCGTTGCCCTCGAAGGTCGGCTGGTCCTCCACCGGCTCGTCGTAGGGCTCGACGTCGTCGAGGCCGAGCACCGCGATGCCCGGCAGAGCGCGGGCGCGAGGATCCGCTCGAGCTCCTCGAGCTTCTTGCGGTTGCGCGAGGCGAGGAAGACCTCAGCCACGCAAGAGCCTCCTCCTGCATCTTGGTGAGGTCGGCGCAGCCCTTCTCGGCCAGCGCGAGCAGCGCGTCGAGCTCGGCGCGGTCGAAGGCCTCGCCTTCGGCGGTGCCCTGCACCTCGACGAACTTGCCGGCGCCGGTCATCACGACGTTCATGTCGGTCTCGGCGCGCACGTCCTCCTCGTAGGGCAGGTCGAGCCGGGGCACGCCGTCGATGATCCCGACCGAGACCGCCGCGACCGACCCGGTCAACGGGTCGCCCTTGAGGGCGCCACGCTCGCGCAGGTGGGTGACGGCGTCGGCCAGCGCGACGTACGCCCCGGTGATCGCGGCGGTGCGGGTGCCACCGTCGGCCTGGAGGACGTCGCAGTCGAGCACGATCGTGTTCTCACCCAGCGCCTGGTAGTCGATCACGGCACGCAGCGAACGGCCGATGAGCCGGGAGATCTCGTGGGTGCGGCCGCCGATGCGGCCCTTGACCGACTCGCGGTCGGAGCGGGTGTTCGTCGACGAGGGCAGCATGGCGTACTCCGCCGTCACCCAGCCCAGGCCGGAGCCCTTGCGCCAGCGCGGCACGCCCTCGGACGCGGAGGCCGCACACAGCACGCGGGTGCGCCCGAACTCGACGAGGACCGAGCCCGCCGGATGGTCCTGCCAGTGGCGGGTCAGCCGGATGGGGCGGAGCTCGTCGTCGACACGGCCGTCAGCGCGGGAGGTCATGTGCGCGACCCTAGCCGGGAGGTACGACGGGGCTCACTTCACCTCGGCGCGCAGGACACGCCACATGCCCACCATGAACGGGACCACCACCCAGATCAGCACGGTGGTGAGCACGCGCGCCCACTCCTGACCGGTCAGGTGCTCGCCGTTCTGCAGCGGAGCCTGCGCGGTGCCGGGGTCGACCCAGGGCTGGACCTTGTGGAAGGAGTGGATCAGCGAGGTCAGGATCGAGAACGCGATCGGGAGCGCGAAGCTGGCCACGATGGCGGCGGCGCTGTTCAGGAACAGCAGTCCGAAGACCAGGCCGCCCACGACGTTGATCACCTGCAGCAGGACGTACTGCAGGAGCAGCCGCACGCCCACGCCGTGCCACGCGTCGGGGGTGCCGCCGACCGCCGTCACGAGCGCGGCCACGATCATCGCGACCACGACGGCGACCAGGCCGAGCAGGACGGCAGCGGTCACCTTGGCCCACAGCACCTTGGCGCGGTGCGGCTCGAGGGTGAAGGTCACCATGCCCGTGCGCTGGCTCCACTCGGAGGTGACCAGCAGGATGCCGAGCACGGGCAGCAGCAGTCCCTGGGGGATGGCACTGGCCTGGATCGCGTTGACGAAGGTCTTCTGGTCGGCGTTGATCAGGAAGATGACGAGGACCAGCGCGGTGAGGGCGATGATCGAGATGCCCAGCCAGAGTCCGGCGCGGGTGTCCACGGTCTTGCGGAGCTCGACGCGCACCAGTCGGCTGAACGGCACCCGCGAGGTGCCGGAGATGTCGAGCGTGGGTGACGCTGTGGTGGCACTCATGCCTGGGCTCCTGACGGGGCTCCTTGGGTGACGACGTCCTCGCGGGCATCGTCGGCGGTGAGCTGGAGGAACATCTCCTCGAGGCCGGCTCCCTCCGCCGGTCGTAGCTCGATCAGCACGACCCCGGCCTGCGCGGCGGCCCGCCCGACGTCGATCGGGTCGACCTCGGAGCGGAAGGCGCCGTCGCCGGACGGCACGGCCGCGATGCCGGCGCGTTGGAGCGCCGCGGTCAACGCCGCGGGGTCCTCGGCCTTCACGTGGGTGCCGGCCGTCTGGAGCAGCTCGGCCCGCGTGCCCTGGGCGACGATCCTGCCGCGACCGATGACGATCAGCTCGTCGGCGATCATCTCGACCTCGTGCAGCAGGTGCGAGGAGAGCAGCACGGTGCCGCCGTTGCCCGCGAACTGCCGCAGCACCCCGCGCATCCAGTGGATGCCGGCCGGGTCGAGACCGTTGACCGGCTCGTCGAGGATCAGCACGCTCGGGTCGCCGAGCATGGCGTTGGCGATGCCGAGGCGCTGGCGCATGCCGAGCGAGTAGTTGCGGATGCGGCGCTTGGCCTCGCTGCCGTTGAGGCCGACCAGCGCGAGCATCTCCTCGACGCGCTCGGGTCCGACGCCCATCGTCTCGGCGCTCAGCCGCAGGGCCTCGCGCCCGGTGCGACCAGCGTGCTGCGCCGAGGCGTCGAGCAGCACGCCCACGTGCCGGGCCGGGTTGGGGATCTGCGAGTACAGGTGTCCGCCGATGCGTGCCTCACCGCCGTTGGCCGGCGTCAGGCCGACCATGATCCGCATGCTCGTCGACTTGCCTGCGCCGTTGGGCCCGAGAAAGCCGGTGACCTTGCCGGACTGGGCGACGAAGGAGACGTCGTCGACCGCGGTGAACGACCCGTACCGCTTGGTGACGTGTTCGAGTGTGATCACCCGGTTCATCATGCCCGAGCGGTCAACCAGATTCCGTGACCGGCGTATGGAGGGCGGGTGAAGGTTTCAGAGGTCGTACGTCGCGCCGGTGGCCGCGATGTCGATCGGGCCGGCGTACTCCCCTTCCGCCTCTGCCTTGACCTTCTCGGGCTCGTGCCAGGGCGGGATGTGGGTGAGCACGAGCCGCTGGGCGCCGGCCGCACGGGCGACGCGGCCCGCCTCCGCACCGGTGAGATGGAGGTCGGGCGGGTTGGGGGCGCCCTCCATGAACGAGGCCTCGCAGAGGAAGAGGTCGACGTTGCGCGCGGCATCCTCGAGACCGTGGCAGATGCCGGTGTCCCCGGAGTAGGCGAGCACGCGGCCCTCGACCTCGACGCGCAGCGCGTAGGCGGTGACCGGGTGCACCACCTCGCGCGCGGTGACCGTGAACGGGCCGATCACGACGGCGGTGTTGCCGTAGGGGATGAAGTCGAACTCCTCGTTCATCCCGGGGTCCTCGTCGAGGTCGTAGGCCTTCGCCATCCGCCGTGCGCTGTCGGCGGGCCCCCAGACGGGGATCCGCGGAAGCGCGCCGTCGGGGTGGTACTTGCGCATCACGTAGTAGCCGCACAGGTCGAGGCAGTGGTCGGCGTGCAGGTGGGAGAGGAAGACACCGTCGATCGCGGTCGCGTCGGAGAGGCGCTGCAACGAGCCGAGCGCTCCGTTGCCGAGATCGAGGAGGACCCGCCACGTGCGGCCCTTGTGCTCGGCCTCGAGCAGGTAGCAGCTCGCCGAGGATGCGGGCCCGGGATAGGAGCCCGAGCAGCCGATCACCGTGAGCCTCATCGACGACATCACCCAGGCACCGCCGGCGTACTGGGCGACGCTGTGCAGCTCCGGGCCGAGGAAGCGGCGGCCGATGGTCGCGAACTCCTCCGGCTGCCCGGTGGTCAGGAACCGGTGCGTGGGTGGTGTGGAGAGCGCAGCGACGCCGACGCGGGCGAGGTCGTGGCCGACGAGGGTGCGGTAGACGTCCTTCGCGCACTCCTCGGCACTGCTGACGAGGGTGACCTCCTCCCCCATCACCAGGGAGATCACGCCGGTGAGCAGCGGGTAGTGGGTGCACCCGAGGATCACCGTGTCGACCTCGGCCCGCACGAGCGGATCGAGGTACTCGTGTGCGAGGTCCACGAGCTCGGGCCCGCTGGTGGTGCCCTGCTCGACCAGCTCGACGAAGCGCGGGCAGGCCTGGGTGGTCAGGCGCACGTGCGTGGCCGCGGCGAACGCGTCGTCGTAGGCCAGCGAGGCCGCCGTCGCGCGGGTGCAGATGACGCCGATGCGTCCCGACCGGCTGGCCGCGACGGCGCGACGGGTCGCCGGCAGGATCACCTCGACCACCGGTACGTCGTAACGCTCACGGGCATCGCGCAGCATCGCGGCGCTCGCCGAGTTGCACGCGATGACCAGCATCTTCACGCCCTGGTCCACGAGGTGGTCGAGGCACTCGAGGGCGTACTCGCGCACCTCGCCGATCGGCTTGGGGCCGTAGGGCTGACGTGCGGTGTCGCCGAGGTAGACGACCGACTCGTGCGGGAGCTGGTCGATCACGGAGCGGGCGACCGTCAGGCCTCCGAACCCCGAGTCGAAGATCCCGATCGGCGCGTCAGACACAGGCAGCAGGCTAGTCGCGACGACGTGGCCGGAGCCCGTCAACGCGACCGAACTCACGTCGCGAAAGATCCTCCGTCGCGGCAACGGTTGAGCAACACATCTTCCATCTCGAGCGTGACTTATGTCCTAGGTTCGGTCCGATCCGGCTGACCATCGGCCGTTCTCGAGAGATGGGACAACATGAGTATTGGGAAGAGGTCACTGACAGCAGTGACAGTCGTCGGCGCGCTCGTCGCCGCGGGGGCGGCCGCCGCGCCAGCCTCCGCTGCAACGCACAAGCAGCGCCTCGCTCACACCCAGAACACGTGGGTGCAGCACACCAAGGCCCAGGGCAACGCCTCGGCCAAGGGCACGTCCACCTTCCGCGTCTACCTCGCCCCGCGTGGCGGGCTCGACGCGTTGAAGGCCGACGTCGCCAAGGTCTCCACACCGGGCACCGCGTCGTACCGGAAGTTCCTGAGCGCGAAGCAGTACCACGCGCAGTACGACCCGACCGCAGCGGACGCCGCCAGCGTCACGAACTGGCTGAAGTCCAACGACCTCACGGTCACCGGCACGGCAGCGCACCGTCGCTACCTGGCGGTCACGGGGTCCAACGACGCGGTCAACAAGGCGTTCTCGACCACGATCAAGAAGTACCGGCACGCCGGACGCAACGTGCAGGCGAACTCCACGCCCGTCTCCGTCCCGTCCACGATCGCGCCGCTGATCAGCACCGTGGCAGGGCTGGACACCACGCCCCGCAAGGTCGAGCACAGCGCCGCACCCTCCCCCGGGTTCCGCAACGCCCGGCCCTGCTCGCGCTTCTACGGGCAGCTCAGCGCGGCGAACGAGGCGGACGGGAAGACCCCGCTGCCGAAGTTCCAGGGCAAGACGCTGCCGTACGCCGTGTGCGGCTACACCGGTCCCCAGCTCCGCTCGGCCTACGAGGGCAGCACCGCCCTCAGCGGTGCCGGCGTCACGGTGGCGATCACCGACGCCTACGCCTCGCCGACGATCGCCAAGGACTCCAACACCTACGCCAAGGCTCACGGTGACGGCTCCTACGGCACCGGCCAGCTGGTGCAGTCGGTGGCCGACAACTTCCGCAAGCAGAAGGACTGCGGTCCCTCGGGCTGGTACGGCGAGGAGACGCTCGACGTCGAGGCCGTGCACGCGATGGCTCCCGGCGCCAGGATCGTCTACTACGGAGCGGCGAGCTGCTACGACAACGACCTCCTGGACGCGCTGACCAACGCCGTCGACGACAACCTGGCCTCGCTGGTCACGAACTCGTGGGGCGACGTCGAGGAGAGCGCCACGGCCGACAACATCAACGCCTACGAGCAGGTCTTCCTGCAGGGCGCGATGCAGGGCCAGGCCTTCCTGTTCTCCTCCGGTGACGCCGGCGACGACCTCAACAGCACGGGGATCAAGCAGACCGACTACCCGACCTCGGACCCGTACGTCACCTCGGTGGGCGGGACGAGCGACGCCATCGGTCCGGACGGGAAGTTCCAGTTCCAGACCGGCTGGGGCACCGAGAAGTACTCGCTGTCCTCCGACGGCACGTCGTGGACGCCGCTGGGCTTCACATCGGGCGCCGGTGGCGGCCAGTCGGGGCTCTTCAACCGGCCGTCGTACCAGGACGGCGTGGTGTCGAGCCCGTACCGCTCGGTCCCTGACGTCGGGCTGGACGCCGACCCGACCACGGGCATGCTCGTCGGCCAGACGCAGACGTTCTCCGACGGCAAGTACTACGACGAGTACCGACTCGGGGGCACGAGCCTGGCCTCACCCCTGTTCGCCGGCATGAGCGCGCTGCGGACGCAGCAGGCGGGGACGCGCCTCGGTGCGCTGAACCCGTCGATCTACGCCAACGCCACGAGTGGAGCGTTCACCGACGTCAAGGGCAACCCCAAGGACGCCGGCAACGTGCGGCCGGACTTCGTCAACCAGCAGGACGCCTCCAACGGCATCGTCTACAGCGTCCGTGCCTTCAACAGGGACTCGTCCCTGGCCATCAGCAAGGGCTGGGACGACGTCACCGGGGTCGGCTCGCCGAACCCGGGCTGGCTGACCGCACCGGCCGGCTGAGCATCAGCTGTGGTGGTTGCTCCGCGACCCGCGGAGCAACCACCACAGGCCGGCCATCGGCAGCACCAGCGGGATGAGGCCGTAGCCCGCACCGAACTGGGACCACACCGTCGACTCGTGGTAGTCGCTCGGGAACACGAGGCTCGTGGCACCGACGACGAGCACCCCGACGAGCTCGATGCTCACCGCGACCACGGCCAGGGAGCGGTGGTCGCGCGCCAGGGCGTACGTCGCGACGAGGTAGATCACCGCCGCCACCGCGCTCAGCACGTAGGGCAGCGGCAGCTTGGGAGCCGCCTCGGAGAGCTGGAGCACCGACCGTCCGGTCGCTGCGAAGGCGAAGATCCCGTAGACGAACACCAGGGTGCGCCCGAACCCCCGACCCAGGCGACCCGCGTCCTGCTCAGGCACCGCCGGCCCAGATCTCGGCGAGCCGCAGGAACATGAACGGCACCACCAGCATCGCCACCACCAGGACGGCGGTGCCGCCGCGCGTCTGCTCCCCCGACGACCAGACGACGCCAACCGGCACGATCAGCACCGTGCCGACCAGGTAGGCGACGTACTCCCAGGTGGCGACGTGGTGCCCGTCGCGCACGACGTGGATGACGCCGAGGACCAGGTGGGCCACGAGCAGAGCCTCGAGGGCGAGCATCAGGTCGAGGAAGCGCCGGCCCGGCGTGCGGTCCTGGACGATCAGGCGCAGCAGCCACAGCACGGCCACGGCGCACGCGGCCGTCGCGACGAGCTCCACGACCTGGAGCACCCCGCCCATCAGGCGCTCACGCCCACAGCTGGCCCTCGAGCTTGTCCTCGGCCTCGTCGAGGGTCCCCTCGTAGGCCCCCGTGGAGAGGTACTTCCAGCCGCCGTCGCACACGACGAACGCGATGTCGGCGCGCTCGCCGGCCTTGACCGCCTTGTCGGCCTGCGCGAGGGCGGCGTGCAGGATCGCCCCGGTGGAGATGCCCGCGAAGATCCCCTCGAGCTCGAGCAGCTCACGGACCCGGCGCACCGCGTCGCGTGCCCCGACGCTGAACCGCCCGTCGATGAGCGACTCGTCGTACAGCTCGGGGACGAAGCCCTCGTCGAGGTTGCGCAGGCCGTAGACGAGCTCGCCGTAGCGAGGCTCCGCGGCCACGATCCTGACGTCGGGCTGGTGGGCGCGGAAGAAGCGGCCCACCCCCATCAGGGTGCCGGTGGTGCCGAGCCCGCCGACGAAGTGGGTGACCTCGGGCAGGTCGGCGAGGATCTCGGGACCGGTGCCCTCCTCGTGCGCCAGCGCGTTGGCCGGGTTGCCGTACTGGTAGAGCATCACCCAGTCGGCGTGCTCGCGGGCGATCTCCTTCGCGCGACGCACGGCCTCGTTGGAACCACCCGCCGCGGGCGAGGAGATGATCTCTGCACCCCACATGCGCAGCAGCTGGCGGCGCTCCTCGGAGGTGTTCTCCGGCATCACGCAGACCAGCCGGTAGCCCTTGAGCTTCGCGGCCATCGCGAGCGAGATCCCGGTGTTGCCGCTCGTGGGCTCCAGGATCGTGCTGCCCGGCCGGAGGCTCCCGTCGCGTTCGGCGTCCTCGATCATCCGCAGGGCCGGCCGGTCCTTGATCGAGCCGGTCGGATTGCGGTCCTCGAGCTTGGCCCAGAGTCGTACGTCGGGCGTGGGTGAGAGCGCGGGCAACCCCACGAGCGGCGTGTGCCCGACCGAGTCGAGCAGGCTGTCGTAGCGGGTCACGTGGTCGCTCGGGCTCAGCCGCCGGCGACGGCGGGCAGCACCACGACCTGGTCGCCGTCGGAGAGCGCGGTCTCGAGGCCGCCGGTGAAGCGCACGTCCTCGTCGTTGACGTAGACGTTGACGAAGCGGCGCAGCTCACCGTCCTCGACGAGCCGCTCCTTGATGCCGGAGTGGTTGGTCTCCAGGTCCTCGATCAGCTCGCTGAGCGTCGTACCGGACGCGTCGACCGCCTTCTCCCCGCCCGTGTAGGTGCGCAGGATCGTCGGGATGCGGACCTCGATGGCCATGGTGCTCAACTCTCTTCCGTGACGGTGACCTCTTCCTCGGTCACCTCGCCGTCGACGATTCTGTAGGACCTGAACTCCACCGGGCCCTCGCTATTCCCGTGCTCTCGTGTGCTGATCAGCACGTAGTGGGCCCCGGGCTCGCTGGCGAGGCCGATGTCGGTGCGGCTCGGGTAGGCCTCGGTCGCGGTGTGCGAGTGGTAGACCACCACCGGCTCCTCGTCGTTGGCCCACATCTCCTTGTACAGCGCGAGCAGCTCGGCGGAGTCGAACTCGTAGAAGGTCGGGCTCCCGGCCGCATTGACCATCTCCACGACCCGCTCGGCCCGGTCGCTGCCCTCCGCCCCCGCGACGATCCCGCACGCCTCGTCGGGATGGTCCCGCTTCGCGTGCGCGACCAGCCGGTCACGGACAGCAGCGGAGAGCACCAGCACCCGCCCAGCGTAGACAGCGCCGTCAGGCGACGGAGCGAGGCGGTGGGGATGGGGACGGTTTCCCAGCGTGACCTCAGGCGGCGGCGCGGACGAGGGTCTCCTGGAGGTAGCCGAGCCAGTCGTAGATGTCGTGGACCTGGGCGCGGGGGTCGTCGTCGGCGAGGGAGGCCCAGAACTCCTCGTCGCCCTCCTCGACGCCGAGCCGGGTGGCGATGGCCAGGCGCATGTCGGTGAAGGAGCGCATCCAGGTCATCGCCGTCGCGGGGTCCAGCTCGACGTCGATGAAGACCCCCTCCTCGGGCTCGGTCGGCAGGCCCGCCTCCTCCAAGGTGTCGATCACCGTCGATGCTGCGGCCGCCTTGCCGTCGCGCAGGGTGGCCTCGGTGAAGCGGCGGAAGTCGCCGGCCGCCTCCTCGTCGTCGGGGTACGCCGAGGGGAAGAGCCGCGCCAGCACGGGGTCCTCCGGGCGCGGCCGTCGGTCCGGCGAAGTCGAGGCTGGTCGAGTCGAACATCGCCTCGAGCGGGTCGGCCTCGGTCGTGGCTCCGGTGGCCGACTCGTTGCGCAGCAGCTCGATGATCTGCCCGGCCAGCGAGCGCAGGAGGTCGGCCTCGAACATGGTGAAGGTCGCGACCGCGGCCCCACTGCGCCGGTGCCGCTTGAAGCCGGCCATCACGCCTGACACCTCACGACTGGTCGGCCTTCTGCAGCGTGGCCCAGAGCCCGTACTCGTGCATCGCCTGCACGTCGCGCTCCATCTCCTCGCGGCTGCCCGTCGAGACCACCGACCTGCCGTCGTTGTGCACCTCGAGCATCAGCTTCTCCGCCTTGTGCTTGCCGTAACCGAAGTACTTCTGGAAGACGAAGCTGACGTACGACATCAGGTTGACCGGGTCGTTCCACACGATCGTGACCCAGGGGACCGCGAGACTGGTCACCTCACCCACTTCGGGCTCGTCCAGCTCGATCGGGGAGGTCGACACGCCTTCATTGTGCACGCAGCCCTAGGGTGACTGCGTGCCACAGTCGACGGCTCTGCTGACCGACCAGTACGAGCTGACCATGCTCCAGTCGGCACTCGCCTCCGGCACGGCCGACCGGCGCAGCGTCTTCGAGCTGTTCGGGCGCCGGCTGCCTGCTGGCCGGCGGTACGGCGTCGTGGCCGGTGTCGGACGGGCGCTCGACGCGCTCGAGCAGTTCCGCTTCACCGATGCCCAGCTGACGATGCTGCGCGAGGAGCAGATCGTCGACGCCGAGACCGTCGACTGGCTCGGCGACTACCGCTTCAGCGGCGACATCTGGGGCTACCCCGAGGGCGAGACCTACTTCCCCTACTCGCCGCTGGTCACCGTCGAGGCGTCCTTCGCCGAGGGCGTGCTGCTGGAGACGCTGCTGCTCTCGGTCTACAACCACGACTCGGCGATCGCCTCGGCGGCCTCGCGGATGACGTGGGCCGCGGGCGAGCGGCCGTGCATCGAGATGGGGTCGCGGCGCACCCACGAGTGGGCTGCGGTCGCGGCCGCCCGTGCGGCGTACGTCGCGGGGTTCCAGGCGACCTCGAACCTCCAGGCCCGCTCGACGTACGGCGTGCCGAGCGCCGGCACCAGCGCCCACTCGTTCACGCTGCTGCACGACACCGAGGCCGACGCCTTCCGCGCCCAGGTGACCTCGCTGGGCAAGGGCACCACCCTGCTCGTCGACACCTACGACATCACGGAGGCCGTCGCGCTCGGTGTCGAGATCGCCGGCCCCGAGCTCGGCGCGGTCCGGATCGACTCGGGCGACCTCGCGCCGCTCGCCGAGCGCGTCCGCAAGCAGCTCGACGACCTCGGCGCGAAGGACACCCGGATCATCGTGACCTCCGACCTCGACGAGTTCGCGATCGCCGGCCTGACCGCCGCTCCGGTCGACGGGTACGGCGTCGGCACCCAGCTGGTCACCGGGAGCGGCGCCCCCACGTGTGGCTTCGTCTACAAGCTCGTCGCCCGCGAGAACGCCGCGGGCCGCATCGAGGGCGTGGCCAAGAAGAGCAAGGACAAGATCTCGGTCGGCGGCCGCAAGTACGCCCTGCGCCGGCTCTCCCCCGACGGCATCGCGGAGGCGGAGGTGCTCGGCATCGGCAGCCCCGTGGAGAACGACGGCGACGACCGCGACCTGCTCGTGCAGCTGGTCGAGCGGTGGCGAGGTCGTCGGGCGCGAGTCGTTGGACGCAGGCGCGCGAGCGCCACGTGCGCTCGCGCGGCGAGCTGCCGATGCGGGCCCACCAGCTCTCGCGGGGCGAGTCGGCGCTGGAGACGATCTTCCAGCGGAGTCGGTAGCGTGCCCGGCATGAAGCAGGCGCTCATCGTCGTGGACGTGCAGAACGACTTCTGCGAAGGAGGCAGCCTGGCCGTCGAGGGCGGCGCCCACGTGGCGAGCGAGGTCGCGCGGCTGCTGCGTCGACCGGAGTGCGTACGACGTCGTGGTGGCGACCAAGGACCACCACATCGACCCCGGCGACCACTGGTCCAAGGAGCCCGACTTCGTCGACTCGTGGCCCAGGCACTGCCAGGTCGGCACCGACGGCGAGGCGTTCCACCCGAACCTCGACCCGCAGCCCTTCGACGCGGTGTTCCTCAAGGGCGAGCACCAGGCGGCCTACTCGGGCTTCGAGGGCAGGACCGTCGACGGCACCGGGCTGGCCGACTGGCTGCGGGCGCGGGACGTCCAGCGGGTCGACGTCTGCGGGATCGCCACCGACTACTGCGTGCGGGCCACGGTGCTCGACGCCGCGACCAACGGCTTCACGGTGCGCCTGCTGACCGACCTGTGCGCCGGCGTGGCGCCCGAGTCCAGCGAGCGGGCCCTGGGCGAGATGCGCGACGCCGGCGCCGAGATCGCCTGAGCCGGGCCGGGGTACGCGGTGGGTCGTGAAGGACACCGATCGCCTCTCGACGTACCGCGGGATGCGCGACTTCGGGTCGACGCGCGAGCCTGAGGGTGCGCCGGACCCGGCCTCCACCGCACCGGGCCTGTCGTTCGTCGTGCAGCGCCACCGCGCCCGCGCGCTGCACTACGACTTCCGGCTCGAGATGGACGGCGTCCTCGTCTCGTGGGCGGTGCCCAAGGGACCGACGCTGGACCCGTCGGTGCGCCGGTTGGCGGTGCACGTGGAGGACCACCCGATCGAGTACGCCGCCTTCGAGGGGGTCATCCCGAGCGGCGGGTACGGCGGCGGTGAGGTCGTCGTCTGGGACCGCGGCACCTGGGTGCCCGTACAAGCAGGAGGAGGCCGAGGACCCACGAGCGGCCGTCGAGGCCGGCGAGCTGCACGTCGAGCTCCACGGCGAGAAGCTGCAGCGGCCAGTTCGTGCTCGTGCGCACCGACAAGCAGCAGGGCGACAAGGAGCAGTGGCTGCTGCTGCACAAGC
The DNA here is from genome assembly GCA_963756045.1 of uncultured Actinomycetota bacterium. Taxonomy (GTDB): domain Bacteria; phylum Actinomycetota; class Actinomycetes; order Propionibacteriales; family Nocardioidaceae; genus Marmoricola. The sequence continues at coordinate 344,389 of CAVWML010000012.1, forward strand.
ACGACGACCTCGCCGTCGACGGCTGGGACCCCGAGGACCATCCGCGGTCCGTCGTGACCGGTCGCACCAGCCTCGAGGTGCTCGCCGACGAGCAGGACGCCACCGACGAGCGACCCGACCCGGTGGACGACGATGCCCTGGCAGCCTTGGACGACCTGGGCCCTAGCGGCGAGTGGGACGTGTTCGGACGGCGGCTGCGGGTCACCAACCTCGACAAGGTGCTCTTCCCTCCGCGCAGCGGCGGGGAGCCGGTGACCAAGCGCGACCTGCTCCGCTACGTGGCTCGTACGGCGCACCTGGCCGTCCCGCACCTGCGCGGGCGCGCCCTGAACCTGAACCGGTTCCCCGACGGGGTCGACGGCCAGCACTTCTGGCACAAGGAGCTGCCCTCGCACGCGCCCGACTGGCTGCCCCGGTGGGACAACCCGCTCGCTGGATCCGGGCGAGACCACGACCTATGCGGTCGCCGACGAGCCTGCCGTGCTGCTCTGGGCGGCGAACTTCGGCGCCCTCGAGTGGCACCCGTGGACGTCACTGACCGACGAGCCCGAGCAGCCGGTGTTCGCCCTGGTCGACCTCGACCCCGGTGAGAAGACGACGCTGGGAGGAGCTGCTCGTGCTCGCGAGGCTGCACCGCACGGCGTTCGAGAAGCTGGAGGTGCGCGCGCAGCCGAAGGTCACCGGCCGTCGCGGCATCCAGGTGTGGGTGCCGATCCGGCGCGGTCCCTCCTTCGACGAGACGCGGGCCTGGGTCGAGCACGTGTCACGCACGGTCGGCAGGGTCGTGCCCGAGCTGGTCAGCTGGAAGTGGCAGCGCAGCGACCGCTAGGGTCTCGCCCGCCTCGACTACACGCAGAACGCGATCAACAAGACCCTCGTCGCGCCGTACTCCACCCGGCCGGCGGCGGGAGCGCCGGTGAGCCTGCCGATCGGCTGGCACGAGCTCGAGGACCCCGACCTGCTGCCGGACCGGTGGGACGTGCGGAGCGCGCCCGACCGGCTCGACGAGGTCGGCGACCTCTTCCGGGGCATGCTCGTGCACGACCAGGACCTGCCCCGCTTCGGCTAGCGGCCGCGGAACTCCGGGCGCCGCTTCTCGCCGAAGGCCCGCATCCCCTCGCGGACGTCCTCGGTGCGCAGGAGCACCGACTGTCCGGAGCGCTCGCGCTCGAAGGCGCCCTCGAGGGCCGTCAGCGTGGCCGCGTTGACGGCCCGCTTGGTCGCGGTCAGGGCCAGAGGTGCACCGGTGGCCAGGCGGCGCACGATCTTGTCCAGGCCGGCGGCGTACTCGTCGTCGGCCAGCACGTGGCTGACCAGCCCGGCGGCGAAGGCCTCGCGTGCGCCCAGCACGTCGGAGAGCAGGGCGAGCCGCATCGCCAGCACGCGCCCGACCGAGGCGGGCACGATCGCCGAGGCGCCGCCGTCCGGCATCAGCCCGATCCTGGTGAAGCCGAGCGTCAGCGCCGCCGACTCGGTCGCCACGACCAGGTCGCAGGCCAGGGCGATCGACATGCCGACTCCTGCGGCGACGCCGTTCAACCCGCACACCACCGGCTTGTCGAGGTCGATGATCGAGCGGACGACGAGGTTGGCGCCGTCGACCGAGCTGGCGTCGTAGCGCTCCTGCGCCTCCTCGCCGGCCACGTCCGCGCCGGCGGAGAACGCCGCCCCCTCCCCCGTCAGCACGACGACCCGGAGGTCGTCGCTCGCCGCGGCTCCGCGGAGCTCCTCCAGCAGGGCCACCACCATCTCGCCGGACAGGGCGTTGAGGTGGTCGGGACGGTTGAAGGTCAGTCGCAGGACGTCGTCCTCACGACTGACGAGCAGGTCACTCATGCTGGGACTGTAGTTAGGCTCGTCCGATGGTCCGTGTGCTGGTGGTCTCCGACGAGGTCGCACCCGAGCTCACCGCGGACCGGCTGCGCGACCTCAGCCCGGACCTCGTGCTCTCCGCCGGTGACCTGCCGTGGGACCACGTCGAGTGGGTCGGTGACACGGCGGGGGCACCCGTGGTCTTCGTGCCCGGCAACCACGACCCGGAGACCCGTCCGAAGGCCGATCTCGGCCTGCGCTGGGGTCAGGACGAGCCGGGCGGACCTCGGGGCGCCGTCGCGGCGGACCGCGCGGTGGTCGAGGTGCGCGGCCTGCGCATCGCCGGGCTCGGCGGGTGCGTGCGCTACCGGCGAGGCCCCCACCAGTACTCCCAGCGCGAGTACGCCCGCGCCGCCCGCCGCCTGCTCCGGGCCGCGCGGCGGCGGTGGCCCGGTGGACGTGCTGCTCACCCATGCGCCGCCACTGGGCCTCGGCGACGGCGACGACCCTGCGCACATCGGGATCGGGGCGCTGTCGCGGGTCATCGACCAGCTCGAGCCGACCTGGCACCTGCACGGCCACGTGCACCCGTACGGCCAGGTCATGCCCGACCGCGTCGTGGGCCGTACGACGATCCGCAACGTCGTGCCGTGGCGCGTCCTCGACGTCGTGCCCCGGGCCGGGGGTGCGACCGACGCCACCGCGGACATGCTCCGCGGCATCAGCTGACAGGAGGAGGATGGAGCCATGATCCGTGACACCGGCTCCCCGCGGCAGGGTGCCGAGAGCGACTTCCTCCGCGTGCGCCGACACCAGACGCTCTCCAAGCTCGCGGCCTGGGTGCGCAACGACTCGCACGCGATGACCGAGACGCTGTCCTTCGACGACGCGGTCGATGCTCTCGGCAGGCGATCGGAGCACGACCGCGGCATGCAGCTGATCAAGCTCGACCAGATCGTCGGGTCGGTCGACAAGGTGCGCGACTTCGACCGCCGGTTCCGGCCTACCTCCGACCGGAGCCGCCAGCGGTGGCAGGCGCTCGCGGAGAAGAGCCGGCTGGGCGAGTACATCCCGCCCATCGACGTCTACCAGGTCGGCAACCTCTACTTCGTGCGCGACGGCCACCACCGGGTCTCGGTCGCCCGCGCGCAGGGTGCCACCGACATCGAGGCGAACGTCGTGCAGATCGACACCGTGATCGACACCGAGGGGATCGGCGGCCCGCGCGACCTCGAGGGCAAGAACTGGGGGCTGCGCTTCCTGCGCCGGGTGCCGCTCACCGGCGAGCGCCGCGCGGCCATCAATTGCACCGAGCCGACCGACTACCACCGCCTCGCCGAGATGATCGAGGCCTGGGCCTGCCGCCTGATGCAGCGCGAGGGCGCCTACTTCGACAAGGAGTCGATGGCGAAGCGCTGGTTCGACGAGGAGTACACCCCCGTGATCGCGATGATCGACGAGGCCGGGGTGCGCGGTGAGGGCGAGACCGGCGCCGACGCCTACCTCCGGGTCTCGGCGGAGCGCTACTGGCTGATCCGTGAGCACGACTGGAACAGCGACGTGCTGGCCCGGATCGCCGAGGACCGCGCCCGGGCCAAGCGCAGAATCACACCCGGCGGCTCGATCCGGGTCTAGCCAGGACGGAGCCACGCGGTGGTGTCGGCCGGCAGGACGCCGTCGAGGCCGGCGCTGGCGACGAGCACCTCGAAGCCGTCCGGCACGGCCAGTGGTGCGCCGCCGACGTTGGCCAGCACGCGGACGGCGCCCGCGTCGCGCGTGCTGACGTCGAAGCCCACGACGTGCTCCGGAAGGTCGGCGGCCCAGGTCAGCTCGCCGAGGCCGAGGGCCAGCAGCCGTCGCAGCCGGAGCAGCTCGCGGTACAGCTCGAGGGTCGACTCCTTGCGACCGGTCTGGCGGTCGACCGCGAGCTCGCCGTACTCCCAGGGCTGCGGCAGCCACGACCGGTCGCTGGGACCGAAGCCGTACGACGGGGCGTCGCCCTGCCACGGGAACGGCACCCGGCAGCCGTCGCGACCGCGGTGGGTGTGGCCGGAGCGCTCCCACGTCGGGTCCTGGCGCGCCTCGTCGGGGAGCCGGGTCGCCTCGGGCAGGCCGAGCTCCTCGCCCTGGTAGAGGTACGCCGAGCCCGGCAGCGCCAGCATCAGCGCCGTCGCGGCCCGAGCACGCCGCAGACCGAGGGCTGCGTCGGGCTGCGGGTCGTCCGCCCCGATCCCGCCCGTGGGACGTCGCCCCGGGACCGGCGGGAAGCCCAGCCGCGAGGCGTGCCGGACGACGTCGTGGTTGGACAGCACCCAGGTCTGGGCCGCGCCGAAGGGCTGCACGGCGGCGAGCGAGTCGGTGATCGCGGCCCGCAGCTCCTCGGCGATCCACGGGGTCAGCAGGAAGGCGAAGTTGAAGCACTGCTGCAGCTCGTCGGGCCGCACGTACTCGGCCGAACGCTTCAGGTCGACCCACGCCTCGGCACAGAAGGCCCGGTCGGCGTCCCGCCCCGGGACGGCGTAGGAGTCCCCCACACGGCGCCAGCGGCGGTACACCTCGTGCACTCCGGGTTGGTTCCACATCGGCGTCGGCCGCCCCAGGTCGCCGGCGTCGTCCTCGGGGGCGACGTCGGGCAGGCCGGCCGCCTTGACGAGCCCGTTGGCGACGTCGATGCGGAAGCCGTCGACCCCGCGGTCGAACCAGAACCGCAGCACGCGCTCGAGCTCGTCGCCCACCTCGGGGTTGGTCCAGTCGAAGTCGGGCTGGCTGACGTCGAAGAGGTGCAGGTACCACTGGCCGTCCGGCAGGCGTTCCCACGCCGATCCGCCGAAGACGCTGTCCCAGTTGTTGGGTGGCATCGCACCGTCGGCGCCTCGGCCGTCGCGGAACAGGTAGCGCGCCCGCGCAGCACTGCCCGGGCCGGCAGCCAGAGCCTCCTGGAACCACGGGTGCTCGATCGAGGAGTGGTTGGGCACGACGTCCACGACCACGCGCAGGCCGAGATCGTGCGCGCGCTTCACGAGCGCGTCGGCATCGGCCAGCACGCCGAACCTGGGGTCGACGTCGCAGTAGTCGGCCACGTCGTACCCCGCGTCGTGCTGGGGGGAGGGGTAGAACGGCGAGAGCCAGACGGCGTCGACGCCGAGGTCGGCGAGGTAGGGCAGCCGGGCGGTGATGCCGGGGAGGTCGCCGAGCCCGTCACCGTCGGCGTCACTCCACGAGCGCGGGTAGACCTGGTAGATGACGGCGTGCCGCCACCACTCGCGGCCCGTGACGTCGGCGGCTGCTGGCTGAGTCATGCTCCCCACTTCTCGCCGAGCTGACGGATCACCTTCACGTTGCGGTTCGTCGAGACTCCCATGGCTCGCTTCACGGCAGCGCCGGGGGGTTTCGCCTGTCCGAACGGGATGTCGAAGAGCAGGTGCACGGCGCGTCCGCGGACCACCGCGCGCTGACCAGGATGGCGCTGCTCCTCGATGGTCCGGATGCCGTCCGCGGTGGGGGCCGCGCGGAGCAGCTCGACGTACTGGCCGGAGACCGGCGTGTGCTCGCGGGCGACCTCGTCAGCATCCGCGACGATCTCGCTCAGCTCCTCGGGCGTCAGCACGACCGTGGGGACCTCGAAGCCTCGGTCGGCCTCGAACAGCTCCTCGAGCTCCTCGGAGAGCCGGGTCACCGAGCGCCGGGAAGACTCCAGCCGGACGTTGCCGGTCTGGATGTGGGTCTCGACACCGTCGAACCCCGCCCCCTCGAGCAGCGCGCGCAGCTGGGCCATCGGGAACTGCCGTCCTCCGACATTGACCGCGCGCAGGAAGACCAGGTACGTCGCCACGCTGCGACGCTAGCTGTTGGAGAAGACGGCGTCTCCACCGTCGTCCTCGGGGCCGCGACCCGCCCACGTCCAGGCGTAGGCGGGGTCCTCGACGGCGGCGCCGGCCTCGCCCAGCTCGAGCGGCCGGAAGGTGTCGACCATGACGGCGAGCTCGTCGAAGAACTCGATCCCGATCGAGGCCTCGATCGCGCTGGGTTGCGGCCCGTGGGCGTACCCGCCCGGATGCAATGAGATCGAACCGATGCCGATCCCCGAGCCCTTGCGGGCCTCGTAGTCGCCGCCGACGTAGAACATCACCTCGTCGCTGTCGACGTTGGAGTGGTAGTACGGCACCGGGATCGACTGCTCGTGGTAGTCGACCTTGCGCGGGCAGAAGTTGCAGACCACGAAGTTGTAGCCCTCGAAGACCTGGTGCACCGGCGGCGGCTGGTGGACCTTGCCGGTGATCGGCATGAAGTCCTCGACGTTGAACGTGTAGGGGTAGAGGCAGCCGTCCCAACCGACGACGTCCAGCGGGTGCGTCGCGTAGGTGAGCCTGGTGCCGACCAGCCCCGAGGGCCCGTTGCCGCGGTGCTTGACGAGCACCTCGACGTCGGTGCCCTCCTGCACCAGGGGCTCGGCCGGCCCGTGCAGGTCGCGCTCGCAGTACGGCGCGTGCTCGAGGAGCTGCCCGTAGCGCGACAGGTAGCGCTTCGGCGGCGCGACGTGGCTGTTGGCCTCGATCGCGTAGAGCCTGCTCTCCTCCCCGGCAGCCACCGATGGGTGGTCGCGCGGGGGATCAGCACGTAGTCGCCGGCGCGGTAGGACAGCACCCCGAAGGACGTCTCCACGGTGCCGCTCCCCTGCTCGACGTACACGCACTCGTCGCCGACGGCGTTGCGGTAGTACGGCGAGGTCGTCTCGCTCACGACGTAGCCGATCCGCACGTCGCCGTTGCCGAGCACGAGTCGGCGCCCGGTGACGGGGTCCGCACCACCGCCGGTCCGGCTTGTCGAATCCAGCTCGTGGAGCTTGAGGTGACGCGGCTTGATCGGGTGGTTGGACGTCGTGGTCAGGTCGGGCAGCTCCCAGACCTGGCTGTCGACGATCGCCGAGGGCACCCCGGAGTGGTAGAGCAGCGAGGAGTCCGAGGAGAACCCCTCCTCCCCCATCAGCTCCTCGTAGCGCAGGTGCCCCTGGGCGTCACGGTGAGCGGTGTGCCGGGTGCGTGGGACGTCTCCCACGGAGCGGTAGTAGGCCACGACACGAACCTAACGTCCTGTCGGACTAATGTCGCGAAGGTGCCAGTGCCTCGGTTCCTGACTGCCTTCGTCGACGACGCCGCGATCTTCCCGCCCGGCAACGCGCCGCTCGAGCAGGCCGTCGCCGACCACGAGAGCGCACAGCGCCGAGGAGTACGGCGACCTGCTCGGCGGCTTCGTCGTCAGCGACACCAAGGTCGCCGACCTCGCCGCCGCGGACCACCCGCCGCTCGACCTCAACCTGGTGGTCACCGGCGGCGCCGGCGCGATCGGTCCGGCCGTCACCTGGGTCACCCGCGCCGAGGGCCTGTCGCTGCGGGCCGTGGAGTTCGCGCTGCGCGACGAGGAGGACCTCGCCCACAACGCGCGCCGGTTGGTCTCGGTGGTCGACTCGATGCCCGACGAGCTCGACGACGTCGTCGTCTATGCCGAGGTGCCGGTGCCCGAGGGCGATCCCCGGGCCGGCTGGCTGGCCGCCCTCGACGAGCTGGCCGCCCGTGAGGTGCACCTGAAGTTCCGGACCGGTGGCACGTCGGCCGACCTGTTCCCCTCGTCGGCCCGGCTGGCCGTCTGCGTGGCCGCGGCGCTGGACCGCGAGCTGCCGTTCAAGTGCACCGCCGGCCTGCACGACGCCGTACGCCATCGCGACCCCGAGACCGGCTTCGAGCACCACGGGTTCCTCAACGTGCTGCTCGCCACCCGCGCCTCGCTCGACGGGGCATCGGTCACCGAGGTCGCCGAGGTGCTCGACCAGTCGGACGGGACCGTGCTCGCGAAGCGACTCCTCGACGACCCGGACGAGGCCGCCCGGACACGGCGTTGGTTCGAGTCGTTCGGCTCCTGCAGCGTGCTCGACGCCCACGAGGACCTCGTCGACCTGGGGCTGCTCTGCGCGGACCGGTCGCGGAGGACGCGTCAGCGCTGGGACCCGAGACGCCTGCAGACGGGTTCGGGATCGACCACCTGCCCTTCGGGATCTACTCGACGGGTGGCGGCGCACCTCGCGTCGGGGTGAGGTACGGCGACGCCGTGGTCGACGCGCACGAGGCGACCGGCCTCGACGTGATGCTCTCCGACAGCCTGAACCCCTTCCTCGCGATGGGGCCGGGGCAGTGGTCGCACGCCCGGTCGGCGATCGCGGCGGCGGTCGAGGACGCGGAGCAGATCCCGCTCGACGAGGTCGACCTGCACCTGCCGGTCGAGGTCGCGGACTACGTCGACTTCTACTGCTCGCTGCAGCACGCGACGAACGTCGGGCGGATCTTCCGGCCCGACGGCGACGCCCTCACCCCGAACTGGCGGCACCTGCCGATCGGCTACCACGGCCGGGCCGGGACGGTGGTCATGTCCGGCACCGACGTGGTGCGGCCCTGCGGACAGCGCCCGGAGTCGGGTGGGGCTCCGACGTACGGACCGAGCCGGCGCCTGGACATCGAGGCGGAGGTCGGCTTCGTGGTCGGGGTGCCGAGCCGAGCGCGGGACGTCGGTGCCGACCAGCGCGTTCACCGACCACGTGTTCGGCGTGACGCTGCTCAACGACTGGTCGGCACGCGACATCCAGGCCTGGGAGTACGTGCCGCTCGGGCCCTTCCTCGGCAAGTCGTTCGCGACCTCGATCAGCCCGTGGATCACACCCCTCGCCGCCCTCGAGGCGGCTCGCACGACTCTGCCCGGCCAGGACCCGGAGCCCTTGCCCTACCTCGCGGTCGACCAGCCGGCCGGCTACGACATCGATGTGGAGGTCGTGCTCGACGGCGAGGTGGTCAGCCGGCCGCCGTACTCGGCGATGTACTGGTCGCCGGCGCAGATGCTCGCCCACATGACGGTCAACGGTGCCTCGTTGCGCACAGGCGACCTGTTCGCCAGCGGCACCATCAGCGGCGACGAGTCGCGACCAGCGCGGCTCGCTCCTCGAGCTCAGCTGGGGCGGACGCGAGCCGTTCGCCGGCGACCGCACCTTCCTCGAGGACGGCGATGAGGTCACCCTGCGTGCGAGCGCACCGGGCACCGCGGGTGGCCGGATCACGCTGGGCGAGGTGACCGGGCGGATCCTGCCCTCAGCCCAGCAGCAGTGAGGCCCGCCAGACCTTCTCCTGGGCCTTGGGCAGCAGGCCGTTCTCGCGCAGGAACGCCAGCGGCTTCTCGCCCATCCACTGCATGGTCTCGCGGTAGTGCGGGTTGCCGAGCGCCGTACGACGTCCCTCGCGCGGGTCGAGGTCGACCGAGAGGTAGACGCGCGGGTTGACCAGCGAGCGCGCGACCATCAGGCAGGTCTGCGCGGTCAGGGTGGCCTGGAGCGCGCGCTGCGGGCCGGAGAGCCCCTGCATCTTTCCTTGACCTCCTCGCGGGCGAAGGTCATGTGCCGTGCCTCCTCGAGCACGTGGATGCGCGCCACCATGCGGGTGATCGGCTGCACGCGCTCGTCCTTCATCAGGTCGCGCTGCCAGGTGTCGAGGATCTCCTCGGCGACCAGGATCGAGGCGTAGGCGCTCGGCCCGCGGACGACGTGGTTGAAGAGCCGACCCAGCCGGTGGATCTTGCGCGGCGGGCCGTACGCCGGCACCCCGAAGTGACCGATCGACTTGCCGAACATCGTGGAGTGGCGGCACTCGTCGGCGACCTCGGTCAGCGCGTAGTGCATGTGCGCGCCGGTGGGGTCGTCGTCGTAGAGGTCGCGCAGCATCATCTGCATCAGCAGCAGCTCGAACCACAGCCCGACGCTGGCGATCGAGGCGACCTCGTGGTGCGAGAGCGTGATCCGCTGCTCCTCGCTCATCGCGTCCCACAGGTGGGTTCCGTACAGCGACATCCGCTCGGGCTGCATCCCCCACAGCGACCGGTCGACCGGCGCCTCCCAGTCGATGTCGACCTCGGGGTCGTAGGAGTGCCGGGCGGAGGAGCTGAGCAGGCGCTCGGCGACGGGATGCGCGGCAGGGTGTGCGGCGGCGGTCATGGCGACTCCGGATCTACTCGAAGTAACTGTTACTTTGGGTAACGACTATGCGCTACTGTGCGGCACATGGCAGCAGACGTCAAGGACGGCCGGGCGGCGCGTTGGGACCAGCACCGTGCCGACCGCCGGGCCGAGCTGGTCGAGGCCGCGGTCGCGGCGATCGACGACCACGGTCCGGCCGCGAGCATCGCGCAGATCGCGGCGTCCGCCGGGGTGAGCAAGCCAGTCCTGTACCGCTACTTCGAGGACAAGGACGACCTCTACCGCGCCGTCGGGTGGTGGGGCGCCAACCAGGTCATCGAGGGCCTCACCCCGGTGCTCGTCAGCGACCGCCCGATCCGCGAGCGGGTCGAGCGCGGCTCCTCGGCCTACCTGACCCTGATCGCGCGGCACCCCAACGTCTTCTTCCTGCTGCTCGAGCACCCCGGGGGCCAGGACCCGCTGGCCGACGGCAAGGAGCTGGTCGCCCAGACCTTGTCGCGCGCGCTCGGCGACGGGCTCACCGAGCTCGGGGTCGACTCCGGCGGCGCCGAGCCCTGGGCCTACGGGCTGGTCGGTCTCGGGCTGGCCACCGGCGAGTGGTGGCTGCGCCGTCGCACGATGAGCAAGGCCGCGGTGTCGCGGCACCTCAGCCAGTTCGTCTGGCACGCCTTCGAGGGGGTCGCCCGCGAGCACGGCGTCCGGGTCGACCGCGAGGGCCGGCTGCGGCTGGTGAAGGAGTCGTGATGCACGAGCCCTTCGCGGCCTACGACGGGCCGGCCCGCATCGGTGGGACCGCGGTCGCCGTGCGCCTGCGCGGTCACCTCGAGCCCATCGACGGCAGGTTCCACTGGTGGGGCCGGGTGGCAGCCAACCAGGACATCGACGACGAGCACCGCCCCGGCGCCGAGGTGACCCTGACCACCCCCCACGGGGAGGCCGCCTGCCGGCTCACCGACGTCGACCCGTGGGGGCGCTTCCGCGTCAGCGGCACCGGCCGGCCACCGTTCTGACCCCTCACCGCCCGGGACGTCATACGACCTGGTCGCCATAGCGCTCAGCTCGTATGACGTCCGGGGCGGTGCGTACGGACTCCCCCAGCCCGAGACGGCCTCCGAGGCCGTGAGCAGCACCACACCTCATCCTGGAGACATAGATAGGCTTCCTATGTAATGTGGTGGACGTGGACAACCACTCGGCCGTCTCGGAGCAGGTCCAGGTGCTGAGCAACGACCTGGTCGTGCTCAGCGCGCGCCTGGTCCGCGAGGTGCGCCGGCACACCGCCGACATCCCCGCTGCCAGCACCCGGCTGCTGAGCCTGCTCGACGAGCTCGGGCCCAGCACGGTGGGGGCGCTCGCCCACGCCGACCGGGTCCGCCAGCCCTCGATGAGCGCGCACGTCAACGCCCTCGTGGCGAGGGAGTGGGTCCGGCGTGACCCGCACCCGGACGACGCCCGTGCCTGCCTGGTGTCCATGACCGAGGAGGGACGACGCCAGCTCGGCGACCTGCGCCGTCGCAACGCCGCCCTCGTCGCCGAGCGGATCGAGGCCTCGGGGCACTCCCCCGCCGACCTCGCGACCGCCGTCTCCGTCCTGTCCGACCTGCTGTCGCAAAGGAAGTAAATGCTCAAGCAACCCCGTGCCGTCTGGGCCGTCGCCTTCGCGTGCGTCATCGCGTTCATGGGCATCGGTCTCGTCGACCCCATCCTGAAGTCCATCGCCGCCCAGCTGCAGGCCTCGCCGAGCCAGGTCTCGCTGATGTTCACCAGCTACATGGCGATCATGGGTATCGCGATGCTGGTCACCGGCGTGGTGTCCAGCCGCATCGGCCCCAAGCGCACCCTGCTCTCCGGCCTGGTGCTGATCATCGTCTTCGCGGCGCTCGCCGGGATCGTCCAACAGCGTCGGGCGCCATCGTCGGCTTCCGCGCCGGCTGGGGCCTCGGCAACGCACTGTTCGTGGCCACCGCGCTCGCCACGATCGTGATGTCGGCCCGCGGCTCCACGGGCCAGGCCATCATCCTGTTCGAGGCCGCCCTGGGCATCGGCATCGCGTCCGGGACCACTCATCGGCGGCGTGCTCGGCGAGCACTCCTGGCGCGCGCCCTTCTACGGCGTCTCGGTCCTGATGATCATCGCCCTGCTCGCGACGGCGTTCTTCCTGCCCTCGACCCCGCCGACCGGTCGCCGTACGTCGCATCGCCGACCCGTTCAAGGCGCTCAAGCACAAGCCCCTGCTGCTGATCGCCCTGACCGCGATCTTCTACAACATCGGCTTCTTCACCATCCTCGCGGCGGGCCCGTTCGCGCTGCCCGAGGCCGGGATCATCCAGATCGGCTGGATCTACTTCGGCTGGGGCCTGCTCGTCGCCTTCGTCTCCGTCGTGCTCGCGCCGGTCATCCAGCGGGCGATCGGCACGGTGCCGGCGATCCTGGCCACGCTGGTGCTGTTCACCGCCGACCTGGTGATGATGGCCGTCTGGGCCGACAACGCCACCGTGGTGACGATCGGGATCGTGCTGTCGGGTGCCTTCATCGGCAACAACAACACCCTGATCACCGAGGCCGTGATGGGTGCCGCCCCGGTCGAGCGGCCGGTCGCCTCGGCGGCGTACTCCTTCGTCCGCTTCTGCGGCGGCGCCGTCGGCCCCTACGTCGCACTCAAGCTGTTCGGCACCCCGCCCGACACCCACGTGCACGCGCCGTTCTGGTTCGGCGCCGCGAGCGTGCTCGTCGGCGTGGTCATCCTGGCCGCCGGCTTCCGCACCGTCGCCCGCACTACTCACGCCGCCGAAGAGACGGACCGCCAGCGCGACCTGGCCTCCCAGGAGGAGGAGCAGGCCGAGGCGGTGCTGGTCGGCGACCTCGACTGACGCGCTTCCCCTACGACGCCCCCGCCACCTTGTGTCGGGGGCGTCGTCGCGTCACAGGTTGCCGCGCTTGTCCTGCTCGCGCTCGATGGCCTCGAAGAGGGCCTTGAAGTTGCCCTTGCCGAAGCCGAGCGACCCGTGCCGCTCGATCAGCTCGAAGAACACCGTCGGGCGGTCGCCGAGCGGCTTGGTGAAGATCTGGAGCAGGTAGCCGTCCTCGTCACGGTCGACGAGGATCCCGCGCGACTGGAGCTCGTCGATCGGCACGCGCACCTGGCCGATGCGGGCGCGCAGCTCGGCGTCCTCGTAGTAGGAGTCGGGAGTGTTGAGGAACTCCACGCCGTTGGCGCGCAGGGCGTCCACCGAGGCGAGGATGTCGTTGGTGGCCACGGCGAGGTGCTGGGCACCGGCGCCACGGTAGAACTCGAGGTACTCGTCGATCTGCGACTTCTTCTTCGCGATCGCCGGCTCGTTCAGCGGGAACTTCACCCGGTGGTTCCCGTTCGCCACGACCTTGCTCATCAGCGCCGAGTAGTCGGTGGCGATGTCGTCGCCGATGAACTCCGCCATGTTCGTGAAGCCCATGACCTTGTTGTAGAACTCCACCCACTCGTCCATGTGGCCGAGCTCGACGTTGCCGACGATGTGGTCGAGGGCCTGGAAGAGCCGCTTCGGCTGACCGGCGGGACGCTGGTACGTCGACTGCGCCGCGCCGTAGCCCGGCAGGTAGGGGCCGGTGTAGCGCGAGCGGTCGACCAGGGTGTGCCGGGTCTCGCCGTAGGTCGCGATCGCGGCGACGCGCACCGTGCCGTGCTCGTCGCTCTCGTCGTGCGGCTCGACGAGGACGGTCGCCCCAGCACGGATCGCCTGGGCGATGCACTTGTCGACGTCGGGCACCTCGAGGGCGATGTCCACGACGCCGTCACCGTGGCGGCGGTGGTGGTCGGCCAGCGGGCTCTCGGGGTCGACGGCGCCCTGGACGACGAACCGGATCGAGCCCGCGCGCAGCACGAAGGACTTGTGGTCGCGGTTGCCGTTCTCGGGGCCGGAGTAGGCCTCCAGCTCCATCCCCCACGCCGACTGGTAGTAGTGCGCGGTCTGCGTCGCGTTGCCGACGACGAAGACGATCGCGTCCCAGCCGGTGACCGGGAAGACGTCGGTCTCCGCGTCGTACTCCACGAGGCCGACCAGCTGCTGCAACTGCTCGAGGGACAGGTCGGCGCGGATCTCAGCGGGAGTCAGGGAGCTCATGCGCACAGCATCGGCATCTCCGACAATGTGTGCAACACTTCCCTGACGCGTTGAGCAGGTTGTCCAGTCAGGAGCGCATCTATGGACCAACTCGACCGCAAGGTGATCGAGCTGTTCGCCACCGAGCCACGGGTCGGCGTGCTCGAGGCCTCGCGCCGCCTCGGTGTCGCCCGCGGCACCGTGCAGGCACGGCTCGACCGGCTGCAGTCCAGCGGGGTGATCTCCGGCTGGGGCCCGGACCTCGAGCCCGCTGCGCTGGGGCACCCGGTGACCGCGTTCCTCACCCTCGAGATCCGGCAGGGTGCCGGTCACGAGACGGTCGGCGAGCACCTCGCGACCATCCCCGAGCTGATCGAGGCCTGCACGATCACCGGCCCGGGCGACATGTGGTGCCGCGTGGTGGCGCGCTCCAACAGCGACCTCCAGCGGGTCATCGACCGGGTGCTGACCCACCAGGGCATCGAGCGCTGCTCGACGGTGATCGCCCTCGCCACCCAGGTGCCGCACCGGGTGCTGCCGCTGCTCGCCGTGGTGGACGGCTAGCGCCGGCTAGGACTGCGTCGCCCACTCGCGGAGCGTGTCGATCCGCTTCTCCAGCTGCTCGAGCGAGGCCGCGGCCGCAGCCGGGCCACCACACTGCTTGCGCAGGGCGGCGTGGGTGACCCCGTGCGGCTGCCCCGTGCGGTGGAACCACGCGGCGACCAGTCCGTTCAGCTCGCGCCGGGTCGCCGCGATGCGCTCGTGGGTGGTGGGTGCGGCCTTCGGAGTCTCCGCGCTCTCCGTCGTACGGCGCCGCGCTCGCTGGGACTGCCGGTGCCGGAGCAGGTCGCGCACCTGGTCGGGCTCGAGCAGCCCGGGGATGCCGAGGAAGTCCATCTCCTCCTCCGACCCGACGCGGACCTCGCCCTCGTGGCCGAACTCGCCGCCGTCGTAGAGCACCCGGTCGAAGAGCGCCTCGGAGCCCACCGCCTCGAAGCGGCCCAGCTCGTCGTCGCTGGCGCCGACGTCGGCCTGCTCACGGGCGAGCAGGTCGGCCTCGGCCGCGAACAGGTCGTCCTCGTCGTCGATCCGGCGACCCAGCACGTGGTCGCGCTCGACCTCGAGGTCGGCGGCGTGGCCGAGCAGCAGCGGCACCGACGGCACGAAGATCGAGGCCGTCTCGCCGCGCGTCCGGGCCCGCACGAACCGGCCCACCGCCTGGGCGAAGAACAGCGGCGTCGTCGTCGTGGTGGCGTAGACGCCGACCGCCAGCCGCGGGATGTCGACCCCCTCGGAGACCATCCGGACCGCGACCATCCAGCGCGAGTCCGACTCGGCGAACGTCGCGATGCGAGCCGAGGACGTCTTCTCGTCCGACAGCACCAGGGTCGGCTTCTCGCCGGCCACCGCGGCGAGCACGGTGGCGTAGGCGCGTGCGCTCTCCTGGTCGCTGGCGATCACCAGCCCACCGGCATCGGGCACGTGCCGGCGCACCTCGGATAGCCGACGGTCCGCCGCCTGCAGGACGGCGGGGATCCACGCGCCCTTCGGGTCGAGAGCGGTCCGCAGCGCCTGCGCGGTGAGGTCCTTGGTCAGCGGCTCGCCCAGGCGCGCGGCCACTTCGTCACCGGCCCGCGTGCGCCACTGCATCTGCCCGCTGTAGGCCAGGAACAGCACCGGCCGCACGACGTGGTCGGCCAGCGCCTCGGCGTAGCCGTAGGTGTAGTCCGCCGCCGACCGCGGCACGCCGTCCTCGCCGGGCGCGTAGGTGACGAACGGGATCGGGTTGACGTCGGAGCGGAAGGGCGTGCCGGTCAGCGAGAGCCGCCGCCGCGCCGGCTCGAACGCCTCGCGCACCGCGTCACCCCACGACAAGGCGTCGCCCGCGTGGTGGACCTCGTCGAGGACCACCAGGGTGCGGAACCGCTCGGTGCGGATGCGGTGCTGCTGCGGGTTGGCCGCGACGCCGGCGTAGGTCAGCGCGACGCCGACGAAGTCACTGCTCGTGCGGCCCTTGCGGCCCGAGTACGCCGGGTCCAGCGGGATGCCGACGCGCGCCGCGGCCTCGGCCCACTGCGTCTTGAGGTGCTCGGTCGGCGCGACGACGGTGATCCGGTCCACCACCCGTCGCGACAGCAGCTCGGTGGCGACGCTCAGGGCGAAGGTGGTCTTGCCGGAGCCCGGGGTGGCGACGGCCAGGTAGTCACGCGGTTGGTCGCGGATGTAGGACGAGAGGGCCGCCGCCTGCCACGCGCGCAGGCTGGTCGCAGTCCCCCAGGCCGCTCGGTCGGGGTAGGCGGGAGGGAGCAACGGCTATCCGTGCTGGCGGTACTTCGCCCAGGCGGCGTCCATGCGCGCGACCTGACCGGGGGTGAACTGGTTCATGCACGAGTCCAGGGAGTAGTCCATGAAGTTGTGCACCGGGTCCAGGCCCGGGTCCTCCGGGCAGCTGTCCCTCGTCGTCTCGCAGTAGAAGCTGGGCTCGGCCTCGGCCGGGGTGTCCGCGACCAGGTCGCCATTGCCCTCGCAGCCGCCCTGGAAGGTGTGGAACAGGCCGAGCCAGTGACCGGTCTCGTGGACGACGGTGTCGCCGAGGTTGTAGCCCACGGCCTTGCCGCCAGGCAGCGCCGCGCGGTTGATGCTGATGCCGTCGAGCTTCGGCGTCGCGGCGTACTGCCACGGGAACCGGCTCCAGCCGAGCACCGGCTCACCCTTGGGGCCGCCACCGTTGATGTAGATGTTCAGGGTGCGCGCGCCGCCCTTGTGCAGGTGGCGCTTCATGGAGACGTCGCGCTTGCCGAAGAAGTAGGCGTGGTACCAGCCCTCGTTGGTGCGGTAGTTCACCCCGGCGAGCTGGAAGTGGTAGCGGGTGGGCGTGTTGGCCGAGCTCTCACCGCCGGCGTAGCCGTTGTTCAGGATGGCGATCATCCGGCGCACGGAGTAGGGGCCCATCTTCGGTCGCTCGCCCTTGCGGTGCCCACGGATCACGTGCACGTAGGTGGGGATCACCACCCGGGTGGGCAGGCTCTCGGTCACCTGACGCTTCACGAAGCTGCGCGTGGCCTGCTGCGGCGGCAGCGCGTCGAGGTCCTTCGCGGTCACCTGCGGCTCCTGTGCCGAGTGCCACTTGGGCAGCGTGCGCGTCGTCGGGTGCACGCAGGGCACGGGCGCCACCGCACGCGGAGCGGCGGAGGCGGAGGGGGCGGCCCACAGGAGCGCGGACAGCGTCCCGAGAGCGACGGCCACGGCCGCCGTACGCGATCGAGTCATGCCCGTCCGTCCCCGTTTCCAGGGCCGTTTCCGGGGCCGCTTCCAGGACCGTTCCCCGAGCTGTCTCCGTCGCGCATGGTCTCCCAGATCTCCTTGCACTCAGGGCACACCGGGAACCGTTGCGGGTCGCGTGAGGGGACCCAGATCTTGCCGCAGAGAGCGACGACCGGCGTGCCGTTGACCATCGCGTCCATCAGCTTGTCCTTGGGGACGTAGTGCGAGAGGCGCTCGTGGTCACCGGCGTCGGTGGTGCGCTCGTCTGCACGCTCGTCCCGAAGAGCGTCGGTCTCCAGGACATCGGTCCCGAATCCCGGTGTCTGTGGGCTGGTCACCAGCGCATGGTAGCCCCCGGCCGGACGGATCCGGACATCCCACAGGTGTCGGCAGAATCACGAAACCGGCACGCCTCACGAGGGCATGACGAAGCCCCAGGCCGGGTGGGAGGGAGCCTCGCGAAGGGAGGGGACGCGAGGGTGGCCTGGGGCTCGTCAGCTGGTGGGGGCCGGCGCCGACCGGCCGCGTCTAGGCGGCGAGCACCGCCTTGATCCGGCGTACGAACGACGCGCGGTCGTGCTGCTCGGCAGCGGTCTCGACCACCGGCTCGGCCACCGGCTCGGCCACGGGTCGGGCCGCCGGCGTGGTCAGGCCCGCCCGGGCCTGCTGCTCGATGTGCTCGCCGGCCTCGACCGCCCCCTCGGAGGCGTCGAAGGCCAGCGCGGCGGCCTGGGCGAGTCGGGCCCGCTCGGCGCGCTGCGCGCGTTGCGTCGCCTCGGCCATGGCCGGCGTCGTGGGCGCGTCCGTGGCCCGGTCGATGAGCAGGCGCAGGCCGGGCAGCTGCTCGGCGGTCTCCCGCCAGGCTCCGGCCACCGCGGACTCGAGGTCCATCGGCTGGGTGGCCAGGGCGCGTTCGATGGTCGCCGTCAGGCGGGCGTGCCACTTCAGCGTGAGCGCGCCGACGAGGTCGATGTCGTCGGCGAAGCACTCCTGCACGCCGGGCACGTCGAGAGGAAGGGTGCCGTCGAGGCGCTGGTCAGCGGCCTCGATGACCTCGCGGAGGATCTCTCCGCGGTGATGGAAGGCGTTCCAGTTCATGGCACTACCTTTCTGGAGTTCACATACTGCGAGTACGTACTCTGAGTATGTACCCGCGACCCCTCCAGAGCCGCATCCGCCACACGTGACGTCACCCACACCCCGTCGCCCGACTCCTAGACTGCCGAGATGCCGCCGCGCACCCATGCCGAGAAGCTGCTCGCCGGCCTCGCGCCCAAGAAGGTCGGGGTGGGCCGACGGCAGCAGTACTCCTCGGCGACCAAGCGGGCGCTCGTCGAGGTGGCCACGGCGCAGTTCAGCGAGCACGGGTACGGCAGCACCAGCCTCGACGCGATCGTGGCCGGTGCCCAGGTCACCAAGGGCGCGCTCTACCACCACTACAGCGGCAAGCAGGCCCTCTTCGAGGCGGTCTTCACCGCGGTCGAGGACGACGCGTCCAAGCGGATCAGGCGCGCGCTGCGCGGCACCCGCGACCCCTGGGACAAGGCGCTCGCCGGCCTGAACGCCTTCCTCGAGGTGGTGCAGGACCCCACCTACCAGCGCATCGTGATCCAGGACGGCCCGGCGATCCTCGGCTACGAGCGGTTCCGCGAGCAGGAGGAGCGCTCGTCGTACGGCATCGTCCAGGACATCGTCGGCAGCGTGCTGGACGCCTCGACCTACGAGCTCGACGAGCCGATGAAGCAGACCTTCAGCCGGATCTTCTTCGGGGCCATGTCGGCCGCCGGCGAGAGCGTCTCGAGCGCCGAGGACCCCAAGGCCGCGGTGATCCGGATCCAGGCCGCGATCGCGTTCATCCTCGAGGGCATCCGCTCGCTCGCCGACCAGGGCATCACGCTGACCGATCCCGTGGCCAGCCCGTCCGACGACGCCGCGGAAGGCTCAGCCGGGACCGCCTGAGGTCGTCACTTCCGGATGCGGAGGCTTCCGCCGAAGCGGTTCATCGGCAGCAGCTCGATCCACACGTGCCCGGCGGGCACCTTCATCACGGCGCCGGTGGGCGCACTGAGCTTCACGGGGGCCTTGCGCGACTTCTTGGTCCACGTGCCCCGCACGACCTTGCCGTTGTGGAACAGCAGGGCCGGGCCCTTGCCGAAGAAGAGCGTCTCGGGGACGTGGTTGCCGGCGGGGTCGAGGTAGCCGGCGTCGCCCTCGCGCACCCGCAGCACCAGCACCGAGTCGGGGTTGAACCGGTCGCCCTGCGCCGCGTTGCTGTTGGTGTTGTAGTACTTGCCGCCGCGGTACTGCCACGAGGTCGTGGATCCGCGGCTGAACACGGCGTCGAGGTGCGTGGCCGGCGTGGTCGAGGTGAAGTCCGACGCCTTGCCCCACGGCAGGTAGCTCGCCGGGACGATGGCCTTCTTGCGGACCGCCCTGGCCAGCTCGGGCATCTTCACCATCAGGTTGTGCGGGCGCGATCCGGCTGCCGTCGCGGTAGTAGCCGGGACCGCTGCCACCGAAGAAGGTGATGTTGTTGAAGCGCAGCCGCGCCAGCGTGGGCGGGGCGGCGCCACTGGCCACGATGATGGCGTGCGCCGGCTTGACGATCCCGATGTCGGAGGCGCGCATGGAGCGCACCGGGCCCGGCCACCGGAGGCAGCTGCTGGTAGTAGAAGACGGCCAGTCGGGTGATGCCGCCCTCGACGAGCTCCTCGGTGATCAGGTCGGCCTGCTTGAGCCCGATCTGCGGGCGGCTGGCCGAGCTGTTGTCGATCTTGGTGACCAGCACCGGCCGGCGCGGGGTGGCGCCGGTCACCGGCTCGCCGGTGAGCGGCCAGACCGCCGCGAGCGTCTTGCCGCCCTCGACCGGCTGCGACTGGGGCTTGGTCTGCGACGCCGCGGCCTGCTTGTCGCTGTGGCAGCCCGCCAGGACCAGCGAGACGAGGACGACCAGGACAGCGGCGACGATGCGGGTGGACCGGAACGTCGCACCACGGGCAGGGGCGGTGGGCATGGGCGTCAGCATGACAAATCAGGCAGGCCGATCTGGGCAGCCACCGCCGTGTTGGGTGACTATTTACCCACGTCTCAGATCCTGGCTCAGATCTTCGCGCCGCCGTCGACGTACAGCGTCTGACCGGTGATGTACGACGCCTCGTCGCTGCACAGGAACGCGGCCGCAGCGGCGATGTCCTCGGGGTGACCCACCCGCTTGACGGGGTTGGACTCGGCGTTCATCTTGCGGAAGTCCTCGATGTCGACGCCGAGTCGGCGTGCGGTGTCGTCGGTCATCTCGGTGGCGATGAAGCCGGGCGCGATGGCGTTGGCGTTGACGCCGAACTTGCCGAGCTCGAGCGCGAGCGTGCGGGTGAATCCCTGGACGCCGGCCTTGGCGGCGGAGTAGTTGGCCTGCCCGCGGTTGCCGTTGGCCGAGACGCTGGAGAGGCCGAGGATCTTGCCGTACTTCTGGTCCACGAAGGTCTTCTGGACGGCCTTGGCCATCAGGAACGCACCCTTGAGGTGGACGCCGAGCACGGAGTCCCAGTCGTCCTCGCTCATCTTGAACAGCAGGTTGTCGCGGGTGATGCCGGCGTTGTTGACGAGGATGTGCACGCCACCGAGCTCGTCGAGGACGCGCGCGACGGCCGCCTCCACCGAGGCCGCGTCGGAGACGTTGCAGCCGACGCCGATCGCCTTCGCCCCGGCGGTCACCGGCAGGTCGGCCGCGGTGGCGGATGCCTGGCCCTCGTCGAGGTCGAGCACGGCCACCGAGGCGCCCTCCTCGGCGAAGCGCTTGGCGATGCCGGCACCGATGCCGCGTGCGCTGCCGGTGACGATCGCCACCCGTCCGTCGAAACGACCCATCGTCACTCCAAGTTCTCGTCGGTCGGGCCCGGTCGAGACCCAGCCCGTCACTCTAGTGCGGCGCTCAGTCGCGCCGCCCAGGCGTCCCGGTCGGCGGCGTCGGCGTACGTCGTGCGCGGCCAGAAGAAGCCCCTCAGCCCGTCGCCCTTGGTGCGCGGCACGACGTGGCAGTGCAGGTGCGGCACCGACTGGGAGACGGTGTTGTTCATCGCCACGAACGACCCCTCGGCGCCGAGGGCGCCGACCATGGCGCCGGCCAATCGCTGGGCCGCGGCGAGGAAGCCGTCGCGCAGCCCGGCCGGGAGGTCCGGCAGCGTGACGACGTGCTGGCGCGGGACCAGCAGCGTGTGGCCCTTGAACAGCGGCCGGACGTCGAGGAACGCGGCGAAGAAGTCGTCGCTCCAGACCACGGCGGCCTCCTGCTCCCCCGCGGCGATGGCGCAGAAGAGGCAGGCGCGGCTCACGCGGCGAGCGTAGCCACGTCGGCCGACAACGGCGGTCCGTCGTGACGGGCGCCGGCGCGTTCGGCACCGATGCCGGCGAGGACCACGAACGCGATCCCGACCACGGCCAGCGGGTCGGGCACCTGGCCGAGCAGGAGCAGCCCGACCATCAGCGCGAAGGCGGGCTCGAGGCTCATCAGGGTGCCGAAGGCGGCGGTGTTCAGTCGGCGCAGGGCCAGCAGCTCGAGGGTGAACGGCACCACCGGCAGCAGGAGCGCGAGGCCGAGCCCGACCAGCCACAGCTCGGGCGTCATCCGGCCGATCGTCTCCGGGCCGGCGACGACCGTGGCGAGCACCGCGGCCACCGGCATCGAGACGGCCAGGCCACCGACCCCGCTGATCCGGTCGCCGACGTGCTGGGTCAGCAGGATGTAGCTCGCCCAGCACACCGCCGCGGCCAGCGCCAGGGCGACGCCCACGGCGTCCGCGTCACCCGTCCAGGGACGGGTCAGCAGCACGACGCCGATGCCGGCCAGCAACGGCCAGGTGAACCGGTGCCGGCCGCTGCCGCGCATGACCGCGACACCGAGCGGGCCGAGGAACTCCAGGGCACTGGCCGTGCCCAGCGGCAGCCGGGCGACCGCGCCCATGAACAGCAGCGTCACGCCACCGGTGGCCAACCCCAGGGCGACCCCCGACAGCAGGGTGCCGCGGGTCAGCCGGAGCCTCCACGGCCGGCCGACGACCAGGAAGATCGCGCCCGCCCAGACCAGGCGCAGCCAGGCCGTCCCCTCGGCGCCGACGACGTCGATCATCCTCACCGACACGCCCAGCCCGATCTGCACGGTGAGCATGGAGCACATCGCCATCAGTGCTCCGGCGCGCGCGGTGCTCGGGGTGGTCACGGGACCAGTCAACGCCGCCGGACCGTTCGCGTCCACGTGAATCGAGTGGACATACCGTTCGTGATCCACGAACAATAGGCGGATGGACGTGCACCGTCTCCAGCTGCTGCTGGACCTCTCCCGGCTGGGGTCCATGCGCGCCGTCGCCGAGGTGCACGACACCAGCACGTCGACGGTCTCCCAGCAGATCGCAGCGCTCGCCCGCGAGACCGGCACGCGGCTCGTCGAGCCGGCCGGGAGGCGGGTGCGGCTGACCCCGGCCGGGCTCCGCCTCGCCGACCACGCGGTCACGATCCTGGCCGCGGTCGAGGCCGCCCGGCTGGACCTGGACCCGGACGCGGACCCGTCGGGCGTGGTCCGCGTCGGTGGGTTCGCGACCGCGATCCGCACGTCGTTGCTGCCGGTCGTGGCCGCCCTCGCCGAGTCGCACCCGCGGGTCTCGGTGGTGATCCGCGAGTACGAGCCGCTCGAGGCCTTCGACCTGCTCGTCGCCGACGACCTCGACGTGGCGCTGACCTACGACTACAACCTCGCTCCCGCGGCCGTCCCCGACCTGCTGGCCGGCGTACCCCTCTGGACGACGCCGTGGGGCCTCGGCGTGCCGGCCTCCCCCGATGCCCGGGGGGTGGCCGACCTCGTCGCATGGAGCCGGCTGCCGTGGATCGTGAACTCGCGCAACACCGCGGACGAGGAGGCGGTGCGGACCCTCGGCACCCTCGAGGGCTTCGCCCCCCGCATCACCCACGCCGTGGACAGCCTCGACCTCGTGGAGGACCTCATCGTCGCCGGGCACGGGGTCGGGCTGCTCCCGCTGGAACGGCCCACGGCCGCCGGCGTCCGGGTGCTGCCGCTGCCCGCGCCCGGCGTCGAGATGACGACGTACGCCATGACCCGGCGGGGCCGGGCGGGGTGGCCGCCGCTGCGCCTGCTGCTCGACCAGCTCAGTCCCAGACCTGGACCGCGGTCTGGCTGACGATCCGGCCGTCGGCGACCGTGGCCACAGCCGAGCAGAGCACGCGCACCCCGTCCGGGTAGCGGCAGTGCTGGGTGAAGGCCAGCCCGGTCTCGGTGCTGACCGCGTCACGGACCTGGTGCTCGATGTTGCGGCCGCAGACGTCACGGAAGTAGGCCCCGATCTCGTCGGTCCCGCGGAAGACCTGGGGGTCGGACGGCGGGTGGTCACGGTCGAGCAGCGTGAGCGTCGCGTCCTCGGCGAAGAAGCCGGTGACGGCCTGCGCATCGCGCGAGCAGATGGCATCGGCCAACGCGTCGGCGTCGATCCCCGAGGCGTGGGTGCTGGTGTGGGTGCTGGTGTGGGTGCTGGTGTGGGTGGTGGTGGACATGACGTTTCTCCTTCAGGGTCGGGCTTCGAGGATGAGGTTGACGGGGGTGGTGGTCGCCACGCGCACGCGGCCGAAGCCCGCGTCACGCAGCAGGGAGCTGAGCACGGCCGGGCCGGCCTGCGTGCCCAGAGCTCGCTGTCCCGGCTGGGCCAGCGAGGACGGCGTGCAGATCAGGGTCGAGGCGCCGTAGAAGATCCGGCCGACCGGGTTGAGGTTGTCCTCGATCCGGTCGCCGGCCATCGGCTCGACGACCATGAAGGTGCCGTCGTCGGAGAGGGCGCGACGTACGGCGCGGGCAGCACCGTCGGGGTCGCCCATGTCGTGCAGGCAGTCGAACGTCGTGACCAGGTCCGCCTGGCCCGCCGGCAGGTCCGCGGCATCGACCACCTCGAACCGGACGCGGTCCGAGACGCCAGCCTCCTCGGCTCGCACACGGGCCACCTCGACAGAGGCCTGGTGGTAGTCGATGCCGACGAAGCTTGACTGCTCGAAGGCCTGCGCCATCAGGATGGTCGAGGCCCCGTGGCCGCAGCCCACGTCGACGACGTCGGCACCCGCGCGCAGCTTCGGCACGACGCCGTCCAGGGCGGGCAGCCAGGTCGGCACGAGGTTGGCGACGTAGCCGGGCCGGAAGAAGCGCTCAGTGCCCAAGAAGAGGTCGCCGTGGTGCTCGTGCCAGCCGAAGCCGCGTCCGGTGCGGAACCGCTCCTCGATCTCGGGGACGGCGTGAAGCGCGCCCAACGCCACCTGCATGGCGCCGGCGAAGAAGGCTGTGCTCTCGGGGTCACCGAGCACCGCCTCCTGCTCGGGGGTCATGGACCAGGTGCCCGCGACGGGGTCGAGCTCGACGAAGCCGCTGGCGGCCTGGTTGGCCAGCCATGGCGCCAGGTAGACCGCGGAGGTTCCGGTCCGCTCGGCCAGCTCCGCCGGGGTCAGGCGGACGCCGCCGCGCAGGGCCGCGTAGAGACCGAGCCGGTCGCCGAGCACGACCAGCCCGGCGCTGACGGTCGCGCCGACGTCGCCGATGATGCTGCCCACGAGGGCATCGAGCCGCTGCGGATCGACCTCCCTGGACGTCTGCTCCTCGCTGATGGGAACGGTGCTGGTCATGGTGCTTCTCCCTCTGTCGGTGGTGGTCGCACCAGCCTCGAGAGGGCCCGTCCGCTCTGCGTCAACGCACCGTCAACGGCCCCGTCTCCAGGTCTACGCTGACCGTGATGCTTCGGCTTCAGCTCCTCGGCCGGATGGAGGCCGACGACGACGGCATCCGCGTCGCGATGCCGGCGAGCGAGCGCGCCCGGGCCCTGATCGGCTGGTTGGCCTGGCACCCGGGTCAGCACGACCGTGGCGAGGTGCGCAGCGCGGCTGTGGCCGCAGGCGGCGCCCGAGCGGGCCCGCGCCAACCTGCGCACGGCGCTCTGGGCGGTGCACCAGGCCTGGGGTGACGCGGCGGCGTACCTGCCGTCGACGCGGAGGACCGTGGGGCTCGACGACTCCGTCGCGGTCGACGCCCGCGGCCCGCTCGACGGCAGCGAGGGCGAGCTGCTGGCCGGGTTCGAGGACGAGTGGGTGGACGAGGCGCGAGCAGGAGCATCGCGATGACGTCGTACGGCGGCTGGCGGAGCGAGCCGAGGAGGCCGAGCGCGAGGGTGACGTGGCAGCAGCGGTCAGCCTCTCGCAGCAGGTCTGCCGGCGGGCGCCGTACGACGAGGGCGCCCACCGGGCGCTGCTCCGGCGGCTGCTCCACGCAGGCGACCGGGCCACGGCCGTCGTGGCCTCCCGGGAGTTCAGCCAGCGGTTGCAGGAGGAGCTCGGCGTGCGTCCCTCGCCGCCGACCCGGGCGCTGCACGCCGAGGCCCACGTGGACGGTCCCGCTGCGGTGCGGCCTCGGTTGTTCGGGCGCGCCGAGGAGGTGCGTGCGCTCGCCGCGGGCTGGCGATCCGCCTCTCGCGGGCGGGGCCAGGTGCTCGTCGTCTCGGGTGAACCGGGGATCGGCAAGTCCAGCCTCGTCGGTGACCTCGTCGCTCACGTCGAGGCTCGTGGCGGGCGCAGCAGCGTCGCGGTCGGCACCGACGCCGCAGGGCAGACCCCGTTCGCGGCGTGGCTGGAGCTCTGCCACGGGCTGGTCGCCACGGCGCGACCCGTCCCGGCCGCGGCGACCTGGCCGCTCGAGCTGAACCGCCTGTCGGGTGACCTGGGCGCCCGGTTGGGCCACCCCGGCGCGCCGCCGCCCGGGACGGCGCCCGAGTTGGAGCGCCTGCGCGTCTTCGAGTCGGTGCTGCGCGCTGGTCGAACACTCCTGCGCCGACCGTCCTGCCCTGCTGGGGCTCGACGACGCCCACCGCGCCGACCGGGCCAGCCTGAGACTGACGGGCCACGTCGGTCGCCGCCTCCCCCAGTTGCCCCTCCTGCTGGTGCTGGTCCGGCGTCCCGGACCACCCCGCCCGAGCTCGATGCCATGCTCGCCGACCTCTCCGGTCACGGCGTCGAGGTCACCTCCCTCACCCTCGGCCCCATCGACGACGGCGCCGTGTCCGCCTGGCGACCTCGCTGCAACGGCTCGACAGCGAGTCCCTGTCCCGGGTGGTGACTGCGGCGGAGGGCAACCCCCTGCTCGCCGTCGAGTCCGCCCGCGCGCTGGCCGCGGGCGAGGCGGGTCCGCCGGCGAACCTGCGGATCGCCGTACGCGCCTCGCACGCGGCTGCCCCCGGAGCCGTGGACCTCGTCCGCGCCCTCGCTGTCGCGGGCCGGCCGATGACGCCCTCGGAGCTCGGGCGACTCGACGCGAAGAGTCTGGACGAGTCCGAGGACACGGCCGCGGCCGAAGGTCTGGTGGTGCGTCGGGCCGGACGGCTCGGCTTCCGCCACGACCTGCTCCGCGAGGCGGTGTACGCCGACCTGCCGAGCGCGGCTCGCCTGCACGACCGGCTCGCGGGGGTGGTCGATCCCCATCAGCACGCGGAGGTGGCCCACCACCTCGAGCTCGCGGGCCGCGAGGAGGAGGCCGCGCGACCCTGGCCCTGGCCGCGAAGGATGCCCGCGCAGTCGGCGCCCTCGAGGCCGCGGCCGAGTTCCTGAGCCGCGCCACGCAGCTCGACCCGGGTGCCGGCTCGCTGTGGCTCGAGCTCGAGGAGGTGAGCGCCTGGGCCGGGCAGCTCGGAGAGATGGAGGACGCCTGGGAGGGCGGCGCTCGCCCTGCTCCCGCCCGAGGACCTGGCCGCCGCCTGGTGCCGACGGGGTCGCCAGTTCCGCTCGGTCGTGTGTCATCCGACTGCCTCGCGCCGGGCCACCCACGGCCCAGGAGCTGCTCTCGCCCGAGTCGGACCCCGCCCTGCACGTCGAGTGCCTCGTCGGGCTGGCCTGGGGGGACGCGGTCGCCGGCGAGCGGTCGGGAGTTCGAACCGCTCCTGGAGGCGGCCGAGGCGCTCGTCGAGGACCCGGACGCGCTCCTCGCCTCCGACATCGCGGAGGTGCGGATGCTGGGCCTGGTCCGCAGTGAGCAGTTCGCCCGTGCGGCCGAGGTGGCCCGGACGGAGACGTCGCACGTGACGACCGGGCAGCTGCCCGATCGCGCCTTCACCATCCTCGCGAACGGCGCCTGTGCATGCCTGTGCGCGGGCGACCTCGACGGGGCCCTGCAGATGGCGGACCAGGCCGTCGCGGCCACACGGTCAGCACCGTCCATCCACCACGCCAGCCTGACCGCCCGCGACACGTGCTGGCGCTGCTGGGCCGGCACGACGAGGCCGCGGCCACCGTGCGCAGATGAGGAGATCGCCGAGCGGCTGGGTACCTCGAGCTGCTCGCAGGACGTCGACGACGCTGGCCTGGTCGCGCTGAGGGGGGCGGACGAGGAGGCGGCGGCGCTGCTGTCCGCCGCCCTCGACAGCAGGCCCGAGGTCAGCCGGCCGTCCGCTCAGCTGCGCCGCGCGGAGGCGCTGGGCCTCGCCGGCCACGCGGACGCCGCGGCCGCCACTCCGCCTGGCCGTCCTCGAGCCGGTCAGCCGGGTCGACCAGCCGTGGTCGCTGGTGCCACGGATCGCCTTCGTCCAGGCCCTGGTGGCGCGCTCGCGCGGCGACGTCGACCAGGCTACGCGACGGCTCGTTCGAGGCCGATGCGCGTGGCGCCGGATGTCCGGGTCGATGGGCGCCGAGACGGCTGACGGCTACCTCGCCACCCTCGTCGACCTCGGCCGCCCACCCGTCGTGGGGCTCGTCGACCGCCCGCGAGCTCGCTCGGATCGAGGGTCTCCGCCGCAATCTCCCGACCCCGATGCCGAGGTGACC
The DNA here is from genome assembly GCA_963756045.1 of uncultured Actinomycetota bacterium. Classification (GTDB taxonomy): domain Bacteria; phylum Actinomycetota; class Actinomycetes; order Propionibacteriales; family Nocardioidaceae; genus Marmoricola. Next base: position 372,412 of record CAVWML010000012.1, read on the forward strand.
CGTGCCTGAGTTCACCCTCACCACTCACGCCGCCGCTCCGGTCGAGGAGGTGTGGAAGCTGGTGCACGACCCGTCGCGGTTCCCGGAGTGGTGGCAGGGCATGGAGACCGTGGAGCAGGGTCCCGACGACGTCTACACGATGTGGCTCCAGGGCTATCCCGACTTCCCGATGGACCAGAGGCTGGACGCAGCTCCCGGTCGCGTCACCATCTCGTGCCTGGTCTCGGACCTCGTCTACACCTGGGAGCTGCGTGCGGACGCCGAGGAGACCGACATCGACGTGCGCGTGGAGATCCCGGCGCGGGAGGCCCACCGGCTGGACGCCCAGCGGCAGGCCGTCGAGGACTCCTTGCGGGCCCTGGCCAGGCTCGCGGGCGGCTGAGCGCGCCCGGCCGATAGGTGCCAGATTTTGCCAATCTGTCCATATACGCCCGAAACGTCGACGCTCAACCCCTAGGTTGTGCCAGCCCGCACCGATCGGTGCAGGGCGTCCCACCACCACCCACCAAAGGACATCCATGGACGTCGTACGTCGTTCTGCCACCGGTGCCGTCGCGGCCATCGCGATCGTGCTGGCTGGCCCTGCTCTTGCCGCCAACGCAGCCCACAAGCCCCACCACTTCCAGACCCTGACCACGATCGTCGGCGCCAAGGTCCAGGCCTGCCGGGTCCCCACGTCGGCCTCGCAACCCGTGACCCTCAAGATCCGGATCGACGCCACCAAGGCGCACGGCAAGGTGAACGGCATCGGCCAGGCGAGCCACGACGGCACCGCCACCGGCAAGGAGTGGACCTCCGGCTGGGTCCGCAAGGGCCACCGCTCGGCCGTGGGCACCGTCCGCGTTCCGCGCGGCGCCGGCTGGGCGCTCCAGGCCGGGCTCGGCACCGGGAACATGGGCAACGGCGGCGACTTCAACCCCGCCTCCATCCGGACCTGCGGCTGAGGTAGCGACACGACCGGTGCCCGGGGGTGAGCGTGTCTCTCCCTCGGGCACCGGCACGTAGCTCATCGAGCCGATCGGGAACGCCTCGTACGCCGTCCCGGCCGATCGCTCCAGGCCGAGCACGGAGGCGATCCGCTCCTCGTCCATGAGCGCCACCGAGACCCGGTCACCGTTGGGGGAGAAGTGCCGTCCCACTTCCGCCGGCACACCGCCGAGCACGGCGGAGGAGCAGGGAGGGCTCTCGGGATCCGCACGTGGGGCGTCCTGGGCAGCCGCTCCGGGGTGGCGCGGGAGCACCGGCCTGTTCGTGACCGACGGCAGCGCGGTGCCGTGCTCGCTGACCGTGGAACCCCGTCGCTCACCATCGCCGCCCTCGCCGAGCGGGCGTCCCGGGCGATCGGTCGGCGTGCGGTCGACCTCGGAATCGAGCTGGGTCCCCCGGCGCCGCCTCCCGAGCGCTCCTGACCTCAGTCGCGAGGATGGGACGCGTGAGACCACACTTCCTCGTGTCCGCCGTACCCCGGCTGGTGATCGCCGTGGCGGCGGGAGTCCTCACCGCCGTGGGCGGGTCGCTCCTCGACGCGCCCGACAAGGGTGCGCTCGCCGCCATCACCGTGACGGCCACCGTCTTCGTGGTGCTCGGCTGGTGGACGCTGTGGCCGTTGGATGCCGACGCCACGCGCCACCGCGTCCGGAGCGAGGACGTCAACCCCTTCCTCGATGAGCTCGTCGTGGCGGGCGCCGCCCTCCTCGGCCTCGGCGGCATCGTCAGCCTGCTCCTCGCCGGCGGATCGCACGCCGGGAAGGGGCCAGCCGCGGTGAGCGTGCTGGGGGTCTTCATGGCCTGGGCCGCGCTGCACCTGATGTACGCCGCTCGCTACGCCTTCCACTACTACGCGGAGCCTCCCGAGGGCGGCATCGACTTCAACGACCCGGACTACGCGCCGGCCTTCCGCGACTTCTTCTACTTCAGCTACAACCTCGGCATGACCTACCAGGTCTCGGACACCTCGGTGACGCAGAGCTCGATCCGCTCGATCGCGCTGCGCCACTGCCTGCTGTCCTACGTCTTCGGGGTCGCGGTGCTGGCCACCGCGGTGAACCTCGTGGTCGGCGTGGTCACGGGCTGACCGCAGCGGGGTCAGTCCAGGCAGAACTCGTTGCCCTCGACGTCCTGCATCACCAGGCACGACTCGTTCTCCTCGTCGGCGAGCAGGAGCTGCACCCGGCTCGCTCCGAAGGGGACCAGCCGGGCCTCCTCGGCCTCGAGCGCGGCCACGCGCTCGTCCCCGACCAGGCCGGTGCCGACGCGGACGTCGAGATGCACCCGGTTCTTGACGACCTTGCCTTCCGGGACGCGCTGGAAGAACAACCGCGGGCCCTCGCCGGTGGGATCGGTACAGGCGGCCGAGGACTCCGAGCTCCAGTCGGCGAGCTCGTAGCCCAGCGCCTCGCACCAGAACCCCGCCACACGCTCCGGCTCCGCACAGTCGAAGGTGACCTGGAACTTCCTGACCGACGTCATGGTGCTGGATCCTCGCGAGGTCGAAGGCGCGGGTCAACGGCTTTCTGCGCGGCCGACTCAACGGAACCTCAAACCTCGCTCAACGGTCGCTCAGCGTTGCCGCCGGCCTCGGCGCCGCGGCTACTGTGCGCGTGTGGTGAGCCTGCTGCTCGTCGAGGACGACGCGCCGATCCGGTCAGGGCTCACGCGCGCGCTGACGGCGGACGGCGCCACGGTGACGTGCGTGGGGACGGCGGTCGAGGCGATCAAGTCGCTGGCGGAGGCCCGGCCCGACGTCATCCTCCTCGACCTCGGGCTGCCGGACCTCGACGGCACCGACGTGCTCGCGCTGATCCGCTCCAACCCCGCGAGTGCCGACCTCCCGGTGATCGTGGTGACCGCCAGGGACGAGGACCGCGAGGTGGTGCGCCTGCTCGATGCCGGGGCGGACGACTACCTGGTCAAGCCCTTCTCCGCCGCCCAGGTGATGGCGCGGGTGCGGGCCGTCCTGCGTCGCGTGGAGGACGCAGGCACCGAGGCGTCCGCCGTGGTCGTCGGCGGCCTGGAGATCGAGCCGCGCGCCCGCACCGTCCGACTCGACGGGCGCGAGATCACGATGAACCGCAAGGAGTTCGACCTGCTGCTCGCTCTGGCGTCCCGCCCGGGCGAGGTGCTCAGCAAGCGCCAGCTCCTGGCCGAGGTCTGGCAGATGCCGTGGGGAGGCGGGGACCGCACCGTGGAGGTGCACCTGTCCTGGCTGCGTCGCAAGCTCGGCGAGACCGCCGCCGAGCCGAGGTATCTGCACAGCGTGCGCGGGGTCGGCGTCAAGCTGGTCGAGCCGACCGAGGACTGAGGTCGACGTGAGCCTGCGCCGACGCATCCTGCTGCTGTCCGTCGCCGTGGCCGGGCTGGTGCTGGTCGCCTTCGCGATCCCGTTGGTGGTGCTCCTCCAGCAGGCCGCACGCGAGAGCGCCCTCGACAAGGCGACCGACATCGCGCACGGCGTCGCCGACTACGCCAGCACCTCGTCGGTGAGCAAGTCCTCGCTCTCGGCGTACGTCGACCGCGTGAACCGGCGAGACGGTGCGTACCCGGCACGCGTCGACCTGCCCGACGGCTCCCATCTCGGCGCGGACCTGGCCGGGGTGGCCGTCCCCCACGACCGCGACCTGCCGGCCCTCGATCCGGACCAGGACGGCGACAAGGACGCCACCCCCGCCTCTCCCGGCGCGCCACCGCAGGGGGACCCGGACCACGACCACGACAACGACCAGTTCGCGAGCACGTCGTCGGCCCAGGTCCAGAACGTCGAGCACGGTCGGCTGGTGACCATCGGGGTGAACAGCGCCGCGCTCAGCGACACGGCGGGCAGGTCGCCACGCCGCGGGACGGCAGTGTCGGTCTACGTGCCCTCCGCGTCGGTGCGCGACACGGTCGACCAACGCCTGCTCGTGCTGGCGGCCGCCGCGCTCGGCGCCCTCGTGATCGCCGCGCTGGCCGCCGAGCTCGTCTCCGGACGTCTCGTCCGCGACCTGGCCGCCACCGCCCGCACCGCCGACGCCCTCGGTGACGGCGACCTCACCGCCCGCGCACCGGAGGAGGGGCCCGCCGAAGTGCGCCGGGTGGCGAGTGCGCTCAACCGCCTCGCCGGGCGCATCGACGAGCTGCTGGTGCTCGAGCGCGAGACCGTGGCCGACCTCTCCCACCGGCTGCGCACGCCGCTCACCGCGGTGCGGCTCGACGTCGAGGCGCTCCCGGACATCCCGGAGCGCGCCGAGCTCGAGACGCACCTCAGCCTGCTCGAGCGCACCCTCACCGCCGTCATCCACGCCGCCCGGCGTCCCGAGCGCGAGGGCGCGCTCCCCCACTGCGACGCGGGCTCGGTGGTCCGGGCCCGGGTGGAGTTCTGGACGCCGCTGCTCGAGGACCAGGGACGCGACGTACGCCTCGAGCTGGCGGAGCCGCCGCTGCCCGTGCGCTGCGCGGACGCCGATCTGGCCGCGGCCATCGACGCCCTGCTGGAGAACGTCGTCGCGCACACTCCGGACCACACGGCCATGGCCGTGCTCCTCCACCCGCACGACCAGGAGGTCGTCCTGGAGGTCCGCGACCACGGGCCCGGAATCCCCCAGGGCGCACTCGGTCGCGGACGCCAGCGACCGCGGCTCCACCGGGCTCGGGCTGGACATCGCCAGGTCCTGCGCGGAGTCCAGCGGCGGTCGGCTGCACCTCTCCCGCGACGGGGAATGGACGAGCGTGCGGCTCACCCTCGGCCGGCCCTGACCGCCTGACAGCGAGGGCACAGCACGATTTGACCTGGATTTGAGCGGCCGTTTCGGCACCCATGAGGCAATTCGCCGCACGCTGATGCGCATGACGAAGCACCCGCGCCACCTCCT
>CAVWML010000013.1:0-84096 GCA_963756045.1 uncultured Actinomycetota bacterium
CTTGGCGCGGCTCAGCCCGAGGCGGGCCGCTACCTCCGGGACCTTCAACAGCATTGCTTCCATGTCGTCTCCTCGTGGGTGTGGAGATGACAAGCAGCGCGAGAGGCCCTGCGTGGACACACTTCGACCAACGGAGATGACCGTGGACAAAGTCGGGCTCACTGAGTGGCTCACCGATCCGCTCACCGCGATTCGAGGAGATTTCGAGGCAGATTTCGGCCGGCTTCGGAGGCAGCGTCTGCGGTCAAACTGCGGTCAAGGATGACAGAAGCACTGTCACGGTTTCCGTGACAGTGCCTCTGACCTGCGGTTTCTTGGTAGCGGGGGCAGGATTTGAACCTGCGACCTCTGGGTTATGAGCCCAGCGAGCTACCGAACTGCTCCACCCCGCGTCGCTTCGCGGAACTTTACCGTCCCGCTTGGGGCCAGCCAAATCGGCGGGGTCGGGCCCTTCGAGACGGGACTTCGTCCCTCCTCAGGGACCTGCACTCGACGTCGCCGCGCGACCTCCTCAGGGACCCGGGCCGGAGCCGGATGCGACCAACGGGTCAGGCGACGTCGATGTCCACCTTGTTGGGGTAGAAGGCGACGTGGCCGGCAATCTCTCCGACCGCGTCGTAGGGCTCGCGGTAGGTCCAGCCGGCGTCGGTGACGATGGGCGCGTCCTGGGCCGAGTCGGCCGTGAGGGAGACGTCGAAGTAGCTCGCGTCGCCCTTGAACGGGCAGTACGACTCGGTGTCGCTGGGGGCGAGCACGTCGGGCTCGACGTCCTCCTGCGGCACGTAGTAGACCGGCGGGTACGACGCCTCGCGCAGCACCAGCGCGCGGTCGGTGGTGGCGATCGTGCGGCCGCCGACGGAGACGATGACCTTCTCGGTCGACTGCTCGACGGTGATCGGGTGATCGGGTGAGGGTTGCAGCTTCGGACGCGACATGGGGTTCCTCTCTCTGTTCCTTCGGGCAACACGGCTGGCGCGGGGGCTGTTCCCGGCAGGGCATGATGCGGACCGTGTCCCGCGCGCGTCCTTTGCCGTCGTACGACGAGGTGCTGGTCCTCCCAGCCGCACCGACACGAACCGTGCCCACCGAGTTCGGGGACGGCAACGGGCACCTCAACGTGCGCCACTACCTCGGCATCTTCGACGACGCGGAGTGGGCGCTGTTCGACGAGTTCGGCGCGGGCAACGAGGCGTCGGAGGCCGGCATCGGTGGCATGTTCGCCCTCGAGCAGCACCTGAGCTACCGGCGCGAGGTGCTGGTCGGCGACGTGGTCGCGGTGCACGTGCGGCTGCTCGCCCGCAGCGAGAAGCTGGTCCACTTCGTCAGCTACCTGGCCAACCACACCCGCAGCGAGGTGTCGGCCAGCATGGAGGCGCTCGAGGCCTTCGTCGCCTACGACAGCCGGCAGGTGAGCCCGTTCTCCGCCGACGCGCAGCAGGTCCTCGACCGCTGGATCGAGCAGCAGGCGGGGATGCCGGCTCCGGCGCTGTCCGGGTCGATCTCCCTCGGCGACTGACGGCCATCCCTACGATGTGCGCGTGACGGAGGCGGGCTACGGGTCGGTGCTGCTCGGCCCGGCCGACCAGAACGCCGGGCGCCTGCGCTCGCGCGTGCAGACACTCCTGACGATCCTGCTCGTCGGCACCAACCTGGTCGGCGCCGCGATCGTGGTCGTGCTCTCGACGGTCGTGATCCCCGGCCCCAAGCCGAACGACCAGATGAAGCTGGCCCTGGCCATCGGCGTCCCCGTCTACGTCGTCGTGGCCGTCGTCGTGGGTGCCACCCTCGGCACGACCGTCTCGCTGCGCGCCCTCCGTTGGGCCACGCAGGAGCAGACGCCCACCCGCGAGGAGCGGCTGACCGCGCTCAAGGTCCCCTGGTACCTGACCCTCATCCAGGCCGGCCTCTGGTTCAGCGCGACCATCCTGTTCACGTTGCTGGCCGTATTCCTCCAGCCGGAGCGCGCGCTCACCACGGCGTTCGCCGTGGGCATCACCAGCGTCGTCGTCAGCGCGATCGCCTACCTGCTCAGCGAGTTCTCGCTGCGACCGATCGCGGCGCGAGCGCTGGCGGAGGAGACGCAGGTGACGCCCAGCGCGATCGGCGTACGGCGGCGCATGCTCATCTTCTGGAGCCTCGGCACCGGCGCACCGGTCGTCGGGCTGATCGTGGTGGCGATCCTGTCCCTGACGATCGGCCAGACCACGCTGTCGCGGCTCGCGGTCGTCGACCTCGCGATCGGCGCGGTGGTGCTCTGCTTCGGCTTCCTGGTGACCTGGCTGAACGCGCGCGCGGTCGTCTCGCCGATCCTCTCGGTGAGCAGCGCGATGCGGCGCGTCGAGCAGGGTGACCTCGACACCGAGGTGCAGGTGTACGACGGCACCGAGCTCGGCCAGCTCCAGGCCGGCTTCAACCACATGGTCGGCGGGCTGCGCGAGCGCGAGCACCTCCGCGACCTGTTCGGTCGGCACGTCGGCAAGGAGGTGGCGGCTGCCGCGGCCGGCAAGGACGTCGAGCTCGGCGGCGAGACCCGCGTCGTCTCCGTGCTGTTCGTCGACCTGGTCGGCTCGACCGCACTGGCCTCCGAGCGCCGGCCCGACGAGGTCGTCGCCCTGCTGAACCGCTTCTTCGGCGTCGTGGTCGAGGAGGTCGACGAGCGCCAGGGCCTGGTGAACAAGTTCATCGGCGACGCCGTGCTCGCCGTCTTCGGCGCTCCTGTCGTGGTCGAGGACCACGCCGGAAGGCGCTGGCGGCAGCGCGCGCGATGGCCGCCCGGCTCGCCGAGGAGGTGCCCGACCTGAAGGCGGGCATCGGTGTCTCGACCGGCGAGGCCGTGGCCGGCAACGTGGGCGACGAGACGCGCTACGAGTACACCGTCATCGGCGACGCCGTGAACTCCGCCTCCCGGCTCACCGACCTCGCCAAGGACGTCGACGGCCGGGTGCTGGCGTCGTGGGAGTCCGTCGAGGCGGCGTCCGAGGACGAGGCGGCCCACTGGACGCGCCACGAGGCCGTGACCCTGCGCGGCCGGAGCAGCGAGACGATGACCGCCGTACCCCGGCCCTGACGGCCGGCCGGACGGGAGGGGCAGGATGGCCCCATGACGTCGAGCATGCGCGCCTCCGTGCTCCTGCGGGAGAAGACCATCGAGCTCGAGGAGCGGCCGGTCCCCTCCCCCGGCCCCGACGAGGTGCTCGTGCGGGTGGGCTCGGTCGGGGTGTGCGGGTCCGACGTGCACTACTACGACCACGGCCGCATCGGCGACTTCGTGGTCACCGACCCGCTCGTGCTCGGCCACGAGGCCGGCGGCACGATCACCGAGGTCGGCAGCGCGGTCGACCCGTCGCGGGTCGGCGAGCGGGTCGCGCTCGAGCCGCAACGCCCGTGCCGCCGTTGCCGGCCGTGCAAGACCGGCCACCTCAACCTGTGCACCGACATGCAGTTCTTCGCCACTCCCCCGATCGACGGCGCGTTCTGCGACTACGTCGTGCTGCCGGCCGACTTCGCGCACCCCGTGCCGGACTCGATGTCCGACGCGGCCGTCGCCCTGTGCGAGCCGCTGTCGGTGGGCCTGTGGGCCAACGAGAAGGGCGGTACGACGGCCGGCTCGCGCGTCTTCATCACCGGCGCCGGCCCGATCGGCGCCGTGTGCGCGATGGCGGCCCGGGCGCGCGGCGCGACCGAGATCGTCGTCTCCGACCTCGTCGAGTCCCGACGCCAGCGCATCACCGAGCTCACCGGAGCCACCACCGTCGACCCGGCCGCCGGCTTCGACCCCGCCGAGATCGGCGCCGACGTGTTCCTCGAGTGCTCCGGCGCCACACCGGCGCTGCAAGCGGGGATCAAGGCCGTGCGGCCCGGCGGGATCGCCGTCATGGTCGGCCACGGCGACACCGACATCACGCTGCCGGTGCTCGACCTCCAGATGCACGAGGTCTGGCTGACCGGCATCTTCCGGTACGTCGACACGTGGCCGACCGCGATCGCCCTCGCGGCGAGCGGCATCGTCGACCTCGACGCCCTGGTCACCGCGCGGTTCGACCTCGACCACGTCGAGGACGCACTGACCAGCGACAGCGACCCGATGAGCATGAAGTCGGTCGTGGTGGTCAACTCGTGAACGGTCCGTTCGACCTGACCGGGCGCACGGCTCTGGTCACGGGCGCCAACCGCGGGCTCGGGCGTGCCTTCGCCCAGGCGCTGGCCGAGTTCGGCGCCGACGTCGTGGTGGTCGGCCGCACCCAGGACGCCAACGACGCAGGCTGCGCGGCGAGATCGCCGACTCCACCGGACGCCGTACGACCGTGGTCACCGGCGACGTCGCCGAGCGTGGCGAGCCGAAGCGGATCGTGGCCGAGGCGCTGGAGTCGCACGAGCGCATCGACGTGCTCGTCAACAACGCCGGCGTCTGCTACCACCGGCCCTCCCTCGAGGTGCCCGACGAGGAGTTCGACGAGGTCTTCGAGGTCAACGTCACCGCGCCTGTGGGCGATGAGCCGGGCGGTCGCACCGCGGCATGATCGAGGCCGGCGGCGGCTCGATCGTCAACATCGGCTCCATCTCGGCCCAGATCGTCAACCGCCCGCAGTGGCAGCCGGCGTACAACGCCTCGAAGGCCGCCGTCCACCAGCTCACCAAGTCGCTGGCGGCCGAGTGGGCGCCCCACCACATCCGCGTGAACGCGCTCGCCCCCGGCTACGTGCGGACCGAGATGGCCCCCGTCGACGACCCCCGCTTCAAGGCGCGGTGGATCGACGACTCGGCCATGCAGCGGGCCGCGAGCCCGGAGGAGATCGCGCCCGAGCGTCGTCTACCTCGCCAGCGACGCCGTCCTCGTTCACCACCGGTACGGTGCTCGTGGCCGACGGGGGTTACACGCTGTACTGAGGGGCGCGCGACCCCGGCGGCCGCTACTTCTTGCTGGTCAGCGCCTGCTCGACCAGCACCTTGGCCTCGTTGACCGCCTTGGCGTAGCCCTGCAGGTCGCCGTTCTTGAGCGCCTTGTCGGCCTCGGCGAACTTCCGATCGGCCTGCTGCAGCAGGCGCATCGCGCCGACGGGCAGGTTCTGGTTCTGGTTGGTGCCCGCGCCCGGGTTGGTCGTCGGCGTACCCGGTGACGTCGAGTTGTCGCTGAGACCCGCCTTCAGCACGTCGGCGAGCGAGGCGTCGAGGGTGTCACCGATGCCCACGTCGCGGCCGAACGAGGTCAGCACGTAGCGCAGGACCGGGTAGGTGCCGGCGCCGCTCTGACGCGTCGTGTACAGCGGCTGCACGTAGAGCAGCCCGCCGCCGACCGGCAGCGTCAGCAGGTTGCCGTACTCGATCCTGGCGTCGGCCTGCTTGAACGGCCGCACCGCCTCGGCGACCTTCGGGTCGTTGCTGAACTGGTTGGCGATCTGCGACGGGCCGGGCACCTGAGTGGTGTCGGGCAGGCGCAGGATCGTGAACTTGCCGTACGTCGACGGGTCGGTCGCATCGGCGCCGACCGCCATGAACGACGCGAGGTTCTGCTTCTTCTGCGGCACGAACACCGTGGTCAGCGAGAACTCCGGCTTCGTGCCGGCCTTGGTCGCCACCGAGAGCCGGTACGGCGGCTGCTTCTGCGTCGACTTCGAGGGGTCCTCCGGGATCGGCCCACTGGTCGTTGCCCTCGTAGAAGGTCTTCGGGTCGAGCACGTGGTAGGAGGCGAGCATGTCGCGCTGCACCTTGAAGAGGTCCTCGGGGTAGCGCATGTGGGCCAGCAGGTCCGGCGGGATGTCGGACTTCGGCTTCACCACACCCGGGAACGCCTTCTCCCACGTGCGCAGGATCGGGTCCTTGGCGTCCCACGCGTAGAGCGTTCACGGTGCCGTCGTACATGTCGACCGTGGCCTTGACCGCGTTGTCCATGTAGTTGATCTGGTCGGTCGGCAAGGTGGCGTACGCCGAGCGCGGGTTGATCGCGTCGGAGGTCATCTCCTGCAGCGACTTCTTCTGCGAGCCGGGGTACTTGTCCGTGGTGGTGTAGCCGTCGAGGATCCAGACCATCTTCCCGTCGACGACCGCCGGCAGCGCGTCGGAGTCGACGATCAGCCACGGCGCGACCTTCTGCAGCCGCTCACGCGGCGAGCGGTCGTAGAGGATCTTGCTGTTCTGGTTCACCCGCGAGGACAGCACGATGTTGGCGTCGCCGAACTTGGTCGCGTAGAGCAGCTTGCGGAAGAGGCTGCCGACGCCGACGCCGTCCTTGCCGGTGTAGGTGTTGGTCTTCGACTGGCCCGGCGTGCCGGCGCCCTGCGGGACGTCGAGCTCGACGTCCTTGCCGCCGGGCGCCTTGCCGACGATCGAGTAGTCGGGGCTGTTCTCGCCGAAGTAGATCTGGCCGCGGTAGGTGTGGTTCGGCTGGATGTCGCTGATCGCGCCCTCCGGCGGCAGGTCCTCCTCGGCGAACAGCGGCTCGCCGTCGTTGTCCACGGCCTGGCCCTCGGCGTTCTGCTGGTTGCCGAAGGCCGCGATCAGCCCGTAGCCGTGGGTGTAGACGGTCTTCTCGTTGGCCCACTTCTTCTGCGCGTCGGGCAGGCCGGCGAGGTGCAGCTCACGGGCGGCCACGACCATGTCGCGCGGCCGGCCGTTGATCAGGTAGTGGTCGACGTCGAGGGCGCCGGGCACGCTGTAGTAGCCGCGCACCTGCTGCAGCTGGTCGAACGTCGAGGACACCAGCTCGGGGTCGAGCAGCCGGATGCCCGGCTTCGACGAGGCATCGGCGTTCAGCTGTCCTGCCGAGAGCGTGGTGTTGGCCTTGTACTCCGTGACGCTCGTGTCCTCCAGGCCGTACGCCGCCCGCGTCGCCTGGATGTTCTTGCCGATGTACGACGCCTCCTTGTCCGGCTGGTCGGGGTTGACCTGGAAGCGCTGCATGAGGCCGGGCCAGACCCCGCCGAGCAGGACCGCGGAGATCGACGAACAGGGCCAGGCCGACGCCGGGGAGCAGCCAGGTGCGGCGCACGATGTTGGCGAAGAAGAGGATCGCGCAGATGACCGCGATGAACATCAAGATGTTCTTCGACGGCAGCACCGCGTGGTCACGCGTGTAGGTCATGCCGGTGACCAGCCCGCCACCGGCCGAGGTCAGGTCGAAGCGGCCGAGGTAGTAGTCGATCCCCTTCAGCAGCAGGAAGACGCCGAACAGCGCACACAGCTGCCCCTGCGCCGGCCCGGAGACCTTGTCGGTGGCGGACTGCAGCCGGATGCCGCCGTACAGGTAGTGCACGACCACGGAGACCAGCAGCGAGATGAACACCGCCGTCATCGCGAAGTCGACGAGGAAGTGCAGCCAGGGCAGGCTGAAGACGTAGAACCCGATGTCCTTGTGGAAGTACGGGTCGGCCGTGCCGAACGACGTGCGGTGGTCCCACAGCAGGAAGTCGCGCCACTTGCCCGAGGCCGAGATCCCGGCGAAGACGCCGATGACGACGCTGATGCCCACCAGCAGCAGGCGCCGCATCGGGGTGACCACCTCGCGGTAGCGCTCGAGGTTGGCCTGCTCGGGCGAGTGCGGGCGGAACACCGGGCGCAGCCGGTAGGCCAGCCACAGGTTCACCGCCACGACCAGCCCCATCAGGCCGCCGAAGATCAGGAACAGCAGCACCCGCGTCCAGATCAGGGTGGAGAAGACCGAGCCGTAGCCGAGCATCGAGTACCACAGCTTGTCGGTGTAGATGCCCGCGAAGAGCGAGAAGCCGATGATCAGCCCTGCCACCACGATGATCGTGAGCAGCAGCGGCCGCGGTCGGCGTGACCGCTGGGCCACCGGACGTCCGGCACCGGCGCCGCCACCAGCCTCGGGCTGGTCGGCGAAGAAGTCACTCATCCAAGGTGCCCGTCGTGATCATCGGTTGGTCGTCTCCCGCGTCCGGTTCGAGGGTCGCGTGCAGCAACTGTAGAAGGCCGGGCACGAGGTCCGACCCGACCAGCACCAGGTCGTCCTCGTCGTGGGCTCGCTGGCGGATCGCGCACGAGCTCTCGCCGCCACGCAGGACTCCGGCCACGATGCGCGCCTCTCCCTGCTCGTCACCGGCGGCCTCGTCCTCCGTCGTCGCCTCGAGCACGACGGCGCACCCGATGACCTCGGGCGGCCAGGCGATGGTGGCCAGGAAGTCCTGGAGGGAGTCGCTGACGGCCTCCTGCTCGACCGGGGTCAGCCCGCCCGCGTCGTCCTCGGTGATGCCGAGCACCTCGGCCAGCTGGGGCTCGCGCTGGAGCAGGTCGACGGTGTCGACGAGGGCGTACAGCGTCGCCGGGCGGTCCCAGCCCGCGCCGGCGGCGTGCCGCTCGACCTCGACCACGACCTCCTCGAGCACCTCTGTGAGGTCAGCCACTGGTGCACCTCGGCAGCGGAGCGTTGTGGTTCTGCGCCCAGCGGTGGACGTCGTCGAGCGCGTCGCTGAGCTTGTTCACCTTCACCAGACGCATCTTGCTGGGGTCGAAGTGGCCGGCCACCGCCTCGGCGCAGTTCTGGGCCGGAGCCAGGAACAGCTTGGCGCCGGCGTCCTGGGCCGCGACCAGCTTCTGCTGGATCCCGCCGATCGGATCGACGGTGCCGTCGGGTTCGATCTCGCCGGTGCCGGCGATCGTCTTCTGGTCGGTGAGCGAGCCCGGCGTGAGCACGTCGTAGATGCCCATCGAGAACATCAGTCCACCCGAAGGCCCGCCGATGTTCTTGTCGATGTTGAGCGTCACGTCGAACGGGAACTTGTAGGCCGGCGCGACGGTGATCAGCAGCGCGCTCGACCCGGGGCTCGACGGCGACTTCGTGGTGTGCATGTGCGTGACGACGGCCTTGCCGTGGCGGCGTACGACCACCGTGACCGGGTCTCCGACCTTGATCGGCCGGATGGTGTCGGCCAGCTGGGTGTAGGAGTGGATCGTCGTGTCGTTGATCTTCACGATGCGGTCACCGGAGCGGAGCTTGCCGTACGCCGGGCCGGCCTTCTCGACCGTGGCCACGGTCGCGTAGGTCTCGAACGGGATGTGCAGGGCGGTCAGGGCCGCGGCCACGGCGTCGCTCTGCGAGGTGTCCATCTGCACCGTCGACTGCTGCTGCACGGTCTTGCTGGTGTCGGTGGTGCCGTAGATCGCCTGGAAGGGATACACGGACTTGTCCGGATCGGCCCACGCCAGCACCATCTGCGCCAGGCTGACCTTGTCCTGCGGGCCGCTGGGGATCACGGTGAGCAGCCGCAGCTCACCCTTGTCGTGGTACGTCGGGTGCCCGCTCACCTCGATGATCGGCTTGTTCTGGTACTCGCCGAGCACGTTGACCGTCGGCCCCGGCGCGAAGGTGACGTACGGGACCGGGCGCACCGCGGCGACCACCGCCAGCCCGACGACGAGAACGGCAGCGACCAGCCCCGCTACTGTCCGCCGCTGCATGTGGGTCACCCTCTCAAACGTGGCCAACCCGGCGCGCGGCCTGGGTCGCGCTCACGCCGAGCGGCGCGTGCCGTCGTCGGGCAGCTGGGAGGGTCGGACGGCGATCCCGGTGCTGCGCTCGCGCTCGGGACGCGGCGCGCTCGCGCGGGTGACCACCTGGGTGGGCAGATCGCGCAGGATCGCCGCCGCCAGCCGTTCCTGGGCGGCCTCCGAGCGGTCCGGGCTGACGTCGCGGGCACGCCCCAGCCAGCCCACCCATGCCATCGCGACCGCGGTCACGATGGCGGGCGGAAGCCACCAGAGCAGGATCTCCACGCACCCATGATGCCGACCCGAACGGCCCCCTCCCGGCTCAACACGCCCGGCCGGTCCCTGAGGAAGGACGAAGTCCTGTCTCGAAGGGCCCCGCGACGTTCAGGGGGTGTTGACCCACTCGTCGTGCCCGTCGCTGAAGACCTGGTGCTTCCAGACCGGCACGCGCTCCTTCAGCCGGTCGATCAGCGCCCGGGAGGCCGCGTAGGCCTCGGCCCGGTGGGTGGCCGAGGCGGCCACCAGCACAGCGGCGTCGCCGATGACGAGGTGTCCGACGCGGTGCACGACGGCCAGGCCGACGACGTCGAACTCCTCGCCCACCTCCTCGGCGACCTCGCGGAGTCGCTGGAGCGCGGTCGGGTGCGCGTCGTAGTCGATGTGGTCGACGGTGGAGCCGTGGTCGTGGTCGCGGACCGCGCCGACGAAGAGGTTGACCCCGCCGGCCGCCGCATCCTCGACCGCGGCAAGGACCTCGCTCACGTCGAGCGGCGTCTCGCGCAGGTCGCAGACGCGCACGACACCTCGCGCGGTCGTCTCCCCCGATCCGTCGCCCGATTCGTCCCCCGGGTCGCTGGTCACCCTCCCGAGCGTAGTGAGGGCGTGCGGGAACCGCTTGTCCGCCCTGGGCGAACCGGGCCCACGAGGGGAGGCGGGCCTCGCCCAGGCCGGTACGTTGGAACGCATGAGTGACGAGAAGGGCCTCCCTGGCGGCGACGACTCCGGGGACGAGCAGAACCCCTTCAAGGGGACCCCGTTCGAGCAGATCTTCGGCGCCTTCGGATCCAGCCTCGGCGGGGGCTCCGGCGCGGGTGGCCAGATGCCTGACTTCTCGGCGCTGCTGGGGCAGGTGCAGGCGATGATGGCGCCGTACGACGGGCCGGTGAACTGGACGCTCGCGACCGACATCGCGCGGCGTACCACCGCCCAGCAGCCCGACCCGAGCCCCGACCGGGGCGACCAGGGCCGGGTCGCCGACGCGATGCGACTGGCCGACCACTGGCTCGACAGCGCCACCGTGCTCCCCTCCGGGGTCCGCACGACCGCGGCGTGGAGCCGCGCGGAGTGGATCGAGCAGACCACCGACGTCTGGAAGGTGCTCGTCGAGCCGGTCGCCGAGCACGTCGTCGGCGCCATGGGCGAGTCGATGCCCGAGGAGGCCAAGTCGATGGCCGGCCCGCTGATCGGGATGCTCGGCAAGGCCGGTGGCGCCCTGTTCGGCAGCCAGGTCGGCTCGGCGCTCGGCGGGCTCGCGGGCGAGGTGCTCACCGCCAGCGACATCGGACTGCCGCTGGGGCCGGAGGGCACCGCGGCCCTGCTGCCGCACAACATCGAGGCGTTCGCCGAGGGACTCGACGTCAGCAAGGACGACGTCCTGCTCTACCTGTGCCTGCGCGAGGCCGCCCACCAGCGCCTGTTCGCGCACGTGCCGTGGCTGCGCCGGCACCTGATCTCCTCGGTCGAGGACTTCGGCCGCGGGGTGACCATCGACGTCTCCGGCATCGAGCAGGCGATGGGCCAGCTCGACCCGACCAACATGGAGGCGCTGCAGGAGGCGCTGCAGGGCGGGCTGTTCGAGCCCCAGACGACGCCGGCGCAGAAGGCGGCCCTCGAGCGCCTCGAGACCACGCTCGCGCTCGTCGAGGGCTGGGTCGACGAGGTCGTCGGCCAGGCCACCGCCGAGCGGATGCCCGCGGCGGGCAAGCTCCAGGAGGCGATCCGACGGCGCCGGGCCGCCGGCGGTCCCGCCGAGGAGACCTTCGCCGCGCTGGTCGGCCTCGAGCTGCGCCCGCGCCGGCTCCGCGACGCCTCGACGCTGTGGGGCTCGCTGCGCTCGCGCCAGGGCCTCGAGGCCCGCGACGCGGTGTGGGCCCACCCCGACCTGCTGCCGACGCCGGCCGACCTCGACGACCCGCTCGGCTTCCGCGAGGACCTGCCCGACGTGCCGCAGCTGACCGACGAGGCCTTCGACAAGGCGATCGGCGAGCTGCTCGACAGCGCCCGCGGCGACGATGACCAGGAGGGGGCCGGAGGGCACGGAGGAGCGGCACCGGCGAGGAGCCACCCCGGGCGTGAGCCTGCTGGCCGACGCCCGCGACGTCCTCGCCCACTGGCAGGCTCCCGACGCGGCGCAGGAGTCGCTCCGCGCGTCGTACGTCGAGCACCTCGCAGCGCCATCCCGACGGGCTCTGGCGCCGCTGCTACCCCGACCACCTGACCGCGGGCGCGCTGGTGCTCAGCCACGACCGGCGCCGGGTGCTGCTCAACCTGCACGCCAAGGCGGGTCGCTGGTTCCACTTCGGCGGCCACCTCGAGGACGCCGACGCGACGCTGGCCGCGGCCGCCCTGCGGGAGGCGACCGAGGAGTCCGGCGTCGACGGGCTGGTCCTCGAGGGCGAGCCGCTGCAGCTCTCGCGGCACGCCGTGGCCTTCTGCGACCCTCGCGGGCCGGTCGCACCACCTCGACGTCCGGTTCCTGGCGCACGCGGCGCCGCGGCGCCGAGCCCGTGGTCAGCGACGAGTCGATCGAGGTGCGCTGGTGGCCGGTCGAGGAGCTGCCCACCGACGACCCGGACATGCTCGCCCTGGTCGCCCTCGCGCTGGAGCGCTGACCGGAGGGGCTACTCGCAGGGCGGCGAGGGGTTGTCGGTGGCGTGCGCGACGCCCTCGAGGTAGCCCTTGGCCCGCTCGGCCCGCGGGTAGCGGTCGACCCAGTGCCAGAACCGCTTGTTGTGCGTGGGCTCGATGAGGTGCGCGAGCTCGTGGAGGAGCACGTAGTCGACGACCCAGGACGGCAGCGCCTGGAGCCGGTCGGAGAGCCGGATCTCGCCGCTGCTGGTGGTGCACGACGCCCAGCGCGTCGTCATGTTGTCGACCCAGCGCACCGAGGTCGGGCTCACCTTGTCGAAGAGGAACTCCTGCGAGAGCTCGCGCGAGCGCTGCATCAGCTGGTCGTCGGTGCGGCGCCGCCGTCGCTCGGAGCGCTCGAGACGCTCGAGCATCGTGGTCGACCCACTCGGCCTCCTCGGCCCGCGAGAACCGGTCGGGGATCATCACGATCACCTTGCCGTCGCGGCGGTACGCCGAGACCGTGCGGGTGCGGCGCCGGGACCGGCGCACCTCGACCTCGACCTCGCCCCGCGACAGGTTGGCCGTCATGCGCCAGAACCTAACGCGCGCGGAGCGACAGATCCGGGGAGGCGCGGACCAGGCCGGATCAGGCTGGATCAGGCCGGAGTCAGGCTCGGGTCAGGTCACGGGCACCGGCCGGGCCCAGTCGAGCAGCTTCTCGA
Organism: uncultured Actinomycetota bacterium; assembly: GCA_963756045.1. Taxonomy (GTDB): domain Bacteria; phylum Actinomycetota; class Actinomycetes; order Propionibacteriales; family Nocardioidaceae; genus Marmoricola. Next base: position 13,015 of record CAVWML010000013.1, read on the forward strand.
GCGGCCAGGTGTTGACCACCCGCTCGGGCTCCAGCCCGAGCTCCTCGGCCCGCACGCAGCCGTAGGCCTGGAAGTCCAGCTGACCCGGGCGCGTGCGCGTCGCTGTCGATGGAGAACAGGCAGCCGGTCGCGATCGCGAGCCGCAGCAGGTCGGTGGGCGGGTCGCGCCGCTCGGGCCGGGAGTTGATCTCGACCGCCGTCCCGCTCTCGGCACAGGCCTGGAAGACCGCCGCCGCGTCGAACTCCGACTGGCTGCGCGTGCCGCGGTTGCCGGTGACGAGCCGACCGGTGCAGTGGCCGAGGACGTTGACGAAGGGGTTGCGGACCGCCGTGATCATGCGGCGGGTCATCTGGCGCGACTCCATGGCCAGCTTGGAGTGGACGGAGGCGACCCGCACCTCGAGCCGGTCGAGCATCTCCTCGGACTGGTCGAGCGAGCCGTCGTCGAGGATGTCCACCTCGATCCCCTTGAGCAGCCGGAAGCCGCTGCTCGTCGCGTCCAGGTGGGCGTTGACCGCCTCGACCACCTCGAGCTGCCGGCCCAGACGTGCGGCGGAGAGGCCGTTGGCCACCGTCAGCCGCGGCGAGTGGTCGGTGAGCACGAGGTACTCGTGGCCGAGCTCGATGGCGGTGAAGGCCATCTCCTCGATCGGCGAGCCCGCCGTCGGACCAGTCGCTGTGGGAGTGCAGGTCGCCGCGCAGCGCCGCGCGCAGGCCCTCGCCGCCGTCGACGAGCGGCCCGCCGACCTCGCGCTCCAGCGTGGCCAGCCGCTCGGGCACCCGCCCCTCGACGGCGTCCTGGATCACCTGGGCGGTGGAGGCCCCGATGCCGTCGAGGTCGCGCAGGGTGCCCTCGGCGACGCGCCTGCCGACCTCGTCGCCGAGCGGCAGGATCGTGTCCGCGGCAGCCCGGAACGCCTTCACCTTGTAGGTCTCCGCGCGGCTGCGCTCCAGCAGGAACGCGATCCTGCGCAGGGCCGCGACCGGCCCCTCGGTGTAGGCCTCAGCTGAGTCCGTGCCTGGCATGCGCATGATTCTTTCGCACTAGATGTGATCCACAGCACTCGGCGACGGCTCCACACTGCGTCCACAGGGTTATCCACAAGCGGTGCACAACTGTCCCAGGCGGGCTAGCCCCGAGGTTGACCGCCTCGGGGCGCTCGCCTAGCGTTACCGGCCATAAGGGGTCCCCGACGGGGTTTCCTGCGTTCGCAAGGGGAAGGCAAGCGCAGGAACGACCGTCGGGGACCCCCCTTTGACCGCAATTACGAGACTACAACTGGGCTAGTCGTTCTCTCGAAGCGCTTCGGCGGGGGCCGGACGAGGGCAGACTGAGCGCGTGAGCGGGTGCAGCCAGCGGATGCCGCGATGAGCGAGCGAGAAGACGTGCCGGTCGGCCTGGAGAAGGCCCCGACGGGCATCGTCGGCTTCGACGAGATCACCGGTGGCGGAGTCCCCCGGGGCCGGCCCACCCTGGTCGCCGGGGCAGCGGGCACCGGCAAGACGCTCTTCGGCATCGAGTTCCTGGTCCGCGGGGCCCGCGACTACGGCGAGCCCGGCGTGATGATCAGCTTCGAGGAGTCGGCCCCCGACCTCGCGGTCAACGTGGCCAGCCTCGGCTTCGACCTCCGGGCCATGCAGCGCGACGGCACCCTGCTCATCGACGCCATCCACCTCGACGCCTGCGGAGTTCATCGAGTCCGGCAGCTTCGACCTCGAGGGGCTCTTCATCAGGCTGGCGAGCGCTGTCGCCGAGGTCGGCGCGAGGCGCGTCGTGCTCGACACCATGGAGCTCCTCTTCAGCGCGCTGCCCAACCAGGCCGTCGTTCGCGGCGAGCTCGGCCGGCTGTTCCGCTGGCTCAAGGACAACGAGCTGACCACGGTGATCACCGGCGAGCGTGGGAACGTCGCCGGCCAGCTCACCCGGTTCGGGATCGAGGAGTACGTCTCGGACTGCGTGGTGGTGCTCGACCACCGGGTCACCGAGGAGCTCTCCACGCGCCGGCTGCGGGTGACGAAGTACCGCGGCAGTGTGCACGGCACCAACGAGTACCCGTTCCTGATCACCAGCGAGGGCATCGTCGTCGTTCCCATCACCTCGATGGCGTTGGAGCACGAGGCCTCCGACGAGCGGATCACGAGCGGCATCCCGCAGCTCGACGAGATGATGGGCGGCGGGATCTACCGCGGCTCCACGGCGATGGTGAGCGGCAGCGCCGGCACCGGCAAGACGAGCATCGCCGCGGCGTTCGCCCAGGCGGGCTGCGAGCGCGGCGAGCGCGTGCTGTTCGTCTCCTTCGAGGAGTCCCCCGGACAGCTGATCCGCAACATGTCCTCCATCGGGTTGGATCTGCGGCGCTGGATCGACGAGGGCCTGCTCCGGATCGAGTCCGTGCGCCCGACCGCCTTCGGGCTCGAGGAGCACCTCGCCATGCTCCACCGCCTGGTCCACCGGTTCGACCCGCAGATCGTCGTGCTCGACGCGATCGGCAGCATGGGCAGGGTCGCCGCCGATCCACGACACGGCCCAGGTCATCTCCCGCGACGTGGACCTGCTCAAGAGCCGCGGGATCACCGGGTTGCTGACCACCTTGGCGCAACTCCTCCGGCGCCGAGACGAGCGAGGTCGACGTCTCCTCGCTCATCGACACCTGGCTGCTGCTGCGCAACCACGAGAGCAACGGCGAGCGCAACCGGCTGATGTTCGTGATCAAGAGCCGCGGGGTCGCCCACTCCAACCAGGTGCGCGAGTTCGAGCTGAGCGACGAGGGCCCGCGGCTGATCGAGGTGTACATCGGACCCGATGGCGTGCTCACCGGGTCCGCGCGGATAGCCCAGATGCAGCGCGAGGAGGCGGGCAAGAACGGCTCACGCGATCGAGGCGGAGCGCCGACGGTCTGCTGTCGCAACGGACCACGGCGATCGAGGCGCTGATCGCCGACCTGCAGGCCCAGCTGGCCCAGCTGGCCGCCGAGAAGGAGACCTACCGCGCGTTCGTCGCCACCCAGGGCGGCGGCGGGAGCGCCGGAGCCGCGGATCGAGCCGCGTTGAGCCGTCGCCTCAGTGAGCTCGGGGACGACAATGATGACGAGCACGGACACGTTGGCAGTGGAGGCCGCAGATGACCGATGAGAACTCACGCGACTTCGGTAGCCCCGGGCCGCTCGACCGCAACGCGGTCGAGCTCAGGCTCTACGTCGCCGGTCAGTCACCGCGCTCGGTGCGGGCGATCGAGAATCTGCGCAAGGTGTGCGACGAGCACCTGGTCGGCAACTATCGTGTCGAGGTGATCGACCTGCTCGAGAACCCCGCCCTCGCGCGCGGCGACGAGATCGTCGCCGTACCGACCCTGGTGCGCCGGCTGCCGGAGCCCATCCGCAAGATCATCGGCGACCTCTCCGACACCGACCGCGTGCTGGTCGGGCTCCAGCTGCGCAGCGCAGAACCCAGCTCCTGATGGGCCAGGAGCAGACGCACGAGCCCACCGAGAGCGAGCTCCTCGACCTCCGCAGCCAGGTCGCCAAGCTGCAGTCCGCGCTGGCCGAGCTCGGCGGCGGCATCGACGCCGTGGTCTACGGCGACGTCGACGGCGAGCGGATCTACACCGCCGGGAGCCGACCGCGCGCCCCGCGTGCTGGTGGAGCACATGGGCGAGGGCGCGGCCACGGTCTCCGAGGGCGGCGTGATCCTCTACGCCAACCCCACGCTGGCCTCCTTCTTCGGGGTCGGCCGCGAGGAGATGGCCGGGCGCGACCTCACCGACTTCGTGAGCGTGGAGCAGCTGCCCGCGGTGGCACGGCTGCTGGCTCCCGGCGGCACCCGGGAGCGCCGCGAGGAGATCACCGTGACCGAGCAGCACGGGCACGAGGTCCCGCTCCTGGTCGTGGCCACCGATCTCGAGGTCGACCGGGTCGCCATGCGTTGCCTGGTCTTCACCGACCTGAGCCTGCAGAAGGTGATCGAGCGACAGAGCGCCACCGACGCAGCCCGCACCGAGCGCCAGCAGGTGGCGCGGGAGGTCAACGACACGATCGTGCAGGGACTTGTCGCCGCCGAGATGGCCCTCGACCTCGGACAGGTCGACCTGGCGCGCAGAGTGGTCAGCCGCACCTCCGAGCACGCACGGCACTGGATCGGCGAGCTCGTCGGCTCCGACCAGCTGCAGCCCGGCATGGCGCTGCGCAGCGGACCTGCCGGCAGCGGACAGGAGACGCCGTGAGCGAGGGGCGCAGCGTCCTCGTCGTCGACGACTCCGAGGACCTCCGCGAGCTGATCGTGATGGTGATCCGGCGCCGACGGCAGAGCTGGCAGGTCGTGGGCACGGCCGCCGAGGGCGAGGAAGCCATCGCCCGGGCCCGGGAGACCCAGCCCGACGTCGTGCTGCTCGACATCGCGATGCCGGTGATGGACGGTCTCGAGGCACTGCCGCACATCAAGGAGGTCGCTCCGGACGCCAAGGTGATCATGCTCTCGGGCTACCCCTTCGCCGTGGCCGGCCAGGGCGCGCTGGACGCCGGGGCCGACGGCTACCTCGAGAAGGCCAACCTCGTCCGAGAGCTGATCCCCAGCCTCGACAAGTTCAGCAACTGAGTCACTCGCCCCGGAAGCGCGGCGGCCGCTTCTCCCGGGCGGCGCGGATGCCCTCCTGCAGGTCGGCGGTCGCCAGCGTCACCGGCTGCGCCAGCGCCTCCCACTGGACGGCGGCCTCCAGGTCCCGATGGCCCTCGCGCAGGGCCACCGTGGTGTAGCGGCTCGGGATCGGCGCCGTCGCCGCGATGCCCTCGGCGGTCTCGAGGACCGCGGCGTCGAGGTCGGCGTCGGGGAAGACCCGGGTGACCAGACCCAGCCGCAGCGCCTCCTCGGCATCGACGGTGCGACCGGTCAGCAGCAGCTCGCGGGCGTGCGCCTCCCCGACGACGTCGGGGAGCAGGTGCGTGGCGCCCATCCCGGGGTTCATGCCGAGGCGGACGAACGGCGCGCCGAGCCGGGCACTCGCGGCGGCGTACCGGAGGTCGCAGGCCAGCGCCAGGCAGAGGCCGGCGCCGATGGCCGGGCCGTTGACCGCGGCGATGGTCGGCACCTCGAGGCTGCGGATCGAGAGCCAGGCACGGTAGAAGGGCAGCATCCGGGTCCGCAGGTAGTCGACGTCGGCGTCGGGCTCGCTCGCGATCCAGCCCGTGTTGCCGCCCGAGCAGAAGGCCGATCCCGCTCCGGTCACGACGACGACGCGGACGTCGCGGTCAGCGCCGAGCTCGGCGACGGCGGCGGTCCACGAGGCCGTCATCTCATCCGACATCGCGTTGCGCTGCTCGGGGTTGTCGAGCACGAGCCGGACGACCCCGTCGGCAGGGCGCTCGACGCGCAGGTGGGCAGGGCGGCCGGAGTCGGACATGCGCGGAGAATACCGACGTCCGGCACGCTCAGAACACGCCCGGGCTCAGGCGGGCGCCATGCGTGAGTTGAGCGTGGGCGTGGTCTAGGGTCAAGAACGGTCCGGCATCGGGCCCCGGCGGGTTTCCCCGACCCCCCGCCGAGACGACCAGGCAATCGAAGGAGGCCGTCATGGCGGAGACCTGGAGCGGCGAGTTCTACTGCGTGAAGTGCAAGGAGAAGCGTGAGGCCGAGGGCGAGGTGAGGGTGAACGACAAGGGCACCCGGATGGCCAAGGCTGTCTGCCCCGTGTGCGGCACCAACCTCAACCGCATCCTCGGCAAGGCCTGACCGGCCACACGCACAGTCGCCACGGCGGCGGGACCTGCGCGGTCCCGCCGCCGTTCCGCGTCCGCAGCGTCGGTGGCCCTGCCTGTGGATGGTCGTTCGCGGCGGAGCGCCGGCGTCGCGCCTAGCCTCCTGCCTCATGCTGTTGGAGCTCGCGCCCGGACTCCGGGTGGTCCGTCGCGGACCGCACCACCTGCAGGTTGGCCTGTACGACGACCGCCGGGCGGTCCTCCCGCGCACCGACCACGTCCTGGAGGTGGTGCGCCGGATCGCGGAGCGTGAGCCCGTCGACCTGGCCGAGCCGGGGGTCGCGAGCGCTGTCGGACACCTCGTCGCCACCGGGTGCGCGATGCCCTCCCTCGCGATCGACGGCGCACGCCGACGGCGACGCCGTGCCCACGTCGAGGTGCTCGGCACCCTCGGGCCCGGCATGCCCGACGCGGCAGCACTGCTGGCAGCGGCCGGGCTCGGCACCGATCACGATGACGACGAACCCGCGGCCGTCCTCGTGCTCGTGCCCGGGGAGCCCGACCGCAGCCTCTTCGACCCGTTCCTGCGACGCGAGCAGGCGCATCTCGTCGTCCGGGTGGTCGACGGCGCCGTCGTGGTGGGCCCGTTCGTCGTCCCCGGGCGATCGGCCTGCGTGCGCTGCCTGGACGCGCACCGCAGCGCGGAGGACCCCGACCACGTCGCCGTGCTCTCGCGCTACGTGGCCGCGACGCGGGGCCCGCGCCGCGACGGGCACGACGACCTCGCCGAGCCCGTGCTCGCGCACCTCGGGCTCGCCTGGGCGGTGCGCGACCTGACGGTCCCACGTCGACGGTGGGCGCCCCACCACGTGGTCGAGCACGGTCCGGCTCGGGCCGGAGGTCTCCGGGGTGGTGCGGACCACGTGGCCGCCACATCCGGATTGTGGATGTTGCTGGCCCGGGTCGCTTGCGGCCTGGGGGACAATGGAGGCGTGAGCTACCTCGAGGTGTCCGCGTGAGCGAGCTCCCCCGCAAGGCCGTGAAACGCACTGCGAAGCTGGCCGCGCTGCCCCTGGGCTACGCGGGGCGCACCGCCCTGGGCATCGGCAAGCGCATCGGCGGGGCCCCGGCCGAGGCCGTGGTGACCGAGGTGCAGCAGCGCACGGCCGAGCAGCTGTTCCGCACACTCGGCGACCTCAAGGGCGGGGCCATGAAGTTCGGCCAGGCCATGTCGATCTTCGAGGCCGCGCTGCCCGACGAGCTCGCGGCGCCGTACCGCGAGCAGCTGACGCGCCTGCAGGACTCCGCTCCCCCGATGCCGACGATGACCGTGCGCACCATCCTGGCCCGCGAGCTCGGCGCGGACTGGAACGACCACCTCGTCGACCTCGACCCGGTCCCGGCAGCGGCCGCATCGATCGGGCAGGTGCACCAGGCCCGCTGGCGCTCCGGTGACGAGGAGCCCCGCGAGGTCGCGGTCAAGATCCAGTACCCCGGCGCCGCCGAGGCGCTCACCTCCGACCTGCGTCAGCTCGCGCGCGTGGCCCGGGGGCTCGGGCCGCTGGTGCCCGGGCTCGACATCAAGCCGCTGCTCGCCGAGCTGCAGGACCGGGCCGTCGAGGAGCTCGACTACCAGCTCGAGGCCGACGCCCAGCGCACGTTCGCGGCCGAGTTCCGCGACGACCCCGACATCGTGGTACCCGACGTCGTCGCCGAGTCCGGGACCGTGCTGGTCACCGAGTGGCTGGAGAGCCCGGCCTCGCTCGCGCAGGTGATCCGTGAGGGCTCGCAGGCCGAGCGCGACCACTACGGCCACCACTTCCTGCGGTTCATGTTCGAGGCCCCCTCGCGCACCGGCATGCTGCACGCCGACCCGCACCCGGGGAACTTCCGGCTCGTCCCGGATGCCGACGGCAGCCCCGGTCGCCTCGGCGTGCTCGACTTCGGCGCGGTGGCCCGGTTGCCGCAGCGCCAGCTGCCGCGCTCGATCGGCGCACTGATCCGGATCGCGATGACCGAGGACTACGACCAGCTCGTCACCCACCTGCGCGACGAGGGCTTCATCCGCGAGCGCATCCGCATCGACGCCGACCAGCTGCGTGCCTACCTCGGGCCCTTCCTCGAGCCGGCGAGCGTCGAGGAGTTCCACTTCTCGCGCGAGTGGATGCAGCGCCAGTTCCGGCGCCTCAACGACCCGCGCGGCGACGCCTACTCCGCGATGCTGCGGCTGAACCTGCCGCCGGCGTACATGCTCATCCACCGGACCTTCGCCGGCGGCGTCGGCGTGCTGAGCCAGCTCGAGGCCACCGTCCCGTTCCGCCAGGTGCTCATCGACTGGCTGCCCGGGTTCGCCGACTGACGCGGGTGGTTTCCCTAGTTAACTAGGGAAACCACCGCCGACCACGCGAAGCATCGCGTGCGAAGCGGCAGTTCTTCGTGGTCAGCGGCCACCGGCGACGCGGAGCACGGCGCCGGTGGCGTAGGGGCAGGCGTCCGAGAGCAGCCAGGCGATCGCCTCGGCCACCTCCTCGGGCTCACCCACCCGGCCCATCGGCACGTGGGCTGCCGCCCGCTCGAGCCGGCCGGCATCGCCGGCCGCGGCGTGGATCTCGGTGCGGACGATGCCTGGCGCGACCGCGTTGACCCGGATGCCGCGGCCGGCGACCTCCTGGGCCAGGCCGTGAGTGAGCGCGTCGACCCCCGCCTTGGCGGCGGCGTAGTGGACGTACTCGTGCGGCGAGCCCAGTGTGGCCGCGCCCGAGGAGACGTTGACCAGGGCACCGCCCTCGCCGAGGTGGCGCACGGCGCCGCGGGCGACGTAGATCGCCGCGGTCAGGTTGAGGTCGACCACCCGTCGGATGACGTCGGTTGGTGTGTCTCGCGAGGTCGCCCAGGTGCAGGGTGGCGCCGGCGTTGTTGACCACACCGGTCAGCGGACCGCCCGCCAGCGCCTCGGCGAAGAGACGCTCGACCTCGGCCGGGTCGGTGACGTCGGCGGCCACGCTCACGACGTCGGCGCCGAGGGCACGGGCCTCCTCGGCGACCCCCTCGGCCGCCTCGTGGTCGGAGCGGTAGCCGACGACGACGTCGTGACCCCCGGTCGCCAGGCGGCGTACGACGGCCGCACCGATGCCGCGCGAGCCGCCCGTGACCAGGGTGCGCGGTCGCGGGCTCACCACCACTCGGAGTCCAGCTTGCTCTCCATGGCACGCAGGTGCTCGCGGGAGCAGGTGTCACAGAACCACCGGAGCTTGCCCAGCTCGACGGCGGAGGTCCAGGTGATCGGCGGGTCGTCAGCCTCGACCGTGGTCCCGCAGAAGGAGCAGCTCACCACATCGCCAGCCTATGCCCGCCGACATGCCACGAGCCCCGGATGACGTCCCATCGCTGGTGGTCATCCGGGGCTCGTGTCCCTGGGTGTCGGGTGTCGCTGCGGTCAGAGGACCTTGGCGACGGCCAGTCGCGCCTGCGACGCGGCACGCTCGGCCCGGCGGGAGGCCCGCTCGGCCCGGTGCGCCAGCCGCTCGGCCCGGCGCTGCATCCGCGTGGCGGCGGCAGCCTGGTGGGCGCGGCGGCTCTGCCCGAACTCGACGCGGCGCGCGGCGTGCAGCTCGCGAGCCAGGTCGGTCGAGAGGAGGCTCATCGGCTTGCTCCGTTCTGGTGGTGATGGACATGGTGGTCATGGTGGTCAGGCCGCCGTCACGACGGACTGGTCCTTGCGCGGACGGCCTCGCGGGCGCTTGCGGGGGATCACCGTTCCCTGGAGGAACAGCTCACCGCCCCAGACACCCCACGGCTCACGCCGCTCGAGGGCCCCGGCCAGGCACTCGACCCGGACCGGACAGTCCTGGCAGAGCGACTTGGCGAGCTCCACGTCGCTGGGCGACTCGGCGAAGTACAGGTCCGGGTCGTTCACCCGGCACGGCAGCTCCGACTCGTCGACCTCGTGGCGCTCGAGGACGGACCGCTCGACGATGCTGGTGCTCATCTGTCACCTCCTCCTGAACTCGTTGCGTGTGACGGATCGGTGGGCCGGTGAAAGGCCCTTGAGAAACACGAAGGCCGCGGATCCCTTGTCGGGTTCCGCGGCCTGGAGGCTGCCGATGAGCGAGGTGGACTCACGTGATCGGTGTTCTCCAGGACTGGGGACCCATGGCCGTGGCGTCGAAGCCGGCCTCCGGGCGCACTCCACCCTTGAAGCTGAGCGCGGTGGGCGCGACGAGGCGCTCGATCGACGGCACGACGGAGCGGGACCGCTGAGCGGTCCAGTCGTTGCAGTTGCTGATCTCCACGTCGCACCTCCTCGATTCGTCGTCGCGGGCCCTGAGGGCAGTGAGGAGCACGGTACGCCCGGCCAGATCGGGCGCGCAAACCATTTAATCCGACTGTGACCTCGAGGTCGCCGACGGCGAGCCTCAGGCGATGATCCGGAGCAGCTCGTCGGCGTACTTCTCGAGCTTGGCCTGGCCGATCCCGTGGATCGAGCGCAGCGAGGTGCGGTTGGTCGGCTTGACCTCCGCGAGCGCCTCGAGGGTGGCGTCGGAGAAGACCACGAAGGCCGGCACGCTCTGCGCGTCGGCCTGTTCCTTGCGCCAGGCCCGCAACAGCTCGAAGAGCTCCTCGTCGTAGGGCACCGGGCACTCCGAGCAGTAGCCGCGGTTGCGCTCGCTCGAGCCGGTCAGCGGGCGCTGGCACTGCTTGCAGACCGCGGCGCGCTTGCCGGACTTGCGGGTACGGCGAGGCTCGGAGGACTCGGCGCGGTCGGTCTGCGAGGCCGGTCGCAGGCCGGCCAGGAAGCGCGAGGGCTTGCGCCGGGCCTGGCCGCCGGGGTTGCGCGCCAGGGACCAGGACAGCCAGAGGTGCACCCGCCCACGGGTGATGCCGACGTAGAGCAGCCGTCGCTCCTCCTCGACCGCCGCCGGGGTGTCGGCGTAGGTGATCGGCATCGAGCCCTCCTGCAGGCCGCACAGGAACACGGCGTCCCACTCCAGGCCCTTGGCCGCGTGCAGCGTGGCCAGGGTGACCCCCTCGGCGACGGGGGCGTGCTGCTCGTGGGCGCGTCGGTCGAGCTCGGCGACGAACCCGGTCAGCGTCGCACTGCTGTCGGCACGAGCGAAGTCGTCGGCCTGGGAGACCAGCGCCTGCAGGGACTCCCAGCGGTCACGGGCCTGCCCGCGCGCGGTCGGCGCCGTCACCGACCAGCCCATCCCCGAGAGCACCGCCGTGACCCGGTCGACCAGGCCGCCCGCGGACTCGTCGCCGTCCGCACGGGCCTCGCCGCGCATCAGGGCGATCGCCTGGCGCACCTCCTGGCGCTCGAAGAAGCGCGCCGCACCGCGGATGACGTAGGGGATGCCGCGGGCGGTGAGGGCCTCCTCGAACGCCTCGGACTGGGCGTTGATGCGGAACAGCACGGCCATCTCGCGCACGGGCGTGCCGGCCTCCCTCAAGCGCTGGGCCTGCTCGGCGACCGCCTCGGCCTCGGCCACCTCGTCGGCGGCTTCGTGCCAGCTGAGCTCGGGGCCGGCCTCGCGCTGGGCGCGCAGCTGGACGTGCGCGGTCGCGGGCCGGCCCTCGGGGTCGCGCGGGAAGATCCGGTTGGCGGCGTCGACGACCTGCGGGGTGGAGCGGTAGTTGCGCACGAGCTCGACCGTCGTGCAGCCCGGGAACCGGGTCGGGAAGTCGACGAGGTAGTCAGCGCGGGCGCCGGCGAAGGAGTAGATGGTCTGGGCGGGGTCGCCCACGACGCAGATCTCGTCGCGCCCACCGAGCCACAGGTCGAGCAGGGCCGACTGGATCGGGCTGACGTCCTGGTACTCGTCGACGACGAACCACTTGTACTGCCGGCGCACCTCGGCGGCGGTGCGCTCGTCGTCGCTGAGCAGGGCGGCGGCGCACAGGAGGACGTCCTCCATGTCCATGCGGCCCTGGTCGCGCTTGAGCTCCTCGTAGCTGGCGAAGACGCGGGCCACAGTGGCCGCGTCGAGCCCGCTGACCTCACGGTCGCGGGTGGGCGCGAGCCGGGGGTAGTCGTCGGGTCGCACGTTGCTGACCTTGGCCCACTCGATCTCGCCGGCGAGGTCACGCAGGAGGGCCTGGCTGACCTCGACCCGGTTGCGTCGCGCCGCTCCGGCGACGATCGGGATCTTGGACTCGGTCAGCTGGGGTGGCGCCCCGCCGTACACCTTGGGCCAGAAGTAGCGCACCTGGCGCAGCGCGGCGGAGTGGAAGGTGCGGGCCTGGACCGGTCCGGCGCCCATCGCCCGCAGCCGTCCGCGCATCTCGCCGGCCGCGCGGGTGGTGAAGGTGACGGCGAGCACCTCCATCGGGTCGTAGACACCGGTGGCCACGCCGTAGGCGATCCGGTGCGTGATGGCCCGGGTCTTGCCGGTGCCGGCGCCGGCGAGCACCCGGACGGGTCCACGCAGCGCGCTGGCCACCTCGCGCTGCTCGGGGTCGAGGGCCTCGAGCAGGTCGTCGGCCCGGCTCGTCCCGATCTCGTGCGCCATCGTCGAAATGTTCTCCGCCCGAACTGTGTTGTGGAACCGGGAACGCCCACCCTAGAACCGAGGAACGACAACCGTGAGCCTGACGATGTACAGCACCCCGTGGTGCGGATACTGCCACCGCCTCAAGGGCCAGATGGACCGGGCCGGCATCAGCTACGAGATCGTGGACATCGAGCAGGACCCGAGTGCGGCCGACATCGTGATGCAGGTGAACAACGGCAACCAGACGGTGCCGACCCTGGTGTACGCCGACGGGACCGCGCAGACCAACCCGTCACTGGCCCAGGTGCAGGCGAAGCTGGCTGCGATCGCCTGACCGGCCCGACCCCGGAGAGACATCCGGAGCGGCATGATGCGGACGTGGCCTCACTCGACGACCTCGCGTGGCCCGTCCGCACCGATCGGCTGACCCTGCGCCGACCGGCCCCGGGGGACGCGGAGACGACCTACGCCTACCGCCGCCTTCCCGAGGTGGCGGAGTGGCTGACCTTCCTGCCGGCCGACCTCGCGAGCTACACCGAGCGCTTCGACAGCCCCGACTGGCGTGCCGCGACGGTCATCGTCGAGCGCGATGGCTCGGTCGTCGGCGAGCTGAGCATCCGCTCGCAGGACGGCTGGTCGCAGAAGGAGGTCGCGGAGCAGGCCGCCGGAGTCGAGGCCGAGATCGGTTACGTGATCTCCCCCGAGCACCAGGGTCACGGCTATGCGACCGAGGCCGCGCGGGCCGCCCTCGCCGTCTGCTTCGAGGGCCTCGCGTACGCCGGGTGACCGCCGGCTGCTTCGTCGCCAACGAGCCCTCGTGGCGGATCATGGAGACGATCGGCATGCGCCGCGAGTACCAATCCCTCCGCGACGGCCTGCACCGCACCCGCGGCTGGCTCGACGGCTACGAGTACGCGATCCTCGTCGACGAATGGCGCCGCTGACCCCGGCGGTCGACCTGGGCCGCCTACCAGCTCCCGGGCAACGTCCCGCCGTACCAGCTCTCGACCAGCGAGCGGGAGATCGAGACACCGCGGGGCAGGACCAGGGTGCCGTCCTCGGCACCGGCACGCATCTGCTCGCGGGTGAACCACTGGGCGTCCTCGATCTCGGCGCCGTCGACGTCGATCTCGGTCGGCCAGCGCCCGGCCGGTGAAGCCGATCATCAGGCTCGCGGGCAGCGGCCACGGCTGGCTGCCGAAGTAGGTGACCTCGCCGACCTTGACGCCGGTCTCCTCCTCGACCTCGCGGCGTACGGCGTCCTCCATCGTCTCGCCCGGCTCGACGAAGCCGGCGAGCGTGGAGTAGCGCCCGGGCGGCCACGCGGCGTTGCGGCCCAGCAGCGCCCGCTCGTCGGGCGAGCCGGGCTCGCCGTCGGTGACGATCATGATCACCGCGGGGTCGGAGCGCGGGAACTGGTCCCGGCCGCAGTCGAGGCAGTGCAGCACGTGGGCGGCCTGCCGAGGCTCGAGCGGCCCCCCGCACCGCGGGCAGTGGCGGGTGGCGTGCAGCCACTCGGCCAGCCCGATGGCGTGCAGGATCAGCGAGCCCGAGGCCATCCCGTCCGCGGCGACCGCGGGCAGGGCCTCGCGCAGCGGCACCCACTCCTCCCGGGCGCCCGGCGCGGCGGCCGGATCGACGATGACCGCGAAGTGCTGCACTCCCTCGCGCTCGCCGAGCAGGATCCGCAGCCCGTCCGGCACCTCCGCCGACGGCAGCCACTCGATCCGGCCGTCCACCGGCCGCAGCCGCGAGCCCGGCGACGACCAGCACGCGCGTGGCGGGATCGGCCCACGCGCGGTCCAGCCAGCCGGCGTCGGTGCGCAGCAGGCCGTGCCGGTCGTGGGCATGCCGCGAGAGCGCGACGTGGGGCAGCACCCGGCTGTCCCCGTTGGACTGCCCATCGGACTGCCCCTGGATGCTCGGTGGACCCGGTCATCGGGCGATCTCGGGCTCACGCTCGAGCCAGGCGCGGAAGGCCCGGTCGTCGTAGGGCCGGCCCAGGAAGTCGCGCACGAGGTCGGCCGCGTCCTTCGAGCCGCCGGGCACGAGCACCCGGTCGCGGTAGCGGTGCGCGACCTCGGTGTCGAAGAGGTCGTCGGGGTCGAAGGCGGAGAACAGGTCCTTGGCGATCACCAGCGACCACGCGTAGGTGTAGTAGCCCGAGGTGTACTCCTCGAGGTGGCCGAACGTGGTGTGGAAGTGGGTGTCGGGCACCATCGCGACCAGCGCGTAGCGCTCCATCAGCTCGTTGAGCCGGGCGGTCTGGTCGGCCGGCCGCTCCTGGTGGAACCAGTAGGAGACCGCGGCGTACGCCGTCTGGGTGCGGCGTCAGGAACGCCTTGCCGAACTCGTCCGCCGCGCGCATCCGGACGACGAGGTCCTCGGGGATCGGCTCGCCGTCCGCATCGGTGGCGAACGTGCGCAGGACCGTCGGGTCCCAGGCCCACTCCTCGAGCATCATCGAGGGCGCCTCGACGAAGTCCCACTCGGTCGCGACGCCGGAGAAGCGGGCCCATGCGTGCCGCCCGGCGAGCATGTGGTGCATCAGGTGGCCGAACTCGTGGAACAGCGTGACCACGTCGTCGAGGTCCATCAGCCCGCGCGGGAAGTTGCAGACCAGAGCGCCCTCGGGCAGCTGTCGTCCGAGGACGCCGTTGACGAGGGTGAACTGCGCGGCGTGGTTGTACTTGCGGTCGCGCGGGTTCAGGTCGAGGTGGATCCGGCCGAGCAGCTCGCCGCTGTCCACGAGCCGAACGTCGTAGGAGGTGACGTCCGGGTGCCAGGCGGGCACGGCGACGTCCTCGTAGGCGAGGCCGAAGAGGCGGCCGGTGACGTCGAGGAGGCCTCGCCGGACCTTGCGGAAGTCGAAGTAGCGCCGCAGCTGCTGGGCGTCGACGTCGAACCGCTCGCGCTTGAGGGTCTCGAGGTGGTGGCGCCAGTTGGCGAAGTCGATGACGTCCTCGCCCTCGCGGCGGGCGTACTCCAGCAGCTGCTCGATCTCGCGGCGGCCGGCGGCGTCGGTGGCCTCGGCGAGGTCGTCGATGAACGCGGCGATCGCCGGTCCGGAGCCGATCATCTTGACCTCGGCGTCGAAGCTGGGCCAGTCGTCGTACCCGAGCAGGTGGGCCTTCTGCTCCCGCACCTCGAGCAGCTCGGCCAGCACCGCGTCGTTGTCGGGCCAGCCCACGTTGAGCAGGCTGTGCAGCACGGCGGTGCGCGCCGCAGGGCTGGTGGCGTGGGTCAGGAACGGCAGCGTGTCGGGGTAGTCGGTGCTGACCGCGACCAGCCCGTCGTCACCGGGCGGGTGCTCCTCGGCGTAGTCGTCCGGCAGCCCGGCGAGGTCGGCGGCGGCCAGCGCCGTCGTACGCCGCCCGTCGCGGATGCCGCGGGCGAAGGCCTGGGTGAGCTCGCTCTCGCGATGGTTGAGCTCACGCAGCCGCTCGCGGGTCGACTCGTCACGGTCGACGCCGGAGCGGCGGAAGGCCAGCAGCGCGTCGTCGAGGTAGCGCCGCGCAGGCGCGTCGAGGGCGTCGGCGTCCAGCGAGCCGAGCCGGTCGTGGATCGCCTGGTCGAGGTAGAGGTCGGTGCTGAACGACTGGGCGTCGATGTGCACGCCGCTCGGCCTCCTCCATCACCGCGGGATCGGGGTGCACGACGGTCATCAGCGCGCTGACGGCGAAGACGTTGCTCAGCGAGAGCCGGACGTCGTTCCACAGCTCGAGGATCGCCTCGTCACCCGGGGCGGCCTCCTTGATCGCGGCCACCTGGGCCCCGGCGTCGGCCAACCCGCCGCGCGGCCCGCTCGCTGACCCAGGACAGCCACTCGTCGGGCCGTGCCGGGAGCGAGCAGAGGACTGAGCTGATCCACGTCCGAGACACTAGTCTCGGCCCCGATGAGCACTCACATCGGCGCCGAGCCCGGCCAGATCGCCCCCACCGTCCTGCTCCCCGGCGACCCGCTTGCGGGCCAGATGGATCGCGGAGACCTTCCTCGAGGACGCCACCTGCTACAGCGAGGTGCGCGGCATGTTCGGCTTCACCGGCACCTGGCACGGCGCAGCCGGTCTCGGTGCAGGGCTCGGGCATGGGCCAGCCGTCGATGTCGATCTACGCCCACGAGCTGTTCTCGGAGTACGACGTGCAGACCGTCGTACGCGTCGGGCTCGTGCGGGGCCTTCACCGAGAAGCTGGCCCTGCGTGACGTCGTCATCGCGCAGGCGGCGTGCACCGACTCCTCGATGAACCGGCTGCGCTTCCACGGCCTCGACTACGCGCCGATCGCCGACTTCGGGCTGCTGCGCGCCGCGGTCGAGGCCGCCGAGGCGCGCTCCGACATCCGGCACCACGTCGGCCTGATCTTCTCCGGCGACACCTTCTACAACCCGCGCGAGGAGCTGATGGAGCCGATGGTCGCCCACGGCGTCGTCGCCGTGGAGATGGAGGCGAGCGCGCTCTACACGCTCGCGGCGTCCTTCGGCCGGCGCGCCCTGGCGATCTGCACCGTCAGCGACCACATCGTCACCGGCGAGGCGGCCAGCGCCGAGGACCGCCAGCAGACCTTCGCCGCCATGGTCGACCTGGCCCTCAGCGCCGCCTTCGCGTCCTAGGAGCGGATAGTCCGAGGCGGTCCGTACCGCGTAGCCGCTCAGCTCGGAAGAGGCGCCGGCGTGGACCGCGTGCATCTCGATGGGGGCGCGGTCGGAGGCGGCGGGGCGGGCCTCGGGGCCGGAGCCGGTCATCTGGGGCATGCGTACGCCGGCGATGGCCTCGGGGCGGAACACGCAGACGTCGCCGGTCGACTCGAGGAAGGCCACCCCGTGGCCGTCGTTGTTGATCACCCGGCCGGCGATCCACTCCCCGCTCACGCTGATGGAGACGAGCAGGCCCTCGGTCTGCGCACGGTCGAGCGCAGCACCCACCGTGAGCATCATCGACGAACCGAACATCGGACCCCTCCTGTTTCCCGAGCAGACTGCCTCTATTGTCGGGATTGAACGGGTTTCTGTACGCGCTAATCCGGGATTCGTCCGATCAGCGCCTCGAGCCCCGCGCGATCCGGCAGGCCCGCGGGCTCGACGGTCTCGCCGGTGCGCACGTAGTGGAACGCGGCCCGCACCCGCTCCAGCGGGGTGCCGGTGAGCTCGGCCCAGGCCACCCGGTAGATCGCGAGCTGGAGCGGGTCGGCGGTCTGCTCCCGGTTGGTCTTCCAGTCGACGAGCAGGTAGCCACCGTCGGGCCCGGCCTCGTCATCGGCGTACACCGCGTCGATGCGTCCGCGCACGACCTGGCCGGCCAGCACCAGCGCGAACGGCGGCTCGACCGCCACCGGCACCCGCTCGCCGAACGGGCCCTCCTCGAAGCGGGCGATCAGCTCGCGCAGGTCGTCCTCGTCGTCGATGCCGAGGTCGGCGCGGCCGGGCAGGTCGTCGGGGTCGAGCAGCGCCTGCTGGCCGAACCGCGCCTCGACCCAGGCGTGGAAGCGGGTGCCGAAGCGGGCCGCCGGCGACGGAGGCCGCGGCATCGGGCGGGCCAGGTCGGCGGCGAAGCCGCTCGGGGTCGTCGCGCAGCCGCGCCAGCTGGGTGGCCGAGAGGCTGGTCGGGCAGCGGGACGCGCACGACGTCGCCGCGCTCGGCCCGCGCCTCGGTCAGCAGCCGCTCGAGCTCGTCGTCCCACTCCTGCACCCGGCTGGCGTCGACGAGGTCGAGCTCCTCGGTCGGCTGGTCGGGCTCGGCCGGCCATCGCGGCCCGGACGAGGTCGGCCGCGACGAGCCGGCGCTCGTGCTCCGCGGTGCGCTCGGTCACCGGCCAGGGCACCGACGGGCACGTCCTCGTGGAGCGGGTTGGGGGTGCCGTCCTCCGGCACGGCCGGCCAGTCGTCGAGCGGCCAGCCGCGCTGCTCGATCACCTCGCGGACCGTGCGCTGGTACGGCGAGGGCGCCAGCGGCTTCTGCCGGGTGGGGCTCCACTGGTAGGAGGAGACCCACAGCTCGTGCTTGGCGCGGGTGAAGGCGACGTAGCCCAGCCGACGCTCCTCGACCGCCTGGTGCTCCTTGGCCTCCGCGGTCAGCGCCAGCGATCGCCGGCTTGTCGTAGCCGCGGAGCTGGGGCACGTCGGCGTGGTCGCCGCGCAGCGGCGCCGGCAGCACCTTGCCGGAGGTGGTCCACTGCGAGCGGGCCCTGTTGACCGGGAACTTCTCCTCGCACACCCCGACCAGGAAGACCGAGGACCACTCGAGGCCCTTGGCGCGGTGCACCGTGAGCAGCTTGACCGAGTCGGACTCCGAGGGCGTCGCCTGGTCGAGACCGCCGCCGAGCTCGTCCTCGGCCTCGAGCCAGGCGAGCAGCGAGGGCAGCGTCACCTGGCCGTCGACGGCCTGGAACTCGGCGACCGCCTTCACGAAGAGGTCGAGGTTGTCGCGCCGGGCCGCGGCCGCGGGCGAGATGGACGAGGCCAGCTCGACGTCGATGCCGGTGGTGTCGACGATCCGGCGGACGAGGTCGAGCAGGGGCTCCCCCGTGTGGGAGCGCAGCATCCGCAGCTCGCCGGCCAGCAGCCCGAACCGGACCAGCGCCTCGCTGCGCTGTAGGGCAGGTCGCCCGGATCGGTCAGGGCGTCGCTGAGGGAGACCACCTCGGTCGGGTCGGCTCCCTCGACCGCCCGCTGCAGCTCCTCGGAGACGGTGAGCCCGTCGACGTGGGTGACCACGCCGGCCAGCGCTCGCGCCCGGCGGCCCAGCAGGGCCAGGTCGCGCGGACCGATCGCCCAGCGCGGGCCGGTGAGCAGGTTGAGCAGGTCGGCGTTGGCGGTCAGGTCCTGGAGCAGCGCGAGCGTGGAGACGACCTCGGAGACCTCGGGCAGCCGCATCAGCCCCTTGAGGCCGACGATCTCGACCGGGATCTCCCGCGAGGTCAGGGCGTCGAAGACGTCGGCCGCGTGGCTGTTGTCGCGCGTGAGGACCCCGATCTCGCTCCACCTCGGCTCCGCCATCGCGGCGTGGGAGGCGCTGACCTGGCCCGCCAGCCAGACCAGCTCGTCGGCGTACGTCGGGTGCACGAGTGCCCGGACCGAGCCCTCGCCGGCGTCCGGGCGGGCCTCGATGGGGCGGACCGAGGGCGTCGCGGCGTACAGGTCGGCGGCCAGCGCGTTGGCCACCTCGACGATCCGGCGGTCGGAGCGCTGGCTCACCGTCAGCGAGTAGGGCTCCGGGGGTGAGGCCCGAGCCGACGGGCGGTGGGAAGGTGCCGGCGAAGTTGAGGATGTTGGAGACCGAGGCACCTCGCCAGCCGTAGATCGCCTGGTTGGGGTCGCCGACCGCGGTGACGGCGTGCCCGAGCCCGTCCTCCGGGGTGTCCCCGGAGAAGAGCTGGCCGAGCAGCTGGGCCTGGGCCACCGAGGTGTCCTGGTACTCGTCGAGGAGCACCACGGGGTACTTCTCGCGCTCGATCCGGCCGACCTCCGGCTGGGTGCGGGCCAGCTCGGCGGCGAGCGCGATCTGGTCGGAGAAGTCCATCAGCCCGAACTGCTGCTTGAACCGGCGGTAGCCCTCGACCAGGTCGAGGATCTCGGCGCGCTCGGTCATCTTGTCGAGGACCTTGGTGATCTCGGTCTTCGCCCGCGAGGTCTCCAGGGCGGCCTCGAAGCGCGGCCGCTCCTTCGCCTGCCAGGCGCGGACGTCGTCGACGCTGCGCAGGTGCTCGTTGAGCTCGCCGTCGAGGGCGAGGAGGTAGTCGATGGCGAACTTCGGGTGCTCGCTGAGCACCTCCACCGCGCCGGTGTGCCGCTCGATGGCGCGGGCGGCCACCTGGTAGCGGGCGGCGTCGGCCATCACCCGCGTGTCGGGCTCGAAGCCGATCCGCAGGCCGTGCTCGGTGAGCAGGGCGGCGGCATAGGCGTTGTACGTCGAGACGACCGGCTCGACGCGCTCGGCGGCCTCACCGTCGTCGCCGACCACGCCCTGGTCGAGCCCGGACGCGGCCAGCGCGGCGCGGATCTTGGTCGACAGCTCGGCCGTCGCCTTGGTGGTGAAGGTCAGCCCGAGCACCTGGTCGGGGCGCACCTGCCCCGTCGCCACGAGGTAGACCACCCTCGCCGCCATCACCGAGGTCTTGCCCGCACCCGCGCCGGCGACGATCACGCCCGGCACCAGCGGCGCCCGGATCGCCTCCCACTGCGACGGGCTGAACTCGAAGGAGGCCTGCATCAGGCGCGCCAGGTCGGCGGGCGTCCGGAGGCGCTGCTCGGTGGACACGCGTCGTCACGACAGCACCGACCCGGACACGTGGGCGGGGCACAGCGGCTTGAAGTCGCAGCGGTCGCACAGGCGACGAGGGGTGCGCCGGGAAGTCCTCCTGCCGCAGCGCCTGCGCGGCCCGGGCGAGCTGACGCTCGACGGGGAGCCAGCCCTCGTCGTCGGGCACCTGGGGCCCCTGGACCTGCACCTTGAGCTGGCCCTGGGTCTCCCTGCGCAGCTGCCAGAGCTCGGCCCCGCCGGCCTGCGCGCCGACCGGCGGCAACCCGTCGACGCCGTCGAGCGCGCCGTGGTCGACCGCGAGCTGGTAGAGCCCGAGCTGGGGGTTCTCGGCCAGCGACTTGTCGGTCGGGGGGTACTTCCCGGTCTTCAGGTCGACCACGACGACGCGGCCCTCGTCGTCGAGCTCGAGGCGGTCGGCGTAGCCGGCCAGCGCCACCCGCTCGCCGTCGGGCAGGGCCACCTCGGTGCGCAGCTCGGTCTCGGTGTCGAGCACCTCACGGGCCCCCGGGCGCTCGTGCCAGGCCAGCAGGCGCCCCAGGGCCTTGCGCACCTCCTCGCGCTCGCGTCCGCGCGACCACGGCGTGCGGAAGCCGAGCTGGTCCCACACCTCGTCGACCAGCACCATCAGCCCGTCGACGTCGACGGTCGTGCCCTCGAGGTCGCCCTTGGCCAGCCGGTCGGCGATCGCGTGCACGACGTTGCCGAAACCCTGGGCCTGGCTGGACTTGCGGGCGCCGCCCGCCTCGCGCTCCAGGAACCACTTGGTCGGGCACTCGAGCAGGCCGGCCAGCGCGCTCGCCGAGAGCTGCACCGGCCGGTCGGCCGGGCGCACCGGTGACGCGGAGACGCTCAGGTCGCGGGTGCCCCACCAGGAGCCCGGGTCGGCGGTCGGCACGAGGCTGCGCCCGTCGGCGCCGGTCTCCCCCGCCAGCCTCGCGAGCCGGTGCACGGCGGCCGAGCGGAGCGGCGGAGGCGAGTCGGGGTCGCCCGCGACGCGACGCAGCTCGGCCACCAGACCAGGCAGCGAGAGCGGCCGCGGAGGTCGCCCCTGCTCGCGGCGTACGTCGGCACCCAGCTCGTCGACGAAGCGGGATGGCTGCTCCCCCTCGTCGTCCGGCGAGCGCACGGCCGTGACGACGAGCCGCTCGCGGGCGCGGGTGCAGGCGACGTAGAAGAGCCGACGCTCCTCGGCCAGCAGCTCGCGTGTGGAGGTGTCGGGCTGGAGCACCGGCTCGGCGTAGCGAGCGGCGCCGATGCGGTCGGCCCGCAGCAACGTCGCGCGCCGTCGCAGGTCGGGCCAGGTCTCCTCCTGGACGTGGGCGACGACGACGAGCCGCCACTCCAGTCCCTTGGAGCGGTGGGCGGTCAGCAGCCGGACTGCCTCGCCACGCACCCCGCGGTCGGCCAGGGTGTCGGCCGGGATCTCCTGGGCGACCAGGGTGGCCAGGAAGCTGTGCACGCTCGTGTGGCCGCGCTGCTCCTCGGCCCGCGCCGCCGTCTCGAAGAGGGCGCCCACCGCGTCGAGGTCGCGGTGCGCGAGCCGCGCCGCGGCACCTCCGCGCTCGACGGACCGGCGCAGGCGCTCGGGCCAGGACGTGCCCGACCACAGGGCCCACAGCACCTCCTCGACGGTGCCACCGCCCTCGAGCAGGTCGCCGGCGCGGGCCAGCAGCCGCGCGAAGGCGGCCACCCGACGAGCGGGACCCGGATCGGCCGCACGCTCGCCCGGCGCGGACTCGCCACCGCCGAGCACGGCCTCGAGCAGCAGCTCGGGCGAGGGCCGGGGCGAGCGGTCCTCGGCCGAGGCCCGCTGCCGATCGGCCTCGCGCAGCGAGCGCGACAGCGCGCGGACGTCGGTGGCGTCGAGACCGACCAGCGGGGAGAGCAGCATCCCCTCGGCGGTGACCGGGTCGGGCCGATCGGGGTCGGCCGGGTCGTCGCTGGCCAGGCTGACCACCGCGCGGAGCGCCGCGAGCAGGGGCCGCACCGCGGGCTCCTGCACCAGGGGCGTCTCGTCGCTGGCGACCTCGACGGGCACCCCCGCCCCGGCCAGCCCGCGCCGCAGGGCCGGGATCGAGGTGCGCCCCGAGCGCACCAGGACGGCCATGTCCGACCAGCCCACGTCGTCCTCGAGGTGGGCGCGGCGCAGCAGGTCGGCGATCCGCTCGACCTCCGCGCGCTCGGTGTCGTAGGTGACGACCTCGACCCGGTCGGTGTCGCCGCGCTGCTCGGCCTCCGGGGCGAGGAACTGGTCGCGGGCCTCGTCGTCGATGCTGCCGGTCAGCGGGAGCCGGTGCGCGACCCGCTGGCTGGCGGCGAGCACCCGGGGGCCGAAGCGGCGTACCCGGGAGAGGGCGACCACGTCGGCGCGGGCGCCGCCGGCGGTGCGGAACTGGTCGGGGAAGTCGAGGATGCCGCGCACCTCGGCGCCCCGGAAGGCGTAGATCGACTGGTGCGGGTCACCCACGGCGGTCAGGTCGGCACCGCCGCCGGCGAGGGCCTGGAGCAGCCGGACCTGGCCCGGGTCGGTGTCCTGGTACTCGTCGACGAAGACGTGCTGGAAGCGCGAGCGCAGCTCGTCGCGGTGCAGCTCGGCCTCGATGACGGCCCGCCTGATCAGGTCGGCGTAGTCGGTGGCGCCCTGGGCGTCGAGGTTCTGGAGGTACTGCTCGAGGAACCAGCCGGCGGCGACGAACTCCGGGAGGTCGTGCTCGCGGCCCAGCTGCTGCAGCGCCTCCCCGTCGAGCCCCTTCTCCCGGGCGCGGCCGAGGACGGCGGCGACCTCGTGGGCGAACCCGCGCGTCTGGGAGGCGCGTCGCAACGACTCGGGCCAGGCCATCGACTCGGGGGTCTCGGCGAGCAGCTCGCGGAGCACGACGTCCTGCTCCGGGGCGGACAGCAGCCGCAACGGGCCGGCGTACAGGTCGGGCGGGCTGAACCGGCGCACCAGGCCGTAGGCGAAGGAGTGGAAGGTCGCGCACATCGTGGACGACGTGGTGCGCCCGAGCCGCGCGGTGACCCGGTCGCGCAGCTGCTCGGCGGCCTTGCGGCTGAAGGTCAGCGCCAGCACCGACTCGGGGTCGGCGCCGCGCTCCTCGATGCGCTCGACGATGGCCTCGACCAGGGTGGTGGTCTTGCCGGTGCCGGGGCCGGCCAGCACCAGCAGCGGCCCGCCCGGGTGGTCGACCACCCGCTGCTGGGCAGCGTCGAGCACCGGCCGGTCCACGGCCCGGACGGCGCGCACCAGCTCGTGGCGCACGCCCGGCGGGCGGAGCGGTGGAGCGGTTGTCACCGCACCACCCAAACACCTCCGACCGACACCTGGCATGGCTGGGTCGCGCGTGTCCCGGAGGACCGCGCGGCACCTGGTCTTCGGTTGTGCGAGCGGCTCGCGCTCAGGGCTGCCAGTAGGCCTCCCTGAGGTCCACCTTCCCCGACGAGCGCAGCGGCGTGCCCTCGCCGAGGTGGTGCTGGTGCGCCTCGTCCGCGTTGCTCGGTGGCAACGAACCGTCGGCCCGTACGACGCGCCACCAGGGCACGCCACCGCCGTGCAGCGCCATCACCTGGCCCACCTGACGGGGTCCTCCGACCCCCAGGTAGCCCGCGATGGCGCCGTACGTGGTCACCCGTCCGGGTGGCACCCGCTCGACGATCGCCAAGACGCGCTCGACGTACTCCTCCCTGTCCATGGCTCCCCCACGGCCCTGTACCCCCTGACCGTGCCCAATGGGCTGGGCTCGGCGGCCCGTCACACGGTGGCAAGCCGTGCACCGGGGCGCCCAAGAACCCCTCGTCCGCCATGTTGCGAGAGCTGCTCGGGTACCGGTACCCCCACCGGTGCCCGACGTCGTCTTTACGAGACGACCACTCCCACAACAGGAGGAAGTGCTTGGAACACGGACAAATACTGGCACGGCGCTCCCGCCCCCGGGAAGGGGCGAGAGCGCCGTAGTTCAGGGCTGGTGCGGACCGAGGAGGAACCGGACCGATCAGCGACCCGGTCTCCTGGTCAGAGGATCGGGTTGAACGGCTCCGTGCCGTTGACCAGCTGGAGGCCGCCGATGCCGGAGTTGGCCTGGGCCCAGGCGAGCTCCTTGGCGAGGTCGCCGATGTTGTTCGACGCCGGCAGCGGGGCGAGGCCCAGGGTGGAGAGCACGCCGATCGCCTTGCCGCCCGCGGTCATGAACCCGGAGCCGGAGTCACCCGGGATGCCCGGGGACGACGGTGTAGAGCGGGTGGCTCCAGCCGCCGTCGGCCGAGTCGTCGCCGAGGCTGATCCCGGTGTGCGGGGACAGCGGGGTCAGACCGGCCCGCAGGCTGGAGTTGCCGTAGGTCCAGACCCGGTCGCCGGCGGCGGTGCCGTTGGTGTCGAGGCCGGTCGGGCCGCCCCAGAACGGGACCGAGGGGTTGACCTTCGAGACGTCGGCCGCGTCGACCTTGACCAGGGCCAGGTCGTTGTAGGCGCAGGTGTTGGCGTCGGTGGTGCCGAGCTGGTGCTCGGTGATCCAGGAGCTGTAGGCGAGCGTGCCGTGGCCCACGATGGTGCCCTCGCTGGCGAGGTTGCCGTCGTTGGTGAAGTCGACCTTCGTGCCCAGCGGCACCGAGGCGGTCTGGCAGCCGTTGGTGTCGGTCGAGGAGCCGGTGCCGGCGCAGTGGGCGGCGTACCCGACGTAGACGTTGCCGGCGCCGTCGGTGTAGACGAAGTTCGCGGTGCACTGGGCACCAGCGGTGTACATCATCGTGCCGGGGTGGATCAGGGCCGAGGAGGCCGGGGCCCACGTGGGGGCCGCGTTCGCCGCGCCGGTCGACGCGGAGAGTCCGGCCACCGCGAGCAGCGTCGCTGCCGCCGTGGCGAGGAGGGTGTGTCGTACGCGCATGGGGGCGCCTTTCCGAGGACGGGTGAGCAACGAGTGGGCTCTGCCACGTCCAACGAACCCCGCCCGAGCGGGTTACGCGTCCCTGCTCAGTACGACGGCTGGCTGGGGTCGATCTGGTTGACCCAGGCGACTACCCCGCCGCCGACGTGCACCGCGTCGGAGTAGCCGGCACCCTTGAGCACGGCCAGCGCCTCGGCCGAGCGCACACCGGTCTTGCAGTGCAGCACGACCTGCTTGTCGTTCGACAGCTGCTCGAAGACGTTGCCGTTGAGGAACTCGCCCTTGGGGATGAGCACCGAGCCGGGGATCTTGTTGATCTCGTACTCGTTGGGCTCGCGCACGTCGACCAGCGTGAAGTCGCGGGCGCCCTCGTCGCGCTCCTTGAGCATGTGCTCGAGCTCGGTCACCGAGATCGTCGAGCCGGCGGCGGCCTCGGAGGCCTCCTCGGAGACGGCCCCGCAGAAGGTCTCGTAGTCGATCAGCTCGGTGACGGTCGCGTTCTCGCCGCACAGCGCGCAGTTCGGGTCCTTGCGCACCCGCAGCTTGCGCCACTCGAGCTCGAGGGCGTCGTAGATGACCAGCTTGCCGACGGCCGGATCGCCGATGCCGGTGAGCAGCTTGATCGCCTCGTTGACCTGGATCGAGCCGATCGACGCGCACAGCACGCCCAGCACGCCACCCTCGGCGCAGCTGGGGACCATGCCCGGCGGCGGCGGCTCGGGGTAGAGGCAGCGGTAGCAGGGGGCGTCGTCGACCAGCGTCGGTGCGAACACCGAGGCCTGGCCGTCGAAGCGGTAGATCGAGCCCCACACGTAGGGGATGCCGAGGAAGTACGCCGCGTCGTTGACCATGTAGCGGGTCGCGAAGTTGTCGGTGCCGTCGACGATCAGGTCGTAGCCCCGGAAGACGTCCATGACGTTGTCGTTGTCGAGCCGCTCCTCGTGCAGGACGACCTCGACCAGCGGGTTGACCTCGGCGACCGACTCCTTGGCCGAGACCGCCTTGGGCTTGCCGATGTCGGACTGGCCGTGGATCACCTGGCGCTGGAGGTTGGACTCGTCGACCTCGTCGAACTCCGCGATGCCGATCGTGCCCACGCCCGCCGCCGCGAGGTAGAGCAGCGCCGGGCTGCCGAGACCGCCGGCGCCGATGACCAGCACCTTGGCGTTCTTGAGGCGCTTCTGCCCGCTCATGCCGACGTCGGGGATGATCAGGTGGCGGCTGTAGCGGCGTACCTCGTCGATGGTCAGCTCGTCAGCGGGCTCCACCAAGGGGGGCAGGGACACGGCACGGACTCCTTGTGCATCGGGTGATCGGCGGAACGGGTTGCGACGTCTCGTCGCGATTCTCAACACGCGACAACAGCCCCCGTGTTCCCTGCCCGGCATGCGGACAGGACGCCGTAGCGCTCCTTGTAGGCTGCGCACCGTGTCAACCGTCGAGGACCACTCGGGCGGCCACGGTCGAGGCGTGCGGCTGCCGCGGCGGGCCCGTCGTGCCCAGCTGCTGAGTGCGGCGCTCGAGGTCTTCGTCGCCCAGGGCTACCACGCCGCCGCGATGGACGACATCGCCGAGCGCGCCGGCGTCTCCAAGCCGGTGCTGTACCAGCACTTCCCCGGCAAGCTGGAGCTCTACCTCGCGCTGCTCGACCAGTCGTGCGACCAGATCATCGGCAGCGCCGCGAAAGCGCTGGAGTCGACCGAGGACAACCACCAGCGCGTCACCGCGACGATGCACGCCTTCTACGAGTACGTCGCCGACGCCGAGGGCGCCTTCCGGCTGGTCTTCGAGTCCGACCTCACCAACGAGCCGGCCGTCCGTGCCCGCGTCGACCGGGTCACCACCGAGTGCGCCAAGCTGATCGCCCACGTGATCGCCGACGACACCGGGCTGCCCGCCGAGCAGTCGCAGCTCCTGGCTGTCTCGCTCGTCGGCATGGGCCAGGTCAGCGCCCGCTTCTGGCTCAGCCGCCGTGCGGCCCAGGGCGAGGGCGCCGACGGTCTCGACCAGGACGCCGCCGCCAGCCTGGTCGCGGGGCTGGCCTGGCGTGGCATCGGCGGGTACCCCCGCACCGACGACCGCTGAGCACCGCCGCTTCCCCCGTCTGGCAGAGTTCTCTGCATGGAGGTCAAGATCGGCGTGCAGAACGCCTCGCGCGAGCTCAGCATCGACACGACCATGGAGGCCGACGACGTCGAGAAGGCTGTCGCCAAGGCGCTCGGTGGCGGGCTGCTGGTCCTGGCCGACAGCAAGGGCCGCCGCATCGTCGTCCCCGGTGAGAAGCTCGCCTACGTCGACATCACCACCAGCCTGACCGGGACGGTCGGCTTCCGCTCCTAGCGGCTAGCTCACGGGGCTGCTGTCCCTGCCAGGACCTCACCGGTCCCGAGACGACCTTCCGTCCCCTGCGCCGTCCTCGCCAGCTCGGCCGGCGGGGGCGTGACCTTCCGGATCGTGCTGCGCAGCTCGGTCACCGGCATCAGGGCCACCGCGACGATCGTGACCAGGGCGATCAGCCCGGCCCAGAAGAAGATCCGGCCGGTCGCGTCGGCGTACGCCGCTCGCACGACCGTCACGACGGCGCGGGGCATGGCGCTGAAGTCCAGGGTGCTGCCGCCGACCTGCACCTGGCTGCCCGCGCCGGAGAGGGCGGCGCTGATCCGGTGCGTCACGCCGGTGGCCAGCACGGCTCCGAGCGCCGCCACGCCGATCGTGCCGCCGAGCGAGCGGAAGAAGCTGACCACGCCGGAGGCGGCGCCGACGTCAGTGACGTCGACGGTGTTCTGCACCACGAGCACGAGGTTCTGCATCAGCGCGCCGGTGCCCAGGCCCATCAGCACCATGAAGGCGCTCAGGTGCCACAGCGGCGTGGTGTGGGTGACCGTGCCCATCAGCAGGAGCCCACCGGCGAGCAGCACGCGAGCCGAGCATCATGACGGGCTTCCAGCGACCGGTGCGGGTGATGAACTGGCCGCTGCCGGTCGCGCCGACCATGTTGCCGAGGATGAGCGGCAGCATCAGCAGGCCCTGCCTCGGTGGGCGTGTGGCCGCGGGCGACCTGGAAGTACTGGCTGAGGAAGACCGAGCCGCCGAACTGCGCGACCCCGACGGCGACGCTGCCGATGATCGAGAGGGTGGTCATCCGCCCGCGAGATGATCCGTCGGCGGGATCAGCGGGTCGCTGTGCCGGCGCTCGACGGCGATCGCCGCGAGCAGCGCCACGCGGCCACGCCGAGCATCGCCACCGTCTGCGCCGACCACCAGGGGAAGGAGTTGCCGGCGAAGGAGACCCACACGAGCGGAAGGGCCGCGGCGACGGTGATGAAGAGGGCGCCCCAGTAGTCGATGCGCACCTCGCGGCGGACGGTCTCGAGGCGCAGGAACTTCTGCAGGAGCACCAGCCCGATGACGGCGAACGGGATCGCGACCCAGAAGCACCAGCGCCAGCCCGCGGTGTCGACGATGAGGCCGCCCAGCAGCGGTCCGGAGACCGTGGCGACGGCCATCGTGGCCGCCAGGTAGCCGCTGTAGCGACCGCGCTCGCGCGGCGGGATGATCGAGCCCAGGATCGACTGGGCGAGCGCGACGAGGCCGCCCATGCCGAGGCCCTGGATGCCGCGGGCGACGAGCAGCTCGGGCACGTTCTGCACGGCGCCGGCCGCGAGGGAGCCCAGCAGGAAGACCACGATCGAGACCTGGACCAGCACCTTCTTGTTGAACAGGTCCGAGAGCTTGCTCCAGATCGGGCTGCTCACCGTCATCGCCAGCAGGGACGCGGTGACCACCCAGGTGTACTGCGTCTCGCTGCCGTGGAGGCTGGCGATGATCGTCGGCAGCGCGGTCGAGACGATCGTGGCGCTGACGACCGCCACGAACAGCGCGGACATCAGGCCGAGGAGCACCTCCACGATCTCGTGGTGGGTCATCTCGACGCCCGGGTGTGGACGTCGTACGGCGAGGTCAGACATGAGTGTCCTTCTGGGGTGCAGGCGTCGGGGATGCGGTCGTGAGGGGGTTCTGGAGGCGGCGGGAGAGCTCGCCCAAGGTGTCGGCGACGTCGGCGATCGCCGGTGGCGTCCCACAGGTCGAGGCGCTCGCCCAGCTCGGCGCAGAGCAGGTCGCGGGCGTGCCGCAGGCGCTCTCGCCCCGCGTCGGTGAGGCTGACCAGCTCGGCGCGCCCGTCGTCGGGGTCGCTGGCCCGGTCGACCAGGCCGTGCTGTGCGAGCGCGGCCACCTGCCGGCTGATCACCGAACGGTCCAGGCAGAGCCTCTCCGCGACCTGTCCGGGACGGCAGGCTGCCCTGCGCGATGGCCCCGAGGGTGTGGATGTCGCTGCGGCTCAGCTCGGGGTCGACGTAGGCCCAGTCGGAGCCACGCGCACGCAGCGAGCGGCCGAGGACGACGAGCGCGTCGAAGAGGCGTTGGACGGCCTCGTCGCGAGCGGCTGGATGACGCTGACATAGTTGAAGAATACAACTATTTACTTGCATAGGTCAACTAAACTCTGGGCGTGACGCGCCTCACGAGGCCAGGCCGAGCTCCGCCATCCGCTTCGCGTGGTTCTCGGTGAGCCGGGTGAACATCCGACCGAGGGCCGCCAGGTCCATCCCCGGCCGGTCGACACCGCCGGCCAGCAGCGCCGCCAGGGAGTCGCGCTCGGCGGCCACCCGCTGGGCCTGCGAGAGCGCCTCCCCCATCAGCCGGCGCCCCCACAGCGCCAGGCGTCCGGCGACGCGGGGGTCCTGCTCGATGGCCCGCCCGACCCGGTCGACGACGAAGTCGGCGTAGCCCGCGTCGGCGAGCGAGTCGACGACCAGACGCCGGGTGTCCCCGTCGAGGTACTGCGCGATCTCGACGTAGAAGTCGGCGGCCAGGCCGTCGCCGACGTAGGCCTTGATCAGCCCCTCCAGCCAGTCGCTCGGCGCGGTCGAGGCGTGGAACAGGTCGAAGGGCCGGACGAACGGGGCCATCGCCTCGAGCGGGTCGGCACCGAGCTGCGACATGCGGTCCATCAGCGGCTCGATGTGGCCGAACTGCACCGTGGCCATCTTGCCGAGGGCGAGCTTGTCGGGCAGCTCGGCGGCCAGCTTGGCGTCGTCGGTGAGCCGCTCGAAGGCCGAGATCTCGCCGTAGGTGATCACGCCGAGAAGGTCGACGACGGCGGCGCGGTAGGCGGGGTCCTCGAAGGCGACCGAGTCGCCGGCCGGAGGAGCAGCAGAGGGGTCCCCGGCCGAGGCTTCTGCGGAGGGTTCCGGCATGGGTGGCACCCTACCGATAGACTGGGTCACGGCTCGCCGGCTCGTAGCCCCCACATGGGGCGGCTCGTCGGCAGGGGCCACACCAGACGAGACAACCGTCGCGGCGCGGTCGCGATCGGTCCCAGACGCACAGAACAGGCAAGATCCTGACCACCACCTTCCGAGAGCTCGGGGTGCTCCCCGAGATCGCCGACGCGCTCGAGCGCGTCAACATCGTGCACCCGTTCCCCATCCAGGAGATGACCCTGTCGGTGGCCCTCATGGGCACCGACCTGATCGGCCAGGCCCGCACCGGGACCGGCAAGACCCTGGCCTTCGGCATCCCCGTGCTGCAGCGCGCGGTCGCCCCGCACGACCCCGACTACGAGGAGCTCGCGGCGCCCGGCAAGCCGCAGGCGCTGATCGTGGCTCCGACCCGCGAGCTCGCGCTCCAGGTGAGCGGCGACCTGACCGTCGCGGCCGGCCGACCGCGGCATCCGCGTGCTGACGGTGTACGGCGGGGTGCCCTACGAGGGCCAGCTCGACACCCTGGCCGCTGGTGTCGAGGTCGTCGTCGGCACGCCGGGTCGGTTGATCGACCTGATGAACCGCCGGGCGCTCGACATCTCCCACGTGAAGTCGCTCGTCCTCGACGAGGCCGACGAGATGCTCGACCTCGGCTTCCTTCCCGACGTGGAGCGGCTGCTGCGCGGCACCCCGGAGACGCGGCAGACGATGCTGTTCTCCGCCACGATGCCCGCCGCGATCGTGTCGCTGGCGCGCACCCACATGCGCCACCCGATGAACATCCGCGCCGAGTCGGCGGCCGAGACCCAGATGGTGCCGGCGACCGCGCAGTTCATCTACCAGGCCCACGACCTCGACAAGCCCGAGATGCTCGGTCGCCTGCTGCAGGCCGAGGACGCCGACCTGATGATCGTCTTCACGCGCACCAAGCGGCAGGCCCAGCGGGTGGCCGACGACCTCGTCGAGCGCGGCTTCAAGGCCAGCGCCGCTGCACGGCGACATGGCCCAGACGGCCCGCGAGCGGGCGCTGACCAAGTTCCGCGAGGGCAAGCTGCAGGTGCTGGTGGCCACCGACGTCGCCGCCCGCGGCATCGACGTCACCGGCATCACCCACGTCGTGAACTACAGCTGCCCCGAGGACGAGAAGACCTACCTGCACCGCATCGGCCGCACCGGCCGCGCCGGCGCCACCGGCATCGCGATCACCTTCGTCGACTGGGGCGACCTGCACCGCTGGAAGATGATCAACAAGGCGCTCGACCTGCCCTTCGACGATCCGCAGGAGACCTACTCGAGCTCGGAGAACTTCCTGCACGACCAGGGCATCACGCCTGGCACCAAGGGCCGCATCGTGCCCGAGGGCTCGGTCGTCGTCGAGCGCAAGGACACGCGCGGCCAGGGTGGTCGCGGCGATGGCGGCCGCGGCGGCAACCGTGGCGGCGAGCCGTGACGGTGGCCGCGGACGGTGGCAGCCGCAACCGCGGTCGAGCGACGGCGACTCGTGCCAGCCGAGTCGTCCGCCACGTCAGCCGGCGACGTCGTCGCCACGTCCGAGGGCAGCTCGGAGCGCCCCGCGCGCTCGCGCAACCGCAGCCGCCGCCGTACGCGCGGCGGGCAAGCCGGCCAGCAGCGACAGCTGACGCCGCGGGCCGATCCCGACGGGACGGATCGGCTCAGGCGGTGACGACCACCTTGGTGCCGACCGGGGCGAAGGCCCACAGGGCCTTGGCGTCGGGGAGCCACTGGCGGATGCAGCCGGCGGACTGCGGCGTGCCGAGCTGGGAGCGGGTCTCCTCGAGCCGGCCGTTCTTGGTCGGGACGCTGTGGAAGCCGATGGCGGCGTTCTGGCCGTGGGTGAACCGCACGAAGTACTGCATGGTCCCGCCGTCGTCGATGCCGGTGGCCCAGCGCGAGCTCGAGTACACCGCGTAGGTGCCGGGGTGCAGGTTGTCGGTGAGGCTGCCCGAGACCAGGTAGGTGCGCGTCGGCCCGTGCCGTTGGCGTCGACGAGCCAGACGCGCTGGGCGCTCATGCTGAACACGACCCGTTTGCCGCTGCCGCTGGCGGCGGGTACGGCGGTCGAGGCAGCCGAGGTCGGCAGGTGGGCGACGTGGCTCGTCTGCGGGTCGTGGCTTGTCCACCACCGACGGCGTCGTCGGCGGCCACGTGCTGCGCTGACAGCGACGCGGTCGCCGGGTGGTCGGAGGCCGCGGCGGGGGACGTGCCGGAGGGCAGCAGCCCGACGCCGGCGAGCACGGTCATCAGCGTGACGACGAACGCCGCGCCGGCCGCGCACACGCGCCCCCAACGCGGACGGACGGGTGTGGGCACCGGCTCAGCCTCTCTTCAGCAGTGCGGTCGCGACGTCGCGGTAGGCCTGGGCTCCCTTGTTGGTGCGGGAGGTGCGCAGGATCGAGCGACCCGCGGCGGGCGCCTCGGCGAACCGGATCGACTTGGGGATGGGGGGCTCGATCACCTCGAGCCCGTAGGTCTCGGAGATGGTCTCGAGGACGGCGCGCGCGTGGTTGGTGCGCCCGTCGTACAGCGTCGGCAGGACGCCCCACACCTCGAGGTCGCGGTTGGTGAAGCGCTTGACGTCGTGCACGGTGTCGAGCAGCTGGCCGACACCGCGGTGCGAGAGCGTCTCGCACTGCAACGGGATCAGCACGCCGGTGGCCGCGGTCAGCGCGGCGACGGTGAGCACGCCCAGCGACGGCGGGCAGTCGAGCAGCACCCAGTCGTAGCCGGAGGTCTCCTCGACGGCGGTGCGGATGACGTACTCACGGCCGGTGCGGGTGAGCAGGTCGGCCTCGGCGCGGGCCAGCTCGATGGTGGCCGGCAGCAGGTCGACGGCGTCCTCGGTCTCGATGATCGCCTCGGACGGCGAGAGGCCCTTGGTGAGCACGTGGTGCAGCGAGACCTCGACGTCCTCGGGGTCGATGCCGAGGCTGAAGGTCAGGCAGGCCTGAGGGTCGAGGTCGACCAGGAGGACGCGTTGGCCGTTCTCCGCGAGCGCCGCCCCGAGCGAGGCGACGGTCGTCGTCTTGGCGACCCCGCCCTTCTGGTTGGCGACGGCGAGTACGTGCGGTCCGGTCATCACGCCACATCATGCCGCACCCCACCCGGCAATCCACGGCACGCCGCCAAGGCGCGCAGGAGCAGTCTCGCCCATCGGTCACCAGAGCGGCCGACGGCCTCCGAACGGCATCTCCAGTGCCTCGGGGCCGAACCCGGTCACGTCGGCCAGCAGCCAGTCGTCGTGCAGGAGCAGCGCTGCCGACGCCGGCTTCATCACCAGCCACAGCCACCGCCCGTCGGCCTCGCCGGCGAAGACGGCGCGCGCGAGCAGCTCGGCCTCGACCGCGGCCAGCTGCGCGAGCGGGTCGGGCGAGGCGGCCTGCTCGACCGCGTCGTCGACCAGCCACATCGGCACCGCGCGACCCCCCGCGCGCACGTGGATCGCGGGCGGGCCGTTGCTGATCTGCGGCCCCGGGTCGTCGTACGACGTGCCGGCGCAGCGGGCGCCGAGACCGACGCCGGGATCCTCCGAGACGACGGTGACCTCGACGTCCCCGTCGAGGTCGCTGGTGCCGACCGTCGTGGTGACCGTGGCCCGGACCCGGCTGCCGGTGCCCACGCAGCCGAAGTCGGAGATCGACCAGCCCGGGCTCATCGGCCAGGGCAGGTAGGTGGGCAGGTCACTGCGCCCGACCAGCTCGGCGAAGGAGTCGTAGTCGGCCTGCTCGGGACGCCACAGCGGCTCCACCGGACCGTGGACGCCGCACGTCCAACGCGTCTCGGTGTCCGGCCCGGTCGTCGTCCGTGGCCGTGATCGGCGTGGTGCACCGTGGGCAGGACGCAGCGAGCACGTGCTGAGAATAGGGCAGACGAGGGCGTGCTCAGGCGTTCCAGCGGACCACGGCCGGAGACTCCCGCTCCCAGCCGAGGATCGAGATCGTCGCCGTGTCGAGCACGAAGTGCCGGCCGTCGGTCGGCGGCAGCCCGAGCCAGCGGGCCGCGAGCACGCGCGATGCGTGGCCGTGGCTGAAGACGAGCACCCGGCCTCCGTCGGCGCGTGCCTCCGCCACGACGCGGTCGAGCCGGCGGCCGACCTGACCGGCCGTCTCGCCGTCGGGGCAGGGATGCGTCCACACCGTGAAGTCGGGCACGCTCTCGCGGATCTGCGAGCGTCGTGAGCCCCTCGTAGTCGCCGTAGTCCCACTCGGCGAGGTCGTCGTCGACCCGCACGTCCTCGAAGCCGGCCAGCTCGGCCGTGCGCCGCGACCGCGCCCGAGGGCTGACCAGCACCAGGTCGAAGTCCGACCTCGGCCAGGCGGGGTGCGAGCCCGCGCGCGGCCGCCTCACCGGTGGGGGTCAGCGGCACCTCGGTCGTCGAGGTGTGCAGCCCGTCGCGACTCCACTCGGTCTCGCCGTGACGGACCACCCAGAGCTCACTGGCCGGCACGGGTCACTCGGCCTGCGGGTCCGGGCCAGTTCTTGTCCGGCTGCGGCACCGGCCGGCCCGGCTGCTCGCCACCACGGGCCTCGAGGTAGCTCTCCTTGGGCACCATCACCTTGCGCCGGAAGATGCAGACCACCTTGCCGTCCTGGTTGTAGCCGATCGTCTCGACGTGCACGACGCCCCGGTCGTCCTTGCTCTTGCTCTCCCACTTGTCGAGGACGCGCGTCTCGCCGTACAGCGTGTCGCCGTGGAAGGTGGGGGCCACGTGGCGCAGCGACTCGATCTCGAGGTTGGCGATGGCCTTGCCGCTGATGTCGGGCACGCTCATGCCGAGCAGGATCGAGTAGACGTAGTTGCCGACCACGACGTTCCTGCCGAACTGCGTGGTCTCGCTCGCGTAGTGCTCGTCGAGGTGCAGCGGGTGGTGGTTCATCGTCAGCAGGCAGAACATGTGGTCGTCGAACTCGGTGACCGTCTTGCCCGGCCAGTGCTTGTACGTCGCGCCGACCTCGAACTCCTCGTAGCTGCGGCCGAACTGCATCTCCACCTGCTCCTCTTCGCGCGCCGACAGGACCGGCCAGAGTCTGCCATGCGGCCCGATGGCGTAGATTCGCGCTCCGTGTCAGCAGCGCGCGTCGACGACGAGGGCATCTTCGTCCCGGAGGCGCTGGACGGTCCGGTCGACCTCTTCGTCGCCGGTCACCGGCTGTGGTCGTTCAACCCCGCGCGCGACGGCGCCAAGGCGGGCCGCGGCGTGCTGGTGGCGTGGCCCGAGCCCATCCGCGAGCGGCTGTCGGGCACGGCCCAGGTCGTCGTGACGCCGCACGCCGGCGGGGACGGGCTGTTCGACGAGGAGGTCGTCTTCGGCGAGTCCTCG
Organism: uncultured Actinomycetota bacterium; assembly: GCA_963756045.1. Taxonomy (GTDB): domain Bacteria; phylum Actinomycetota; class Actinomycetes; order Propionibacteriales; family Nocardioidaceae; genus Marmoricola. The sequence continues at coordinate 48,929 of CAVWML010000013.1, forward strand.
GAGCCGTTGGAGTTCCTCGACGACAAGGGGCACCCGCTCACCCTCGACAAGGGCGGCCGGCTGCAGCGCACCTTCGACCGGATGGACGACGCGTCGCTCAGCGAGCTGACCGCGGCCTCGCGGAGGGTGCTGGACGACCTCGTCGAGAAGTGCGGCCTCGACGCCTACCTCTGCTACGGCGGGCTGCTCGGCGCCGTGCGCACCGGCCACATGATCGGCCACGACTCCGACGTCGACCTGGCCTGGATCAGCCCGCACACCCACCCCTTCGACATCATCCGCGAGAGCCGGGCGGCCGAGAGCACGATGCGCGACCTCGGGTGGCGCGTCGTACGCATGTCGGCGGCCAACTTCAAGGTGTGGGCTCCGCTGCCCAACGGCAAGCGCGCCGGGGTCGACGTGTTCGGCTCCTTCCACATCGGCAGCTACTTCCACCTCACCGGCTCGTCTGCGGGGCACCCTGCGCCGCGACCAGGTGCTGCCGTTCCAGACGATCACGCTCGAGGGCGTGGAGTTCCCGGCGCCGGCCGACCTCGACGCGTTCCTCGACCTACACCTACGGCCCCGGGTGGCGGGTGCCGGACCCGGCCTTCCACTTCGACCATCCCTACGAGAACACCCAGATCATGGGCCACTGGTGGCGCGGCAGCCGGCGCCGGCTCTGGTACTGGGCGCCGTTCTACGAGTCGGCGCAGGCCGCGAAGGTGCCGACCGAGCCGTCGTCGTTCGCCCGGCACGTCGCCGGCCGGATCGACCCGGGAGCACGGATCGTCGAGCTCGGCTCGGGCACGGCCCGCGACGCCATCTGGTTCCTCCAGCAGGGCTACGACGTCACGGCCAGCGACTTCTCCGGCGCCGCCCGCAAGGTCGCCGCGGCCGCGGCGCGCAAGGCCGGAGTCACGCTGCGGTGGAAGTTCTACAACCTCGAGTCGACGTACAGCACGCTCACCGGCGCTGCGCAGCTGGCGCACGAACCCGGGCCCAAGCACGTCTACGCCCGGCTGCTGGTGGACTCGATCGACCCGGAGGCCCGGGCCAGCCTGTGGCGGTTCTGCTCGATGGTCGGCCGCAGCGGCGGGAGCACGTTCCTGGAGTTCCGCACCGCTGCCAGCCGCGGGGAGCCCACGCAGTTCGGCCAGCACATCCGCACCTACGCGAGGGTCCCGGTCATCGAGGCCGAGATCGCGGCCCGCGGTGGGACCGTGCTGGAGAAGACCGTCGGTCGCGGCCTGGCGCCGCTCGGAGAGGAAGACCCTGTCGTGTGTCGCATGGAGGTGAGCTGGTCGTGAGCTGGAAGGAACGCGTCAAGAGCGTGGTCGTCAGCCGGGGGGAGGTCGACCAGCTGCGCAAGGACGTGGACGTGCTGCAGGAGTCGATCGAGGAGTACCGGCGACTCAACGAGCGGCTCTCCGACGTGCTCGACATCGTCGAGGAGATCCTGGTGCCGGCAGTGGATCGTGACGAGGAGAAGCTGCGGGAGCTGCTCGCGCGTCTCTAGGCGTAGGAGCCGCCGCCGCCGGCCTTGCGGCGGTGCATCTTCGGGCCCACCGCCCACGACCTCCGAGCCGTGCGCCTTCTCCTTGGACGGACGGTCCTTGGGCACGCCGCGGTCGTTGGCCTGCTTGCGCTCGAGGGCCTCTCGCATCTTGGCCTTCAGGTCGTCGTTGCCGTTCTGCTCGGCCATGGTGCCCTCCACTCGCGTCGCGGTGGACCACCCTCGCACGCCGGGTTCGCACGCGTCGAGGACATTTCGCGGCCCCGGCCTAGGGTCGGCACGTGCCTCGTCCTTCCCCACGCAGGATCACCCCTCCCCTCGCCGCGGCGCTCGACGTGGTCTCGATCCTCGTCTTCGCCGCCGCGGGCAAGAGCAGCCACGGCGAGCACGGCAGGCGGGGTCGAGGTGCTCGTGATCGCGTGGCCGTTCGCTGCCGGCGCCGCGATCGGCTGGCTCGCCCACGTGCTGCTCCGCCGCTCCGCGCCGCTCACGGTCGAGGGTGGGTGGTGGGTGCTGGCCGGGGCGGTGGTCGGCGGTCACGTCCTGCGCGTCGTCAGCGGCCGCGGGACGGCGGTGACCTTCATCGTGGTCAGCGTCGTGGTGCTGGGCGTGCTCCTCGTCGGCTGGCGGGCGCTCGCCCGGCTGGTCACGCGGCTCCACCCCAGGTGACCGGGAGACCGTGCGGCGCCCCGGCGCCCAGCACGCGGCGCTCCCCGCCCGGCCAGGTCGTCAGCACGACGAGGAAGTCGCGCGAGTTGACGCCCCGGGGGCCGGGTTCGAGGGAGAGATGGGCGAACGGCCGGCCGTCCAGCGCTGCCTCTCCCAGCTCGCCGATCCGGTGGGTGATCCGCTCCTGCTCCGACGTCTCGACGTACTGCCACATCACGCTGTGCCAGAGGACGGTCAGGGTGCCCGGCTCGAGGGTGAGCCCCTCGACGAGGTCGGCGGCGCCCTGTCGGCGGACCTCGGGCGGGTGGTGCTGCGCGATCGCCAGCGCGGCACGCAGTCGCTCGAACCGCGCGGTCTGGTCGGGCCAGACGTAGGCCGTGAGCGCGAGCCGGCCCTCGTTGGTGGTCACGTCGACGGGCGCGGCGTCGCAGCCGACGCGCTCCACCAGCGCGAGCTCCGGCCACGGAGGCCAGAGGCGCTGCGACCCAGGCCGGGTCGAGCACGACGGGCGACTCCGCTTGTCCATAGGCCTCGCCCGCAGTGTCGACGTACGAGAAGAGGTCGGCCAGCAGGTTGAGACCACCCGAGCAGCCGATCTCGAACAGCCGCACCGGCAGCCTGTGCTCGTGCGGGACCTGCAGCAGCCCGCCCATCAGGGCGGCGGACCGACCCACCTCGTTGGTCTGGGGCGGCCGGTCGAGCCACTCGCGCGCGGCGTCCGGCTGCTGGTCGAGGAGGCGGAGGAAGGCCGCGGTCCCCGCCTCGGGCTCCCAGGTGCCTCCGACGCTCGGGTAGTACGCCGCCAGCTCGCCCGCCCGCCGCTCCAGCACCAGCCGATGGACCCCACCCAGCAGCCGCAGCGGGACGACCGCGTCCCCCGGGTCGTCGGCGTGGTCGTGGAGCACGTCGCGGGTGATCCCGCCCGCCTCGAGGTCCGCGACGAGCCGGGTCAGCAGCTCGGCGTACATCGGCGACCCGAGCGCCTCGCACGCCCGCACCTGGCGCCGGAAGGCAGTGACCAGGTCCATGCGACCAGTCTGCCGACATCTGGAATCGGACAGGGTGGAGGGGCAGAACTGTCGGTTGAGGGGTGAAGTTTCACCCCTCGAGCACCAGTTTCACCGGTCGACCGGTGAAACCGCCCTCACCGGCGCCGACCTCAGCCCTTCAGCTTGTAGTCCTTGAGCAGCGCGCGGCCGATGATCATCTTCTGGATCTCGGCGGTGCCCTCGCCGATGAGGAGGAAGGCGGCCTCGCGGTAGAGGCGCTCGATCTCGTACTCCTTGGAGTAGCCGTAGCCGCCGTGGATGCGGAAGGACTGCTGGACGACCTCGTTGCAGTACTCGGCGGCGAGGTACTTGGCCATCCCGGCCTCGACGTCGTTGCGCTCGCCGCGGTCCTTCATCCGCGCGGCGCGGACCATCATCGCGTGGGCGGTCTCGACCTTGGTGGCCATCTCCGCGAGCTGGAAGAGCACCGCCTGGTGCTGGGCGATCGGCTTGCCGAAGGTCTCGCGCTGCTGGGCGTAGGCGATGGCCGAGCTCGAAGGCCCGGTTGGCCACCCCGACCGCGCGGGCGGCGACGTTGACGCGGCCGACCTCGATGCCGTCCATCATCTGGTAGAAGCCCTGGCCCGGCTTGCCGCCGAGCACCTGGTCGGCCGAGATCTGGTGGTTCTCGAAGACGGCCTCGGTGGTGTCGACGCCCTTGTAGCCCATCTTGTCGATCTTGCCGGGGATGGTCAGCCCGGGCGCGGTCTCGCCGAAGCCCGGCTCCTTCTCCACCAGGAAGGCGGTCATGTTCTTGTAGACCGAGTCGTCGCCCTCGTCGGTCTTCACCAGCAGGGCGATCAGGTTGGACGAGCCGCCGTTGGTCAGCCACATCTTCTGGCCGGTGATCGCGTAGCCCGTCATCGTTCTTCGACGGCCTTGGTCTTGATCGCGGAGACGTCGGAGCCCAGCCCCGGCTCGGACATCGAGAACGAGCCGCGCACCTCGCCGGTCGCCATCTTGGGCAGGTACTTCTGCTTCTGCTCCTCCGACCCGTGGTTCATCAGCATGTACGCCACGATGAAGTGGGTGTTGATCACGCCCGAGACGCTCATCCAGCCACGGGCGATCTCCTCGACCGCCAGCGCGTAGGTCAGCAGCGACTCACCCAGGCCGCCGTACTCCTCGGGGATCATCAGCCCGAAGATGCCGAGCTCCTTGAGGCCCTCGACGATCTCGGTGGGGTACTCGTCGGCGTGCTCGAGCTCGGTGGCCACCGGGATGATCTTGGTCTCGACGAACTGCCGGACCGACTTGACGATCTCTTCCTGGATGTCGGTGAGGCCTTCGGTCTCGCACAGGCGCGGCATGCGGTGGTCCTTCGCTCGGTGGCTGGATCGACAAGGTTACTGGTCAGTATCAGGCGTCGCCATGACGTGACTCACGTCGGCCGGTGGGGGTCCGGCGCACTGATGAACCGGCGCAGCCGGGGCCACTTCGTCACCAGCGCGAGCCGGAGGCCGGGGTTCTCGGTGCGCTCGACCTCCTCGGCCAGCTCGTGGCGCAGCTGACGTCGCTCGTGCCTCAGGTCGCGCACGTCTCCGAGCATGGTGGCCACCAGCTCGACCGCGACCTCGACCACCTCGGCGTCGCTCACCGAGTCGGGCGTACGCCGGGCCGGGAGCTGCTCGGGCACGAGCAGCGAGTCGAGGTCGCCGATGACCTCGTAGCCGCTCTCGCGGACGTGGTCGACGGCCGCGCGCCCCCGCCGGCGGATCTCCTCGATCCTGGCCTCGTCGGGCAGGAACTTCTCGCCGCCGCGGGGCACCAGCCGCTCGTCGGCGAGGAAGCTGCGGATGTAGGTGCCGCGGTCGATGGCGGAGTTGAAGCCGTCGAGGTGGTGGTTGACCCGGCGCAGGGTCTCGGCCTCGACCACGCCCATGGAGGTGTTGGCGAAGCCCTCGCCCAGGTCGACCGAGTCGGGGTCCACTCCGACGAGGCGCGCGAACCGGTCCCACACCTCGCGACGGGGTGCCGCCGGCGACGTCGGCAGGACGTGCACGCGGTCGGGCGGGAACGACGGCGCCCATCGCTCCAGGACCAGTCGGAGGTCGAGGCTGCGCCAGTTCCAGACGTCGCTCGGGTCCTCGCTCACCTCGAGGCTGTAGTCGGCGAGGCGGGAGCACGCCGCGGTTCTTCAGGTACTCCTGCCAGCTCGCCGTGAACAGGCCGAGCGGCTCGCGGGCCGTGACGACCAGGTGCACCTCGGCGGGGGCCAGGGCGGCGACCATCCGGGCCGCCTGGTCCGCGGTGGCCGCCGCGAAGAACTCGTGGCTGATCATCGCGGTGCCGGCCCAGGCCTCGACGTCGGCACGCACGGTGTCCCAGGCGCCGCGCTGCCGCTCGGTCGCGCGCTCGGCGAAGGTGACGTCCTCGCGCACCATGCGGGTGCACCAGTAGTGGAAGCGCCGCTCCGGGCCCGGCATCAGCACGCCCTGCTCGGCCAGCTCCGCCGTGTGGCCCCACAGGATCGTCTGGAGGTAGGTCGTGGCGGTCTTCGGGAGCCCGATGTGGAGGAAGACGGTCGAAGCCATGCGGATCAGAGGGACTGCGTGTACTTCTCGACCGCGGCAGCGAAGCGCTCCTCGTCGCGCGCCGCCGCGGGGAGCAGCAGCTGCTCGACCAGGTCGGTGACCTCGGCCAGCCGCACGTTGAGCTGGCGACACTCCTGCACCTCGGCCTCGAGCTGCTCGAGCCGCTGCTGGAGCTTGTCGAGGCGGTCGCCAGCGACGGCGCGCGCCACCCGCTCCACAGCCCGGTCCCGGAAGCTGGGCTTCTCCCCGTTCACCATTCGGCCACCACTCGCGCCACTGGACGATCTCCCGACGTCGCCTCCACGGTCGAGTGCACGATAACTGCTCCCCACTCCTCCAGGAGACCGACGACATGGTCGACGTCCTTGGGGCGGATCACGTCGCGTCGCCCCGACGGCGTGTAGGTCTCGCCGGGACGCAGCGCGTCGAAGTCGGCGTACAGGCGTCCGCCGCGGGCCAGCGACATCCGCGAGAGGCGGGCCAGGCCGTGCAGGCCGAGGTCGTCGGTGGAGTCGACGAGGTGGTGCGACATCACCGTCACCGGGCCCTCGAGCCGCGCGAGGCGGGCTCCGTGGGCGAGGACCGTGCGCGTCTCGTGCAGGTTCATCCAGTCCAGCCGGAGGTCGAGGCCCTCCTCCTCGGCGACCCGGCGCACGGCGCGCGACGCACTCCACGAGTAGTCGAGGCCGACCGTGCCGCACCCCATGCCGGGCGAACCACAGGGCGTCGCCGCCGCGCCCGCAGCCGAGGTCGACGAGGTGGTGCCCGCCGTCGAGCAGCCCGGGCTCGTGCTCGGCGACGTGGCGGGCCAGCGGGCTGGGCTCCAGCGGCGGCACCTGGTCGCGCACACGGCTGTAGCGGCGCTCCCACTCGTTGCGGTGCACCCGGATGCCGCGGAACCAGCCGTTCAGCCGACGCACCGTGGTCCGGGGCGTCTCGAAGTGGTACGCCGGGTCGGGCACCCGCCAGCCCGGGCCGTACGTCGCCTCGAGCAGCCGCTCCGGTTGCGCCGGCGCGGGCAGCGTGCGGCCGGCCAGCGTGCAGGTGCCGAGCGGGTAGATCCACTCCTCGCGGAACGGGGTGCCGATCTCGCCCATCAGGTAGAGGGACCCGTCGAGGAAGTAGCCGCCGAACACGTCGAGGCCCCGGACCCCGCCGTCGGCCTCGACCACGTCGACCTTGAAGGCCGCGGCGCTGTAGCGGTCGACGGCGAAGCCCTGCTCGCGCAGCGTCCGCTGCAGCCGGAACGACTCGCGGACCACGTCGAGCGGGTGGGTGTGCCGGCTGACGTAGCCGAGGTCGACGTCGCTGTCGTGGCCGATGAAGTCCTGCTCGCGGATCGCGCCAAGCAGGGTGCCGTAGGCCGGGAACGCCTCGACCCCGGCGTCGTGGAGCACGCCGAGCAGCCGTTCGGTCGAGTCGAGCAACGGCTTGGTGTGGGCCGGGTCGCGGGTGTCGAAGGTGGTGGTGATCCGGTTGGACTTGTCGATCCCGAGCGGGCGGCCGTCGGGGTCGACCACGGCGATCCGCCCGCTGCCACGGCCGAGGTGCACCTCCTCGTCGTAGACGACCGTGCCGGAGACGTGCTCGACGACCGAGAGCCGGGTGCTGCCGCTCAGGAAGCGCTTGAGCATCGGCGGCCAGGGGGCCACCCCGTCGTGCGACGTCGCGCACGGTCCAGAACGACCAGATCCGGCGACCGTCGAAGAGCACGTCGACGACGGTGTCCTCGCTCGAGCCGAGGTGCACGCCGACGTCGTCGACGCCTGAGACGGTCGTGCTGGTCACTCGCTCACGAACTCGTTGGCCCGCGTCAGGTCCTCGTCGAAGTCGACCTCGACGATGTGGAACTCCGAGATGTCCAGCGCCTCGACGCGCAGGCCGTCCTCGGCGATGGCCAGCTCGAGGCCGCCCTCGAAGTACTCCTGGTCGTCGACCTCGCCCAGCCGCTGGATCAGCGTGGCCTTGTCGTCGGCGGAGACGTAGTTGATGCCCACCGCCTCGCCGAGGCCGCCGACGACCTTCTTCGACAGCTCCTTGATGTAGCCGTCGTCGTCGAGGGTGTACTTCACCTCCTCCTCGGCCACCGACTCGGTGTTCACGCAGACGAAGCTGCGGCCGGTCTCGATGTGCTCGCGCAGCATCGGCAGCACGCGCGGGTCGAAGACGACGTCGCCGTTCATCCACATCACCCCGCCGTCCTGCGAGAGCTGCAGCGCCTTGAGCAGGCTCTTGGAGGTGTTGGTCGAGTCGTAGACCTCGTTGTAGACGAAGGAGATGTCGGGCATCGCCTCGATCACCAGGTCGAGCTTGAAGCCGATGACGGCGGTGACGTGCACGTCGTCGTACGCCGCCCGCAGGGCGTTCACCGCCCGGCGCATGATGCTCTCGCCCGACTGCAGCCGGGTCAGCGGCTTGGGGTGCGGACGCCCCAGCCGGGTGCCGAGGCCGGCGGCGAGGATCACGACCTGAGTGGTCACACGTACTCCTGGGTGGGCTCGGCAACGATTCCGGTGATGCTATCTGCGACTAGGCTCGCCCGATGTGAACGCACCCCACGAAACCGCGAGGCTGGCTCGCTGCGCTCTCGGGGGACCACGCTTGTGCGGGGACCCCGCATGAGCACCACTCCCACCCGCGTCTACGCGGCTCGACTCGCCGGGCTGCCGGTGTTCGACCCGCAGGGCGACCAGGTGGGCAAGGTGCGCGACGTCGTGGTGGTGCTGCGTCGTGACGTGCGCCAGCCGCGCGTGGTCGGCCTGGTGGTCGAGGTCTTCGGCCGCCGGCAGATCTTCGCGCCGATGACGCGGGTGACCAACATCGACGCCGGCCAGGTGATCACCACCGGCCTGCTGAACATGCGCCGCTTCGAGAGGCGCTCCACCGAGACGCTCGTGGTCCGCCAGATGCTCGACCAGCGGGTGCGGATCCGCAGCACCGGCGTCGAGGGCACCGTCTTCGACGTGGCCATGGAGCAGGCCCGCACCCGCGACTGGGTGCTGTCGCGGGTCGCCGTGGCCGAGCCGTCCAAGGGCTTCCGCCGCAAGGTCCCAGACCCACGTCGTCGAGTGGGACGACGTCGACGGGCTCCAGGACCGCCAGGACAACCAGGGCGCCGAGCACCTGGTCGCCTCGCTGGCCGACCTGCGCCCGGCCGACGCCGCCAACGTCATCCACGAGCTCACGCCGCAGCGGCGCAGCGAGGTGGTGGCCGCGCTCGACGACGAGCGGCTGGCCGACGTGCTGGAGGAGCTGCCCGAGGAGGACCAGGTCGAGATCCTCGAGCACCTCGACTCCGAGCGCGCCGCCGACATCCTCGAGGAGATGTCGGCCGACGACGCCGCCGACCTGATCGCCGACCTCCCGCCCGAGACCGCCCAGCAGCTGCTCGAGCTGATGGAGAGCGAGGACGCCGCCGAGGTCCGCCGCCTGATGGTCTACGGCGAGGAGACGGCCGGCGGCATGATGACGCCGGAGCCGGTGATCCTGCCGCCGGACGCCACCGTCGCCGAGGCGCTGGCCCACGTGCGCAACGAGGACCTCACCCCGTCGCTGGCCGCGATCGTGCACGTCTGCCGCCCCCCGCTCGAGACGCCGACCGGCCGGCTGCTCGGCGTCGCGCACATCCAGCGGCTGCTGCGCGAGCCGCCCTCGACCCTGGTGGCCGGCGTGCTCGACACCGAGCATCGACTACCTGCGCCCCGAGGCCACCCTCGAGGACGTCTCGATGTTCCTGGCCACCTACAACCTCGTCGCGGCTCCCGTGGTCGACGAGGACGGCCGCCTGCTCGGCACGGTCACCGTCGACGACCTCCTCGACCACCTGCTGCCGGAGGGGTGGCGCGACCGGAAGATCGGCTCGCGATGAGCATGACGGGCGAGCACCGCGAGAAGCGGCCGGAGAAGAAGCCGGAGAGGAAGTCCGAGAAGCGCGCCGAGACGCCGCAGCGGCGAGGAGCGCGGCGCCCGGGTGAGCCGGCTGGACACCCCCCAGGAGGTGCGCCGCACCCTGGTGCGCCGGCCGACGGTGCCGCAGGACGCGTTCGGCAGCTTCGCCGAGCAGTTCGCGCGATTCATGGGCACCGCCCAGTTCCTGATCTGGATGACCCTCTTCGTGGCGTTCTGGGTGCTGTGGAACGCCCTCGCGCCGCACGACCTGCGCTTCGACAACTACCCGTTCATCTTCCTGACCCTGATGCTCAGCCTGCAGGCGTCGTACGCCGCCCCGCTGATCCTGCTCGCCCAGAACCGTCAGGAGGTGCGCGACCGGGTCATCAACGAGCAGGACCGCCAGGCCAACGCCCGGGCCCACGCCGACATGGAGTTCCTCGCCCGCGAGGTGGCCTCGCTGCGGATGGCGCTCGGCGAGGTGGCCACCCGCGACTTCCTGCGCTCGGAGCTGCGCAACCTCGTCGAGGAGCTCGAGGAGCGCGACGCCGAGGAGGCTCAGAGCCAGCACGGAGACTCCCGAGCCCACCGAGCCGGGTGACGGCTCCCCCGCCGCGCCCGAGTGACGCCACGTACTCTGGGCCCATGGCTTCCCCCGACGGACTCCCCGACCGCGCGCAGGTCGACGCCGCGCTGGCGCGGGTGAACGACCCCGAGATCAAGCGCCCGATCACCGACCTCGGGATGGTCGAGCGCGTCGACATCGACGACACCGGCAAGGTCACCGTCAAGGTGCTCCTCACCGTGGCGGGCTGCCCGATGAAGGAGACCATCAACCGCGACGTGACCACCGAGGTCTCCAAGGTGCCCGGGCGTGACCGGTGTCCAGGTCGAGCTCGGCGTGATGAGCGGCGAGCAGCGGGCCGAGCTCCAGGAGAAGCTCCGCGACGGCCACGCCCAGCGCGAGATCCCCTTCGCCCAGCCCGGTTCGCTGACCAAGGTCTACGCGATCGCCTCCGGCAAGGGCGGCGTCGGCAAGTCCTCGGTCACGGTCAACCTCGCCGTCGCGATGGCCGCGGCCGGCCAGAAGGTCGGCATCGTCGACGCCGACGTCTACGGCCACTCGGTGCCGGCCATGCTCGGCGTCGCCGACACCCGGCCCACCCAGGTCGAGGACCTGATCATGCCGGTGCCGACGGCCTCGGGGGTCTCGGTGATCAGCATCGGGATGCTCAAGCCGCGGCGTGACCAGGTGGTCGCGTGGCGCGGGCCGATGCTCGACCGGGCGCTCGTGCAGATGCTCGCCGACGTCTACTGGGGCGACCTCGACGTGCTCTTCCTCGACCTGCCGCCCGGCACCGGCGACATGGCCATCTCGCTCGGCCAGCACCTCCCCAACGCCGAGGTGATCGTGGTGACCACGCCGCAGGAGGCCGCCGCCGAGGTCGCCGAGCGCGCAGGCACGATGGCCTCGATGATGCACCAGCGGGTCGTGGGCGTCGTGGAGAACATGAGCTTCCTCGCCTGCCCCCACTGCGCCGCGGAGGGCAGGAGCACCGGCTCGAGGTCTTCGGCAGCGGCGGCGGCGCCGCGGGTCGCGCAGACCCTCGGCAGCCGGTTCGGGTACGACGTACCGCTGCTCGGCGAGATCCCGCTCGACATGAGCCTGCGCGAGGGCGGCGACACCGGCAAGCCGATCGTCGAGTCCGACCCGACCTCGCCCGGCGCCCTCGTCCTGGCCTCCATCGCGAGCGGTCTCGGCACCCGCGGGCGCGGCCTCGCCGGCATGCAGCTCGGCCTGAGCCCGACGAGCAAGGGCTAGGCCGACACATGTTCGGGGTCGGGATACCGGAGCTGATGGTCATCGCCCTCGTCGCCGTGGTCGTCTTCGGCCCCGACAAGCTGCCCGAGTACGCCCGCCAGGCAGGCCGCCTGGTGCGCCAGTTCCGCGACTTCGCCCGCTCCGCCCAGGACCAGCTCCGCGAGGAGCTCGGCCCGGAGTACGCCGACCTCAAGCTCACCGACCTCGACCCCCGTCAGGCGATCCGCCGGCACATCCTCGAGGCGATGGAGGAGGACGTCCGCGATCCACGACGGCGCCGCCAACCAGCCGGTGCTCGCCCAGGGCCAGCGCCCGCCGTTCGACGCCGAGGCGACCTGATACCACGCTGCATCGCTCGGGCACGCCTGGTACGGACCGGTGCCGCCGATGCTGGTCGCCGTCACCGCGGTCGTGCCATCATCCCCACGCCGACCTGCAGGTCTCTGACGGACGCGGACAGGGGGAACGATGAAGGGCCGCTTCCGGGGAGCACTCGCCGTCGCCTTCGCCGGGCCGCTGATCAAGCGGCTGGCCTTCCACGTCAGCCGGCTGACCGGCAACCTCAACCGCGGCTTCTTCCTCCGGCTCATCGGCGGCCTGGGCTCGATCGTGCTCGCGGCGGCTCTGCTCGTCACCGATGATCCAGGGACCGCACGACAGCCTCGGCGAGTTCTTCTCCACCCTCGGCGGCAGCTTCTACTGGGGCGTCACCACCGTGATGGGCTCCGGTGACGCGTCGTACGTCCACACCCCAGGCGGCTACGTCATCTCGTGGCTGCTCGTGCTCTTCGGCGTCGCGATCGTCGCGTCGATCACCGGCGCGCTGGTGGGCTTCGTCATCGACTTCATCCTCAAGGAGGGCCAGGGCATGGGAGCAGCGGGCTATCGCGACCACATCGTGGTGTGCGGCTGGAACTCGACCGCGCGCGACCTGGTCGCCGAGCTCGAGGGCGACGAGTACGAGCACAGGATCGTGGTCATCCACGACAGCGAGAAGAACCCCGCCGGCCGCGGGGTCTACTTCGTCAGCGGCGACGTGACCAACGCCGACGACCTGCGCCGAGCCGGCATCGAGGAGGCGACGGCCGCGGTCGTGTGCCCGGCCGACGGCAGCAACGAGGCCGACATGCGCTCGATCCTCTGCGTGATGGCCGTGGAGTCGATCGCCCCGCAGGTGCGCACGGTCGTGGAGGTGAACAACCCCCAGCACGTCGACCACTTCCGGCGGGCCAACGCCGACGAGATCATGGTGACCTCGCGGATCGCCTCCCGGTTGCTGGCGCGCTCCTCGCTCTACCCCGGCCTGGCCGAGATCGTCACCGACATCGTCTCCGGGGGCGAGGGCTCCGAGCTCTACCGCGTCGAGCTGCCGGCCGAGTTCGTGGGCCTCTCCGTCGACGAGCTGTCGGCCCGGCTGCGCGCCGACCACTCCGCGACGCTGCTGGCCATCGGCCGCGACGGGCACGCGCACGTCAACCCGCCGACCGACTTCCGGCTCTGCGCGGGCGACGACGCCGTCGTCGTGGCCGAGTCGCTGGGCACGCTGGCGCCCCTGGAGGTCTCGACCCCGGAGTAGCCGCCCGGCGCAGACCTGGTCAGGCGGCGCGCGAGGGCTGCGACGGGCCGGCGACCTGGCGGTGCGCCCCGGAGGGTGCCGGCGCCTCGTCGAGACCGAGGTCGCGCCAGCGCTGGACGTGCTCGACGAGCACCAGCACGCGGACGACGACCACGACGGCGAGGACGAGGGGTACGGCGATCCGCAGCGTCGGACCCGGGTCGGTCATCGCCGAGCACCACGACCCAGGCCACGACTGCCGAGAGCCGAGCACGGCATCGACCACGGCGGTCCAGCGCGGTTCACCCTGGCTGCGCACCAGGTCGTGCAGGTGGGGCTCGTCCGCAGCTCGTCGTCCCATGTGTCCATTCTGCACGATTTAGACTGTTTGTCGAGTGTTTTCGAGCCGGCCGGCTACCCGGTCTTGGCCCGCAGACCCGACCGAGCACGTCGAAGGTCTTGCCGCCCCGCTGCACGGTCAGGCGCACCTTCTCGCCCGGCGTGTGGGTCCGGATCGCCACGACCACGTCGATCGAGCTGGTCACCGGCTTGCCGTCGACCTTGCGGATGATGTCGCCGACCTTGAGGTGCGGCGTCCGCGGCGGGCAGCCCGGGCGTGATCGACTCGACCTTGGCGCCGTCGAAGCTCGGGGGTGCCGCGCACGTTGGCGCCGATGATCGGGTACTCCGCCTTGCCGGTGCCGCAGGATCTGGCTGGCGGTGACCTGCACCTGCTCGATCGGGATGGCGAAGCCGACGCCGATGTTGCCGCCCTGGTCGTTGGCTGACCTGCGAGCCGAGCGAGGCGATCGCGGAGTTCACCCCGACGACCTGGCCCTGCAGGTTCACCAGCGGACCGCCGGAGTTGCCGGGGTTGATGGCCGCGTCGGTCTGCACGGCGTTGATGTAGGAGTTGTCGTTCTCGCCCTCGCCGGTGGTCACCGGCCGGTTGACCGCGCTGATGATGCCCGGAGGTGACCGTCGCGGAGAGACCCAGCGGGGAGCCGATCGCCACCACGGTCTCGCCGACGCGCATCTGCTGGGCCGAGCCGAGGGAGACCGGCTGCAGGCCCTTGGTCTTCGGGGCGTCGAGCACGGCGATGTCGTAGACCGTGCTGCGGCCGACCACCGTCGCCTTGGAGTGGTTGCCGAACTGGTCGATGATCTCGATCGGGCCGTGGTCCTCGTCGGCCTGGGCCACCACGTGGTTGTTGGTGATGATGTGGCCCTTGTCGTCGAGCACGAAGCCGGACCCGGTGGCCCCCTGCGCCTTGCCGTCGTACTCCGCGACGATCTGCACGGTGCTCGGCAGCACCTTCTGGGCGACGGCCGCGATGCTCTGGTTGTCGGCGGGCAGCGGCGCGGCCTCGCGCTTCTGGACGCTGATCACCTCGTGGGTGGCCGGCACCGTCGTTGTTCGTGACGAGCAGCGCGCCGACCGCGCCGCCGGCGAGGCCGAGCACCAGGGCGAGCAGCCCGACCGCCGGGATCAGCCAGGCCGGGAGCTTCGCGCGAGGGCGGCAGCACGGGCGCTGGCTCGGGTGCCGCGGTGGCGCCCGGCTCCCACGGCGCCGGGTAGGGCACCTGGGGCGGGAGATGCACCCTGCGGGTTCGGCGGCGGGTAGGCCGCCCCGTGCTCGCCGGGGTCGGTGGGGTCGCTCACGCCACCTATCTTGACCTACGCACCGGTTCCGGGGAGCGGCTCGTCTCAGTGCCGAACGGCAGGACGTTGCTCGCGGGCACGTAGACCCCTCCGCCGACGCTGCCTCCGGTCGAACGCGCACTGCCCCCGACGCTGGCCGGCGCCTGCCGGGTGGGCGTCTCGCCGCGGCCGACCGGCGGGCCGGTGACGGTGAGCAGTGCCAGCGCGCAGGCGCCGACGGCACTGCCACCGACCACCACCGCGGCCGTACGGCGACGCACCGACCGGCGCTCGATGACCTCGACCTCGGCCCCAGGCGGCGCGGGTCTCGACGTCGTACAGCGAGCCGAGCAACCGCTCCGGCGGCGCCACCGGTGCCGGTCCCGACAGGGAGCCGAGCTGGCGCTTGGTCCAGCCCTCGCGCTCGACGAGCTGACGGCAACCGGGGCAGGCCAGCACGTGCGACCAGGCCCGCTCCTCCTCGTCCTGGGAGAGCTGGCCGTCGACGAGTGCCGAGGCCTTCGTGCCGATGTGGCCGCTGAGGGACAGCATCACCGCACCTGGGGAGTGAGGCCTCGGCCCAGCGGAGCAGCAGAGACCGGGCCGGCGAAGCGGGTGCGACCCGCCTTCGGAGCCCGGTGGGCCAGCGCCTCGCGGAGCTGGGCGCGGCCACGGTGGATGCGGGAGCGGACGGTGCCGAGCTTGAGCCCCAGCACGTCGGCGATCTCCTCGTAGGTGAGTCCCTCGACGTCGCAGAGCACGACGGCCGCGCGGAAGTCGGGGGCCAGCGAGCTCAGCGCGGCCTCGACGTCGTCGTCGAAGAGCCGGTCCAGGTGGTGCACGTCGGGGGTCGGCAGGGCGCTGGTCAGGCGCCCGGCCGCCTCGTCGCTGAGCGCGTCGAAGCGGATCCGCTGCTTGCGGCGCGCCTGGTCGAGGAAGAGGTTGGTGGTGATCCGGTGCAGCCAGCCCTCCATGGTGCCCGGGGTGAAGGTGTGCAGCGAGCGGAAGACGCGGACGAACACCTCCTGGGTGAGGTCCTCGGCGTCGTGGCCGTTGCCGGTGAGGCGGTAGGCCAGCCGGTAGACGCGCCCGGAGTGCTCGGCGACGATCTGCTCCCAGCGCTCCTTCTCCGAGATGCTGCCAGGGGTGCTCCCTGGGTCGCTCTCGGCGGCGGGGTCGGACAGCTGCTCGTCCATGCCTTCCACGCTAGGAGCGGCGCCTGAGACGCCGCTGAGGACAGCCTGCGAACTCGCGTCGCGAGACGACGGGGCTCCTGACCTGCGCAACAACACGTGTGGACAACGAGCGGCGGCTCCGGCTTTGTTCCCGCACGCGCTGCCGGGTACGACGCGCCGGCAGCGATAGGGTCAGGGCTGCACTCGGACGCCTACCCGGATCCATGGAGGGACGACATGGTCGCGCCGCTCAAGCCCGCCAGCTGGACCTACGCCGAGGAGTACGTCGCCGAGGACGAGGTCCTGGAGAAGGCGCGTGCACACTCCGAGGAGGTCGGCGCCACGGCGATCGGCTCCGGCGCGGGCGCCGCGCTGTGCCTGCTCGCCGCGCTGATCGAGGCCCGTGCGGTCGTCGAGATCGGCACCGGCTGCGGCGTCTCGGGACTGTGGCTCTTCCGCGGCATGCGCCCCGACGGGATCCTGACCACGGTCGACACCGAGGCCGAGCACCAGCGGCTGGCCAAGCAGGCCTTCAGCGAGGCCGGCATCGCCAGCCAGCGCGTGCGCACGATCCCCGGGCCGGCGCTCGAGGTCGTCCCGCGGCTCACCGACGGCCACTACGACCTGGTCTTCTGCGACGCGGACAAGCAGGAGTACCCCGACTACCTCGACGAGGCCCTGCGGCTGCTGCGCCCCGGCGGCGTGGTGGCCTTCGACAACGCCCTGTGGCACGACCGGGTCGCCGACCCCGCCCAGCGCGACCCCGAGACCGTGGCCATCCGCGAGCTCGGCAACACCGTGCGTGAGCACCCCTCGCTCGTGCCGTGCCTGCTGCCGATGGGTGACGGCCTGCTCGTGGCCAAGAAGGTGTGGACCCCCGAGGCCTGATCCAGGGTCTCGGCGGCAGCCTCAGTCGTACGTCGGGACCGAGACGAAGCCCTCGGGACCACCGGCAACGGCCACGACCTCGCACTCCTCGATGAGCACCGGCGCGGAGCCGATGATCTGCGAGCCCGGCGACTCCGCCGCGCCCTCGCTGAACTGCTGCTGGAAGCTGGCCCGGGACGCGTCGTCGACGAAGACGTAGCAGCCCTCGAACCACTCGCCCGCGCGCATGCGCCAGGTCTTGAAGCGCAGCCCCTCTCGCTGCTCGAAGCGGGCGTGCGACTGCCCGGCGACGTACTCGCGCAGGCGCTGCTCGACGCCGTCGGGAGCGTCGGCGAGCGACCAGCGCACGGTCAGTGCGGAGCTGCTCATGACGACGACCCGACGCCGGCCAGGGGGTCCTCGGAGCAGAGCCAGTCGAGCAGCAGGCGCGCACCGAACCCGGTGGGCCCCTCCGTCCACTCGAAGGAGTCCTCGGGTGCGTCGCCGACCGAGGCGATGTCGAGGTGCACCCACGGCCGGTCGCCGACGAAGTGCTGGAGGAAGAGCGCGGCCGTGATGGCCCCCGGCCCGCCCGGGGCGTTGTCGGCGTCGGCGATCCGCGAGCTGAGCTTGGACTCGTACTCCTCGCTGAGCGGCAGCCGCCAGACCGGTTCGCCGGAGTCGGCCCCGGCTCGCTGGAGGTGACCGGCGAGGGCCTCGTCGTTGGAGAACATCCCGGCGAGGTGCTGGCCGAGGGCGACCTTCACCGCCCCGGTCAGGGTCGCGACGTCGACGAGGACGTCGGCCTTGAGCTCCTTGACCGCGTACGCGAGGCCGTCGGCGAGCACCAGCCGGCCCTCGGCGTCGGTGTTGGTGACCTCGGTGGTGCGCCCGCCGTAGTGGGTGATCACGTCGCCGGGACGCATCGAGCGACCGCCGACGGCGTTCTCCGCCAGCGGCAGCAGCCCGGTCACCCGGACCTGGCAGCCGAGCGCCGGCAGCGCCGCGAGCACGGCGGCGACCACGCCGGCGCCGGTCATGTCGCGCTTCATGGTCAGCATCGACGCGGCCGGCTTGATCGAGAGCCCGCCGCTGTCGAAGGTGATGCCCTTGCCGACCAGCACGACGTGCGGGGCCGAGCGCGCTCGGGTGGCGGGCTTGTAGGTGAGCTGCACGAGCCGGGGTGGCGCCGCGGCGGCCTGCCCGACGCCCACGATGCCGCCGAAGCCCCGGTCGGCGAGCTCCTGCTCGTCGAGGACCGTGGCGGAGAGCCCGGCGCTCTCGGCGGCCTCGACGGCCTGCTCGGCCAGCCAGGCCGGCGACTTGATGTTGGACGGCACGCTGGCGAGGAACCTGGCCCACCAGCTCGCACCGGCCGCGGCCACAGCCTGCTCGAGCCGGGCCGTCGTCTCCGCGCCCTGGCCGCTCAGCGACAGCACGATCGAGCCGGCGGGCCGGTCCTCGGGACCGTCGCGGTGGAGGGAGAAGGAGAAGGACCCGAGCGTCGCGCCCTCCACGAACGCCGCCATCGCCTCGTCGTCACCGACCGCGGCGACGGAGGAGGCGACCGTCGAGACGTTCAGGGTGCGGCGGGCCAGGGCGGCACCCGCGCTGCGCAGGTCCTGACGGCTGCCTGCGCCGACCCCCACGAGGAGCACCCGGGACGGCGCCGAGTCGGAGGCCGGGCGACTGCCGGTGACCGGGAGCTCGCTCACCTCGCCCGGCTTGCCGGTCGCGTCGTTGCTCGCGAGCACGTCGAAGAGGTCGAGCCCGAGCTCGTCGGCGAGCTCGGCGGCGCCGGGGCCGAGCGTCGGCCCGGTGTCCGGGTCGCTCGCGGCGAGGACCGGCACCGCGACCACGCCGGCACCGGCCAGCTGGGACGGAGCCAGGTCACTCAGGGTGAACTGGGGCGGCGAGACCTGGGGTGGCAGCGACACGCGGCCGACCCTATCGTCGCCGGACGCAAGACCCCCGTGGTCCCGACCGGGACCACGGGGGTGTGGCTTGCGTTGGATGGTTGCGGGCTCTCAGCCCACGACGTCCTTGAGTGCGTCTCCGAGCGCACCGGCCTCTTCGGCATTGAGCTCGACCACGAGTCGCCCGCCGCCTTCGAGGGGAACCCTCATGACGATGCCGCGACCTTCCTTGGTGACCTCGAGCGGGCCGTCGCCCGTCCGCGGCTTCATGGCCGCCATGTGCACACCTCTTCCTGTGTCATCCGTGCGCAGACGCGCCCAACTTCGAGTCCATTATTCCCTATGTCTGGGCGTGGTCCGTGCGACTGATCACGTCGTGATGCGATGGGGCAGACTCGGCCACGATCCACATGCGACGCCAGGTCGCACAGGCGTCCTGGGCAGAACCGAGCAGGAGGCGAGATGTCCGAGCAGGAGTCCGGTCCGGTGCGCTACGAGGTGGCCCACGCGGTGGCCACGATCACCCTGGACCGTCCCGACGCGATGAACGGTCTCGACATCGCCACCAAGGAGGCCCTGCTCGACGCCGTACGCCGCGCGGCGGAGGACGACGACGTGCGCTGCGTGGTGCTCACCGGCAACGGTCGGGCGTTCTGCGTCGGCCAGGACCTCAAGGAGCACCGCGAGATCCTGGAGAGCGCCGACGCCCAACGCCTGTTCACCACGGTCGAGGACCACTACAACCCGATCGTGACGACGCTGCTGACCATGCCCAAGCCGGTCGTGGCGGCGGTGAACGGCGTGGCGGCCGGGGCCGGGGCGAGCCTGGCCTTCGCCTGCGACTTCCGGGTGCTGCGTGACGGCGCCGGCTTCAACCTGGCCTTCGCCGGGGTGGCGCTCAGCTGCGACACCGGCTCGTCCTGGACGCTGCCGCGGATCGTGGGCCGCGCCCGGGCCCTCGAGCTGCTCTACTTCCCGCGCACCATCGGCGGGGACGAGTCCCTCGAGCTGGGGCTGGCGACGAGCGTGGTCGCGGCCGACCAGTTCGAGGCCGAGGTCATCGACCTCGCGCAGCGGCTGGCCTCGGGACCGACCCGGGCCTACGGCGCGATCCGCCGCTCGGTCGAGCACTCCGCCGGCCACGGCTTCGAGGACGCGCTCGCCTTCGAGGCCTCGATGATGACGCTCACCGGCGACACCGCCGACCACCGGGCCGCGGTGGAGGCCTTCGTGAACAAGGAGCGGCCGACCTTCACGGGCCGGTGAGGGTCCTGGAGGCCGCTGGTGGTTTCCCGTGTTAACACGGGAAACCACCGCCGACCACGAGAAACTTCGCGTTGGAAGCGGCGGTTTCCCTAGTGAACTAGGGAAACCGCGGGCCTCAGCTCGAAGCGCCGACCGAGCGCAGCAGGCCGGTGGGACCGGTGGTGCGGACCTGGCGGCGGCTCATGCCGTGGCCGTACTCGACGGTGACGGCGACGCCTGGGTAGTGGGCGTTGTACCACTCGGTCATGGTGCCGTGGCAGACGCCGTCGCAGTTGAACGCCTTCACCGGCAGGTGCAGCTGACGGTGCAGGCGGCTGACGAACGTGCGGCCCTTGGCCCCGGCACGGCCGACGCCGTGGAGGGGCTGGTGGAAGCTGACGATCCACCGGGGGCGCACCTGCTGGAGGAAGGCGAGCACGGCCTTGGTCTCCGGCTCCGAGGCCGCGCTCCGGCCGGAGTTCGTCGCTCCGCGCAGGCGCACCCAGTGGTAGGGCCAGTTGCGGTTCAGGTCGACACCGTCGGCGTTCTGGCGCGTGTGCCGCGCGCGGCCGTCGGGGTTGTAGACCGGGATCACCCAGATGTCGGCGCCCGTGACCGCCGGGCCGGCGAGCAGGCGGTACAGGATCCTGGACGGGCCCTGCTCGTCGCCGTGCATGCCGGCCATGAAGACGACCTTGTCGGGCGAGGACGGCTGCCCGATGCGGTAGGCCATGATGGCGCGGCCCTTCACGCTGTGCCCGATCACCCGCGTCTGCACGATGGCCGGCTTGCCCGGGACGGCGGCCTGGGCCGACATCGGCACGACGGCCAGCAGGGCGAGCACCAGCGGCGTCAGCCCCAGCAGGATCCCGACACTCCTCCGAGCGGTCATGCGCGGCACCCTAGTCGTCGTCCGCTGTGGTCACGCGTGGTCTCGTCCCGATCCGGGACGTCGCCGTCCAGCTGGTCGGCCAGGCGCTCGATGAGCGCGTCCACCTCGCTGGCGCGGTAGCCGCGCAGGGCGGTGTTGAAGCGCAGCGCCCTCAGGTCGGCTCCCGCGACCGGCCGGTCGGCGGGGAGGCGTACGTCGGCACGGTCGTCGTAGGCCTGGCCCAGGCTGCCGCCCCGGCCCGCGGCGACGGCGGCGACACCGCCGATGGCCAGCACGATCAGCACCGCGAAGAACCAGCTCACGACGCATCCATGTCGTGCGTCGCCGCACCAGCGGTGAGCAGGTCGACCGCCTCGGTCACGTCGTCGGTGAGACCTCAGCATGTCGAGGTCGGCCTGGCTGACCTTGCCGCTCGCGAGCGCCGTGTCGCGCAGCCAGGCGAGCAGGCCGGACCAGTAGTCGACGCCGATGAGCACCACCGGGAACGAGGTGACCTTGCGCGTCTGCACGAGGGTCAGCGCCTCGAACAGCTCGTCGAGCGTGCCCAGCCCGCCCGGCAGCACGGCGAAGCCGCTGCGCGTACTTCACGAACATGGTCTTGCGGGCGAAGAAGTAGCGGAAGTTGATGCCGACGTCGACCCACTCGTTGAGGCCGAGCTCGAAGGGCAGCTCGATGCCGAGACCGACGCTGGTGCCGCCGGCCTGCGAGGCACCCTTGTTGGCCGCCTCCATGGCCCCGGGGCCGCCGCCGGTGATCACCGCGAAGCCGGCGCGAGCCAGGGCCGCGCCGAGCTCCTCGCCCTTGGCGTAGTAGGGGTCGTCGCGCGGCGTGCGGGCCGAGCCGAAGACGCCGATCGCCGGGCCCAGCTCGGCCAGCGCGCCGAAGCCCTCGACGAACTCGCTCTGGATCCGCAGCACCCGCCACGGGTCGGTGTGCACCCAGTCCGACGGGCCGCGCGAGTCCAGCAGGCGCTGGTCGGTGGTGGACAGGTCGACCTGCGCCCCCCGCAGCAGGGTCGGGCCGCGGTGCTTCTCGCGGCGGCCGCCGGCGGTCCGACCGGCCGTCTCGTCGGGGCCGCTCACGGCGCCCCCAGCCAGGCGCGCATCGAGGACTCGCAGGTCCGCAGCTGTGCGAGCGGGACGTGCTCGTCGCGCTTGTGCGCGAACATCGGGTCACCCGGTCCGTAGTTGACGGCCGGGACGCCGAGGCCGGTGAACCGGGCGACGTCGGTCCAGCCGAACTTCGGGTTCGCCGTGCCGCCGACCGCCTCGACGAACGCCTTGGCGGCGGGCACCCCGAGGCCGGGGAGCGCACCCGGCTCGCAGTCGGTGACCTCGAGCTCGTAGCCGTCGAAGAACTCGCGGAGGTAGGCCAGCGCCTCGTCGGTCGAGCGGTCCGGCGCGAACCGGTAGTTCACCGTGACCACGCACTCGGGCGGGACGACGTTGGTGGCGACCCCGCCGGAGATCAGCACGGCGTTGAGGCCCTCGTGGTACTCCAGCCCGTCGATCATCGGCCGTCGCCCCTCGTAGGCCTCGAGCCGGCGCAGCACCTCGCCGGCGCCGTGGATGGCGTTCACCCCGCGCCACGACCGGGCGCTGTGGGCGGCCTCGCCGGGGATCAGCACCTCGACCCGGATGGTGCCCTGGCAGCCGGCCTCGACCACCGCGTCGCTGGGCTCCATCAGGATCGCGAAGTCGGCCTCGACCAGGTCGGGGCGCTCGCGGGCGATCCGGCCGAGCCCGTTGTGCACGCCCTCGATCTCCTCGCACTCGTAGAAGACGTAGGTCACGTCGCGGTTGGGGGCGGTCAGGTCGTGCGCGAGCCGCAGGGCGACGGCGACGCCGCCCTTCATGTCGCAGCTGCCGAGACCGTGCAGCAGGGTGCCGTCGTTGCGGGCGGGCAGGTTGCCGTTGACCGGAACCGTGTCGAGGTGGCCGGCGATCACGACGCGCTCGCCGAGGCCGAGATCGGTCCGCGCCACCACGGAATTGCCCAGTCGCGTGACCTCGAGGTGGTCGAGGCGGCGCAGTGCCTCCTCGACGAGATCGGCGAGCTCGCGCTCGTTGCGGCTGACCGACTCGACGTCGACCAGCACCTGGGTGAGGGTCACCACGTCGTCGCTGAGGTCGAGGACCATGCGCCGATCCTGCCACCCCTGTCGGTGGGTCAGGCGCAGCGGCTGGGCCAGGTCATCTGACGGTCATCTGAGGTCACGACGGTCATCGGGCGGTCACTCGGTGGCGAGCAGGGTGGCGCCGAGCCCGATCATCATCACGCCACCGGCGACCCCGAGTCGGTCGAGCCGCTCGGGCCGACGGCCGAACCAGTCGCGTGCGCGCGCCGCGGCGAGCGCCCAGACGCTGTCCGAGCAGCAGGCCATCAGTCCGAACACCGCGCCCAGCACGGCCAGCTGGAGGCCGGCGTGTCCGGCGGAGCGGTCGACGAACTGCGGCAGGAACGCGACGAAGAAGACCAGCGTCTTGGGGTTGGTCAGTCCGACTGTCACCCCGGTGAGCACCGAGCGACGCAACGAGCGGCCGGCCACCGGGGCGGTGGCCCGCAGTGCGAGGCGGGCGTCGGAGCGGTGCCGGATCGCCTGCAGCCCCAGCCAGCAGACGTACGCCGCACCGCACAGCTTGATGGCGGTGTAGAGCGTGGCGCTCGCGGCGACGAGCGCGCCGAGCCCCACGGCCACGAAGACCACCTGGCCGAAGACGCCGAGGGCGTTGCCGATCACGGACATGAGCGCGTGGCGGCGGCCGACGCTCAGCGCACGACCGATGGTGAACAGCAGGCTCGGCCCAGGCACCTGGATGAAGAGGAGCGAGGCGACCAGGAAGGCGATCCATTGGCTGGCGGAGGGCACGGCACAGTCTCGCTCACGCGGTCCCGACCTCGCCACCAGGTTGCGTCAGCGGCTCGCCGCCGCCAGCCGGCCCTTGAGCAGGGGCTTGACCGGGTGGTGGGCCTCGCCGATCACGGCCAGGCAGACCTCCATCACCTCGGTGTCGTACGGCGCCAGCTCGGTGTAGCGGGCCACCGCCTGCGGCTGCGGGTCGGCCAGCAAGGCCTCGCGCACCGCGACGGCGACGTACTCCCCCAGCTCGACGAGCGCGGGCGACTCGGTGGCCGGCAGCAGGTCGCCGCCGTAGGCCTCGACGGCGGCGCGCACCTGTCCGCTGTGCAGCAACCGCAGCACCTCGTTGACGTCGACCTGCACCGGCATCATCAGGTGGTAGGGCCGGGAGGCCAGCTGGCCCTCGAGGGCGCTGCGCAGGTGGGAGACCTCGGCCTTCAAGGTCGACAGGGTGACCGCGTGGTCGCCGTACAGCAGCGCGTGCAGCTGCTCGAGCGAGAGCCCGTCGGGGTGCAGCGCGAGCAGGGCCACGATCTCGGTCTGGCGTCGGTTGAGCAGCAGCCGCCGACCGTCGAGGGTGACCTCGGCCGCGCCGAGCAGACGGACGTCGAGGCCCTCGTTGAGGCTGACCGCGCCGCGTCCGGCCCGGGGGTTGTGCTCGGAGGCGGGCATCGCCGTCTCGATCATCCGGGCCATCATCGCGCGCGGTGGCCAGCCCGATGGGGTGGCTGCGGTCCCAGGTGGTGGAGAGGTCGATGACCCCGAGCTGCCGGCCGGTGACGGGGGTCGTGCAGCGGGGCCGCCCAGCAGACCCAGTTGTGCACGATCGGCGCGTAGTGCTCGGCACTGAACACCATGGCCGGCGCGTCGTTGCGGGTGGCCAGGTCGAGCGCGTTGGTCCCCACGCTGGTGTCGTCCCAGCGCCCGCCGGCGACGAAGTTCACCGACTCGGCCTTGCGGCGCATCACCCGGCCGCCGTACGTCCACAGGATGCGGGTCTCGGCGTCGGTGACGGCGAGCACGAGGTCGCCGTCCTCCGCCGTACGCCGCAGCTCGGACTCGACCCGCTCGACCGCGATCTGGAGCGGCGAGCCCTGCCAGAACGCGTCGGTGTCGGACTCGTCGGCGAGCGGAGCCTCGACGACGTCGAGCCCGACCACCGGCGCCGAGCGCTGCCAGGAGCGACGGATCTCCGGGCGAACGGTGTTGTCGGCGTCCCCGTGCTCGACGAAGTCGGTCCACGCCCGCACCGCCTCGAGGCGACGCCGATGCAGGTCGTCGTGCGAGA
Source organism: uncultured Actinomycetota bacterium (assembly GCA_963756045.1). Lineage (GTDB taxonomy): Bacteria > Actinomycetota > Actinomycetes > Propionibacteriales > Nocardioidaceae > Marmoricola. Next base: position 73,827 of record CAVWML010000013.1, read on the forward strand.
TGGACATTGGGCGAGCCCCCTGGGTGTCGTGCTGCGGGCAACCGTAGTCCGCGCCCTCCAGGCACAACAGCGTGCCCGGTCTCGACAGGTGACTCATCGGTCACCTATTGTCGCACCCATGGCGACTGCCGTTGACGACCTCGACCCGGTCTTCCGGGCGCTCGCCGACCCGACAAGGCGGCGCATGCTCGACGCGCTCTTCACCCGCGACGGGCAGAGCGCGAGCGCGCTGGTGGCCCTGGTGCCGGAGATGTCCCGCTTCGGGGTGGCCAAGCACCTCGGGATCCTCGAGGAGGCCGGCCTGGTGACCACGCGGCGCCAGGGCCGCACCAAGCTCCACTACCTCAACCCGGTGCCGATCGGACTGGTCGCCGACCGCTGGATCAGCAAGTACGCCGAGCCGTTCACCCGCGCGATGGTCGGCCTGAAGAAGGGACTCGAGGCCAGAGGCAGGAGCCGGCAGGCCGCCGACGGACGGCATGACGATCGGCCGGCACCAGTACGAGGTCTACATCCGGGCCACCCCGAGGAGGTGTTCGCGGCGATCACCGACCCCGCGATGACGCGGCAGTACTTCCACGGCACGGCGTTCGTCAGCCCGCCGGCGCAGGGCGAGGCGTACTCGACGACGACGTCGGACGGCCGACCAGCGGTCGAAGGCACGATCGAGGTGCTGGACCCGCCGCGGCGGCTGGTGCAGACCTGGCACGTCCTCTACGACACCGCGCTCGCCGCCGAGCCGGTGAGCCGCGTCGAGTGGGAGGTGGAGGCCGCGGGCGAGGGACTGACCCGGCTGCGGGTGGTGCACGGCGACCTCGCGCAGAGCCCGCTCACGTGGGCGAACGTGCGTCACGGCTGGGTGTGGGTGCTCGACGGGCTGAAGTCCCTGCTCGAGACCGGACGCCCGCTGCCGCCCGCGACCGGCGAGCGAGCGGACACCGAAGACGCCGAGGACGTCGACGCCGGCTGGCACCGCCAGCAGGCTGCGGAGGCCAACAACTCCGTGTGGGAGCTGCTGGAGAAGCCGCGCCGGTCCGCAGCGGAGGACGAGGAGATGCTGCAGCGGGCGTACGCCTCGCGCTACCACTGGGCGCGTGCGACCGGCCGCGGCCCCGCCAACCTCGCGCGAGGCGCGTGGCTGCTGGCCCGCGTCCAGGCCGACCTCGGCGAGGGAGGGCTGGCGCTGCGCTATGCCGACGAGTGCCTCGCGGTGACCGAGGAGCAGGGCTACGAGGGTGTCGAGCTCGCCTACGCCCACGAGGCCAGAGCGCGGGCGTTGGCACGGCTCGGTCGCGAGGACGACGCGTCGGCAGCCCGGAGCGCCGCGCTCGCCGTACCCGTGGACGACGTCGAGGACCGGGCGCGTCTCGAGCGGGACCTCTCCGGGCTCCCCTGACCCGGCGGCGGGTCAGGTGGGATCCGGGTCCGCCGGCGCGTGGGCGTGGATGCGGCCCTCCGTGCCGGAGAGTCGCTGGCCGGTCCCGCCCCAGCGCCCGGCGATGATCTCCGCGGCGATGCTGACCGCGGTCTCCTCGGGCGTGCGGGCCCCGAGGTTCAGGCCGATCGGGCTGGACAGCCGGCCCAGCTCCTCGTCGGTCAGGCCCGCCTCGCGCAGCCGCTCGAGCCGGTCGTCGTGCGTGCGCCGGGAACCCATCGCGCCGACGTAGGCCACGTCGGGCAGCCGCAGCGCGACCTCGAGCAGAGGTACGTCGAACTTCGGGTCGTGGGTGAGCACGCAGATCACGGTGCGACGGTCGATCCGTCCGGCGGCCACCTCCTCGCCGAGGTACTTGTGCGGCCACGTGACCACCACCTCGTCGGCGTCCGGGAACCGGGCCGTGGTCGCGAAGACGGGGCGCGCGTCGCACACGGTGACGTGGTAGCCGAGGAAGCCGCCGACGCGAGCGACCGCTGCGGCGAAGTCGATGGCGCCGAAGACGAGCAGCCGCGGTGGCGGCGCGAAGGCCCACACGAAGACGCGCATGCCCTCCCCGCGCCGCTCGCCGTCGGGGCCGTAGGTCAGCGTCGCGCTGTGTCCCGACTCGAGGATGCCCAGGGCGTCGTCGGAGACGGCGTCGGTCGCGCGCGCGCTGCCGAGAGTGCCCGCCACCCGCTCAGGACGTACGACGAGGCGGCGACCGAGCCAGGCCGGGTCGGGGTGCTCGATCACCGTCGCCAGCGCGACCGGCCGGCCGGCCTCGACGTCTGCGGCGATCTCGCCGAGCTCGGGGAAGGTCTCGCGGTCGACCTTCTCGACGTACACGTCGAGGATGCCGCCGCAGGTGAGGCCGACGGCGAACGCGTCGTCGTCGGAGACGCCGTAGCGCTGCAGCACCGGCTCACCGGAGTCCACGACCGACTGGCCCAGCTCGTAGACCGCACCCTCGACGCAGCCGCCCGAGACCGAGCCGACGGCGGTGCCGTCGGGGCCGACGAGCATCGAGGCCCCGGCGGTCGCGGCGCGGAGCGGAAGGTGGCGACCACGGTGCCGACGCCGACGCTCTCGCCGGCCTCCCACCACCCGATGAGCTGAGGGAGCACGTCACGCATGCGCGACCACCTCCAGCACGTCGGCGAACGAGGCCAGCGAGTGGCCGGCGACGAAGTCGTCGCAGTGCGGCAGGGCGGCCGCGATGCCGCGCTGGACCGGCTCATAGCCCTCCTTGCCGCGGTGCGGGTTCACCCACACCACCCGGTGCGCCAGCGCGCTCAGCCGGGCCATCTGCTCGCCGAGCTCGACGGCGTCGCCGCGCTCCCAGCCGTCGCTGAACACGACGACCACGGCCCCGCGGGCACTGCCGCGGGCACCCCAGCGATCGAGGAAGGCCTTGAGCGTCTCGCCCAGGCGGGTGCCGCCCGACCAGTCGGGCACCTGCTCGCCGGCGCGCACCAGCGCCCGCTCGGCATCGGCGGTGCGCAGCGGCAGGGTGATCCGGGTCAGCCGGGTGCCGAGCGTGAACACCTCGACCCGGCCGTGCGGCGTCGACTCGACGACCCGGTGCGCGAGCCGCAGCAGCGCATCGGCGTACGGTCGCATCGAGGCCGAGACGTCGACGAGCAGGACAGTGCGGCGGGTCGTCGTGCCGCGGCGGCGGTGCTCGACCCGGCCGGGCTCTCCCATCTGCCGCAACGTCGTGCGCAACGTGCGGTGGACGTCGATCTCGCCCCGGCGCCACGGCGTGCGACGGGTGGCGCGGCGGCGCGGCGGGCGCGGGTGCAGGCCCTCGATCATCGCGTCGACGAGGGCCTTCTCGTCGGGACCGAGGGCGGCGAGGTCGCGGTGCCGCAGCACCTCGGCCTCGCTCGCGGCGACCTGCAGGACCTCGCTGCCGTCCTGCCCGGCGCCCTCGCCGGTGTCGGCGAACGGCAACGGTGACCGGATCTGGCGCGGCCGCTCCGCGGGAACGGTCCGCGGCAGCCCCTCGCGGTGGCCGAACCACGCCTCGAAGACGTGCCGGTAGCGCATCAGGTCATCGGGGCCGGAGCACAAGGTGGCCTGCCCGGCGACATACACGCGCGGGGGTCGTCGGCCCCCACCACAGCAGTGGCCTCGAGGAAGGCGGCCGAGCGGTCCTGGGTCACGGCGACCCCGGCGGCACGGAGCGCCCTGGTGAAGCCCAGGAGGATCTCGTCCGGGCGGTGCCGGACCTCGGCGTCCACCTCACACCGCCATCATCCGGTCCAGGGCCTGCTTCACGCGGTCGGTGTCCTCGCGGTACTTCACGACCGCGCCCAGGGTGCGGGCCGCCGTCTCGAGGTCGAGCTCCTCCACCCCCAGCCGGTGCAGGGCACGCGCCCAGTCGAGGGTCTCGGCCACCCCTGGTGGCTTGAGCAGGCCCTCGGCACGCAGCTGCTGGACCAGCCCCGCGACCTGCTGGGCGAGCCGCTCGCCGACCTCGGGGAGCCGCGAGCGCAGGATCGCGACCTCCCGCTGCAGCCCGGGGTGGTCGATCCAGTGGTAGAGGCAGCGTCGCTTGAGGGCGTCGTGCAGCTCGCGGGTGCGGTTGGAGGTGAGCACGACGGTCGGCGGCGTCACGGCGGCGACGGTGCCCAGCTCGGGGATGCTGACCGTCCAGCCGGAGAGCACCTCGAGCAGGAACGCCTCGAACTCGTCGTCGGCCCGGTCGACCTCGTCGACCAGCAGCACGGCGGGCGACTCGCGCAGCGCCCGCAGGACCGGACGGGCGAGCAGGAACCGCTCGTCGAAGAGGGACTTCTCGGCCTCCTCGGCGTCGAGCTCACCGCTGCCGGTGAGCGCCTCGAGCGTGCGCAGGTGCAGGATCTGGCGCGGGAAGTCCCAGTCGTAGAGGGCCTGGCTGGCGTCGATCCCTTCGTAGCACTGCAGCCGGATCAGGGGCACGTCGGCGAGCTCGGCCAGCGCCTCGGCCAACGCGGTCTTGCCGGTGCCCGGCTCGCCCTCGAGCAGCAGGGGTCGCTGCATCACCTGCGCCAGGTGCACGACGGTGGCCAGCGCGTCGTCGGCGAGGTAGCCGGTCTCCTCGAGCGCGGCCGCGAGTGCCTGCGGTGACTCCATGTCGCGCAGGCTACGGGCGGCGGGTTGGCCCGGGGTTGGCGTCATGTCCGCACGCCCGAGGGCTCGTCGACGTCGGCGCCGGAGGCCAGGTCGCCGCACTCCACGCTCGTCACGTCGTGGTCCAGGAGGTAGGAACGGGCCCCTTCGTCTCCGGTGGTCACCGCCAGCACGCCGGCCCAGTGGTCGCGTCCGAGGAGGACGGGGTGCCCGGGCCGTCCGTGGAAGGTCGCTCGGGCGAGGACGTCCGGCTCGTCGGGCTGGTCGAGCACCCGCTCGGCGACCGCCCTGCCGACGTCCGGCAGGTCGACGAGGTGGAGCAGGCACCGGGTCGCGTCGCCATGGGCGACGTACGCCAGGCCGACGTGGAGCGAGGAGCCCATGCCCTCGGCCCAGTCGGGGTTCACCACCACCGCGACGTCGCGGTCGTCGAGCAACGTGCGGGCCTCCTCGGCCGCCGCCCCGAGCACGACCACGACCTGGTCGCAGAGGGCCAGGGCGTCGACCGCCCCGGCCAGCCACCCCTCCACCAGCGCCTTGGGGCGGCCCATGCGACGACCTCCGCCGGCGGCCAGGAGGAGTGCGGTGGTGCTCACACCTGCCATCCTCTCGCACCGCCCGAATCGTCGCACAGGTGTTCGAACGAGTGCTAGCGTGAGGTCATGTCCGTGGACTTCCAGCCGTCACTGCTCGACGCGGTGCTGGACGCTCCCGGGAGCGGGGCCGGCGTCGGCCCGCTCGCGGGGCGGGTGCAGCGCACGCCGCTGACCCGAGGCGCGTGGGTCGACGTGCTGCCGGGCTGGCTGCACGGCGCCGACGAGGTCTTCGCCGACCTCGTCGAGCACGTGCCGTGGCGCGCCGAGCGCCGCCCGATGTACGACGGGATCGTCGACGTCCCTCGACTGCTGCACCCCTACGGCGTCGGCGAGGAGCTGCCTCACCCGGCCCTCACGGCCGCCCGCGACGCACTCAATGCCCACTACGTCGAGGAGCTCGGCGAGCCCTTCGTCACCGCCGGCTGCTGCTACTACCGCGACGGGCACGACTCGGTCGCCTGGCACGGCGACCGGATCGGGCGCGGCCGGTCGCACGACACGATGGTCGCGATCGTCTCCTTCGGCTCGCCCCGCAAGCTGTGCCTGCGCCCGGTGGGCGGCCACACCGAGGTCTGCCACGCGCTGGGCCACGGCGACCTCATCGTCATGGGCGGCTCCTGCCAGCGCACCTGGGAGCACGCCGTCCCCAAGACCACCCAACCGGTCGGCCCCCGCATCAGCGTGCAGTTCCGCCCGCACAACGTGTTCTGACCGCGCCGGCCGCGCATCTCCACGTGCACGCGGGCTCTGACAGGGCCGGGGGCGGGCCGGTTGGCCGGTGGACACGGGTCGGCAGGCTCAGAGGTGCTCGCGGGCCGAGTTCGGGCTCTGAACGTTCCAGCGGCCAGGCGGCAAGCCGGGTGAGCAGAGGTCCTCGAGGATCTCGTCGAGCGTGAGGTCGATGTGGGTCATAGCCGGCTCCCGGTGAAGGCGACGCCGAGCGTCGCGAAGGTGCAGAACGCGTAGACGGCTTTGAACGACGCGATGTCGCCGTCGATGATCGATGCCAGTACCGCGACGCCGAGCGCGCCGCCGACCTGGCGGGCGGCCGAGTTGAGGCCGACGGCCGCGGCGAAGCGATCGGGGGTCACCGACAGCGCCGCCGCGGTCGAGATGCCGGTGGTGATCGCGCCCATCCCGATCCCGATCAGCACGCCGACGGGCAGCCAGAAGCCGAGGAAGTTCGGGTCCTGCGGGAGGGCGAACGTGCACAGCGCGCCCGCGAGCGCGAGCGTCGATGGCGCCGGCGAGGATGATCGGCTTCGGCGTCTTGCGGGCCGCGAGGACCGCCACGACCGCCGCGACACCGCTCCCGGCGTCATCCCGAGCCCGGCCTGCAGCGGCGAGTAGTCCCACAGCGTCACCTGGACGAGCACGCCGACGAGCATCCACGGGAAGAGCGCCGCGCCGTAGAGGAGGCTTGCGAGGTTGGCGGTGGCGAAGCGCTTCGAGCGCCACAGGCGGGTCTCGATCGCCGGGTTCGCGCGGTGCCGGGAACGCTGGATGGCCGCTGCCGTCGCGAGGGCGCCGCCGATGATCGCGGCGAGCGTCTTGGATCGCTCCACCCCCACGTCGAGCCTTGCGAGATGCCGAGCGCGGCGGCACCGATGCCCGCGCCGAGCAGGACCGTGCCGATGGCGTCGGGCAGCCGGCCCTCTCCCCCGCCTCGCGGGAGCTGCCGTGCGCCCGCGAGGATCAGCCGCCCGACGGGGACGTTGATCACGAACAGCGCGCGCCAGCCGACCTGGTCGACGAGGATGCCGCCGATCGCCGGGCCCGCCGCAGCGGCGAGCGCACCGGCGGCGCTCCAGGCGCCGATCGCCGCGGCACGTCGTTCGGGCGGGGTGTCGGCGAGGACGACCGCGAGCGAAGCGGGGATCATCGCCGCCGCGGCGGCTCCCTGCAGTCCGCGGGCGACCAGCAGTGCCGGGAGTGACGGCGCGAGCGCGCACAGCAGGCTCAGCGCGGTGAACCCGCCCACGCCCGCGATCAGCAGCGCACGGCGGCCGACGACGTCCGCCACCCGCCCCGCGGGCGCCAGCAGCGCCGCGAAGACGACGGCGTAGATCGTGATCAGCCACGTCGCGCCGTTGACGGACGTGCCGGCGAAGTCGGTCTGGACGTCGGCGACGGCGAGGTTCGCCACCGTCGTGTCCAGCAGGGCCAGAAAGGCCGCACCGGCGGCGACCGCCAGCACGTTCTGAGTGGTTCGCGGTACCGCGATGGCGGTCATCGGATACAGCTCCTATTGTCGATAAAAAAGCACGATCGGTCGTACTTTGTACCACAGGGCGAACGATCGTGCTAATTTCTTGGTCGTGTTCGATGCCGACGATCTGGAGACGCTCGCCAGACGCCGAGCCGGCGCCTCAGAACGAGGCCGACGGCCGCAAGCGCCGCGGCAAGGCGACGCGCGAGTCGATCCTCCAGGCCGCCGCCGATCTCGCGTCGGTCGAGGGCCTCGAGGGCCTCACGATCGGACGGCTGGCGACCGAGCTGGGGATGAGCAAGAGCGGCCTGTTCGCCCACTTCGGCTCCAAGGAGGAGCTCCAGCTGGCGACGATCGACGCGGCCCGCCGGCGTTTCGTCGACCACGTCGTCCGCCCCTCCCGCGGGCTCCCCCGCGGGCGCGCCCGGTTGGAAGCGCTGCTCGAGGACTGGCTGCGCTACTTCCGCGCCGAGGTCTTCCCCGGCGGGTGCTTCTTCTGCACCGTCCAGGCGGAATTCGACAGCCGCCCGGACAACGCCGTGCGCGACATCGTCACCGAGGACATGCGCCAGTTCCTGGGCTTCCTGGAGCGCGAGGTCACCAAGGCCCAACAGGCCGGCGAGCTGGACCCCTCAGTCGAGCCCGCACAGCTCGCGTTCGAGTTCGACGCCCTCCTCACCGCCGCCAACCAGCAGTTCCAGCTCATGCACGACCGCACGGTCTTCGACCGCGCGGCGGCGGGCATGCGCGCCCGCCTCACCCCACCCGCCTAGGTCAGCGCCGCGGTCAAGACGGCCGCGAGCCACGTCGCGTAGCCGTCGGGAGACGAGAAGCGCAGGTAGGTCGTCTCGTTCGCGATCGCGTAGAGCGTGTCCGCGGCTTCGCGCGCGTCGACCCGCAGGACGCCGCCGGCGTCCAAGGCGGTCGGCGATCACGCCGAATGCGGCGCGAAGTCGCGCGTGCGCACGGTCGCGCAGCGGGCGCAGCTCGGCGTCCATCAGGCTCGCCGCCTCGCCGAGCGCGATCAGCCGTGCGGCGCGGGCCATCAGCGCGGCGTTGGACGCGGCGAGGCGCGGGCAGGATCTCGCCCAGCCGGCGCGGCGGCGATCGCGTCGAGCGCACTCGGAAGGGTTGTCGCGAACGGCGCGCGAGGATCACCGCGTTCAGCAGCGCCGCCTTGCCCGGGAACGCCAGGTAGACGGTCGCCTCGGCGACGCCCGCGGCCTTCGCGACCGCGCGGATGCTGGTGCGCGCGTAGCCGTCGCGGAGGAAGAGCGTCTCGGCGGCGGCGCAGATGCGCTCGCGGGTCTGCGCCGCGGCCGCCTGGCGACCTGGCGCGTCGTAGTGGCGTTTGACGGTCGACATTGGCTAGAGTGACACTCTAGTGAATATCGGACGCGATCGAGCTCACGGGGAGTGGAGCCTGTGGCCCGAGTTCGCGGTACGCAGCGCCGGGTTCCCGGTCCACGGGCTCGACGTGTTCGGGCCCGACGAGGACGCGCGGCTCGTGGAGGTGGCGCGGGACCCGGCGTTCCGCGAGGCGGTCGCGTGGCAGAGCCGCGAGTCGCTCGCCCGCGCCGTCGACAAGCTCGCCGCCGGCACGCCGGGCAGCCCGTCACGCCGGCGACGGTGGACGGACGTGGTCGCCGGCTACTGGCAGCGCTACTGCGCGAAGAACGACACGATCGGGTTCTTCGGGCCGCTGGCGTGGGGCGAGTTCTCGGCGACGGCGAGCCGGTCGCCGTCCGCTCGGGCGCGCTCGAACGCGAGCGCGTCGTGCACTTCGAGACCTGGGCGATCGAGGCCGTCGCCGCCTCGGCGGGCGTCACGACGCCGTTGCCGATGGGCCCGTTCCCCGAGCGCGCGCTGCGCCCGCTGCTGCACGACACGTCGGCCCTCGACCGCCTCGAGCGCGCGCGCGAGGACGTCGTCGGCGCGCCGCGCGAGCACGTCGCCGCCGCGCTCGACCGAGCTCGACGCGGTCTTCGAGCAGGTCACCGGCCGCGGGCCGGCCGCGCGCCGACCGGCGACAGCGGCGGCGGGCGGACGATCGCCTACCTGGACTGCATGCGCGACCTCGACCTGACGCTCGGCCCGGCCGTGCTCGACGAGCTGCGCGCGTCGCTGCCGCAGGTGCTCGCCGCGTCGCGCTGGTGGTGCGGGCGGGTGTTCGACCGCGGCGCCGAGCTGATGGAGCGCATCGCCCACGGGCAGACCGGCCCGCTCGCGCCGCTGCTCGGCCCGCTGATGGGCGCGGGCTTCGGCCTCTGGGATCAGCTGGGCGAGGAACAGGCGCGAGCTGCAGCGCCGCTGGGCCGCCGGCGACGCGTTCGCCGACTGGACGCCGGCGTGGTACGGCTCCGACTACCACTCGGCCGACCTGCAGATCGCCGCGGCGAGCACCGACGCGCTCGCGCGCGGAGACTTCCTGATCGTGCTCGGCGACTTCCACGGCGGCGACAACCCGCTCGCGCAGGGCCTCTTCGGCCTGCGCCATCCCGACCCGGCGGGCATGCTGCGCCGCATCGCCGCCGAGGCCGGCCCGGGCGTCCACCTCTCGCCCCCGCGCCGCGGCGTGGTGGAGATGACCGCGCGCAGCTGGCCGCTGTACCCGCCGGGCGACATCGTCGTGACGAGCGGCGACGAGCCCGCGCCCGCCGGGCACCCGCCGCGTCGCGCTCGAGGACGTCGTCCTCGACGGCAAGGGCAACGTGACCGACCGTGCGGGCACGTTCCGGACACCGCTCGCGCAGTTCCTCTATCTCCCGATCTTCGTCGCCGCGCTGCGCAGCTTCGACCCGGTCGGCGAGCACGAGGGACGAGCGCAGATCGGCCGCCTGGTGGTGCGCCGCGCCAGCTGGTCGGCACCCGCCGCCGAGCTGCCGGCCGGAGCGGACGCGCTCGTGGCGTGGGCCCGCGACCGCGGCCTCCCCC
>CAVWML010000014.1:0-348251 GCA_963756045.1 uncultured Actinomycetota bacterium
ATCAGGTCGCGCAGGACAGGGGCCAGGGCCTCGCCGGCCGGGGACAGCCGGTAGCGGACCGAGACCGGCGGGCCCGGGTCGACCTCGCGCAGGACCAGCCCCGCGGCAGTGAGCTCGGAGAGCCGGTCGGAGAGCACCGAGTCGCTGATCCCGCCCAGCCCGCGGCGGATCTCGACGAACCCTCCGGGCGCCTCGATCAGGCTGCCGAGGATCATCCCGTTCCACCGCTTGCCGAGGACCTGGAAGGCGTGGCTCAGCGCGGCGTCGCACCGCGCGACGGGGTGCTCGTCCGCGAGGCCCTCGGTGCGCTCCTGGGAGAGCCCGGCCACGTCGTCCACCACGCGTGCAGGATACGGGCTGGGACGCCATCGGCCGGGGGAATATGGCTTCGGATCACATGGTTACTTCGGATTACATAGCAACTAGTAAATCCAAAGGAGAGCCGCCGTGAGCCTGTTCCGCCTCGACGCCAGCATCATGCCCGCCCGATCCGCCAGCGCCGAGCTGGCCGACACGGTCGAGGAGCACTGGCGACACCAGCACCCCACGGGCGAGGTCGTCCGGCGCCACATCGGCACCGCGCCGATCCCGGCCGACGCGTGGCCCGCGGCGGTCATCGGCAGCCACACTCCTGTGGACGAGCGCAGTCCCGAGCAGCAGGCCGCGCTGGACCTGGCCGGGTCACTGGTCGCCGAGCTCGCGGAGGCGGACGCCGCGCTGCTCGCCGTACCGCTCTACAACTTCGGGGTCTCCCAGCACTTCAAGACCTGGGCCGACCTGACCATCGCCGGCGCCGGCTCGGCCAACCGGCTGCTCGAGGGCAAGCCCGTCGTGCTCGTCACGGTCCGCGGCGGTGCGTACGGCGAGGGCACCCCGCGTGCGGGATGGGACCACTCGACGGCCTACCTGCGCCGGATCCTCGAGGACGTCTGGGGCGCCGACCTGACCGTGGTCGAGCGCGAGTTCACGCTCGTCGGCGTGAACCCGGCCCTCGACGAGTTCGAGGACCTCGCTGCCGAGCTGCACTCGTCCGCGCTCGAGGCCGCCGAGCTCGCGGGCAAGCAGCTGGCACGCGACACCGAGCTCGCCCGCGCCTCCTGAGGCCAGGCCCTCAGCCCAGGACGATGCCGACGATCCCGGCCAGCACGACCACGGCCCCGAGCAGGCGTCGTCCTGGGGCAGGCTCGCGCAGGAGCCACCAGCCGAGCAGGGCGCCGACGACGATGCTGCTCTCGCGCGCGGCAGCAACGAGGGCCACCGGGGCCAGCTGCATGGCGCACAGCACGAGCACGTAGGCCATCGGCGAGAGCACCGCGACGACGAGGACCTGCCGCCCGCAGTCGGCCCACACCCCGGCGAGCCCGGCCCGTCGCCGGCCCAGCACGATCGTCATCGCGGGCAGCTGGAGCACCAGGCCGAGCACGAAGTACGGCAGCGGCGGGACGCCGAGACCGGTGACCGAGCGGCTGTCCCAGAGGGTGTACGCCGCGATGGCGACCCCGGTCGCCACGCCCCAGACCACGCCGGCGCGCGCCGAGCCCTGGCGCGGGCCGCCGAGGGAGATCAGCAGCACCCCCGCCACGACGGCCAGCACGCCCGCGACGGCCAGCGTGCCCGGGCGCTCCCCCAGCACGGCGACCGCGACCACGAACGTCACCAGCGGCCCGGTCCCCCGGGCCAACGGGTAGACCAGGTTGAGGTCGCCGCGCTCGTACCCGCCCTGCAGCACCAGCTGGTAGACGATGTGCAGCAGCGCCGTCACCACAGCGGCCACCAGCCACGACCACGTCGGGTGCTCGTGGGTGGCCAGCACCCAGATGACCGCGAGCGGCAGCCACAGCACGGCCGACGCCACGACGTAGAGGTAGACGAAGGTGACCCCGTCGGCGCGGACCTGCTTGGCCGCGAGGTTCCAGACCGCATGCAGCACGGCGGCGGTCAGCACCAGCGCGAGCGCGTCGAGGCCCATCGCTGCCGACGCTACCGGTGGACGGCGGTCAATTGCTCGTGCCCAGGGTCAGCAGCTGCTCTGGTAGATCGCGGCCTTCCCGGTGGTGTTCATGTTGTTCTTGGTGATGATCGTGAAGCCCGTCTGGATGGTCTTGATCGTCTTCTTGCCCTGGAGCGAGGCCATCGCCTGCTGGACGCCCTGCTGACCGATGGCGTAGGGCTGCTGGGCGACCAGCGCCTGGATGGTGCCGGCGCTCAGGTCCTTGACCGGGTTCTCCTGCCCGACGGCCACGAACATGCGCTTGAGCGTGTTGCGCTGGTCCATGGCCACGACGGCGAAAGTGCCGTCGGGGCTGGCGATGTCGGCCAGCGAGGTGCTGGTGACTGGTGTGCTCATCGAGGGGTACCTCCGGGGATCCGGTGGGATGAGTCGGTGGGTGCTCCGGCGGGCGTCCTGGCCAGCGCGGAGACGAGGTGGGAGACGAGGTCGTCGGCGGTGTCGTCCGCGGCGAAGTCGGCGACGAGCGCGGCGCCGTAGGCCGTGTCCTCGTCGAGCTCGGAGTAGCGCGGCCGGGGCAGCACCCGGGCCCGCGAGCGGCGGACGCTGCGCATGCTGGCCCATCCGCCCGCGACCGTGGTGCGGGTGGCCGGGGCGTTCTCGGCGTCCATGTGGGCGATGACCTCGGCGAGCACGTCGGCGCCGTGACGCAGCGTCGCCTCGACGAGATGGGCCGGGCTGAGGCCGTCGGCGTCCGCGCGGACGCTCAGCACGCCGTCGGCGTTCGAGGCGCCGGTGACCTGCACGCCGAGGTCGCCGAGGTCAGGCGGGAGCGCCATGATCTCGGCGTCGATGCGCTCGCGGCCGATCGCGTCGTTGACGCCGACCAGCTGCAGGGCGCGCCGCATGAGGAGTCCCGAGCGGGTCCCGGCCAGCATCACGCCGTACCCGGGGAGCACGTGGCGCACGACGTTGATGTGGTGCGAGGCCAGGCGGGCGCGGGCGTCGCTGTCGAGCACGCCGTCGAGGACCCGGATGAGCGCCTCGGCGGTGCCCATCGAGTCGTAGAGCGTGTCGACGTCGAGGACCCCCGAGGCGACCGACGAGACCAGGTGGTCGTGGCCCGCGACGGTGAGCACCGCCCCGGCCATGCCCGCGGGCACGTGCCGGGAGGCGGTGCCCCACACGGCGCCGGCAGCGGTCAGCGGGGGCACGAGGTCGGCGGTGACCCCGAGCGCCTCGACGGCGCCGGGCCAGACCCCCACGGAGTCCTGGTCGAGCAGCCCGGTGCGCGCCGCGAGGGAGATCTCGGCGAGGCGCTGCCCACCGAGCCACCAGGCCACCAGCTCGGGCACGTTCAGCCACTGCCGCCCGTCCAGCCGGAGACCCTCGTGGTGGCGGCGGTGCCACAGCTTGGTGAAGGTGGCCAGGGGGCCCAGGGGCAGGCCGGTGCGTCCGGCGAACTCGGCCCGCAGCTGCGCGGGCATCTCGTCGAGGTCGTCGCCGCCGCGCGGGTCGAACCACGCCACGACGGTGCAGGTGACCTGGTCGCGCTCGTCGAGCAGGGCGCCGGCCTCGGCCATCCCGGAGACGCCGATCCCGGTCACCTGCGCCCCTCGGCCGGCGAGCTCGGCCAGCACGTCCTCGACCGCGGCGAAGAGGGCGGCGGCGTCCACCTCGGACAGCCCACCGGGGAGGCTGCTCCACGGGGTGGGACGGCGCGCGACGCCGGCCTCGACCCCCTCGTCGTCGACCAGGACGCCCTTGACGTAGGTGGATCCGATGTCCAGCCCGACGGTGGCTCTCACGACGCGCCCCCTGTCGGCCGGGCCGGCTCGGTGCCGGGACGGCTGAGCACGGCACGTACGCCGCCCGACAGCCGCCAGCCGCCGAGGGCCGCGGGGACGGCGAGCACGTCGCCGCGCGTCACGTCCGTCGTGTCGCTCGCGGACGCCAGCCGGCCCTCGCCCTCGAGCACGACCAGGACGCCGTAGCCACCGTCGACCTGCACGCCCTCGACGGACGGGGCGAGCACGTCGACGCGGAAGAACGGGTCGGCCTGCTCGGGCAGGGAGCGCAGCGCGGTGTCGGACCGCTCGTCCACCAGCACGTGCCGGCGCAGCGCGGCCAGGTCGTCGGGGTGCAGCGCCTGGTGGGTGACGGCCCCCATGGCGGTGTCGAACCCGAGGTCGAGGTGCGAGTCCTCGCGCGTCGACGTGGTCACCGACCACTCGAGCAGGATGGAGAAGTCGGTCGGCTCCTGGGCCTCGACGACGAACACGCCGGCGCCGACCGCGTGCGGCTGCCCGGCCGGCACCAGGATGGCGTCGCCGCGGCGCACGGTCAGCGCGTGCAGCCGCTCCAGCATCCAGGCCGAGTCCTGCTCGTCGCGGCGTACGGCGAGCTCGTCGGGGTCGACGTCCTCGGTCCACCCGAGGTGCACCATCGCACCCTCGTCGGCGTCGAGGACGTACCAGGCCTCGGTCTTGCCGTAGCCGCAGGCCAGGTGTCGTGACGCGAAGTCGCGGTCCGGGTGCACGTGCACCGGCAGACGCTGCCCTGCGTCGAGCAGCTTGACCAGGACGCCGGTGTCGGCGACGTCGCGACCCACCCAGGCCTGCGGGTCCGCGGCCACCACGTCGGCGAACAGGTCGCCGTCGACGGTGTGGCTCGGGCCCACGCCCGGCTCGCCGGCGCGGGACACGGTGGCCGCCAGCCACTCCTCGGGGCGGTGGTCCGACTCGAGCCGCAGGCCGCGGAGGTCGGCGATGCGCTGACCGCCGCGGTAGAAGTGCTCGATCGTGTTGGGCGCCATCCGGAGCGGACGCGGGGTGCCGGTGGTCATCGCGGTGCCTCGATCTCGCCGGAGCCGCGCTCGATCAGCCGCGTGGGCACGATCACCCGGCCGTGCGCGGCCCGCTGGTCCTGGTCCGCCGACCTCGGCGCGCTGCCGTTCTCGAGACCGAGCCGGCGCAGCAGCAGCTGGGCGGCCACCTCGCCGATGGCGGACGGGTCGTGGTCGATCGCGGTGACCCCGGGCCTGAGGGTCTCGGCCAGGAGGAAGTCGCCGAAGCTCACCATCGCCAGGTCCGTGCGACCGGCCCGGTGCAGCCCGTGCACGACGCCCAGGCTCGCCCTGGCGTTGGCGGAGAACACCGCCGTGATGTCGGGGTTCTCGTCGAGCATCCGCAGCACGGCCAGCTCGGCCTGCTGGGTCTCCGCGTCGTCGCGGGAGATCAGGCGATCCTCGACCTCGATGCCCGCCTCGGTGAGGCAGTCGCCGTAGCCGTGCAGACGCTCGGTGATCGTGGCCAGCCGTGCATCGCCTCCGACGAAGGCGATCCGGCGGTGCCCGTGGGAGATCAGGTGCGCGACCGCGTCGCGGGTGGCGGCGTAGTCGTCGACGACGACGGTGTCGTAGCCGTCGAGCTCGAGCGCACGGTCGACCGCGACCACGGGGACGCTCGCGTGGACACGTCGCAAGTAGGTGTGGTCGCCCGGCGCCGGGGCGATGACCAGGCCGCGGACCTGCTGCATCATCAACCGCTCGACCTGGGCCCGCTCGCGCTCGGCGTCCAGGCCGGTGCTGCCGAGGACGACGTTGAGCCCGGCGTGGTGGGCCACGGTCTCCACGGCGCTGGTCAGGGTCGAGAAGAACGGGTCGGCGATGCTGTCGATGACCACGCCCACGCTGTCGCCGAGGCCGACCTTGAGCGAGCGGGCCAGGCTGTTGGGCACGTAGTTGAGCCGGGCGACGGCGCCCTGCACCCGTTCGCGCACCTCGGTGCTGACGTTGGCCTCCCCGCGTACCACGCGCGAGACCGTCTTGATGCTCACCTGTGCCTCGGCGGCGACGTCGTGCAGGGTCGGGCGCTTCATGGCGAGACCCCCTCGCCCCGGACAGCGATGGCGAGGAGCTCCTGGACCCGAGCCGGGTCGAGGTAGCCCGCGGTGGGGTGCTCGACCGCCGCGCCCGCGACCGCGGTGGCGTGCTGGACGGCACGCACCCAGGAGCCCGGGGCGGTCTCGAGACCGGCCATCAGCCCGCCCACGAAGGCGTCACCGGCGCCGATGGGGTTGGCCAGGGTGATCTCGTGGGCGGGGAACCAGGTCGTCGAGTCGTCCTCGTCGACGAAGGCGACCCCGTGGGCGCCGGCCGTCACCACCGCGCGTCGGGCGCCGAGCTCGCGCAGGCCCCGAGCGGCCTGGAACGCCTGCTCGCGGTCGGCCTCGAGGGCGTCGTCGGCGTGCGGCGCCTCCAGCGTGGAGCCGGCGACCATGCCGACCGCCTCGGCCAGGTTGGGGGTGACCACGTCAGGGCCGAAGGGCAGTGCCTGTGCCAACGCCGACCGGGCGCCGTCGACCAGGACGACGCCGCCGTGGCGGTGGACGAGCTCGACCACGCGGCCGTAGGTGTCGTCGGGAAGGCCGGGGGGCAGACTGCCCGAGCAGGCGACCACCGGCGCCGGCGCCTCGGCGGTCAGGGCGACGAGGTGCCGCTCGAGGTCCTCGAGGAGGCGCTCGGCCTCGGCGGCGACCGACCGTCGGACCGGGCTCGTTGAGCACCGTGGCCCGTCCGGAGTCCTCGAGCACGATGGTGGCCACCCGCAGCGCGCCGTCGACCGGCACCGGCAGCAGGGCCTGGCCCTCCTCGGTGAGCAGGTGCACGAGCCGCTCGCCGTCCTCGGCGGGGAGGAGCCCGGCGAGCCGCGGGCGGTGGCCGAGGCAGCGCAGCGCGCGGGCCACGTTGACGCCCTTGCCTCCGGCACGGACCTCCACGCGGTGCGGTCGCGACACGGTGCCGGCCTCGAAGCGCTCGACCCACAGGGTGCGGTCGAGGCAGAGGTTGGGGGTGACCACCAGCACCGGGACCACCTCCTGACAACGTTGCCATCTGAGCTCGGGATGTGGCGCGCAGCACATCCCGTCGCCTATGATGGCCAGCAATTGACAACGTTGTCTACCCCTGGCACCTGACTTTCTCGAAGGATCTCGATGACCTCATCCGTGGCCACCACCCACGTCGGCTCCCTGGGCAAGCTGCGCCGCCTGCAGCGCATCAGCGACCGCGACGGCTTCGTCCGGGTCGCCGCGATCGACCACCCGGAGAACTACCTGGCGCTGTTCGACAGCGACCTGGGTCGGGTCGGCACCGCCGAGGTCGTGGAGTCCAAGCTGGAGCTGATCGCGGGCATGGCCGAGCAGTCCACGGCCGTGCTCGTCGACCCGGTGTGGTCCTTCGGGCAGAGCGTCCTCGCCGCCGCCGTGCCTCCCGGCGTCGGGATGATCAGCGGCCTGGAGCTGCTGGCGTACTCCCCTGCCGGGTTCGGCACCGAGACGGTGCTGCGCGACGGCTGGACCATCGAGACGCTGGCCCGGCTCGGCGCGGACGCGGCCAAGCTCGTCGTCTTCCACCGCCCCGAGCGCGAGGAGGTCACGGCCTCGCAGCACGACCTGGTCACGCAGCTGGTCGCCGAGAGCGCCCAGCACCAGGTGCCGCTCGTGGTCGAGCCGCTCTGGTACCCGCTCGAGGGCGAGTCGCTGGAGGACCCGGCGACACGCGCGGCCCGGGCCGAGTCGATCGTGCAGTCCGCCGCCACCTTCTCCGCCCTCGGCGCGGACATCGTGAAGTCGGAGTTCCCCGGCTACGTCGACACCGCCGACGACCGCGAGCGAGCCGCCGAGGCGTGTGCCCGACTCGATGCGGCCGTGGACGTCCCGTGGGTGCTGCTCTCGGCGTCGGCCACCTACGAGCAGTTCCGCGAGCAGGTGCGGATCGCGGCCAGCGCCGGCGCCTGCGGCTTCATGGCCGGTCGCGCCATCTGGGGCGACGCCGTCGGCCGGTTCCCGGCCGAGCAGAGGCAGGCCGGCGTACGCACCGCGGCGGCCCGCCTCGCCGAGCTCCGCGAGGTGCTCCGCGAGCACGGCCGCGGCTGGCAGCACCCGGTGCCGGTCGCCGAGACCGTCGAGGCCGTCGCCCCGGGCTGGTACGCCGCCCCGTGACCGCCTACGTCGTGGCCGGACCGGCCGGCTCCGGCAAGTCGACGCTCGGTCGAGAGCTGGCCCGTCGGACCGGTGCCGTCCTGCTCGACCTGGACACCGTGACCAACCCCCTGCTGGAGGTGCTGCACCCCGGCTCGGGAGCCGGCTCGCCTTCGCACTGGAACAGCCCCGAGCTGCGCCCGCTCGTGCGCCCGGCGAGGTACGCCGCACTGCTTGCGGTCGCCAGCGAGCAGGTCGCGCTGCGTCACGACGTGGTGCTGGTCGCCCCGTTCACCGCCGAGCTCGCCGGCGGAGCGGAGTGGACCGAGCTGCGCGCGGCCCTGGCCCCCGCCGTGCCGACGGCTGTGGCTCCAGTCCCGGCCGACGTCCTCGCCGACCGGGTGCGTGGCGCGGCGAGGCGCGCGACGCGTGGTTCACCACGTCGTGGCCGCGCGGCCCGCGGCCCACCGGGTGCTGGACGCGACCATGGACCCGGAGGCCCTGGCCGATCTCGCCCTCGCCGACTGGAATCCCGGATCGCAGGGCCCCGGTCCGAAGACCGGGGCCCTGCTCGTGGGACTGCGTGGGGCGGACCGTCAGAAGTCCATGCCGCCCATGCCGCCGGAGGGGTCGCCACCCATGGGGGCGGCCTTCTCGGGCTTGTCGGCCACGACGACCTCGGTGGTGAGGAACAGCGCGGCGATCGACGCGGCGTTCTGCAGCGCCGAGCGGGTCACCTTGGCCGGGTCGATGATGCCCTCGGCGACCATGTCGACGTACTCGCCGCTGGCCGCGTCGAGACCACGACCGGCCTCCAGCCCGCGCACCTTCTCCGCCACGACGCCGCCCTCGAGGCCGGCGTTGATCGCGATCTGCTTCAGCGGGGCCTCGGTGGCGACCTTGACGATGTTGGCACCCGTGGCCTCGTCGCCGGTCAGGTCGAGCTTCTCGAAGGCCGCGTCGCTGGCCTGGACGAGGGCCACGCCGCCACCGGCGACGATGCCCTCCTCGACGGCCGCCTTGGCGTTGCGCACGGCGTCCTCGATGCGGTGCTTGCGCTCCTTGAGCTCGACCTCGGTGGCGGCGCCGACCTTGATCACGGCCACGCCGCCGGCCAGCTTGGCCAGCCGCTCCTGCAGCTTCTCGCGGTCGTAGTCGGAGTCGCTCTTCTCGATCTCGGCGCGGATCTGGTTGACCCGGCCGGCGATCTGGTCGCTGTCGCCAGCACCCTCGACGATGGTGGTCTCGTCCTTGGTGATGACGACCTTGCGGGCCTGGCCGAGCAGCTCGATGCCGGTCGACTCCAGCTTGAGGCCGACCTCCTCGGAGATGACCTGGCCACCGGTCAGGATCGAGATGTCCTGCAGCATGGCCTTGCGACGGTCACCGAAGCCCGGGGCCTTCACGGCGACGGACTTGAAGGTGCCGCGGATCTTGTTCACGACCAGGGTCGAGAGGGCCTCGCCGTCGACGTCCTCGGCGATGATCAGCAGCGGCTTGCCGGCCTGCATGACCTTCTCGAGCACGGGCAGCAGGTCCTTGACGTTGGAGACCTTCTGGTTCGCCACGAGGATGTAGGGGTCCTCGAGGACGGTCTCCATGCGCTCGGGGTCGGTGACGAAGTACGCCGAGATGTAGCCCTTGTCGAAGCGCATGCCCTCGGTCAGCTCGAGGTCGATGCCGAAGGTGTTCGACTCCTCGACGGTGATGACGCCTTCCTTGCCGACCTTGTCCATCGCCTCGGCGATGGCGTCGCCGACGGTGGTGTCGCCACCGGCGGAGATCGAGGCGGTCGCGGCGATCTGCTCGCGGGTCTCGATGTCCTTGGCCATGCCGAGCAGCTGCTCGGAGACGGCCTCGACGGCCTTCTCGATGCCGCGCTTGAGGGCCATCGGGTTGGCGCCGGCCGCGACGTTGCGCAGGCCCTCGCGGACCATGGCCTGGGCGAGGACGGTGGCCGTCGTCGTGCCGTCACCGGCGACGTCGTCGGTCTTCTTCGCGACCTCCTTGACGAGCTCGGCCCCGATCTTCTCGTAGGGGTCCTCGAGCTCGATCTCCTTGGCGATGCTCACACCATCGTTGGTGATGGTGGGCGCGCCCCACTTCTTCTCGAGTACGACGTTGCGGCCCTTGGGGCCGAGGGTGACCTTGACCGCGTCGGCGAGGGTGTTCATACCCCGCTCGAGCCCGCGGCGGGCCTCCTCGTTGAAAGCAATCAGCTTCGACATGGCTCTCGGTGATTCCTCACGCTCTTTGACGACGACGGTTGGGTGGCTGTGCTGGGTTGGTGAGCTCGCTCCGCTCGCCCACTGTTGTCACTCTCACCCGGAGAGTGCCAACGCCATTCTTAGCACTCGCCCCCAGCGAGTGCAAACAGATCCCCCGCCTCGTCGTTCGCCCTCAGCGGACGTCGCCGGCGCCGATGTCCTCGTCCACGGCCGAGGCGTCGACTCCGGGCGCCAGCCGCGAGTGGGTGCGGCCGTAGAACACGTAGACGAGCATCCCGACCAGGAACCAGGCCACGAACCGCAGCCACGTCCCGGTGGCCAGGCTCGCCATCAGGCCCACGGACGTCACGACCGAGGCGATGGGCAGCCACGGCACGCTCGGGGTGCGGAACGGCCGGTGCATCTTCGGCTTCGTGCGCCGCAGCACGACCACCGCGATCGCGACGACGAAGAAGGCGAACAGCGTGCCGATGCTGACCATCTCGGCCAACGTGGCCAGGGGCACGAAGGCGGCGATCACCGCGACGGCGACGGTGATGCCGATCGTGATGCGCGACGGGGTGTGGAACCGCGGGTGCACCTTGCCGACCGAGGCCGGGAGCAGCCCGTCGCGGCAGAGCGCGAAGCCGATCCGGCCGATGCCCACGAGGTCGACGAGGATCACCGACGTCAGCCCGGCGACGGCCGCGATGGAGACCAGCGTGCTCGCCCAGTCGGCACCGACCTGCTTGAACGCATCGGAGATCGGGGCGCCGGCGGAGAGGTCGCGGTAGTCGACCATCCCGGTGAGCACGAAGCAGACCAGGAGGTAGAGCACCGTGCAGATGACGAGCGTCCCGATCAGCCCGCGGGGCATGTCCTTGGCCGGGTTCTTGGTCTCCTCGCCGAGGTTGGCCACCGCCTCGAAGCCGCTGTAGGCGAAGAACACCACCGCTGCGGCGACCAGGACGCCGGTCACCCCGAACGACGTGGGGTTCACGCCGGAGAGGAACTGCCAGAGCGGCTCCTCGAGCGCTCCCTTCGACGTGGCGGGCCGGGACGGCGGGAAGAAGGGCGTGAGGTGGCTGGCCCTGAGGTAGAAGAGGCCGGTCACGATGACCAGCACCGTGATGGCGACCTTGACCAGCACGAGCGTGTTGGTCACCCACTTGGACTCCCGGATGCCCACGGTGGCGACCACCCCGAGCACGACCACGATGAAGACCGCTCCCACGTTCACCGTCGAGGACTCCCCGAAGAGGGAGGTCGGCAGGCCGAGCCAGGACTGGAGGTAGCCCGACCAGCCGCGGGCGACCGTGGCTGCGCCGAGGGCGAACTCGAGGACGAGGTCCCAGCCGATGATCCAGGCGAAGACCTCGCCGATGGTCGTGTAGGCGTAGGTGTACGACGACCCGGCCGTCGGCACCGCCGCGGCCAGCTCGGCGTAGCAGAGCGCCGCGAGCATGGCCACGACGCCGGCGATCAGGAACGAGACCGTGATCGCGGGTCCCGCGTGGTTCTTGGCCTCGACGCCGGTCAGCACGAAGATCCCGGTGCCGATCACGATGCCGATGCCGAAGCCCATCAGGTCCCGGGCACTGAGGTCCTGGGCGAGGTGGGAGCCCTCGCCCCCCTCGTCGTCGTTCTGGTGGATGACCGTCTCGACGTCCTTGGTCCGGGTGATGCCACGTCGCGCCGTCCTCTCGGCCACGTCGCCACTCCGTTCTCGCCCGCGCGGGGCGTGCTCGGTCGGGGGACCGCGGACCTGTACCCCGACCGAACGCCGCTCAGACCTCTGGCGCCGCGATTCCCAGCCGGGAGGCCACGAGGGCGGCGAAGGCAGGGGCGTTCTGAGGGAGCACCTCGAGGTAGAGGCCGGGCTCGGTGACCTCGAGCTCGCTGACCGCCAGCCGGCCGTCGGCGAGCCGCATCTGGTCCACGCGGGCGTAGTCGAGCGGGGCGCCGAGGACCCGCTCCGCGGCGAGCACGGCACGACGGGCGAGGTCGGCCGCCTCGTCGGTGACCGGGACCGGCCTCGTCGTGCCGCCGTACACCTCGTGGACGCGGAGCTCACCGGCGGCCGGCAGCTTGCGGGCCTGCGAGACGACCTCGCCGTCGAGGACGAACACCGAGGTCTCGCCCTCGTCGCGCACGGACTCGATGAGCGGTTGCACCACCCACGGACCGCGACCGACGTCGTCGGGGCGCTCGTCGCGCACGATCACGACCCCGCGACCCCCCGCACCGACGCGCGGCTTCACGACGGCCGGGCCGAGCCCGTCCAGCGCCGGTCCGAGCCCCTCGGCGCTGTCGACGGCGAGCGTCGGCACCACCTCGACACCCTCGTCGGCGAGCTGGAGGAGGTAGGCCTTGTCGGTGTTCCAGGCGAAGACCTCCGGCGAGTTGAGCATCCACGGCAGGCTGCGGGCCCAGTCGAGGAACTCCGGGAGGCGCCCGTCGTAGTCCCACGTCGACCGCACGGCCACCAGGCCCTGGCCCCAGTCGACGCCGGCGTCGTCCCACAGCACCCAGCGGGCGTCGATGCCGCGGGCCTCGAGTGCCGGCACGAGCAGGTCGGTGCCGGCCCACTCCTCGCCGCCGGGCAGGGCGGCGCAGGTGGCCAGCAGCACGACCGGCCGGTCGCTGACCGTCACCTCGGCCACCGGGTCACGCCAGGTCGGGCGGGAAGCCGCCCGTGGCGATCGGGCCCCAGCGCTCGACGGTGATCCGGATCAGGGACTTGCCCTGGTCGCGCATGGCCTGGCGGTACTCGTCCCAGTCGGGGTGCTCGCCGCTGATGCTGCGGAAGTAGTCGACGAGAGGCTCCACCGAGTCGGGCAGGTCGATCACCTCGGCGGTGCCGTCGACCTGCACGTAGGGGCCGTCCCAGTCGTCGCTGTGCACGAGCACGGTCGCCCGCGGGTCGCGGCGCAGGTTGGCCGCCTTGGCGCGCCCGGGGTAGGTCGAGATGACCACCCGCCCCTCGTCGTCGACGCCCGCGGTCACCGGGGACAGCTGCGGCCGCCCGTCCTGGCGCAGGGTCACCAGGGTCACCCGGTGGCGTGGCCGCACGAACTCCAGGAGCTCGTCGCGGTCCACCCGGTCAGTGGTGGCGATCTTGCGTGGCATGCTCGCCAGCATGCCTCATCCCGGCGACGGCCGGTCCTGGCGGTGCGGCCGCCTGCAGGTCCACGAGCACGGTGCGAGCGACGCTCCGGTCCTCGTAGCTGCTGCACGGCATCACCGACTCCGGCCGGTGCTGGGGCGACCTGGTTCGCCGGCTCGGGGCGTCGTACCGCATCGTGGCGCCGGACGCCCTCGGCCACGGCGCCTCGGACCGGTTCACCTCCGAGGAGCTCGCCTCCGAGCACCCGCCGGAGGTGATGTACGACGCCGCGGCCGAGGTGCTGCACGAGGTCGGCCCCGCGCTGGTGCTGGGTCACTCGATGGGTGGTCGGACGGCGGCCGCGCTGGCCGCACGCGAGCCGGGCCTGGTGCGGGGCGTCGTCCTCGAGGACCCCGCGTGGTTCGACACCTCACCGTGGGGCGGCAGCGACGATGCCGCCACCCGAGAACGTGTGGCGTCGACCCGCGGCGGCCGCGTCCGACCCCGCAGGAGCGATCCGCGCCTGCCGCGTCGAGCACCCGACCTGGCCCGAGGTGGAGCTCGAGCCGTGGGCCCGCTCGAAGGCCGAGGTCGACCTCGACTTCGTGCGCACCGGACGGCTCGACATCGCCACGCCCTGGCGCGAGGTCGCCGCCGCGATCGACGTACCCGCACTGCTGGTGACCGGGGACGGCGAGGTGATCATCGGACCGTCGGCACGCGCGGAGGTCGCCCGGGTCGCCCCCCGCATCGACCTCGCCGTGATCCCCGGCGCCGCCCACTGCGTCCGCCGGGACCAGGGGGACGCCTTTCACGGGGTGGTGGACCCGTGGCTGGCGGCGCGGTTTCCCTAGTTCACTAGGGAAACTGCCACTTCCCACGAGAAACTTCGCGGTGGAAGCGGCTGATTCCCACGTTAACTAGGGAAACCGCGACCCTGCCGCGGCTCAGCCCCCCGCGACCGCCGGGATGATGCTGATCTGGGTGCCGTCGGGGGTGGGGCTCTCGAGGCCCTGGAGGAACCGGACGTCGTCGTTGCCGACGTAGACGTTCACGAAGCGCCGGATCTCGCCGGCGTCGTCGAGCACGCGCGCCTTGATCCCGCCGTGGTTCGACTCGAGGTCGTCCAGCACCTCGGCCAGGGTGGCGCCGTCGGCGGGCACCTCGGAGGCACCCTCGGTGTAGGTGCGCAGGATCGTCGGGATCCGGACCGTGACGCTCATGTTGTTCCTCTCGCTCCCGGGGTCTGCTCGTCGCTCAGACGACGCCACTCTCGGTGAAGGCTTCGTACGACGGGTCGATGGTCGCAGCCGGGCCGACCCGGTCCGACACCGCGTCCAGGGTCTTCAGGCCCATGCCGGTGTTGATGACCACGGTCTCCAGCGTCGGGTCGAGGGTGCCGCTCTCGACCAGCTTCTTGAGCACGGCGACGGTGGTGCCGCCGGCGGTCTCGGTGAAGATGCCCTCGTTGCGCGCGAGCAGGAGGATCCCCTCGCGGACCTCCTCGTCGCTGACGTCCTCGACGGCACCGCCGGTGCGGCGGCAGATGTCGAGCACGTAGATGCCGTCGGCGGGATTGCCGATCGCCAGGCTCTTGGCGATGGTGTCGGGCCTGACCGGGCGGATCACCTCGACGCCGGCCTTGTAGGCGGTCGAGACCGGCGAGCACCCGGTCGCCTGCGCGCCGTACACCTTGTAGGGCCTGTCCTCGACGAGACCGAGCTCGATCAGCTCCTGGAAGGCCTTGTCGACCTTGGTCAGCTGGGAGCCGGACGCGACCGGGATGACGACCTGGTCGGGCAGCCGCCAGCCGAGCTGCTCGGCGATCTCGTAACCGAGCGTCTTGGAGCCCTCGGCGTAGTAGGGGCGCACGTTGACGTTGACGAAGGCCCAGCCGTCCTCCTCGCCGGCGATCTCCGAGGCGAGCCGGTTGACGTCGTCGTAGCTGCCGTTCACCGCGACGAGCGAGTCGGTGTAGACGGCGGAGTTGACCTGCTTGGGCTTCTCGAGGTCCGAGGGGATGAAGACGACGGTCTTGATCCCGGCGCGTGCGCCCGCGGCCGCGACGGCGTTCGCGAGGTTGCCCGTCGACGGACAGGCGAACACCTTGCTGTGGAACTCGCGCGCCGCGCTCAGCGCGCAGGCGACGACACGGTCCTTGAAGGAGTTGGTCGGGTTGGTGGAGTCGTCCTTGACCCAGAGCCGGTCGATCCCGAGCTCGTGGCCGAGGTTGTTCGCGCGCAGCAGCCGGGTGAAGCCGGGCTCGGTGTTCGGGCTCTGCTCGATGTCGTCGGGCACCGGCAGCAGCGCCTTGTAGCGCCAGATGTTGCGCGGGCCGGACTCGATCTGCTCCCGGGTGACCTCGGGGAAGTCGTAGGCGATCTCCAGCGGGCCGAAGCACTCGGTGCACGCGTAGTGCGGTCCGAGCTCGACCCGGTGGCCGCACTCGCGGCAGGAGAGGGCGGCGGCGTGGCCGAACGCACCCGGGCGTACGACGGTGCTGTCAGTGCTCAAGGAGGCCTCCTTCTCATCTTCCCCGGTGGCCGACTCTCGGACCGGGACGGAATTGGCACCACTCCCACGCGATCCGATGCGGTCGTGCTGCGGTCGGAGGCTCGTGTGGCGGTTGCCGGGGCTTCAGCGGGCCGTGTCCCTCTGCCCCTCTCGATGAGCTGATCTCAGCGTAGGAGGCCGTCTCAGAATGTGCACATCCATCCCGAGATGCGAGACGACCCGGTATCGCTCTACGCTCTGGTCATGCTCATCCTCGGCATCATCGTCTTCGGACTCGCGGTCGGCTGGATCGCCCAGATCATCCTCGGACACTCGATGTACGCGATCGACTGGCCGATGGCGTTCGGCAGCGGCCTGCTCGGCTCGTTCGTGGGCGGCCTGCTGGTCAGCCTGCTGGCCGGCGACGGGATCTCGCTGCGGCCCAGCGGCATCATCGGCTCGATCATCGGAGCGGTGATCGTGACCGCGCTGTGGACCTGGTTCCGGGGCCGCAACAAGCAGCCCTCCTCCTGAGCGCGCCGTACCTCCTCAGGCCCTCGCGGACGCGATCTCCTCGGTGAGCGCGCGCAGCAGCTGAAGCACCCCGTCGGGCCCGTCGACGACCACGTCCGCGAGGTCGGCGAGGGCGTTCTCCTCCGAGGACGCCGAGCAGACGAGCAGCCCCGGCAGGCCCTGGCCACGCAGCTCCTCGACCGCCTTGAACGCCTCGACGTCGCCGAGGTCGTCCCCGCAGAAGACCACGGCGCGCGCCCCGAGCTCGCCCACCAGCCGGTGCAGGGCCACGCCCTTGTGCATCCCGTGGGCGCGCACCTCGATCACCGCCCGCCCCGGTTCGACGTCCAGGTCGAGCGCCGCTGCCGCCTCGCGCAGTACCGGCAGCAGCCGGGCGTGGGCCGCGTCGGCATCGTCAAGCCGCCGCGTGTGCACGGCCACGGCGAGGCCCTTCTCCTCGAGGTGGGCGTCGGCGGCACCGGCCCGGCGCAGCAGCCGTGGGAGCTCGCTGATGAAGGTGGCCAGACCCCGCGGCGGCTGCGGCGAGATCACCCGGCGGTCGGTCGAGGACCACCGCTCGTTGCCGTACTGACCGAGCACGACGAGCTCGCGGCCGGACTCCCCCACCGCGTTGCCGACCTCGTCGAGCCCACCCAGGGCCAGCACCTGGCGCGCGGGACGACCGGTGATCACCGCGACGCCGCGCACCTGGGCGGCCAGCGCGACCAGCACCTCGGGGGCCTGCGGGTGGATCAGCGCGTCCTCGGGATCCTCGACGATCGGGGCCAGGGTGCCGTCGAAGTCGAGCCCCACGAGGAGGTCGTCGGCCGCCCGCACCACGGCGGCGTACTGCTGCTCGCCCGTGGTGGACACGAACTCCATGCGGCCCACTGTGGCAGATGCTTCGGGGCGCCGATGCTGCTGTAACGCGGTGTTATGGACGGTTCGCAGGCGGAGTACCACGTGTTCAGCGTCGATAACTCCGCGTTACAAGGGGACGGCGACGCGGCGTACGCGGCAGCCGGTCAGCCGTGGAAGTCGGCGGTGAGGATCACCGTGATGCGGTCGAAGTGCATCGGGTTCTCGGCGGGGCGGATCTTGTGGATCCCGAGGTCGCGGCCCAGGGCGCGGGCGGCCGCCTCGAGCTTCGGCGGGTAGTAGACCGTGGTGGTGTTGACGGTGCCGTACCAGTTGTCGGTGCCGATGACCTTCCAGCCCGCCGACGAGGCCATCGTCGCGGTGTGGCCGGCCAGGCCCTTGGTCCGGGTGTTGTTGAAGATCTCGACCATCGTCTTGCCCCGCTTGAACGGCTTCGGCTTCGGCGTCGCCTTGGTGGTCGGCCCGGCGGACGCCGAGGGCGTCGCGTGCGGGGAGGCCTCGATCGCCGTGGTGGGGGTGGCGCGGTCGGAGTTCGGCTCGCCGGGGTCGTTGACGAGGTAGACGAGCACCGCCGCCGCGACCGCGGAGACGCTGAGCGCCAGCAGTCGGGTCGGCAGCACCATCCCGTGGTCGTTGCGGAACATCGCGGCGCCTAGTCCGAGAGGTCGAAGCCGAGGCGGCGGGCGGAGCGCTGGCGCTGCCGGGTGGCGCGCAGCCGACGCAACCGCCGCACGAGCAGCGGGTCGTGCGCCATCGCCTCGGGGCGGTCGATCAGGGCGTTGAGCACCTGGTAGTAGCGCGTCGAGGACATGTCGAACTTCTCACGGACCGCCTGCTCCTTGGCGCCGGCGTACTTCCACCACTGGCGCTCGAAGTCGAGCATCGCGGCGTCGCGCACGGAGAGTCCGACGTGGTCGTCGTCGGGCTGGTTGTCGAGCGCGTGGCTGCCGGCCATCGTGGGGACTCCCTCGCAAGCTTCGTCAGGCAGGTCCGGTCAGAACCTCGCCTCATCATAGGCAGCGAAATACATCGATGTCATTTGCTTCGCGGCGTGGCGGTTGCCATCTCCACTAGCGTGATCGGATGGTCACGATCGGCGAGAGCATCGGCTGGGGCGTCCTCGGGCCGGGACGCATCGCGCAATCCTTCGCGCGCGACCTGCTGCTGGTGCCAGACGCGCGGCTCGCGGCGACCGGGTCGCGCAGCGTGGAGCGGGCCCGGGCCTTCGCCTCCGAGTTCGGTGGCGCCGCCCATGGCTCCTACGCCGAGCTCGTCGCCGACCCCGCCGTCGACGTCGTCTACGTCGCCTCGCCGCACTCCGCCCACGAGGAGCACACGATGCTGGCCCTCGACGCGGGCAAGCACGTGCTGTGCGAGAAGCCGATGACGCTCGACGCCGCCTCCACCGCCCGCCTCTTCGACGCGGCCCGCGAGCGCGGGCTGTTCCTGATGGAGGCCATGTGGACGGCCACCAACCCGGTGGTCCGCACGATGCTGCGCCTGCTGGCCGCGGGCGAGCACGGACGACCGCGCCAGGTGCACGCCGACCTCGGCTTCCCCGTCCGGGTGGAGCCGACCGACCGGCTGATGGACCCGGCCCTGGGGGCGGGCGCGCTGCTCGACATGGGCATCTACCCGCTGACCCTCGCGCACCTCGTGCTCGGCAAGCCCGAGTCGCTGGTGGCACAGGCCGGCCTCGCCCCGACCGGGATCGACCTCGACGTGGCCATCGCCGGTCGCTACCCCGGTGGCGCCACGGCGGCACTGACGGCCTCGATGACGGCCCAGTCGCCGCGCACCGCGACGGTGGCCACGGACGTCGGCTGCTTCCACTTCCCCCGCGACTTCCACGCTCCGACCCGGGTGCGCTGGGAGGCGCACGACATGAGCGGCTGGGACACCGGCGGGGCCGTCGAGCAGTGGATCGAGCCGGACGAGCCCGTCGTCGGGGCCGGCTACGGCAACGAGGTGATCGAGGTCCACGCCTGCCTGCGCGCGGGAGCGACCACCAGTGCCGTCGTACCTCCCGAGCAGACGCTGGCGATCATGCGCCAGCTCGACGACGTCCGTCAGCAGATCGGTGTCCACTACCCGTCCGACCCACACTTGTAGGGTCGCGGACGTGAGCCGCGCTCGGAGACGCAACAGCGCCGACCTCGTCGTCGTGGCCAACCGGCTGCCGGTGGACCGCGTCGAGGGCGAGGACGGCGAGGTCTCCTGGCGGCCCTCCCCCGGCGGCCTCGTCTCGGCGCTCGAGCCGGTGATGCGACGCAACAACGGCGCCTGGATCGGCTGGCCCGGCGACACGAGCCAGGACGGCCTGGAGCCCTTCGACCACCACGGCCTGACGCTCGTACCCCTGGCCTTGAGCGAGAAGGAGGTCGCTGAGTTCTACGAGGGCTTCTCCAACGCCACCCTGTGGCCGCTCTACCACGACCTGGTCGCCAAGCCGGAGTTCCACCGCGAGTGGTGGGACTCCTACGTCCAGGTCAACCAGCGCTTCGCCGACGCTGCCGCGACGTACGCCGCCGAGGGAGCCAGCGTCTGGGTGCAGGACTACCAGCTGCAGCTGGTCCCGGCCATGCTCCGCCAGCTCCGGCCCGACCTGCGCATCGGCTTCTACCTGCACATCCCGTTTCCCCCGGCGGAGCTGTTCAGCCAGCTGCCGTGGCGCCGCCAGATCCTCGAGGGTCTGCTGGGCGCCGACCTCGTCGGCTTCCAGCTCTCGGGTGCGGCGGCCAACTTCGTGCGCCTGGTGCGCCAGCGCGTGGGGCACAAGACCCACCGCGACACGGTCTACCTCCCCGACGGCCGGGTCATCCACGCGCGCGCCTTCCCGATCTCCATCGACTTCGAGGGGTTCGAGGAGCTGGCCCGGTCCGAGGAGGTCGGGCAGCGGGCCGAGCAGATCCGGCGTGACCTCGGCAACCCGGGCAAGGTGTTCCTCGGCGTCGACAGGCTCGACTACACCAAGGGCATCTACGCGCGACTGCGCGCCTTCAGCGAGCTCATCAGCGACGGACACCTCAGCCTCGAGGACGCCGTCTTCGTGCAGGTGGCGACCCCGTCGCGCGAGCGGGTCGACCAGTACCGCCGGCTGCGCGACGACATCGACCGGCTGGTCGGGCGCATCAACGGCGACCTCGGCCGCATCGGCCGACCGGCGATCAGCTACCTGCACTCGTCCTTTCCGCGCGAGGAGATGGCCGCGCTCTACCGAGCCGCCGACATCATGGTGGTGACGCCGTTCCGCGACGGGATGAACCTCGTCGCCAAGGAGTACGTCGCCTGCCGGTTCGACGGTGACGGAGCCCTCGTGCTCTCGGAGTTCGCCGGCGCTGCCGACGAGCTGCGGCAGGCGTACCTGATCAACCCCTACGACATCAACGGCATGAAGTCGACGATGCTCGAGGCGTACGGCGCTGACGAGCGCGAGCGGAGCCGCCGGATGAGGGCCATGCGCAAGACCGTCGCCGAGAACGACGTCTCCCACTGGGCGAGCACCTTCCTCAAGGAGCTGTCGGCAGGGAGCTGACCTGCTGCTCACGACGGTCCAGGCGGGTGTCCATCGATGACGTGGTCCCCAGCGTGGGCTTCCGGGGGCGGTTAACCTTCGCCCATGGATCTGATCCCGAAGCCGGACCAGGTCGCTTCGGCTGCCAGCAACGTCGCGCACAAGGTGCTCTACGGCGGGCTGGCCGATCTCCGCCCGATGCCGCGCACGCTGATCGACGACGGTCCGCTGCGCGAGGTCTACCACTACCGCCCGCAGAAGAAGGCGCGCGTCACCGGCGACCCGGTGCTGCTCGTCACTCCGCTGGCCGCGCCGGCGATCTGCTTCGACCTGCGCCGGGGCTGCTCGCTGGTCGAGCACTTCGTGCAGCGCGGTCGGCCCACCTACGTCGTGGAGTACGGCGAGATCTCCTTCAAGAACCGCCGCCTCGGCATGGAGCACTGGGTCGAGGAGGTGGTGCCCGAGGCGATCAAGGCGGTCAGCGAGCACGCCGGCGGGCGGCCTGTGCACCTGGTCGGCTGGAGCCTCGGCGGGATCTTCTCGCTGCTGTCGGCGGCGGACCGCCCCGACCTGCCGATCGCGTCGCTGACCATCGTGGGCTCACCGGTCGACGTCACCCAGGTGCCGATGGTCGCGCCCCTGCGGCCGATCCTCCGGCTCACCGACGGCGGCATCGTCACGCAGCTCTACCGGGTCCTGGGCGGGGCGCCCAAGCCCCTGGTGAAGAAGGCCTTCCAGCTCAGCTCCGGCACCAAGCTGATCACCAAGCCGCTGGCCACCCTGCAGCACCTCGACGACGCCGAGTGGCTCGCCCAGATCGAGGCTGTCGACCGGTTCACCGCCAACATGATCGCCTACCCCGGCCGCACGCTTCGGGCAGCTCTACCACCGGATGATCAAGCACAACCAGCTGCTCACCGGCAAGGTCAACCTGTCGGGCCACGAGATCGACATCTCCACGATCCGGCTCCCGGTGCTCATCTTCGCCGGCAACACCGACGGCATCGCGCCCATCAACGCGGTCCGGGCGCTGGTCGGCCTGCTGCCCAACGCCCACGAGGTGCGCTTCGAGATCGTGCCGGGTGGCCACCTCGGCATGCTGACCGGCCGGGCGGCGCGCGGGACGACCTGGCCGACGATGGACGAGTGGATCGAGCAGTACTCCTCGCCCGACGAGGCCGCGGCCGCGCCGCGCCAAGAAGAAGCCGGCACGCCGTACGGCGAAGAAGCCGACGACCACGAAGCCGGCCGCGCCGACTGAGCCCAGCCGACCCGGCCGGCACCTCGAAGGACCGCACCCCCGACCGGTCCGCCATCGGGTCCAACCCCGACCGCCGCTACGCGTCTGCCTCCTCGCGAAACCTCGCCCGCAAGCCGTGAGGCGGGTGGCCGTGGCCCTGCTGGCCGCCGTCGCCGTCCTCGCGCTGAGCTTCTCGGCGGGCACGCTCGGCGTCGTCCGGGGCGCCCGTCCCGACGTACCACCGCTACGTCGCCCTCGGTGACTCCTTCACCGCGGCGCCGTTCGTGCCGCTGACCGACGTCGGCGCACGGCTGCTACCGCTCCGCCAACAACTACCCGCACCTGCTCGCCGACGCGCTGCACATCGACCACCTGCGCGACCGCTCGTGCACGGGCGCCAACACCGACGACATGCTCGGCGAGCAGGTCACCGCCCGTGGCATGTCCGTGCCGCCGCAGCTCGACGCGCTGAGCCGCTACACCGACCTGGTCACCCTCGGGCTGGGCTTCAACAACTCCCACCTGTACGCGCGGATGAACACGGTCTGCCGGCGCTCCGACCGGGTCTGCCCGCTCTACGACCAGCGCGCGACCCTCGGCGCCATCGTCGACCAGGTGGGGCCGGCCCTGGAGACCGTGCTCGCCGGGATCCGGGAGCGGGCGCCGCGCGCGCGGATCCTGCTCGTGACCTACCCTCGGCTGCTGCCGGCGACGCGGCAGCTGTCCGGCGCTGCCGCGCTTCCGCCCGCAGGACCGCGCGACCTACCGCGACATCCAGCTGCGGCTGCGCGAGCAGATGCGCACGGCGGCCCGCGACGCCCACGTCGAGTTCGTCGACTTCTACACCGACTCGATCGGCCACGACATCTGCGCGCGGGCACCCCTGGATCCAGGGCAAGGTCGGCAGCCGGTCCCACGGGGCTGCGCTGCATCCCGCTGGCCGCCGGTGAAGGGGCCCTCGCACGGATCATCGAGTCGCGGCTGCGTCGACCGGCCCCGGCCTGGACGCACTAGATTTCCTCTGTGTCCCAGAGTCCGGCCACCGGTACCGGCCCCACCAGCCTGCCTCCTTCGGGCCGGTCGTCCGCCGGCATCCTGCCCACCCGGGTCCGCGCCGGGTACGGGATGGGCTCGGTCGCGACCGGCACCTTCGGCACCGTGCCCGGCCTGATGCTGCTGCCGTTCCTCACCGACACCCTCGGCATCACCGCCGCGGTGGCCGGCGTCATCGTGTTCGCGCCGAAGGCGTGGGACGTCGTGCTGAACCCGATCGCCGGCCGGATCAGCGACCGGTCCACCGACCCCCGCGGTCCCCGGCGGCCGTTCCTGCTGCGCGGAGGCCTGCTGCTGGCGCTGTGCTTCGTGCTGCTGTTCGCCGGTCCGCCGCTGGGCTCGCAGGTCGCTCGACGGCGTGTGGGTGCTGGTGATGTTCGTGCTGTGCGCGACGGCGTACGCCTTCTTCCAGGTGCCGTACGTCGCGATGCCCGCCGAGATCACCGACTCCTACGACGAGCGCACCCGGCTGATGAGCTGGCGGGTGGCCATCCTCGCGCTGACGATCATGGTCAGCGGCGCCACCGCCCCGGCCGTGCGCGACGCCCTCGGCGGGCGCGCCGGCTACCGCGCGATGGGCCTGCTGATGGCCTGCCTGCTCGTGGTCGGGGTCGTCGGCGCGTACGTCGGCACGAGGTCGGCGCCGGTCGGCCGGGTGCACCCGGGCAGCGGCTCGCTTGCGCGACCAGCTGCGGATCGTGGCGGGGGCGCGCGACTTCCGGCTGCTGCTGACGACGTTCGTGGTGCAGGCGCTGGCCACCGGCGCGATGCTCGCCGGGGTCGCCTACGTCTCGCGCTGGGTGCTGCGTCGACAAGGCGGCCGCGACGCTCCTCTTCGTCTGCTTCGTCGGGCCGGCACTGGTCTTCACGCCCGGCTGGAGCGCGATCGGGCGCCGCGTCGGCAAGAAGCGCGGGTACCTCGCCGTCCTCGGTCGTGCTCGCCGTGGCCGCCGCGATGCTGATCGTGGTCGCGGTCGGCCCCGACCTGGTGGGTCTACGGCGCGACCGCCCTCGTCGGGCTGGGGTACGCCGGCGTCCAGGTCTTCCCGCTCGCGATGCTGCCCGACGCGGCCGCGGTCGACGCCAGGCGCACCGGCGACAACCGGGCGGGGGTGTACACCGGGGTGTGGACGGCGGGCGAGACGCTCGGACTCGCTCTCGGCCCCGCGCTGTTCGCCCTGGTGCTCGCGCTCGGCGGCTACCACTCGAGCGACCTCAACGTCTCCGACTGGACGACGCAGCACCAGCCGAGCTCGGCGGTGACGGCGATCGTGCTCGGCTTCTCGCTGATCCCGTGCGTGCTGGTGCTGCTCAGCCTGCTGCCGCTGTCGCGCTTCTCGCTGACCGCCGACGACCTGGAGACGAACCGCATGAGCGACGTCCTCGCCCGACTCCGCGCGATGCAGGCCGGCGACGTGCCGGTCACCGGCGGGCGGACGCTCGCCTACGTCTACGACTCCGGGCTCGAGGAGGTCGACCGGGTCGGCCGCGAGGCGGTCGCGGCGTACGCCGGCTCGAACGGGCTCGACCCCACGGCCTTCCCCAGCCTGCTGCAGATGGAGAACGAGCTGGTCGGCTTCACCGCACGGCTGCTGGACGGCGCCGGCCACGACCGTCGGCACGGTGACCTCGGGCGGCACCGAGTCGGTGCTGCTGGCCGTGCAGACCGCGCGGGACGCGCACCCCGAGATCGACGCGGCCGCGGATGGTGCTGCCCGTCGACCGCCCACGCGGCCTTCCACAAGGCCGCGCACTACTTCGGGGTCGAGGCCGTGATCGTCGACGTCGGGCCCGACTTCCGGGCGGACCGCGGCGGCGATGGCCGCGGCGATCGACGACCGCACCGTGCTCGTGGTGGCCAGTGCCCCGTCGTACGCCCACGGCGTGGTCGACCCGGTCACCGAGATCGCGGCCGCGGCCGTCGGAGCGTGGCGTGCGCTGCCACGTCGACGCGTGCATCGGCGGCTGGGTGCTGCCGTACGCCGCCCGGCTCGGCCGCGACCTGCCCCCGTGGACCTTCGCCGTCGACGGGGTCACCAGCATCTCGGTCGACCTGCACAAGTACGCCTACGCGCCCAAGGGGACCTCGATCCTGCTGCACCGCACGCCGGCGCTGCGGCGGCCGCAGTACTTCGCGAGCGCCGCCTGGCCGGGCTACACGATGCTCAACTCGACGATGCAGTCGACGAAGTCGGGCGGTCCGCTCGCCGGCGCGTGGGCGGTGGTGCAGTCGCTCGGCGACGACGGCTACCTCGACCTGACCCGCACGGTGCTCGAGGGCGTCGACCGGCTGGTGGCGGGGATCGCGGAGATCCCGGCCCTGCGGGTCGTCGTAGCCCCGGACTCGACGCTGGTCGCGCTCGAGACCGACGGCAGCTGCGACGTCTTCACGCTGACCGACGCGATGGCGCGCGGCCGGGTGGTACGTCCAGCCGCAGCTCTCCTTCGGCGGGCACGGCCCGACCCTGCACCTGTCGCTGAGCGCCGCGACCGCGCCCCACGTGCCGGAGTTCCTGGCGGCGCTGCGCGCGAGCGGTCGACGGCGCGGTCGCGTCCGGACCGGTGGCGGTGGACCCCGGCGTCGCCGACTTCGTGCGCGCCCTCGACGCCGCGACGCTGACCGACGACGACTTCGACGGTCTGCTCGCGGCGGCCGGCCTGCTCGGCGACCCGAGCGCGGGCCTCGCCCTCCCCGAGGCGATGGCCCCGGTCAACGCCCTCCTCGACCTCGCCGCCCCCGCCCTCCGCGAGGCCCTGCTCACCGCCTTCCTCGACCGGCTGCCAGCGCCCGGCCTGAGGGCGGCGGCGTACCCCTGTAACGCGGAGTTGTTGACGCTGAACAAGTGGTACTCCGCCGGCGAACCGTCGATAACACCGCGTTACAGGGCGTACGGCGACCCCTAGGCTGGGACCCGTGAGCGCGCTGGCGGGCCTCGTCGAGCAGGGGCTGGTGGCGCCCGACTGGGCCGAGGCGCTGGCCCCGGTCGACGAGCAGATCGCCCGGATGGGCCAGTTCCTGCGGGAGGAGAACGCCGCCGGGCGCGGGTACCTCCCGGCCGGGCGCCACGTGCTGCGCGCCTTCAGCCGGCCGCTCGCCGACGTCAAGGTGCTGATCGTCGGCCAGGACCCGTACCCGACCCCGGGCCACCCGGTCGGGCTCAGCTTCTCGGTGGCGCCGGGCGTCCCGCCGCCCAAGAGCCTGGTCAACATCTTCACCGAGCTCGTCGAGGACCAGCAGGTCGACCGACCCACCTCGGGCGACCTCACGCCGTGGGCGGACGCCGGCGTGATGCTGCTCAACAGGTGCCTGACCGTGCGGCCGGGCAGCTCCGCGTCGCACCGCGGCCGGGGCTGGGAGCCGGTCACCGACCAGGCGATCCGGACCCTGGCGCTCGCGCGCCAAGGAGGGCGCGCCGCTGACCGCGATCCTGTGGGGGCGCGACGCCCAGTCGCTCAAGGGCGAGCTGACCCCGATCCCCTGGGTCGAGTCGGTTCACCCCAGCCCGCTGTCGGCGCGCAACGGCTTCTTCGGCTCGCGGCCGTTCAGCCGGGTCAACCGGATGCTCGAGGACCAGGGCGGCACGCCGGTGGACTGGCGGTTGCCGTGACGAGGGAATATAGTTGTACCTTCAAGTAGTTGGGATGACATGAGCACAACTCCCGAGACCGGCCGGATGCCCGCCCTCTACATCGGCCACGGCGCACCGCCGCTGCTGGACGACGCGCTGTGGTCCTCCCAGCTGCGTGACCTCGCCGCCCGGCTGCCCCGGCCCAAGGCGATCCTGATCGTCAGCGCCCACTGGGAGTCGGCGCCGCTGGCGCTGTCGGCGTCGGGCCCGAACGTCGGCCTGGTCTACGACTTCGGCGGCTTCGAGGAGAAGTACTACCGGATGACCTACCAGACCCCGGACGCCTCGGCGCTCTCCCGCCGGATCGTGGCGATGATGCCCGACTCCGAGCCGGTCCACGAGCACCCGTCGCGCGGGCTCGACCACGGGGCCTGGGTGCCGCTGAAGATCATGTACCCCGAGGCCGACATCCCCGTGCTGCAGATGTCGCTGCCCACCCAGGACCCCTACAAGCTGCTCACCCTGGGCAGCCGGCTGCGCGAGCTGCGCGACGAGGGCGTGCTGGTGATCGGCTCCGGCTTCCTCACCCACGGGCTGCCGTTCCTCACCGAGTTCCGCATCGACGCCGCGGCCCCGGGCTGGTCGCGCGACTTCGACAGCTGGGCGGCCGAGGCCCTCGCCCGCGGCGACGTGGCCGAGCTCGCGTCGTACCGCTCCCAGGCGCCGGGCATGCCCTACGCCCACCCCACGGTCGAGCACTACACGCCGCTGTTCGTCACCCTCGGCGCGGCCACCGACCCCGAGGCGCCGGGCGAGCAGCTGTTCGACGGCTACTGGATGGGGCTGTCGAAGCGGAGCCTGCTGGTGGCCTGAGCGGGGTGCGGTTTCCCTAGTGAACTAGGGAAACTGTCGCTTCCCACACGAAACTTCTCGTGGGAAGCGGCGGTTTCCCACGTTAACTAGGGAAACCGTCAGCGGATCCCGAGCTTCCGCATCAGCGCGAGCCCCTTCAGCGTCTGCTCGACATGCTCCTCGAAGGGCTTGTCGCGGGGCGCGGAGAGGACCTGCTTCTTCAGCACGGCGAGGTTGATCGCGTCGGTGTACTTCAGCAGGCCCTGGTCGCCGTGGCGGGCGCCGACGCCGGACTGCTTCACGCCGCCGGACGGCGTGCCCTTGGAGGCGTACGCCGCCGCGAGGGAGTCGTTGACGTTGACGTTGCCGGCCTCGATGCGCTCGGCGACCGCGGCTGCCGCCTTGAGGTCGGTGCCCCAGACGCTCGCGTTGAGCCCGTAGTCGGTGTCGTTGGCCAGCTCGACGGCCTCGTCGACGGAGGAGTATCGGTGCAGCGCGACCACCGGGCCGAAGGTCTCGCACGATCCGGTGAGCATGTCCTGGGTGACGTCCTCGAGGATCGTCGGCTCGTAGAACGCGGGGCCGAGGTCGGGCCGCTCGCGGCCGCCCGCGAGCACGGTGGCGCCCTTCTCGACGGCGTCGGAGACGTGCGAGGCGACCCGGTCCTTGTGGTCCACGGAGACCAGCGAGCCCACCTCCGGCCCGAAGTCGTACGACGCACCCAGCGCGAGCTGCTTCGTCGCGGCGACGAACTTGTCGCGGAAGGTGTCGTAGACCGAGTCGTGGATGTACATCCGCTCGATGTGCATGCAGATCTGGCCGGTGTTGCCGAACACCCCGAACAGCGCGCCCTCGACGACCTCGTCGAGGTTGGCGTCGGGCAGCACGATCATCGGGTTCTTGCCGCCGAGCTCGAGGCAGGCGCCGATGAGGTTCTCACCCGCACGCTGGCCGATGAACCGGCCGGTGGCGGTCGAGCCGGTGAACATCACGTAGTTGGCGTTGTCGATCAAGGTCGGCCCGACGTCGGGCCCCTCGCCGCAGACGACCTGGAAGAGACCCTCCGGCAGCCCGGCGTCGTGAAGCAGGGAAATGCCGTACAACGGCGAGAGCGCGGTCTTGTTGTCGGGCTTGAGCACGACGGCGTTGCCCGCCATCAGCGCAGGGATCGCATCGGAGAGGCCGGTGGCGAAGGGGAAGTTCCACGGCGCGATGATCCCGACGACACCCTTCGGCTGGCGGATCTCGGTCGAGGTCGACATCAGCGGCACCGGGCCGCCGCGCTTGGTCGGGGCGAGCAGCTTGGCCGCGCGCCTGAGGTAGTGCGAGGTGACCATCGCCGGGTCGCAGGTCTCGTCGAAGGCCATCCGACGGGCCTTGCCCGACTCGACCTGGATCAGGTCGACGATGGTCGTGTTGTGCTCCAGCAGCAGCTCGTGGAAGCGCTTGAACACCGCCAGCCGGCGCTTGACCGGCCACTGCGCCCAGGCCTTCTGGGCCTCACGGGCACGCTCGAAGGCGGTCTCGATGTCGGCCGGGGTCGACTGCGGGAGGGCGACCAGCACCTCGCCCGTGTAGACCTCGGTGAGCTTCCAGGCCCCGCCACCGGTGGAGACGACGCGAGCGGTGATCCGCTCGAGCAGCTCGTCGGTGACGGACGCGGGGCGCGTGAGGGTGTCGGACATCGGTCCTCCGTCAGGGGTTGAGGATGATCTCGGCGGCCTTCTCGCCGATCATGATCGCCGGAGCGTTGGTGTTGCCGCCGGTGATGGAGGGCATGATCGAGGCGTCCACGACGCGCAGCGACTCGATCCCGCGCACCTTGAGCTGCGGGTCGACGACGGCCCGCTCGTCCACGCCCATCCGGCAGGTGCCGACGCCGTGGTAGACCGACGTCGCGCGGTTGAGGATCTCGCGGCGCAGGTCCTGGCCCTGGAGCGCGGCTCCGGGGTGGATCTCCTCCTTGATCGACCCGCCGAACGCGGCGCCGCCCATGATCTCGCGCACCATCTCCGAGCCCTCGCCCAGCACCTCGAGGTCGGCCGGGTCCTCGAGGTAGCGCGGGTCGATCAGCGGAGCGGCCATCGGGTCGCCCGACGCGAGCCGCAACGTGCCGCGGCTCTTGGGGTAGATCAGGGTGGCGAGCACCGTCAGCGACGTACGCGGGTCGACGTCGTGACGGATCGGCTCGTCCTGGTTGGGCGAGACGTAGGCCCACGGCAGCAGGTGCAGCTGGAGGTCGGGTACGTCGGTCGCCTGCGAGGTGCGCACGAAGCCCACCGACTCGAAGACCGAGTTGGCGAGGAACGACTTGCCCGGCCGCACGAGCTCCTTGAGGACACCGCGTGCGAAGAACGCCGCGTTGCCCTTCATGGTCGCGCTCGTGGCGTGGAAGGTCATCGCGTGGAACATGTGGTCGTGCAGGTTGTCGCCCACCGGCAGGTCGGCGATCGTGGTGATGCCGTGCTCGGCCAGGTGGTCGGCGTGGCCGATGCCGGAGAGCATCAGCAGCTGCGGCGAGCCGACGAAGCCGGCCGCGAGGATGACCTCCTTGCCGGCACGCACGATCCGGCCCGAGCCGTCCTTGTCGACGACGGCGACGCCGACGGCCCTGCCGTTCTCGATGACGATCTTGGTGGCCAGCACCTCGCGCTGCAGCTCGAGCGAGGGCACGTGCAGGTTGTGGATGTAGCCGCGCGAGGCGCTGTAGCGCAGGCCGCCGGCGGCGTTCTGCTGCATCCGCGCGATGCCCTCCTGCTGCTCGGCGTTGTAGTCGTCGAGCACCTTCACGCCGAGGGCGTCGGAGGTGGCCTGGATGAACTGGAGGGTGCCCTCCTGCGGAGCCTTGTTGCGGGTGATCCGGATCGGGCCGCCGGCACCGCGGTAGTCGTTGCCGCCGTCCTCGAAGTCCTCCATGCGCAGGTAGGCCTTGTTGACCGAGTCGGCGTCCCAGCCGGTGTTGCCCTCGGCGGCCCAGGAGTCGTAGTTGGCGCGGTTGCCGCGGACGTAGACCATCCCGTTGATGGAGCTCGAGCCGCCGACGACCTTGCCGCGGGGCACCGGCATGCGGCGGTTGAGGATGTGCTCCTGCGGCACCGAGTAGTAGCCCCAGTCGACCGTCGCCTTGATCTTCGGCTCGGCGTGCATCGGCCCGATCATGCCGGGCTTCTTGACCAGGAACTTCTCGTCGGACTTGCCGGCCTCGAGCACGATCACGCTCGCGCCCGACTGGGCCAGCCGGCCCGCGACGGCGGCACCCGAGCTGCCGGAGCCGACCACCACGTAGTCGGCCTCGCTGCTGTACGGCACCTGCTTGGCCATCAATCACCTCGTCGTCCGAAGGGCAGCACGGCACTGCGTCGTGGCGCGCGCCACAACTATAACTTGTTCTAGTTTCGGCCGACAGGGTCAAACGCCCCAGAATGAGGGGCGTGGAGATCCTCTCGATCCAGTCCTCGGTGGCCTTCGGGCACGTCGGCAACAGCGCCGCGGTCTTTCCCCTCCAACGGCTCGGGATCGAGGCGTGGGCGGTCAACACGGTGCACTTCTCCAACCACACCGGGTACGGCGAGTGGCGTGGCCCGCTGCTGTCGGCCGACGACCTGCGCGAGGTGGTGCGCGGGGTGGAGGAGCGCGGCGTCCTCGGGCGGCTCGCCGCCGTGCTCAGCGGCTACCAGGGCGCGGAGGACGTCGGCGAGGTGGTGCTGCAGACG
Organism: uncultured Actinomycetota bacterium; assembly: GCA_963756045.1. Lineage (GTDB taxonomy): Bacteria > Actinomycetota > Actinomycetes > Propionibacteriales > Nocardioidaceae > Marmoricola. The sequence continues at coordinate 31,070 of CAVWML010000014.1, forward strand.
GTGGCCCGCACGAAAGAGCTCAGCCCGGACGCCGTGTACTGCTGCGACCCGGTGATGGGCGACGTGGGTCGCGGGATGTTCGTGCGGCCCGGGATCCCCGAGCTGATGCGCGACCGCGTCGTGCCGGCGGCCGACGTCATCACCCCCAACCACTTCGAGCTCGACTTCCTCGCCGGTCGTGGGACCAGCACGTTGCCCGACCTGCTCGCGGCGGTCGACGAGGTGCGCGCTCGCGGACCACGCACGGTCCTGGTCACCAGCGTGCTGACCGAGGAGACGCCCGAGGGGTCGGTCGACCTCGTCGCCGTCTCCGACGACGGGGCGTACCGGACGCGCACTCCGCTGCTGCCGATCACGCCCAACGGCGGCGGCGACGTCACCGCGGCTCTCTTCCTGGCCCACCTGCTGCGCTCGGGGTCCGCGGCGACGGCACTGGGGCACGTCACGAGCTCGGTCTTCGGCATTCTCGAGGCCACCCTCGCCGCAGGCACCCGAGAGCTCGCCCTCGTCGCCAGCCAGGACGTCATCGCCGATCCCCCGCAGCGCTTCGAGGTGGAGCCGCTGTGATCCCGCTGCGAGGCGACACCCTGGCGGACGTCGGCACGAGGCTCCCCGTCCCGTCGTACGACCGCAGCACGGTGCGCACCGGCATCGTCCACCTGGGCGTCGGTGGGTTCCACCGCGCGCACCAGGCGATGTACGTCGACACGTTGCTGGAGCGCGACGGCGCCGACGGCGAGGCCGGCTCGTGGGGCATCACCGGCGTCGGCGTGCTCGAGCAGGACCGCGCGATGGCCGAGGTGATGTCCGCCCAGGACTGCCTGTACACACTGCTCGTCAAGGACGCCGACGGCTCCCTCGAGCCGCGGGTGATCGGCTCGATCGTCGACTACCTGTTCGCGCCGGACATGGCCGAGGAGGTGCTCTCGCGCATGGCCGACCCGGCCACCCGCATCGTCTCGCTGACCGTCACCGAGGGTGGCTACCACGTCAACCGGGCCACCGGCGCCTTCGACGACCGCGACCCCGCCATCCGGGCGGACATCGAGTCCGCGCGCCGGGGAGGCGGGCTGCCGACCACGGCGTTCGGCTTCGTCACCGAGGCGCTGGCGCGACGACGGGCCGCCGGCGCCGAGCCGTTCACGGTGATGTCGTGCGACAACATCCAGGGCAACGGGACCGTCGCGCGCCACATGATCGGGTCGTTCGCGAGCCTGTGCGACGAGGACCTCGGCGCCTGGATCCGCGAGCACGTGCACTTCCCCAGCTCGATGGTCGACCGGATCACGCCGGCGACCACCGACGACGACCGTGCCCTGCTGGCGGACCGGTTCGGCGTCGCGGACCGGTGGCCGGTCGTCTGCGAATCGTTCCAGCAGTGGGCGCTCGAGGACGACTTCGGCCTCGGCCGGCCGGCGTACGAGGAGGCCGGGGTGCAGGTCGTCGACGACGTCGAGCCGTACGAGCTGATGAAGCTGCGGCTGCTCAACGCCAGTCACCAAGGGCTGTGCTACCTCGGCTTCCTCAGCGGCTACCGCTACGCCCACGAGGTGTGCCAGGACGAGCTGTTCGCCGACTTCCTGCTCGCCTACATGGCCCGCGAGGGAGCACCCACGCTCGCGGAGGTGCCGGGCGTCGACCTGGACGCCTACCAGCGCCAGCTCGTCGAGCGCTTCGCCAACCCGGCGATCCGGGACACCCTGGCCCGGCTGTGCGCAGAGAGCTCGGACCGGATCCCCACGTGGCTGGTGCCCGTGGTCCGGCGACAACCTCGAGAGCGGTGGCGAGGTGCGCCTCTCGGCGCTGATCGTCGCGAGCTGGGCGCGGTACGCCGAGGGGGTCGACGAGCAGGGCGACCCGATCGAGGTCGTCGACCGCCGCAAGGACGCCGTGATGGAGCGTGCCGCCCGGCAGCGTGAGGAGCCGCTGGCCTTCCTCGAGGACCGCGAGCTCTTCCACGACCTCCGCGACCAGCCGCGGTTCACCGAGCCGTACGCCGAGGCGCTCTCGTCGCTGCACGAGCGCGGCGCGCGTGACACGCTGACCCGGTGGCTGAAGACCTGAACCTCGTCGCCGGCGTCGACTCCTCGACGCAGGCCACCAAGATCGTCGTCTGCGACGCCGCCACGGGTGTGGTGGTGCGCGAGGCGCGCGCCTCCCATCCCGACGGCACCGAGGTCGACCCCGAGCACTGGTGGCGCGCGTTCGGGGAGGCCTCCGGCGGCGGCCTGCTCGACGGCGTCGCCGCGATCGGCGTCGGCGGTCAGCAGCACGGCATGGTCACCCTCGACGAGACCGGCGCCGTCGTACGGCCCGCGCTGCTGTGGAACGACACCCGCTCCGCCGATGCTGCGCGGAACGCTCGTCGACGAGCTCGGCGGCAAGGCGGCGTGGGCGGAGGCCGTGGGGTCGGTGCCCCTGGCCGCCTTCACGGTCACCAAGCTCCGCTGGCTCGCCGAGCACGACGCCGCCTCGGCGGAGCGGACCGCCGAGGTGGTGCTGCCGCACGACTGGGTCACCGCCCGCATCCTGCGGCGGCGACGCGGACCGGGTCGCTCCCGGCACGGCCACCACCGACCGGGGCGACGCCTCCGGCACCGGCTACTGGTCGCCCTCGAGCGGCGAGTACCGCACCGACCTGCTCGAGCGGGCGCTGGGCAAGCAGGTCAGGCTCCCCCGCGTCGCCGGGCCCGCCGAGGTGGTCGGCTCGGTGGGCGACCTGCTCGTCTCGGCCGGCAGCGGCGACAACATGGCCGCCGGGCTGGGGCTCAACATCGAGCCGGGCGACGTCGTGGTCTCGCTCGGCACGAGCGGCACGGTCTTCGCGGTGCACGACAAGCCGACGTCGGAGCCGACCGGCATCGTGGCGGGCTTCGCCGACGCGACCGGCCGCTACCTGCCGCTGGTGTGCACGCTGAACGCCGCCCGCGTGCTCGGCGCGGCCGCCGGCATGCTCGGCACCGACCTCGCCGGGCTCGACGCGCTGGCCCGATCGGCCCCTGCGGGGGCGGGCGGGCTGTCGCTGCTGCCCTACCTCGACGGCGAGCGCACCCCCGACCTGCCGACGGCCACCGGCACCCTCGGCGGGATCACCCGCGGCAACGCCACCCCGGAGAACCTCGCGCGTGCCGCCGTCGAGGGGATGCTCTGCGGGCTCGCCGACGGCGTGGACGCACTGGTCGCCGAGGGTCTCGAGACGCGCCGGGTGCTGCTGATCGGCGGCGCCGCGCGCTCCGAGGCGGTGCAGCACGTCGCGGCCGACCTGTTCGGTGTGCCGATCGTGGTGCCCGCCGCGGCGGAGTACGTCGCCCTCGGCGCCGCCCGCCAGGCCGCCTGGGCCCTCGCCGCGCAGAGCGACAGGAGCATCGCCCCGCCCGACTGGCCGCCGGCCCAGGACGTCGTACGCGACCCGGTCGACGCCGCCGCCGGCGCCGAGGTGCGCCAGCAGTACCGCGCCCTGCGGTTGGCGATGCACCCGGGGAGCTGAGGGTGTGCGGTTTCCCTAGTTCACTAGGGAAACTGCCGCTTACCACGAGAAGCTTCTCGTAGGGAGTGGCGGTTTCCCGTGTTAACTAGGGAAACCGTCATCCCCGGTTGCCGAAGTACGCGTCGGTGACCCGCACCTCGTGGTCGGTGATCCGCTTCTCCTCCTCCGGTGACACCTGGAGCGGGCGCGGCAACGGGACGAGGCACTCCGAGCCCCGGCAGGCGTGGTAGCGCTGGTAGAGGACCTTCATCTCCTCGAACACCGAGCGGTAGCGCGGGACCCGGGCGAGGTTGTGCAGCTCGAGCGGGTCCTTCGCGAGGTCGTACAGCTCGGCCTCACCCGTGGAGTAGCGCGTCAGCTTCCACCGGCCCAGCCGCAACCCGCGGGTGTCCAACGGCGCCTTCCCCAGCCGGTCCTGGTCCGCGTAGCGACCGAAGCCCATGTCCCCCTCCGTGACGACGGCACGGGTCCAGCCGCGGTCGCCGTCGCGGATCACCGGCAGCATCGACGTCCCGTCGCCGCCGCTGAGCCGCGTGCCGGCGTACGCCGCGAAGGTCGGTGCGAGGTCGACCGTGGTGATCGGGTCGTAGCGCCGGCCGTGCGGCACGCCCGGTCCGGCGATCAGGAAGGGCACCCGCAGCGACGGCTCGTGCAGGTTGATCTTGCCGGTCCGCTTGCGGTGCTCGCCGAGGAAGTAGCCGTTGTCTGAGGTGAACACGACGATCGTCCGTTGGAGCTCGTGGAGGTGACGCAACCGGGCGAACGTGCGCCCGACCTGCACGTCGAGGGCGTAGAGCGCCTCCGCCCGCTGCCGGGTGACCTCCCGCTCGGCCGACTTCTCGGCCGGCGTGAGCTCGGGCAGCTTGCGGAGGAGCACGGGCTTGTCCTTCACATCGGCCTCGGCACTGTGGTGCAGCGGGGTGCCCGAGCCGTGCGTGATGACGCTGTCGAAGCGGCCCTTGACCCAGTTCGGGCGTCCTGGCGTCTCCCACTCTCGAACTGCCCGTCGAGGCGCCGCGTCGGCTGGGGGTCGTCGGCCTCGACCGGCAGGCCCGCGTGCGGTGCGGTCGGGGTCCACCACACGAACCACGGATCCCGGCCCCTGCTGAACCCGGAGATGACACCGCGGGCCTGCTCGGCGACGACGTCGGTGGAGTACCGACCCGGGAAGGCGCGGATCGTGCCGTCGACGTTCTCGACGAGGTGGTCGTAGGAGTACGTCCCGCCTCCGTAGTTGGGGTCGTCGTAGTTCCACTCGTGGTCCGAGCCGGCGTACCACTCGTCCCAGCCGGGCGGCTCGTAGTGCAACGAGGGCGCCCCGGAGGGCAGGAGCTGCTCGCCGTAGCCGTTGATGTACTTGCCCACCATCGCCGTGCGGTAGCCGTCGCCCTGGAGCGTGGTGGCGATGGTGTGCCCGTCGCGGAACGCCGCGAACCCGTAGGGGTCGACGTGGGTGTAGACGTCGTGGTTGTGCGCGTACTCACCGCTGAGGAAGCTCGCGCGCGACGGGGCGCAGAGCGGGGACGGCGCGAAGGAGTTCTCGAAGGTCAGGCCCCGGTCCTGGATGAGGTGCCGCACGGCCGGCATGAACCGCAGGTCGTCCCAGCGCATGTCGTCGGTCTCGATGACCAGCATGTTGGGCCGTTGCCGCGGAGCCCTCTCGACCAGGCCGAGGGTGGCGGCCATCGTCTCGTGCGGAGACGCCGTGAGCTCGGGCGCTCCCCGACTGCCGCAGGCCGCGACCCCGCCCAGGCAGGCGAGGACGGCGGTGACGGCGAGCGCACGCCGCCGCGCGCGATGGGGAAGCAACGTAACCCTCCTAAGTCGATCATTCTTATAGTATTAGGTCGACGGCGGTCCACCGCGCATCGCCAGGGGGGTGAGTCGCGGCACCGATGCTGGGAGCCGGTGACAGGAGTCGAACCCGCGACATTCGCTTTACAAGAGCGACGCTCTACCAACTGAGCTACACCGGCGTGCTGCCGGATCACGGCAACCGGATCGCCATCCTAGGTGACCATCACCCGAGGTCGAGCGGGACGTAAGACGCCACCTGGACGTCACCGGTGGTCGTGATCGTCACCGGCTGCAGACCCACCGGCCGCCCGTGCGCGAAGGTCACCAGGGTCACCTCGGCGTCGCGGCGGAGCTTGCTGCCGAGCGCGATGGAGTACGCCGCGCCGCCGGTGGTGCCGTTGGTGTAGGAGTACCCGGCCCTGCCGTTCTCGCCGACCACCCTCGTCGGGCCCACCTGCACGTGCAGGTGCCCGCCGATGACGAGGTCGACGCAACCGCGGGCCAGGGCCGTCGCGCCCATGCTGGCGGAGTGGAGCATGAGGGTGGAGATCCGCTTGCCGTGCGAAGCGTCGGCACAGACGTCGTCGGCGATCTTCTGCGTGGCCTGGTCGTAGGTGAGGCCCTTGGTGTCGCGCCAGCTGCCCAACCCGCTCGAGCGCGGGTCGTCGACGCCGGTCAGCCGGACGCCGTCGAAGGGCTCGATCGCGTTGCCGTCGAGGTGGGTCCAGCCACGCTTCGCGAGGTAGTGGCTCACGAAGGTGCCGTTGTCGTGGTTGCCCGAGATCGCGACGCGGTGGTCGTAGCCCTTGAACGCCCTGTCGAGGGAGTCGAGGCTGAAGGACTCCCAGGCCGCGCCCGTGGAGGTGTCGTCGCCGGCGTCGAGCACCACGGTCGAGCCGCCCGCGTCACCGATCGCGCGGGCCACGGCGTCCATGCCGATGTTGTCGTGGCGGTCGCTGACGAGCAGCGCCACCGTCTCGTCGTCGGCGGGACGGTGCAGTGCCGCGGCGACCTCGGAGACCCGCTTGACCACGCCGCGGTAGAAGACCTTGCTGATCGCGTAGGTGTCGAAGGCGCTCTGCACCAGGCGACGCGTCTCGGTGGTGACCAGCCCTCCTTCGAGCTGCCAGGCCTGCAGTCCCTCGGGCACGGTCAGGTCGGGCAGCGCCTCGGCGATCGGGACCCAGCTCTGCGGCTCGATGCGGTCCTGGTCCGCGTGCCACGGCTCGACCAGCAGGACGACGAGGACTGCGGCGACCACCGCCGCCAGGGCGCGTGCGCGTGGCCGGAGCGCGCGCAGCTCGGCCCGCCGCCGGGCGCCGACCAGCACCCACACCGCGACCGGTACCAGCCCCAGCAGCGCCGCCCGCAACGCGGAGTCGAGCGCGAGCCGCGTGACCAGGTCCCCCAGGCGCTCGGTCTCGGCCGCCGGGTGGGCGGCGATGGCGGCGTACCGCTGGGCCAGCTCGGCACCGCTCGACGCGCTCGTCTTGCCGACGTCGACGAGCACGCCGACGCGGTGGTGGGAGCTGAACCGGACGTCGGGCAGGTACGGCCCCATGTCCAGGCGCACGTGGGCGTCGAGCGTCGGCTGGACGACGGCGTCGTGGCTGGCCACGACCGTGCGGGCGCTCGCGTGCGTGAACAGCACGGGCCACAGCGCCACCGTCACCACGAGCCAGACCGCGACCCCGGCGGCGATTCGCCACCAGCGGACCTGCATCAGTCGAGTCGGGCCCGTCCCTGGGCCACGGCGTAGAGGGCGATGCCGGCGGCGACGCCTGCGTTCAGCGACTCCAGCGAGCTGACCATCGGGATCGCCACGAGCTGGTCACAGGTCTCGGCGACCAGCCGGGACAGGCCCTTGCCCTCCGACCCGACGACCAGCACCAGCGGGCCCTCGGCGAGCGCGAGGTCGGGGAGCGACACGTCGCCGTCCGCCGCGAGTCCGACGACCATGCACCCGGCCTCCTGGTAGGCCTTGAGCTGCCTGGTCAGGTTCACCGTCTGCGCGACAGGCACTCGCGCGGCGGCGCCCGCCGAGGTCTTCCAGGCGCTGGCGGTCATCCCGGCCGAGCGCCGCTCGGGCACGACGACTCCGTGGGCGCCGAAGCCCGCCGCCGAGCGCACGACCGCGCCGAGGTTGCGCGGGTCGGTCACGGAGTCGAGCGCGACGATCAGCGGGGGCTCACCGGAGGCCTTGGCGGCGGCGAGCAGGTCGTCGGGGTGGGCGTACTCGTACGCCGGCACCCGCGCCGCCAGCCCCTGGTGCACGGCACCGGTGGTCATCCGGTCGAGCTCGACCCGCGGCACCTCCAGGAGGGAGAGACCCTTCTCCGCCGTGATCGCGAAGACCTCCTTGAGCCGCCCGTCGCGCTCGGCCCCTTCGGCGACGTACACCGCGGTCACGGGTAGCCCCGCGCGCAGCGCCTCGACGACGCTGTTGCGCCCGGCGATCCACTCCTGCTCGGACTTCCCCTGCGGTCGTCTGGCTCGGGCGGTCGAGGCCTTGTCGGTGCGCTGGCGGTCCTTGAAAGCCTTGTGGTTGGGCCGGTCCTTCGCCTTCGGCGTGGGGCCCTTGCCCTCGAGCCCCTGGCGCACGCGCCCACCCGACCCGGCGGTCGGGTTGCCCTTGCTCGTCTTGCGGGTGGCGCCGCGGCGCTTCGAATTGCCAGGCACTAGATGCTCCACCTCGGGCCGTCGGGAGTGTCCTCGATCTCGACTCCGGCGGCCTTGATCCGGTCGCGGATCGCGTCGGCGGTGGCGAAGTCCTTGGCGGCACGCGCCTCGGCGCGCTGCTCGAGCAGGCCCCGCACCAGCACGTCGACCACCTCGTGCAGGTCGCCGCCGGGCTCGGGAGACCAGTGCGGGTCGTACGGGTCGAGCCCGAGCACGTCGAGCATCGCGCGCACCGCAGCGGCGTTGCCCCGCAGCGCGTCGGTGGCGCCGCCGGAGACGAGCCTGTTGCCCTCACGCACGACGTCGAAGATCGACGCGACGGCGGCCGGCGTGCCGAGGTCGTCGTCCATCGCGGCGATGAAGTCCGCGCACAGCACCCCGTCCTCGGGCACCTCGCCGAGGACCTCGGCGGCTCGCTGGAGGAAGCTCTCGATGCGTCGGAAGCCGGCCGCGGCCTCGTCGAGGGCCTCGAAGCTGAACTCCACCGACGAGCGGTAGTGCGCAGCGACCATGTAGTAGCGCAGCTCGATCCCCCGCACCCGCTCGAGCACGTTGGGCACCAGCAGGGAGTTGCCCAGCGACTTGCTCATCTTCTCGCCGGCGGTGGTGATCCAGGCGTTGTGCATCCAGTACGACGCGAACGGCAGCCCGGCCGCCCGCGACTGGGCCTGCTCGTTCTCGTGGTGCGGGAAGCGCAGGTCGACGCCGCCGCCGTGGATGTCGAAGGCGGCACCGAGGTACTTCCCGGCCATCGCGGAGCACTCGATGTGCCAGCCCGGACGACCTCGGCCCCAGGGCGCCGGCCACGACGCCGTCTCCGGCTCGCTCGGCTTGTGGCCCTTCCAGAGGGCGAAGTCGCGAGGGTCGCGCTTGCCGCGCGGGTCGGCGTCCTGCGCGGCCTCCATGTCGTCGATCGACTGGCGGGTCAGCTCGCCGTACGCCGACCAGGACCGGACGTCGAAGTACACGTCACCCGAGCCGTCGTCGGCCTCGTAGGCATGGCCGCGCTCGATCAGGGTCGCGATCAGCTCGATCATCTCGGGCACGTGCCCGGTCGCGAGCGGTACGTAGGTCGGCGGCGCGACGTTGAGCGCGTCGTAGGCCCGGTCGAGCTCGCGCAGCATGTCGTAGGCGAGGTTGTACCAGGGACGGTCCTGCTCGGCCGACTTCACCAGGATCTTGTCGTCGATGTCGGTGACGTTGCGGATGAAGGTGACGTCGTACCCGCTCGCCTCGAGCCAGCGGCGCAGCACGTCGAAGTTGACCGCCGAGCGGACGTGGCCCACGTGCGGCTCCGACTGCACGGTCAGGCCGCAGACGTACATGCCCACGTGTCCCTCGTGGAGCGGGACGAAGTCGCGGACAGCGCGCGCAGCGGTGTCGTGGAGCCGGAGGGTCATGCGGGCTCCACGCAGAACCGTGATCCCTGCGAGCGCCGCGAGCCGATCTCGCGATGTCGTGGGGTGTACGTCACCCGCCAATCGTAGTGACCCGCGAGGACTGGTCCGTCTTCGGGCGAGTTGTGGCAAAAAGGCACGCGTGTGACGAAAGAGAACTACTGTGACGATCGTGTCCCACCAGTTCTCCCCGCCGCTGCGTCGGCAGGTGCTCGCGATCGTCCTCCTGGTGCTCATGGTCGTGGTCGCCGTCCTGGCCGATCCGTCGCGGCACCGCGCGCCCCTGACGTCCGGGGCGGACCGGGTCGTGCTGGTCGCCAGCAGCACCGCCGCCCAGCACTCCTTCCACATGTTCACCACAGACGCGGACTTCCGGTCGGGGGTGCAGGAGGGGACGCGCGTGGTCGGCGGGTCGCTCGAGGTGGCTCGTCCTCGCGGTACCACGACCTGGGGCGGGCGCCACTGGTCGTGGACCCGTTGGACCTCACCGTGGGTCACCGCCGGCCAGACCTTCACCCGGCTGATCCCCTCGTGGAACGTGGTCACCCCGGCCAACACGATGGTGCTCGTGCAGGCGCGCGTGCACAGCACCTCGGGCTACCTCAGCGGCTGGAAGCTCGTCGGTGCGTGGTCGACGCGCGACGCCGGCATCCGCCGCACGAGCGGTGCCGCCCAGGCCGACCGGATCGCCTCGATGGCCACCGACACCCTCGTCGCCGGCCACAACGTCCTGCTCAACCAGTACCAGCTGCGCATCCTCCCGCTGCGCAGCACCACCAGCACCGCCTCCCCGACGGTGCGATCCCTCCAGGCAGTGGCGAGCCGGCCGTCGACCGTCCTCCCGGCGACGAGCCGGCCGCTGCTGCCGGCCGCACAGGAGGGCAGGGTGCTGAACGTCCCGCGCTACTCGCAGATGACCCACCGCGGGCAGTACCCGCAGTGGGGTGGCGGCGGCCAGGCCTGGTGCTCACCGACCTCGCTGTCGATGATCCTCGGCTACTACCACGCACTGCCGGCGGCCTCGACGTACGCGTGGGTGAGCACCCGGTACGGCGACCGGTGGGTCGACCATGTCGCGCGCACCGTCTACGACTACGGCTACCAGGGCGCGGGCAACTGGGCCTTCAACACCGCCTACGCGGCCGTGCGCACGGGGGACGCGTTCGTCACCCGGCTGACCAGCCTGCGCGAGGCAGAGAGGTTCATCGCCGCCGGCATCCCGCTCGCCGCGTCCATCGGCTTCTCCCGCGGCCAGCTCTCCGGCGCCCCGATCAGCTCCTCGGCCGGCCACCTCGTCGTGATCGTCGGCTTCACCAGCAGCGGCAACGTGGTCGTCAACGATCCCGCGGCCCCCACCGATGCCTCGGTGCGCCGTACCTATGACCGCGGCCAGTTCGAGCGGGCCTGGCTGCACAGCTCCAGCGGCACCGTCTACGTCGTCCACGACGCCGCCCACCCGCTGCCGGCCCGGGGAACCCAACGGCAGGCGATCGCCCTGGTCGATCGCCGAGACTGCCGTCCAGATCAGTCGCCGTACCCGCCGTCCACGTCCAGCTTCTGCCCGGTGATGAACCCGGCGCGGGGGGAGGCGAGGAAGCAGACGGCCTCGGCGATGTCGTGGGCCAGCCCGAAGCGGCCGAGCGGGATGTTGGCGCGGGCGGCGGCCAGGGCCCGCTCCCCCAGGTCGCCGTTGTCGATGAGCCGCTTGGCCATGCCGTCGGTGAGCATCCCGGGGCCGACGCAGTTCACCCGGACGCCGTACTTGCCCTCCTCGACGGCCAGCGCGCGCACCAGCGCCTCGACGGCGGCCTTCGGCGCCGAGGAGAGCCCGTCGCGCGACGGGGAACCGGCTCGTCGCCGCGGTGGTGACGGCCACGACGCTGCCCTCGGCGGTGCGCAGCGCCTCCAGCGAGGGCCGGACGACGTTGAAGAAGCCGCCGGCGTCCTCGGTCAGCTGGTGCGCGAGGTCGGCGGACTCGACGCTTGCTCAGGTGCACCATCGGCACGTGCGGCCCGGCGGCGTGCACCAGCGTGTGCAGCCCGCCGTGGTGCGCCGTCACCGCGGAGACCAGGTCGTTGCAGGCCTCGGGGTCGGAGGTGTCGAGCTGGTGCTGGCTGACCCGCACCCCGAACGACGCCGCCTCGCCGCCCACCCGGGCGGCGGCCGCCTCGTGCCCTCGGTAGGTCAGGGCGACGTCGCTGCCGCGTTGCGCGAGCAGTCGTACGACGGCCCGCCCGATGCCGCCGCTGCCCCCCACCACGAGCGCGCATCCCGACCGCCGAGAGAAGTCGTCCATCCACCGAGGTTAACGAGGCCGCTCCGCCGCCGAGCCACGACCCTCGTGCGGGTCAGGTGTGCACGCCCTCGACGCCGAAGAACCAGTAGGCAGCCGGTGAACCAGAGCAGCACGGATCGCGGTGGAACATCAGCCCCGCCGAGAACCGGTGGCTGTCCCAGCCGGTGGCGCCGCTGGGGAACGGGTCGGCCTGGGCGGAGGTCTGCACGTAGCCGGACCGGTCGGTGGCCCGCACGAGCAGCCGGTGGTCGCCGGACTTCACGTCCACGGTGCCGGCCCACTGCACCCACGTGTCGAAGTCGGGCACCCGGCCGAGCTCGGCCTGCTGCCACGGGCCTCCGTCGAGCTGGTACTCGACCTTCTCGATGCCGGTGTGCTGCGCCCACGCGCTGCCGCCCACCCGCACCCGGCCCGTCCTCACGCTGGCCCCGTCGCCGGGCACGTCGATCCGCGACTGTGTCTTGACCGGGCCCCGGACCGACCAGCCGCGCTCGGTCCAGTAGGCGTTCACCTGGTCCAGGGTGGTCACCTCGAGGTCGACGACCCACTTGGTGGCCGAGACGAAGCCGTAGAGGCCCGGCACGATCATCCGCACCGGGAACCCGTGGTCGAGCGGCAACGGCTGGCCGTTCATGGCGTAGGCCAGCATCGCGTTGCGGTGCGGGTCGGTGAGCACCGAGAGCGGCGTACCGCAGGTCCAGCCGTCCTTGGAGGTCGACTTCACCGCATCGGCCTCTGCCTTCGGACCGGCCTCGGCGAGGAGGTCGCGGAGCAGGGTGCCCGACCAGAAGGCGTTGCCGATCAGGTCGCCGCCGACCTCGTTGGACACGCAGCACAGGGTGATCCAGGCCTCGGTCAGCGGGCGCTTCAGCGAGCTGGTCGAAGTCGAGGCTGATCTCCTTGTCGACCATGCCGTGCACCCGGACGCTCCAGTCGGCCGGCGCGATCGAGGGCGGCGAGATGGCGGTGTGCACGATGTAGAAGTCGTCGGCCGAGGTACGCCACGGCTCGATCCCCGGCACACCGACGGTCGAGCCGCTCGGCGCGGTGCCGCGGTGCACCGGCAGGCGCAGCAGCCGGCGCGCGTCCTCGGCGTGCCGACGCCCGCTGCTGGCGAGCCGGCCGGCGTAGGCGACCACGCCGGCGACCACCAGCACGGTGCCGGTCCGGACCAGGAAGGCCCGACGCGAAGGCGTCCTCCCCGGGTCGCGCCCGCAGCATCGGGCCGGTGATCAGCCGGAAGGTGACCAGCCAGGTGGCGTAGCCCGCCACGACCGCGACCAGGGAGGCCACCGACGGGTTCGGCTCGCGCAGGATGGCGAGGATGCCCAGCACGGCGAGCGCGGTGAAGGTCAGGTCGGTGACCAGCGAGCTGCGCTGGGCCCAGCTCCCGGCGACGGCGCACAGCGCCGAGCAGCAGCACCGTGGTGCCGCCGACCAGCAGCGGCTTGTCGAGGTGGCCGACGATGTGGATCAGGTTGATCGCGAGGTGGCCGGGTGTGAGGTCGCGGACGGCCGCGGCCACCGCTCCCACGGGACCGGCCGGCGCACCGATGACCTCGGCGACGGCCTGGCTGACCAGCGACCCCCGCCACACCGGCGAGCCGCGCCGGCGAGCGCGAGCAGCCAGCGTGAGGCGTGCGACGTGGTGGGCGCGGCGCGGTCGGGGGCGGAGCCTCGGGAGCGGGGGGGCAGGCGGCGGCGTCGTCGGGACCGCGGCTTCGGCGCGCATGGCGCCAGAGGGTCCGTCCGCCATCTCCACCCCTCCATCGTCCCTCTCGCCGCAACACACCGGCGCCGATGCGACATGATCGGGGCCGTGAACAGCTCCGGCACCGGCCCTGGCGCCTCCACGCTGCGGATCGGCGTCGGCACCGACGTCCACCGCTCTGGTGCCGGCGTCCTCCCTGGGTCGTTCGCTGCGCCTGGCCGGCCTGGATTGGCCCGACGAGGAGCTCGGCCTGGAGGGTCACTCCGACGGCGACGTCGTGCTGCACGCGGTGTGCGACGCGCTGCTCTCGGCGGCCGGGCTGGGCGACCTCGGCGCCGTCTTCGGTACCTCGGACCCCCGATGGGCCGGGGCCTCCGGGCACGACCTCCTCGCCGAGACGCTGCGCCGGCTCGACGTCGCCGGGTGGCGGGTGGTCAACGTCGCCTGCCAGCTGATCGGCAACCGGCCCCGCTTCGGCAGCCGCCGCGAGGAGGCCGAGCGGGCCATCGCCCAGCAGCACGGCATCTCGGTGTCGTTGAGCGCCACCACCACCGACGGGATGGGCCTGACCGGGCGCGGCGAGGGGATCGCGGCCATCGCCACCGCGCTCGTCGAGCGATCCGTCCCCACCGAGGAAGGACCCACCGCCTGATGCCCCGCACCATCGAGGACCTCGCTGTCTCGACGTACGGCCCCTCGGACGCGCCGGTGACGGTGTTCCTGGCCCACTGCTGGACGCTGAACCGCTCGGACTGGCACTACCAGGTGCGCGACCTGCAGCAGGAGTTCGGCCACGGGATCCGGATCGTCACCTGGGACCACCGCGGCCACGGCGACTCGGCGCCGGTCACCCGGTCCGAGGCGCTCGATCGAGACCCTGGCGCTCGACTGGGGCGACCTGATCGACCACCTCGCACCGCAGGGGCCGCTCGTGCTCGCCGGCCACTCCATCGGCGGGATGACGATGATGGCGCTGGCCGAGCAGCGCCCGGAGATCTTCGAGCGGGTCGTCGGGGTGGCCTTCGTGGCCACGTCCTCGGGGGCGCCTGGACACGGTGACGCTGGGGCTGCCCGAGGCAGGGCGGACGGTGCGCGCGCAGATCCCCCGCATGCTCGCGCTGCGCTCGCGGACGCTGTCGCGACGGGCCCGGCGCCGGGCCCCGCTCATGGAGACGCGTGGTCATGCGCCGCTTCGTCTTCGGCCGCCCGCTCCCCCTGGCCGACGCGGCGCTGGCCGTCGAGGGGCTGATCAGCTGCTCCGGGCGACACCGTCGTCGGCTACTACGAGGACTGCATGCGCCACGAGCGGACCCGCGCCCTGAAGGTGCTCGAGGGCATCCCCACCCAGGTGCTGGTCGGCACCCGCGACGTGCTCACCCCGCCCTCGCACGCCCGCCGGATCGCCGAGCACGTCGAGGGAGCGGTGCTCACCGTCGCCCCCGACGCCGGCCACATGCTCCCGCTCGAGCGGGACCGACTGGTCACCGGCGTGCTCGTCCGGCTGATCCGGCCGTACGCCGGCGACCCGGTGTGAGCCCGGAGTGAGCCCCGGAGTGAGACCAGCCCGGCGCCGGCCGCCGTGGTCCTGGCGGCCGGCTCCGGCTCGCGGGTCGGCGCCGGCACCAACAAGGTGCTGCTGCCGCTCGACGGGACGCCGATCCTGGCCCACGCCGTGCGCAGCGTGCTGGAGGTGCCCGCGATCCACCGGGTGGTGCTCGTCGTACGTCGCGAGGACCGGGACGCGGTCTCGGAGGCCGTGGCGCCGCACCTCGGCGCCCACGACCTGTGGCTGGTCGACGGCGGCGCGCAGCGACACGACTCGGAGTGGGCGGCGCTCCAGGCGCTCGCCGGCGACATCGAGGCCGGCGAGATCGACGTGGTGGCGATCCACGACGGCGCCCGCCCGCTCGCCACCCAGCACCTCTGGGCGGCGGTCATCGACGCGGCGGCGGAGCACGGCGGCGCGATCCCGGTCGTGCCCAGCCCGCGGCTCTCCCGCCGTGACGGGTCGCTCGGGCCGGACGGGCTGGTCGGGGTGCAGACCCCGCAGGCCTTCCGGGCGGCCGACCTGCTGGCGGCCTACCGCCAGGCGCGACGCCGAGGGCTTCGCCGGCACCGACACCGCGGCGTGCCTGGAGCGCTACGCCGACCTGCGCGTGCGTGCCGTGCCAGGCGAGCACGGCGAACCTCAAGGTCACCTTCGCCGAGGACGTCGCGCTCGCCGAGCGGCTGCTCACCGTGCAGCGAGGCTGAGCTGCTCGAGCACGCGCAGGTCGGCCTCGTCGACGACGCGGCGGCCGAGCGGTGGTGCCTCGAGGAACCGCACCGGGAACCGGGCAGCCAGCGACGCCACCCAGCTCACGAGGTCCGGCTCGATCCCGTCGAGCGCGACCAGCACCGACGGCGGGAGCACCACCGGCGAGGTGACGCACCATCAGCTCCTCGCGCGGGTGCGGTGGCACCGACGTACTCCCCGCGCAGCTCCTTGACCGTGTCGGTGACCGGCCGGACGCCGACGACGACGGCCCCGCTCTCCCGGCACTCGGCGACCGCGCCGCTCGACGAAGTCGACCGGCACGAGCGGGCACAGCGGGTCGTGGACGACCAGGACCCGCCCGGAGTCCCGGACCTCGTCGCCACGGCGTACCGGTGTCGACCAGCTCCACCCCGGCCGAGGTGAGCGCCCAGGAGGCCGCCGCGACCAGCCCCTCGCCGTGCACGAGCGCGAACGGCAGCGACCCGCGCCCCTCGAGGGGCACCGACGCCCAGCGGCGGCGCCTCGTCGTCGATCACGGGTCCAGAAAAGCACCGAGCCCCCGGACGCGGGGTCTCGGGGGCTCGGTGGAGTCTGTCTCAGCCGATCAGGAGGCGAGCACCTCGTCGAGGATGGTCTCGGCCTTGTCCTCGTTGGTGTGCTCCGCGAGGGCCAGCTCGGAGACGAGGATCTGGCGCGCCTTGGCCAGCATCCGCTTCTCGCCGGCCGACAGGCCGCGGTCACGCTCGCGGCGCCACAGGTCGCGGACGACCTCGGCCACCTTCATCACGTCACCGGAGTGCAGCTTCTCCAGGTTGGCCTTGTAGCGGCGCGACCAGTTGGTCGGCTCGTCGGGTACGACGGCCCGCAGCACGTCGAAGACGCGGTCGAGGCCCTCCTTGTCGACGACGTCGCGGACACCGACGAGATCGAGGTTGCACGCCGGCACCCGGACCACGAGGTCCTGCTGGGCGACGATGCGGAGAACGAGGTACTGCTTCTCTTCCCCCTTGATGGTGCGCATCTCGATGTCTTCGATGACTGCGGCCCCGTGATTCGGATAGACGACCGTTTCGCCGACAGTGAAAGTCATGTGAATGTGTTCCCCTTTCGAGGTGACCAGTCTAACACGGGGTCGGTACCGCCCCTTGACCGCGTTTGCGCAGGTCAGGACGCAAATGAGGGCTTGACAAGATCGCTAATTGTTGTGCGTCCCGGCGGTGCTGGGCGGCCCAGTCGGGCGCCGATGCCCGATACTTCCTCGCATGACGACCTCGACCCGGTCCGCAGGTCCGGCCGAGCCCAACGACACGCCGTCAGCTGCCCGCGCTGCTGCGCGCCAGCCACCCCCGTCAGGCGCTCGCGCTCGCCGTCGTCACGGGCGCCCTGGTGGGGCTCACCACCTCGGAGACCGACGGCGGACGCATCGTCAGCGCGGTCGCTCGTCGCGGCGGCGCGCGGTGCTCGTCGCCCAGCTGATCATGGGCCTGGTCAACGACCTGCTCGACGTCGAGCTCGACCGGGCGTCCGGGGTCGAGGACAAGCCGATCGCCACGGGCGTCGTGCCCTCGGGCAACGCCAGCTTCGCGGTCGCCGTGCTCCTGCTCCTGGTGATCCCGCTGGCGCTGCAGAACGGCACCTCGGCGCGGGCTCTACCTGCTGGCCACGCTCGTCGTCGGCTACGTGCACAACCGCTGGCTGCACCGCACGCTGGCTGTCCTGGGTGGGCTGGGCGGCCACGTTCGCGCTGCTGGCCGCGTTCGTCTGCCTCGCCGGGCTGGGACCGGGGCGCCGACGGCTCGGCGCCGCTGACCTGGTTCGTCGTGCTGTGCGCGGCTGCTCGGCGATCTGCGTGCACTTCCTGACCTCGCTGCCCGACCTGGTCCGCGACAACGCCTCCCGGGTGCGCCACCTGCCGCTGCGCGTCGCCCTGCACATCGGCGCCACCAAGCTGCTGGTCATCTCCGGCGTCGCGACGGTGGCGGTCCTGGCCGCGCTCGTCGTCGCAGATCCTCTCGGTCGGCGACGATCCGCGCAGTAGCCGCGGCATCGCGTGGCCTCCCGGGCGATAACATCGGCGCCATGTCGACCCTCGTGCGCCGGCGCCTGCGTCGGGTCGCGGCAGCCGCGTTCCTGGTCCTCGCGGTCCCCATGCTCGGCGCGCTGCGGTTTCGGCATCCAGACCGACCAGGTCTACCAGCCCTCCGTCGGCGTCGAACGACCGCTCCGGCGACGGTCGACGTGCTGGGCGCGGTCATCGTCTCCGGGCATCGACGGGCAGGGCACCCTGGTGGCCTCGCTGGCCAACAAGAGCGAGACCAAGGCCGACACCCTGACCTCGGTCACCGCCGCCGACTCGAGCGCCGGCATCACCGGCCAGATCGACAAGCCGATCGAGGTCGGCCCGGGCGAAGCTGGTCAACCTCGCCGACCAGGGCGCGATCAGCATCACGGGCGCGAGCATCACCCCGGGCCCGTTCATCAAGCTCGACCTGAAGTTCAGCAGCGGCGAGGAGGCTCGACATGGACGTCCCGGTGGTGCCGCAGAGCGGCTACTACGCCGACATCGAGCCGGCCGACCCGTCGCCCTGCGCCACCCCCGGCGCGACCCCGAGCGCCGTCCCCCAGCGCGTCGCCCCAGCGCCTCGCACCTGACCCCGTGAGCACGCTGATCCTGCTCCGCCACGGCGAGAGCGAGTGGAACGCCAAGAACCTCTTCACCGGCTGGGTCGACGTACCCCTGAGCGACAAGGGGCGCGACGAGGCCGCTCAGCGGCGGGCAGCAGCTGGTCGACAACGGCCTGCTCCCCGACGTGGTGCACACCTCGCTGCTGCGCCGGGCGATCACGACGGCCAACCTGGCCCTCGACGTCGCCGACCGGCACTGGATCCCCGTACGTCGCTCGTGGCGGCTCAACGAGCGCCACTACGGCGCGCTGCAGGGCAAGGACAAGAAGCAGACGCTGGAGCAGTACGGCGAGGAGCAGTTCATGACCTGGCGCCGCAGCTTCGACGTCCCGCCGCCCGCCGATCGAGGACGACGACGAGTTCTCCCAGGCCGGCGACCCCCGCTACGCCGACCTCGGCGACGCGATGCCCGCGCACGGAGTGCCTCAAGGACGTGATCGCGCGGATGCTGCCCTACTGGGAGTCCGACGTCGTCCCCGACCTCCAGGCCGGCCACATCGTGCTCGTCGCCGCCCACGGCAACAGCCTGCGCGCGATCGTCAAGCACCTCGACGAGATCAGCGACGACGACATCGCCGGCCTCAACATCCCGACCGGCATGCCGCTGGTCTACGAGCTCGACGACGACGATGCAGCCGGTCGAGAAGGGCGGCCGCTACCTCGACCCCGAGGCCGCCGCCGCTGCCGCCGAGGCCGTCGCCAACCAGGGCCGGTAGCCGTAGAGCCGGCGACCCCCGCAGCCCCTACCCCTCGCCCGCGGAACTGGTGCGGGCGGCGCAGGAGCCCGGGAGCAGGCCGCGCCCGGGGAGCGTCGTCGCTGGCGGCCATCACGTCGCCGGGGTTGGACATCTGGCAGCGCTGCAGCGAGAGGCAGCCGCAGCCGATGCACGAGTCCAGGCCGTCGCGCAGCCGCTCCAGGGCGCCGATCTGGTCGTCGAGGCGGCCACGCCAGTGCCGCGAGATGCGCTGCCAGTCGGCGCGGGTCGGCGTCCGGCCGGCCGGCAGCTGGTCGAGCTCGGTGCGGATCTCCTCGAGGGTGAGGCCGATGTTGGAGGCCGCGCGGATGAAGGCCAGCCGACGCAGCACGCCGCGCTCGAACTGAGCGCCGCCCGCCGGGCGAGCGCGTCGCCTAGATCAGGCCCTCC
This sequence comes from uncultured Actinomycetota bacterium, assembly GCA_963756045.1. GTDB lineage: Bacteria > Actinomycetota > Actinomycetes > Propionibacteriales > Nocardioidaceae > Marmoricola. The sequence continues at coordinate 50,525 of CAVWML010000014.1, forward strand.
GCCTCGTAGTAGCGCAGGGCGGACGCCGCGAACCCGCTGCGGTCCGCCACGTCGCCCACCGACAGCCGATCTCGGCAATCCATCGATCACCCCTTGATCTCAAGTTCACTTGAACTTTAACACTGGGTACATGACCAACACGAACGCACTCCCCCGACCGCCCTCGTCACCGGCGGCTCCTCCGGCCTCGGGCTCGCCCTCGTGCGCGCCCTCGACGACGCCGGCTGGGTCGTCGTGACCGACGCCCGCGACCCCGCACGGCTCGCCGACGCGCTCGAACGGCACGACCGCGCACGGCGTGCCGGCGACGTCGCCGACGCGACCCACCGCGACGGGCTCGTCGCGACGATCGCCGACCTCGGCGGCCTCGACCTGCTGGTGCTCAACGCCAGCACGCTCGGCCCGCTGCCGATGCGACCGCTCGCCGAGCTCGGTCCCCTCGAGCTCGGCGAGGTGATCCGCACCAACGCCGGCGCCCAGGCCGCCCTGATGATCGCGCTGACCGCAGCAGCTGCGTGCCCGCGACGGGGTCGTCGTCGGCATCTCCAGCGACGCGGCCGTGCAACCACTACGAGACCTGGGGGGCGTACGGCGCCTCCAAGGCCGCGCTCGACCACCTGGTGCTCACCTTCGGCGCCGAGACCGGGCTGTCGACGTACGCCGTGGACCCGGGCGACATGCGCACGCCGATGCACCAGGACGCCTTCCCCGGCGAGGACATCTCCGACCGCCCGCTGCCCGAGACCGTCGTGCCGCACCTGCTGGCGCTGGTCGAGCAGCGGCCACCGACGCGGGCGGCTACGTCGCGGCGGACATCCCCGTGGCGGTGACGGCATGACGCGTCCTGACCGAGCGCCCGGGCATCCGGTTCAACAACCCCGACGAGTCGACCGCGCCGTCGCCCGCCGAGGTGCGCTGGCAGTCGCGCGACGACGTCCGCCTGCTCGTCGCCCGCCCGGCGGGGATCGAGCACCACGTGTTCGCGGACCTCGTCGACGTGCTCGAGCCCGGCGACCTGGTGGTGGTGAACAACTCGGCCACCGTCCACGGCGAGATCGACGCCGTCCGCGGGCGGCGAGCCGGTCGTGCTGCACGCGGCCACCCGCCTCGACGACGGCACCTGGGTGGTCGAGCTGCGCACCGGCCCCGGACGCCGCGCGCTCCCGTGCTCGACGCGCGACCCGGCGAGACGATCGGCGTCGGCGAGCTGCCGCTGACCCTGCTGGCGCCGTACCCGCACGAGCACTCCTCGCCCACGGGCCACGGCAACCGGCTGTGGCGCGCCGGCGTCGAGGGAGACCTGCGCGCGCTGCTGGACCGGCGCGGCCGGCCGATCGCCTACGGCTACCTCGACCGCCGCTACCCGCTGGCGACCTACCAGAACGTCTTCGCGCGCGTCCCGGGCAGCGCCGAGATGGCCTCGGCCGGGCGGCCGTTCACCGAGTCGCTGCTCACGCGGCCTGGTGGCGCGCGGCATCGGCGTCGCGCCGATCACGCTGCACACCGGCGTCTCCTCGCAGGAGGCCGGCGAGGGGCCGCAGCCGGAGTGGTACGACGTCCCGGCCGCCACCGCTCGCCTGGTCGAGCTGACCCGCGACAGCGGCTGGCCGCGTCGTCGCGACGGGCACGACCGTGACGCGCGCCCTGGAGTCGGCGGTCGCGGACGGCCACGTCCGCGCGTCGTCGGGCTGGACCCGAGCGCGTGGTCACCCCGGCCGACCCGCCCGTCGTCGTCGACGGGCTGATCACCGGCTGGCACGACGCCGGCGCCTCGCACCTGCTGCTCGTCGAGGCCGTCGCCGGCACCGCGCTCGGCCAGGCGGCGTACGACGCCGCGCTCGCCGAGGGCTACCGCTGGCACGAGTTCGGCGACTCGGCGCTGTTCCTGCCGAGGCGCCGCGGCCATGTAACGCGGGGTTATCGCGCCGTGACGCCCTCGACGACGTGCACAGCGGCAATAACGCCGCGTTACATGCGACCCGCAGCGACCCTCAGGCGTACTGCGGGTGCTCGCCGGTGACCAGGAAGACGACCCGGCGGGCGATGGAGACGGCGTGGTCGGCGATGCGCTCGTAGTAGCGGCCGAGGAGGGCGATGTCGACGGCCGGCTCGACGCCGTGGGTCCAGTCCGAGCCGAGCAGCTCGCGGAAGGAGTTGCGGCGCAGCTTGTCCATCTCCTGGTCGACCTGCTCGAGCTCCTCGGCGGCGGCGACGTCGGAGGCGGCGATGACGTGCTCGACCTTGCCGATCATCACCTCGGCGACGGCGGCCATCCGGGCGATCATCGGCACGACCTGGTCGGGCACGGCGACGTCGGGGACGCGCAGGCGAGCGATCTTGGCGACGTGGACGGCGAGGTCGCCCATCCGCTCGAACTCGCTGACCATCCGCAGCGAGGCGACCAGCATCCGCAGGTCGCCGGCGACGGGGTTCTGCAGCGAGAGCAGCTCGAAGCTGTCCTCCTCGAGCTTCTCGCGCAGGGCGTCGATCTGGACGTCGTTGGAGATCACCTGCTCGGCCCGCTGGGCGTCTCCCTCGAGCAGGGCGGCGGTGCCCTCGGAGACGGCCTCGCGGACGAGGCGGGCCATGGTGACCAGCTCGTCGCGGATGTTGTCGAGCTGGTCGGAGTACGCGTCACGCATGTCACACAACCTACGTTCAGCCGGTGAACGATTGGCGATCGTTGCGTGAACGCGGGGCGAACAGCCCCTGAAAGCCCGCCTCGAGAAGGTGAGACTTGCGTGCAATCGCTGCGTACGATCCTCGAGCGTGAGCCCGACCGTGCCAGGCCCTCCTGTTCGCGCTGCTCGGCGCAGTGCTGGGCGGCGGCGTCGTGCTCGCGTTCCGGGTCAGCGAGCGCCAGCTGGCGCCGCCGCCGGCCCCCGAGCCGGCGATGCCGCCCGGTGTCGCCGCCGTGCTCTCGGTGCTGCGCAGCAGCGCGCTGGTCGTCGACGCCAACGACGCCGTGCTCAAGGCCTCGGCCCCCGCCATCGCGATGGGCATCGTGCGCGGCCACGAGATCACCGTCGGCGAGCTGGCCGAGCTGGTCCGGCAGGTACGCCGCGACGGGCAGATCCGCGAGACCGAGCTGCTCATGCAGCGCGACGGGATGCCACCGCGCCACGTCACCGCCCGGGTGGCGCCGCTGAGCTCGCGAGCTGGTCCTGGCCCTCGTCGAGGACCGCACCCGCGAGCGCCGCGTGGAGTCGATCCGCCGCGACTTCGTCGCCAACGTCAGCCACGAGCTCAAGACGCCGGTCGGCGCGATCCAGCTGCTCGCCGACGCGGTCGATCGACGCCGCCGACGACCCCGAGGCGGTGCAGCGCTTCGCCGGCCGGATGCACACCGAGAGCGAGCGGCTCACCCGGCTGGTGCAGCAGATCATCGAGCTCTCCCGCCTCCAGGGCGACGACCCGCTCGACGAGCCCGTCGCGGTCGAGGTCGACAAGATCATCGCCCGCGCCATCGACGAGAACCTCACCGACGCCGACGCCCGCCAGATCGAGCTCGTGCACGACGGCACCGAGGGGCTCGTCGTGCTCGGCAACCGCGAGCAGGTCGCCGTCGCGGTCGGCAACCTGGTGGCCAACGCGGTCGCCTACTCCCCCGAGGGCTCCAGCGTCGTGGTCTCGGCGACGGCCCGCGACCTCAGCGTCGACCTCAGCGTCACCGACCAGGGCATCGGCATCCCCGCGTCGCGAGCTCGACCGGATCTTCGAGCGGTTCTACCGCGTCGACCCCGCCCGGCACCGCTCCACCGGCGGCACCGGCCTCGGCCTCTCGATCGTCAAGCACGTCGCCGCCTCCCACGGCGGCGAGGTGCGGGTGTGGTCGGTCGAGGGCCAGGGCTCGACCTTCACCCTCAGCCTGCCCCGCAAGCCCGGCGTACCGGGCACCCTGCACCGCTCCGGTGCGACGCAGACCGAGGAGAGCAACATCCCGTGACCCGTGTACTGGTCGTCGAGGACGAGGAGAGCTACAGCGACGCCCTCGCCTACCTCCTGCGCAAGGAGGGGTTCGAGGTCGCGATCGCGGCGACCGGGCCCGACGCGCTCACCGAGTTCGAGCGCGGCGGCGCCGACATCGTGCTGCTCGACCTGATGCTGCCCGGCATCCCCGGCACCGAGGTGTGCCGCCAGATCCGGCAGACCTCCAACGTGCCGGTGATCATGGTCAGCGCCAAGGACGACGAGGTCGACAAGGTCGTCGGCCTCGAGCTCGGCGCCGACGACTACGTCACCAAGCCCTACTCCCCGCGCGAGCTGGTCGCCCGCATCCGCGCGGTGCTGCGCCGCGGCGTCGAGCCGGACCTCGCGCCGGCCACCCTCGAGGTCGGCCGGCGTGCGGATGGACGTCGACCGCCACCTCGTCACCCTCGACGGCGCACGAGGTGCGGCTGCCGCTCAAGGAGTTCGAGCTGCTCGAGATGTTCCTGCGCAACCCCGGCCGCGTGCTGACCCGCGGCCAGCTGATCGACCGCGTCTGGGGCTCGGACTACGTCGGCGACACCAAGACCCTCGACGTCCACGTCAAGCGCCTGCGCGCCAAGCTCGAGCAGAACCCCGCCGAGCCGACGCTGCTGACCACCGTGCGCGGCCTGGGCTACAAGCTCGACCTCTGACCCCGCCTTCCCGGTGCCGAGGTAGGGTACCATGTCCCCGCGATCGGACTACCTGGGCAGGCTGGAGCATGGCCGTCCCCACCCTCGGGGTCGAGGAGGAGCTGCTGCTCGTCGACCCGGAGCACCGCGTGAGCTGACGCCGGGCGCTCGCCCACGCGGTGCGCGGGCACACGAGGACGTCGAGCCCGAGCTGTTCCTCCAGCAGGCCGAGACCCAGACGCCTCCGTGACGGACGCTGGACGAGCTCGACCGCGAGATCCGGCGCAGCCGCGCGCGCCATCTGCGCGGCGGCGGAGGAGGCCGGTGCTGCTGCGGTCGCCCTCGGCGTGCCGGTGCTCCCCGACGAGGACACCACGATCACGCGGCAGCCGCGCTACCTGCGGATCCGCGAGGAGTACGGCGAGATCGCCCGGCTCGGCACTGGCCTGCGCGATGCACGTGCACGTCGAGGTGGGCGGCGCTCGAGGACGGCGTGCGGGTGCTCGACGGCATCGCCGCCCTGGCTGCCGGTGCTGCTCGCGATGAGCGCCAACTCGCCGTACGTCGACGGGCGCGACACCGGCCACGCGAGCTGGCGGGCGCAGACGTGGGGCCGCTGGCCCTCCCACGGCACCGGCCAGCCGTTCGGCGACGCTGCCACCTACGACGAGGTGACCGAGCGCCTCGTCGAGTGGGGCGCGGCGCTCGACCCGGCGATGACCTACTTCGACGCGCGCTACGCCGACGGTTCGGCACCGTCGAGGTGCGGGTCGCCGACGTGTGCGCCGAGCTCGAGGACGCCGTGCTGGTCGCGGCGCTGGCCCGGGCGCTCGTCGCCACGGCAGCCGCGAGCGGCACGGACCCGGCTGGCGCAGCGAGCTGGTCCGCGCCGCCACCTGGCGCGCCTCGCGCCACGGCCTCGCCGGCCGGCTCGTCGACCCGGCTGCGGGCGCCCTCGCGCCGGCCCGCGAGGTCGTCGGCTCGTTGCTCGAGCACGTCGGCGAGCGCTCCACGAGGCGGGCGACCGCGACCTGGTCGCAGGCCTCGTCGAGCGGCTCTTCGCCCACGGCAACGGCGCCACCCGCCAGCGCCGCCGCTTCGAGGAGACCGGCAGCCTCGAGGCCGTCGTCCACGACGCGATCCGCGTACCCGTGCCGGCGAACCCGGGTAGTCCGTAGCGCGGCGGGATCTCGACGTACGACGACCGAAAACCGCGTGCCGCTTGTCGGTGCGTGGTTCCTAGGCTGGGGAGGTGAGCCAGAAGTCCTCCCCGCCGACCTGGCTGCCCCTGGCCGCGGTGGGGTGCACGCTGGTGTTCTGGGCCTCGGCGTTCGTGGCGATCCGCCACCTCCACTCCGACTTCTCCGCGGGCGCGCTCTCGCTCGGGCGGCTGCTGGTGGGCTCGGTGTGCCTGGGCGTCGCGGCGGTCTCGACCCGCGCGAGCGCAGAGCGACGGCTGCCGCGGCCGACCCGGCGCGACTGGCTGATGGTCGTGACCATCGGGGTGCTCTGGTTCGGCGTCTACAACGTCGCGCTCAACCAGGGCGAGCGCCAGGTCGACGCCGGCACGGCCGCGATGCTGATCCAGGTCTCGCCCGTGCTGATCGCGTTCCTGGCCGCGGTGTTCCTGCACGAGCGGTTCACCGCCTACCTCGGCGCCGGGCTGGCGCTCGCCTTCGGCGGGGTGGTGCTGATCGCGCTCTCCTCACGGGCCACTCCGGCAGCGGCGGGCGGCAGCCACGTCGTCGGCGTGCTGCTCTGCCTGGTCAGCGCGGTCGCCTACTCGATCAGCCTGATCCTGCAGAAGCCGCTGGTCAGCCGGCTCAAGGCCGTGCACGTCACCTGGCTGGCGTGCACCGTCGGCGCCCTCGTGTGCCTGCCGTTCGCCGGCCAGCTCGTCCACGAGATCGGTGCCGCGCCGGCGTCGTCGTCCTGGTGGCTGGTCTACCTCGGCGTGTTCCCGACCGCGATCGCGTTCACCACCTACGCCTTCGCGCTCCAGCACATGGACGCCAGCAGCCTCGGCGTGACCACCTACCTCGTGCCGCCGATCACGATCGTGCTCGGGCTGGTCTTCCTGGGCGAGGCGCCGCCGCCCTGGCCTACGTCGGCGGGGTGCTCGCCCTCGTGGGCGTCGCGGTCGCGCGCCGGCGGCCGGTGCGACGTCAGCCCTCCGGAGCCGGCTCCTCCGACGGGCGATCCAGCCCCAGCGGCCCGATGAACGCCTCGAGGTTGCGCGTCGACTCGCCCCGCGAGACCCGCCACTCCCACTCCTTGCGGATCGAGGAGGCGAAGCCGAGCTCGAGGATCGTGTTGAACGAGCCGTCCGAGTACTCCAGCACCGACCCGAGCAGCCGGTCGATCTCCTCCGGCGTCGCCGCGGCCAGCGGCAGCCGCGCGTCGAGGTAGATGTCGCCCATCCCGTCGAGCGCGAAGGCGACGGCGTACATCTTCATGTTGCGCTCGAGCAGCCACCGGTAGACGCCCTCGAAGTTCTCGTCGGGCCGCCGGCACACGAAGGCGTGCAGCTCCAGGCCGTGCCGGCCGACGTCGAAGCGGCAGGGCGTCTGCAGCTTCTTCTCGCCCGGCAGGCTCACCATCAGCGAGGTCGGCGAGATCACCTCGAAGTCGAGCTCGCCCTCGGCGAAGACCTCGAGCGCCGCGACGCGCGCTCGCGCTCCTCGCTAGCTCCTGGCTCAGCACGTCGTCGTCCACAGGTCACTCACAGGGCCACCCCCGTCAGGTCGGAACGCATCTTCTCCTGCGCCCTCTCGTAGACCGCGATCATGGCCGCCGCCGTGCGGTCCCAGCCGAACTGGCGCGGCGTGGGCGAGCGCCCCCGCGGCCAGCCGGTCGCGCAGGCCCGGGCTCGAGCAGCACCCGCTCGAAGGCCCCGGCGTACGAGCCGGGCGCGTGGTCGCGGACGAGCAGCCCGGAGACACCGTCGTCGACCGCCGTCGTCAGCCCACCGACCGCCGCGGCCACGACCGGCGTGCCGGAGGCCTGGGCCTCGACGGCGACCAGCCCGAAGCTCTCGTTGTACGACGGGACGCAGACCAGCGAGGACGCGGCGTACCAGTCGACCAGCTCGGCCTGGGCCACCGGCGGCACGAAGCGGACCAGGTCGGCCAGACCCAGCTCGTCGGCGAGCCGGACCAGCGAGTCGGGCCGCTCGAGCCCGGAGCCCGAGGGGCCACCGACGACCGCGACGTGCAGCGTGGAGCGCAGCTCGGGGCGGCGCTCGAGCAGCACGCGCCACGGCCCGCAGCATCACGTCGGGCGCCTTCAGCGGCTGGATCCGGCCGACGAAGGTGATCAGGTGGGCGTCGCGGGGCAGGCCGAGCCGCTCGCGGGCCGCCGCCATGCCGACGTCGCGGAAGACGGCGAGGTCGACGCCGGGGTGCACGACCTCGACGCGGCCGGGCTCGGCGCCGTACAGGTCGACCAGGTCGCGCGCCTCGCCGTCGGTGCTGGCCACGAGCATGTCGGCGGCGGCGACGACCTGCTCCTCGCCGATCAGCCGCGCCATCGGCTCCGGGGTGTCGCCCTCGGCGAGCGCGGCGTTCTTGACCTTGGCCATCGTGTGCATCGTGTGCACCAGCGGGACGCCCCAGCGGTCGCGGGCCAGCGCTCCCACCTGGCCGCTGAGCCAGTAGTGGCTGTGCACGAGGTCGTAGTAGCCCGGCGGGTGGTAGGCCTCGGTGCGCAGCACCTCGCGCGCGAAGACGCACAGCTGGGCAGGGAGCTCGTGCTTGGTCAGGCCCTCGAACGGCCCGGCCGGCACGTGGTGCACGCGGATCCCGTCGGCCACGTCGACGAGCGGCGCCAGGCCGCCACCGGTGGCGCGGGTGAAGACGTCGATCTCGACCCCGCGCGCAGCGAGCCGCCGGGCGAGCTCGAGGACGTAGACGTTCATCCCGCCCGCGTCACCGGTGCCGGGCTGGTCGAGCGGTGAGGTGTGCAGGCTGACCATCGCAACCCGATGCAGACCCATGCTCACCTCCGACCACTCGCCCCAACCACCGGTCAGGGGCTCGCATTCCGCCTCCTATCATGGCGGCGAGCTCCCGACCACCCGCACCCAGAGGGGTTTCCCAGGTGACATCGCCATCCGGATCCACGCCCGGACCGATCCGTACGCCGTCGTCACCGGGGCCAGCAGCGGGATCGGCGCCGCCTCCGCGCGGGCCCTGGCGGGCGACGGCTTCCACGTCGTCTGCGCCGCGCGGCGCGCCGACCGGGTCGAGGCGCTGGCCGCGCGAGATCGGCGGCACCGCGGTCGTCTGCGACGTCACCGACGACGCGTCGGTGCGCGACCTCGCGCAGGCCGTCGCCGCGCTCACGCCGAGCCTCGACGTGCTGGTCAACAACGCCGGTGGCGCCTTCGACGCCGCCAGCGCGGCGGACGCGGACGCCGACACCTGGGGCCGGATGTACGACGTCAACGTGCTCGGCACCCTCCGCGTCTTCCAGGCCCTGCTGCCCGCGCTGCGCGGCGGGGACGGAGGCCTGGTCATCAACATGGGCTCGACCGCGGGTCGGGTCGCCTACGAGGGCGGCGGCGGCTACACCGCGGCCAAGCACGGCGTCGCGGTGCTGACCCGGACGCTGCGCCTCGAGCACGTCGCCGAGCCGCTGCGCTTCACCGAGGTCGCGCCGGGCATGGTGCGCCACCGAGGAGTTCGGGCTGGTGCGCTTCGGCGGCGACGAGGCCAAGCGCGACAAGGTCTACGAGGGCGTGGCCGAGCCGCTCGTCGCCGAGGACGTCGCCGAGGTCGTCCGGTGGGTCGCCTCGCTCCCCTCCCACGTCGACATCGACGAGGTCGTCGTACGCCCCCGGGCGCAGGCGGCCCAGCACAAGGTGCACCGCACCGGCTGAGGCGTGGTTTCCCTAGTTAACTAGGGAAACCACCGCCGACAACGAGAAACATCTCGTGGTAAGCGCCAGGTTCTCGTCGTTGACCCGCTACCGACCCAGGTAGGCGCGGATGCCGGCCACCACGGCGTTGGCGTAGTTCGCCCGGCCCTTCGGGTGCGTCATCCGCCAGGCATCGGTGGCGTTGCGCATGTTGCCGATCTCGATCATCGCCACCGGTACGTCGCTCATGTTGAGCGTGCCGAGGTCGGAGCGGATGTCGAGGCCGGTGCCGTGCCCGATGTAGTTCGAGCGCGGCACGTGGCGGGCGGTCAGGGCGTTGCGGAGCAGTCGGCCGAGGTGCAGCGACCGGCTGTAGATGTCGGTCGTCCACGGCGCCCGCTTGGTCGGGACGATCACGTGGAAGCCGTGGTCGGAGCCGGGAGCGCCGTCGGCGTGCAGCGAGACCATCAGCCGGGCGCCGACGCGCTTGCCGAACTCGCCGCGCTTGTCGACGCACGGCCCCCAGTAGCGCTCGCTGTTGACGTTGCGGGTCAGCCGCACCACGGCGCCGAGGGCCACCAGCCGGCGCTGCACGGCGCGGCTCAGCCGCCAGTTGACCGTCGCCTCCGGGATGCCGCTGTTGGTGGCGGTGCCGGTGGTGTTGCAGGGCTTCCTGAACCCGCCCGCCTGGACCAGCCGGTTGATCTGGCGCGGGAAGTTGTGGTTGCCGAGCTGGTGACCGGGGTCGAGCGCGATCACCAGGCCGTGCAGCGGCTTCGCGGTCGCGGCCGCCCTGGCCGCGGGCTTCGCTGGGGTGCGTCGCGGTGGCCTTGACCGGCGAGGGCAGCACGGCGGCGGGTGACTGCGTCGGCGAGGACGCCGTCCGGGCGGCGCCTCGGGGGTGCCGCCGCAGCCGGTCGAGGCCAGCAGCGCCACGAGGGCGAGCGACGAGTCGGCGCGTCACGCGAGCGAGTCCCTTCGCGATGTGCTCGACCGCGGTGTCCATCAGCTCCGCGGCACGCGCGTTGGCCTCGGGCCCGCGGCGGAACGGGTCGGTGATGTCGTAGTCGTCGAGCACGGCGCTGCTCCGCTCGGCCGCGGCGCGGGCGACCAGGTCGCGGAGGTCCGTGCCCGGCTCCACCTGGTCGACGCAGGGCCGCGAACTCCCGCACCGTGAACGTACGACGCATCGCGGACGGCACCTCCTCCAGCACGCGCGAGCGGATGTCACGGGTCGCGGTGAGGACGAGGTCGCTCTCCTCGACGATGGCCGGGGTGAGCTGGCGGGACGCGAAGCCGTCGGCGCTCAGCCCGTGGGGCTCGAGGTGCACGGCCGCCTCCTGGGTCATCGGCTCCCCCACCATGGCCATCACGCCCGCGCTCGAGACCTCGAACCGGTCGGCCGGGAGCCGGGCCGCGAGCAGGTGCTGCCCGAGGGGCGAACGGCACACGTTGCCGACGCACACGAACAGCACCCGGAAGCGATCCATGGCCGGCAACGATAGACTCCGCAGGTTGCGATGTTCTGGCCTTCGCGCCGACCGCACCGTCAATTCGCCTCCTCCGTCGAGAGAACCCATGTCCCTGCAAAGACGCGCCGACCTGCGCAACGTCGCCATCGTCGCCCACGTCGACCACGGCAAGACCACCCTCGTGGACGCCATGCTCCACCAGGCTGGCGCCTTCACCGCCCACCAGGAGGAGAGCGGGGTCCAGGAGCGCGTGCTGGACTCCGGCGACCTCGAGCGCGAGAAGGGCATCACGATCCTCGCCAAGAACACCGCCGTGCGCTACGTCGGCCCGGCGGCCCCCGAGGGCGGTGTGACGATCAACATCATCGACACCCCCGGCCACGCCGACTTCGGCGGCGAGGTCGAGCGCGGGCTGTCGATGGTCGACGGCATCGTGCTGCTGGTCGACGCCTCCGAGGGACCGCTGCCCCAGACCCGCTTCGTGCTGCGCAAGGCCCTGAACCGCGACATGCCGGTGGTGCTGGTCGTGAACAAGGTGGACCGCCCGGACGCGCGGATCGCCGAGGTGGTCGACGAGACCTACGAGCTCTTCCTCGACCTGCTCGACGACTCGCACAGCCACGACGCCCTCGACTTCCCGGTCGTCTACGCCAGCGCTCGCGCCGGCCGGGCCTCCATCGAGATGCCGGGCGACGGCGAGATGCCCGACTCCCCCGACCTCGAGCCGCTCTTCCGCACCATCCTCGAGACGATCCCGGCGCCGACGTACACGCCAGGGGCGCCGCTGCAGGCCCACGTCACCAACCTCGACGCCTCCCCCTTCCTCGGCCGGCTGGCGCTGGTGCGGGTGCGGGAGGGCGAGCTGAGGAAGAGCCAGAACGTCGCCTGGATGAAGACCGACGGCACCAAGCAGAACGTCAGGATCGCCGAGCTGCTGGTCACCGAGGGTCTGGAGCGCAAGCCCGGCGACGGGGCCGGGCCGGGCGACATCGTCGCCATCTCCGGCATCCCGGACATCATGATCGGCGAGACCCTGGCCGACGCCGAGAACCCGGTCGCGCTGCCGCTCATCAAGGTGGACGAGCCGGCCATCTCGATGACGATCGGCATCAACACCTCGCCGCTGGCCGGACGCGGTCCGACCAAGAACACCAAGGTCACCGCGCGCCTGGTCAAGGACCGCCTGGACAAGGAGCTGGTCGGCAACGTCTCGCTGAAGGTCCTCGACACCGAGCGTCCCGACGCCTGGGAGGTCCAGGGCCGTGGCGAGCTGGCGCTGGCGATCCTGGTCGAGCAGATGCGCCGCGAGGGCTACGAGCTGACCGTCGGCAAGCCGCAGGTGGTCACCCGCGAGGTCGACGGCAAGGTGCACGAGCCGGTGGAGCGCCTGACCATCGACGCGCCGGAGGAGTACCTCGGGACGATCACCCAGCTGATGGCCGTCCGCAAGGGCCGGATGGAGCAGATGACCAACCACGGCACCGGCTGGGTGCGGATGGAGTTCCTCGTCCCGGCGCGCGGACTGATCGGCTTCCGCACCGAGTTCCTGACCGACACCCGCGGCACCGGCATCGCCCACCACGTCTTCGAGGGCTACGAGCCGTGGGCCGGCGAGATCAAGTCCCGCTCGCAGGGCTCCCTCGTCGCAGATCGCACGGGTGCCGTCACGGCGTACGCCATGACCAACCTGCAGGAGCGCGGCGTGCTCTTCGTCGAGCCGACGACCGACGTCTACGAGGGCATGATCGTCGGCGAGAACTCTCGCTCCGACGACATGGACGTCAACATCACCAAGGAGAAGAAGCAGACCAACGTCCGCTCCGCCACCTCGGACAACTTCGAGAAGCTGATCCCGCCGAAGCGGCTCTCCCTGGAGCAGTCGCTGGAGTTCTGCCGCTCCGACGAGTGCGTCGAGGTCACCCCCGACGCCGTCCGGATCCGCAAGGTGCACCTCGACGCCGCCGACCGCGCCAAGCAGGCCGCCCGGGCTCGCCGGGTCTGAGCCTCACGACTGCCCGCGCTCGATAGAGCCAGAGGCCGCCTGGTCATCGGGTCGGCTTGACGAAGGGGAAGCTGAGCACCGAGCGGATGGTGGTCCCGCAGACCAGCATCACCAGGCGGTCGACGCCCATGCCGAGGCCGCCGGTCGGGACCATCCCCATCTCCAGGGCCTGGAGGAAGTCCTCGTCGACCTCCATCGCCTCGACGTCGCCGGCCGCCGCGCGCAGGGACTGGGCGGCCAGGCGGCGGCGCTGCTCGAGCGGGTCGGTCAGCTCGGAGTACGCCGTGCCGAGCTCGGTCCCGGCGACCACCAGGTCCCAGCGCTCGGTCAGGCCGGGGAGGTGGCGGTGCGGTCGGGCCAAGGGCGTCGTCTCCTCGGGGAAGTCCACGAAGAAGGTCGGCTCGATCGTGACGGGTTCGACCAGCGCGCCGTGCAGCGCCTCGACGACGGCTCCCGGTCCGGCGTCCTCACGCAGCGAGACGTCGTGGTCGCCGGCCAGCCCCGAGGAGCTCGTCGAGGCCGGAGTCCAGCGTGACCGGACGGCCCACGGCCCGGGAGACCGCGTCGAGCACCGGCACGACGGGCCACTGGTACCGACACGTCGACGAGCTCGAGCCGCCCATCCGGGCCGGTGGGCAGGGGAAGCACGGGTCGACCGTGCACGGCGACCGCCGCATCCGTGACCAGGCGCTGGGCGAGGTGGCGCATGTCGCGGTAGTCGGCGTGCGGCAGGTAGGCCTCCAGGGCCGTGAACTCGGGGTTGTGCGTCGCGTCCGCACCCTCGTTGCGGAAGTTGCGGCCGATCTCGTAGACCGGGCCCAGGCCGGCGACGATGAGCCGCTTGAGGGCGAGCTCGGGAGCGATCCGCAGGGACAGGTCGACGCCGTGGGCGAAGCTGTGCGTGCGGAACGGCCGGGCGGTCGCGCCACCGTGGACGGTCTGCAGCACGGGGGTCTCCACCTCGGTGAAGCCGCCGGCGTCGAGCGTGTCGCGCAGCGAGCGCAGCACCCGGGCGCGGGCGCGCAGCGGCTCGACCTCGGCAGGGTGCACGATGAGGTCCGTCGACCGCTGGCGCAGGCGCGTCTCGGGGTCGGCCAGCCCGTCGAACGGCATCGGGTGCAGCGCCTTGGCGAGCATGGTCCATCGCTCGACCATCAGCGACGCGGTGCCGTTGCGCGAGCAGCCGGGCACGGCGTCGACGAGCAGCAGGTCGCCCACGTCGACCAGGGCGGTGAACTCGTTCACCGTCCGGCAGCCGGGTTCGCCCTTCTTCTCGAGCATGAGCTGCACCTCGTGCCCCGCGTCGGTCAGGGTCGCGAACACCACCCCGCCGTGGTCCCGCACCGCGCGGACCCGGCCGGCGACGCTGACCGCTACCGGCCGCTCCCACAACCCTGGTTCGAGCCCGGCGATCGAGTGCTCCGGACGACGTACGGCGACCGGGTAGGCCTCGCGGCCACTGGCCCCCAGGGCCGCCAGTCGCTCCAGCCGGTGCCGGGTCTGGTCGCTGCGGCGCGGCCGCACGGCCTCGGCGGCGGGCGTGGCGGACTCGAGCTCGGCCACCGCGAGCACCTCGGCTTCGCTCAGGTGGCGATCGCGGGTCGGGTGCGTCAGCCGTGGCTGCGGGACGAACCCCTCGGCCATGCCCATGGCCAACGCGACCTGCGGCAGCGAGATGAGGTCCTCCAGGCAGCCGAAGCGGGGGAACCACTCGGGCTCGAACTTCTGGTTGGAGACGTAGAGCCGCTCGAGCTGCCAGAACCGGTCGAGGGTGCCGAGCACGGAGTAGTTCAGCCGGGTCATGGCGCCGGAGCCCACCCGCTCGGCGTCGGCATAGATGCGCCGGAACATGCAGAAGTTCAGCGACACGGTGCGCACGCCCAGGGTCGTGGCCTGCCCCATCACCGTGGAGACCATCGAGCTCGATGACGCCGTTCGTGGCGTTCGGGTCACGGCGCATCACGTCGAGGGAGATCCTGCGCCGGCCCCAGGGCACGAACGACAGCATCCCGACCAGGTGCCCCTCGGCGTCGCGCGCGGTGACGACGAGCACGCGGGCGTCGGCGGGGTCCTGCGACCGGTTCAGGGCCATCGAGAAACCGCGGTCCGGCTCGTCGCCGCGCCACTTCTCGGCCAGGTTCCACACCTCGGCCAGCTCCGTGGGGTCGATGGCGCGGCTGTCGGCGCACCTGGCAGGTGATGCCCGCCCGCGTCGCGCGCTGGGCGGCGCGGCGTACCGGTGTCATGGAGGTACGGCGCAGATCGAACGTGTCCGGGTCCAGGATCGCCTCGTCGCCGAGGGGAAGCACCCGCAGGCCGAGCTCGGCGTAGACCCGAGCGCCGGCCTCGCTCGCCGCCAGCACCGCCGGCACCCAGCCGAACTCCCGGGCCTCGGCCATCCACCGGGCGGCCGCGTCGTGCCAGGACTCAGGTCGGCCGATCGGGTCACCGGAGGCCAAGCGAGACACCGTTGAGGACGCGGTAGGTCACCACCGCCTTCTCGTCGCGGGAGAAGATCGAGGCCTTGTCGCGCCGGGTGGCGAAGTAGCCGAGCGAGTCGGCGTCACCGTGGTCGTCCAGCAGGCGGCGGATGCGCAGCTCCCGCCCGCCGGACCAGTCGGTCTCGTGCCGGGCCGAGCGCAGGAACACCACGACGCCCGCCACCAGGCCCACCGACAGGATCAGCGCCGGGATCTCCGTCAGCCAGAAGGGCAGCCCGTACAGCTCGCGCGCCTCGCCACCGTCGCGGTCGCCGAGGCTGATCATCATCACGCCCCACCAGCGTTGGACGAACGAGCGCGGCTCGCCGGCTCCGCTGGCCATCAGCAGCACGCCCGCCGTCACCGTGGCCAGCACCCCGGACAGGGCCAGCACCCCGCACGCGCCCAGCCAGGATCCCCGCTGCAACCGACCGGAGAAGGCCGCCCGGATGCGCCAGAGCCACCACAGGATCAGGGGGGTGAGCACCAGTGAGACGACGTCCAGCCACCGGCCGGAGCCGGTCTGCAGACGCCACGGAGCCCACGCGGGTGCGGGGTCGGTCGTGAGCAGCTCCTGGACGCTGAGGTAGAGGCCGAGGAGCTGGAAGCCGACCACGAACCACCAGCCGAGCCGTTTGCGCCCGACGAGCGCCTGGGTGACCAGCGCACAGACGACCACCGAGACCAGCGAGTGGCTGACCGGCAGGTTCAGCGTGTCGAGCAGCAGCACGAACCGGCCCGGGTTGTGCGACTCTGGGGACCCGGCCCAGACGAAGATGGCGACGAGCGTGGACAGCGCGTACAACGCGGTGAGCATGCGTGCGGCGCGGCCGGTCGCGGGACTGTACGCGTGAGCCGTCGGCTGCGGCACGGACATGAGTGCCATGGGCCTCGCCTTCTCCGGACACGAATCAATCGCTGTCAAGTGAGAGTCAGCCACGATCATTGTAAATAGAACCTGACGATCCGTTTCGAGGTGCTGACTCCAACCTCGACCGACCTAGATTGACAGACATGTTGAGCCTGACCGGCGCGCCACTCCTGGTCCTCGCGACCTCGCTCGCCCTGGCCGCACCCTTCGTCGTGGCCTGGTTGTGGGGCCGCCTCGGCGGCAGCGCGATCCCCGTCCTGGGCGGCAGGTTCGCTGTCGTGGCGACGGCCCAGCTCGTGGCCATCGCCGCGGTCTTCCTGTGGATCAACAACACCTACACGTTCTACAGCTCGTGGGACGACCTGTTCGGCGTCACCCAGCAGAACGCCGGCATCGCGATGAACGAGACCACCTTGCCGGACGGCAGCCGGACGATGGTGATGCCGATCGCCGGACCAGCGGCCGGGGTCGCGCGGCACGCCCTGGTCTGGCTGCCGAAGCAGTACGACGAGCCGGCGTACGCGCACACGCGGTTCCCCGTCGTGGTGTTCCTCCCCGGTCAGCCGAGCACACCCGGCGGGACGTTCCAGAGGTTCGGGTTCGGCCAGATAGCCTCGCAGGCCATCGCCTCGGGGAAGGTCGCTCCGTTCGTCGCCGTGATCCCACCACTGATGACCAACCCCCCGCGCGACACCGAGTGCACCAACGTGCCGCACGGCCCGCAGGCCGAGACCTACCTCGGACACGACTTGGTCCAGTCGGTGCAGCAGCAGCTGCGCGTCGACCCGCCGGGGCGTGACTGGACTGCGGCCGGCTGGAGCACCGGGGCGTTCTGCGCCGTCAAGCTGGCCCTGAGCCAGCGCGGCCACTGGGGCGCGGTGATCGCGTTCGGCGGCTACTTCCGCCCGGAGACCGACCACACGACCGGGAACCTCTTCCACGGGGACCGGACGCTCGAGCGCCACAACTCGCCGATGTGGCTCTACCAGCACAACGGCACGAACGGTGTGCGGATGCTGCTGGTCGCAGGGCGCCAGGACAAGGAGTCATGGCCCCCCACGCTGGAGATGCTCAGGGCCACGAGTGGGAACCCCGACGTCAACTACATCGCGTTCCCGAAGGGCGGGCACAACTACCGCAACTACGGCTCCTACCTCGGCCAGGCACTCGCCTGGGCCGAGCCCGCCAAACCCGCGTGAGGCGGCGGGCCCTTCTCACGACGGTCGTCCTGGCGGTGGCGACCGTCACCGGCCTCGTCCTGGCCCTCGGGGGGCACCTCGGCGGCACGACTCCCCCGACGGTGAGCGCGACGACACCGGCCAGCCCCCTGCCGGCGGCTCTGCCGGGCCAGGTCACCGTGGTGGGCCTCGGTGACTCGGTGATGAGCGGCTCGCACTGCGACTGCAGCGGCGTCACCGCGCAGTACGCCGCGGCGCTCGCGAGCCGGGACCACCGCAACGTCCGCGACGTGAACCTCGGGGTGGACGGGGACACCACCAACACCCTGCAGGAGCGGCTCGACACCAACGCGGTCACCCGAGACGACCTGCGCGAGGCCGACCTGGTGCTGGTGATCGAGGGCGCCAACGACCTCAGCCCACAGCTCGAGAGCTGGCGCGTCGGCGACTGCGAGGAGTCGTGCTTCCTGCCGGCCGTCGACGCCATGGGCAAGCGCCTGACGACGGCCCTGGCCACCGTCCGCGAGCTGGTCCCGGCGCAGGCGCAGCTGATCGTCGCCGGCTACTGGAACGTCTTCCCCGACGGGGAGGCCGCCCGTGCCGAAGGAGGTCAGGCGGAGATCGACTGGAGCCGTGAGATCACGCGGGCGGCGAACATCGCCATCGATCAGGCGGCGATCCCTCAGCACGCGACGTACGTCGACCTGACGAGCAGCTTCCTCGCCGACGGGTCGCGCGACCCCACGCCGTTGCTGGCCTCCGACGGCGACCACCCGAACGCGGCAGGCGAGCATGCGATCGTCACCGACCTGCTCCGGGTGACCCGCCCCCTCGCGAGCTGAGCGGCGGCTACTGCCCCAGCACGAGGTCGGCGAGGCGGCGCAGGTCGTCAGTCAGCGCGGCGCACCAGACCGGGTAGTCCGAGGTGGATGGCATGGCTTACCGATCGGTAACCCCTGCATTCCACCTCGGACTACCCGGCTTGGGCGAGCACCTCCGCGAACAGGTCGATCGCGTCGTGGGTGGCGTCGAGGGCGGCCGGGGAGGCGGCGCCCATGTCCATGAAGCCGTGGATCATCCCGTCGTAGCGGCGGGAGACGACCGGGACGCCGGCCTTGTCGAGGGCGGCGGCGTAGGCCTCGCCCTCGTCACGCAGCGGGTCGAGCTCGGCGGTGACGACCACGGCGGGCGGGAGGCCGTCGAGCGTCCCGCGCAGGGGCGCGAGCCGCGGGTCCTCCGGGTCGCTCGGGCCGTAGTGGTCCATGAACCACTGCATGCCGGGAAGGTCGAGGAAGTAGCCGGTGCCGTTCTCCTCCCGCGAGGCGTAGTCGCCGTTCTCGCCGTCGGTCGTCGGGTAGATCAGGAGCTGGGCGGTCAGGCCGGGCACCTGCTGGGTGACCACGGCGGCGAGGTTGCCGCCGGCGCTGTCGCCCGCGACGGCCAGCCGGGCGTCGCCGCCGTACTCCCCCAGGTGCTCCTGGATCCAGCGGGTGGCCGCCACGCAGTCCTCGACCCCGGCCGGGAACGGGTGCTCGGGGGCGAGCCGGTAGTCCACCGAGACCACCACCGAGCCGGTACGACGGCACAGGTTGCGGGCCAGCTGGTCGTGGGTGTCGAGGTCGCCGATCACGAAGCCGCCGCCGTGGAAGAACGCGATCGTGGCGTGCGCGCCGTCGCCCTCGGGCCGGTAGACGCGTGCGGCGAGGTCGCCGGTCGCACCCGGGACCGAGCCCTCCTCGACCGCCCCCACGGGGACGACGTCCTCGGGTCGGCGCAGCCCCACCGCCAGGGCGCGGAAGGAAGTGCGCGCCTCGACGGGTGACTGCTCGATCATCGGCGTGCCGGCCCCGACGAGCGCCAGCACGTCGGCCAGGTCAGGATCCAGGGGCATGGTCGAACTCTGCCGCAGCGGACCAGCGTCAGCGGCGGCGGGTGACCTCGGCCAGCGCGGGTCGGGCGTCGAGGATGTAGACGAAGGCCGCGACGATGCCGACGATCATCAGCATCAGGCTGGGGAGCAGCAGGTCGCAGGCCACCGCCAGCCCCAGGATGACCAGCCAGGCCGACTTGGTCATCTTGCCCGCGGCGACGTAGGCGTCCGGACGCCGCACGGCAGCGTCGACGAGCGCGAACAGCTTGACCGCCAGCACCGCCAGCATCACGACGGACATGACACCGGACTGGAACGCGAGGATGTGGCCCACGAGATGAGGATATCCGGAGATGACAACGGGCCCCCGGACGAATCCGGGGGCCCGCCGGCGGCCTGCTGGCGAAGGGAGGGATCACCAGAGGCCGACTGCTCGCCGCCCGTCGGCGGCGAGGGTCGGGTCAGGCCGAGGCCTTCTTGGCCGCGGCCTTCGTGCCGGTCGAGGCCTTCTTGGCCGCCGACTGCGCGGTCTGCGCGGTCTTGCGGGCCGGGGCCTTCTTGGCGGTGGCCTTCTTGGTGGCCGACTTCTTCACCGGGCGGCTGCTGTTCGACGGGTTGTCGGCAGCGGCCTTGGCACGCTCACGGCGCACGACGGTGGAGCGCGACGGCGCCTTGCGCACCGCGGTGACGGCCTTGACGCCGTCCTTGCGGATCGCGGCCACGAGCTTCTCGCCGCGGTCGACCAGCTCGGCGTAGGTCTGCGCCAGCTCGGTCACGGCATCGTCGATCTCCGACTGCAGCTTCGCGGGCAGCGCCTGGGCGTCCTTCTGGAGCTCGCTCACGCGCGCCTCGAAGCGACCCTGCGCCTTCTTGGCGTCCTTGGTCAGCTCGTCGAGCCGGGTGTTGAACGCGTTCACGGCCTGGTTCTGCAGGGCCCTGGGGTCGCGCTCGAGCTTGCCGACGCTCTTCTGCACGTCGGCGAGACGGGACTGCGCCGTCTTCTGGGCCTCCGTCGCGTAGCCGGTCGCGAACTCGTAGGCGAGCTCGGTGGCGCCGGCGACGGCGAAGAGGGGCCGTGCGGCCTGGGACTTGATGATGTCGACAGTGCTGTTCGCCATGTCAATCTCCTTCGGGATTCGTGTCGAGTGTCTGACCCTCCGGGTCTTGAAGGGGCTCGAGCACCTGGGTGGGATGGGCGTTCTCGGCAACCGCCCTGAACGACTGGTACACGTCCAAGAGGGACTGCTTCTGCCGCTCCGAGAGCACGGGGTCTCCGAGGATGGCCAGCTCCACGGAGCGGGCCTGTCCGTCGTCGGGGCTGAGAATCCCCGCGTGCACGTAGAGCTGTTCGGCAGAGACGCGAAGTGCTTTCGCAAGCTGCTGGAGCACCTCGGCCGATGGCCTGCGCAGACCGCGTTCGATCTGGCTCAGGTACGGGTTCGACACACCGGTCTGCTCCGCCAGCTGGCGGAGCGAGAGCTCGGCAGCGACGCGACGCTCGTGGAGGAACTCCCCGAGCGACTCGACGGTCTCGCCGACCTTGGTCTTGGCCATCACCCCATCGTGCTAACTCCAGCAAGCATATGCAACCTGAGAGGGTGTGCGTGGTGTCACAGACGCCAAGTCTCACGATGGAAGACAAGTGCTAGCACAGTTAGCACATCTTGCGGTCAGAAGCCCACGGGCCGGATTTCTCCCACCGGACGGCCGCCACCGAGCAAAGGTGTCCGGCCACTTCGCCGTACAGCCTCGGCATCCACACCGGGCTCGGAGGTGATGCCCACGTGCTCGAGCAGGGCGGCCATCACGACCGGGCGTGCGCGCGCGGCCCCGTCGTCGGTCTTGGTCGCGAAGGCGCGGCCGTCGGGCAGCGCCACCGCGTAGCAGGACTCCGCGCCCGCCTTGCCGATCGCGCCCGGGATCGCCCGCAGCAGGGTGAGCTCGTCGCGGTGCGTGCCGGAGACGTACTCGGGATGCGATCGGATCGCCGTGGCGATCCGGGCAGCGGACCCGTCCGTCGCCGTCGCGATGCGCGAGAACGCGCGCGCGAGCCCGACCAGCGAGGTGGACAGCAGCGGGGCTCCGCACCCGTCCACGGCCACGTGCTCGACCGGCTCCCCGGTCGTCGCGGCGAAGGTCTCGGCGATGGCGAGCTGGAGCGGGTGGTCCGGGTCGAGGTAGGTCTCCGTGGGCCAGTCGTTGGCCACGCAGGTCGCGAGCATCGCCGCGTGCTTGCCCGAGCAGTTCATCAGGACCGACGCCTTGGTGCCGCCGCCGCGGATGACCGCCTCGCGCGCCTCGTCGTCGAGCGGGTAGTCCGGCGGCGTCTGCAGCGCGTCCTCCGAGAGGCCGGCGCCGGCCAGGATCCGTCGTACGGCGTCGAGGTGGAACGGCTCGCCGGAGTGGGACGCGCACGCCACGGCGAGGAGCTCTCCGTCGAGGTCGAGGCCCGCCTCGACCATGCCGAGCGCCTGGATCGGCTTGTTGCACGAACGCGGAAGCACAGGTGCGCTCGACATCGCCGGCAGAGGCGGCCACCGAGCCATCGGCGTCGAGCGCGACCCAGGAGCCGTAGTGGTGGCCCTCGACGAAGCCGGAGCGGACGATCTCTGCGACGACGGGATGGGTCATGGCCGGAACGTTACTGACCGGGCTCGTCGCCGCCGTAGCCAAAGTGAGGCACCGCGCGTTTGACAGTCGAGACTGAAGAAGCCGGCCTCGGTTCAGGATCGCCCTCGGTGGGCATCGCGGATCTCACCGCTTTGGGGGCGGCATGGCCATCACCGCGGCTGCTGCTTCCCGGCTGCGCGAGTCGCGCACGGTGGAGGTGTGGGTGCTGCCCGCCGTCTGCGACGGGGATCAGCCACCAGCACGTGCGGTCCATGCTGTCCCGCGATGAGCTCGAGCGCGCCACGCGCCTGAGGCGGGACGACGTCCGCGACCGCCTGATGGCGCGGCGGTACTGGCTGCGGCTCGTCCTGAGCGGGTACGTCGGCGTGGGCCCGGCCGCCCTGGAGTTCCGCTACGGCGCCTTCGGCCGGCCACGGTTGGCCGAGCCCGGACCGCTGCACTTCAGCCTGGCCGGCACCGAGGAGCACGTCATCGTGGCTGTGGCCGGCGCACCGGTGGGCGTCGACGCCGAGCCTGTCTCGCCGCACCGTGAGGGATTCCTGCGGCGGTGGACGGGGAACGAGGCCGTCGTGAAGGCGATCGGCAGCGGGCTCGGACAGCCCCTCGACCTCGAGATCGACCACTCCGCGGGCCGGCCGCGGCTGGTGCGGATCGGTCACGACGACCCCTCGGCGTGGACGCTGATCACCTCGACCGTGCCGGGCGACACGCTCGTCAGCGTCGCCGTACGCCTTCCGGACGCCGGGTGGGACCTGCGCACGAGACCCGCTTCCGCGGAGCCGGCGTGAGCACGCCGCAGCTGGCCGACTTCCGACGCCACTGCGAGCAGTCGACCGGCGTGCAGCTCGCCGACCACGCCGAGTTCCACCAGTTCTCAGTCGACTCCTACCGCACCTTCTGGCAGCTGTTCCTCGAGTGGTCCGGGTTGCTCGTGGAGGGCTCCGCCGACCCGGTGTGCACCGGGGACGACGTGGAGACCGCCCGGTTCTTCCCCGGCCTGCGGCTCAGCTACGTCGAGAACCTCCTGCGCGAGATCCCCGGCGCGGAGGACGAGGCAGCCGTGGTCGCACACCACGGCGGTCGGCCGACGGTGCGGCTCTCCAGGTCGCAGCTGCGGGAGCAGGTGCTCGCCGTCGCCGGGCAGCTGCGGCCCGCGGCATCGGGCCCGGCGACCGGGTGGTCGCCGTGTCCGGCAACGTCGAGCAGCTGGTCGTCGCAGGCCTGGCGGTGATGGCTCTCGGGGCGACCCTGTCGGCGACGGCGCCCGACCTGGGTACCCCCGCGACGCTGGCGCGCTTCCAGCAGCTCGAGCCTGTCCTCCTGCTGTACGGCGCCCAGGACGCGCCGATGCTCTCGGAGCCGCAGCGGCAGCAGAAGCTGCACGACCTCGTGGCCGGGCTCCCCACGGTGCGCGCGGTCGTGGTGCTGGACGGGCAGCGGCTCGCCGAGGAGCCCCTCGTGCCGGTGTGGATGCTCGGCGACCTGCTGGCGGACGGGCCGGCTCTCGACGGCTGGCCGCGACTGCCCTTCGACCAGCCGCTCTGGATCCTGTTCTCCTCCGGCACGACGGGCGCTCCCAAGTGCATCGTGCACACGGCCGGCGGCTCCTTGCTCGAGCACACCAAGGAGCACGTGCTGCACGGCGACCTGCGGGCCGGCGACGTCCTGTACTTCTCGACCACACCTGCCTGGATGATGTGGAACTGGCTGCTCTCGGCCCTGACCACCGGGGCGACCATCGTGCTCAACGACGCGCCGGTGACCGACCCGGACGTCCTCTGGTCCGTGGTGGCCGAGGAGCGCGTCACCGTCTTCGGGACGAGCCCCGCCTACCTCCAGTTCTGCGCCGAGGCCGCGTACTCGCCCTCCGACGAGCACGACCTGAGCGCCCTGCGGTCGGTGATGTCCACGGGTTCGGTCCTCTACGACCACCAGTTCGACTGGGTGCGCAAGCACGTCGGCGACGTCGCCGTCCAGTCGATCTCCGGCGGGACCGACATCGTCGGCTGCTTCCTGCTCGGCAATCCCATGCTCCCGGTGCGGCGGGGTGAGCTGCAGTGCCGCAGCCTGGGCCTCGACGTGCGCGCGCACGACCCCGACCCGGCGACCGGCATCGGCGAGCTCACCTGCCACAACCCGTTCCCGTCCCGCCCCGCGGGCCTCCTCGGCGACGACGACGGAGCGGCCTTCCACGAGGCCTACTTCGCCGCGCACCCGGGGATCTGGACCCACGGCGACCTCGTCGAGATCACCGACGAGGGCTCCGCGCGCATGCACGGGCGCTCCGACGGCGTGATGAACGTCAACGGCGTCCGCGTCGCCCCCGCCGAGCTCTACTCGGTGCTGGCCGGCATGCCCGACTGGCGGCCTCCATGGCCGTGGAGCAGCGGACGCCGGACGCCGCGGAGCACTCGCGCATGGTGCTGCTCGTCGTGCTGGCGGACGGGCACGAGCTCGATGCGCAGCTCCTCACGCGGATCCGGACGACCCTCGGCCGCGATGCCAGCCCGCTGCACGTCCCGAGCGTCGTGGTGGCGGTGCCCGACCTGCCGCGCACCCACAACGGCAAGGACTCCGAGCGCGCGGCACGCGACGCCGTCGAGGGGCGCGCACCGGTCAACGAGATGGCGCTGCGGAACCCGGAGGTCCTCCCGGCGATCCGGACCGCGGTGGAGAGCGCCGGTCGCGAGCGCGAACGCCGGCGCCAGGAGGCCCACGAGAGCCGCGGCCCCCGAGCACGAGGGTCGCAGGGCGAGGAGCGCAGCCTGGTGGACGAGCTCGCCACGACGTACTCACTCGTCCTCGGTGTGCCCGCCGGTCCGGACGAGAGCTTCTTCGACCTCGGCGGGACCTCGATCATGATCACCGAGCTGTGCCAGGCCATCGAGCACCGCACCGGTCACCTCGTCGCCCTGTCGACGGTGTTCGGCGCGCCGACGCCGCGCGCGCTGGCGGCAGCCATCGAGTCGGACCAGCCACTCCCCGCCCGGTCCGTGGTGACCCTGCGGGAGGGCGACCGGCGACTGCGGCCCGATCTTCCTGCTGTTCGACGCGACGGGGGACGTCCTCTACTACCTGCCGTTCGTGGCAGCTCTCCCCGGCGACCGTCCCGTCTACGGGATCCGGGCGCGAGGGCTCGACGAGGACGGCGAGCGGGACACGACCGTCGAGGACATGGCCGAGTCCGCCATCGACAGCATGCGTCTCGTGCAGCCGGGCGGGACCTACACGCTCGTCGGCAGCTCGTTCGGCGGACTGGTGGCCCACGAGGTGGCGCACCGGCTGCTCGCGAGCGGCATGGACGTCGACGTCGTCCTGCTGGTCGACAGCTACCTCGACAACGGCGTGCTGAGCCCGTCGGAACGGCGCCGGTTCGTGCTCTGGGAGCGACCCCTTCAGTGGGCTCGCTGGCTGCTCGACGCGAGCCCGAGCCGGGTGCGAGACCTGGTCGCCCGGGCCCGCAGGCTGGTCGTGCGGGGGCGCGACGAGCCGCACGTCGGGACGCCGGTCACGACACGCCAGCAGGACGTGATGACCGACTGCTACGAGGCGATGGGCAGCTACCGGCCCCCACCGCTCGCGTGTCGCGTGGTCTACGTCCGCGCGGACGTCCGGTTCGCGAACAAGTGCGAGCCCATCCGCGTCTGGGCCCGCCTCACCGAGCCCGAGCGGTTCCGGGTCATCCAGGTGCCGGGCCGGCACGGCCAGACCCTGGTGGATCCCGTGCTGCACGACCTGCTCCCTCAGCTCGCTCCGCTGTTCCGGTAGCCGCGGACAGGACGGCATCTGACAGCATGACCCGGTGCAGCAGCACTGCCCGACGCCGCGCGAGCTCGACGACCTGGAGCTCCTCCTCTCCGGGACACTCGCCCCGCGCACCGGCTTCGACGACGAGATCACCCTGTGCCTGCCCCCCGGACTGCGCGACGCCGACGAGGTGGAGCTGGTCGACCCCGAGGGACTCCCGCTGGCCCGGCTGGGGGCGGACGGCTCGCTGACGCGCTTGGGCCGGCCCGAGTACGGCCCGTTCCGCCGGCTGCACCTCACCCCGGCGGAAGCGGTACGCCGCTACGGCGATCGCCTGGTCGTCGGCATCTCGGGGCCACCCACCGAGCGGGACCTCGAGGAGATCCGGATCGTCTCGCACGAGCGCGAGGTGCTGCTCCTCGCGCTGCGTCGGGCAGGGCACGCCCCGCGGCATCTCGCCGGTCGGCCTCGTGCGCGCGTGCCTGGTCGCCACCGAGCTGCTCGCCCGGCACGGCATCGAGGCCGACGTCGTCGCGTGCACGCTCGCCGACCACGGGATCGCCGTACTCGATCGCCAGCTGCAGGAGGACGTCTGCCGCGCCTACGCCCCCTCCGGCCGGGTGCTCGTGCAGAAGGGCCCGAGCGGGAGCGACAAGCTCCCCACCCGGGTCGCCGCCGTGGTGCGGGAAGACCAGCCCGGCCCCGACGAGCGCGGGCTGGTGGTCCTCTTCACCGGGCTCTCCGGCAGCGGCAAGTCGACGTTGGCCCGCGCTCTGCACGACCTCGTGATCGAGGACGGGTCGCGCACCGTCACCAGCCTCGACGGGGACGTCGTGCGCCGCCACCTCAGCGCCGGGCTCGGCTTCTCGCGCGAGGACCGTGAGACCAACATCCTGCGCATCGGCTGGGTCGCGGCGGAGATCGCGCGTCACCGCGGCATCGCCATCTGCTCGCCGATCGCACCCTTCGACGCCACCCGTCGCCAGGTCCGCGCGATGGTCGAGGAGGCCGGTGGCACCTTCGTCCTGGTGCACGTCGCCACGCCGCTGGAGGAGTGCGAGCGGCGCGACCGCAAGGGCCTCTACGCCCGGGCCCGGGCCGGCGAGATCCCCGACTTCACCGGGATCTCCAGCCCGTACGAGGAGCCGACCGATGCCGCGGTCCGGGTGGACACCACCGGTCGCTCCGTCGAGGAGTGCCTCGCCGCCGTCGTCGGCGCCCTCACCTTCACCCCGCTCGCTCCCGAGGCCGAGGACTCCGATGCCTGACCTGCTCACCACGTCCGCCCTGTCCGTCCTGGTCGTGAGCTTCGGCGTCGGCATCGTGGTCGGGCTGACCGGCATGGGCGGCGGGGCGCTGATGACGCCGGCGCTGATCTTCCTGGGCATCGACCCGACCGCCGCGGTCGCCAACGACCTGGTGGCGGCCAGCATCAACAAGTCGGTCGGTGCCGCAGTGCACTGGCGTCGCGGGACGCCCAACCTGCGGCTGGCCGCCCTGCTGGTCTGCGGATCGGTGCCGTTCGCCTTCGCCGGCGGCTTCATCGTCAAGAGCATCGGGAGCCACGAGGCCCAGCAGCAGTTCCTGACCACCGCGATCGGCTACGCCCTGCTGCTCACCGCGGCGACGTACTCCCTGCGGATGTACCTCCAGCTGCGCAACGTCACCGGCGGCAACGAGGCGAGCACCGACGAGCCCAAGATCCTGGTCGTCCCGACCGTGCTGATCGGCGCCGTCGGCGGCCTGCTCGTCGGCATCACCTCGGTCGGCTCCGGGTCGCTGATCATGGTCGCGCTGCTGCTGCTCTACCCGACCCTGTCGGCCGTCCGACTCGTCGGGACCGACCTCGTGCAGGCGGTGCCGCTGGTGCTCGCCGCCGCGGTCGGGCACGTGGTCGCCAGCGGCGTCGACTGGGCGGTGCTGATCCCCCTGGTGATCGGGGGTACGCCGGGCACGTTCCTGGGCGCGCGGATGGCCGCCTGGGTCTCCCAGTCGGTGATCCGCCGCGGCATCGTCATCGTGCTGACCCTCACCGGCCTGAAGATGCTCGGCGTCCCGCCCGAGTGGGTCGGCATCATCGGCGCCGGGCTGCTCCTGCTCGGGCCGCTGGCATGGGGCTTCCTCCGGCAGACCCGGGGCCTGCCCGCCTTCGACAACAACGCAGCCGCCTGGCGGCTGGCCGAGGACTCTGCACCGGAGGAATCCGCCCCGGAAGAGCCGGCCGGCAAATTGCCTGGGGCTAATGATTCTTGATATCCGTTATTGCCGATTATCCCCGTCGAAATGGGCGTTTGAGCGCCTGCGGGCCGGGCATCACCACCAGCACTGAAACCCCTCCCTCGGAGCGGCGACACGTGGCCTCCTTGGGCCGGTGCGGGGACCGACCGAAGTGCTGCCAGGGGCGCTGGCGGACTAGACCGTGCACCCACGGTGTACGTCACCGGACACGCGCGACCTCGTTAGGTACATATGGTGGCGCACAGAAGTTCGGGTCGGGGGACCCGCACTTGTGACAAACGGGGGATATGGCAATGACTGCCTCGCTGGTTTCGACCGGACAACGGACTCAGACCGGCCTCATCGGGGGGCTGCGATACGTCCCTGCTGTGGCACTGGGTCTCGACCTGGTGATGATCACCATCGCCGTCTTCGTCGCCGTGGTCGCCGGCGACGCCATCCCGCTCTCGGCCATGACGACGACGCACATGGGGGCCCAGCTGCAGGTCGCCGGTCCGGTGATGATCCTGGGCTGGGTCGCCGTGATCATGGCGATGGGTGGCTACCGCAAGCAGGTCTTCGGCGCCGGCGTCGACGAGTACAAGCGCGTCATCAACGCCTCCATGGCCACCGCCGCCCTGGTCGGCATCGCCTGCTACCTCGCGAAGTTCCCGCTGTCGCGTGGCTTCTTCGTGCTCACCTTCGCGGTGGGCATCCCGCTCCTCGGCCTGGGCCGGTTCCTGCTGCGTCGCAGCGTCCACCGCGCCCGCAGGCACGGCGCCCTGCTGCACCGCGTGGTCATCGCGGGCTCGGAGGGCCACGTCGACGAGATCGCCAGCGTCCTGCGGCGCGAGTCGTGGCTCGGCTACAACGTGATCGGCGCGCTCGTCCCCGACCTCGGTGACCGGTCGACGACCCACTCGGGCATCCCGCAGCTCGGGGCGCCCCAGTCGGTCGCGCAGGCGGCCATCGACGCCGGCGCCGACGTCATCTTCATCGCCGGTGGTGCGTTCGGCTCCTCGACCGACGTACGCAGGCTGGCCTGGGACCTCGAGCACGAGGACATCCAGGTGGTCCTGGCGCCGAGCGTCACCGACGTGTCGAGCGAGCGCGTGAGCGTGCGCCCCGTGGGTGGGCTCCCGCTGATCCACCTCGAGAAGCCGCGCTCCGAGGCGGCGGCGCGGCGCGCCAAGCGGCTCTTCGACATCCTCGGCTCGCTCATGCTCCTGACGCTGTTCGCCCCGCGTGCTGGCCTTCGCGGCGCTCGCGGGTCCACCTGCACGACCACGGCCCGGTGATGTTCAGCCAGATCCGGGTGGGGCGTCGCGGACGGACCTTCCGGGTCTGGAAGTTCCGCACCATGGTGACCAACGCCGAGGAGCTCCTCTCCCAGCTCCACCGCGAGCAGGGCTACGAGAGCGGCCTGTTCAAGATGGAGGACGACCCGCGGATCACGGCCCCGGGCCGCTGGCTGCGACGCTTCTCCGTCGACGAGCTGCCCCAGCTGCTCAACGTCCTCAAGGGCGACATGAGCCTGGTCGGTCCGCGACCGCCGCTGGCCCACGAGGTCGCCCAGTACGACAGCGACATGCACCGTCGTCTCCAGGTGCGACCCGGCATGACCGGGCTGTGGCAGGTCTCCGGCCGCTCCGAGCTCTCCTGGAGCGAGGCGATCCGGCTCGACCTGTACTACGTCGACAACTGGTCGATGGTCCAGGACCTCACGATCCTGGCGCGCACCTTCGGTGCCGTGTTCGGCAGCCGCGGCGCGTACTGACCCGCACTGCTCGACGCACTCAGGTCTCGACGGCGCAGCCGGCGACCTGAGTCGACTGTTCTAGCCCGGTGGAGTCCGTTTCGGGCGATGTGACCACCTACGAAACCGGCAATCGGGACGTTGCGCAGGCCCAGCCGGGACGCGTCACCACGCGATGGCCGAAACGCCGTCATGACCGGCCGGCTCCCTCGTTTCCCGTTCAGATTCCTGACGGCGGCCCCGGTGCTCGGGGCGGACTGACCAACTCACGGGGGACGGGCGGATGACGCACTTGACGGCGCGGCCCGGTGGTGCTGCACCCGTCCGGGGAGCCCGAGGCATCCGCATCCCTCGGCAGCGGCACGCGCGCGGTCCCGTCCAGGTCGGGCCGGTCTCGACACCGATGCGGACCCTGCCGGTCGTCGCCCTCGGCTCCGACGTCGGGTGGCTCTGCCTCGCGGTGGCGCTCGTCTGCCTCGGCTCACGAACGGTTCCCGTTCCTCTCCCGTGCCTCGG
The DNA here is from genome assembly GCA_963756045.1 of uncultured Actinomycetota bacterium. Taxonomy (GTDB): domain Bacteria; phylum Actinomycetota; class Actinomycetes; order Propionibacteriales; family Nocardioidaceae; genus Marmoricola. Next base: position 80,724 of record CAVWML010000014.1, read on the forward strand.
ACTCGACGGTGCCGCCGCTCGCCGTGGCCGGCCCGGGGGTGGTCGTGGGCTGCGTGCTGGCGATCCTGGCCTGCGGCGGCTACTCGAGGCGCGTCCTGGGTTCCGCCGGCACCGAGGAGTACCTCCGGGTCGTCAACGCCACCTTCACCGCCGCGGCCCTGGTCGGGATCGGCTGCTACCTCGCCCGGGCTCCCCTCTCGCGGGGCTACTTCCTCGTCGCCTGCGGCCTGAGCGCGGTCATGGTCCTGCTCGGGCGTGCGGTGCTGCGCAGCGTCGTGCGGGCGCTGCGCCGCCGCGGCAGCCTCCAGCACCGCGTGCTGCTCGTCGGGGACCACAGCCACACCCGCGAGATCGCCGACGTCCTCGGCCGTGACCCCGCGCTGGGCTTCGACGTCGTCGGGACCCTGCACGGCCCGGACGCGGACGGCAGCACCCGGCGCTCGGGCGTGGCCCTGCCCAACCAGGTGCGGCGGATCGCGATCCGGGCCCGCAGCCATCAGGCCGACGTGGTGTTCATCGCCGGCGGCGCCCTGGACTCCGCGCTCGAGATGCGCCGCCTGGCCTGGGAGCTCGAGCACGACAACGTCTCGGTCGTGATCGCGCCGAGCGTCACCGACATCTCGCCCGAGCGCGTCCGGGTGCGCCCCGTCGGAGGGCTGCCCCTGATCCACCTCGACAAGCCGAGGTCGAGGGCGCTGGGACGACGGGCCAAGCGCACGTTCGACCTCGTCGGTGCCACGCTCCTGCTGCTGCTCTTCGCGCCCGTGATCGCGATGGCCGCGCTCTGTGTGCGGTGGCACGACGGGGGGCCGGTGCTCTTCCGCCAGAAGCGCATCGGGCGCGACCGCACCCCCTTCACGGTGCTGCGGTTCCGCACGATGGTGATCGACGCAGAGTCGCAGCAGCGCTCCACCGGACACAGGGGTGGACCCGCGCGTCACCGCGCCCGGACAGTGGCTGCGTCGCTACGCGATCGACGAGCTGCCTCAGCTGGTCAACGTGCTCCGCGGCGAGATGAGCCTGGTGGGCCCTCGCCCCCCGCACCCGCACGAGGTCGCGGAGGACGACGTCGAGATGGCCCGGCGGCTGCGCGTCCGCCCGGGGCTGACCGGTCTGTGCCGGGTCTCGCATGCCTCGGAGCTCCCGCCCTCGGAGGCGATCCGGCTCGACCTCTACTACGTCGACAACTGGTCGATGGTCCAGGATCTCTCCATCCTGGCCCGCACGCTCGGGCAGGCCATCAGGGCGGGCAGCACCTCCTGACCTGCCTTGGTCGTCCCACGCTGTGAGACTGCGGTCCCGTCCACGGCGTGGCTGCTCGACCGCGACGATCGCACCTGCCTTGACCAGGGACCTCGCAGGTCAGAGCGCCGCGACCACCGACCGTGTCGCCTCGGTGAACTCCGTGCGGCGTCGAGGCGAACGCCGGAGCGCCGATCACGGCGGCGGGCGCCGTACCTTCATCAAACGGAACTCGTTGAACCTGCTGTCCAGGGGTAGTTCGTTGTGCAGACGGGGGAACCGGTTCGATGAGTACGTCATTGACGGAGCTGACCAGACGCGCGGCGCTGCAGGTGCCGCGCCAACGCGTCACGCCCGCCCAGGCGGAGCGCAAGGCCGAGGCGCCCGGTCGTGCGCCACCAGCCCGTCCTGGCTGGTCGCCGGCCGCGGCCGTGACCCTCGACGTCGTCGGCGCCACCCTGTCCCTGGCGATGGCCGGCCTCGTGCTCCCCGGAGCACCCTGGTCCGGCCCGCTCGCCTCGCTCCTCGTGATCGCCGTCCTGACCACGGCCTGGGTGCTCGTCGTGGCCATCTGCCGCGGGTACGACGCGATCGGGCTGCGCACCGGTACCGAGGGCTACCGCCGCCTGGTCAAGGCGACCGTGACCACCGCCGCCCTGACCGGCTTCGCCTGCTACGTCCTCGACGTCGAGCTGAACCGCGTCTTCCTCGTGCTGGCTCTCGGGGCCGGCCTCCTGCTGATGGTCGCCGGCCGGATCTCGCTGCGGAGCGTGATCGTCCGGCTGGGCCGCAGCGGGATGCTCGTGCAGCGGGTCCTGATCATCGGCGACGAGTCACACGTCGACGAGTTCTGCGCCGTGCTGTCCCGTCACGAGTCACTCGGATTCTCCGTCGTCGGCGCCCTCACGCCTCGTGGCGAGGCGGGCGAGGAGACCCACGGCGGCGTACGCATCCTGGGCGAGGCCGCCGAGGCAGGTCACCTGGCTGCGGTGGCCGGCGCCGACCTGCTCCTCTTCGCCGGTGGCGGTGTGCGCTCCAGCGCCGAGCTGCGCCGCGTCACCTGGGACCTCCAGGACCACCCCGTGCGGATCGCCGTGGCGCCCAGCGTCACCGACGTCGCGCCGGAGCGCATCCGGATGCGGCCGATCGGCGGGGTTCCCCTGCTCGACGTCGAGAAGCCGCGTGCCGCGGCCGCGTCCAAGAAGGCCAAGCGCCTCTTCGACATCGTGGGCTCGCTCGTGATCCTGACCCTCACCGCACCCCTGTTCGCGTTCGTCGCGTGGCGCATCCACCGCTACGACGGGTCACCGGTCTTCTTCCGTCACGAGCGCATCGGCCGCAACGGCGTCCCCTTCGGCTGCTGGAAGTTCCGCACCATGGGCGTCGACGCCGACCGGCTGCTGGCCGAGCTGCTCGAGCAGCGCGGCGTGGACGGCGCGATCTTCGCCAAGCTCAAGGACGACCCCCGGATCACCCCTCCGGGACGCTGGCTGCGCCGGCTCTCGCTCGACGAGCTGCCCCAGCTGTTCAACGTGCTGCTCGGACACATGTCGCTGGTCGGCCCCCGGCCACAGGTGGCCGCCGAGGTTGCGCAGTACGACGACATCATGGCGCGCCGCCTGCACGTGAAGCCGGGCATGACCGGGCTGTGGCAGGTCTCCGGACGCTCCGACCTCCCGCTGGAGGACGCGATGCGCCTGGACACCTACTACGTCGAGAACTGGTCGATGCTGCGCGACCTGACCATCCTCTTCCGTACGCCGCTGGCCGTGCTGGGCGCACGCGGCGCCTACTGATCACCCCTGATCACCACTGAGCACCCACTGAGCCCCCACTGAACCCCTCACGGGCACCGTGGTCCGGCGGGGTGCTGCCGCGCCGGCAACCGTGATCCACCTAGGGTTGGCTGCGCCGACCCCCGAGAAGGAGGCTGACCCATGGCCCTGGACTCCGAGGACCGCCCCTGGGGGTCCTGGCACGTCATCGACGTGGAGGACGGGTTCAAGGTCAAGCGGATCCACGTGAAGCCCGGATCGCGGCTCTCCCTGCAGACCCACGAGCACCGCTCCGAGCACTGGGTGGTCATCCAGGGCACCGCGACCGCCACCGTCGACGACACCGTCACCACCGTCCGCAAGGGGCAGTCGATCGACGTCCCCCTGGGCGCCCAGCACCGGTTGGCCAACGAGGCCGACGACGAGCTGATCATCGTCGAGGTGCAGCTGGGCGACTACACCGGCGAGGACGACATCGTGCGGATCGAGGACGACTACGGCCGTTGAGGCCCGCTTTCCCTAGCGAATTGCTCCACATTCCGGCGGCCGACCGGACGTCACGCCGATGGCCGATACGATGGCCGCTGCCGTCCATCGATCCACGCGGTCGACACCCAGGCCGACGAGAGGTCCAGCCGCCTGATGACCCAGACCCACGCCGACTACCGGCTCAGCCAGCTCGACCAGCTGGAGGCCGAGTCGATCCACATCTTCCGCGAGGTCGCGGCCGAGTTCGAGAAGCCCGTCCTGATGTTCTCGGGCGGCAAGGACTCCATCGTGATGATGCGTCTGGCCGAGAAGGCCTTCTACCCGGCGAAGATCCCGTTCCCCGTGCTGCAGGTCGACACCGGCTACGACTTCCCGGAGGTGCTCGAGACGCGCGACAACTGGGTCAGCCGGCTCGGCGTACGCCTCATCGTGGCCAGCGTCGAGCAGGCGATCGCCGACGGCATCGTGGTCGACGACGGCAAGACCAGCCGCAACCGGCTCCAGATCGGCACGCTGCTGAACGCCATCGAGGAGCACGGCTTCACCGCTGCGTTCGGCGGCGGACGGCGCGACGAGGAGAAGGCGCGGGCCAAGGAGCGGGTCTACTCCCACCGAGACGACTTCGGCCAGTGGGACCCGAAGAACCAGCGCCCCGAGCTGTGGAGCCTCTACAACGGACGCATCCACGGCGGCGAGCACATGCGGATCTTCCCGCTGTCCAACTGGACCGAGCTCGACATCTGGCACTACCTCGCCCAGGAGCAGGTCGAGATCCCCTCCATCTACTTCGCCCACCAGCGACGCGTCTTCCTGCGCGACGGCATGTGGATGACCGAGAGCGAGCACAACCCGACCAAGAACGGCGAGGAGGTCGTCGAGAAGACCGTGCGGTTCCGCACCGTCGGCGACCTGACCCTGACTGGCTGCGTGGAGTCCGAGGCGGACACCATGGACTCGATCATCGACGAGATCGCCGTCGCCCGCGTCACCGAGCGTGGCGCCACCCGCGGCGACGACCGGTTCTCCGAGGCGGCGATGGAAGACCGCAAGAAGGAGGGCTATTTCTGATGGCCGCCGACCACACCCGGACACCGGCGGCGCCAGGGCGCCAGACATGGATCTGCTCCGCTTCGCCACCGCCGGCTCGGTCGACGACGGCAAGTCGACCCTGATCGGGCGGCTGCTGCTGGACTCCAAGGCGATCTTCGAGGACCAGCTCGAGGCGGTCGAGGCGACCAGCCAGTCCAAGGGCTACGACTACACCGACCTCGCGCTGCTGACCGACGGGCTCCGCTCCGAGCGTGAGCAGGGCATCACCATCGACGTCGCCTACCGCTACTTCGCCACCCCGAGCCGCAAGTTCATCATCGCCGACACCCCCGGGCACGTGCAGTACACGCGCAACATGGTCACCGGCGCCTCCACCGCCGACCTGGGCCTGGTGCTCGTCGACGCGCGCCATGGCCTGACCGAGCAGTCGCGCCGGCACGCGGTGATCCTGTCGCTGCTGCGGGTGCCGCACCTCGTGCTCGCGGTCAACAAGATGGACCTCGTCGACTACGACAAGGCCACCTACGACCGCATCCAGCGCGACTTCACCTCGTTCGCGACCAAGCTGGCGATCCCCGACCTCGAGGTCATCCCGATCTCCGCCCTCAAGGGCGACAACGTCGTGACCCGCAGCGAGAACATGCCCTGGTACAACGGCTCCTCGCTGATGCACCACCTCGAGAACGTGCACGTGGCCTCCGACCGCGACCTCGTCGACACCCGGCTGCCCGTGCAGTACGTCGTACGCCCGAAGTCCGACCAGTTCCACGACTACCGCGGCTACGCCGGCCAGGTGGCCGGCGGCGTGCTCAAGCCCGGCGACGAGGTCGTCGTGCTGCCGAGCGGGCTGACCAGCCGGATCAGCGCGATCGACCTCTTCGACCGCGAGATCGACGAGGCGTTCCCGCCGATGTCGGTCACGGTGCGCCTCGAGGACGACGTCGACGTCAGCCGCGGCGACATGATCGCGCGTGTCAACAACGCACCGACGCCCAGCCAGGACATCGACGCGATGGTCTGCTGGATGACCACGACCCCGCTGCAGCCGCGGCAGAAGCTGGCCATCAAGCACACGACGCGCAGCGGGCGGGTGCTGGTCAAGGACATCAAGTACCGGCTCGACGTGAACACCCTGCACCGCGACCAGGAGACCAAGGAGCTCGGCCTCAACGAGATCGGGCGCGTCCAGCTGCGCACGACCGTCCCACTGCTGTGCGACGCGTACTCCAAGAACCGCACCACCGGCTCCTTCATCCTCATCGACGAGGCCACGGGAGTGACGGTCGGGGCAGGAATGATCAACAGCGGCAGCTGAGGGTACGTAGACGATCCCGACTGCCGGGCGCCTCAGGGACTTCTCAGCGCACAGTCAACTAGCGCCGACTACCCTGATGGCGGTATCGAGAGTGCCCGACCCGTCCCCATCTGCCCAGGGAGCCCTGTGGAACTTCGCGACTACCTCCGCATCGCGCGGCGGCGATGGCTGCTCATCGTCGGCACGATGCTCGTGACGGTGGCCATCGCGGCCCTGATCACGACCCAGATGACGAAGCAGTACGCGTCGACCTCTCGCGTGTTCATCTCGACCACCGCCAGCGACACCGCCGACACCTTCCAGGGAAGCCAGTTCGCGCAGCAGCGCGTCGCGTCGTACGCCGACGTGGTGAGCGGCCTCGAGCTCTCGCAGCGGGTGATCAACAGCCTCGGGCTGCACATGAGCGCGACCGACCTCTCGAAGAACATCGACGCCTCGGTGGTCCCGAACACGGTCGTCCTCAAGATCACAGGTCACCGACCCCGACCCGCAACAGTCCCAGCGGATCAACCAGAACGTCGTCAAGCAGCTCCAGGTCTTCGTGGCCCAGCTCGAGACACCGCCCGGCCAGCACGTCCCGCTGCTGAAGGCGACCGTCGTCGACACGCCCCAGGTGCCGGACGGTCCCCAATCACCCAAGCCGCTGCGCAACCTGGCCCTCGGCGCCTTCGTCGGGCTGCTGCTGGGCTTCGGGCTCGCGGTGCTCCGCGAGATCATGGACCACACCGTCAAGCGGGTGGAGGACGTCCCCTCGCTGCGGGAGACCCCGGTGCTCTCCGCGCTCGCCTACGACAGCGAGGTCCAGCGCAAGCCGCTGATCAGCTCGCTGCCCTCGCACGCGCCGCGGGCCGAGGCGTTCCGGGTGCTCCGCACCAACCTGAGCTTCGTCGACGTCGACAACACCAGCAAGGCGTTCGTCGTCACCAGCTCGGTGCCGGGCGAGGGCAAGTCGACGACCGCGGTCAACGCGGCGCTCGCGATGGTCAGCGCCGGGCAGCGCGTGCTCCTCATCGACGGCGACCTGCGTCGCCCGCAGGTGCACACCATGCTCAACCTCGAGGGCTCGGTCGGACTGACCACCGCCCTCGTGGGGCAGAGCACCCTCGAGGAGGTCATCCAGACCCACGCCGAGTCCGGGCTGCACGTGCTGGCCGCCGGCCGGCTGCCACCCAACCCGGCCGAGCTCCTCCAGTCCAAGGCCATGGTCGAGCTGCTCTCCCGGGTGCGCGGCATGTTCGACGTCGTCCTGATCGACACGCCCCCGCTGCTGCCGGTCACCGACGCCGCGGTGATCGCGTCGCAGACCGACGGCGCCGTCGTCGTCGTGCGGTTCGGCAAGACGACCAAGGACCAGCTCGGGAGCGCCGTCGAGCGCCTCCACGCGGTGGACTCGGCCCCGCTCGGCATCATCTTGAACATGGTGCCCGACGGGTCGCTCGGGGGGCTACGGGTACGGCTACGGCTACGCCCCGGACACCCAGGGCAAGCCCGGGCGGGCCAGCAAGAAGGACGCCGAGGGCGAGACGGTCCGCAGCTGACGCTCGCCCCGCGGGCGGCTCAGCGCCGGGGGCGCACGTGCAGGCCGACCTCGGGGTCCACGACGACCTCCTGGGCGGCCACGAGCCCGTCGACCTCCAGGGTCGCGTCCAGCGCGACGTTGCGCTTGACCAGGGCCAGCGCGATCGGGCCCAGCTCGAAGTGCCGCGCCGAGCTGCCACCGACGCCCACCGCCCGGCCGGCCGAGGTGACCTCGGCGCCGGCGTTCGGCAGCCGGTTCTCCGAGCCGTCGAGGTGGAGCAGCGTGAGGCGCCGCGGCGGGCGGCCGAGGTTGTGCACCCGGGCCACCGTCTCCTGGCCGCGGTAGCAGCCCTTGTCGAGGTGCACCGCTCCCCAGGTGGTTGAGCCTGTCGAAACCCAGCCGACCTCGTTGGGGATCGTCCGGTGGTCGGTGTCGACGCCGAACCTGGGCTCGCCGCGCGCGATGCGCAGGGCCTCGAAGGCCCACATGCCGCAGGCGGGTCCGGCGGCCTCGGCGTAGGCCTCGAGCTCGCCGCGAGGCAGCACGTCGTAGGTCCCGCCGTTGACCGGGCGCCAGGCCACCGCCAGGTCGTCGGTGAGGTCCTCGACCTCGACGCGCATCATGAACCGCATCCGGTCGAGGAAGTCCACGAGCGGTGGTGCCGCACCGGGCTCGACGTGGGCCGTGAAGGCCTCACCGTCGTCGACGCCGTACATCGCGTGCTCGACGTGGCCCTGCGGCGAGAGCACCAGCGCGACCGTCGGACGACCGGGCTCGAGGGACTCGAAGTGCTGCGTGGTCAGCGAGTGCAGCCAGGTCAGCCGGTCAGGCCCGCTGACGCGGAGGACACCGCGGTGGGACAGGTCGACGAAGCCGTCGCCGGCCGTGAGCGTGCGCTGCTCGCCGTTGAACGACCCGTAGTGCGCGGCCACGGGCGCGTCGATGCCGTCACCGGAGACAGCACCGGGCAGGCGAAGGAGTGGACTGGCAGCAGACATGCTCCGATTGTCTCGCACGCGACGAAATAGATCCGCCGGTGCGGTCGCAGAGCTCGGCTCAGACCTCGCCCGTGGCGCAGTCGGCACAGGTGCCGAAGACCGTGAGGTGGCCGTAGTCGGGGGCGAAGCCGTGGTGTGCGGCGAGGGGGCCGAGGGTGGACTCCATCTCGTCGCGGCCGATGCTGATCACGGCGCGGCAGGCGCGGCAGATGAAGTGGGCGTGCTCGTGGCCGCGCGCGGAGTGGTACGTCGGGGCGCGGTCGGTGAGGTGGGCGTGACGGATCAGGCCGAGCTCGTCGAGCAGCTCGAGGGTGCGGTAGACGGTGGAGAGGTTGATCGACTCGGACTTGGTGCGCACCTGCGCGTAGACCTGGTCCGGGGTGGCGTGGCCGAGCTCCTCCACCGCGGCGAGCACGAGCTCGCGCTGCGGGGTGAGCCGGTGGCCGCTCGCCCGGAGCCGCTCCTGCCAGCTCGGGTCATCGTCGTCACTGCCGCTTCAGCTGGGCGTGCGTGTGCGGCTGCAGCTCCTGACCCATCGCCGCCATGTCGAAGGCGTACATCAGGTCGCCGTTGACGTAGCCGTAGAGCCGCTTGCCGCCGGCGTACTCCTTCGCCGAGGCGGTGCGTACGACGGCGTCGGTGGTGATCTCGAAGCGCGGCTGCTCGGGGTGCAGCTCGCCGTACCAGATCTCCACGAAGCCGGTGTTGTGCGCGAGCACCACCTCGAGCGTGCCGTCCTCCTGGGGGCGCAGGAAGCCGGTCTCCTGCGCGGCCTCGCGGACGTACTCTGCCCTGCTCGTCGACGATCCAGGCGCGGCTGGCGTAGTGGATGAACGGCCGACCGTCCTGTTGGAAGACCAGCTCCTGGCCGAACTGGAACGGCTCGATCGTCGGGTACTGCCCGTGCCCGTTGCCGGCCCAGGTGCCGAGCAGCCACGCGAGCCGGGCGCACTGGGGGTGGATGTTGTCGGGGATCTCGAACGGCATCGGTCAGACCCTACGCCGCTTGCCGAGGCGGATGTCGCGGTCGACGGAGCTGAGCTGGCCCGCGGCCGCCGCGCGCTCGATCCGCGCAGCCAGGACCTCGCGTTCGTGGTCGGCGGGTCGCGCCGACAGATCGTCCACGGACGCATCGTAGGGACGCTCGCCAGCCCTCGGGAGTCCCGCTCAGTGGATCGGCTCCACCGGAGCAGACCCGTGCGGCACACTGTCGCTCAGTCATGAAGGAGACGTGACGCCGTGGGCCCTGCCAACCTCGCCCCCTTGGGCACCGACCGACGCCTCGCCCTGCAGCTGGTCAAGACGACCGCACAGGAACCGCGGAGCACCTTCCACCGGCTCAGCCGTGCCAACATCGCCAGCTGGTACCGGTTCCGCCGTACACATGCGACCTGCAACATCTGTGGTCATCGCGGCACCCTGCTCTACGAGATGCCGGACGTCACCATCCTCGGCAGCATGCGCATCGGCACCCTCCGCGAGACGCTGCGCTGCCGCGGCTGCTGCGGGAAGATGCGCGACCGCGTGATGGCGGGCGCGCTCCTCGACGCCGTCGAGAAGGCGTCCGGCGTACGAGCGGCCACGATCGACGAGCTGGCGCTCGTGCTGCCGGACGACGTGCGGATCCTCGACACCGACGCCAACGGACGGATCGCCCGGCGGCTGGCGGCACCGGACCGGCGTGGTCACCTCGCTCTACCGACCGGAACGGCCCTCGGGCGACCTGCTGGGCGACGGCGTGGTCAACGTCGACCTCGAGCAGATGCCCTTCGAGGACGGCATGTTCGACGTCATCCTGACCACCGAGGTGATGGAGCACGTGCGCTTCGTCGACCGTGCGCACAGCGAGATCGCGCGGACGCTCGCACCCGGCGGCCGCTACGCGTTCACCGTGCCCTACGACGAGACGCTGGAGCGCACCTGGCGGTTGATCGACCCGGAGACCGACGAGTTCCTGGTGCATCCGCCTCACATTCACGGCGACCTCGGGATGCGTGACGAGGGCATCAAGTCTTATCGCGTCTTCGGCCGCGACATCGTCGAGGAGTTGGGTACGTTCGGTCTCGACACGACGTTCCGCTGGGTCGACGACGAAGCCTCTGGGATCTTCCACGGCGACCTCTTCGTCGCCCAGAAGGTCGCCGACCAGAAAGCCTGATGCGTGAGCCCTCCGACGTCCTCCGTCCGGTCCTTCGACGTCTTCGACACCGTGCTCACGCGTCACGTGGGCGCACCCAAGGCGCTCGTGACGTTGCTCGGCCGGCGGTTGGCGGAGCAGGGGCGCATCCCGGTGCGCGACGCGGTCTTCGCCGAGACCCGCAACAACCGTGAGTGGCAGCTGACCCAGCTGCTCGGCCGGCACGCGAGCCTGCTGGAGATCCACGAGTCGGTCGCCGACGCGCTCAGCGTCGATCCCGCGCAGGCATCCGCGTGGGTGCGCGCCGAGCAGGATCTCGAGCGTGAGCTGACCGTCCCCGTGCCAGGCGCCCGGGAGCGCCTCGAGGAGGCCCGCCGCGACGGCACGGTCGTCTTCGTCTCCGACACCCCGCACAGCGCGGAGTTCATCGGCGAGCTGTTGGCGCTGCACGAGCTCGTCCCGCCCCGGCGAGCGAGTCTTCACCTCCTCCGACATGGGTGTCAGCAAGTCGCACGGCGGCCTGTTCAACGCGGTCGCGGACGTGATCGGCACCGACCACGAGTTCCAGCACAGCGGCGACAACCGCCGCAGCGACCTGGCCGCCGCTCGCGTCGAGGGGTGGGCGGGTACGCACGAGCCACGCGGCGAGCTCAACCGCTACGAGACCGCTCCTGGAGGACCACGCGCGGGGCACCGACGGGCTCACCTCGTGGTGGTCGGGCGCGTCACGGCTCGCGCGGCTCGAGGCAGAGCAGCGCGCGAGTCGCAGACCCCCGTGGCCGCGGTCGCGGCCGGCGTGCTGGCCCCGCTGAACATGGGCTTCGCGCTCTGGGTGGTGGCGCGCGCGCGAGCTGCCGGCATCGAGTCGGCTCTACTACGTGGCTCGCGACGGGCAGTCGATGATGCAGGCGGCCGAGCACATCGTGACCGCGCTGGCGCCCGAGCTGGACGTCCGGTTCCTCTACGGCTCGCGCAAGCCGTGGACCCTCGGCGCCTGCGCGACCTCGCCGGAGATCCTCGCCCACTGGGTGCTGGCCCGCCCCGACTACACCGCGCGCACGCTGCTGGCTCGCGTCGACCTCGAGCCGGAGCAGGTCCACGAGCTGACCGGGCTCTCGCTCTGCGCCTCCGGCCAGGCCGACGAGCCGCTGCAGCGCGACCAGCGCGTCGAGCTGGCCGAGGCCCTCGCAGACCGAGCCGCTGCTCGGCGTGGTGCTGGCCAACGCTCGCGCGGCCGCGGACGCCTCCGTGCGGTACTTCGAGCAGGAGGGCCTCCTCGACGACGTGCCCTCGGCTCTCGTCGACGCCGGGTGGGGCGGTTGGACGTCGTACGCCTTCGACCACCTGGTCCGCGAGGCCGGCGGACGCCAGGTGCAGCACCTGCTCATGGGGGTGCGCGGCTCGGCCGACGACCTGGCCCGGCGCGAGACGAGCATCGTCACGCCCTGGCTCTTCGACGAGCAGCGGCACCCCGCCTCGATCAAGCGGCTGCCGATGCCGCACACGCTGGTCGAGGTGCTGTGCGCGGGCACGATGGGGCGCACGCTCGGCTACGAGGAGCAGGACGGCCGCATGACGCCCGTGCTCTCCTCCCCCGTCAACGAGCCCGTGGTCGCGTGGGGCATGCCCGAGGTGCAGCGGATCGCCGCGAGGACGGCCGAGCTGGTGGCACCCCACCTCGGCCCGGACGACCCGCACGCCGACACCACCGACGCGGTCTTCGACGTGCTCAACGCGTTCTGGGTCGATCCGACACCCGCCGAGGCGCGGGCGTGGGGCTCCTTCCCCTGGGAGGAGGAGATCTGGCCGCCGTACGTCGACCTGGCCCAGCGGATGACCACCCGCGACGTAGTGGCTCAGCTCAAGCAGGGCGACCGGCGCATCCGTCGGGTCAACTCCTGGCGCGCCGGCTCGGCGGAGGTCAGCAGCGAGCCGTGGCGCACGCTGCTGCGGGCCCGGGGTTGGCAGCTCGACAACCGCGACCGGTTCCGACGTCTGCCTAGGCGGCTGCGGATCGAGCTCGCCAAGCGCCGTCGACGCTGAACGAGGACGCTCAGTCGCCGGTGGCCTCCGCCACCGGCCGCTGGTACTCGCTCGGTGCCTTGACCAGCTCCATGTCCAGCATGCGCAAGGGGGTCTCGGCGGCCCCCGGCCAGGCCCGGAAGGCTTGCTCGTGCATGCGCAGCACGACGTCCAGCATGGCCTCGACCGACTCGAAGTCCCCGGGCAGCAGCGGCTGGTGCACGGTCAGCATCGCCGCGCCGTGAGGCCGGTCGGGATCCGGTGACGAAGTGACGACGACCACCGGCGAAGTCGGTGTCGAACGCCACCCGGATCGCGCCGGAGGAGAGCTGCATCCGGTGGCCGAGGAACTCGACCGGCGTGTGCCCCGGTTGGTCGGTGGCGATCGCGACGGCGGACCCGGCCTTCAGCAGCTCGCGAGCGTAGGCGGACCCCGCGCCGCATCCACCAGCGTCACTCCGGGCGAGTCGTCGATGATCTTCTTCTGCATCCTCAGCCAGTGGGGAGCATCCGGCTCCCACAGCAGCGACGTGCCGTAGGCGTAGCTCGGCACGCCAGCGCTGGCCATCGAGGCGCAGATCGTCTCGTAGTCGCCGTGGTGCACGAAGTCGATGACGAAGCCCTGCGACGCGTCTCGGAGCGTCTCCACGACGGCCAGGCCCTCGATGCGTGCGTGGCGGACGAGCTCAGCGTTGTAGCGGGTCTCACCCCGGAAGACCGAGCGGCGCAGGTAGTCCTCCACGTGCCGGTCGAGCTCCGCGTGCGGCACGTCACCGACGACGAAGCGCATCTGCTCCTCCGCTGCAGCCCTTCGCCTCGTGGACAGCCGGACGACCCGGTAGCGGAGCGTGACCCACGCGGGCACGACCGCGTCCGGCACCAGCGAGCGGACGCGGAACAGCAGTTGAAGAAGCCTCCCCCTCATGTCCCACCAACGAACGAGGGGTCGAGCGGGTCACGTCCCCCGTCACGCGAGGCCGAGGAGGGCGCGGACCTCGGGCGGGGTCATGGTCGTGCGCTGGGCGAGCTCTCCCATGCGTGCGGCCCGCTGCACGAGCTGCTCGTTGTGCTCGACCGGCACACCCCGCGACAGGGTCAACACGTCCTCCATCCCGACCCGCAGGTGCCCGCCCTTCGACAGGGATGCCAGCGCGACCGAGAGGGTGCTGCGACCGATCCCGGTCGCAGACCAGCTGGTCGTAGCCGCCGGCAGGGCGGCCACGGCGGCCACGAGTGCGTCCGCCGTGCCGGGCATCCCGCCGGGGACGCCCATCACGAGGTCGGCATGCACCCGGCCGCCGTACGGCAGCCCGTAGCGGTCGAGCAGCCGGCCCATGGCGGCGACCTGGCCGAGGTCGAAGAGCTCGAACTCGGGGACCACGCCGCGCTGCTGGGTCTGCTGGTAGAGCTCGCAGACGAAGGGCCACGGGTTCATGAACACGTCGTCGCCGAAGTTCGTGGTGCCCATCGTCAGGCTGCAGGAGTCGGGCTCGGCCTCGAGCACCTTGAGCCGGTCGTCGAGGGCGTCGTGGACCGAGCCGCCGGTCGAGAGCTGCACCACGAGCGTGGTCTCGGAGCGCAGTGCGGCGACCGTGTCCTTGAGCCTGACCAGGTCGAGCGTCGGCTGGTGCTGGTCGTCGCGGATGTGCACGTGCACCATGCCCGCACCGGCCGCCTCGCATCGGCGTGCCGTCTCGACGAGCTCCTCGAGCGTGGTGGGCAGCGCCGGTACGTCGGCCTTCGAGGTCTCCGCACCCGTCGGCGCCACGGTGATCAGCAGGTCTCCCATGCAAGAGCGAACCTACCCGGGCACGCATGCAACTGAGCCGGACAGGTACTGCAACATGTAACCAGCCGCCTGCCGCTCGTTGGCGGACTGTCAGCACCATTGCCCACAGCCCGACGACTCACGCGGAGTGCGACGACGATGTCACCTTCACCGTGGTCTGTCAAGGACCCAGAAGCGGCCCTGCACGACCTGCTGAGCACGCACGCCCAGCGGCGTCCCTGGGAGCACCGGCACCCGGTGGCAGCTCTCCGAGCTGCCGTCCTGCTCAGCCGGATCCCCGCCGAGACCTACCGGTCCTCCGCTTCGGCGGACGGGCAGCTCATCGCGCACTACCTGGACAAGTCGACGCTCGGGATGTCCACGCCGCTGCACCAGGCCGTCACGCTGCTGCGGTTGCCGGAGACGCCCGGCACCTACGACCGCGGCCACGCCCGCGCCACGCAGCGGCGGCACGCGCGGAAGGCGCTGCGGGCCGGCGTCACCTGGGACCTCCCGACCCTCAGCGCGGGTAAACAGGGGTTCCTGGACCTCGCCGTCGAGAAGGCACGGGTCGACCTGGACGACGACGAGGAGCTCCTCAGGGCGGTCAACCTGCCCGCCATGCTGGAGACGGACCTGTGGATCACGCGCCCACCTGGAAGGCCGGCCCCTGCTCGCGGCAGTGGCTGCGGTCGACGGGGAGTGGGCGATGATCCGCTACTTCTGCAGCTTCGAGACCTCGCGAGTCGCCAGCTCGACGCGCTACCTGATGACGGGGGTGCTGGCCGAGGAGCTGATCGGCCGCGGTGTCCGGTTCCTCTGCGACAACAAGAGCCCGCTCCGACTGCCGTCCGGAGTGCGGCACTTCTCTCGCATGGTCGGCTTCCGCACTGGCCGCGTGAAGGTGCTGCGTGACGCATCCGCCCACGCGAGCCTCGAGCCGCGTCCTGGCCGGATGAGCCGATCTAGCCGACCTCGACCGGCTCGGGCGCCGTACGGAGGCGGTGCAGGACCCGGTACGAGCGCCGGAGGATGGTCGAGATCGTCACCAGCTTGGCTGATCAGCAGTGCGGCCGACGCACCCGGGACGCCCCACCGCTGCGAGAAGACCACCAGGAGCGGGATGCCGATGGCTGCACCGATGAACGTCGAGTAGAAGACCCCGTTGGTAGCGCCTTCCGGGATGAGCACGTGCCGGGCGAGCGAGGTGCCTATGGACGCCGCACAGAAGGTCAGGCCCAGGTAGAGCGAGGAGACCCGGTCGACGCTGAGGTTGGCCCCGAAGAGCAGCGTCGAGACCGCGGGCATCAGGGCCACCATGCCCAGCATGCCGACCACCCCGACGATCGCGTGCGCCGTCAGGGCACCGACCATGCGCCTGCGCCGCGCCTGACCCTCGCGCTCGGCGACCCAGCCCTGGAGGCCGTTCGCCATCGCGGTGACGAGGTACATCGCCAGCCGGAACAGCCGGTACGCCGAGCTGTACTCGGCCACGGTCTGGATGGTGCCGCGCCAGCTGACGAACGCCACCGACCCCGACGAGTAGAGGCTCAGCGTGAGCTCGGTCGACATCGGGGTGAAGCCGCGCCGCAGCTCCGCGCGCAGATGGTCGGTGTCGCGCAGGTGGGCGGCAACGCGGTAGCCGTGCAGCTCTCGGAAGGACAGCAGGAACACGGCCACCAGGCCGGCCACACCCAGGCCGACCGGGTAGGAGACCGCAGGGCCGCCGGCGACGACGACGACCGCGGCCACGGCCGTCGCGATCAGTCGCGGCAGCACGTCCCAGGTGAAGATGCCGATGGGCTTGCCCAGGCCGACGAAGTACCACGCCGGCGTGAGTCCGCTCAGGCAGATCGCCGCGGCCATCGTCACCGACAGGAGCCGGCCCTCGTGGGGGGTGAGCAGACCGGCCAACAGCGCCAGGAGTGGGGTCAGGACCAGGCAGACCAGGCCGCGGGTCGCCATGCTGTCGAGGTAGCGCGCCTGGCGCTCCTCCTTGTCGGCACGGGCGATCCGCACCGGACCGAGCAGCTGCCAGCCCCAGGTGACGGCGACCGCGCCGACCATCCCCACGGACTGGCCGACGCCGAGGCCGGCCCACTCCGCCGAGCTGACCCGGCGGGCGAGCAGAGGTAGGAGCAGGAACGGTGACAGCGACGAGACGAACGGCAGCAGGGTGAAGCCGAGCACCCGGCGGCCGAGCGCGATCCGGTGGGACTTCATCGCCGACCCACCTCCGGGCAGCTGCACGCCTCGACGGTCCAGGGCGGTGAGCAGGCGCTCCACGTTGCCCGGGGCAGTCACCAGCCCGTAGGTCTTGATCCCGTGCTCACGCTGCGCCACCAGGTCCGGGTCGTCGTCCGAGGCGTCGGCCAGGAAGCGCGTGAACTCCGCGACCGTGGTGACGACCGGGCCGGGAAGGTTCTCCCGCGTCACCGCCACGTCGAGTCCTCGGCTGGTCGCGTAGTCCTCCCAGTCGGGTACGGCGAAGGCCACGTGGCGGCCGGTCGAGAGGTAGTCGGTCCAGATGCTCGAGTAGTCGGTCACGAGGCAGAACGAGCCCGCCAGCAGCTGGTAGGAGGTCAGCCCCACGTCGGAGAGCTCGCGGTCGGTGAGGACGACGGCTCCGGAGGTCCCGAAGTCCGTCTCGTCCAGGGGGTGCGACTTGACCACGACCTGGAGCCCGCGGCCTCGAGCGGCCTCGAGCAGAGCCTCCAGCGCAGCCAACCGGAAGTCCTCCGTGTCGGGGACGTCGCGCCAGGCGACGGTGGTACCGATCGCGCGCGCGGCGCGGTAGGTGGGCATGTACACGACGTACTCGGTCGGACTGAGGTCCAAGGCGGCGAGCGCGTTCCCGTCGACCTCGCCGAAGAGGCGGTCGTTGCGCGGGTTGCCGGTCACGAGCAGCCGGTCGGGCGTGAGCCCGAAGAACTCGGCCTTCGAGGCTCCGAACACCTCGCTGCACGAGACGACGAAGTCGCAGCGTGGTGGGGGTTCGCCGGCCGGCATGTAGTTGCGCTTGGGCCCGTCGCCGTGCCAGAGGTTGACGATCGTCTTGCTCGGAGGCGAGGGCGGCGACAGGAAGAGCCCGTGCGTGTAGAAGACGGTCGTGGCGGTGAGGTAGTCGAGGAAGCCCCGCGGCGACAACCGCTTGCGCACGCGCACGGTCGGCGACGATGCGACCAGCTGAGCCAGCACCGGGCCCGTCTGCTCCTCGTCGATCAGCCACCGTACGTCGACGCCGCGACCGACCAGCCCGCGCACGAGCTCGACCGCGTTGCCTTCGTCCTGCGGCCAGCCGTAGACCACCACGTGGCGTCGCGCCGGAGCCAGAGCGCGTGCCCGCGCGATGCCGCCACGCACGACCTTCTTGACCCGCGATCCCCGTGCGAGGGCAAGCATCCTCACTGGAGCTCCACGTCGTTGTGCAGACCGAGCAACGTCCGGTCGAAGTGGTAGGGCAGCAGGTTGCCGAACTTCGCGAGGTAGGCGAAGTAGAACGCCAGCGACCCGACGAGGACCCCGATCGTGAGCAGATGTCGGGCCGTCTTCGGCGCCTCGCGCAGCGCACGCGGGATCGCGATCACCAGGTAGACGCCGAAGTAGAGCTCGAGCCGCCCGATCTCCTGCGACTGCGTGCCCAGGAGCAGCAGGCAGACGCCCATCATCGCCAGCGTGATGTAGCGGTCGATCTCGCCGTCACGCGGCCGGTAGACCATCACCAGGATGACGAGGAGGAGGCGGGAGACGAGGTAGATGTAGGTGCCGACACCGGACTGCTGGCCGGCGAGGTAGCCGGTGTAGCGCTGGTTGAGCTCGCTGAGGAAGCCCAGCTTGGCCGCCACCCCGGCGAAGAGCACCGCAGCCACGGCCGTGCTGGCGAGCATGAGGACGAACAGCTTCGCGCTCGGGCGTGCACGTCGGAGCGCGAGCTGGAGCACCACCGCGATGATCGTGCTCGAGTGCAGGAACTGCGCCACCACGTTGAGGGCGACGAATCGGCCCTTGTGCTTGTCGAGGTAGGAGTAGGCGAGGAAGTTGAGGGCGACGGCGAGCCCCTGGCGCAGGATGTTGAACGGCGCCAGGTAGAAGCCCAGGAGCACGTAGAGGGTGAGCGAGAAGACGAAGTTCGTCGACAGTCGCCGGATCGCCAGCGCCGAGCAGCCCACCGTGACCAGTGAGCTGACCATGAACAGGATGTTGGGGTTCGACGTGATGCTCTTCAGTGCCAGGACCCCGAGCGTGAACCCCTTCTCCTGCTCGGTGTTGGACATGAAGAAGCCGAAGTAGCGGGGGTCGGCCTGGAGGAAGGTGTCGCGGTACAGGGTGTAGTCGGTACCGACGAACAACCGCGCACCGGCGAAGACGATGAGCACGACGACGGCGAAGAGGTAGGAGTAGCGCCACACGTCGCGTCCGGACGGCAGGCTGCGGCCGTCGACCGGGCGGCCGCTGAGCCACGCGGGCAGCAGGGCCAGGGCGGGGACCAGGAGGTAGATCAGCACTGTCCGTGGCCCCTCATGCTGTCCACCCGGGCACCCGGGTCGTCATCGCCACGCGCAGCGCGTGCTGCGCCGCGGTCCTGGCGTGTGCGTCGAGGACCTCTACCTTGCGTCGGACGATGAGTGGCTCTCCTCCGCACCGCGCCAAGGTGGCGAAGGTGCGCTGCTTGACGTGCGAGGTGACTACCCGCACCGCGGTGTCTCCACTGCCGACCAACGCAGGACCATGACGCCGCAGCAGCATCCGGTCGTGCTGCGCGTCCTGGGCCTGTTTGGCCGGGCCGAGGTCGGTGAGCCGGTAGAAGAGGACCGGCTCGGGCACCTTCGCGAAGCGGGTGTGCGCGGCGGCTCGGAGCCAGAGGTCCTTGTCCTCGGAGCGCCGCAGCGACTCGTCGTAGGGGTTGTCGAGGAACCACCGACGGGTGCCGGCGACCGTCGGGTGTGTGAAGGCGTTGCTGCGCAGGAACCCGGCATGGTCACTGGGCAGCCCACCTTCGCGGAACAGGCCGAGCAGCCTGGTCTCGGCGTCGACGGCGTAGGCACGCCCGCCCACGACCTCGGCGTCAAAGCGGTCCAGCGCCTCCAGCGTCGTCGCGATCCGCAGCGGGTGCATGAGGTCGTCACCATCCATGCGGAGGAGCACGTCGTGGGAGGACTCCAGGGCCACCTGGTTCAGGCGCGCGGCGAGACCGACGTTGTGCTCGTCGGTCAGAAGTCGGACGCGCGAGTCGTGGATCTGGGAGATCCGGTCCTCGAGCTCGGGGTGGCTGCCGTCGGCGATCAGCACCAGCTCCCAGTCGGCGTGCGTCTGCGCGAACACCGACCGGACGGCCTGCTCGAGGTACTCCACCGGCGTGCGCGCGAACGGCAGCCCCACCGTGACGGCTGTTCCCATCAGCCGCGCACCTCGCCGTACAACGTCGCGAGTGCGTCGGCCTGGGCCGAGACGCCGTGCTCACGCTCGACGTACTCCAGCGCCGCCTTGCTCAGCACCGACCACTCCTCGCGGTCCGTGGCCAGACGCTCGACGAGCTCGGCAGCCTCGTCGGTCGAGTCGAAGAGCCGGACGCCGCCGAACTCGGTGTTGGCGGTGATGTTGCGGGCCACCACGGGAGTCCCGTGGGAGAGCGACTCGACGATCGCCAGCGAGAGACCCTCGTAGCGCGCGGGGTGGAGCAGTACGGTCGCGTCCGAGACCTGCCGGGTCACCTCGGCGCCGCTGACCCAGCCGGTCACGGTCCACCCGCCGCGCTCCATCGTGGAACGCATCTCGTGGTCACCGTCACCCACCCAGACCCAGCGCGCGTCGATGCCTCGCTCGGCCAGGCGCCGCGGGAAGTCGGTCACGGTCTCGGGCGCCTTCTGGTAGGTCAGCCGGCCGATGGCGCACACAAGGTGCGGGGAGTCGGGAAGCTCACGGGCCCCGGACCTGGCCGGTACCGCGTGGGGCAGTCGGATGATCGGGGTGCGGTCGACGAGCATCGCCAGCTCGGCCTCCTCCGACGCGCCGACCGCGGCGACGGCGGCGGTTCGACGCGACAGCGCGCGCTCGCTCACCGAGAGGGTCGTGCGGACCGAGCGACGCCGGTGGTGCACCGCGGCCAACCCGTGCGGGCTGTAGACCGTACGAGCCGTGGGATGAGGAAACAGCCTCACCAGCTGCCCGGCGACCGTCGAGTGCGCGTGCACGACGTCCAGCGGCTGCTTGCGTGCGCGCAACCAAGCCCCGAGCAGACCACTCACCGACGGTACAAGGACGTGTGGCACCGACTCGAGCCAGGGCTCGGCGACGAAGGAGTCGTCGCGCACCCTGGCGAGGACCTGGTGGGAGCAGTCGCCGGACGCGACGTACTGGCCGATCGCGGTCGCTGTGCCGGCCCCCATGGACTCGGTCACGTGCAGGACTCGGGTGGACATCGGGCTCAGCCCCGGCCACGCGACTCGACGAGCCGGGCGGGCACGCCGACCGCGAGCGCGCCAGCGGGCACGTCCTCGAGCACCACGGCGTTGGCGCCGATCGTGCACCCGTGACCGAGGGTGATGGCACCGATCACACGGGCACCCGCCCCGATCGAGACGTCGTCACCGACGACGGGCGAGTCGACCCGGCCGTCGACCACCAGCCCACGCTCGCGCGCCGCGCCCAGTGTCACGCCCTGCTGGAGCGCGCACCTGCGACCCACGACGACGTCGGGACCGATGACCACCCCGGTCGGGTGGTAGAGCAACAGCCCCGGGCCCACCTCGGCCTGCCAGGCCAGGTCGGCTCCGGTGAGCACGTGGTTGAGCTGCTTGAGCACGTAGGCCAGGAGAGGGACGCTCGCACCTGCGCTCTGTGACGCACGGAACAGCATCGTGGCGAGGGCCCGCACCGTGAGGAGCTCGAGCGCCCAGCTCCGCATCGGGCGTGCCGTGTCCAGGTCAGCCCGCAAGCACCCGAGACCACCCTGGTGGGCCGCCGCGGAGCCGGGCTCGGGGACTCGACGCGTGGGCAACGAGGGCTCCTTGGGCGTGGGTGACCTGGTCCAGGAGGCTACCGAGGCGACGGACATGTCCGTCCCGTATCGACCGAGCTCGGTGAGGAACGCACTCCCTCCCTATCCTTCGAGCGTGCGCTCAGTACTTCAACGCGTGAGCTCCGCGTCGGTCACGGTCGACGGCGAGGTCACCGGGCGGATCGACGAGGCAGGCCTGGTGGTGCTCCTGGGCGTCACGCACGACGACGGACCGACCGAGGTGGCCTGGATGGCGCGCAAGATCCGCGACGTGCGGATCATGCGCGACGAGCGGTCGATCGCCGACCTGGGTGCACCGGTGCTGCTGGTCAGCCAGTTCACGCTGTACGGGGACGCACGCAAGGGTCGTCGACCCACCTGGTCGGCCGCCGCTCCCGGCGGGCACTCCGAGCCGCTCTACGAGGCCGTCCGCGCCGCGCTGGAGCAGGCCGGCACACACGTCGAGACCGGTGTCTTCGGCGCCGACATGGCGGTGTCCCTGGTCAACGACGGACCGGTCACGCTCCTGCTCGAGACGTGCGACTGAGCGCTCCCCGAGCCCTTCGTGGCGACGTGGGTCGCAAAGGCACGCCCCAGCACGTAGGCGCCGAGCACGAGCAGGAGGCCGAGCAGGAGGAGGAGCACGGGGACCAACCAGCCCGAGTCGCGCAGGCGCTCGTAGGCCGTCGGGTCGCGCTCCTCGTCGGGCTGCCGGTGCGTGCCGAGCCGGATCGGCCGGGTCCGCTCCGGCAGGTCGTCCCACGCGTCCGCGGCCTCGGCGACCTCGGCCTCGGGTTCGACAGGGGGTGGGGCGGTGTCATCCGCCGGCTCCTCGACGTGCCGGTGCGGGCGCCACGAGGTCGGACCGCCCGCGTGCCGGCGGGTCCTGGGCTCGCTCGGCTCCTGGGCAGGGACCGACTGCGCCTCGAGCGCGGCGCGGTAGGCAGCCAGGTACGCCTCCGCGAACTCCTCCGGCACCTCGGGCGGCGTGCCCCCTGACGACACGTCGGGCATGTCCTCGAGCGTATCGGCGTGGGAAACGCCCGCCACCCGCGTGCGGTCTAGGCCTCCCCCACCCGCGCCTTTCACAGTTCGGGACGACTTTGTCCAGAGTGGATACAGCAGAGAGGACAGACGGCACAATTTCCTGCATGGGGGGAGGGTCATGACCACGGTCGTGCGCGAGGACAGCGCCGGCGTGTCCTCCGATGCCGGGCCGGCCCCCCAGCAACGGCACCGCACGAGCGGCGTACGACGCGACATCCAGGGCATCCGCGGCCTGGGCATCATCTTCGTCGTCGTCGGCCACCTGTGGCGGTGGCCGGCTGGGGTCTACGCCATGCTCGACATGTTCTTCGTGCTGTCGGGCTTCCTGATCACCAGCGTGCTGATCGACTCGATCCTGAAGTACGGCGGGATCAGCTTCTCGCAGTTCTACCTCAGCCGGGTGCGGCGGCTGATGCCGATGGCGGTCATGGTCGTGCTGGTCACCACCGCCGCCTTCTACCTGCTCTACTCCGACGCCCTCGGTGCCAGCGTGGCCGACGACGGCAAGTGGGCCCTGGTCTTCGGGATCAACTGGCACTTCGCGGCCGACAGCACCAACTACTTCTCCGACCAGGTCTCCTCGCCCCTGCTGCACTACTGGTCGCTCTCGGTCGAGGAGCAGTTCTACCTCGTGTGGCCGGCGGTCGTGCTGGTCGCGATGCTCCTGGCCCATCGCGTGCGCCTGCGCTCCCAGACCACGCTCGTGATCGTGCTCGCGACGGTCACGGTGGCCTCCTTCTCCTACTCGATGTGGCACTCGGTGGCCGACCCGACCGTGGCCTACTACTCCACCTTCGACCGTGTGTGGGAGTTCGGCATCGGCGGCCTGATCGCCGTCGGACGCACGTATTGGGCACGGATGCCGGACTGGCTCGGACTGGGCATCAGCTGGGCGGCCACCCTTGGACTGCTGGTCGCGATCTTCGTGCTGACGTACGGCCGTGCCTTCCCCGCGCCGTGGGGACTGCCGGTCGTCCTGCTCACCGGTGCGGTCATGATGGCCGGCGTCGGTCGATCGACACGGCGCCTCTGGCTGCTCGACAACCCACCGATGGTCTATCTCGGCGACATCTCGTACTCGCTGTACCTGTGGCACCTGCCCGTGAACGTGCTGTTGCTCGGCTTCATCGCGCACAGCAGTCCCTGGTACTACACGACCGCGATCGTGGTGTCCCTGGCGCTCGCCGTCGTGTCCTACCACCTCGTCGAAAGGCCGCTCCGCTACGCGCCCGCCCTGATGACCTCGCGCGAACGTGACTTCTTCGCCAACCGGCCCCGGAGGCCAGGGATCCGGCGCGGGTTCGCGATCTTCGTGACCGCGTGCGTGGCCGCAGCGGCCGTGGTGACGACGCTGTCGTACGGCGCGGACAGGACGACCGAGCCCGACCTGGTGAGCTCGCAGGCGCTGACCGCCCCGGTGACCCGCCCGCCCACGACCACGTTGACGGGCCAGCAGCAACGGGTCGCGAGCGCGCTGGGGAGCTCGGAGTTCCCCCGCTTCTCCCCGCCGCTCAGCGCGCTCGGCAGCGACACGTGGCTGCGGCAGATCACCGGCAGCGCGTGCATCCTCGACTCCGGTCGGCAGACCGGGAAGTGCGCCTTCCAGGGTTCGGGCGGCCCGCGTACCGCACTCGTCGTGGGCGACTCCTTCGCGGCCGCCTGGTCCCCCGGCATCCGCGCCGCCCTCCAGCCGGCGGGCTGGAAGGTCGACGTGATGTCGTCGCCGTGGTGCCCGACCTGGACGCTGCCCAGCTACGTCGACAACCAGGGGCTCGCCAATCCGACGTGCGGACAGCTCCACTCCGAGCTCCTGCAGACCGTCAGGGAGCGCCGCCCGGCACTGCTCGTCCTGGCCAGCAGCTCGGCGGAGGTGAAGAACGCCGAGCGCAAGGACCTCGCCACCTCCACGGTCGCCCTGGCCCGCGACGGACTGAGCCGCACCATCCGTGACCTCAAGGCTGCGGGAGCCGGGCGCATCGTCGTCCTCGGCCCACCGCCGCAGCTGGACGACCTGACCCGCTGCGTCACCCGCTTCGGCTCCCCCGACGACTGCGTCGCGCGACCCGACCAGGACTTCCGCGACGACGTGACCGGCGAACGCCAGGCTGCCGCCGATCTGGGGGCGCAGTACGTCGCCACCGAGAACTGGTTCTGCTTCCAGGAGCTCTGCCCGGCCTTCGTCGGCCGCTCCCCCGTCACCGTCGACGGCTACCACCTGACGATCGAGTACTCCCGAGCCCTCGCACCCCTCCTGCGGACGGCGCTGCTCAAGGATTGATGCCGAGGATGGCCAGCTTCGCCTGAACGAGGTCCCGGACCAGGTCCTCCGGCAGCGGCTCGTCGACCGAGAAGTGGAGCGAGCCACTCGTGCCCTCGTACTCCTCGAGGCGGTCGCCGAGATCGGCAAGCACCTGACCGCTGTGCGGCAGGTACGCCAGATGGTTCTTGAACGCCGCGAAGCCGGCCACGACCTTCCCATCGACACGGAACGCCGGCACGCCGTACGAGATGCACTCATCGGCGTCAGGGACGACGGCCCGGATCGAGCGGCGGAGAGCCTCCAGGGTGCTCCGTTTCGGCTCCTCGAGTGCCGCCAGGTACGCATCCACCTCGTCGGCCGTCACGGAACAAGTCTCCTCTCGGGTGCCTGGAGGTGTCGACGTATCTCGTGGGCGTACCTGGTTCCGAGGGTGGCGCGGTTCTGGGTGATCCACTCGGTCAGCCGGGTGGTGCCGGTGCTCGGCGCGTCGGAGTCAGCAAGCCCTCCGGCCATGGCGAGGTACTCCTCGCTGTCGTCGGCGGCCATGGCGACGACCGGGTACGCGGGATCCACATCGACGACCTGGCGACGCTGATGGCAGACCTCGGCGAGAGCGACTGCGACACCACCGTGGATGCCGTGGGGCCCGCCCGCTCCACGGCGGGTGGCCCAGCAGATCAGACGGCTAGCCGGTCCGCGGCCCTTGTTGCCAGACTCCGATCAGGTTGCCCGCAGGGTCGAGGATCGTCGCGATCTTGAGGCTGCCCTGCAGGTACGGCGCCATGGCGACCTGCGCGCCGTGCTGCTCGGCCCGTTGCAGGGTGCCCTCGAGATCCTCGACGTAGATGTAGGGAACGACGCCGGCGTCCTCGGAGGCGCGACGGTGCGTGTGCCAGCGACCGATCACGTGCCCGGTGCCGTCGTGGAACCCCGATGACTCGGGGTCCTCGTCGACGCGCCAGCCGAACACCGCGCTGTAGAAGCGCGCCGACTCCCCCACGTCGCGAGCAGGCATCTGTAGGTAGGAGACCCCACCTGGGCGGGCGATCGAGTCCTCGACCCCCGGGTCATCGACCTCGCTCCCATCCGGCACGGCGCTCTCCCTGCTTCGACTATGGCTCTACCCTAGCGATTGTGGGATCGCGACGGCCTCCTGGCAAGAGCGAGTCGACACGCCGTCGCAGCTATCACTCCCCCGCCCGTGAGCGGCAGGCCATGCAGACGCGCGCACGCATCACCGCGGCTGCCACGACGCAGTTCGTCACCCAGGGGTACGCCGGCACGACGATGCGATCGGTGGCAGCTGAGGCGCGCGTGGCCGTGCAAACGGTCGAGCTCGCGTTCGGCACGAAGGCGCGCCTGCTCAAGGCGGCGATCGACACAGCAACCGCCGGCGACGACGAGCCGGTGCCGATGCTGTCGCGGCCCTGGGCCGATCGAGCCCGGGCCACCGACGACCCGGAAGTCTTTCTCGACCTGTTCGCCGAGATCCTCACGGCCGCGGCCCAGCGCGCAGCAGGTCTCATGATGGTCGCCCTGGAAGCAGCCCCACTGGACCCCGACATCGCCGAGACCGCCGACCAGCTCATGCGCCAACGTCAGGTCATGGCCGCCTGGCTGGTCGACGGGCTCCGCCGTCGACATCCGCTGCGCGAGCACCTCACCCGCTCCGCAGCGATCGACACCGTCTGGTTGTTGATGGACCCCGCCGTGTTCAGCCGCTCCATCCGGCACCGGCACTGGACACCCGCACGGTTCCAGCGCTGGTTCACTCACAGCGTGAGTCGCCTGCTGCTCGACGAGCAGCCAGCCACCTAGTACGGACCGCCGCTGGGGCCTTCGGGATGTTGATGTCGCTGTAGAGAAGTCGCCGTGACCTCGTCACTGACACGGACGGGCCTTCTGGCGTACCAGCGACCGCATCCGGCGCGTTGACGCCGCATGTGGTGCTCAGACCGACGTCCGAACCAACCTCGTCGGTCGTCCTTCGGCCCCGTGCTCACGCACGAAGAGCCCCGACCGCAAGCGGTCGGGGCTCGTCGAGGTGAGGTCAGGCGACGCGGACGTTCTCGGCCTGGGGGCCCTTGGGGCCAGCGGTGATGTCGAACTCGACCTTCTGGTTCTCATCGAGCGACTTGTAGCCGTTGGACTGGATGGCGGAGTAGTGGACGAACACGTCCTCGCCGCCGCCGTCCTGAGCAATGAAGCCGAAACCCTTTTCGGCGTTGAACCACTTGACGGTTCCCTGAGCCATGATCTTTTCCCTTTGTTCGTTGCCGGGGGCACTGTGCACCCGAGCCGCTGAAGACATCCACCTGAGCTGATGTCCAGCGAACCGAAAACCAGGGGTACGAACACAAGCCGCGACATCGGTCGCGGCCAGGACGGCATCAACATCCGCCCCTTCAACAGCACCAGCATAGGGCACCGATCCCCCGATCATGGCGTCGGGCGCAACTCGACCAGGGCGAAGCGTGACCTCACCCTGCTCCACCTGCGTCCTTTCACCGCGACAGGACCGCAGGTCGCCGCCGAGTGACGAGCGTGTCCGGGTGTACGCCGCGGAAGGCTTCCACACGCTTGGGGAGGTGGCTCCGGGGGACGCTGGCGCCGGTGCCCGCGTCTCGACCAAGCGATACGGGCCGCCGCGTGGTTCGACTTCGTGGGCGAGTCAGGAATCGCCGGAGGTGAAGAAGGACGAGAAGCTTCCCGCGACACCCGTGATGACAAAGACGGCCCATGCCTCGAGGAAGACGTCGATGACTTTGCCGGCTGTCGTGACGGGGTTGGGCAGCGACGACGACACGGTGAGCAGCTGGGCAGCTGTGAAGAAGGCTGCATCGCCGAGCCCGTTGATGCTGCCGCCCTTCTGTGCGCCCTCGGCGGCCCACACAGCGCCTGTGCCAACGATGAAGACCACGAGGGAGGAGATCGCGGCGAGCATCAGGCGGGCGGCAAGGCGGCGGTGACGTTCCTTGAAGTCGAACAGCCGACGTAGCTCTTCTCGAATCACGGGCATGACCCCTTTGCCGTCGTAGGTCGGTCCGGGCCAAGACACGCTGACCCGATCCGCAAATGTAGGCGCTGGCAGCAGTGAGGCAGCGCGGTCCGACAGACGATGTCCGACAGGGATCGCTCAACGCTCGCATCGCCTCCATCCAGGTCTTCCCGTCGGCCTGGTGGCGATCGACGTGGGCGCGGCCTTCGCGGGCGGGAGACGCTGAGGCGCCGGACGTCCAGCGGCCCACCATTCCGCGTCAGCCGGGCATCTGTTCGCTCAGCTGAGCGAGCCGGGCAAGCCCGGACGGCAGGTGGTCCCGGAGTCGTTCCAGCACGTCGTCCAGGGCCGGGGAACTGCCGTGCTCCGGCGGGACGCGTGCGGGGTTGAGCGCCACCCGGTCGGTCCAGTCCTTGATGTCGGGTTCGGAGCCGAACGATGCCGAGGCCCGCAGGCCGAGGACGTTCATGGTCGCCCACTGGGTGAGCGTGTTGCCGTACGACGAGGGCGGGCAGAGCCGGTTCTTCACGTCGTCGCGCTTGCGCGTGGCCTCGACGTACCCGGCGAGCGCCGCACCGAAGCAGGGGAACCCGGCCCTGATCGGCTGCAGCGTGATCGCGTCCGGCCCCCAGATCGGCACTCGCGGGGGGTTCTTCAACCCGTCGGCCGCGCAGTTCACGATCAGGGCGTCGCTCGCGACCGCGACCGAGCCCTGCACGAGGTCGATCCGCCCGTGCCGCACGGAGTCGATGTGGCCCAGGCGTACGACGTTCTCGATGCTGCGCAGGAGCTCGAGCTCCCAGGTCCCGAGGGTGGGCGCCTTGGCCATCGTCGGGGTGACCGCGCGGTCGACGCGCAGCATGATGCCGGCGTCCTCGAGCCGCAGGAACACCTCGTCCATCGACGTCGATTCCCCCGCCGCCCGCATCATGTCGGCCACCATGCCGAGGTAGACGACCGGATCCGGCTGGATCAGGGCCCTGTTCAGCATCCACGGGTCTCGCGGCCGCACCCAGCAGATCGTGTCGGGGTCGACGCCACGCTGGGTGAGCAGCCAGACGCAGGCGTCGGTGGCGGTCTTGCCCGAGCCGACGACCACGTACTGGCTGGGGAGCTCCTCCGATCCCACCAGGTCGTTGACCGCGATCACCCGCGCACCCTCGGACACCTCGAACTTCGGAGGTGTCTCCGCCGGGATGTCGGGAGCGAGGTACCGCGCGTCGACGACCCTGCAGTCACGCGACACCTCGTACCGTTCACCGGTCTCACGAGACACGAAGACGCCTGCCCCCACGTACTCGCAGCCCGCGAAGAACTGCACCCGGCCCGACCCGAGCATCCTGTCGGCCATGACGTCGTCGTAGTAGGCGCAGATGGTCGGCTGGTCCGCCCGCTCGTGGAGCCCGGCCTCGGGCCCACTCTGCTGGAGACGCCCCCCGCCCAAGACCGTGGACGCGACGCCGTAGAAGGTCGACGACTGGTGCAGACGCACGAACGGGTAAGCCCTCCGCCAGTGACCGCCGACGCCGTCGCGACGGTCGACGAGGACTACCCGCGCGTCAGAGTGGTCCAGCAGCGCATCGGTGAACGCCATGCCCGACGCTCCGGCCCCGATCACCAGATAGTCCGTCTCGACCTGGGTCACCGAGCCACCGAAGCACGGTCGGGGCCCCGGGGTCCAGAGCCATCTGGGCCAACACCCGCTCCTTCCGCACACTGCGCTTTGCACTCTGGCCGCCTTCTTGTGGATCGACGCTGGCGTCGTCTGGTGGGCCAGCCGCACCCGGACCGACGGGGCATAACAGCCCAGCCCCTGCGCGGGCCATCCACCCGCCGGGCTGAGCACCCACTCTCCGGCGCCACCGAGCACACTCGGGGCATGGTCGAGACGGTGCACGGCAGCTCGGAGGTCCCGGGAGTCGATGAGGCGGCGCAGCTGCTGCACGACTTCAACGTCGAGTACGAGGAGCCGGCGCCTGCACCGCGGGTACTCGCGGCGCGGTTGGCCGAGCTGATCGCCGGCGACCAGGTCACGGTCCTGCTCGCCCGCCAGCACGAGACGGGCACGGCCCTAGGAGTTGCGGTGATGCGGGTCCAGCCCTCGGTGTGGAGCGCGGCCACGGAGGCGTACCTGGCCGAGCTGTACGTCGTGCCGAGCCAGCGCGGCCACGGGTACGGCCGGGAGCTGATCACGGAGGCCGTCCGGGTTGCGCGCCAGCGGGGTGCCGACTACGCGTTCGTCATCACGAGCGAGGAGGACCGGCTCGCACAACGCCTGTACGAGGCTGCCGGGTTCCGCCGTACCGAAGGCGAGGGCGGCCCGGTCATGCTCGCCTACGAGCGCGACCTGTAGTCGGAGCCGGCCCGGTCACCGTCCTCGACACCGTGCGCCGAGATGGTGGCGCGGTGTGGAAGCCGCACCACACCGACCAGCTGGCTGAACGTCCAGCCGCGCGATCGCGGGCGACCCAGCAGCCGGTCGGAGGTGCCCGACCGCCCCTGAGGCTGGTCCAATGTGCTCGTGCTTGGACTTCAGCTGGTCGTCTTGCTCGGGGTCGCCCTGGTCGCGTGCGGCGCGCTCGCGCGGCGCTACCCGGTCGCGCCGGCCATCCTCCTGGTGCTGGTCGGGGTGCTGGTCGGGTTTGCGCCGCACTTCCAGCAGGTCCAGCTGCCGCCGGAAGTCGTGCTGCTCGTGTTCCTGCCTGCGCTGCTCTACTGGGAGAGCCTGACGACCTCGCTGCGGGAGATCCGCAACAACCTGCGCGTCGTCGTCCTGACCAGCACGGCGCTGGTCCTCGCCACTGCCGCGGCGGTCGCCGCTGTGGCGCACTGGCTCGGCCTCGAGTGGGGGCCGGCGTGGGTCCTCGGCGCCGCGCTCGCACCGACCGACGCGACGGCGGTCGGCGTGCTGGCCCGCGACCTTCCGCGCCGCACCGTGACGGTGCTCCGTGCCGAGAGCCTGGTCAACGACGGCACCGCGCTCGTCCTCTACGGGCTGGCTGTGGGCGTGACGGTCGGCGAGGAGCACCTCACCGGCTGGCACGTGACCTGGCTGCTGGTGCTGGCGTACGGCGGAGGCGTGCTCAGCGGCGCCCTGATCGGGCTGGTCAGCTGGCAGGTCCGCCTCCGCATGGACGACCCGATGCTCGAGAGCATCGCGATGCTGGTGACCCCGTTCGCGGCGTTCCTGTTGGCCGACTCGATCCACGCCTCGGGCGTGCTCGCCGTCGTGGTCTGCGGGCTGTTCCTGAGCCAGGTGACGCCCCGCATCACCGGTGCGTTGACCCGGCAGATCTTCATCCCGTTCTGGGCGCTGTCCACCACCGTGCTGAGCAGCGCACTGTTCGTGCTGGTCGGGATGTCGGCCCAGTCCGCGATCCGTGGGTTGAACAGCACGTCGATGCTGCGCGCCCTGGTCGACGTCCTCGTGATCACAGCCGTCGTGATCGTCGTCCGGTTGATCTGGCTCTACACCACGCCGTACCTCATCCGGCTGCTCGATCGCCGTCCCGCCCAACGGCTGCGGCGCGTCCCGGCGCGACAGCGCATCGTCAGCGCGGTGGCCGGGTTCCGCGGTGCCGTCTCCCTCGCCGCGGTCCTCGCCGTGCCGCACACCCTGGACTCCGGCGCCCCGTTCCCCGGACGCGACCTGATCGTGCTGATCACCTGCGGGGTGATCGTGCTGACCCTCTTCCAGGCGCTGCTGCTGCCCTGGGCCGTGCGGTTCGCGCGCCTGCCGGTCGACAACTCGGTCGCCGAGGAGCTCCACTTCGCCGACGTGTACACCCTCGACGCCGCCATCGAGGCGCTCGACACCACGGCCGAGGAGCTCGGCAGCGGCGACATGGTGGTCGAGCGGGTGCGTCACGAGCTGGACAAGCAGCGCACGCTGCTGGCGGCCGCCGGCGAGGAGGGCGACCCCGTCATCGAGCACGACGACCAGTACCGCAGCCTCTCCCTCGCTCTCATCGGCCGGCGCCGCGAGGCCCTGCTGGAGCTGCGCGACGAGCAGCGGATCGACGACATCGTGCTGCGCCGGGTGCAGGCCCGCCTCGACCAGGAGGAGGTGCGGTTCCTCCGTGCGAACCTCCTCGAGGGCTGAGGTGCAGAGCCTCAGCGATCTGCACGGCGCCTGGGACCGTGCGGGACGTCATACGAATCGTGGCCTGTAGCGCACGATTCGCATGACGTCGTCGACGCCGCTCACCCGAGCGAGATCATCCGCCCGGCGACCGCCTCGACGTCACCGGCCGGGATGGCCGTCGCGGCGCGGTCGAGCACGAGCAGCTGTGCGCCCGGGATCTCGCGGGCGAGTGCCTCGCCGTTGCCCAGCGGGAAGAACGGGTCATGCCGGCCGTGCACCACCAACGTCGGGACGGCGAGCTCACCGAGCCGCTCGCGCCAGCGCGGTGTGCAGTCGAGCCGGGCGAACATCGTGCCCAGGTGGTTCGCCAGCTGCACCTCGGTGGAGGTGCTCGCGGCGCGGTCCCACGTGGGCCCCGCGATCGCGCGCGCCGCTGCTGGGTCGTCGCCGAGGATCTCGGCGCCCGCCGCCGCGAACTCCGCCACCGCGGCCCGGTCCGACCAGTCCGGCATCGGCCGCGAGAAGAGCCGGCCCATCGTCGGCCCGTCATGGTCGGGCAGGTCGTCGTCGACCGGGCCCGGAGCGACCGGTCGCGTCCCGACCAGCGTGAGCGCCGAGAACACCTCGGGATGGTCGAGCACGGCGACCTGCGCGACCATCCCTCCGACCCCGATGCCGGCCAGGTGTGCCGGTCGGTCGTCGAGCACGCGGGCGAGCGCGGCCGCGTCCGCGGCGAGGTCGCGGAGCGTGTACGCCGGAGCCTCGGGGTCGGCCGTGGTCGACTCTCCGCAGTCGCGGAGGTCGTAGCGCACGACGCGGCACCCGCCGCCAGCGAGGGCTTCGCAGAGTGCGTCGGGCCAGGACAGCATCGTCGGAGCGCCCACGAGCAGCAACAACGGCGCCGTGGACTCGCCGACCTCCTCGGCCCCGAGCGCGACCCCGTTGACCTCGATCGTCCCCACCACGTCACCTCCCTCTGATTCTTCTGGGTTGGACACCCGGTCTGCGGCAAACTCATCGGCCAGGTAGCCGAACCGCACCCTGTTCCGGAGCAGTCGTGGATCTCGGACTCAGCCGTCGGCGCGGACGGCCCGCGCCGCGTGCTCGAGCTTCGCCCGATGAGCCGCCCACTCCTCGTCGTCCACCGCGGAGCCCTGCGTGGGGTCGTCGCCGAGGGCACCGTCGAGGCCCTCGCGAAGGATGTCGGCGTGGCCGAGGTGCCGATTCGTCTCGGCGACGACGTGGACCATCACGTCGACCAGGGTGACGTCAGGACTCGGCCACCACGGCACATGGCCACGTGCGTCGATCGACAGCTCGTCGATGGTCGCGTCGGCGTGCCGGCAGGCGCGGGTGAAGCGCTCGACCACGCGGGCTCGTGTCTCGTCCGGGGCCACCCACATGTGGTCACGGTTGTGGAACCCGCGGTCGGCGAAGCT
Organism: uncultured Actinomycetota bacterium; assembly: GCA_963756045.1. Lineage (GTDB taxonomy): Bacteria > Actinomycetota > Actinomycetes > Propionibacteriales > Nocardioidaceae > Marmoricola. Next base: position 113,864 of record CAVWML010000014.1, read on the forward strand.
CGCGATCGCCTCCGGGAAGGGACGACCCATCACGACTCCGAAGTAGCCCGCCTCGGACAGCGTCAGGTGCTTGACGAGCCCCAGGAGGTTGGTACCGGTCCTGGTCAGCGGCCGGCGTACGTCGTACTCGGACAGTCCGTCCAGCTTGCCCAGGAGCGAGGCACGGGCCGACCTGAGCTCCTCGTGCAGGCACTCCTTGGCGAGCTCGTCGTCCACGCGGCCGAGCATGACACCGGGCAGGCCCGCAGTGGGGACCTAGACGGCGACCGCGACCTCGGCGATCGAGCCGGTCTCGGCGGTGACGACCGTGTCGACCGGCTCGGTCCTGGGGGCCAGCGTGCGCAGCGTCCAGTCGCCCGGACCGGCGAAGAACCGGAAGTGACCGGTGGCGGAGGTGGGCACCTCGGCCGTGAACTCGCCGGTGCGGTCGAGCAGCCGCACGTAGGCGTTGGGGACGGGCTCGGGGCCGCGCGTCACCTGGCCCTGGATGATCGCCTCCTTCGCGACGTCGATGCCGTCGAGGGAGAGGCCGCCTTCGGTGGCTCCGCACATGATGGATTCCTTCAGGGTCGGTGGTGGGGTTTCGACAAGCTCAGCAGCGTGGTGGCCGGGGCGGCCCCTTCGAGAGAGGCCCGCCCCGACCTCCGCCGCTCAGGCCTGGCCGGCCTCGTCGCCGACGACGACGGGGACGCCGACGAGGGAGCCGTACTCGGTCCAGGAGCCGTCGTAGTTCTTGACGTTCTGCTCCCCGAGGAGCTCCTTGAGGACGAACCAGGTGTGGCTCGAGCGCTCGCCGATGCGGCAGTAGGCGATGGTGTCCTTGCTCCAGTCGACGCCGGCCTCGGAGTAGATCTCCTTGAGCTCGTCGTCGGACTTGAACGTGCCGTCGTCGTTGGCCGCCTTGCTCCACGGCACGTTGGCGGCCGTCGGGATGTGCCCGGCGCGCTGGGCCTGCTCCTGCGGCAGGTGGGCCGGGGCGAGCAGCCGGCCGGCGTACTCGTCAGGACTGCGCACGTCGACGAGGTTCTTGGTGCCGATGGCTTCCACGACCTCGTCGCGGAACGCACGGATCTCGTGGTCCTGGTCCTGCGCGGTGTAGGAGGTCTTCTCGCGGGTGGGCAGCTCGTCGGTCAGCTCGCGGCTGTCGAGCTCCCACTTCTTGCGGCCGCCGTCGAGCAGCTTGACGTCCTGGTGGCCGTAGAGCTTGAAGTACCAGTAGGCGTACGCGGCGAACCAGTTGTTGTTGCCGCCGTAGAGCACCACGGTCTGGTCGTTGGCCACGCCACGGTCGGAGAGGAGGGCCTCGAACTGCTGCTTGTTGACGAAGTCACGACGGACCTGGTCCTGCAGGTCGGTCGTCCAGTCGAGCTTGATGGCGTTCTTGATGTGGCCCTTGTCGTAGGAGGTGGTGTCCTCGTCGACCTCGATGAGCACGATGCTCGGGTCGTCGAGATGCTCCTCCACCCACTCGGCGGTGACCAATGCGGTGTCGCGGCTCATGTGATTCCTTCTCTTCTCTCGGGGTCGGTGGTTCAGGCGGCGGTCGGGGTGGTGTCGCGGGCGGTGCCGCGATGGGTGACGCGCTGGATGATCAGGTACATCTCGCAACCGAGGCACAGTCCGAACACGGCGTTCAGCAGCGCCGCCACGAGCGCCAGGCCGGTGGCGACCGCACCCAGGGCCGTCAGGCCGGTGAGGTAGCCCGCCAGCCCCACCAGCGCGAAGGTGAGGCCGACGCCCTGCGCGAAGCGAGGCGGCTGCGGGTCCTCCAGGTGGGTCGGAGCGGCCAGCCGTGGCCGGACGAAGGTGCGGAACAGGTACGCCGCCGGCGTGCGCTGCACGCCGCGGGTGACGCCGATCGCGAACAGCACGGCCTGGAGGCTGAGCAGCACCACGCCGACAGGTGCGGGTGCCGTCACCAGCGCCAGGGCCAGCACGACGCTGGTCAGGATCGCGTTGAACTGTGGTCCTCGCGGATCGATCTGCATGAGTCTCCTGTGTCTGGGCTCGTCCATGGACAACCCAGGACGAGCGGTGGCGATTCCGAGCGACGTCAGAACGACGTCGTCAGGGCATCAGACACAGGGCTGAGCGCACGCGGCAGTTGTCCACTGCGCGTCGCTTGGTCAGCCAGGTCGAGCTCACGGGACGAGCGTAGGCACCGGAGCCGCGGCGGACTTCAGTGTGTCTCACCATGTGAGCACTGCATTCACATGTTGGACGCCGTACGATCCGGTGGTGACAACCGCGCTGATCACCGGCATCACCGGACAAGACGGGTCGTACCTGGCCGAGCTGCTCCTCGACAAGGGGTACGACGTGCACGGGCTCGTGCGCCGGTCCTCGATGCTGGCCCGGACCCGCATCGACCACCTCCACGAGAACCCGCGGCTCTCGCTGCACTACGGCGACCTGACCGACGGCGTCAGCCTGGTGAACCTCGTGCACGAGATCAAGCCCGAGGAGGTCTACAACCTCGGCGCCATGAGCCACGTGCGGGTCTCCTTCGAGATGCCCGACTACACCGCCTCCACCAACGCGATCGGCACGCTGCGGCTGCTCGAGGCCATCCGCGCCGCGCGGCTCGACTGCCGCTTCTACCAGGCGTCCACCTCGGAGATGTTCGGCTCGACGGAGCCGCCGCAGGACGAGGACTCGAAGTTCCACCCGCGCTCGCCGTACGGCTCCTCGAAGCTCCAGGCGCACTGGGTCACGATCAACTACCGGGAGGCCTACGACCTCTTCGCGGTCAGCGGCATCCTCTTCAACCACGAGTCGCCGCGGCGCGGCGAGAACTTCGTGACCCGCAAGATCACCAAGGCCGTCGCCGCCATCGAGGCCGGCGTGCAGGACCACGTCTCCCTGGGCAACCTCGAGGCGGTGCGCGACTGGGGCTACGCCCCCGAGTACGTCGAGGGCATGTGGCTGATGCTGCAGCAGGACGAGCCCGAGGACTTCGTGCTGGCCACCGGAGAGGGGCACTCGGTCGAGGAGTTCTGCGATGCGGCGTTCTCGCACGTCGGGCTGGACTGGCACGACTACGTGCGCTTCGACGAGAGCTTCACCCGCCCGGCCGAGGTGCCGGCGCTGATCGGACGCGCCGAGAAGGCGCAGGAGACGCTCGGGTGGAAGGCGCACACGAAGGCGCTCGACCTGGCGCGGCTGATGGTCGACGCCGACCGCGAGGACATCGCCCGGTTGCTGCGCCCCTGAGGGGCTCCCCCGGGCATGCGAATGTCACGGAGGTGACGGACGAGCGGCACTCTCACCCCGGCCGCGACATTCGCATGCCGGTGTCGCGTCTGATCATCGACCCCGACCGCAAGGACAGCACGCCGCTGCTGCGCCCCTGAGGGGCTCCCCCGGGCATGCGAATGTCTCGCGGGTGACGGAGGACCGGCACTCTCACCCCGGCCGCGACATTCGCATGCCGGTGGCGCGTCTGATCATCGACCCCGACCGCAAGGACAGCACGCCGCTGCTGCGCCGAGGGGCTCCCCCGGGCATGCGAATGTCACGCGGGTGACGCAGGACCGGCACTCTCACCCCGGCCGCGACATTCGCATGCCGGTGGCGCGCAGGCGGCACAGCAGCAGCACGAGCAGCAACAGGGACCTCCCCGAATGCTCGGAGAGGTCCCTGTGTGCTGTGGTGCTACTGGGTGATGAAGGAGTCCAGGGTCAACGTCAGCGGCGAGGTGCTGGTGATGTTGGTGGTCCCGGCGCCGACGTACCCGAAGATCCCGACCGAACCAGCGGACTGCAGGTTCAGCGTCGGAGCCGTCGTGCCCGTGTCGGTCTTGGTGACCTGCCACGCTGCGGGCTCGGTGTCACTGGACTTCCACACCTTGGCCGAGATCGTGACCGGGTTGGTGCCCGTGACACTGATCTTGATCGTGTACTTCGTCCCGGCCGCGAACGTGCCCGGCATCTTGTAGCTGCCCATGCTGATCGCGTCGCGCAACAGGTACAGCGTCGCGTTGCCGGCCTGGTCGAGCGTCAGCCTGGCGATGTACTCGTCCGAGCCCACGCGACGACCGACGACGCCGACGTAGAGCCCATCAGCAGTCGTGGTGGCGCCGGAGGGCACCTTGTCGATGGTGAACTCCGTCGAGGTCGTGGCCGACGTCGAGGCCACGGACCCGAGGATCGCGCGCTGCGTCGAGCTCGGCGGCAGCGACATGGTGCCGACGCCGCCCGGCTTGACCGCGAACTTCGCGGCCTGACCGGTGGCGATGGTCCACAGGCCACCGATGTCGGCCGTACCCCAGCCGTTCGTCACCGTGCGGTTGAAGGTGTCGTTGGCGATGAAGGTCACCGACGTCACCGTCACCTGCTGCGTGCTCGCCGCGCATGCTCAGGCCCTGGTTGTCGGTGACGGTCAGCGTCACCGTGTAGGTGCCGGGAGCGGCGTACTGGTGGCTGGCCGTCTTCCCGGTGGCGGTGTCCCCGGTGGCGGATGTCGTGCTCACCGAAGTCCCAGGCGTAGCTGGCGACGGTGCCGTCGGAGTCGGTGGACTTCGAGCCGTCCACGCTCACCGTGGTGCCGTTGGTGGTCGTAGGTGAAGGCTGCCGTCGGCGGCGACGTTCGGCAACTTGACCAGGACGTTCTGCGTCTGGCTGTTGGTGGCCCCCTGGTCGTCGGTGACCGTCAGCTTCACGGCGTAGGTGCCCGACTTGGTGTAGGGGTGCGTCGTCGTCTGGCCGGTGCCGGTCGTGCCGTCACCGAAGTCCCAGGCGTAGGAGGCCACGGTGCCGTCGATGTCGGTCGAGCCGGACCCGTCCGCGCTCAGCGACACCGTTGGCGTCGACCCCGTAGGTGAACGACGCCGTCGGGGGCACGTTGGGCACGGTCACCGTCACGTTGCTCGTGGTGGTGCCCGTGGCGCCCTGGTTGTCGGTCACCGTCAGCTTCACCGGGTAGGTGCCCGACTTGGTGTAGGTGTGCGACGCGGTCACGCCGGTGGCCGTGTTCGTCGAGCCGTGGGATCGCCGAAGTCCCAGGCGTAGCTCGCGACCGTGCCGTCCAGGTCGGAGGAGGCCGAGCCGTTGACGTTGACCATGGCGCCGTTGACCGTCGAGGTGAACGAAGCCGTCGGCGGGACGTTGGTCGCCGTGCCCCGGCCACTGGCGTTGTAGTGGTTGAGCACCTGGGCTGCGGTCAGCACGTTGGGGTTGACCGAGTAGTCGTCCAGTGCGCCGTTGAAGTACTTCCCGCCGCTCCAGGTGTAGTTGCCACCGATCCGCCAGTAGCCGCCGTAGCTGATCGCGGTGCTGGTGGTGGCCGCGGTGTTGGTGCCCACGGAGGCGCCGTCGATGTAGAGCGTCATGCCCGAGGGGCCGAGCGTGGCCACGGCCTGGTGCCACGCACCGTTGTTGTACGTCTTCGACGTGGTGATGATGCGGCGTCCGCTGGTGCTGGTGCCGCTGGTGAGCACGCCGTAGTTGAGGCGCCCGGAGGTGTCCATGTAGATCATCCGGTCGGCCTTGACGAGGGTCTGGCTGGAGGTGGCGTCGCCGGTCGAGGCATCGCCGTAGCTCGCCAGCACCCCGCCCGCCTTGGACGTCGTCTTGAACCAGATCTCCTGGGAGAAGGTGGTCGGCGCGTAGCCCAGGTTGGTGCCGACGATCTCGCCGTTGATGGTGCCGTTGAACGTCGACGCCGTGTCAGTGGAGTTCGTCAGCGCGCCCGCGGTGCCCCGGGTCACGCCCGAGCCGGCCGTCGGGGTGTCGGCGCCCGTCCAGTCCTTCGTCGCGGTGGTCGTGTCGTCGAGGCGCCAGAACTTGCTGGCACCGTCACCGATCACGGCCGCGGCGTACGGGTCGAGCGTGTTGGCGCCGGAGACCGTCGCGGTGGCCCAGACGGAGTTCAGCACGTTGCCGTCGCTGTCGGTGATCCGGACGGCGTACTTGTTGATCGCCCCCGGCGCTTGCCCGGTGTCGGTGAAGGACATCGGGTGCATGCTCCACTCGGTGGCCGACTGGGTGCCCGTGTAGATGATCGTCTTCGAGTCGTTGCGGAGGACCTGGTAGGTCAGCGTCGAGTCGTCGCGGTCCCACAGGCCCGGCCAGGAGATGCGCACGTTGCCCGACGCCCACGAGGACACGGTCGGCGTGAAGTTGTAGCCGTTGTAGGTCTCTGGGCCCACCTTGTGCGGGGAGACGGACTTGACGCCGAACCGGACGATGCCCTGCTGGGAGGTGCCGTCGACCTTGAGGAACTCGCCGCCGTAGAGCACGTAGTTGGAGTTGGCGGTGACGTCCCAGGTCGCCTGGCCCTTGCCGGTGTAGGTGCCCGTCGTGAACTGCGGGAAGAAGTTCAGCAGCTGGCCGCGCGGCGCGCCGGCGTGGCTGACGTAGCCGTAGAGGTCCGGGCCCGTGTCGGTGCCCATCGGCGCCTTGGTCCACGCCGTGGCGCTCCACTTGACCCACGCGTTCGAGGTCGGCCCGGTCTGCGGGAACCCGCCGGAGTTGCCGCAGTAGTGCTTGTGACTGGAGACGTAGACGACGCCGTTGACGGGCGCGACGTCGTAGGAGTCGCCGTGGCAGTCATCGAGGGTGACCAGGTTGCCGTCGCTCCAGTTGGCCTGGAAGACCCCCTCGGTGTCGCCCGTGCCGTTGTAGTTCCAGGCGGTGCCGTAGAAGCTGGTGGAATCCGACTCCAGCCGCTGGAAGCCAGCGCCGGTGCCACCCGCCCACACCGTGGCGTTGACCGGGTTGGACTGGCACCGCACCGGTCACGGCGTCGGCCTTGAAGATGCCGTAGCCACCACCTGCGGAGGGGTTGTCGACCCCGGCGACCGTGGTGAAGTTGCCGCCCAGGACGACCGACGTGCCGTCCGGGGAGACCACGACGGACTGCACCTGGTTGTTGTCGACCGGCACGTAGAACGGCAGCGTGGCGCCGTTGGTCAGGCTGGCCGAGCCGTCGCGGGCGCGGGCGACGCCGTTGATGGCCGAGAACCATCCGCCGAAGTACACGGTGGTGTTGGTGGCGGCGACGCCGAGCGTCTCGCCGTTGACGTTGATCGCGAGGCTGGAGAGCGTGATGCCGTTGGTGGAGCCGTCGGCGGGCAGGTTGAAGATCGCGACGTGGTTGCGGGTCACCGCGGCCTGCCCGGGCATCGTCACCGACGTGAACGTGCCGACGACGATCAGCTTGGTGCCGTCGGGGGTGACCGCCTCGTCGTTGATCTTGGCGTTGAAGCTCGGGGCGAAGGTGGGGTCGAGCACGCCGGTGGTCAGGTTGTAGGCGAGCATGTTGGACCGGGTCACGGTGTTGACCCCGGCGGCCGAGCCGAACGGCCGGGCGTTCTGGAACTCACCGCCGACGTAGACCGTGTTGCCCGCGATGGCCTGCTTCCAGACGACGCCGTCGATCTGCGGCGCGGGAAGCACGTCGGCCTGAGCCGTCGCCGGCAGCGCCGGTGGAGCGTCCGCCTGGGCAGCAGGCGCAGTGGCCGTCGCGACCGTCACGGTCGAGAGACCGGCGACGACAACGGCGAGGATGGTTCCGAGAATGCCGACCCGAAGACGTTGCAACACGAAGATGTCTACTTCCTATGAGAGCCCCCGCGAGACACCCGCCGCAAACGCCGACGTCATGACTCGACGCACGAAGCATGCGAGGTTCGCGCGACTACTATCGCTGCGTTTCGTTGAAACCGGACATCACCCGGTCGTCCTGTCTAGCCCGCCGCCCTACCTCTGGTCACAGACGGCACATCCGTCACCTGTTGAACCGAAGGGCGTCAGGTTCGTGCGGGGAGTGCCTCTCAGACGGGCTCGCGTCGACCGAGGGCGCGGTAGGTCCAGCCGGCCGATCGCCAGGCCGCGGAGTCGAGGCAGTTGCGCCCGTCGAGCACGCGCGGCTGGGCGACGAGGTCCTTGGCGCGCGCGGGGTCGAGCCCGGTGTACTCGGGCCACTCGGTGAGCACGAGCACCAGCTCGGCGCCGGAGAGCGCGTCGTCGACGGACTCGGTGAAGGCGAGGTCCGGCCAGCGCTTGCGGGCGTTGGAGACCGCCTGCGGGTCGGTGACGACGACCTGGGCGCCCTGGAGCTGCATCTGGGCCGCGACGTTGAGCGCCGGGGAGTCACGCACGTCGTCGCTGTGCGGCTTGAACGCGGCGCCCAGCACGGCGATCCGCCGCCCGACGATGGAGCCGCCGCACTCCTCGCGGGCCAGGTCGACCATGCGTGTACGGCGACGCATGTTGATCGCGTCGACCTCGCGGAGGAAGGTCAGCGCCTGGTCGGCACCGAGCTCGCCGGCGCGGGCCATGAACGCCCGGATGTCCTTGGGCAGGCAGCCGCCGCCGAAGCCGAGCCCGGCGTTGAGGAAGGACCGGCCGATGCGCGCGTCCATGCCGATGGCGTCGGCGAGCTCGGTCACGTCGCCTCCGGCGGCCTCGCAGAGCTCGGCCATGGCGTTGATGAAGCTGATCTTGGTCGCCAGGAAGGAGTTCGCCGCCACCTTCACCAGCTGGGCGGTGGCGAGGTCGGTGACCAGGCGCGGGGTATCCGCGTCCAGCATCGCGGCGTACACCTGGTCGAGCACGGCCACCGTCGCCTCGGAGGCGTCACCCGGCGCGACGCCGTAGACGATCCGGTCGGGGTGGAGCGTGTCGTCCACGGCGTGGCCCTCGCGGAGGAACTCGGGGTTCCAGACCAGGTGGGCCTCCGGCTCGACCTCGTGCAGCCGCTCCGACGAGCCGCTCGGCGGTGCCCACGGGCACCGTCGACTTGCCGACCACCACGTCACCGGCCTTGATGACGCCGAGGATGCTCTCCATCGCTGCGTCGACGTAGGAGAGGTCGGCGGCGTTCTCTCCGCGCCGCTGGGGCGTGCCCACGCAGACGAAGTGGACGCGCGCCTCCTTCGCCGAGGAGGGGTCGGTGGTGAAGGTGAGCCGTCCGGTGGCCAGCGCCTGGCCGAGCACGTCGGGAAAGCCCGGCTCGTGGAACGGCGGCCGTCCGTCGGCGAGCGCCGCCACGTGCGGCTCCAGCACGTCGACGCCGACCACCTCGTGCCCGAGGCTGGTCATGCACGCCGCGTGCACGGCACCGAGGTAGCCGCATCCGAACACGGAGATCTTCATGTCGTCGTCCCGGTCGTCGAGAGGGCGCGGTCGTGGTCACGATAGGCGGGTCCCGCGAGCGGGAGGAAACCGGGCCGCCTGTGCGCGGCGCGCCTCACTTGGCCGAGAACGAGTCGACGTAGAGCGTCACCGGGGCGTTCTTGGTCTTGGCCGGTAGGGCGACGTACAGACCGATGCTGCCCGGGTGCTGCAGCGCAGACGTCCGGTCGGTGGCCGAGCGCTGCCACGACGGCACCCGGCCGCCCACGGCCCACACCCTCGCGGCGATGTGGGTCGGCGACGTCCCCGCGACGTCGATGCTCAGCCAGTAGTGCTTGCCGGGCCGGATGCTCAGGCCGGGGACGTGGTACGCGCCGGTGATCGCCGTGCCGTTGCGCAGGATCGCGATCCGGGTCACGCCCTTCTTCGCCACCGACACCCGAGCGGCGTACTGCGAGGTGCCCACGCGCCGGCCGACCAGAGCGACGGTGATCGCCTGGCCCTTCTTGCCCTTGAACGACTTGTTCAGCGTGAAGCTCATGGTCGTCGTCGCACGCGACGTCGACACCTGGCTCATCAGGGCGCTCTCGGTCGCGGCCGAGCGCACGGTGAGCTTGCCGTATCCGGAGCTGACGCCGGCCTGCGAGGCGCTGCCGCCGATGGACCAGCGTCCCCCCGCCGGGGCGGTGCCCCAGGCGTGCGAGGCGTAGCGCGAGAACGCGTCGCTGGCGATACATCGGCGCCGCCGTGGTCCTCGCGACGACGTTGGCCGTCGCGGAGTCGGTCGCACCGCCGTTGTCGGCCACCGTGAGCGTGACGGTGTAGGTGCCGGCCCGGCGTAGGCGTGGTGGGCGGTCACCCCCGTCCCACTGGTGGAGTCACCCCAGTCCCAGGTGTAGGAGGTGATGGAGCCGTCAGAGTCGGTTCGAGGCCGACCCGTTGACGCCGTGATGAGGCCCGAGGTCGACGCCGTGAAGCTGCGCGGTCGGCGGCACGTCGGGCGTGTTGCCGGTCGCCGTCGTGTAGTGACTGGCGACCTGGGCGGAGCTGAGCGCGGTCGGGTAGACCGAGAAGTCGTCGATGGCGCCGTTGAAGTACTTCGCGCCGAACGAGTTGTTGTTGCCGCCCAGCCGCCAGTAGCCGCCGTAGACGATCGCGTTGGCGCTGGTGGCGCCCGATCCCGAGCCGACCCTGGTGCCGTCCACGTAGAGGGCCATCCCGGTCGACGACAGCGTCGCCACGGCCTGGTGCCAGGCGCCGTCGTTGTACGTCGCCGGCGACCTCACCAGCTTGTTGCCGCTCGTGTTGGTCCCGCTGGTCATCACGCCGAACAGGACGTGGCCCGCGGCGTCCATGGAGATCAGTCGGTCGGCCTTGGCCAGCCCCTCCGTCGCCGGGGAGTCCCCGGCGGACGTGCTGCCGTAGCCGGCGATCATCCCGCCGCTCGTCGACGTCGTCTTGAACCAGACCTCCTCGGAGACGGTCGTCGGGGTCAGCGAGGGCCCCTGCCCGATGACCTCGCCCGTGGAGGTGCCGTTGAACGAGGCGCCGGTGTCACTGCTGGTGTGTGATGGCGCCCGGGGCGCCGCCCGAGACTCCGGAGCCGGTCGTGGGGTTGTCCGCGCCGGACCAGTCGGTGATGCCGCTGCCTGCGTCGTCGAGGCGCCAGTAGGTCCTGGCTCCGTCGGCGAGCACCTGAGCGCCGTAGGAGCCCATCGTGTCGGAGCCCGCGACCGTGGTGGTCGTGTAGTCGGAGTTGAGGACGTTGCCGTCGCTGTCGGTCACCCGGACGGCGTACTTGACCGAGGCGCCCGGCGATCAGACCGGTGTCGTCGTAGGACATCGAGTGGCCGTTCCACTGGAAGGCCGTCTGGGTCACCGGTGGGCCGACCGGGGTGCTCGAGTCGTTGCGGAAGACCTGGTAGGTCAGCGTGTCGCCGTCGCGGTCCCACAGGGCCGGCCAGGCGACGTGGACGGCGCCGGAGGTCGAGGAGTGCACCGTGGGCGAGAAGGAGCCGCCACTCTGCGTACGCGGCCCGACCGTGTGGCGGAGACGACCGAGCGCACCCGAAGCGGACGAGACCCTGCTGCGAGATGCCGTCGACCTTGGTGAACTCCCCGCCGTAGAGCACGTACTGGGTGTTGCCGGTGACGGTCCAGGTGGCCTGACTCTCGCCGGTGTAGGTGCCGGGGACGAACTGCGGGAGGAAGGGCAGCAGGCCTGGCCGCGGCGTCCCTGCGTGATCGGTGTAGCCGGCGTAGATGTTCGCCGTGTTGGTGCCGGCGGTCGCCGTCGTCCAGGCGGTGGCGTGCCACGGCGTCCGGGTCGGCACCGTCTCAGGGAAGCCGCCGGAGTTGCCAGCAGTCGTGCGCGTGCGACGAGATGTAGACGATGCCGCCGATGGGCGCGACGTCGTAGGTGTCGCCGTGGCAGTCCTCGAGGTTGACGAGGGAGCCGTCGGACCACTTGGCCTGGAAGAAGCCCTCGCTGTTGGCCGCCCCGGAGTAGTCCCAGACCGTCCCGTAGAAGCTCGTCGCGTCGGAGCCGAGGCGCATGAAGCCGGAGGACACGGTTTGCGCGGGGTTGCTGTCACCGGCCCAGACGACCGCGTTGACGGGCAGGGTCATCTTGGCGCCGGTGGTGGCGTTGGCGCGGTAGAGGCCGTGGCCCGGGTTGGTGGAGCCGCTCACGCTCGTGAAGCTGCCCGCGATGACGACCTGCTTGCCGTCGGGTGAGACGGCGAGCGACTGCACCCAGTTGTTGTCGATGTGCACCGAGAAGGGCAGCACGGCGCCGGCCGTGGCACTCACGGAGGCCACCCGGGTGCGGGTCACCGTGTTGACGGCGGAGAACCACCCGCCCAGGAAGATCGTGGAGTTGGTGGCCGCGACGGCGGTGACCTCGGAGTCGAGCCGACGGCTTGACCGTGCTCGAGAGGGTGGCCGTGGCGGCGGACCCGTCGAGGGCAGGTTGAACACCGCGACGTGGTTGCGCGACTGGAGGGCGCCGCCGGGCATCGTCACCGTGGTGAACAGTGCCGACGACGATCAGCTTCGTGTGGTCCGGCGTCACCGCCATGTCGTCGACCTTGGCGTCGAAGGTCGGGGCGAAGGTGGTGTCCAGGACGCCGCTGGTCAGGTCGTAGGCCAGCATGTTGCCCCGCGGAACCGTGTTGACGCCGGCGGCCGAGCCGAACGGTCGCGCGTTCTGGAACTCGCCGCCGACGTAGACGGTGTTGCCGACGATGACCTGCTTCCAGGCCACGCCGTCGATCTGGGGCGTGGGCAGCACGTCGGCCGTGGCCAGCGCGGGTGGCGCCGCCGCCGAGGCGGCGGGGAGCAGTCGGGTGTCGAGGACGTCGACGTGCGCCTGCGCCGGCCGCCGCCAACGCGATGCCCAGCACCACTGCCGTGGCGGAGGCGAGCAGCCTCGCACGCGCCCAGATACCCCCACGGTCGTTCCCCCGTCGTTCTCTGCAGCGGGAGTGCGGAGCGTGCCGGGCAAGGCACGCTCCGGGCAGGCACGGTGTGCTCCACCACGTCCCACAGGCGGTTGTCGTGACGATTGTGGAAGACACTCCGCATTTCCGTCAGCGGAACGCCTGGCCTGTCTAGACGACCTTCCCGGTGCGGGACTGTCCGGGAGCGATTCGGGAACTTTTCGGGGCTCAGGGTTGCGGCAGTGGGCCGATCCCCGCGGCCAGGGCGGTGAGCACCTGGTCGCGCGTCGGTGCTCCCGCGGCGCGGGTGACCTCGCGGCCCTGGGCGTCGAGCACCAGCGTGGTCGGGGTGCGCAGGATCCCGAGGCGGCGTACGACGTCGAGGTGGTGCTCCGCGTCGACCTCGATGTGCTCCACGCCCGGCGTCAGCGTGCTCACCTGCTCGAGGACCCGGCGGGTGGCCCGGCACGGTGCGCAGAAGGCGGAGGAGAACTGCAGGAGGGTGGCACGCTCGCCCTGCCGGTCGACCCAGGGCGTGCCGGCCAGCACCGAGCCCGCGGCCTCCCCCTCGGGGCCCTCGGCCGCTCCGCGCACGGCGTGGGTGCCCCGGAAACGACCGTCGCGCAGCGCGCGATAGCCGCCGAAGGCGAGCGCGACCAGCACGGCCGCGACCAGCACCCAGACACCCAGGCTCATGCACCCCTCAACGAGCGTGGGCCGCAAAGGCTTCCCGTCGCCGGACCGCTCCTCAGCCGCGCAGCGGTGCGGCGATCACGGCTCCCAGCAGCGCGCCTGCAGTGTTGGCGACGATGTCGCTGAAGCTGGCTTGACGATGGGGCAGCAGCAGGCCCTGGACGATCTCCACGCTCGTTGCGCCGAGGAACGCGTACGCCGTCCAGGCCTGCCAGCGGATGCGGGGGGCGACGAGCGAGGCCAGGAACGTCAGCGGCGCGATGATCGCGACGTTCATCAGGATCTCCGCCCGGTTGTAGGTCACGACTCGGGGGTCGAGGCCCAGACCAGTCAGCCAGCGCACGAGGTCGGAGACCAGCGACGACTGCGTCGCGGAGGTCGGCGAGAGCAGCACGACGGCGAGCAGCGCGGCGTACAGCCCCAGCAGGACGGCCGCGGTCCTCCTGGTGCGCGGCCGACTGCTGACCCCCACACTCATCCGCCGGCGAAGGGTGGGAGGAACTCGACCGTCGACCCCTGGGGCACCTCGACGGCCGCGGGATCGGTCGGTCGTGACGGGGCGATCGCCCACCATCACCGAGCAGACCGACAGCAGGTCGGCGAAGCGGTCGGAGTCGGCGTGCAGCGTGCGAGCGCGCTGGATCAGGTCGGCCAACGAGGTGGGGCCACTCACCTCGACCGGGTCGGACTCGACGCCTGCCGCCGCGCGAGCCGAGGCCCAGTAGCGCAGGGTGACCGTGCCCACAGTCCTCGGCTGGTCGGCGCCGGTGGTCGTCATGTCCCCTATCCTGGTGCCCTCGTTGCAGGTTGATCAGCGTAGATGAGCCTCGAAACCGTGTTGGGACTCACCCGGGAGGTGCCATGGGCACCGTGCTGCTCCTCACGAAGTCGCTGCAGGCCTCCGCCGACGTGCTGCCTGGTCTGGCGCTGCTGACCCACCAGGTCCGGATCCTGCCGGGCGAGGGCGCCGCCCTCCTGGAGGCGCCCGACCACGACCTGATCATGGTCGACGGCCGGCGTGAGCTCGCCCAGGCACGCGACCTGTGCCGCCTGATCCGTACGACGGGCTCCCAGCAGCCGGTGATCCTGATCGTCACCGAGGGTGGGCTCTCGGTCGTGGCCTCCGACTGGGCGATGGACGAGGTGATCCTCGAGAGTGCCGGACCGGCCGAGATCGAGGCCCGGATCCGGGTCAGTCTCGGGCGGAAGGCCGAGCGCGACGCCGGTGAGCCCGACACCCACATCATCCGGTCGGGCGAGGTGGTCGTCGACGAGGCGACCTACACGGCCAAGCTGGGTGGGCGCGTGCTCGACCTGACGTTCAAGGAGTTCGAGCTGCTCAAGTACCTCGCGCAGCACCCAGGCCGGGTCTTCACCCGCGACCAGCTGCTGCAGGAGGTGTGGGGCTACGACTACTTCGGCGGCACCCGCACGGTCGACGTGCACGTGCGCCGGCTGCGCGCCAAGCTCGGCTCCGACCACGAGTCCCTCATCGGCACGGTGCGCAACGTGGGCTACCGCTTCGTCCTGCCTCCGCGCGAGGCGGCCGAGGAGCCCCAGGACGCCACGGTCACCTGACCCGGCGAGCCACTACTCTCGACCCGTGCCCATCGAGCAGGTCGACCCCGCCGACTTCGACTGGTCGGCCGACGACGGCCCGGCCGCGGAGGTACGCCGCGTCGCCCGTGGTGCCACCGCCCACGACGGCACCTCGACCCTGAACGAGCAGGCGGTGCTCCAGCTCAAGCACCGCGGTCTGCGCGACGCCCAGCTCTGGCTGGGCGACGGCGGGTTCGCGCTGCGGCACGGCGACATCGTCGACCTGGCCGTGCACCCCGACTCCCGTGGGCACGGGGTGGGCACCGCACTGGCGGCCGAGGTCGCGGCCGACGGCCGCAAGGTCGAGGCGTGGTCACACGCCGACCACCCCGCGGCCGCGAAGATCGCGGAGCGCTTCGGCGTCGGTCGCGAGCGCGAGCTGAGGATCATGCGGAGGTCGTTGACCGAGGCACTGCCTCCGGTCTCGCCTCCCGACGGGGTCCGCATCCGGGCCTTCGAACCGGCCGACGAGGCCGCCCTGCTGGAGGTCAACGCGAGCGCGTTCGCCCACCACCCGGAGCAGGGCCACATGACCCACGAGGACTTCTCGGAGCGCACCAGCGAGTCGTGGTTCGATCCTGCCGGGCTCCTGCTCGCCGTACCGGACGAGGGTGCCGACGGCCCCGCGCTGCTCGGCTTCCACTGGACCAAGGTCCACCAGGAGGACGACCCTCCCTACGGCGAGGTCTACGTCGTCGCGGTGAACCCGAAGGCGGCCGGCCGCGGCCTCGGCACGGTGCTCACGACCGCCGGCTTGCAGCACCTGCGCGACCGCGGCCTCGACTCGGTGCTGCTGTACGTCGACGGCGACAACGACCCTGCCGTGGCGCTCTACAGCCGCCTCGGCTTCGAGGTGGAGCGCACCGAGGTGCAGTACCGCGGCACACCCCGCCTCCCGTAGCCCGACACGCGCGTGCGGCGTGGTGCTGCTGTCCGCGCCACCGCGGCTCCTACATTCGAGACGTGGACTGGGGCTTGGCGCTCCTCGGGGGTGGCTTCACCCTGCTGTGGCTCCTCGTGAGAGCGGTCCTGCGCTGGGTCGAGGTGCGTACGCACCTGCGGGTCTGGGGACCTGACGGCCAGGCTCCGGTCGCGCCGGCGCGGCAGCCTCAGGCCCTGAGCCCGAAGTAGAAGACGACCGCGAGCAGCGCGAGCAGGACGATGCCCAGGAAGAGCTCGGTGGCCGGGTTCATGCGTGGTGGGGACGGCCGCCTTCCGTGGTTGCGATGCAGCTGCCGGGGCGCCATGGGGGCAATGTAGGGCTCCCACCCTGCTCGCTGCTGAACGACGTTCAGCCGTCTCGATCCCCGGGCGTCGAACGCCCGTCAGGCGAGCGCGGCGCGGAGGGTGGCGGCGATGTCGCGCACGGCGTCGGGGCAGTCGTGGCCCGCGCCGACGACGTTGAGGAAGCCGTGGATCAGGCCGGGATAACGCGTCAGGCTGACCTGGACGCCCTGCTTCTCGAGCAGCTCGGCATAGGCCTCACCCTCGTCGCGGAGCGGGTCGAACCCGCCCGTGACCACGTGAGCGCGCGCCATGCCGTCGGGGAACACCTCGCGGCGGAACGGAGAGGCGTCCGGGTCGGACTTGTCCGCCCCTGGGGCGAAGTAGCAGTCCTCCGCGCCGTCCATGAACTCCTCGGTGAGGAAGTAGCCGTGGTTGTAGGTGACCCGGCTCGGGGTGCGCCCGACGAAGTCGGTGCCGGGGTAGATCAGCAGCTGGAGCGCCAGCGGCAGGTCGTGCTCGGCAGCGTGCACCGCCGTCACCGCCGCCAGGTTGCCCCCCGCCGAGTCGCCACCGACGGCCAGCCGGTCGGGATCGGCGTTCACGTCGTCGAGGTGGTCGACCAGCCAGCGGTAGGCCGCACGACAGTCCTCGACCGCCGCAGGGAAGCGGTGCTCGGGCGAGAGCCGGTAGTCGATCGCGAGGATCTG
Source organism: uncultured Actinomycetota bacterium (assembly GCA_963756045.1). Lineage (GTDB taxonomy): Bacteria > Actinomycetota > Actinomycetes > Propionibacteriales > Nocardioidaceae > Marmoricola. Next base: position 130,607 of record CAVWML010000014.1, read on the forward strand.
CACGCCCGAGCTCTCGGCCAGGAACCGGCAGGCGGCGTCGTGGCTGGCCAGGTCGCCGTACATCCAGCCGCCGCCGTGGAAGAACAGCAGGGTGGGCGCGGGATCGGCGCCGGTGCGCTCGGTGGGGACGTAGAGCCGCGCCGGGATCGGGCCCTCCGCGCCGGCGACCCGCAGGTCGCGGAGCGCGCCCACCGGCTGGCGCCCACCCACGAGGCGGGCCTGCCGCACGATCTCGGCGCGAGCGCGGTCCAGCGGCATCGTCTCTGCGGCCGGGATCCGGGCCAGGCGCTGGAGCGCCAGCATCAGCTGCAGCTCGGGTGAGAGCACCTGCCCGTCACGGACGACCTTGCGCGGGACGAGCGCCCGCTGCACGCGGGCGGGAAGGTTCAGTGCGGCCCTGAGGGCCGCCGATTGGAGACGGAAGGTGAGGTCGGCCACCGGTGAAATCTAGGTCACCTGCTGTTCACCCGTCAGTGACACACTTCACCCATGTCCACGGAGAACTTCCACCAGGTGGTGGGCTCGGACGCGCAGGAGGGCCCCCTCGACCCGAGCCTGCGGGTGGTCCCGGCCGACATGTTCGACGTGGACCCGCCGTACGAGGAGGGCGACAACTACCTCGCCGACAGCGGCTTCGAGGACCGCTTCCTCGATCGCGAGCTCTCGTGGCTGCGGTTCAACCAGCGCGTGCTCGAGCTCGCCGAGGACGACCGGCTGCCGCTGCTGGAGCGGGTGCGCTTCGAGGCGATCTTCGCCAACAACCTCGACGAGTTCTTCATGGTCCGGGTCGCGGGTCTCAAGCGTCGCATCGCCGCTGGGGTGGCCGTGCGCGCTGCGTCCGGGCTGATGCCCCGCGAGGTGCTGGAGCAGATCTGGGACGTCGCCGCCGAGCTCACTTCCCGGCACGCGCGACTCTTCCGCGACGAGCTGATCCCCGACCTGAGCAAGGAGGGCATCGAGCTGGTCCGCTGGGAGGAGCTGTCCGAGGACGAGCAGAAGCAGTGCAAGAGGCTCTTCAAGGACCGCGTGTTCCCGGTCCTGACTCCCCTCGCGGTCGATCCCGCGCACCCGTTCCCCTACATCTCCGGGCTCTCGCTCAACCTCGCCGTGCTGGTGCGCAACCCGAAGAACGACAAGGAGCACTTCGCGCGGGTCAAGGTGCCGCCGATCTTCAGCCGGTTCGTGCCGCTGGGCAACCAGCGGTTCGTGCCGCTCGAGGACGTCATCGGCGAGCACCTCAAGCGGCTCTTCCCGGGCATGGAGGTGCTGCGCTGGGCCACCTTCCGGGTCACCCGCAACGAGGACCTCGAGGTCGAGGAGGACGACACCGAGAACCTCCTCAAGGCGCTGGAGAAGGAGCTTCTGCGTCGCCGCTTCGGCCCCCCGGTGCGGCTCGAGGTCGACGAGGCCATGGACGAGCACGTGCTGGAGCTGCTCACCAACGAGCTCGGCGTCAGCGCGGCCGAGGTGTTCCAGCTGCCCGCGCCACTCGACCTGCGCGGCCTGCACGACATCGCCGACCTCGACCGCCAGGACCTCAAGTACCCCGCGTTCATCCCGGGCACCCACACCAAGCTCGCGCCCGTCGAGTCCTCGTCGCCCGTCGACGTCTTCAAGGCGCTACGGCGCGGCGACGTCCTGCTGCACCACCCCTACGACTCGTTCAGCACCTCGGTGCAGCGGTTCATCGAGCAGGCCGCGGCCGACCCGCAGGTGCTGGCGATCAAGCAGACGCTGTACCGGACCTCCGGTGACTCGCCGATCATCGACGCGCTCGTCGACGCGGCCGACGCCGGCAAGCAGGTGCTGGTGATCGTGGAGATCAAGGCCCGCTTCGACGAGGAGGCCAACATCCGGTGGGCGCGCAAGCTCGAGCACGCCGGCTGCCACGTCGTCTACGGCCTGGTCGGGCTGAAGACCCACTGCAAGCTGTCGATGGTCGTGCGCGACGAGCCCGAGGGCATCAAGCGCTACACCCACATCGGCACCGGCAACTACAACCCGAAGACCGCGCGGATGTACGAGGACCTCGGCCTGCTCACCACCGACGAGGCCATCGGCGAGGACGTCGCGCACCTGTTCAACAACCTCAGCGGCTACAGCCGCAAGGCGTCGTACGAGCAGCTGCTGGTGGCGCCCGACTCGGTGCGCAGCGGGCTGATGGAGGCCATCGCGCAGGAGGTCGAGCACCACGAGGCCGGGCGCCCCGCGCGGATCCGGATCAAGGCCAACTCGATCGTCGACGAGGCGATCATCGACGCGTTGTACGGCGCCTCGCGGGTCGGGGTGCCGATCGAGCTGCTCATCCGCGGCATCTGCGCCGTCCGGCCGGGGGTGCCCGGGCTCTCGGAGTCGATCACCGTGCGCTCGATCCTCGGCCGCTACCTCGAGCACAGCCGGATCATGTGGTTCGCCAACGGCGGCACCCCGATCGCCTGGATCGGCTCGTCGGACCTGATGCACCGCAACCTCGACCGCCGGGTCGAGGTGCTGGTCAAGCTTCCGTCGGACGCCGAGGTCAGCCAGGTCTCCGAGCTGCTCGACCTCGCCTTCGACCCCGAGACGGTCGCGTGGGAGCTCTCCGCCGACGGCACCTGGCGCCAGGGCGACGGGACCCGCGACTTCCAGGAGTCGCTCGTCCAGCGGCACCGCCGGCGGCGGCTGAAGTAGGCCTGCCGGGGCCGGGCGAGCCGCTCCGCCCCGCCACCATGCGAATGTGGCTGCCGCGCTCGACGAGGTGAGCGTGCGTCGCACGGATCACATAGGCATGTCCGTGCGCCGGGGTGGACGTCCTCACCCCCCGAACATGCGAATGTGGTCGGTGAGGGGCAGGTGCCGCTCCTGCGTCCCCGCAGCGACATTCGCATGTTCCTCCGGGGCGACCGGTCAGCCCTCGGCCCCCTCGTCGGCAACGACCAGGTCCTCCCGGTGGTGCGACTTCGACAGCTCGCGCAGCTTGTCGAGGTCGAGGGCGTCCTTCGCCGCGATGGCGAGCCGCACCGGCGTCACCGCTGTGACGGTCGAGGTGCGCACGCCGTCCTCGAGCAGGGCCCGCTCACCGATGACCGCACCGGGACCGAGCTCGGCCAGCGGCCGGCCGCCGACGTCGACTCGCACCACGCCGTCGAGGACCAGGAACAGCTCGTCGCCGGGAGCGCCCTGACGCGTGAGCTCCGTGCCTTCAGGCAGCCAGCGCACCTCCGGCCGGGCGCCGCCGCGCATGATCTGCGTCGACAGCTCGCGCTCGAGCTCGCTCTCCACCTCGACGACCAGCGCCTCCCGGTCGCGGTCGGCCCACGGGGTGCGGTCGCCGAAGGAGTGGTCCATCCACCTCTTCTGGTCGGTCAACCCGCTCTTCAGCGTGACCGCGCCGTCCGCGCCGTACACCCAGTGCCGCGGGAAGCCGCTCGCCCCGGCGAGCTCGACGTCGCTGTCGCCGTCCGCTTTGAGAGTCAGAGCAAGGGTCGTCCACACGATCGGTGCCTGCCAGCGGACGTACGGCGGGTGCGGCACCGGCCGCGGCAGAGGGACGCCGGTGCGGCCACCGACGGTCTGCACGAAGCGGACCGCCCCCCCGACGATCTCCGGCGGGCGCCGCAGCACGGGCATGCTCATCGCGCGGAAGGTCGCGCCGACCTTGCCCACCCTCACGGTGGTCGCGCCCATCACGAGGCCACTGCCGTCGTCGACGCCGTGGGCGACGACGCGGCCGTCCTCGACGTCGGCCCACACCGTGAGCACGTTGGCGAAGCGGAACTTGTCGTGGTGGCACAGGTCGTGCACCGTCTCGGCGCCCTGGATCCGGTCGGGCGGCGGCTGGTCCCAGTGCGAGAGCCGCAGGTCCATCCCCGCCTTGAGCGCTCCCTTCAGCGAGTCGGTCGGGATCCACGACATGGAGGCGACGGTCGCGTGCACGCGCATGGGAGTGAACCTACTGCGACCAGGGCGGGCTGTCCCAGATCCGCGAGCGAGCCGGGCTGCGCCCCTGGACATGCGAATGTGGTCGGAGGGGCTGGCGTCCACCACTCGAGCAGCACTGACCACATTCGCATGTTCCCGGGGTCGCCCCCTCCGCCCAGCCCGCCGACTCGACTAACTTGGCCCCATGCCGGCCGCCACCGGGCACGAGCGCGCCGAGGACGAGATCACCTCGATCGAGAAGGCGATCACCGCCCTCGAAGGTCAGCGCGTCACCTTGGGCGACGACGTCGTCGACACCGCCCTGGCGCCTTTGCGTCAGCGCCGCGCCGAGCTCGAGGCGCCGGCGTCCGAGCAGCGCCGGCTCGTCACCGTTGTCTTCGCCGACCTCGTCGACTTCACCGGTCTCTCCCGACGGCTCGACGCCGAGGACACCCGCGAGGTCGTCGGTGCGTACTTCGCCCGCTGGCAGCAGGCGATCGATGACCACGGCGGCGTCGTGGAGAAGTTCATCGGCGACGCGGTGATGGCGGTCTTCGGCCTTCGTCGCTCCTACGAGGACGACGCCGCTCGCGCCGTCCGGGCCGCCCTCGAGATCGTCGGCGGGCTCCAGGAGCTGAACGCCGAGCTCGAGCCGCGCTACGGCGCGCGCCTGCACCTGCGCGTCGGCATCGACACCGGCGAGGTCGTGGTGAGCACCCTTGGCGAACGGGCCGGGCACGAGTTCGTGGCCGTCGGGCCCACGGTCAACCGCGCTGCCCGGCTGCAGGCCGTCGCGCCCGTCGACGGCGTACTCGTCTCCGCAGACACCCGGCGCCAGATCCGGGGCTGGTTCGGCATGGACGAGCTGCCGGGCTCGAGCTCAAGGGCATCGACGAGCCCGTCGACGCCTACGTGGTGCGCAACGAGCGCAACCCCAGCTTCCGGGTCGAGCGGGCGGGCGGCGTCGAAGGGGTCGAGACCACGACCGTGGGCCGCGACCTCCACCTGCGCTTCCTGCAGGACCGGCTGGCCGACGTCACCGAGGACGCCCGATGGCGCGTCGTGACCGTCATGGGCGACGCCGGGGTCGGCAAGTCGCGGCTGCTGTTCGACTTCGACGCCTGGCTGGCCGAGCGGCCCGAGACCGTGTGGTGGTTCCGCGGACGCGCCTCGCCCTCGACGCGTACGTCGGCCAGCGCGCTGCTGCGCGACGTGATGGCGGCCCGCCTCGGCATCCAGATCGACGACCCGCGTGACGAGGTGCGCGAGCGGTTCGTGCAGGGCTTCGTCGACGCACTGGGACCTGAAGGTGCGCGCGACGGCATCCTCGTCGGGGCCTGGCTCGGCTTCGACACCGACGACGGCTCCGTCGACCTCCCGACCGACCCGCAGGCCCTGCGCGACCAGGGCACGCTCGCGCTCGGACGCTACTTCCAGCAGCTCGCCGAGAAGGCGGCGGTCGTCGTCCTGCTCGAGGACCTCCACTGGGCCGACGACGAGACGCTGCGCTGGTTGGACGCCGTCCACCCGCTGCTCGAGCAGTCCCGCGTGTTCGTCGTGGGCACCACCCGGCCCACCCTCCTGGAGAGCCGGCCACGGTGGGGCGAGGGTCTGGCCCAGCACGTGCGGCTCGAGCTGCCGGCGCTCTCCCGTCGCGAGAGCCGCGAGCTGCTCGGCCAGATCCTGCACCGGGTGGCCTCGCTGCCCGAGTCGCTGGTCGCGATGGTCATCGACACCGCCGAGGGCAACCCCTTCTACATCGAGGAGCTGGTCACCTGGCTGGTCGACGCCGGAGTGATCGTGAAGGCCGAGCCCGACTGGTTCGTGGTCGACGAGCTGGTCCACTCGGTCGCCGTACCCTCCACGCTCAAGGGGGTCCTGCAGTCGCGCCTCGACGCGCTCAGCGCCCGGGAGCGCGGCCTGCTGCAGCGTGCGTCGGTGGTCGGACGCGTCTTCTGGGACGCGGCCGTCGAGCGGCTCGACGAGGCCCTGGCACCCGCCGAGGAGCCGAGCGGCACCCCCCTCGGCGGCACCCTGGACACGCTGCGCCAGCGCCAGATCGTGCTGCAGCGGGAGGTCTCGCGGTTCGCGTCGGCACGGGAGTTCCTGTTCAAGCACGCGTTGCTGCGCGACGTGGCGTACGACGGGATCCTGCGCGCCCAGCGCGAGCGCTACCACCTCGGCACGGCGAGATGGCTCGTCGAGACGAGCACGTCGGTGGACCGCGGTGACGAGTACGCCGCCGTGATCGCCGAGCACTTCGAGCGGGCCCGGGACCCCGAGGCGGCGACGTGGTACCTGCGGGCGGGCCGCCGCGCGGCCTCGGTGTTCGCGCTGGCCGAGGCCCGTGACCTGCTCGACAAGGCGCATCGCCTCGCCCCGGCCGACGATGCGGCGCTTCGCTTCGACGTGCTGGCCGCACTCGAGTCGCTCCTCGAACGGATCGGGGACCGAGAGGGGCAGTCGGTGCAGATCGAGGAGATGCGCACGCTTGCCGACGCGCTCGACGCTCCCCGCGGGGTGCAGCTGCTGCTCATCTCGGCGAACCGCGTGTTCGTGCACAGCGAGTACGTCGAGGCCTGCCGCCTCGCGGGCGAGGCTGCGGAGGCGGCCGAGGCGATCGGCCGTGACGACCTGCGCGCCGACGCGCTGCTGCTGAAGGGCAAGGCGCTGACCTGGGCCGACGAGACCGACGATGCCCACGCGACCATCTCGCAAGCCGTGGAGGTCGGGCGCGAGGCAGGGCGCGAGGGGATCGTGGGCGAGGGGCTGCGCTACCTGGGCATGCTCGCCGGCAACCTCGGCGACTACCCGGCGTCCCTCGAGCTGACGACGCAGGCCCGCGAGGTCTTCGCCCGGGCCGGTGACACCGAGATGGAGAGCGCGGCCCTCGCCCAGCAGGCGACGACCCTGTTCAACATGGCGCGGTTCGCCGAGGCACAGACGGCCCTCGAGGCGACGCTGCCGATCTTCCAGCGCGCGGGACACCGGTACCGCGAAGCCGTCGCGCTGGGGAACCTGGCCAGCATCGCGGTGATGCAGGGCCGCTTCGCGACCTCGGAGCGGTACGCACTGCACGCCATCGAGATCAGCCGCGAGCTCGACGAGCTCGAGTCGATCGCGATCGCCTCGCTAGTGCTCGCGCACGGCGAGCTGTTCACCGGCCGGTTCGCCGAGGCCCGGTCGCACACGCAGGAGTCGCTGGCCATCGCGCACGACATCGGCAACGCGGCTCTCGAGGCCGACGCCCTCACTCGGCTCGTGCACGTCTCCCTGATCACCGACGAGCTCGACGCGGCTGTCGAGTACGGCCGGCTCGGCCTCGCGGCCGGTGAGAAGGCCTCCTCGGACCTCGACCGCGGCTACACGCACCTGTCGGTGGGCTACGCGCTGCGGTGGACGGGTCGAGTACGACGAGGCGGACACCCACTTCGAGCGGGCCCATGAGCTCTTCGAGGGGCTCTCCCTCCCGGCGCTGACCCGCGAGTGCACCGCCGCGCGGGCGTGGGTCGTCGCCTACCGGGGATCGGTCGACGAGGCCGTGGCGCTCCTCGAGCCCGTGCTCGACCACATCTCCCGCGAGGACCTGCTCGGCGCCTGCCTCCCCGGGACGATGCTCCGCGGCTGTGTCGAGGTGCTCCGGCTCGCCTCGGACGCCGCGGGCGGATCGAGCGCTCGAGGACGCGCGCGGCTACCTGCGCGAGACGGCCGCCGAGATCGGTGACCCGGTCCTCGAGGCCGGCTTCCTGTCCATCCCGCCGAACCGCGTGCTGCTCGAGGGGGACGGGCCGGTGCCGATGCCGGTGGGCTGAGGGCCGCGCTCCCGCTCGCCCGAAGCAATCGCTCGCCCGGGCATGCGAATGTGGTCGATGAGCCTCACGAGCACCCCGGCCGTCGCACCGACCACATTCGCATGCCCGCCGGGGGGACCGGATCTGCCTCAGCAGGACGCGAAGATCAGCGGCCCGTCGTAGAGGTCGGAGAGCACGTAGCCGGTCTTCTGGCGCGGCACCAGGTCGAGCACCACGACCGAGCCGTCGGTGCGCGTGGTGCGCAGCCGGAAGTCGTCGGAGAACGAGCCGCCCCGGCCGATCGCGTCGCCCACGGCGAGCTTGGCCCGCGGCCGCAGGTTGCGGCGAGCGTCCTCGCCGCTCTGGAAGGCCATCACGACCCGCAGCGTGCGGCTGGGCTGCATCGCCATCGCCATCCCGCTCAGCGGCGTGACTCCCCCGGCGCTCTTGACGAGGTTGTCGGCCTGGTCCTGGGAGTCGGTGTCGGCCTGCGACATCGCGAGGTCGGAGCACGCGAAGTCACCTGCCCAGACCATCGCGTTGGCCGGCTTGCCCAGCGGCCCGGCGAGGCCGTCGACCTTGCCCGACGAGGCCAGGTTGTCGCCGTCGCCCCGAGCGACCGCTGCCGCCGTCGCGGCGTAGTCGGCCTGGTCGCTCGTCACGACCAGCCCCTGGTCCTTGAGCAGCACGACGTACTGCATCTCCGGCGTCAGCGTCGGGTCGAGCCCGGCCACGAGGTCGGTGCCCCCGTTCCAGACGCCGTCGTCCTTCTTCGGCGCGTGGTAGCCGTCGGTGCGCAGGTTGCCGGCCAGCGTGTCGAAGTCGGTGCCGTCGGCGACCTTGAGCACCATCGTCGCGCCCTGCTTGCTCTGGGCGTAGGCCTCCCACTGGGCGTTGACCGGGCTGAACCCGTAGTCCTTCTGCAGCGCCACGGCGGACTCGTCGATGCTCGACGCAGCGGAGAAGTCGGAGTCGTAGGCCTTCTGCATGAAGGCGTCGATCTTGCCGTCAGACGGCTTCTGACCCAGGTGGGCGTGGAGGGAACGGCGTACGACGGCCCAGTCGGTGAACCCGACGCGGAGCGACCCGGCGGGCACGCTGTGCAGCGCCTGGTCCAGCGGGGTCCGGTGCAGCCGCTTCCAGACGACCGTGCCGCCGACGACGCCGACGGCCGCGACCACGACGAGGGCCAGCACGACGGCGCCGATCACCCAGGGGCTCCGCCTCGACACGTGGCGAGGGTAGCCGTTGCGACACGGACCCACGGGCAGCCAGACTGCGGGTCATGGCTCCTCCCCGGACGACGGACGGGGAACCCCGCGCCAGCGGGCCCGACGTCGTCGCCGCAGGCGCGGTCGTCGTACGGCGGGGCAAGGAGCACCGCGAGGTGCTGCTGGTGCACCGCCCGAAGTACGACGACTGGTCCTTCCCCAAGGGCAAGCAGGAGCGCGACGAGCACGCGACGGCGACCGCGATCCGCGAGGTGCTCGAGGAGACCGGGGTCGAGATCCGGCTCGGGCGCCCACTGCGGCCGCAGCTCTACGTCGTCAGCGGCGGCCGGCAGAAGAAGGTGCACTACTGGATCGGGGCGCGTGGTGGGTGACGACGACGTGAGCAGCTTCGTCGCCAACTCCGAGGTCGACGAGCTGGGCTGGTTCCGGGTCAAGGACGCCAAGAAGCGGCTGACCTACCTCGACGACCTCGACCTGCTCGAGCAGTACCGCCAGCATCGCCAGTCCACGACGCCGCTGCTGATCGTCCGCCATGCGAAGGCGGTCAAGCGCGGCGAGTGGGACGAGGCCGACCCGTTGCGGCCGCTGAACGACCTCGGCCGTGCCCAGGCGCTGGCGCTGAGCCAGCTGTTCTACGCCTACGGCGTCTCACGGGTGGTCTCGTCGTCGAGCACCCGCTGTGTGGAGACCGTGCGGCCGTACGCCGAGGAGCAGCTGCTCGCGCTGGAGGAGCGCGACGAGCTGTCCGAGGAGGCCTACATGGAGCCCGGCGCCGTCCGGATGCTCTCGCGGCTGATGCGCCGGGGCGAGGCGACCGTCCTGTGCAGCCACCGGCCGGTGCTGCCCGAGCTGTTCAACCTGCTCGGCATCACCGAGGAGCCGCTCGCCCCGGCCGAGCTGATCGTCGTCCACCACCGGAGGGGCGCGGTGGTCGCCACCGAGCGGCACCTGGTGCTCTGAGGGCGGTCGATCCGGCCGCCCTCGACCCCTCGAGCATGCGAATGTCGCTCATGAGGGCCATGACCGCTGCACCCGCCCCGCCGACCACATTCGCATGTTCCCCGGGGCCCCGATCCGATCGCCCCGAGCCCCTGAGCGGGGGGTTCGCCCACTGGGCGAGCAGCGTTCACCGCCCGTTCACCGGCACCGGAGCGCCCGGTCACCTGCCATTCCTAGGTTCGCATCGTCCACCACCCCTGAACTCAGGAGAACGAAGTGAACCGCACTTCCCTTCGCCGCCTCGCTGGTCCCAGCGTCGCGGCACTCGCTCTCGGCCTGGCCGTGTCCGCCTGCGGGGCGGCCAACGAGTCCAGCGGAGCAGCTCCAGCGGGCTCTCCGGCACGCTGAAGGGCTCCGGATCGAGCGCCCAGCAGTCGGCCATCCAGAGCGTGGTCCGCGGCGTTCGGCCAGAAGAACTCCGGCGTCACCATCAACTACGACCCGGCCGGCTCCGGCGCCGGTGTCACTGCCTTCAACTCGGGCGGCGTGGACTTCGCCGGCTCCGACGCCGCCCTCGACCCCAGCAAGGGCGAGGTCGACGCCGCCACCAAGCGCTGCGGCGGCGACGTGCTCGAGGTTCCCGATCTACGTCAGCCCGATCGCCGTGATCTACAACCTCAAGGGCGTCGACAAGCTCAACCTGGACGCCAAGACCATCGGCTGCCATCTTCTCCGGCACGATCAAGAAGTGGGACGACCCGGCGATCAAGGCCCTCAACTGCCAGCGCCAAGCTGCCGAACACCAGCATCAACGCCGGTCCACCGCTCGGACGACTCCGGTACGACGAACAACTTCACCGACTACCTCTTCCAGGCCTCCGGCGGCGCCTGGAAGGACGCGGCCGAACAAGACCTGGCCGCTGAAGTCCGGTGAGGGGGCCAACGGCACCTCGGGCGTCGTCGCTGCGGTGAAGAACGGCAGCGGCTCGATCGGGTACGCCGACAACAGCCAGGCCGGTGGCCTGCAGGTCGCCAATATCCAGGTCGGGTCGACTTGGGTCGCTCCGTCCGCCGACGGGTGCCGCCAAGGCGCTCGAGGCCTCGCCGGTCGACACCACCCGCAAGGCTGGCGACATGGCCATCAAGGTCGACCGAAAGACGACCGCTGCCGGCGCCTACCCGCTGATGCTCACGTCGTACCTGATCGCCTGCCCGACCTACGACAAGAAGAAGGCGGACCTGGTGAAGGCCTTCCTCGGCTACATCGTGAGCACCGAGGGGCAGCAGGAGGCGGCAGCGAACGCTGGGTCGGCGCCGCTGCCGAGCTCGCTGCAGACCAAGGCCGCCAGCATCATCGACGGCATCAAGAGCAAGTGACGTAGGAAACTCCGCCTGCCGTGAGCACCGACACCCGTGAGACCAGGTCACCCAAGCGACGCTTGGGTGACCTGGTCTTCGCCAACCTCGCGCTCGGCGCAGGGCTGCTGATCCTGATAGCCCTCGCCGGCGTCGCGCATCTTCCTGACCATCCAGGGGATTCCCGGTTTCGGCGCCAAGGCAGCTGACCTGGGCGGCCACGACAACTTCCTCAGCTACGTCTGGCCGCTGGTCTTCGGCACCCTGCTGGCCGCCGTCATCGCCCTGGCCATCGCCTTGCCGCTGTCCCTTGGAGTGGCGCTGAGCGTCTCCCACTACGCACCTCGGCGGCTCGCCATCCTTATCGGCTACCTGATCGACCTGCTGGCCGCGGTGCCATCGGTCGTCTACGGCCTGTGGGGCATCGGGTTCTTCGGCCCTCGCATCGCGCCCCTGTATGGCTTCCTGGGTGCCCACTTCTCCTGGATCCCGCTGTTCAGAGGTCCGCGCACTGAACAGCGGCCGTACCATCTTGACCGCCTCGATCGTGCTCGCGGTCATGGTGATGCCGATCATCACCGCCATCTCGCGGGAGATCTTCATGCAGACCCCGCGCCTCAACCAGGAGGCTGCGCTCGCACTCGGAGCCACTCGCTGGGAGGTCGTCCGACTCTCGGTCTTCCCCTATGCCCGTTCCGGGATCGTCTCGGCCTCCATGCTCGGCCTTGGTCGCGCGCTCGGCGAGACGATGGCGGTCGCGATGGTGCTCTCGGCCACTGGCGTCGTTACGTTCAACCTGATCTCGGCCATCAACCCGTCCACGATCGCAGCCAACATCGCCCTGAAGTTCGCCGACTCCAGCGCGATCCAGGTGCACGCGCTGATCGCCAGCGGACTGGTCCTGTTCGTGATCACCTTCATCGTCAACTTCACGGCCCGCGCCATCGTCGGACCGCTACGAGAAGGGGCTCGTCTGATGACCGAGCTCCTGACGCCCCCTGAGACTCGCTTTGATCACGCACCGATCACCCATCCGCGGCTCCCGCGGTGGGCGCCCGTCCTGGTGATCATCGTGGCGGTGGCTCTCTCCGTCATCCTGGGACTGGCACTGCACTGGGGCCCGGTGGCCATCGTGATCGTCGCAGTACTGCTGTTACGCCGTCGCGTTGCCGCTCTGGTCGCGCGTGGTGGAGAACACGCCGCGCGGCGACCGACCGACTCGTGACAACGCTGATCTGGTGCTCCCTCGGCATCGCCATGGTGCCCCTGGTCTCGCTGCTGTGGCAGGTGGCCAGCAAGGGCGCCCCGCAGATCAACGCCAAGTTCATGACCTGGTCGATGCGCAACGTCATCGGTGAGCCCGGCGGCATCTACCACGCCCTGCTCGGCACGCTCCTGATCACGCTGACGGCCACGGTCATCTCCGTGCCCATCGGGTTGATGGCGGCGGTGTACCTCGTCGAGTACGGCGGTACGTCGCGGGTGGCCTCCTCCGTGCGCTTCCTGGTCGACGTGATGACCGGCATACCCTCGATCGTTGCCGGCTTGTTCGCCTACGCCCTGTTCACCCTGATCCTCGGCCCCGGTCCTCAGATGGGCTTCGGCGGTGGCGTCGCGCTCTCCTTGCTGATGGTGCCGATCGTGGTGCGCTCGTCCGAGGAAATGCTCAAGCTGGTGCCGCCAGATCTGCGCGAGGCGGCGTACGCCCTCGGCGTGCCGAAGTGGAAGACCATCGTCAAGGTGGTCATCCCTACCGCCATGGCCGGCATCATCACCGGCATCACCCTCGCGATCGCGAGGGTGATCGGCGAGACGGCGCCCCTGCTGATCATCGCCGGCGCGACGAACGCCGTGAACACGAACCTGTTCAGCGGGCAGATGTCCAGCCTGCCGGTGTTCATCTACTTCAGCTACACCCAACCCGGCCCGAACCCTGAGATCCTCCAGAACATGGCCTGGGGCGCTGCATTCGTACTCATCATCCTCGTGATGGCCCTCAACCTCGCCGCACGGATCGCCGGTCGGATACTCGCCCCCAAGTCCGGGCACTGAAAGGCAGCAACCGATGGCCAAGAGCATCGACATCTCGAACCTCGACATCTACTACGGCGAGTTCCTCGCCGTACAGGACGTCAACATGACCATCCCCGCCCGCTCGGTGACCGCGTTCATCGGACCCTCCGGCTGCGGCAAGTCCACCTTCCTGCGCTCGCTGAACCGCATGCACGAGGTCATCCCCGGCGCGCGCGTCGAGGGCAAGGTGGTCGTGGACGGGCAGTCTCTCTACGACCCTTCGGTGGACCCGGTGGAGGTACGCCGGATGATCGGGATGGTCTTCCAGCGACCCAACCCGTTCCCGACGATGTCGATCTACGAGAACGTCCTGGCCGGCCTCCGGCTGAACAACAAGAAGCTGAAGAAGGCGGTGGCCGACGACGTCGTCGAGAAGTCCCTGAAGGGCTCCAACCTCTGGAACGAGGTCAAGGACCGTCTGGACAAGCCCGGCATGGGCCTCTCCGGCGGTCAGCAGCAACGCCTCTGCATCGCCCGCGCCATCGCCGTCGAGCCGCAGGTGCTGCTGATGGACGAGCCCTGCTCCGCCCTCGACCCGATCTCAACCTCGGCCATCGAGGACCTCATCCAAGAGCTCAAGACCGAGTACACGATCGTGATCGTCACCCACAACATGCAGCAGGCCGCCCGCGTCTCCGAGGACACCGCGTTCTTCAACATCGCCGGTGCCGGGAAGCCCGGCAAGCTCATCGAGATGAACCCCACCAAGAAGATCTTCAGCGTGCCCGACGAGGCCGCCACGGAGGCCTACATCTCCGGCCGGTTCGGCTGAGCCGACTCCCGCGGCCTCTCCGTCCGGCTACTGCTCGGTGCTCGGGGGCGGGCCCCCCAAACATGCGAATGTGGTTGCCGGTGATGGAGTAGCGGGCTCATGCCGCTCTCGCAACATTCGCATGTCGGCGGGCCCGCGCCACCGCCGCGAGCAGGATCTCCTGCACGTACGACGGGTCGAACATCACCAGGGCCCAGCTGAATCGGTACACCAGCCAGCCGCCGGCGAGGAACGTGTTGTACCGCCGGCAGTCACGCGTCAGCGCGGCCGACGATCCGTGGAACTCGAACCCCTCTGCCTCGAACAGGACCAGCAGGCTCGCGTCGCCGACATCGGGATGCAGCGTCAACCCGTCACTCAGGGCGACCTCGAGCTGTGCCTCGGCATTGAGGCCCGGGATCATCAGCGCCTGGGCCAGGAGCACCGACTCGAACGCGTTGGCCGGCTTGCTGGTGGCGGCCTCGGCCACCCCGATGATCCTCGTACGCCCTCGACCGCGGGTGCTGCGGGCGAGCTCGAGCAGCTCGGCATTCGTGACATCGCCTGAGCGCAGGGCACTGTTGGCGATCGACAGCGCGTCGTCGAACGGCAGGTTGCGCATGCAGTCGACCAGAGTCCGCAGCATCGAGGTGACCACCCCCTTCACCACATCGTCCGCTGGAAGGTCCGACCAGTGCGGGATCAGCACCCGGCGCAGACTCTGATGGACGCGACGCGTGCGAGGGAAGGTCACCTCCGCCAGCCCGTCGGGTTTCTTCTGAGCCCATCCCCAGTACGCCGCCGCACTGCGATGGGACAGCACACCCACCGTCGAGCTGGCGGTGCGCAGGTTCGGCTGCGCGGTGGGGAGGGCGTACCGACCTCGCCCGTCGCGGACGAGAGTGCCGTCGCGGAGCGCGCGCCGAACCTCGGACGTGCCGCGCAGGTGTACGAGCGTGGTGCGGTCGGTGACCCCTCCGAGGAGTACCACCTGACTGATCAGGTCCATGGACGCACGGTCGCCGTGAACCGGCAAGTCTGTTCAGACGTCGTACGACTCCTGTGGACGACGCTGCCTCAGCTGCTGGCTGTGGAAGCAAGACGGTCGTCTGCGGCCCCGGATTCAGACCGGGGTCGCCCCGCTCCCCGGGCATGCGAATGTGGCCAAGGGGATGCGCGGGGTGGTCTTGGCCCTCACGAACCACATTCGCATGCTCCGGGGGGCGAGGGATCAGGAGCCCGAAGCGCCCCCAGCCTCACGGCAGCCGGAAGACGAACCTCAGGATCGCGTAGACGATTGCGGCGGCAAGGGCCGCGGCCGGGAGGGTGAGGATCCAGGCGACCAGGATCGAGCGGGCGACTCCCCAGCGCACAGCCGAAAAGCGCTTCGTCGCGCCGGCGCCCATGATCGCCGAGGTGATGGTGTGGGTCGTGGAGACCGGTGCGTTGGCCAGGATCGCCATCCCGAAGAGAACCACCGCGCCGGTGGACTCGGCCGCGAAGCCGCGCGCCGGGTCCACGTGGATGATGCGGCGGCCGAGCGTGCGCATGATGCGCCAGCCGCCGGAGTAGGTGCCGAACGAGATCGCCCCCGCGGAGGCGAGCACGACCCAGAGAGGAAGCCGGTCACTCGGCTGCGCGTGACCGCTCGCGACCAGGGCCAGGAAGATCACGCCCATCGTCTTCTGCGCGTCCTGCAGTCCGTGACCGAGCGCGAGCATCGAGGCCGACACCGTCTGCGCGAGCCGGAAACCACGGAAGACCCGGTGCGGGTTGCTTCGGTGGAAGACCCACAAGATCAGGAGCATCACGAGGAACGCGAGGACGAAGCCCAGCACGGGCGAGGCCACCATCGGGATCAGCACCTTGTCCACGACCGTGTTCCAGTTGACCACGGCCCCGCCCATCAGGGCCGCGCCGACGAGTCCGCCGATGAGCGCGTGGGAGGACGACGAGGGGAGGCCGAAGTACCAGGTGATCAGGTTCCACGTGATCGCCCCGCCGAGTGCCCCGAGCACGACCACCAGTCCGCTATTGGTCGACATGTTGCTCACGTTGATGGTGTCGCTGACGGTGTGCGCGACCTCCTGGCCGAGCAGCGCGCCCACGAAGTTCATCACCGCCGCCAGCAAGAGCGCGATGCGTGGAGTCAGGGCACGGGTCGAGATCGACGTCGCGATCGCGTTGGCGGCGTCGTGGAAGCCGTTGGTGTAGTCGAAGCTGAGGGCAACGAGCACCACCGCCACCACGATGGCAACGTCCACCGCTCACGACTCCTTGGCGTGGATCTGCTCGATGATGTTCGCGACCTTCTCGAACGCGTCCACCGCGTGCTCGAGGGAGTCCACGATGTCCTTGAGCTTGAGCACGTCCAGGGCTTCGTACTGACCGCTGAACAACTTCGCCAGGATCCGTCGGTAGCTCTTGTCGCCGGTGTTCTCCAGACGGTTGATCTCGATCCAGTACTCCTCGAGACCCATCATCGACTTCAGCTGCGGCATCGCCTCCGCGGTCAGCTCCGCGCAGCGCTGGAGTACGTCGACCTGGTCGGCCAGCTCCGAGGGCAGCGCTGCGACCTCGTACAACACTGTGAGGTCGACCGCCTCCTCCATGAAGTCCATGACGTCATCGAGGCCGGAGGCGAGCGAGTAGATGTCCTCACGGTCGAAGGGCGTGACGAAGGTCGAGTTCACCCGCTTGGCGATCTCGTGGGTGATCTCGTCGGCCTGGTGCTCGGCGTCCCGCATCCGCTTGGCCACGGCCTCGCGGTCCGCGTTCTCGTCGAGCATCTCGGCCAGGATCCCGGTACCCAGAACCAGCTGACCGGCCGACTGGCTGAGCAGCGTGTAGAAGGCGTTGTCGACTGGCTTGAAGCGCAGGGCCACGGATCACTCCTGATGGGGGGGATCGCAAACGATCCACATGCTAGGACCTGCCGGCTCTGCAGGTGCAACTCGGGCATTGCGGTTGTGGTGGTTGATCGGGGTCATGATCGGCCCCCCGGGCATGCGAATGTGACGGCCGGGGCCATCGGGATGCGCATCGATCGCTTCCACCACATTCGCATGTTTTCGGAGGCGCGGCGGCAATGGCAACGGAGCGGGCGGGTTCAGCGGGCACACCCGCCCGCCCCGAAGACGGGTCAGTCGGGTGTGCGCGGCTGCGGAACCACGCCGAGGATGCGGTCGATCTCGGAGGCGGACATCTGGCCGGCGGACTGGTTCGCGGCGACGATCAAGTTTGCCGTCAGCTCCACTTCGTCGAGCATCTCGGTGTCTTCGAGTCGCACGTCGAAAGGATCCACGCGCCAAGCCCCTTCCCCTAGAACCCGTTGTGCTTGGTGGTGTCCCCATCTTCTACCCGGGGCCTATCGTCCGGAAACCACCATTTCCTCCCCAAGCCGGCGTGTCGAATAATGCACGAGGGCCCCGGTCGTCATGACCGGGGCCCTCGTGGTGACGGATTCGTCAGAGGGGACGAACGTTCTCCGCCTGCGGGCCCTTGGGACCCTGCGTGACGTCGAACTCGACCTTCTGGTTCTCGTCGAGGGACTTGTAGCCCTGCGACTGGATCGCGGAGTAGTGGACGAAGACGTCGTCGCCCCCGTTCTCCTGGGCGATGAAGCCGAAGCCCTTCTCTGCGTTGAACCACTTGACGGTGCCCTGAGCCATGCTCGTATTTCTCCTTGTTTCTCAGGCTGGAATCGCCACTTCGGCGACCTCCACAAGGTGGTGATACGCCGTCCCGCCTCGCAAGCCTGGGAGCCCCAAGAAGAAACGCCGTTGGATCACAAACCCCAACTGGCGTTGATGTAACCGCTGGAACCTGCACCTTGTGCCCACGAGGATACCAACTTCAGCGCCGAACGCAGTGCCCCCCGGGGCCACGTGTCGATTCTGAGCGGTCTGATGGCCTTGAAGACCCTCTGACCACGTCATTCGCCACCCAACCCGTGGAACTCGCTCTCGACCGGCTCGCCGACTTGGGGCAGGCTGGGGCCGCACAGAGGCCCTGGAGGGTACGACGAACGCAATGCCCGACCCCGCGAGCGAGACGTCGCCGCGCCGACGCGGGTGGCTCTCGCGCCTTCGGGGTGTCTCGGGCGCGGAGCCTTCGGGCGGAGCCCCGGGGGCCGACACCGCCGACGCCTCCGACGGCGGCGCGGACCCCGGCTGGATCATGCACGACGGATCCGACGGCCACGAGGGCTGGCTCTACCACTTCGCGGACGGCGTCACGGTGACCGAGGACGGCGCTCCGGTCGACCTGAGGGGTGACCCCGAGCCGGAGCCCGAACCGGAGCCCGAGCCGGAGCCCGAGCCGGAGCCGGAACCGGAACCCGAACCCGAACCCGAGCCCGAGCCCGAACCCGAACCCGAACCCGAACCCGAACCCGAACCCGAGCCCGAACCCGAACCCGAACCCGAACCCGAACCCGAACCCGAACCCGAACCCGAACCCGAACCCGAACCCGAACCCGAACCCGAACCCGAACCCGAACCGGAGCCCGAACCGGAGCTCGCGCCCGAACCCGAGCCGGAATCTCCCGCAGAGCCCGCAGAGCCCGCGTCGGGGCCCGCACCCGACACTCAGGCGATCGAGGACGACGGGGCCGACATCCCGCCATTCGTCGAGTACAGCCCGTCGAACGCCTTCTTGTACGCCCTCGGTGTGGTGTTCGTGGCGGCGTCGGTGTTCGCGGTCCTGGCGCTCTTCCCCGCGATCGAGCACGGGGCGTCGAACGACTGGGTGCGGACGATCGCGTTCGCGCTGATCGCGCTCGCCGCGCTCTGGTCGATGGTGGCGTGGGAGCCGAGCGTGGTCACCGTGCGTCAGGGCACGCTGGAGGTGACCCGTGGGTCGCGGGTCGAGACCGCCGACCTGCGCGATCCCGCGGTCCGCGCCGAGGCCAGCGGCGGACCGAGCTCACCGGGATGGAAGCTCACGGTGCACCGTCCGGGCGAGCAGAAGCCGCTCGTCGTACGCGGTAACCAGGTGCGGCGGCGACAGTTCGACCGGATCGTCAGCTACCACCAGGCGCACCCGCACGCGCCGGAGGACGAGCAGAGCTCCGAGGAGTCCGAGGGCTGAGCCGTCGACATGCGAATGTGTCCGCGGTGACACAGGACCGCAACGCGCACCCCGTCGGTCACATTCGCATGTTTGTGGCGTGGCCGTGCAGATACGAGACCACCAGGCCGCCGAGCGTCTCCAGGTGGTAGCCGCCCTCCTGCACGACGACGGCAGGCAGGCCGGTGTCGGCCGAGGATCGAGCCGGCCGAGCGGTACCCGTCGTTCGTCACCTGCAGCGGGCTCTCCGGGTCGTCGGCGGCCGCGTCGACGCCCAGGGAGACGACAAGCGCGTCACACCCGGCCGAGGTCACCCACGAGGCGAGGTCGGCCACCGCGGCCACCCAGTCGGGGTCGTCGGTGCCCGGCGCCAACGGCAGGTTGCGGGTCGCGCCGAGGCCGGGGCCGGCGCCGGTCTCCTCGGCGTACCCGACGACGTGCGGGAACCAGCCCGCCCCCGGGTCGACGTGCACCGACCCGTAGAGGACGTCCGCCCGCTCGTAGAAGATCGCCGCCGTGCCGTTGCCCTGGTGCGCGTCGACGTCCACGATCCCGACGCGCTCGAAGCCCGCCTCGCGCAGTGAGGCTGCCGCGACCGCAGCGTTGTTGAGGTAGCACGAGCCGCCGAACCCCGCCGGCGTCGCGTGGTGCCCCGGCGGACGGCACAAGGCGTAGGCCAGCGGTGCTCCTCCAGCCACCCGGGCAGCCGCTGCCGCCGCGCAGTCCGCCGCGGCGAGGGCCGCCTCCCACGTCCCGGGACCGACCAGCGTCATCGTGTCGTAGGCGAACCGGCCGGCGTCGGCGTGCACCGCCACCGCCGGCCGCGCGGGCAGGCCGGCCGTCATCGCCGGCGTCGGGAACAGGTACGGCACCACCCGCGGCTGGCCGACGAGCTCCTCGTAGGGCCCCTCAGCCCACCGAGCGGCCGCCGTACGCAGGAACTCCAGCATCTCCTGCTCGTGCACCGCCCGGAGCGCCTCCTCGGCCGCACCGGCCGGCGCCTCGACCAGCTCGTGAGCCGGGAGCGCCGAGAGTGCCTCCAGGATCGCGTCCACGCGCGCCGCGGTCTCGGTGCCGATCGTCTGGACCCCGATCCAGACCTCGTCCTTGGGCTCGTGTCTACGGGTCGCCGGGGACCAGAGCACGGGTACGGCGTACTGACTCATGGCTCAGTATCTCCACAGCCGCCCCTCCTCAGGGAGCCTCGATTCCGGCAGGATGCAGCCATGCCCCGGGCCCGCGACATCGGCATCACCATCGGCGCGCTCCCGCCCGGTCCGACGAGCTCGGTGCTCGACGTCGCCGGGGTCGGACTCGGCCACGCCACCGTGCACCGCGACGAGGCGGTGCCGCCGGAGGGTCGCGGCTCCGCGCGCACCGGCGTGACGTGCCTGGTGCTCGCCGAGGACGCCTACCTGCGCCCGCTCGCGGCGGGGGGTGCGGTGCTCAACGGGGCGGGCGAGTGCACCGGCTTCCTGAGCGCGGCGGAGTGGGGATTGATCGAGACCCCCGTCTACCTCACCTCGACGATGCAGCTCGGCCGGGTCTACGACGCAGCCTGCGAGATCGAGCTCGGGCGCAACCCTGCGGTGGCCGAAGAAGTCGTCATCCCTGTGGTGGCGGAGTGCGACGACTCGTTCCTCAACGACTGCCGGCGGATGCAGGTGACCGCGGACGACGTACGAGCGGCGTACGACGCATCACTCGCCTCACGCGGCTCGGACGCGCCGCCCAGGAGGGTGCGGTGGGCTCCGGCACGGGGATGTCCTGCCTGGGGTTCAAGGGCGGGATCGGCACCGCCTCGCGCGTCACGCCGGAGGGCCATGTCGTCGCAGTGCTGCTGATGACCAACTTCGGGCAGCGCGACCGGCTCACCGTGGCCGGCGTACCGGTCGGACGACTCGTCGGGCCTGGCCCCGAGCCCACCGCGCCACCGGCCGGTTCGTGCATCGGGGTCGTGGTCACCGACGCCCCGGTGGCCTCCGCCGACTGCGCCAGGCTGGCGCGACGGATCGGCCTCGGGCTCGCGCGCACCGGGTCGACCGCGCACCACGGGAGCGGCGAGATCTTCCTGGCTGCCAGCACGACCGCCCGGAGCAACCGCGACGGCGCTCCGGAGCCCGGGTCCCGGGTCGCCGGTCGGGCGCTCGACCCGCTGTTCGAGGCGGTCGTGGACGCGAGCGAGGAGGCGGTGCTCGACTCGATGCTCCAGGCGTCGACGACCGTCGGTCGGGACGGCAACACCAGCGAGGGGCTTGACCCCGAGGTCGTCGTACGCCTCCTCGAGGAGCACGGTGCCCGGGGCTGAGCGGTCGGTCCGGATCCCGATGCCCGACGGGGTCGAGCTCGCGGCGTCGCTGTTCCTGCCCGGTGCCGCCCTCTCGGGGGAGCCGCAGCCCTGCCTGCTGGAGGCGCTGCCCTACCGCAAGGACGACCTGACGTCGTCGTACGCCGAGGGCTATCGGTGGCTGCGCGACGAGCACTCGTACGCGGTGTGCCGGCTCGATGTGCGTGGCACGGGGTCATCGGACGGAGACGCCACCGACGAGTATCCGGAGGTCGAACGGCGCGACATCTGCGCGGTGATCCAGTGGCTGGCCGACCAGGATTGGTGCGACGGCAACGTCGGCATGTTCGGTACGTCGTACTCCGGCTTCAACGCGCTGCAGGTGGCCTGCGAGCAGCCGCCGGCGCTCAAGGCGATCTGCGCGATCTACGCCAGCGACGACCGGTGGAGCGACGACGTGCACTGGCGTGGGCACGCGTTGAAGCTCCTGGACCTCGTCGACTACTGCCACTACATGACCGCGATGAACGTGCTGCCGCCGGTGCCCGCGGAGTACGGCGAGGGCTGGCGCGAGGAGTGGCGGCGCCGGCTGGAGGCGAATGAGCCGTGGGTGCTGACCTGGCTCCGGGAGGACCGGGACGGTACGTACTGGCGCGCGGGATCGGTACGAGCGGGCGTCGACGGCGATCCCGGGTGGGAGCGGATCGGGTGCCCGACGATGCTCGTGGCGGGGTGGGCCGACGGCTACCGGAACATCGCGTTCCGTGGAGCCGAGGCACTGCGCCGTGCCGGTGTGCCGCACCGGCTGCTGGCCGGGCCGTGGGCGCACGCCGATCCCGCGACCGCGATCCCGGGCCCGCGCATCGACCTCGACAAGGAGATGGTCGCGTGGTGGGACCTGTGGCTGCGCGGCCGCGGGGCACACGAGGATGCACGCGACGTCTTCGTGCGCACGTCGAGCCGGCCGGAGCCCGACCTCGAGCTGCAGGCCGGGTACTGGGCCTCCCTCGGGCATGCGAATGTGGCGGACGGTAGTGCCGAGCCGATCTCACCCCTCACGAGCAACATTCGCATGTCTGGGGGGCGCGCCCGCTCACCGTCGACCCGGACGTCGGCACGGCCGCCTGGATCGACTGCGCCGGACATCTGCCGTGGGGCCTGCCCGGCGACCAGCGCGAGGACGACGTGCGCTCGATCACCTGGGAGGCTGAGCCACCGGAGGAGGCGATCATCGGCCACCCGGTCGCCCGCCTCCGGGTCAGCGCGTCCGCCCCCGCGGCCTCGGTGAGCGTGAAGCTCTGCGACGTCTTCCCGGACGGCACCTCGGCTCTGATCGCACGGGGGACGCTCGACCTCGCCTTCCGCGACCGCGCGACCCCCTCGCCGCTGGTCCCAGGGGAGGTCTACGACGTCACCGTCGCCCTCGATGCCTGCGCCTACCGCCCCGATCCGGGCCACCGGCTGCGGGTCTCTGTGGCCGGCTGCGACTGGCCCACCACCGTCGCTCCCCCGGCGCCGGTCACGTTGACGGTGCACGACGGGTCGGTCGAGCTCCCCCTCTGGCCCGGCAACGACCTCCCGACACCCCAGTTCGCCCCCGGGGCGGAGTCGTCCGCCGAGGACCCCGCCGGCACGACCTGGTCGATCACCCGCGACATCCTCCCGCGGACGACGACCTGCACCGTCCGCCACGGGTCGACGTACGCCGTCCCGCACGACGGCACGGCCGGCGAGGAGTACGCCGGCACAGTGTCCGTCGACCGCCGCACCTACGCCCAGCACGCCGCCGCGGAGTGCAGCTACCGGCTCACCTGGCCGGAGGTCGACGTGCGGGTGGCCTCGACGATGCGGGTCGAGGTGACCGGCGACGGAACCCGCGTCAACATCGCCATCGACGCCTACGAGGACGATCGCCTGGTCTCCCACCGCGAGTGGACCGACGTGCTGCCGACGCGAGTGTGCTGAGCCGTTGACCGTCTGCCCCAGGCGGCCGCTCACCGCGGGAGGCGACTCATCGACGTGCCGCGGCCGCCCCACCGACATGCGAATGTGATGAGCGAGACGGGTGGGCGCGTCATGAGCCTCATCGACGACATTCGCATGTCCAGGGGAGGCGGAGATGTCCCGCCGGAGAATCCGCCGCCCACCGACATGCCAATGTCACTCAGGAGGCTGGTGCCCGCTCCGCCAGCACCATCGACCACATTCGCATGTCCTAGGGCTCCAGCGACCCCGTCCGGTAAGCCCGCCCGATCGTCTCGACGAGCTGGGCGACGGCGTCCTCCTTGGGCGCGAAGGGGCCGGGGACGAAGTGGGGGGAGGCGAGGCCGCGCTGCACCGACTCGCACGCCGCCCAGTCCTGCCGGTTGGTGATGTCCCAGAACTCCACGGCCGCGGGCGCGGCGGGGGCCGACCCGTCCGGGGACGGCAGCACCAGCCACGAGCACTCGACCCACGTCCGGCCGGGCGTGAGCGGGAGGAGGCGGTGCGTCATCACGTAGTCGGGGTGGGCCGAGACGAGCAGGTTGGGCAGCACGTGGAGGTACTCGACCGCCCGCGGGTTCACCCCGGGCAGCGGCACGGCGGCCAGGGCACCGGTGAGCGACATCGTCTCGGTCCCCTCGCGCAGGTCCATCGAGCCGCCGATCCAGGCGCCGGGCATCCGTAGTTCACCCCGGAGTCGGGCGGGGTCACCTCGCACAGCTCGGGGTGGATCAGCGGGCAGTGGTAGCACTCGTGGTAGTTCTCGGCGATCACCTTCCAGTTCGCCGCCACCTCGTAGGTGTGCCGGTCGGCGAGCACGAGCGAGGCAGCGTCGTACGGCGTCGAGCAGACCCACGATGTCGCCGAGGTGTCGCTCGAACGACGGCACCGACGGACTGCCGAGCGGGTGCAGCGCGTGGGCGAACACCCAGCCGTGCCAGACCCGCACCGGCAGCTCGGCCAGGCAGTGCGACTCGGAGTCGAACGACGGGTCGTCCCGGAAGCCGGGCGCCCCGATCAGCGAGCCGGCGAGGTCGTAGGTCCACGCGTGGTACGGGCACTGGATGCTGCGCCGGGCCGAGGTGTCGCCGTCGGGCAGCAGCTCGTGGCCGCGGTGCCGGCAGGTGTTCGGGAAGAGCCGCAGCCCGTCGCCGGCCGACTCGTCGCGGACGAGCAGGCAGGACACGTCGCCGACCGCGGACGGCGCGCTGGGTGATCGGCTTGGGCCCGGTCGTGGGCAGCAGGTCCTCCGGCCGGCCCAGGCAGGTCCAGCTCGCGGCGAACAGGTGGCGCACGCTCCCAGTCGAGCACCTCGTCGGAGGTGTAGGCCTCGGCGGGCAGCATCCGCGTCGGCTCGCCCTCGGTCGGCGCGCCGCGGCGCACGACTTCGAGCGGGTCCTGGCGCAGGTCCGTCATCGCGGGCTCCGCCGGGTGCTCCTAGGGTGCGGTGTCGTGAGTGGGCAGCGGTGACGCGGCGCGTCGCGCCGCGCCGTCGACGTACGTCGCGAGGAGATCCTGGCGGCGACGGTGGAGCTGCGTGGACCGGATCGGGCTGGCCAACACGCGCGTGGCCGACGTGGCGCAGGCGCTCGGCGTCAGCCCGTCGCTGGTCTTCTACCACTTCGGCACCAAGGACGACGCTCGTCGCCGAGGCGTTCGCGCTACGCCGTCGAGAGGGACCTGGCACGACTGGAGACGGCGGCGACCGGGCGACGACCCGGTGGAGCGGCTGCGCCGGGTGCTGCGCTTCTACGGGCCCACCGGGCCAGGCCCTGGGCTGGCGGCTCTGGATCGACGCCTGGGCGCTCGCCCAGCGCGAGCCGCACATCCGCACGGTGCTCAGGCGGATGGACCAGCGCTGGCAGGCGATGCTGCGCGAGGTGGTCGACGACGGCGTCGCGGCCGGGCGGTTCCGCTGCCCCGACCCCGAAGGAGCCGTGGGCCGGCTGTCCGCGCTGCGTCGACGGGCTGTCCGTGGCGGTCGTCGTGCACCGCACGGTCACCCGCACCCAGCTGCGCGCGTGGGTGGCCCAGCAGGCCAGCCTCGAGCTGGGCGTGGACGTCGCGACGCTGACCTGAAGTCGGCATCTCAGACCAGCCAGTGGGTCGAGTAGTCGGGATCGGTCAGCGCCGGCCGGTCGAGGCGGTACGGCGTGAGGTCGAAGCCGGTCCCGCCGTCGATGGCGAGGTCGGCCAGCAGCCGGCCGAAGGTGGGCGCGAACTTGAACCCGTGGGCCGCCCCGAGCCCGACGACGACGCGGTCGTGACCCGGCACCGGCGAGATCACGAAGTCGCGGTCGGGCGTCAGCGTGTACTGGCAGCGCAGCGAGCGCACCGGCCGACCGCTCGCCGGCAGCATCCGCGCCATGTGGTCGGCCAGCAGCTGCTGCATCGCGGGATCCGTGCTCGCTGGTCCGCACCTCCGGGTCGACCGGCGGGCCGCCGCAGTCCTGGGCCGCCTTCACGGTCGGCTCGCCGTAGCAGGGGAAGCCGTAGAACGACGGGTCGTCCATCCAGATCCACAGCGGCAGCCGGTCGAAGTCGGCCGGGCGCTCGGGCGTGAAGTAGGTGACCTGCTCGAGGGTCACCTCGAGGGGGATCTCCACGTCGAGGTGCCACAGCACGTCGTTGGTCCAGGCGTCGGCCGTCACCACGACCGATCCGGCCTTGATGCGTGGCTCCGGCGGTCTCGATCTCCACGTGGGTGCCGCGGTCGCGCAGCCCGAGGACCGGGCACTGGTCGCGCAGCTCGGCACCGCCCCGCCTCGCCTGGTCCTGCATCACGCGGGTCCCCCGGCCGGCGGGCACGATCGCCGCGTCGGGCTGGTGCAGCACCAGGGTGCCCTCGGGCAGGCTGAACTGCGGCCACCGGCTCGTCACCGCGTGCACGTCCAGCACGTCGTAGGCGATGCCGACCTCGTCCAGCGACTCGGTGTAGTCGATCGGGCTGATCGCCGGGTCCGGGCGGGAACAGGTCGAGCCCGCCCGACCCGGGTGACCAGCGGCGTGCGCGCGTCGCGCTCGAGCCGGGCCCAGTCCTCGTAGGCGCGCTGCGTCAGGCGGACGTACGACGGGGTGTGGTAGCTGTGCCGCAGGATCCGGCTCGTGTCGTGGCTCGCGCCGCGCGCGTGCCCGAGCTCGAAGCGCTCCAGCCCGATGACCTGCTTGCCCCGACGAGCGAGCTCCCAGCAGGTCGCGCTGCCGAGGGCGCCGAGACCGACCACGACGTGGTCGACGTACTCGCTCATCGGGTCCCCTCCCGTGCGAGCCGCGGCAGCAGCCAGCGGCGGATGTCGAGGCTGTCGTCCTCCATCGGCGCGAACCAGCCGTGCCGATAGCTGCGCGAGGTCATCCCGCGCTGCACCGACTCGCAGACCGCCCAGTCCTGGCGGTTGACGAGGTCCCACAGCTCGACGGCGTCGCTCGGGTCGAAGTCCGGCCGGGCCGCCTCGTCGCGGTCGAAGAGCAGCGTGCAGGTGACCTCGGTGCGGTCGACCGCACGCGGCTCGAGGACGAACGCGGCGACGTGGTCGGCCGAGGCCGACAGCATCAGGTTGGGGTAGACGAGGTCGCCCTTGTGGCGGGTGCGCTCGTGCTCGTCCAGCCCGGGCAGGCAGCGCGCGGGTCGTCGTGCCCGACATCGTGAACGTCCAGGCGCCCTCGCGGTGCGGGATGCCGTGGTCCCAGTCGAGGTCGCTGCCGCCGCCGGCGAACGACGGCACCAGCCGCGACAGCTCGGGGTGCACGGGCCCGCAGTGGTAGCACTCGTTGTAGTTCTCGAGGATCACCTTGTAGTTGGCGGCGACCTGGTAGCGCAGCGTTCGCGCCGGTGACGAGCCCAGCCAGCCCGTAGTGGCCCAGCGTGCGCCTGCGCGCCGGGCGGCCTGCGTGGCGAGCGGCTCGCCGCGCTGCGCCCTCGGGCGTCAGGTGGACGAAGACGAAGCCGCCCCAGGTGTCGACCCCGACCGCGTTGAGCCCGAAGTCCTCCGGGTCGCTCGACGTCGGAGTGCGGCGCCTTGAGCAGGCTGCCGTCGAGCCGGTAGGTCCAGGAGTGGTAGGGGCAGCGCAGCACCGAGGCCGGGCAGGCCGCCTGCCGCTGCCCTCGCTCGTGGGGCAGCACCTGCGATCCGCGGTGGCGGCAGACGTTGTACGCCGCGTGCAGCGCGCCCTCGTCGTCCGAGGTCACGATGCACCGACTCACCCGCGACGTCGACGGCGCAGGCCTGCTTGGGGAGGTGCAGGCCGAGGTCGTCGAGCCGGCCGAGGCAGTACCACTCCCCGTACAGCACGGCTTCCCGCTCGACGAGCCAGCTCTGCCGGCTCGACGTACATCTCCCGCGGCAACGCCGCCTGCAGTCCCTCGGCCATGCACCCCTCCTACTGACTCGTCAGTCAGTAACGGAAATCGTCGCACACCCCGTGCGGAAGACGGAATCCCGACGTGAAGATCAAGCCACGCCCGGCCTCGAGGAAGGACGAAGTCCTGTCCCGATGGGCGTCATCTCGTGGCGGCGTCGAGGTGGCAGGCCACGGTGTGCGGGCCGGTGGTGGGCAGGATCTCCAGCGGCGTGCCGACGCAGTGGTCGGTGACCCGGGCGCGCTCGGCGGTGCCGTCGGCGATGCGCGGGCAGCGGGGGTGGAACCGGCAGCCGGCCGGGATCCGGGTCGGGTCGGGGATCTCGCCGGTGAGCACGATCGGCTCGAGCTCCTCGATCTCGGGCACGACCGAGAGCAGCGCCTGGGTGTAGGGGTGCCGCGGGGTGCCGAGCACCTCCTCGGTGGTGCCGCACTCGACGACGCGGCCGAGGTACATGACGGCGATCCGGTCGGCGATGTTCCAGGCCAGGCCGAGGTCGTGGGTCACCACGACGAGACCCATCCCGAGGTCGGCGCGCAGCTTGAGCAGCAGGGCCAGGATCTCGCCGCGGATGGAGGCGTCCAGGGAGGACACCGGCTCGTCGGCGATGATCAGCTCGGGCCGCAGCGCCAGCGCGCCGGCGATCAGCACGCGCTGCTTCTGGCCGCCGGAGAGCTCGTGCGGGTAGCGCAGGAACAGCCGCTCCGGCGGACGCAGCCCGGCCTCGGACATGGCGGCGGAGACCAGGTCGGACTCGCTGCGGCCCTGCTCGTCGGAGGCGGTACGGCGGTGCAGCCGGATGCCCTCGGCCACCGACTCGTAGACCGTCTGGCGCGGGTTGAGCGAACCCGCGGCGTCCTGCAGCACCATCTGCACCTGGCGCCGGAACCGGCGCAGCCCCCTGATCGAGTAGTCCAAGGGCGCTCCGTCGACGAGCACGTCGCCGGTCGTCGGACGCTGCAGGCCCATCAGGGTGCGGGCCAAGGGTGGTCTTGCCGGAGCCGGACTCACCGACGATGGCGAGGATCTCGCCGCGGTCGACGGAGAGGTCGACGCCGTCGAGGGCACGCGCAGCGTGACCGCTGCGGGTGACGTACTCGACCTGGACGCCACGGGCCTCGAGCAGCGGCGACCCGTTCACGGCTCGTCATCCTGGCCCCACCGCTGATGCAGGCGGCGAACCGGCCCGGACGCACCTCGACGAGCGGAGGCTCCGCCTCGGTGCAGGCGTCGACGGCGCGCGGGCAGCGGGGCGCGAACGGGCACCCCGGGGGCAGGTCGCGCGGGTCGGGTGGGTCGCCATCGAGACCGGCTGGCGCGTAGCGGGCCGCGGGGTCGCCGACCCGCGGGAAGGCGTCCGACAGGGCGCTCGCGTAGGGGTGCAGCGGGTCGCTGAAGACCTGGTCGGCGGTGCCGGCCTCGACGACCTTGCCGGCGTACATCACCAGGACGCGGTCGCAGACGTCGGCCAGCACCGAGAGGTCGTGGCTGATGATCAGCAGCCCGACCCCGAGGTCGCGCACGAGCTCGGCCGAGCAGGTCGAGGATCTGCGCCTGCACCATCACGTCGAGGGCGGTGGTGGGCTCGTCGGCCACGATCAGCTTCGGGCGGCACGCGAGCGCCATCGCGATCATCACCCGCTGGCGCTGCCCCCCGGAGAGCTGGTGGGGGTAGGACCGGTGCCGCTCCCGGGCCAGGCCGACCTGCTCGAACAGGTCGCCGATCCGCTCGTCGACGGCCCCGGCGTCGAGACCCGGCTCGTGCAGCGAGATCGCCTCGCCGATCTGGCTACCGACGCGCTGCACGGGGTTCAGCGAGTGCAGCGCGCCCTGGAAGACGATCGACGCGCCCGCCCACCTCAGCGTGCGCAGGTCACCCCACTTCATGGTGAGGACGTCGCCACCGAGCACCTCGACCGTGCCCGAGACCTCGGAGTCCTTGGGCTGGAGGCGCAGCACGGTGCTCACCAGTGTCGACTTGCCACAGCCCGACTCGCCGGCGACACCGACCACCTCGCCCTCGCCGACGCGCAGGTCCACCCCGCGCACGGCGGGCAGCGGTCCCTCCGACGTGCGGTAGGACACCGCGAGCTGCCGCATCTCGAGGAGGTTCGCCATCAGTTCCTCCGCAGCCGGGGGTTGAGGACCTCTTCGAGAGCCTGGCCGACGAGGGTGAAGGCCAGGACCACGATTACGACGCAGACGCCAGGCGGCACGATGTACCACCACGCGCCGATGGAGATGGCGCCCTCGGCGAAGGCGGCCTCCAGCATCGAGCCCCAGGAGACCCGGGTCGGGTCGCCGAGCCCGAGGAAGCTCAGCGTGGTCTCGGTGAGGATGGCGGCCGCCACCGTCAGGGTCGTGTTGGCGAAGACCATGGGCATCACGTTGGGCAGCACGTGGCGCACGATCTGCTGGCGCCGGCTGGCGCCGAGCACGCGGGCACGCTCGAGGTAGGGGCGCTCCTTGATCGAGAGCGTCTGGCTGCGGATCAGCAGCGCCGTGGCCGGCCAGCTGGTGATCCCGATGACGAGCGCGATGTTGAGCAGGGAACGACCGAGGATGGTGGCCAGGATCAGGGCCAGCGGCAGGAACGGGATCACCAGGAACCACTCGGTGAAGCGGAACAGGATGGAGCCGACCCAGCCCTCGAAGAAGCCGGAGGCCAGCCCGATCACGGTGCCGAGCACCATCGAGATCAGCGGTGGCGAACAGCCCGACGAACAGCGAGATGCGCGAGCCCCAGATCAGCAGGGTGAGGATCGAGCGGCCGTTCTCGTCGGTGCCCAGCGGGTAGCCCTTGCTCGGTGCCGCCATCACCCCGCCGGTCGCCTTGGTCACCTCGAGCCCGGCCGGGTCGGCCAGCACGGGCGCCAGCACGGCGACGGCGATGAAGATCAGGAGCAGCACCAGGCCGGCCATCCCCGAGCGGCTCTGCCGGAAGAGCGCGAAGTTGCGACGGAGGGCCGCCGTACGTCGCCGGCGGGCGACCTGTCCGGCGGTCAGCTTCGTGCGCGTGGGCGCGGTCGTGTCGGTCATGTCCGCACCCGCGGGTCGAGCACGCCGTAGAACAGGTTGACGACGAGGTTGGCCAGGATGACCCCCGCCGCGGCCACCAGGAAGGTGCCCTGCAGCACCCAGTAGTCGGGGATGGACAGTGCCTCCTGGGTGAGCAGGCCCAGGCCCGGGATGGAGAAGACCGTCTCGATCGTGATCGCGCCGGAGACCACGAAGCCGAGGTTGATGGCGGAGACCGTGGTCGTCGGCAGCAGCGCGTTGCGAACCGCGTGCCGCCGGCGCACTGCCACGTCGCGCAGGCCCTTCGCCCGCGCGGTGGTCAGGTAGTCCTCGCCCAGCTCGTCGAGCAGCGAGGAGCGCATGATCAGCGAGTACTCCGCGAGGTAGGCCAGCGTCAGCGTGAGCACGGGGAGGAACAGGTGCCAGGCGGTGTCCAGCCAGCCCTCCGGGCTGGCCGGATCGACGCCGGTGGAGTGCAGCCCGCCGGTCGGGAAGAGGCCCGGGATCGGCCCGATGCCGACGCCGAGCGCCGCGATCAGCAGCAGGCCGAGCCACCACTCCGGCATCGAGTAGAGCGTGAGCGTCGAGCCGGTGGAGACCCGGTCGAAGCCGCCGCCGCGGTTCCAGGCCCCGATCGTGCCGATCCAGACACCGAGCACCATGGCGAGGATCGTCGAGGTGCCGACGAGCAGCAAGGTCGGCCAGAACCGCTCGGCGATCAGGTCGCTCACCGGGACGCCGTAGCGGTAGGAGATCCCGAGATGACCGGTGAAGGTGTTGCCGAGGTAGGTCAGGAACTGCTGGCCCAGCGGCTGGTCGAGGCCGTACTGGTGGTCGAACGCCGCGAGCTGCTGGGTCGTCCGGAAGTGACCTCGGCTCAGCGTCTTCGCCGGGTCACCCGGCAGCACCCGGAAGAGGAAGAAGTTGACCACCAGGACGAAGAACAGGCTGCCGAGCGCGCCCAGGCACTTGGCCGCGACGTAGCGGCCGTAGCTGCGCGGCCGCGCGACCGGCTGTGTCGGCGCGCTGGCGACGACGGTGCTCACCGACGACTCACTCCCGCTCGGCGGCCGTCCTGCGGCGCCGCACCAGCAGCAGGACGCCGCCGGCCACGAGCACCACGAGCACCGCTCCGCTGACGATCGCGGCCGTGTGGCTGCTGCTGGAGCTGCTCTCGGCCGAGGCCGTCTTCGCGGCACCCGCGGCGTACGGGATGCCGTCGCAGTTGCCGGCGTCCTTGGCCGGCCGGAGCTGGGTGTAGTTCTTGGTGCCGTACTGCACCAGCCAGACGCCTCCCGGGCTGGGCTGCGGCTGGAAGCAGGCGAACTTGTCGGAGCGGAACGCCTCGCCGGTCGTCGGATAGGCGGTGACGATGTAGGGCGCCTCCAGGTAGAGCTGCTGCACCATCTTCTTCACGATGCCCTCGCGCGCCGTCAGGTCCGTCGACTCGTTCTGCTGCTGGTACATCGCGTCGTAGGCCTTGTTGCAGTACCAGGAGTCGGAGAGACCGCCCCGCTGCCGCAGGTGAAGTCGGCGAGGATCGCCGTCCGGGTCGGGCTCGACGTACCAGTCCCACTGGAAGACGTCGTAGGTGCCGGCAGTGATGTCGTCGCCCAGCTTGCTCTCGTCCATCGCCGTGACCTTGGCGTCGATCCCCAGGTCCTTGAGCCACTCCTGGAAGAAGTTCAACGTGTCGATGGAGCGCTGGTCTGTCGCGCGGGCGTAGAGCCGCAGGGTCCCGATCGGCTTGCCGTTGGGCATCGTCCGCTTGCCGTCA
The DNA here is from genome assembly GCA_963756045.1 of uncultured Actinomycetota bacterium. Taxonomy (GTDB): domain Bacteria; phylum Actinomycetota; class Actinomycetes; order Propionibacteriales; family Nocardioidaceae; genus Marmoricola. The sequence goes on from CAVWML010000014.1 coordinate 163,141, forward strand.
GTCCCCTTCTTGTAGCCCGCCGCGTCGAGGAGCTGACCCGCCTTGGTCAGGTCGAAGGTCTGCTGCTCGTCCTTGGACGGCGTCCAGACCCACCGCTTGTACGCCGGGTGGATGATCGTCGATCCCGGCAGCGCGGCCCCCTGGTAGGCGCTCTTCACCAGCCGGTCGCGGTCGACGGCGAAGCCCAGCGCGTAGCGGAACTTCGGGTCGAGGACCGCGGGGTTCGGGTCGCCGATCGGCTTGTTGGTCTTGGGGTCGACCGAGCCGGTGTTGAAGCCGATCTCCTCGAACGCCGGCGAGATCCCGTTGTGGGCGGTGACGCCGCTGCTGGGTCGGGAGCGCACGCACCTGCAGCGGCCGTGATGTCGTTGACGTAGTCGACCTCGCCCTTGATCAGGGCCTGCACCGCGGGGTCCTTCGCCTTGTAGAGCTTGAAGTCCACCTCGTCGATGTGCGGCTTGCCGCCCCAGTAGCCCTTGTTGGCGGTCATCACGTACGTCGAGCCACCCGCGGTGCCCTGCACCATGTTGAACGGACCCGATCCGACGATGGGCTTGCCGTTCTGCGGCGTGTTCGGGAAGTCCTTGATCTGCTTCTCGCTGACGTTCTTCCACACGTGCTCGGGCACGATCGGGATCGGCAGCAGCGGCAGCACCGCGTTGGGCTTCTTCATCGACAGCACGACGGTCTGGGCGTCCGGCGCGGTCACGGTGGAGACGTTGTTGAGGTAGTTGCCCCAGTTGCCGGCCTCGGTGCTGCCGTGCAGCACCCGGTTGTAGGTGTAGGCGATGTCGGCCGCGGTCAGCGGCACGCCGTCGTTCCACTTCACGCCGTCCCGGATGTGGAACGTCCACGTCTTGCCGTCCGACGAGGTCTCCCACTTGGTGGCCAGGGCGGGCACCGGCGAGAGGTCCTTCATCGAGTAGCCGACCATGTAGTCGTACATCAGGTCCCACAGCTCGTAGGAGTTGGCGTCGTACCCCACGAACGGGTTGAGCGAGTCGACCGGGTCGGTGAAGGCCACCGTGAAGGTCACCTTGTTCGCACTGTGGGCGGCCGGAGCGGCCAGGAGCGTCGGCGCGAGCGAGGCGGCGACGATGGCCAGGCATGCGAGGATCCCTCGGTGACGACCCCTCCGAGCGCGCGTCGCGAGCCGCACGAGCACGTTCTTCACAGAGTGCGCCGGCCCGACCCGTACCACTGGATGCGCGACCTCGCCTCCCCCGCGCTGCTCGCCCATCTCGACGCCGAAAGGCGTTGGTACGACTCTGCCACCGGGCATCTGCTCTCCCTGGTCCGGAAGCTGCGGTCGGAGATGACCAGCAGAGTGCCGGCTACTGACTCGTCGATCAGTTGGCGACACCACGGCATTTCCTACTACACGGTGCTCCCCGCGGGAAGGGAGTACGCCCAGTTGTTGCAGGAAATCAACATCTCGGACCAGTCCACACCACCGGATCCGACGTCCGGCGGCGCTTCTGACGACGATTCCCGTCAGGGTCGGGTCCTTCTCGACGTCAACGACCTTTCCGACGAATCGGGGTACGTCGAGGTGGGCCTGACGCAGGTGAGCCCGGACAACCGGCTGCTCGCGTGGTCGGTGGACCGCACCGGTGACGAGGTCTACGAGCTGCACTTCCGCGACCTCGCGACGCTCGCGGACCTCGACGACGTCGTGCCGCGCAGCTACTACGGCGGTGCGTGGAGCGCCGACGCGGCGTACTTCTTCTACACGGTCCACGACGAGGCGTACCGGCCCCACCAGGTCTGGCGGCACCGGATCGGCACGGCGGCCGCCGAGGACGTGCTGGTCCTCGAGGAGCCCGACGAGCAGTTCGAGGTCGACGTGCGCGGCACTCGGAGCGGGGCCTTCGTGGTGCTGTCCGCGGAGAACCGGAACACCAGCGAGGTGTGGGTGGTCGACGCCCACGACCCGACGTCGCCCGCACGCTCGGTCGGCGGACGGCGGCCGGCGTGATGTACCACGCCGAGCACTGCGGCTGTCCGGGCGGCGACGCCCTGCTGCTCGTCACCGACGACGGCGCCGAGTTCCGCCTCGCGCGCTGCCCGGTCCCGAGCGACGGGTGGGGAGGACGGGGGTCTGGGCGCTGGTGGCCGTCGGACACGGGGCAGGACCACACGTCGTGGACGCCGGTGGCCCGAGGACCCGGCCGAGCGCCTCGAGCAGGTCGGACGCCTTCGCCGACCACGTCGTGCTGTCCTACCGGGCCGAGGGCGAGCAGCGGCTGCGGTGTGAGGACCGGTGACCTCGGCGGCGACGGGCTGGTGGTCCGGCCGAGCACGACGCCAGGGGCGCTGGCGCTGGCGACGAATGCCGAGTTCGACACGCGGTCGGTGGTCGTCGAGGAGGAGACCTGGCTGGAGCCGACCGTGTGGTCCACGGTCTCGCTCGACGACGGCGTCGAGGACCGAGGTGATGCGGCGTACCGCGCCCGGGCACGACCCGGCGGCCTACGTCGCGGAGACGAGGAGTTCCCCGCCCCCGACGGCACGCCGGTCCCGGCCACCGTCGTCCGCCACCGTGACACCGAGCTCGACGGCACCGCACCGTGCCTCGTGTGGGGGTACGGCGCCTACGAGTCCAACGACGACCCGGAGTGGAACCCTTCGCTGCCCAGCCTGCTCGACCGGGGTGTGGTGTTCGTGATGTCGCACCCGCGGCGGAGGCTACCGCGGGCGGCGCTGGTGGTTCGACGGGCGGCTGGAGCACAAGCAGCACACCTTCGACGACCACGTCGCGGTCGCCGACGGGCTCGCCGCCGGGGGCCTCGTCGACGGCACCCGGATCGCCACTCGCGGCCTGAGCGCCGGCGGCCTGCTGCAGGGTGTCGTGCTCTCGCAGCGCCCGGACCGGTGGCGGGCGGTGGTCGCCGAGGTGCCGTTCGTCGACGTGGTCACGACGATGCTCGACCCCGACATCCCGCTCACCGCCAACGAGTGGGACGAGTGGGGCGACCCGCGGCGGGCCGACGACTTCGCCTGGATGCTCGCCTACTCGCCGTACGACCACCTGCCGCCGGCGGGCACCCGGCCCGACCTGCTGGTGACCGGGGCGCTGCACGACCCGCGGGTGAGGTGTGCACGAGCCGGCCAAGTGGGTGGCCGCCCTCCGCGCGAGCGACCCCGACTGGTCGCCGCGCTGCCTGTTCCGCGTCGAGACCGGCGCCGGCGCCCACGCCGGGCCCCAGCGGCCGCTTCGCCCACCTCGCCTACGAGGCCGAGGTCTTCGCCTGGCTCCTCGACCGGCTCGGGGTCGAGGGCGCCCCGCGTGGATGAGGATTTCGACCACCGCTACTGACTTGCCAGTCAGTAAGCACTACCGTTGAGGCACCATGATCAGGACCACGCCGTTCCACAGCAGGCTCAGCGAGCTGAACACCCAGGGGCTGTACACGCACTGGCAAGGGACGCTGTCGCCGCTGCGCTACACCCATGCCCCGAAGCACGAGTACTTCGCCGTCCGCAACTCCGTCGGGGTCTTCGACACCTCGCCGCTGTTCAAGTACCGCGTCACCGGTCCCGATGCCGAGCGACTGCTGGCGCGCGGCCTCGTGCGCGACATCCGGCAGTGCCGGCCGGGGCAGGCGCAGTACACCGCGTGGTGCGACGACCGCGGGTTCGTGATGGAGGACGGCGTCGTCTTCCGCCACTCCGACTCCGACTTCCTGCTCACCTCGGCCCGCCCCGCGCTGGGGTGGTTCGCCGACCTCGGCAGCCGCATGAGGGTCGAGCTCGAGGACGTCACCGACGAGTTCGGCATGCTCGCCGTCCAGGGACCACGCTCGCGCCAGGTGCTCGCGACGCTGATGCCCGAGGCCGAGAAGCTGGCCTACTTCGACCATGCCCCCGCCAAGGTCGCCGGCGCGGCCGTGACCCTCTCGCGCACCGGCTACACCGGCGACCTCGGCTTCGAGATCACCGTCGGCAGCGACGAGGCCGTCGACGTGCTGGACGCCGTGCTCGAGGCGGGCCAGGGCAACGGCCTGCGCCCGTTCGGCGAGGAGGCGCTGATGATGCTGCGGATCGAGGCGGGCCTCGCCCTGATCGATGTCGAGTGGCACAACAGCCGGCTGGCCTTCTCCGACGCTCAGCGGGCCACGCCCAAGGAGCTCGGCTGGGGCTGGATGCTGCGCGGCGTGCGCGACGGGTCGCGCAGCTTCGTCGGTAGCGAGGCGATCCGTCGCGAGCTGGTCGACGGCACGTCACGTTGGGCGACCACCGGCATCGTCGTCGACTGGGCCGAGTGGGACGCCCTGCACCGCGACGCCGGCCTGTTGCCGTCGAAGTCGGAGCAGGTGCTCCCCTACGAGTCCGTGCTGTACGACGACCAGCACAGCAACGTGGGGTTCTGCACGAGCTTCGTCTACTCGCCCGTGCTGCAACGACACATCGGGCTGGCTCGCGTGCGCCCCGAGCTGGCGGCTGCCGGCACCGACCTGCGCCTCGAGATCGCCCTGCTGCACCACAACACCACGGTCGGCGTACGCACCACCAAGCTGCCGTTCTTCAACCCGGACAGGAAGACAGCATGAGCACCCGCATGAGCAACGACTACGACGCGATCGTCGTCGGCGGTGGCCACAACGGGCTGACCCACGCGGCGTACCTCGCCAAGGCCGGCCTGCGCACGCTGGTGCTGGAGAAGAACGACATGGTCGGCGGCGCCGCCATCACCGAGGAGCTGATGCCGGGCTTCTCGTTCACGACGTTCTCCTACGCGCTGAGCCTGCTGCGCCCGGAGATCATCCACGAGCTCGACCTGGTCGAGCACGGCTTCATGCCGCTGATGATGCCGTCGTCGTTCCACCCGACAGGCGACGGCGACTACCTGCTGCTCGGCGACGACCACGCGCAGAACATCCAGGAGATCCGCCGGCACTCTCCCCACGACGCCGACGCCTACGACCGCTACCACCACGACCTCGACCGGGTCTGCCAGGCGATCCGTCCGCTCTTCGACAACGCGCCGCCGAACATCTTCGGCAAGGACCCCGAGGACCAGGCCGACGTGAAGTGGCTGCTCGACCACCTCGGCGGTGTCGAGCAGAAGGTGATGCACGACGTCGTCCGGCTGCTCACCGGCAGCGCGGCCGACTGGCTCGACGACTACTTCGAGCACGAGGCGGTCAAGGGCTTCCACGCGAGCTCGAGCATCATCGGCTCCAAGGTCGGGCCGATGTCACCGGGCTCCGGCCTCGTGCTGCTCTTCCACAAGATGGGCGAGCACGACGGCCACCTCGGGTCGTGGGCCTTCCACAAGGGCGGCAACGGCGGCTTCACCCAGGTGCTCGCACGCGCCGCGACCGCGTTCGGCGCCGAGATCCGGCTGGCCGCGGCCGTTTCCTCGGTGCTGACCCACGAGGGCCGGACCACCGGGGTGGTGCTCGAGGACGGCACCGAGCTGTCGGCCCCCGTCGTCGTCTCGGCGCTCGACCCGCGCCGTACGTTCCTCGACCTCGTCGAGCCCAGGGAGCTCCCGGCCGACCTCGTCGACAACGTCGAGCGCATGCGGTTCCGCGGGGTGTCGGCCAAGGTGAACTTCGCCCTCGACGGGCTCCCGGTCTTCCCGGCGCTGCCGGACACGGTCGACCACTACGGCGGCTTCCTCAACATCGGGCCGACCATCGAGTACGTCGAGAAGGCCTTCGACGCCGCGAAGTACGGCTGGTACTCCGAGCGGCCGTTCATCGACGCCGCCATCCAGTCCGTCGTCGACCCGGACATGGCCCCGCCGGGCAAGCACGTGATGTCGTGCTTCGTGCAGTACGCGCCGTACGAGCTGCGCGGCAGCGACTGGGAGACCGAGCGCGAGACGTTCGGCGACAAGGCACAGGCCGTGCTCGAGTCGCACTTCCCCGGCTTCGGCGACCTGGTGCTCCACCGCGAGGTGGTCACGCCGGTCGACATCGAGGCCCGCACCGGACTGACCGAGGGCAACATCTTCGCCGGGGAGTTCCTGGCCCCGCAGATGTACTTCTTCCGCCCGGCGCCCGGCTGGAGCCAGTACGCCACCCCGATCGACGGCTACTACCAGTGCGGCTCCGGCACCCACCCCGGCGGCTGCGTGATCGGCTCCCCCGGCCGCCTCGCGGCCCAGCGGGTGCTGCGCGACCTGGCCGACTGAGCACGGCTCGGAGGCGGCATCGTCGCTTCTTGCCGGGAAATGCGTCGCCGCGACCGGCAAGGAGGGCACAGTCCTGGCATGAGCAGCTCTCGGACCCCGAACCGGACCAGCCTGGCCGCCGCTGCGATCCTGGTGGCGGCCGGGTCGGCCGCCGGTTGCAGCGGGACCTACGACGCGTCCACACACAGGACCCCGGCCACCACCGGGCCGACGGTGAGCACCACGCCCGCTCCGTCGGCGAAGGCGACCCGAGCGACGGCGAAGGCCCTCGCGAGACCCGGGTCGGCGGCCGCGCAGGTCACGACGCTCCGGGTCCGTGGCCGCGGACCGATGACCGGCTACTCGCGCGACCGGTTCGGGCAGGCCTGGCTGGACGCCGACCGCAACGGCTGCGACACCCGCGACGACATGCTCCGGCGCTCGCTGCACGCGCTCACCCTGCGCGCGGGCACGAACGGCTGCGTCGTCACCTCCGGGATCCTCGACGACCCGTACACGGGCGGGCAGATCCGCTACGTGCGCGACCAGAGCTACTCCGTGGACATCGATCACGTCGTCGCGCTCGGCAACGCGTGGGTCTCCGGCGCAGCGCGCTGGGACATCCGGCGGCGCGCCGCCCTGGCCAACGACCCGCTGAACCTGCTCGCCGTCGACGCCTCCGCCAACCGATCCAAGGGCGACGGGGACGCGGCGACCTGGCTGCCGCCGAACAAGCGCTACCGGTGTGCCTACGTCTCGCGGCAGGCGACCGTGAAGGCCAAGTACGGCCTGTCGGTCACCCCGGCGGAGCGGGCCGCGATGCTGAGCGTCCTGGCCGCCTGCCCGGGCCAGCCGGTGACCCCGGACCCGACGCACGCCCCGACCAGCGTGGACCAGAACATCCACGACCCCGCCGCCCCCGCGAGCAGCACCTCGTCGCCGGGGACGTCGGTGTACTACGCCAACTGCGCCGCCGTCCGGGCCGCCGGCAAGGCACCCCTGCACCGCGGCGATCCCGGCTATGCGACCCCCCGTCTGGACCGCGACGGCGACGGCACCGCCTGCGAGTAGAACCGGTACCGTCCTGACCACTCGGGGCGACACCGATCCCCCGGGCCTCTAGCTCAATTGGCAGAGCAGCGGACTTTTAATCCGCGGGTTCCGGGTTCGAGCCCCGGGGGGCCCACCAGCAGGTGCGGATAGCCTCGGCCGGTGACCGGCCGGACGCCTGTGCCCCTCTACCGCAGGATCGCGGACGACGTGGCGACCGCGCTCCGGGAGGGCGAGTACGACGAGCGCGGGCTGCCCTCGGAGAGCGAGCTGTCCATCGCCTACGGGGTCTCCCGCGGGACCGTGCGGCAGGCGTTCGCCCAGCTCCGCGCCGACGGCGTGGTCACGTCGCGACGAGGGGCGCGGCGGCAGCCGTCCGAGGGTCCGCTGCTGCAGTCGATGGGCGAGCTGCTGAGCTTCACGCGATGGGCGCGATCGCTGGGGCAGGAGCCCAGCAGCCGCACCATCGAGGTCACCCCGACCAGCGCTGGCGCCGAGGTCGCGGAGGCACTCGGGGTGGACGCCGGCAGCGAGGTCCTTCACGTCGTACGCGTGCGCCTGCTCGGCGGGACGCCGGCGATGCTGGAGGACACGCACTACCCGGCCCGTCTGGCCGGGCTGATCACCGACCTCGACCTCGACGCGGACTCGATCACCGAGCGCCTGGAGAGCCAGGGCATCGCGCTGGCCCACGCCGAGCACCGTCTCGAGGCGGTGCCCGCCGACGCCGGGGTCGCGCGGCTCCTCGACGTCGTGGAGGGAGCGCCCCTGCTCCGCACGACACGTCGGACGACGGATCCCGACGGTGCGACCATCGAGCACTCCGTGGACCTCTACCGCGGCGACGCAGTGAGCTTCGTGGTCCGCAACTCGGCCACCGCGACGACCACCAACCGGGTCACTCCACGCTGAACGTCCGGTCGAGGGACTCGATGTCCTGCCGGAACTGCTCCAGAGTGAGCGGATGGCCCTCGGGGTCCTTGCCCGCGTCGTCGCAGCGGCGGAGCAGGACCGCGTCGTCGGCGAAGGGGCGCGCGGCGAAAGCCTCGACCTCCGAACCGCTCATCGGCCCGCCCTGGAGGCCCAAGCGTGTAGCGCGACGCCTCGGAGAGCCGGCCGTGGTAGGCGGCGTCCGTCGCGCACAGGTAGCGCTTGGCCAGCACGTGGAGGCGCACCGGCTCGGTGACCTCCTCACCGAACCACCGCGCGAGCCAGACCGCGGCGGACTCGTCGTGGTGGTTGTCGACGCCCTGCATCAGCTCGCGCCCGGTGACCACGCCGGTGAAGTGTCCGACGTCGTGGGTCACCGCGGCCACGACGAGTGCAGGACCGGCTCCCGCACGGCGTGCGGACTCCGCGGTCTGCAGCATGTGCTGGGCCATCGAGACCTGCTCGCCGAGGTAGTCCCGGGCACCTTCGCCCTCGAACAGCTCCTCCAGCGCCTCGTAGGCGTGTAGTGCCGCGGTCACCGGTCCTGCTCCACGACGGCCAGGGTGCTCAGCAGTCCGTCGAGGTCGGCGTAGGTGCCCTGCAGGTGCCGGCCGCCGACGGCCTCGAAGGCCGTGCGCGCGTGCAGCAGCCGGGTGTTGTCGAAGACCAGGCAGTCGCCCGGCCCCATCCGGAAGCCGACGTGTGCGGCGGGGTCGAGGAGCAGCTCGGCGAACGCGCGGTACGCCGCGTAGAAAGCGGCCGACCGCTCGCGCTCCATCGCCGGCACCTGCATCGACCGGTTGTTGAACCGCACCTCGCGGATGCGCCCGGCGGCGTCCAGCCCGATCAGGGGCGCGTGCGCCTCCAGGTGGGCGTCGGCGCTGTCGAAGCGGTAGCCGACCGGAGTGGTCGTCAGCACCTCGAAGGCGTGCGCATCGACCTCCCGCAGGTGCGTCGCGGCGGCGAAGCCGTCCACCAGACCGGAGTCGCCACCCTCGGCGGCGTTGGTCAGGCAGTGCAGCAGCTGGAGCGTGGGCACCGGGTCGCGGTAGGGGTTGTCGGTGTGCGGGGTGATCGCGAGCCCGGTGAAGGCGAGGTTGCTCGCCCGCTCCTCCACGCGCACGTCGAAGATCCGCCCGTAGTTCGTCTCGCGCACGAACCCGAACGTCTCCACGACGTCGGTCACCTGCCCCTCCCGGACCGGCACCCCGGACAGCAGCGCGAACCCGCGCTCCACCACGGACCGCAGCACCGGGCCGCGGTCCTCGAGGTAGTCCTCCCACCGGGTCGAGGTCATCGCCCCGAGATCGGCCGCCGTGCGCCAGAGGTGCTTGGCCGACTCGTTGCGCTGGTCGCGTGAGGGCGCGGTCGCCAGGGCGAGCAGCCCGTCCACGTCGTAGGTCGTCTGGTGACCGTCGGGTGCGAAGACCACCTGCAGGTCGCCGCCCTCGACGTGGGCCTCGTCGACGCGCAGGTCGACCGGGAAGGTCCGCGATGCCGAACAGTCGCTGGCCGCTGACCTGATCACGACTCCCGGCGTCGGTCGCATGGTCGCGGAGCCAGATCGCCGACAGCTCCACGGACCGGTCCCCTGCCCGGAGCCACAGGTCGCCGTCCACGACGGCCGCCGTCACGACCTCGGTCACAACTTGGCTAGACATGTTGTGAACGTTACCGCGCTCTGCCGACCGTTGACACCCCGGCCCACGGGTTCGACCATGTGCGGAAACAGCTCACCGGACCGGCACGGTCCCGCCACACTGGAGGCGGGTGTGCGGGGGGTCGTGGAGGGGTGATGGAGCAGTTCACAGGGCAGGACGCGCTGGCCGCCGAGCAGTCGGTCCGCGAGGAGATGCGAGCGCGGGCGCGCGAGCAGTCGAGCACCGGTCCGTACGTGACCCCCACGTGGCTCGACCACACGTTCGTGCTGCCGGACCAGGAGACCCCGCCCGTGCGGGCCGCGCACAGCGAGGCCGTGGCGCTGCCGCGACCGCGCGCTGCGATCACACCCGAGGTGCCGGTCTTCGAGCGACCCGCCACGCCCGAGGTGGACTTCGCGGCCGTGATGCGCCGCGCAGACCTCGGCCGTCGGGCGAGGGTGGTCACCGCCGCCGGTCTGGTGCTGGCCGTGCTGGCGGTCGTCGTCTTCCAGCTGTCGGGGCAGCCGGCGGTCGCCGTCGTCGCCGTCCTGGCCGCCCTGGTCTCCCTGGCCGCCGCGGTGACACGGGTGGTCCTGAGCCGTGCGGCGGTCCCCTACCGGTCGTCCTGATCGAGTCGTGTGCTGGATCGGGGGCAATCACCCCCGATCCAGCACACGACTCGGCAAATAGGGTGCGGTGCGTGAGCTTCCCGGAATACCGCATCGTCGAGATGACCGAGGCCGAGGCCGAGCAGGAGCGCGAGGTGCTCGGCGGACTGGCCGCGTCGGTGCGCGCGCTGGTCGATGCCTCGCTGCGCAGCACGATCCCGCTCGAGGAGGTCGCCGGCATCCGCGAGGCGGTCGACGCGCTGACCGAGCGGCTGCGGCGCGAGCAGATCCCTGGCGCGTTCGGCGTCAGCTTCACCCCCGGCGGCACCGTCCGCGGCCACGGCAACGCGGTCGTCGGCCTGCGCAACCCGGTCGCCGTACCCCTCGACATCCGCAAGGAGGACGACGGGCACGCCCGGGCGGCGTTCACGCTCGGCGCGGTCTACGAGGGGCCACCGGGCTGCGTCCACGGCGGGGTGCTCGCGCTGCTGCTCGACCAGGTGCTCGGTGAGTGCGCCGCCGCCAGCGGCTCACCCGGCATGACCGGCACCCTCAACCTCCGCTACCTGCGCCCGACCCCACTCGGCGACTGCTCGATCGACGCCTGGGTCGACCGGGTCGAGGGGGTCAAGACGTTCGTTCACGGTGAGTTCCGCCGCGCGGACGGCAAGCCCACCGTCGACGTCCAGGGCATCTTCATCCTGCCCAAGTGGGCCCGCGAGGCCCTCGCCGAGGAGGGCCACAAGCCGCCCCGGTTCGAGTAACCGGCATGACCCGGGCCCTTCGAGGCTCGCTCCGCTCGCACCTCAGGGACCGGGTACCGGTCCCTGAGGAAGGGCGGCGGGCGACGGGCTCAGGGAGTGGGGGCCGCGACGGCCCGGCCGCGCTCGCTGGAGTCGGTGAGGCGGGCCTCCTCGGCGGCGCGGGCCTCGAGCTCGGCACGCCGGTCCTGCTCGTCCTCGGGCGGACTGACGAGCGTCGCCGCGCCTCCCGGGAGCTGCTTGAGCGCCTGCCGCGCGAAGATCTGCTGCTCGGTGGCGGTGCGCTCGGACCGGTGGTTGGACGCGAACGTCACGGCCCAGTGCAGCAGCGCGGTCACCTGGTTCTTGAACCCGGTCAGGTAGAAGAGGTGGATGAAGAGCCAGACCAGCCACGCGATCAGGCCGGTCGTCTGGATCTTCCACACCCGCATCGCGGCCTGGAAGCGCGAGATCGCGGCCAGGTCGCCCTTGTCGAAGTACTTGAACGGCTTCTGGGGCTCCTTCCCCTTCAGGCGGCCCTGGATCTCGCGCGCGGCGTACTTCGCGGTCTGGATGGCGACCTGCGCGACGCCGGGGAGGTGGTTGAGGTTGATCATGTCGCCGACCACGAACACCTCCGGGTAGCCCGGCAGGGTGAGGTCGGGGTTGACGGAGATGCGCCCGGCTCGGTCGAGCTCGGCACCGGACTGGTCGGCTAGCACCTTGCCGAGCCGGCTCGCCTGCACACCGGCGGCCCAGATCTTGGTGACCGCCTCGATCCGCCGCGTGGAGCCGTCCTTGTCCTGCACGACGAGCCCGCGCTCGTCGACCTCGGTGACCATGGCGCCCAGCTGGACCTCGATGCCCAGGCGCTCCAGAGCGCGCTGGGTCTTCTCGCCCAGCGTCCTGCCGAACGGCGGAAGCACCTGCGAGGCGGCGTCGAGGAGGATCACCCGGGCGTGGCGGGAGTTGATCGCGCGGAAGTCGCGCTTCAGCGTGAGCTTGGACAGCTCGGCGATCTGGCCGGCCATCTCCACGCCGGTCGGGCCGGCGCCGACGACCACGAAGGTCAGCAGGTGGTCGACGTCCTGCCCCTGCGACGCGAGGTTCTCCGCGAGCTCGAAGGCGCCGAAGATGCGGCCGCGGAGCTCGAGGGCGTCGTCGATGCTCTTCATGCCGGGGGCGAACTGGGCGAACTGGTCGTTGCCGAAGTAGGACTGGCCGCTGCCCGCCGCGACGATCAGCGAGTCGTACGGCGTCACGGCCTCGCGGCCGAGCACGTGGTGGGTGACCGTGTGCTGCTCGAGGTCGATGTCGGTGACCTCGCCGAGCAGCACCCGCGCGTTCTTCTGGCGGGCGAGCACGTCGCGGGTCGCCGGGGCCACCTCGCCCTCGGAGAGGATGCCGGTCGCCACCTGGTAGAGCAGCGGCTGGAACAGGTGGTGGGTGGTCTTGGCGATCAGGGTCACGTCGACGTCCGCGTGACGCAGCGCCTTGGTGCCGAACAGCCCGCCGAAACCGGAGCCGACGACCACGACGCGGTGCTGGTGCGCATTCGTGTTCACGTCAGCCATAACAACCATGGTCCCCAACACCGTCCGACCGATGCCACCGGGCCAGCGTTCGATTGCTCACATTGGGCAGGATGTCGACGTGACGCAGCCGGAGAAGCACTATGACCTCGCCCTGATCGGCACCGGATCCGGGAACACCGTCGTCGACAGGCGGTTCGCCGATCGCAAGGTCGCGATCATCGAGGAGAACAGGTTCGGCGGCACCTGTCTCAACGTGGGCTGCATCCCCACGAAGATGTTCGTCTACCCCGCCGACCTCGCCCGCTCGGCGTCGCACGCCCCGTCGCTCGGCATCGACCTGAGGTACGCCGGTGCGGACTGGCCGCAGGTCCGCGACCGCGTCTTCGGCCGGGTCGATGCGATCGAGGACTCCGGCCGTGACTACCGGCACGCGCAGGACTTCATCGACGTCTACGAGTCGCACTGCACCTTCGTCGACGACCACACGCTGCTGATCCACGACGACGAGGGCACCCGCATCAGCGCCGACCAGGTCGTGATCGCCGCCGGCAGTCGCGTCGACGTCGCGCCGATCCCCGGCCTCGACCGCCTTGCGCAGGAGACCGATGCGGTGCACACGAGCGACACCGTGATGCGGCTGCCCGACCTGCCCGGGCGGATGGTCATCGTCGGCGGCGGGTTCGTGGCGGCGGAGTTCGCGCACGTGTTCTCGGCCCTCGGCACCGAGGTGACGATGGTGCACCGCGGGCGGACGCTGCTGCACAAGGAGGACGAGACGGTCGCCGAGGCGTTCACGCGCCTCGCCGGCAGCCAGTGGGACCTTCGCCTGTCCACGACCGCCACGGCCGTCGCCATCAGTACCGGCGGGCCCGTGGTGACCCTGTCCGACGGCACCGAGGTCGAGACGGACGTCGTGCTGATGGCCACCGGCCGGGTCTCCAACGCCGACCGCCTCGGGCTGGAGAACACCGGCGTCGAGGTGCGCGACGGGATCGTCGTGGTCGACGAGTACCAGCGGACCACGGTCGAGGGGATCTGGGCGCTCGGCGACGTCGCCAACACCTGGCGGCTCAAGCACGTCGCGAACGCCGAGGCGCGCGTCGTACGCCACAACCTGCTGTTCCCCGACGAGATGGTGCTCGCCGACCACCGGTTCGTCCCGAGCGCTGTCTTCACCTCGCCGCAGATCGCCCGCGTCGGGCTGACCGGCCAGGAGGCGCGCGAGCGTGGCATCGCGCACCGCGAGGTGGTGCACGACTACGCCAAGGTCGCCTACGGGTGGGCGATGGAGAGCCCAGCGGGGGACGCTTTCGTCAAGCTCGTGGGGGACGAGGCCGGCCAGCACCTGCTGGGCGCGCACATCATCGGACCGCAGGCCAGCAACCTGATCCAGCCCCTGATCCAGGGGATGAGCCTGGACAACTCGGTCCACGAGATGGCTCACGGCCAGTATTGGATCCATCCGGCACTGGCAGAAGTGGTCGAAAACGCATTGTTGAAAATGATCCGTTAACCGGTGCCGAAAGCAGTTCTCTGCCCTATGTTTGGCAGAGGCGGACAACAAACTCGGGCCTGTATCCGCTCTGTCAGTTCCGCCGGAGTGAGGGACGGTTGACCCTGACCAAGCGTTCGTTGGTCCTTCCCGCGAGCCCGCCATCGGTCAAGCTCGCGCGCTCCTGGGTGTCCAAGGTGCTCGAGGAGATCGGCCGCGAGGACCTCGTCGACTCCGCCCAGCTCGGTGTGTCCGAGCTGGTCACGAACGCGCTCATCCACTCGCGCCCGCCGCTGTCGGTGCGCGTGCGCGGCACCGTCGACCACCCCCGCATCGAGGTCGTCGACTCCTCGCCCGTCCCGCCCCAGCGGGCGCCGATGGCCCCGGAGATCGACGACGTCGACGAGCGGCACGTGACCACGTTCGGTCGCGGGCTCGACCTGGTCGCGATGATGTCGAGCCGGTGGGGCTCCGACCTCGCGCACGACGGGCGCAGCAAGTCGGTCTGGTTCGAGCCGACCGGTGAGCTGCAGGGCGAGGCCCGCCACGAGGGCGAGATCTTCGCCTTCGACCCGGAGATGACCCAGACACTCACCGCCGACGACGTCGAGACGATGACGCTGCGGCTTCTCGGCGTGCCCGCGCGGCTCTTCGGCGACCTGCGCCGCTACCACTTCGAGGTACGCCGCGAGATGCGGCTGCTCGCGCTCGCCGACCCCGAGTCCTACCCGCTGGCCACCGAGCTGACCGCGATCTTCATGCGCGCCGATGCCGAGCGCCGCGCCAGCGTCGGCGTCTCCCGCCTCGACCAGGCCATCGCCCACGACCTCGGCTCGATCGACCTCGAGTACACGATCCCGGTGACGGCTCCGCCCACGATGCAGCGCATCAGTGACCTGCTCGGCGAGATCTACACGATCTTCTCCGACGAGCACCTGCTGGCGCTGCAGCCGCCGGAGGTGCTGATGGACCTCCAGGACTGGTACTTCGGCGAGTTCGTCCGCCAGTCGCGCGGCGAGGAGCCCCTGCGCTGGAGTGGTCCGACCACGATGCCCTGAGCGGCCCCCTAGACTGCTCACTCGATGGCGGTGGGGCTCGCCGAAACCGCAGCACCGGTCCACCGACGGCGGCTGCCAACAGTCCCTACCTGACGATGACCTCCAGGTAGGAGACCCATGCCCACCCACCCACATCTCGCTCCGCGCCGGCATCGCGCTGACGGCCGTGGGCGGTGCCCTCGGTGCCGTCGTCCGCTACGGCGCTGCAGCAGTCGTTCCCCTCGCACGGCGTCGCGTTCCCGTGGACGACGTTCACGATCAACGTCGTCGGCGCCGGCCTGCTGGCCCTGATCGGGGCCACCCCGGCCGTACGGCGGCGAGCCGAGCCTGCCGGTGTTCCTCGGCACCGGCGTGCTCGGCGGCTTCACGACCATGTCGACGGCGTCGGTGGACACCTTCCGGTTGCTCGACGCCGGCGCCGTCGTCACCGGGCTCGGCTACGCGCTGGGCACGGCGGCCGTCGCCCTGCTCCTCGCCGGCGCCGTGAGCCGGCTCGACCCGCTCGGCGAGCAGGAGTTCGAGGCCGAGGAGGGCGACCGGTGACGGTGCTCCTCGTCGCGCTCGGCGCCGCCGTGGGCGCACCGCTGCGCTTCGTGTCCGGCCGGCTGCTGGATCGTCGGCTGCACTGGGGGACCCTCGCGGTGAACCTCGGCGGCTCGGCGCTTCTCGGCGCGCTTCTCGGCGGCGGCGTCTCCGGACACGCGATGGCACTGGTGGGCACCGGGTTCTGTGGCGGGTTGACGACGTACTCCTCGTTCGCCGTGCAGACCGTCGACGCGCCACGTCGCCGTGGAGCGGCGTACGTCGCCATGACGATCCTCGGGTGCCTGGCCATGGCAGCCCTGGGTGACGCCGTCGGGCGGGGCCTGTCCTAGCCTCGGGCCATGGCGGGTTTCCTTCTGCGTGACGTGCGGGTGGTGCCGCTGGAGGCGGGCGCCGACGCGGCCCCCGAACCGGTCGACGTCCTGGTCGTCGACGGCCAGGTCGTCGAGGTCGGGCCCGGAGCTCTCGCGCCGGCCGCGGCGTGGAGGAGCACGACGGAGCCGGGCGGTGGCTGGTCCCCGGTCTGTGGGACCAGCACGTGCACCTCGGGCAGTGGACGGTCGCCTCGCACCGCCTCGACCTGCGCGGCACCCGGTCGACCCAGGAGGCGCTCGCGCTCGTGCGCGAGCGGCTGGTCGATGCTGCCCGACGTGCCGGTCGTCGGGTGGGGGCACCGCCCCGCCGGCTGGGCCGAGCAGCCGACCGTGGCCGCGCTCGACGAGCTGGCCGGCGTACGACCGGTGGTGCTGATCGGCGGTGACGGCCACCAGGCCTGGATGAACTCGGTCGCGCTGCACGGGCTGGGACTGCCCGCTCGCGAGGGGATGGTCCGGGAGTCGGAGTGGTTCTCGGCGTACCCCCGGCTCGCACGACTGCTCGGCAGCGACAGCACCTCGCCCGACGCCTACCTGGCCAGCATGAGGGCCGCCGCGGCCAAGGGCGTCGTCGGCCTGGTCGACCTCGAGTTCGACCAGGCGGTGGAGGAGTGGCCGGCCCGCGCGACGGCGGGAGCCGAGCTGCTGCGCGTCCGCGTGGGGGCGTACGTCGACACGCTCGACGCGTTCCTGGCCGCGGGGCTGCGCACCGGCCAGCAGCTGCCCGGCTGCAGCCCGCTGGTGACCATGGGACCGCTCAAGGTGATCTCCGACGGGTCGCTGAACACCCGCACGGCCTGGTGCTGCACGCCGTACTCCGACGGGAGCACGGGGGCCGCCAACATCAGCGCCGAGCGGCCTGCGGGACGTGATGGAGGCGGCGAACCGGCACCGGCTGACCGTGGCCATCCACGCGATCGGCGACGCCGCGGCAGACCAGGCGCTCAGCGCGTTCGAGGCCACCGGCGCGAGAGGCTCCATCGAGCACGCGCAGCTGATCCGGCGCGAGGACGCGAAGCGGATGGCCGCCGCCGGGATGATCGCCAGCGTGCAGCCGGCGCACCTGCTCGACGACCGCGACCTGACCGAGCGGCTGTGGCCGGACAAGTGCGAGCGCTGCTTCGCGCTGCGCTGGCTGCTCGACGAGGGCGTCACGCTCGCGATGGGCTCCGACGCCCCGGTCGCCGCGCTCGACCCCTGGCTCGCGATGGCCGTCGGCGGTCCACCGCACCGCCGATGACCGCGAGCCCTGGCACCCCGAGCAGGCGCTGACCCCGCGCGAGGCTCTCGCCGCCAGCACCGACGGGCTCGGCACCGTCGCCCCCGGCCACCCCGCCGACCTCGCCCTCCTCGACGCCGACCCGCTCGCCTCCGGCGACCCCGAGCAGCAGGCCGCCGTCCTCCGCGAGATGGCCGTCGCCGCCACCTGGGTCGCCGGCGACCTCGTGCACTCGGCCTGGTGAGATGGCGGCGGCGCACCCCTAGTGCAACTAGGGAAGCTGCCGCTGCCCACGCGAAGCTTCTGTGGCTAAGCGGTGGATCCCTCGAGTGAACTGCGGGAAACTGCTCCGGCGAGCGCACCCCCAACGCGACCGTCAGCTCGAGGATCGAGTCAGGGTCGTCGAGGCGGTCGCCGAAGGCCTCGCGGAGCTGGCCCATGCGGTAGCGCACGGTCTGGGGGTGCACGAAGAGCTCGGCGGCCACTGCCTCGCGGCGGCCGTGGTGCAGGAGCCAGGAGCGCAAGGTCTCGGTGAGCTTCTCGGCCGTCGAGTCGCGCAGGTCGCCCAGCGGCGCCAGCACCCGCTCCCGCAGGTCGGCGAGCGCCGACTCGTCGGCGCGCAGCACCAGCGTGGTCAGGTGCTCCTCGCTGTCCGGGCCAAGACCGAGCGCGCGCACCCGGATCGCCCGGTCGAGCGACTCCCGCACCCGCTCCCACGGCCGCGCCGGCCCGGCCACGGCGTCGCGGGCGGCGAGTGCTCGCAGCAGCGCCGTACGTCGCCGCCCGTGCACGTTCGGGACGAGGAGCGCGACGTCGCCGTCCCCCTCCTCCAGCGGCAGCCCGTCGGCCGCCTGCAGGGTCTCGGCCGGTACGTCGCCGAGCACGGACCGCACCTGCGAACCCGGCCAGCACGACCGCGGTCAGCGTCCGCGGCAGCTGCCACCCCGCACGCTCGGCTGCCTCGGTGACCGCCTCGCTGGTCGACCCGTCGAGCAGCCGTCTGGCCAGCCTCTCCAGCAGCCGTTGGCGCACCCGGCCGGTGGTCTCGAGCTCGTCGTTGTGTCCGGCCAGGCTCGCCGCAGACAGCTGCTCGATGTAGGCGAAGACCAGCCCGGCGAAGCGGCGCCAGGGTGTCGGCGTCCACGCCCGACCGGACCGCGGCGGCCGAGAGCTCGCGCCACGAGACGCGGGCACCGATCCGGTAGGCCGAGAGCAGCGCGTCGACCGTGCGCCCGCTCCGCGCCTCGCCCCGGCCGAGCTGGTAGGCGCCCTCGACCGCCTCCGCCCGCGGCGTCTCGCCACCGGCGCGCGAGGCCAGCTGCACGAACCCGCCGAGCGCGGTCTCGACGGCGCCCTTGATCGTCTCGCCCATGGGCCCGGACAATGCATCGGAGTAGCTCGGGACCTCCTCGATGATCGCCGCCACCGTGCGCTCGGCGACCCCCGGGAGCACCTGGCGCAGCTCCTGGACCGTCTCGTCGGTGAGACGGACGGCGGACACAGGCGTGGACTCGGTCATCTTTTGTCTCCTGCGAACAAGATCGGTGGGTTGATTCACGCCACCTGGTCATGATTTTAGCCGCATCAGTCATCAGACTGAATGCCATGGCCCTGACCAGCACGTTGCGCGCGACCCCAGGCGGAGGCTGGCCCGACCAGGCCCCGCCGGCCGGGCTCCGCCGACGCCTCGGGGAGGGCGCCCGCCGCGTCGCCGAGCTGGCCGCGACCCCGCTCGTGCCGGCCGACTACCTCGACGTGTTCAACCCCCTGCGCAAGGGCGCCGACCTGCGCGGTCGCATCGAGGAGATCCGCGCCGAGACCGCCGACGCCGCGACCATCGTGATCCGCCCGGGCGCCGACTGGGCCGGGCACGTCCCGGGGCAGTACGTCCGGATCGGCATCGACGTCGACGGCGTCCGGCTGTGGCGCGCCTACTCGCTGACCCACGGCCCGCGCGACGACGGCCGCATCTGCATCACCGTCAAGGCCGTCCCCGAGGGCAAGGTGAGCAACCACCTCGTCCGCGAGGCCCGGACCGGCACCCTGGTGCACCTCGAGCAGGCTGCCGGCGAGTTCGTGCTGCCGCACCACGGGCGGCAAGTTCCTCTTCGTCACTGCCGGCTCCGGCATCACCCCGGTGATCGGCATGCTGCGCAACCTGTTCCCGGTCACCGACGAGGGCGCTCTCCGGCTGGCCCGCAGCGAGGCCTACGACATCGTCGTGGTGCACGTGGCGCCGAGCGAGCCCGACTCGATCTTCATCGACAACCTGCGCTCGCTCGACGACGCCGCGATGATCCGCCTCGTCGCGCGCTACGACGACCAGCACGGCATCCTCGACGTCGCCGACCTCGCCGACCTGGTCCCCGACCTGGCCGAGCGCACCACCTTCGCGTGCGGACCTGCCGGCCTGCTCGACGCGCTCGAGCAGCACCACGCCGACCGTGGTCTGCCCCTGATGACCGAGCAGTTCCGGGTGACCACGCTGGTCACCGGCGAGGGCGGCACGGTCACCTTCGCCGAGTCCGGGATCGACGTCGAGGCCACCGGCGACCGCCCCATCCTCGAGCAGGCCGAGGAGGCCGGCGTGCTCATGCCCAGCGGGTGCCGCATGGGCATCTGCTACTCCTGCGTGCTCCCCCTGCGCGAGGGCACCGTGCGCGACCTGCGCTCGGGCGACATCACCAGCGCCGTCGAAGGCGACGGCGTCCGCATCCAGACCTGTATCAACGCTGCCGCCGGCAGCTGCACGATCGACCACTAGGAGGAGTCGACATGACCGTCCTGCAGAAGAAGTCAGAGAACCCGATCGCCCACCTCAGCCCCGAGGACATCGAGGAGATCGGCCGCGAGCTCGACGCCATCCGCGCGGAGTTCATCGAGAAGCGCGGCGCGTCCGACGCGGCGTACATCCGCAAGGTCATCGACGTCCAGCGCAAGCTCGAGCTCGGCTCGCGCGGCGTGCTGCTGTTCTCGCTGTTCCCGCCGGCATGGTTCGTGGGTACGGCGGGCCTCTCGGTCGCCAAGATCCTGGAGAACATGGAGATCGGCCACAACGTCATGCACGGCCAGTGGGACTGGATGCGTGACCCGAAGATCCACTCGACCACGTGGGAGTGGGACAACGCCTCGCCGGCCGCGCAGTGGAAGCACGCGCACAACGAGGTGCACCACAACTTCACCAACGTCGTCGGCAAGGACAACGACCTCGGCTACGGCATCATGCGCGTCGACGAGGACCAGCGCTGGAGCCCCTTCTACCTCGCGCAGCCGCTGTGGAACTTCATCAACGCCTGCTTCTTCGAGTACGGCATCGCGGCGTACGACCTGCAGCTGGGCAAGAACCTGAAGAAGAAGTACCGCAAGAACCCGGACTTCCGGGCGCGCGCCAAGCAGGCCCTGCGCAAGATCCGCAAGCAGGCGACGAAGGACTACGTCGTGCACCCGGTGCTGTCGGGGCCCGTCGTTCGTCCACACCCTGAGCGCCAACTTCGTGGCCAACCTGGTCCGCAACTGGTGGACCCACTCGGTGATCATGTGCGGCCACTTCCCCGAGGGGGTCGCCACCTTCGAGAAGAAGTCGATCGAGGGCGAGACCAAGGGCGAGTGGTACGTGCGCCAGATGCTCGGCTCGGCGAACATCTCCGGCTCCAACGCGATGCACATGATGACCGGCAACCTGTCCTTCCAGATCGAGCACCACCTGTTCCCCGACCTCCCGAGCAACCGCTACAAGGAGATCGCCCCGCAGGTGCAGGCGCTGTTCGAGAAGTACGACCTGCCCTACGTCACCGGCTCGCTGCCCAAGCAGGTCGCCTCGGCGTGGCACAAGGTGATCCGGCTGTCGCTGCCCAACGACTTCCTGGGCACCAACGCCACCCCGACCCCGCTCCCCCTCCGTGCGGAGCAGCCGGCGGCCGCCTGAGCCTCGATCACGCCGTAGTCGAGGACGTTTGCGTGGCCCCACAGCAGTGGGATCCGGAAACGTCCTCGACTATCGCTCTACGCTCACTGCATGGAGGTCGGCGAGGCGGAGTTCGAGGAGCTGGTCTCGGTCGCGCTCGACGGGATCCCCCGCGAGCTGGCTTCGCTGATGGACAACGTCGTCGTGCTCGTCGAGGACGAGCCGCCGGCCACGGACCCCGAGCATCCTCGGGCTGTACGACGGCATCCCGCTGACCGAGCGCGACAGCGGCTACACCTTCGCGCCGCCGGACCGGATCTTCGTCTACCGCGGGCCGCTCAGCCGCATGTGCCACACCACCGAACGGCTGGTCGAGGAGGTGCGGATCACGGTCGTCCACGAGGTCGCCCACCACTTCGGCATCGACGACGACTCCCTGCACGACCTCGGCTACGCCTGAGCCCTACACTGCTCCGAGTTGCGTGGACCCGCAGGCCCACACGGGCCCCCATCGTCTAGCGGCCCAGGACCCCGCCCTTTCACGGCGGTAGCACGGGTTCGAATCCCGTTGGGGGTGCCGAGCCACCGGCCCGTAGTGTCGGGGGTCCCGACCCCGGCCCCGCTCACGGCGGTAGCACGGGTTCGAATCCCGTTGGGGGTGCGGCGGTCGATTTCGGCAGCCACCCCCTTGGCTGTTAGCATTTCGTGGCTCCGGGCCCAGGTCCGAGTCGCACCATCCAGGCCCCGTAGCGCAGTTGGTTAGCGCGCCGCCCTGTCACGGCGGAGGCCGCGGGTTCGAGTCCCGTCGGGGTCGCCAGCACGTCCGTCCGGTCCAGGCCCTCGCCTCAGACCGCGGACGTTGCATTCGGCGACGAGGCGAGCAGGTCGAGGCCGAGTCCGCGCGAGAGCATCTTGGTGACCAGCTGGCCGCGCACGCTGTTGCCGGCGTCGTCGAGAGGCGGGGAGAAGGTCGCCAGACCGCCCTTGCCCGGCGCCACCGTCACGATCCCCCCGCTGACCCCGCTCTTGGCCGGCAGGCCGATCTCGAAGAGCCAGTCGCCGGAGAGCTGGTAGAGCCCGGCGGTCAGCATCACCGCCAAGGTGCGACGGCAGGTCTCCGGGCTGACCACCCGCCGCCGCGTCACGGGGTGCACGCCCCCGTCCGCCAGCGTCGCCGCCATCAGCGCGAGGTCGGCGGCGGTGACCCGGAGCGAGCAGAGCCGCGTGTAGACATCGGTGGTCTCGTCGGGATCGAAGTAGAGCCGCCCGTGGCCCTCCATCAGCCGGGCCATCGCCTCGTTGCGGCCGTTGGTGGCGCGCTCGGAGTCGAGCACACGCTCGTCCACTTCGAGCTGCCGCCCGGCGAAGCGCGACATCCCCTCCTGGATGAAGCCCCACTTCAGCTCCGCCGTACGACCGGGGACCAGGCTCGTGGTCGCGATCGCGCCCGCATTGACCATCGGGTTGGTCAGCCCGTCTCGCGCGATCTCCACGGCCATCACCGAGTCGAAGGGCAGACCCGTGGCATTGACGCCCAGCAGATGTCGCGCCTCGCGGTGGCCGAGCGCGTCGCAGACGAGCGCGAACTGGAACGGCTTGGCCACGCTCTGGATGGTGAACGGGTGGTCGCTGTCGCCGACGGCCTCGACCACGCCGTCGACGTTGGCCAGGGCGATCCCGAAGAGGTCGGGAGAGGCCTCAGCCAGCGCGGGGATGTAGTCGGCGACGGCACCGCTCGAGACGCCGGCGTACACGCGGTGGGTCTCCTCGAGCAGCTCGCGGATGGCTGCCCGGCGCGGCATCCGCCCCGTCGAGACCTGCGCCTCCAGGTCCGGCGGCGGGCTCTCGTGCACCGGCAGGTCGGGCTCAGCCACGGCACACCCTCCTGGTCCCAGGCGCCGACCGACGGCGCCACTCGCACTCTATCGACGGTCCGCCGACCACGACCTCCTGCTTTCGCGGCGCCCGATCGACTCCGGTACAGTGGCGCCGCAGCCCGCCCCGGCGGGCTGACCTGCACGAAGTCGGTGCAGGAGCCATGGGCAGGTAGCTCAGTTGGTACGAGCGTCCGCCTGAAAAGTGGAAGGTCGGCGGTTCGACCCCGCCCCTGCCCACCACTCCAGGTCACTGCGAGAAGCGTTCCGCCGGTTCCGGTGGGGCGCTTCTCGTGATCCCGGCGCTAGCTGCCGCGCAGCTCGTCCACGCCGAGGGTGCCGTCGATGACCCTCGAAGCGGTCTCGAGGAGCAGTCGGCGCTCTCGCCGGCTGTAGTCACGCATCAGGGCGAAGCACTCGGCCACCCCTTGGCCCGTGCGCTCCGCGAGCACGCCCTTGGCCTGCTCGATGACGATCCGGCTGTTCAGTGCGGTGTGCAGCTCCTCGGCGAGCACCTCGTGATGCCGGATCGCGCGCTGCTGGAGGAGCCCGATGGTGGCGATGTCGGCGAGACCCTGGGCGACGGCGATCTCGTCGTCGCCGAGCGTCTTGTGGGTGCGGGAGAAGAGGTTGACCGCGCCGAGGGTCTCGGTGCGCAGGCGGAGCGGGAAGGCGTGGGTCGAGGTGAACCCGATCTCGGCGACCTTGGTGACGAACGCCGGCCAGCGGCGCCGCGCCTCGTCGATGTCGACGTTGACGACGGGTCGCCCGGTGCGGACGCAGTCCAGGCACGGTCCCTCGGAGTTCTGCAGCACGAACAGCTCCACGAGGTCGGCCTCGTGCGAGGTCGAGGCCACGGCCGCCAGCTGGTCGCGGGCGTCCAGCAGGATGATGCCCGCAGCGTCGGCCTCCAGGAGCTCCACGCTGCGCTCCGCCAGCGTGTGCATCAGCTCGACCACGTCATAGTCGTCGACGAGCGTGTCGGCGAGCTCCACGAATGCCTGTGCGATCCCGAATTGCCCTTTCATGTCACCTGTCCCCTGCAGCCCGTAGTTCTGATCATCATGACCCCTTGTCCTTCCGAAAGCTCAATCGCCTGGTCAGCACGTCGTGCGCGACCTCGAGTGGCGCGCGGCCGCTCCCGAACGCATGGCCGCGCAGCAGGAGGAGGGCCTGCGACATGGAGATGCCCGCCTGGACCGCGACCATCCCGGTCGCCTGGTGCAGCTCGGCCGCGGTGCTGAACGAGATGTCGAGGTCGGAGTGCAGGCTGACGCCGTCCTCCGAGACGTCCTGCAGGTGCAGGAGCAGGATGGTCGCGGCCTCGGCGTGGAGCATGGCGTCGGCCAGCTCGGTCTCGTCGAGGACCCCGGGCTGGGCCCGATAGAGCGTGAGGACGCCGAGCCGGATGGCGCCGACGTGCAGCGGGAAGGCGTACTGGGCGCGGTACGGCGACGGGGACGACTCCGAGACGTACAGGGGCCACCGGGTCACGGAACGGAACGCGTCCAGGTCCGCCACGAGCACCGGACCGCCTTCCAGCTGCGGCGTCGACTCCCGGGCCCTCCCCCAGGGTCATCTCCGAGGCCTGGAGCCGGCGGCTCCACTCGTCGGTCGCCGCGACGGCCAGCCGCTGGTCGTCGCGTCCCGCCACCATGAGGGCGACAGCATCGACGTGCAGGGCCTCACGAGCAGGCCGTGCAGAACCGGCTCAGGAGCGGCTCGACTCCGTCCTGCTCGCGGAGCAGGGAGGCGATGAGAGCGTCGAGCCGCTCACCGGGCACGCGTCACGCTGCCGGTCGACGAGAACGACATGCCCGGACCACCCTCATGCCCACCCCTTCGACTGGCCTCACCCTACGAGGTCCAGCAGTGGGAGCGTGACCGTGAAGGTCGAGCCGTCCAGGTGTCCCGAGACGACCGAGATGTCACCGTCATGACCCTTCACGATCGAGTCGACGATGGTCAGGCCCAGACCCGAGCCCTGGATCGCATGCTCGTGGGCCGTCGACGAGCGGAAGAAGCGCGTGAACAGGTCGTGCTGCTCGGCCTCGGGGATGCCCAGGCCGTTGTCGGCCACGACGAGGCGCGCCCTACCGAGGTCGGCCACCAGAGTGCAGCGGACCCACCCACCGTCCTCGGTGAACTTCACCGCGTTGCTCATCAGGTTGGTGACGAGCGAGCTCAGGCTCTCCACGTCTCCCCGGACCAGCACGGGGGTGGGGGGCACCTCGAAGGTGACTGCCAGCCTGCGGGCCGCGATGTTGGGCGCCATGGTGGACTGCGCCGACAGGACCACCTGGCACAGGTCGACGGTCGTCTGCTGGTGCGTGAAGGTCCCTGACTCGAGGCTCGACAAGGTGAGCAGGTCGTCGGCGAGGAGGCGCAGCCGCTCGCTGTTGCGGCCGATCGCGTCGACGAAGCGGGACTGTGTCGGACTCAGCGGCCCGCCAGCGCCGTCCTGCAGCAGCTCGACGAAGCCGGAGATGCTGCTCATCGGGGTCCGCAGCTCATGGCTGACCGTGGCCACGAACTCGGTCTTGGACCGGCGGGCCTGCGCGTTGAGCAGGTACGCCGTCGCGACGTCGGCCAGGGTCTGGGCCGTGGCCATCTCCTGCGCGCTCAGCGGACCGGCCGTGCGCCGGTAGAGGTCGAGGGCGCCCAGACGGCGGTCGTGGTCCCTCAGGGGGAAGGTGAAGACCGCGACCAGCCCCTCGGCGAGGGCGCACTCGGCGAAGCGGGGGAACCGAGCGTCCTGCCCGAGGTCGGGGATCGAGATGGGCTGGTCGTCCTGGGCCGCCGCCAGGCAGGGTCCTTCGCCCGAGCGCGGTCTGGAGGTGCTCGTAGCGGACCGCCGAGTCGTCGGATCCGGCGATCAGGCGAGGCTGCGTGGTCGGGGAGATCAGGGAGACGCCGGCGGCGTCGACCGGCAGCACGTCGACGATGCGCAGCACCAGGTGGTCGAGGATCTGCTGGATCGGGAAGTCGGTGAGCAGCGTGCGCGCGAACTCGCTGAGCACCTCGGACAACCGATGCTCGATCGACACGAAGACCCCCAAGCGCTCGTGGCCGCGGGGTCTGGGCGGACGAGTCGATCACCGGAGACCAACCGCCCGTTCGACGGCGCCAGGTCGACTCCACTAGGCGCGGCAGTCTACTCCCGGATCGTCGGCTCATCTGCTGGCCGGAGGCGCCGACCGGGGTCCGGGGTCAGCGCGCCGGAACATGCCTCGCCCCCTTCTCGAACACCGACATGCAGCGGCACTCGCGTCCTCCCCGGAGACGCGACCTCCACCCGCACTCTAAGGACTGCGCCGACCCCTCGACAAGGCGGCCGCGGGGTCACCCGTGCGCAGATGGCATTTTCTGCATTTGCGAGTAAAAGGGACATAGCGGGAGCACCATGAGTGCCAGAAGCAGAGGAGACGGGGGCCGAGCGCGGGAGGGCGCGATGGACATCACCTCAACTTCTCGGGAGCAGCACAGGGACGTGTTCGTCCTGTCCGGCGGCGCGGCACGCGGCGCGGTGCAGGTCGGCATGATGGAGGCCCTGCTCGAGCGCGGGATCGTGCCCGACGCTCTGGTCGGCACGTCGGTCGGCGCCCTGAACGCGGCCTTCATGGGCTGCGACCCCTCGCTGGCCCAGGCACGCCGGCTGCGCCGCCGGTGGATGGCGCTGGGCACGCGCGACATCTTTCCCGGCGGAACCCTCGCCCGGGTGGGTCACCTGCTGCGCCAGCGGCCCTACCTGTTCTCCAACGCCGGGCTCCGCCACCTGATCGAGGGCTGGGTGCCGACGCGACGCCTCGAGGACCTGCCCATCCCGGTGCGCGTGGTGACCACGCCGCTGGCCGGGGAGGCAGCGGTCTATCACCGGCACGGTGACCTCACCGAGCTGCTGCTGGCCTCGGCCGCGGTTCCCGGCGTCTTCGCACCGGTGGTGCTGCCGGCGAGCTGCGGCGTCGCCGGTCCGCACGTGGACGGCGGCGTGGCCGACCTCGTGCCCGTGCGCGGTGCCGCCGACCTGGCGCCCACCCGGGTCTTCGTGCTGGACGCCAGCGTGCCCGCCCGCCTGCCGCGTGGACGCACCCCGATCGACGTCCTCGTCGCCAGCTTCAGCGTGGCCATGCGCGTCAACCACGCCCCCGACCTGGGTGCCGTCGAGGTCCACCGCATGAGCACCGAGGACCTCGGCGTCTCGATGACGGACTTCTCCTGCACCGCCCAGCACATCGCCGACGGCCGGAAGGCGGCCCTCAAGGTGATCACGCTGCTCGACGAGACCGCCGCTGCGCTCGACGCCGAGCAGGTGGCCTGACTCTGCTACCCCCATCACGGACGGCCTCGGTGTGGTGCGCACCGGCGCGGGTTCCTACCGTGAGCCCATGAACAGCACCCCGAGAACGGTCCGCGTCGACCGGGACGGACCGGTCACCGTCGTCACGATCGACCGCCCGCACGTGCGCAACGCGGTCGACGGCCCCACCGCTCACGCCCTCGCCGACGCCTTCCGGGACTTCGACGCCGACGCCGATGCCGCCGTGGCGGTGCTGACCGGCGCCGACGGGCAGTTCTGTGCGGGTGCCGACCTCAAGGCGGTCGGCACGCCCGTCGGGCAACCGGGTCGACCCCGAGGGGGACGGCCCGATGGGCCCGACCCGGCTGCGCCTGTCCAAGCCCGTCGTCGCCGCGGTGGAGGGCCACGCCGTGGCCGGGGGCCTCGAGCTCGCCTGCTGGGCCGACCTGCGCGTCGCCGCGCGCGACGCGGTCTTCGGGGTCTACTGCCGGCGCTGGGGGGTGCCGCTGATCGACGGCGGCACGCTGCGGCTGCCGCGGCTGGTGGGTCACTCGCGCGCGATGGACCTGATCCTGACCGGCCGGCCCGTGCCGGCCGAGGAGGCGCTCGCGATGGGCCTGGTGAACCGGCTCAGCGAGCCGGGGGCCGCGCTCGAGGACGCCGTGGCCCTGGCCCGCGAGCTGGCCGGGTTCCCGCAGACCTGCCTGCGCCAGGACCGGACTAGCGCCCTGGAGCAGTGGGGGCTGGAGGAGGATGCGGCACTGGCCCGCGAGCTCGAGCACGGGCTCGTCTCCCTGGAGGCGGAGGCGCTGGCGGGCGCGGCCCGGTTCGCGAGCGGCGAGGGACGCCACGGCAGCTTCGAGCGCTGACCGGCCGGGAACGCACAGCGGGCCCCCTGCCTCACGGCAGGGGGCCCGCTCACCGCAGCGCCGTCGTCCTGGGGACGACGCGATGCGATCAGTCTGTGCTGGTCACGTCACCAGGCGGCCGCACTCCCCCCGAAGGCGGCCCTGGGACGAGAGGTCACTCAGCGGCAGAGCGCTGTGCGGGGATGACGTCGCCCAGCAGCTCCTTGACCTCGGACTCGCGGTAACGTCGGTGGCCACCCAGGGTGCGGATGGCGGACAGCTTGCCGGCCTTGGCCCAGCGGGTCACCGTCTTCGGGTCCACCCGGAACATGGCGGCTACCTCGGCGGGCGTCAGGAGGGATTCAGTTTCAGTCGGTCGCGTAACCACGGTCGCTCCCCTTGTGGGCATTGATTCTTTGAGCTCCTTGCTCAGATCTGAGTCTGCCACTCAACGCTCGGGTGTTGAAACATGAAATGTCCTGATCTGAGAAATGGGGCAAAAACCGGACGTTGTAGTCTAGACCAGCGGAGGTCCACCCTTGCCCTCGCTCAAAAAACGTGCAATCACCCACAAGCGCGACATATCAGAAAGTCTCCCACAGTGACCAGCAACCCTGCACTGGACCTGTTCGGACGCTTCAGCGGCCACGAGCAGGTCGTGGCCTGCCAGGACGAGCGGTCCGGGCTCCGCGCCATCATCGCCATCCACTCCACGGCGCTGGGGCCCTCGCTCGGCGGCACCCGGTTCCACCCGTACGCGAGTGACGCCGAGGCGCTGCGGGACGTGCTCAACCTCTCCCGCGGGATGTCCTACAAGGCGGCGGTCGCCGGGCTCGACCTCGGCGGCGGCAAGGCGGTGATCATCGGCGACCCGGGGTCCGCGAAGACCCCCGACCTGCTGCGCGCCTACGGCCGCTTCGTGCAGGCGCTCGGCGGGCGCTACTACACCGCCTGCGACGTCGGCACCTACTCCGAGGACATGGACGTGATCGCCGAGACCTGCCGGTTCGTGACCGGGCGCACGGTGCGTCAGGGCGGCGCCGGTGACAGCTCGGTGCTGACGGCGTACGGCGTCTTCCAGGGCATGCGCGCCGCCGCCGAGGCGGCCTGGGGGAGCACGAGCCTCGAGGGACGCCGCGTCGGCGTCGCCGGCGTCGGCAAGGTGGGCCACCACCTCGTCGACCACCTCGTCGAGGACGGTGCCCGGGTGGTCGTCACCGACCCCTACGAGCCGTCGGTACGCCGGGTCGTCGAGGCGCACCCGGAGGTCGGGGTGGCGCCGAGCACCGAGGCGCTGGTCGCGGAGCCGCTCGACGTCTACTCCCCGTGCGCCCTGGGCGACGCGCTGAGCGACGACGTGGTCGCTCGACTGACGGCGAGCGTCGTGTGCGGCGCCGCCAACAACCAGCTGGCGCACCCAGGCGTGGGCAAGCAGCTCGCCGACCGCGGCATCGTCTACGCCCCCGACTACGTGGTGAACTCCGGCGGGCTGATCCAGGTCGCCGACGAGCTCCACGGGTTCGACTTCGAGCGCGCCCGGGAGCGTGCGGGCCGGATCTTCGAGACCACGCGCGAGGTGTTCGCGGTGGCCGGCAGCGAGGCCGTGCCACCCTCGGTCGCGGCCGACCGCATCGCGGAGGGCCGGATGGCCGATGCCGCTGGCGGCGATCTGGCTGCCGCCCGACGCTCCGCAGGGTGGAGGTCAGGCGCGGTGAGGGATCAGTCGCTGCGCGACTCGGAGTAGTCCGACCACTTGTCGTAGTCGACGAACTCGTCGTCGGGCTCGGGCGTGTGTCGGGCTTGTCGGGCTCCTGTGCGGAGTCCTCAGCCTCGTCCCCGTGTAGCTCCTTGGCCAGCGCGCCGAAGTCCGTCTCGTGAGTGCGGTACTTCAGGTCGCGGGCAACCTTGGTCTGCTTCGCCTTTGCACGGCCGCGCCCCATATGGGTCGACCCCCTCGCACGTATGGCCAGCGCACCCACCTGAGAAATCGGCAGAGAGGTGGCCGGTCGGAAGTTAACTGTTCGTGCCGCCAACCCTAACTGGCGAGCGGTCGTTCACGCACGTCGGCCTGCCGAATGGCGAGGCACGCGTCGCGAAATCTTCAGCGCCGCGGCCAGGGTCCGGCTCGGGCCGTCTCAGCGGTGCTCGCCGTGCAGCAGGACCCGGCCACCGTCGTCGTCCGCAGCCACCGAGACGGTGCCGGCGACCCAGGCCTCCACGCCGTGCCGGGCGAGCAGGCCGACGGCCGCGTCGGCGTCGTCGGGCGCGGTCAGCGACACCATGCCGACACCGCAGTTGAGGCGTGCGCTCGAGGTCCTCGCGGGCGACGTCGCCGGTGCGCGCCACCAGCGAGAAGACCGGCGGCAGCGACCAGGTCGCCCGGTCGATGTGGGCGGTCAGCTCGACGGGCAGCACCCGCTCGAGGTTGGCGGCGAGCCCGCCGCCGGTGATGTGGGACATCGCGTGGGTCTCGGTCTCGCGGGCCAGCTCGAGGCACGGGCGCGCGTAGATCCGCGTCGGCTCGAGCAGCTCCTCGCCGAGGGTGCGCCCCAGGTCGTCGACGTGCTCGTCGAGACGACGGCCGGCGCCGCCCTCGGACGGCGGTGCCAGAAGGACGTGCCGCACCAGGGAGTACCCGTTGGAGTGCAGCCCGCTCGAGGCCATCGCGACGACGACGTCGCCGGGCCGCACCCGCCCGGGGCCCAGCATCTGGGTCGCCTCGACCACACCCGTCGTGGAGCCCGCCACGTCGTACTCGTCGGGGCGCAGCAGGCCGGGGTGCTCGGCGGTCTCGCCACCGACCAGCGCGCAGCCGGCGGCGACGCAGGCCTCGGCGATGCCCTTGACGATCGCGGCGATGCGCTCGGGCACGACGCGACCGGTGGCGATGTAGTCGGTGAGGAACAGCGGCTCGGCCCCGCAGACCACCAGGTCGTCGACCAGCATCCCGACCAGGTCGAACCCGATGGTGTCGTGGATGTCGAGGGCCTGCGCGATGGCGACCTTGGTGCCGACCCCGTCGGCGGAGCTGGCGAGCAGCGGGCGGTCGTAGGCTCTTGAGCGCGCTGGCGTCGAAGAGCCCGGCGAAGCCGCCGATGCCGCCGATCATCTCGGGGCGGCGCGCCTTCTCCACCCATACCTTCATCAGCTCGACGGCCTTGTCGCCGGCCTCGATGGAGACCCCGGCGGACTCGTACGTCGTCATGGGCGACCGAGGGCGTCGGCGGCGCCACCGCCGGCCGTCGCGGTGACCAGGCCGTCGGCGTCCAGCAGCGGAGCCATCTCGAGGAGGTGCTTGCCGAGGTTCTCCGGCTCGGGCAGCTTGACCGGGTAGACCCCGTCGAAGCAGGCGCGGCAGAGGTCGTCGGCGGGCACGGTCGTCGCCTCGACCAGCTCCTCGAGGGAGATGTAGGCCAGCGAGTCGGCGCCGATGGACTCGCAGATCTCGTCGGTGGAGAGCCCGTTGGCGATCAGCTCGGCGCGGGTGGCGAAGTCGATGCCGTAGAAGCAGGGCCACTTCACCGGCGGGCTGGAGATGCGCACGTGCACCTCGCGGGCACCGGCCTCGCGGAGCATGCGGACCAGCGCGCGCTGGGTGTTGCCGCGCACGATCGAGTCGTCGACCACGACGAGCCGCTTGCCCTCGATGACGTCGCGCAGCGGGTTCAGCTTCAGCCGGATGCCGAGCTGGCGGATGGTCTGGCTGGGCTGGATGAAGGTGCGCCCGACGTAGGAGTTCTTCACCAGGCCGATGCCGTAGGGGATGCCGCTCGCCTCGGCGTACCCGATGGCCGCGGGGGTGCCGGACTCCGGCACCGGGATGACCAGGTCGGCGTCGGCCGGGAACGAGCGGGCCAGCTTGCGGCCGATCTCGACCCGGACGCTGTGGATGCGCTGACCCGAGATGCGGGTGTCGGGGCGGGCGAGGTAGACGAACTCGAAGAGGCAGCCCTTGGGCTTGGCCTCGGCGAAGCGGCGGGTGCGCAGGCCGTGCTCGTCGACGGCGACCATCTCGCCCGGCTCGATCTCGCGGACGTACGACGCGCCGACGATGTCGAGCGCAGCCGTCTCGCTGGCCACCACCCAGCCACGGTCGAGCCGGCCGAGCACGAGCGGCCGGATGCCCTGGGGGTCGCGGGCGGCGTACAGCGTGGACTCGTCCATCCAGACGAAGGAGTAGGCGCCCTGGAGCTTCGGCAGGAGCTCGGCGGCGCGCTCCTCGAGGGAGGTGTCGGGGTGGTGGGCGAGCAGCGCGGTGACCAGCGAGGTGTCGTTGGTGCTGGTCTCGAGCTTGCGCGAGCCGAAGTCGAGCTCGCCGTCGCGCGGCAGGTCGGCGACCATCTGCTGGAGGTCGCGGCTGTTGGTCAGGTTGCCGTTGTGGCCGAGCGCCAGCGAGCCGTCGGCGGTCGGCCGGAAGGTCGGCTGGGCGTTGTGCCAGGTGCTGGCGCCGGTCGTGGAGTAGCGCGAGTGGCCGATCGCCACGATGGCCCTTGAGCGCCTCGAGGGTGGCCTCGTCGAAGACCTGGCTGACCAGGCCCATGTCCTTGTAGACCAGGATCTGCCGGCCGTTGCTGACCGCGATGCCGGCGGACTCCTGGCCGCGGTGCTGCAGCGCGTAGAGGCCGAAGTAGGTGAGCTTCGCGACGTCCTCGCCCGGCGCCCAGACCCCGAAGACGCCACAGGCGTCCTGCGGTCCGCGGTCCTGGGGGTCGAGGTCGTGAGTCAGGCGACCGTCCCCGGGTCGACCTCGGGGACGACGTCCACTGCTGGCCACGGGCCCAACTGTACGTGGGGCACGCGCTCGTTTGCCGCTCCGGTCCGGCGCGCGTCCCGGACGACTCACATCTTCGCGGCGCCCGCCCGGATCGCCTCGCGGATGCGGCTGTAGGTCCCGCACCGGCAGACGTTGCGGATCCCGTCCAGGTCCGCGTCCGTGACCGTGCGCCCCTCGGCCCGCACCTTCCGGACCAGCGCCACCGCCGCCATGATCTGGCCGGGCTGGCAGTAGCCGCACTGGGCGACGTCGCGCTCGAGCCACGCCTCCTGCATCGGGTGCAGCCCGGCGCCCGGTGCCGTGTCGGCCAGCCCCTCGATCGTGGTGACCTCGTCCGAGGAGGCGATGTCGGCCGACCCGGACCGAGCACGGGTTGAAGGCCTTGCCGTTGATGTGGGAGGTGCACGCCTTGCAGACGTCGATCCCGCAGCCGTACTTCGGGCCGGTCAGGCCGAGGATGTCGCGGATCACCCAGAGCAGGCGGACGTCGTCCTCGACGTCGACGCTGACCGACTTCCCGTTGAGCACGAAGGTGTGGTTGGGCACGTCGATCTCCTCAGTAGGTGTGGCTCAGGCCGTCGGTGGGCGAGGCCGGGACAGGTGGGACGAAGCTCTTGACGTCGAAGGCGAGCGGCGCGTCGTGGTTGACCGGGAACCGCGTGGGCATCGTGCCGGTGGCCCGCGCGTAGGCACAGGCGACCGCCGCCGCGGAGGCGGCGACCCCGGCCTCCCCGGCACCGCCGGGCTGGTCGGCGCCGGAGTCGACGACGATGACCTCGAAGTCGGGCGGCACGTTCCACTGCCGCGTGTAGAAGTAGTTGTCCCAGCTGGCCTCGAGGAAGTGGCCCTCGCGCAGGTGCACGCTGCTGGTCAGGATGATCGCCATCCCGTCGGAGAAGCCGCCCATCATCTGCGCCTCGAGGCCTCGGGGGTTGATCACCAGCCCCGCGTCGATGCCGAGCACCGCCTTGGTCACGCGGGGCCCGGTCACGCCGTCGCGCACCGGCCGGTTGACGGTCGCGGGGCGGCAGTCGATCTCGACGAGGCAGGCGCTGGCGCCCTTGTACTCCTTGTGGATCGCGATCCCCTGCGCCGTACCCGGCCGGCATCGCGCGACCCCAGCGACCCGCCGACGCCACCTGGCTCAGGACGCTCTTGGCGCGGGCGTCCTTGAGGAACTCGAGCCGGAACGCGAGCGGGTCCTTGCCCATCGCCTTCGCGAGCCTGTCGACGACCAGCTCGCTCGCCGTGCGTACGTCGGGTGAGTAGATGTTGCGCATGCTGCCGGTGTTGAACCGCCGGTCGGCCTCGTCGAGCAGCTGGTCGACCGCCCCGAACTCGTAGCCGAGCTCCTGGGTGAGGGTGAAGATCAGCTCGGCGTAGCCGAGGTTGCCCAGCCCCGCCGGGAGCTGGCTGCCGAGCGAGGAGACCATCTCGCCGAAGCCGTGGGAGAAGTCGGTCGAGATGCTGGTGTGCCGCTGCTCGAAGGTCAGCACGTTGCCCGCGAGGTAGCTGGCCCGGATGCGCGAGGTGGCCATCGGGTGCATCCGCCCCTGGCGGGGTTCGTCGGCGCGGTGCCACATCAGCCGCACGGGCACGCCGAACGCCTGCGAGGCGCGGGCCGCCTCGATCGCGTGGTCGTTGAACAGCTTGTGGCCGAACGAGCCGCCGCCGGTGATGACGTTGATCTTGACCTTGTCCTCGGGCAGGCCGAGGGCCTTGGCGACGTCGACCTGCGCGACGATCGGCACCTTGAGCCCGGCCCAGACCTCGGCGCTGCCCTTCCGCACGTCGGCCACGGCGGCGTACGGCTCGAGCGCCGCGCTGCTCTTGAACATGAACGTGAAGTCGGCCTCGACCGTCTTGGCCAGCAGCGGCAGCTTCGGCACCGCGAGGGGCACCTCGGCCTTGCGCAGCCCGGCCAGGACCGTCTCGTCCGACTCTCCCTCGACGCTGCCCGGGGCCCAGTCGACGCTCAGGGCGCGGACGCCGTCGATGCACTGCCCGAAGGTGCGTGCGCCCACCGCGACCCCGGTGGGGAGCAGCGCGACGTGGCTGACCCCCGGCATCGCCAGGACCTCCGCCTTGTTGCGGATCGCGCGCGGTGAGCCGTTCAGGGTCGGCGCGCGGCAGACCATCGTCGGGATCGCGCCAGGTGCGACGTCGAGCAGGTCCATCGAGAACCTCTTCCGGCCCGTCACGATGTCCTCGGCGTCGACACGGTTGTGCGGCTTGCCGATGACGGCGAAGTCCGTGCGCGGCTTCAGCTCGACGCGCACCGCCTTGTCGGTGTCGCTGGCGGCCTTGGCGGCCAGCTCGCCGTAGGTGCGCGAGGAGCCGTCGGGCGCGGTGATGACGCCGTCCTTGGACGTCAGCAGCGCCACCGCCGAGCCGAGCTCGAGCGCCGCGGCCTCGAGCAGGGCTCCCTTGGCGATCGCGGCCGCCACCCTGATCGGGGTGTACGTCGAGACGGTGCTGTTGGACCCGCCGGTGAGCTGGTTGAAGGCGAGCTCGGGCCGCGCCGGGGCGAGGGTGACCAGCACCTTCTCGACCGGCAGGCCGAGCTCCTCGGCGATGATCATCGCCGTCGAGGTGGTGATGCCCTGGCCGACCTCGGTGCGGTGCAGGGCGAACGAGGCGGTGCCGTCCGCGTTGACCGTGATCGTGATCAGCTGTGCCGTCGGGCGCGCGGCGTCGGTCTGGGCGTCCTCGAGGTCGTAGGCCTCGGCGACCTGCGGCAGCCCCGGCACGCCGGCGCCCGGCAGCGCCGCGGCCGACGCGGCGAACGCGCGCTCACCCAGGCCGAGGTCGGCCGCGACGACCAGGGTCGACGAGGCGAGGATGTAGCCGAGGAACCCGCGGCGGCTGGGCCCGGCGGGGCCGGCGCTGGCGTGGTGTCGAGAGGCTGGCGGGTCGGAGTGGCAGTCACGCGGGTGTCCTGTCAGGTCGGAATGGCCCGGGCAGGCCGCCCGAGCACTCCCCACGCCGCCGGATCCCTCGCTCCCTGAGGTCTCCACCGCCGCTCCGAACCTCACCATACCCCCGCAAGTCCGAAATGTGGCGCCGGGTTGCGCGTCCTATCCGGACCGGCGCGGCCACAGGCCGGCGCAGGCCCGGACCGCCATCTCGCAGCGTCGTCGGGTCGGCGGCCACGACCAGGCCGCGTCCACCGGAGCGCGCGTCGTAGGTGGACGCCGTCGGCGTGGGCGCTCGCGCCACCGGCCTCGGCCACCATCAGCGTGCCCGGCAGGTGGTCCCACGGGTTGGTGTGCCCGTAGAGCAGGAAGTCGGTCTCGCCCTCGATCAGCTTCGGGTAGTCGACGCCGCAGCACACCCACGACCCGATCCAGCGCCGGGAGCCCCTCGGGCTGGCGACCGCGCCGCGACCAGATCGAGGTGGCGCCCTGTGGCCGCTCACCCGCAGGCGCTACGACGGACCGGCTCGCCGTTGCGTCGTACGCCGGCACCGCGCTCGGCCACCCACGCCGTCTCGTGCTCGGGCTGCCAGATCCAGCCACGCACGGTCACCCCGTCGACGGACCTCGGCGATCATCACGGCGTGGTCGGGCGAGCCGTGCACGAAGTTGCGGGTGCCGTCGACGGGGTCGACGGTGAACGCGTGCGCCGCGGCGCGGAACCGGTCCAGCAGGTCGGGGGCCTCGGCGTAGTGCTCCTCGCCCAGCACGACCGCGTCGGGGTAGGCGTCCTGAAGGGCGCGGGTGAGCAGCACCTCGGCCTCGCGGTCGGCCACCGTGACCAGGTCGCCCGGGCAGCTTCTCGTCGATCTCGCTCGCGGCCAGCGACCGGAAGCGGGGCGTGATGACCTCGGCCGCGACCGAGCGCATCAGCTCCATGACGGCGTCGGTGGACAGCGGCATGGGCCGGGTCAGCCTTCCGCCGAGCCGGCCAGGTGGTGCAGCAGCAGGGTCTCGGCGACGCACACGCGCTCGAACTCGGCGAGGTGCAGCCCCTCGTTGGCGCCGTGGGCGCGGGTGTCGGGGTCCTCCACCCCGGTGACCAGCACGCTGGCGTCCGGGAAGGTCTCCAGGAACTCGGCGATGAACGGGATCGAGCCGCCGACTCCCATGTCGATCGGGGCGGTGCCGTCCCAGGCCTCGGTGAAGGCGCGACGAGCCGCGTCGTAGGCGGGCCCGGTCGCGTCGATGCTGGTGGCCTCGCCGGTGTCCACGACCTCGAGCCCGACCTGGGCCCCCCACGGGGTGTGCGCCTCGAGGTGGGCCCGCAGGCAGGTGAGCGCGTTGGCCGTGGTGTCGCCCGGCGCCACCCGCAGCGAGAGCTTGGCCCGCGCGAGCGGCGTGAGCGTGTTGCTGGCGCCGTCGACCTTGGGGGCGTCGATGCCGGTGACGGTCAGCGCCGGCCGCGTCCAGAGCAGCTCCACGGCCGGCCCGGTGCCGACGAACTCGACCCCCTCGGCGATCCCGGACTCGGCGCGCAGCCGGTCGACGGGGTACTCCACGTCGGCGGCGGGGCCGGAGTGCAGTCCCTCGACGACGAGGTTGCCCGCGTCGTCGTACAGCGAGGAGATCAGCCGTGAGAGCGCCATCAGCGCGTCGGGCACGAGGCCGCCCCACATGCCCGAGTGGACCGCGTGGGTGAGGGTGCG
This sequence comes from uncultured Actinomycetota bacterium, assembly GCA_963756045.1. Lineage (GTDB taxonomy): Bacteria > Actinomycetota > Actinomycetes > Propionibacteriales > Nocardioidaceae > Marmoricola. The sequence goes on from CAVWML010000014.1 coordinate 200,775, forward strand.
GACGGTGACGTCCACCCGGAGCAGGCCGCGCAGGCTCGTGGTCAGCGCGGGCACGCCGATGTCCCAGTTGCTGCTGTCGGCGATCACGATGACGTCGGCACGGAGGAACTCGGCGTGCTGCGCCAGCAGGTCGGCCAGCGTGTCGCTGCCGACCTCCTCCTCACCCTCGATGAACATCGTCACGCCCACGTCGAGGTCGTCGCCGAGGGCCCGGACCGCCGCGAGGTGGGCGGCGATGCCGGCCTTGTCGTCGGCGGCGCCGCGGCCGTAGAGCCGCCCGTCGCGCTCGGTCGGCTCGAACGGCGGTGAGTCCCAGTCGGCGTGGTCGTTCTCCGGCTGCACGTCGTGGTGGGCGTAGAGGAGCACCGTCGGCCGCCCCTGCGGCGCCGGCTTGCGGGCGATCACGGCGGGGGCGCCGCCGTCCTCGCGCGCGCTGACGACCTCGGTGTCCTCGAAGCCCTCCGCCCGGAACAGCTCGGCGACGGCGTCGGCGCTGCGGCGCACCTCAGCCGCGCGTGCCGGGTCGGCGCTGACCGACTCGATGCGGACGAGGTCCTCGAGGTCCTCCCGGATGCGCGGCAGCTCGGCGCGCACCCTCTCCCTGATCTCGCTGACGTCCATGCGACCAACCTAGTTAGGAAGCGTCCACACCCGGGGGCCGGGTCAGGGGAAGGTACGGCGCGAGGTCGGCCCGCTCCCCCGAGGCGTGCACCAGGCCCGCGGCCACGGCATCCGGCCACGCCGTCCGCCCGGTCGCGAGCGCGATCCAGGTCGGCGCATCGAGCTCGACGACGGCCGGGGGCGTGCCCCGGGTGTGCCGGACGCCGGCCACCACCTGGACCGCGGCGTACGGCGGGACGCGCACCTCGACCGAGCGACCAGGAGCACGCTGCTCGAGCACCGCGAGGAAGTGCCGCGTCAGCAGCTTCAGGTCGGTGCGCGTGGGCTCGTCGTGGCTCATCGCCTCGCGCACGGCCGCGGGTTGCGCTGGGGTCAGGCGGGGCACCCGGGAACGCTATCCGGTCCCTGGGACAAGGGCGGCTGGAGGAGCCGCAGCGGGAGGACACTGAACGGTACGGTCCGGCCGAGGAGGCGAGAGGTGAGCAACACATGACGCCCAACACCGGCAGCCCGCCCGTCGACGGCCGGTCGGCGCGCCGCGAGCGCAACAGCGACGCGGTGCTCGACGCCGTCCACGAGCTGTTCGTCGAGCGCCGGCGGATCCCGAACATCGAGGAGGTCGCCGCCCGGGCCGGCGTCTCGCTGCGCTCGGTCTACCGCTACTTCCCCGACACCGGGCAGCTGATGGCTGCAGCCGTGGCGCGCCGTACCCGCGCGGTGGAGCAGGACTGGGTGCTCGTCGGACTCGGCGAGGGGTCGCTGGAGGAGCGCATCGACCGCTTCGTGGACCACCGCCTGTCCTTGCACGAGTCGTCGGGCCCGACCATCCGCGCCGCCTTCGCCCTGGCCGGCAGCGATCCCGTCATCGCCGCGCAGGTCGAGCGGCGCCGCACCCAGGTCGAGGACCAGACCCGCGACCACTTCGCCCCCGAGCTGGCCGCGATGCCCCGTGACCGCGCCGACTCCGTGCTGCGCTGCATCGAGGTGCTCGGCCAGTTCGAGTCGATGGAGCAGCTGCGCACGCGGCAGGGCCTCTCGCGCGCCAGGACCCACGGGGTCCTCGCGACCGGGATCCGGGCTCTGCTGGTTGCCGGGTGAGCGCGGTTTCCCTAGTTCACTAGGGAAACTGCCACCGACCACGCGAAGCTTCTCGTTGGAAGCGGTGGAATCCCTAGTTCACTAGGGAAACCGCCATCGACCGGAGGGCTCTAGTCCAGCGTCCCGGCGGCATTGCGTGGTGCTGGTGTTCTGTCATGATGTGTGCCACAAGTTCGGGCGCCAGATGCACGGCCGGGGGTGGGGCGCCTGGTGACGATGCGGTCCCGGGGTTGCGCGGGCACCTGTCGGAAGGGGTCCCGCGGATGTCGATCTTCCTCTACCGCCTCGGCGGGACGATCGCGCGCCACCGCGGGATGGTGGTGGCGAGCTGGGTGCTGCTGCTGACGCTGCTCGGCGGCGCGGCGAGCATGCTCGGCGACCACTACGACGACTCCTTCTCGATCCCGGGCACGGAGTCGCAGCAGGGCCAGGACCTGCTCGGCCAGCGCTTCGGCCTGACCGGGACCAGCGGCCAGATCCTGTTCACGGCGAAGACGGGCACGATCACCGACAAGACCCCCTCCTCGGAGGTGGCCGACATCGTCAAGGCCGTCGGCAAGATCCACGGCGTGGCGATGAGCAACCCGCTCACCGCCGACATCCCGGTCGTCAACACCGACAAGTCCTCGACCCTGGGCGCCGTACGGTTCGACGCGAAGGTGCCCTCGGACCAGACCCTCGCCGCCGTGCAGAAGGCGGCGATACCGCCGGCGGGATCGAGCCTGACCACGCACGTGGGTGGCGACGCCTACAAGACCACCTCCGACCCGAGCAAGGTCCCCGAGCTGCTCGGCCTGATGGTGTCGTTCCTGATCCTGGTCCTCACCTTCGGCTCGTTGATCGCCGCGGGCATGCCGATCCTGTCCTCGCTCGTCGGTGTGGTCACCACGCTCACCGCGGTCGTGGTGACCTCGTCGGTCGTGACCGTCTCGAGCACCGCGCCGACGCTGGCCGAGATGCTCGGCCTCGCGGTCGGGATCGACTACGCCCTGTTCATCTTGTCGCGCCACCGCGCCCAGCTCGCCGATGGCGTCGACCCCACCGAGTCGATGTCGCGCGCCCTGGCCACCGCTGGCAGCGCCGTCGTGTTCGCCGGTACGACGGTGATCATCGCGCTCGGCGGGCTCTCGGTCGCAGGCATCCCCGTGCTGACGGTGATGGGGCTCGGCGCGGCTTTCGCGGTGACGGTGGCGGTGCTGGTGGCGCTCACCCTGCTGCCCGCGATCGCGCTGCTGCTCGGTGACCGGCTGCGGCCACGGCGCAAGCGCTTCAAGCTGCGTCGACGCCGCGCCACCGTCCGCGCCGACAAGGTGGGCGTCGCCACCCGCTGGGTCAGGACCGTGACCCGCTGGCCGGTCGTCACGGTGGTCGTCGTCGTCGCCGGGCTGGGTCTCGTCGCCATCCCCGCGTTCAGCCTCAAGCTCGCGCTGCCCGACAACAGCAGCGCACCGACCGACACCCCCCAGCGCCAGACGTACGACGCGATCACGAAGGCCTTCGGCGTCGGCTACAACTCGCCGCTGTCGATCACGGCCAACGTGATCACCAGCTCCAACCCGAGCGACACCACCGACAAGCTCTCCGACGCGATCAAGGCGGTGCCCGGGGTCGTGGCGGTCACCCAGGCCACCCCGAACCAGGGCGGCGACACCGCCCTGATCCAGGCGATCCCCAACGCCGGCCAGACCGACCCCGCCACCGCCGCCCTCGTCAAGCGCATCCGCGCCGACGTCCCGGGCTGGGAGAAGACCTACCAGGTCTCCGACATGTTGGTGACCGGCCAGACGGCGATCAACATCGACGCCTCGGCCCGTCTGGGGCAGGCGCTGCTGCCGTTCGGCGCGATCGTCATCGGGCTCTCGCTGCTGTTGCTGATGGTCGTGTTCCGCTCGATCGCCGTACCGATCAAGGCGACGTTGGGTTATCTGCTCTCGGTGGGTGCCGCCCTCGGAGCCGTGGTGATGGTCTTCGAGTGGGGCTGGGTGGACAGCATCTTCCCGGGCATCTCCGACGGGCCGGTGGTCAGCTTCCTGCCGATCTTCGTGATGGGCGTCCTGTTCGGCCTGGCCATGGACTACGAGATGTTCCTCGTCTCGGCCATGCGCGAGCACTACGTCGAGTCCGGCGACGCCCACCGGGCCGTCCACGACGGCTTCCGTGCGTCGTCGCGCGTGGTCACCGCGGCCGCGCTGATCATGACCAGCGTCTTCGTGGCCTTCATCCCGGCCGGCACCTCCACCATCCAGCAGATCGCGCTCGGGCTCGCGTTCGGCGTGGCCGTCGACGCGTTCATCGTGCGGATGACGCTCGTGCCCGCCGTGCTCAGCCTGCTCGGGCGTCGCGCGTGGTGGCTGCCCCACTGGCTGGACCGACGGCTGCCCTCGGTCGACGTCGAGGGCGCGGCCCTGCACCGCCGCGTGGCGTTCGAGCACTGGAGCGTCGAGCACGGCGCGGTCACCCTGCTCGCGCAGGGCCTGGTCCTCCGCGAGGGCGCGGCCCCCGTCGAGCTGGTGGCTCGACCCGGCCAGGTGACGCGTGCCGAGGTGCCGGACCCGGTCCTGCTCGGGCTGGTGCTCACCGGCCACGCCCGGGCGTACGCCGGCGAGCTGGTCGTCGACGGACTGCTGCTGCCCGAGCAGCGCGAGTTGGTCGGCGAGCGCGCCTGCCTGGTGCTCGTTGGAGCCGGGGGCGAGACCGACGCGTCAGCGGGGTCGGGGCACCGGTTCGACGACCGCGCGGCGCTGGTGGAGCTGTCGGGGCGCCAGCGGCACGAGTTCGCACGCCGGGCCGGGGCCCACCGAGAGAGCTCGCGGCGGCGTTGGGTGCGCGGGAGGGAGGCACCCACGCCGTCCGCGTCGCCCTGGACGACGTCGCGCTCGGGCTCGCGGCCGACGCGGACCTGTTCGTGCTCGTCCCCGTCCCGGGCTCGACGCCGGCGACCGGGCGCAGGTCGGACACCCTGGCCGCGGAGCTGGCCGGGCGCGACCTGACCGTCGTGGTGGGCGGGACGTCCCGGCCGCCGCCCCTCCGGAACCCGAGACCGACGCAGCTCGCCGTCGAGGCCCGGTGCTGCCGCAGGAGCCGAGGACCGCATGAGTCCGGAGTGCCGGCATTCGCCGCTGGTGGCCGGTCGCGATGGTCGGGCTGCTGCTCCCGCTGCTGGCCGTCTCGATGCTGCTGTGGTCCGTCCACGACCGGAGCTCGCAAGCTCGACAAGGTGCCGGTCGCCATCGTCAACAACGACAAGATCATCACCTCGCCGCAGAAGATGGCGGCCGGGCGGGCGCTCACCGCGGCGCTGACCGAGCCGAGCAAGCCCGGGAAGGGTCAGCTCGACTGGGTGCTCACCGACAAGGCGCACGCCGACGCGCGGGCTGCGCAACGGCGACTACTACGCCGTGCTGACGATCCCGACGGACTTCTCCAGCGCGATCCTGTCCTCCGGCACGGACAAGCCCGTGCAGGGCAAGCTGTCCCTGGTCAGCAACTCCGCGGCGAGCACGACGCTGCCCTTCATCAGCCAGACCGTGGTCGCCGCGGCCGCGCAGTCGCTGGGTGACCAGACGACGCAGGGCTACCTGAAGAACGTCTACGGCGGCTTCAACACGATCGCCAAGAACAACAGCTCGGCCGCCTCGAGCGCCGGCCAGCTCGCCGACGGCACCAAGCAGCTCTCCTCCGGCGCCGCCCAGCTCGACGACGGCACCAACAGCCTCTCCGGCAGCCTCGACCAGGTCGCCAGCGGCAGCGCCGAGCTCGCGGACGGCACCGCGTCGTTGCACTCCGGGGCGGTCAAGGTGGCGAGCGGCGCGTCGAGCCTGGCCGAGGGCTCCCGCAAGCTGCACCACGGCGCGAGCTCGTTGGCGAACAGCGCCAGCAGGCTGGCCCGCTCGAGCAGCACCCTCGCCTCGAAGTCGCGCCAGGTGGCCTCGGGCGCGGAGGGCGTCGCCGGGGGCGCAGGCGACGTCGCTCGCGGGTCGCGCGGCCTCGCAGCCGAGATCACCGTGCTTCGGGCCGCCTGCAGCGCGGCCGGGGCAGGTCCGGTGTTCTGCGCCGCCCTCGACCGCGTGCGCGACCAGGCCCGCACCCTGGCCGACGGGTCGGCCAAGCTCGACGGGAGCGCGCACGGTCTCTCGGGGGCCACCCGACTGCTCTCGGCAGGCACCGTCGGCGTCGCTGGCGGCAACCGCCAGCTGGCCGGCGGCGCATCCTCACTCGACCACGCGAGCGGCAAGCTGGCGAGCAGCGCCGGCAAGCTGAGCTCGGGGGCCGCCTCGCGTCGCCACGCGGCGCGGGCACGATCGACTCCTCCGCGGGCCAAGCTCGCCGGCGGCACCCAGTCCACCTCGTCGGCGGCCGGCCAGCTGGCCTCGGGCAGCGACAACCTCAGCTCCAGCGCCGTGAAGACCAACACCGGCGCCCAGCAGCTCAGCAGCGGCCTGGCCAAGGGCGCCAAGGAGAGCCCGACGTACTCCACCGACCAGCAGAACGCCCTGGCACCGGTGGTCAGCCAGCCCGTCGACCTGACCAGCTCGCTCCAGCACGACGAGCACGGCAACGGATGGCTGATCGCGGCCATCCTGGCCCTCGTGCTCTGGCTGACCGCGATGCTCACCGCCCAGCGTCGCGACATCGGTGCGGTCAGGCGCCACGCGCTCGCGCCGGTGTCCTCGCGGCGGCTCGCGGCGAGCCAGGCGCTTCCCGTGGTCGGCATCGCTGCCCTGCAGGGGGTCGCCGTGCTGGTGGCCATGATCGTCTTCGGGCTCAGCGCATCGGCCGTCCTGCCGTTCGCCGTGCTCAGCCTGGTCGCCGCGCTGGTGTTCTCGCTGCTCGCCTACGCGTTCCGGCTGGCCGCGGGTCGCACCGGTACGGCGCTGTTCGTGCTCTTCCTCGTGCTGCAGCTGGCCGCGCTCGGCAACGTGATCCCCCTCGAGACCGCCCCCGCAGCACTGCAACGGCTCAACACGGTGCTGCCGCTGACCGCCTACGTCAACGCCGCCAGCCAGCTGGTCTCGGGCGGGCACGTCGGCTCGGTGCTCGCGGCCACGCTGGTGCTGCTGCTGTGGGGCGTCGCCGCCTGGGCCGCGACCCTGATCCTGGTGAAGCGGCGCCGGATCGTCAGACCCGCAACCGCCGCGGGAGCACTGGGGCACAGCGCCGCGTGACCCCGTCGAGTCGCCCAGCCACGTCCAGGGCCGGGTCGCGCGCCGCCTGGGGCGTGCTCGCGGTCGTCCTCGCGCTGCAGTGCGTCTTCATCGTCTCGCAGGTGGGGCGCCGCACGACCAGCCCGCACGACGTACCTGTCGTCGTGCAGGGCCCCGCCCTCGTGGCGCAGGAGATCGCCGCCCGGACGAACCGCCTCCAAGGCCACCCGATCCGCGCGACGGTGCTGCCCGCCGACGCCGACCCGCGTGCCTCGGTCCGCGACGGCACCGCGGCGGCCGCGCTGGTCGTCGACGTCCGCTCGACGCACGACCGGCTGTACGTCTCCTCGGTGGCCGACCCCGACCTGAACCGGCTGCTGGAGTCCTTCGCGGACCGGGTCGGTACGCCGCTCGACCGGCCGCACACGACCACGTCCGTCGCACCGTCGAGCTCATGCGAAGGTCTCCCGCGCCGTGCTCGACCTCGCGGTCGGGGGGTGGCTGCTGGTCGGCTTCCTGGTCGCGATGGTGCTGGCGTTGGCCCGGCCCGCCTGGTCCCGCGCCCGTACGGCGGTGGTCCTGGCCGGCATCTGCCTGGCGACGCAGCCTGGTCGTCGCCGGGATCGTCGCGGCGCGGGGCGGGTCCTTCGTCACCACCGGGGCGATCGGGTTCGGCGTCATGCTGGCCACCGCCGTCGCCACCACGGCCCTGGACGCGCGTGCTCGGCCTGGTCGGGGTGGCGATCGCGAGCACGCTCCTGGTCTTCTTCGGGGCACCCGCTGTTCACCGGCCGCGACCCGCGGCTGCTCCCGACCCCCTGGCGCCAGGTCGCGCCGTGGACACCGCACGGCGCCGCGTCCGACCTGACCACGAAGGCGACCTGGTTCGGCGGGCACGACGTCGCTCGCCCGCTGCTGGTGCTCGGCGGCACGCTCGCGGTGGGCCTGGCCGCCTGGGCCGCGGCCCGGCCGCGCGCGAGCGGTGCGGGCAGCGCGTGGACCGGCGGCGGCCGCTCGGGTCGCATGCACGCGGCCGCGGTCGCCGTACCGCTGGTCCTCGCCGTCGTGGCCGGCGTGCTGCTCGCACCCACCGGCACGCGCGTCGTCTCCGCGACGCCCGTGCAGGGGGCGTCGGTGACGCAGTGCCTGCCGCGCCAGCCGATCACGACGGTCGACCAGCTGAACAAGGCCGATCCTGTCCGTGCGCGGCCAGCCGTCGTTCCAGGGAGCCGACGTGGGCGCCGACGTCGAGCTGCAGGACGGCCGCCGGCTCTGGCTGTTCGCCGACACCCTGCGCGCGCCGGACTTCGACGGCCAGAAGTTCGTGCGCAACTCGATGCTGGTCATCGACCCGCACTGCCTGCAGACCGTGCTGCCCGCCGACCACGGCGCGCTGATCCCCGACCGTGGGACAGGTCGGCTACTGGCCGATGTCGGTGGCCAGCGTGCGCCTGCCCCGGCTACGACATCGTCGGGGTCGCCACCCAGCGCGTGCAGACCAGCGACAAGCCCGACGGCATCTTCGCCTTCGAGACCCTCGGGCCGGCGATGGCCGTGTTCGTCGTACCCCGCGGCAAGACGCCCCAGCTCATCGAGAACCAGGACGTCGGACCCGACAAGGTCGACACCACGCGGCCGATGTGGGGCGCCGCGTCGGCGATCGACGGCACTGGGTCTACCTGTACGGCACCTCGCGACCGGACAAGAAGGGGATCTTCGGGTACTCGCTCGAGGTGGCCCGGACCACGGTCGACGACCTGCTCCACCCGGATCGGTGGCGCTACTGGGACGGCACGGCATGGCAGGGCGACCCGAGCCACGCGAAGGTGCTGATCCCCTACGACGGTGGTGTGTCCCAGACGCTCAGCGTCTTCCAGCGCGGCGGACGGTGGTACGCCGTCAGCAAGCGCGACGAGGTGCTCGGCACCGACCTGGTCGTCTGGACGGCGCCCTCGCCCACAGGACCCTTCGACCACGGCACCAAGGTCGCCTCGCTGCCCTCGGACCCGTCCTCCGGCGAGCTGCGCTACATGCCGCTCGCCCATCCCACCCTGATGCCGTCGAAGGACGGGGTCCTCGTCTCCTACAGCCGCAACAACACCGACGCCGCCAAGGTCGACGGTGACCCGTTCCTCTACCGGCCGCTGTTCGTGAAGGTGCACCTACCGCGCTGAGCCCCTCCCGTGGTGACAATGCTCTGGTGGGCAACGTGCGACGCCGGGCCTGGGTGCTCGGTCTCGGAGCCGGGCTGGTGTGCGCGGCGGTCATGCTCTGGGGCGGCTACGTCGCCGGGTGGGAGTGGACCGGGCTGTCCTCGGACGTGACGCTGTGGGACTGGCTGGAGGCGCTGGCCCTGCCGGTCACCGTCGCCCTGGTGCCGGTGATCCTGACCCACCGCGAGCGACTGCACCGCCGGCACAAGCGTGCGGCGGGGTGGGCCTGGCCGCGTTCGTCGTGCTGGTGCTGGCGGGCTACCTGGTGCCGATGCCGTGGACGGGGTTCACCGGCAACACGCTCTGGGACTGGCTCAGCCTGGCGCTGCTCCCACTCGTGATCGCCACCTCGACGCTCTGGGAGCACCCCGGCCCGTGGATGCGCCGGCACCGACCGGCCCTCGCGGTCGCCGCGGTCGTGGCCGTCGTCGTCGTCCTCGCCGGCTACCTCGTGCCGTGGGCCTGGACCGGCTTCGTCGGCAACACCGCCTGGGACTGGGTCAAGCTCCTGCTCCTCCCGGTCCTCGTCCCGACCCTGCTCCTCCCCCGCCTCGTGCCGATGGCCGAGGACTGGCTCGCCCACCGGGAACCCGAGGAGGAGTGAGGGGGCGGCCCTTCGAGACAGGACTTCGTCCTTGCCTCAGGGACCAGCCGGGACCGGACTAGGCGAGGGCGAGGGGGAGGGTGGCGGACCAGGTGGCGCGCAGCTCCTCGAGGCCCACGTCGAACAGGCCGGTGACCGCGAGGCCGCCCCTGGTGGTCCGGCCGAGGGAGGTGACCGGGACACCGTGCCGCTCGGCCAGCGCGCGGAGGCGTTCCTCGTCGTCGGGTGCGACGGTGACCAGGACCCGGGCCGTCGACTCGCTGAACAGCGCGACGAACGGGTCGCCAGCGAGCTCGACGTCGACGCCGACGTCCGCACGCAGGCACGACTCCACCAGCGCCTGGGCGAGGCCGCCGTCGGAGAGGTCGTGGGAGGAGGTGACCACCCCGGTCGCCTCGACCAGCAGCGAGCTCAGCGCCTGCTCCGCGGCGAGGTCGACCCGCGGGGGCCGGCCGCCGAGGTGGCCGTGCACGACGTGGGCCCACTCCGAGCCGGAGAGCTCCGTCACGGGTCTCGCCCAGCAGCAGCACCAGCTGGCCCTCGACGCGGGAAGCCGGTCGGGATCCTGCGGGTGACGTCGTCGATCACCCCGAGGACGGCCACGACCGGCGTCGGCAGGATCGCCGTCTCGCCGGTCTGGTTGTAGAGGCTGACGTTGCCCCCGGTCACCGGGACGCCGAGCTCGAGGCAGGCGTCCTTGAGCCCGCGGCAGGCCTCGGCGAACTGCCACATCACCGCGGGGTCCTCGGGCGAGCCGAAGTTGAGGCAGTCGCTGACCGCCAGCGGAGTGGCCCCGCCGGCGCTCACGTTGCGGTAGGCCTCGACGAGCGAGAGCTGCGCACCGGCGTACGGGTCGAGCCGCGCGAAGCGCCCGTTGCAGTCGGTCGCGACGGCCACACCCGAGGCCGGACTCCTCGTCGACGCGCACCATGCCGCTGTCGCTGGGCTGGGCGAGCACGGTGTTGCCCTGCACGTAGCGGTCGTACTGGTCGGTGATCCACGACTTGTCGCACAGGTTGGGGCTGCCGCCAGCCGCAGCAGGGTCGCGCGCAGGTCCTCGCCGGTCGAGGGACGTGGCAGCCGCTCGGCCGCGTCGGCCTGGAGGGCGTCCTGCTCCGCGGGCCGGGTGAACGGACGCTGGTAGGTGGGGCCGTCGTGGGCCACCGACCGCGGCGGTACGTCGACCACCCGCTCGCCGTGCCAGTCGACCTGCAGCCGGTCACCGTCGGTGACCTCGCCGATCACGGTCGCGTCCACGTCCCACTTCACGCAGATGGCCAGGAACGTCTCGACGTCGTCGGGCTCGACGACGGCCATCATCCGCTCCTGCGACTCGCTCATCAGGATCTCCTCCGGAGCGAGCGTGGAGTCGCGCAGCGGCACCCGGTCGAGCTCGACGTGCATGCCGCCGTCGCCAGCGCTGGCCAGCTCGCTGGTGGCGCACGAGAGCCCGGCGCCACCGAGGTCCTGGATGCCCGCGACCACGCCCGCCGCGAACAGCTCGAGGGTGCACTCGATGAGCAGCTTCTCCATGAACGGGTCGCCGACCTGGACGCTGGGCCGCTTCGCGGGACCCCCGGCGTCGAAGGTCTCCGAGGCCAGCACGCTGACGCCGCCGATCCCGTCGCCGCCGGTCTTCGCGCCGTACAGGATGACCTGGTTGCCCACCCCGCTCGCCTTGGCCAGGTGCAGGTCCTCGTGGCGCAGGACCCCGACGCAGAGCGCGTTGACGAGCGGGTTGCCGAGGTACGTCGCGTCGAAGACCGCCTCGCCGCCGATGTTGGGCAGCCCGAGGCAGTTGCCGTAGCCGCCGACCCCGGCCACGATCCCCGGCAGCACGCGGTGGGTGTCGGGCGCGTCGAGCGGGCCGAAGCGCAGCGGGTCCATCACCGCCACCGGTCGCGCGCCCATCGCCAGGATGTCGCGCACGATGCCGCCGACTCCTGTGGCCGCGCCCTGGTAGGGCTCGACGTAGGACGGGTGGTTGTGGCTCTCCACCTTGAAGGTCACGGCGTAGCCCTGGCCGATGTCGAGGACGCCGGCGTTCTCGCCGATGCCGGCGAGCATCTTGCCCCGCCGCGTCTCCTGCGGGATCTCGCTGAACTGCTTGAGGTGGACCTTGCTCGACTTGTAGGAGCAGTGCTCGCTCCACATCACCGAGTACATCGCCAGCTCCGAGCTGGTCGGCCGGCGCCCGAGGATCTCGCGGATGCGGGCGTACTCGTCGGCCTTCAGCCCGAGCTCGGCCCACGGCTGCTCACGGTGCGGGTCCTCCCCGGCACGGCCACGGTGTCCAACAAGGCCTCAGGCGGGGACTGCACCACGGGCGCAACGCTACTTGACCGTGCGCACCCTGCGAGACAGGCCTTGCCGGCCCTCCTCAGGGGCCCGACCAGATCCGGTCCCCGGTTAGGAAGGGCGACGTCTCGAACCCCCGGTCCCTGAGGAAGGACGACGTCCTGTCTCGAAGGGCCGATACGGAATTACACGTTTGTAGTTAATTGAAAGCCCTGTTACTGGTGTGAAAGTTGAGATTTAGTAATCGCAGTTTTGGCGACAATTCGGTGAGGAAATCCCATGCTGCGACCGCTCAGGCGGACCATGACCATCTTCGGCACCCTGCTCGCGACGGCCCTGACCGCAGCGGTCGTGGTGCCCGCGCTGGTCGCCCCGGCCGACGCGGCGAACCCGGCGACGCCGGGCAACTTCCGGGGCCTCGGGTTCGACCAGTGCGCGACGCCGAGCCAGACCGCGATGAGCGCCTGGATCAAGAAGTCGCCGTTCCGGGCCGTGGGCATCTACATCTCCGGCAACTCCCGGGCCTGCCGCCAGCAGACCAACCTGACCTCGACGTGGGTCGCCAACCAGCAGCGGGCCGGGTGGCACCTGATGCCGATCACGCTGGGGCCCCAGGCCTCCTGCTCGACGCGCTTCCCGCGCTACGGCTGGAACATCGACCCGAAGATCAGCCCGAGCACGACCAACAGCTACGCCGCCGCGCGCAGCCAGGGCACCCTCGAGGCGCAGCGCGCGGTCTCGGCCGCCAAGGCGCTGGGCATCGTGCCCGGCAGCACGCTCTTCTACGACATCGAGAGCTGGAACATCCACTCCTCGACGGCGTGCAACTGGTCGGCGCTGGAGTTCATGAGCAGCTGGACGCGAGAGCTGCACGCGCTGCACTACGCCTCCGGCGTCTACTCCAGCGCGTCGACGGGGATCCGGCTCCTCGACGACCAGCGGGTGCGGGCCGGCAACCCGGTCGCGCTTCCCGACCAGATCTGGGTGGCGGACTGGAACAAGCAGGCGAACACCTCCTCGACGTACATCCGCAGCGACGGCTGGCTGCCCTACCGCCGCGCGCACCAGTACCAGGGCGGGCACAACGAGACCTGGGGCGGCGTCAGGATCAACATCGACCGCAGCTACGTCGACCTGCGCACGCCCACTCTTCCGGGAGTGCCCACCACCGGTGGCGAAGTCGAGCACGACCGACCCGCGGTGCACGACCGCCTCGATCAGCAAGACGCTGTACCGACGGACCAACGCCCACCTGCGCAGCTGGCTCTACGCGCCGCTGCAGTGCCTGCTCAAGCAGCAGCACCGCTACGCGCCCGCCGTGACCGGGAAGTGGAACAGCACGACGCTCGCCGGCCTGCGTGGCTACCAGAAGTCCGTCGGCCACCAGCGTGCTCTACAGCTTCGTGCGCGGTGACTGGGTCACCCTGCTCTCGGCCGGCAACAGCGGGGCGACCCTGCGCGGCGGTTCCACCGGGGCCGACGTCATCCGCCTCCAGCGCGCGCTCAACGCTGCCGGCTCCTACGAGATCCACGTCAACGGCATCTACGGCGGCAGCACCGCCGTGGCGGTGGGCGACTACCAGAAGCGGGTCGGGATCACCCCCACACGCGTGGTCGACTCGCAGACCTGGGCGGCGCTGAAGGCCGGTCGCTGGTAGACGCCCTCGACACGGGGTCCGGTCCCTGGGGTGCGAGCGCAGCGAGCCTCGACGGGCTCCTCAGGGCTCGTCGGGCCCTTCGAGAAGGGACTTCGTCCCTCCTCAGCGACCGCTAGACGGAGACGAGGGCGTTGACGACGCTGGTGAAGAAGGCGAGTCCGTCGGTGCCTGGGCCGCAGAGGTCCTCGATCGCGTGCTCGGGGTGCGGCATCAGTCCGACCACGTTGCCGGCCTCGTTGGTGATGCCGGCGATCGCGCGCTGCGAGCCGTTCGGGTTGCCGAGGTAGCGGGCGACCACGCGACCCTCGGCCTCGAGCAGGTCGAGGGTGTGCTCGTCGGCGACGTAGGAGCCCTCGCCGTTCTTCAGCACGATCGTCACCTCCTGGCCGGTCTCGTAGCCGTTGGTCCAGGCGGTGCCGGCGTTCTCGATCACCAGCCGCTGGTCGAGGCAGCCGAACTTGCGGTGGTCGTTGCGGATCAGGGCGCCAGGCAGCAGGTGCGACTCGCACAGGATCTGGAAACCGTTGCAGATGCCGAGCACCGGGAGCCCGTCGCGGGCCGCCGCCACCACCTCGGTCATCACCGGCGCGAACCGGGCGATGGCGCCGCAGCGCAGGTAGTCGCCGTAGGAGAACCCGCCGGGCAGCACGACCGCGTCGACGTCGTGCAGGTCGGGGTCGCCGTGCCAGAGCGCGACAGGCTCCGCCCCGGCCAGGCGTACGGCGCGACGCGCGTCGGTGTCGTCGAGCGAGCCGGGGAAGGTGACCACCCCGATCCGCGGCGCGGTCACGGGAGGACCCGGACGGCGAAGTCCTCGATGACGGGGTTGGAGAGGAGCAGCTCGGCCATCCGCTCCACCTCGGCCAGCCGCTCGGGGGTCGCGTCGCCGTCGAGCTCGAGCTCGAAGCGCTTGCCCTGGCGCACGTCGCTCACGCCCTCGAAGCCGAGCCGCGGCAGGGCACCCTGCACCGCCTTGCCCTGCGGGTCGAGGATCTCGGGCTTGGGCATCACGTCGACGACGACTCGAGTCACACGCACGAGTCTAGTGACGCCGCCGGCCGGCGTTGATCACCACGATGGCGAGTGCCACGCCGAGCCCGGCGATGGCCGGCCCGACGGTCGCCCAGAAGGCGACGCCCGACATCGAGCTGCCCCCGACGACGTCGAGCCCCTGCAGCGTCCAGAGGACCCCGACGGCCACCATCACGAAGGCCACGACCAGCCCGATGATGCGCCCCATCAGCGCCTCCTCCCGCTCGCTCAGGATCCGCGCCGCCCGTCGTACGTCGGCCAGCACCGGCCGGCCGCCCGCACGCGGTGGTCACCCAGCCGACCGGCCGGAGGAGCCCACGGCCGGTGACCTGGAACCCGACCTCGACGCTACATCCGGACCCCGCCGGGCGTCAGGTCGAGCGACAGCATGGCGCTGATGCCGCGCCAGCGACCGGACTCCGCCCAGACCCGCGGCCGGTCGAGGACGGTGATCTCCATCTCGGGGACGATCCGTGCCTTGGTGTGGTCGCGCCATCGCATCCCGACCCGCGGCGCACCGTCGTCGAGCAGCTCGACCCGGGCGAGCGAGGACTGCCACTCCGGGCGGTTGCGCGGGTCGGCGAGGTAGTCGAAGGCGATGTCCACCGGGACCTCGAAGTCGACGCGTCCGCCGTGCCGGCGCGACGTCGCCGCCGGCGTAGGCCGCCCATCAGAAGCGCTGGCCGGTGAGCAGCTCGAAGGCCTCGACGTAACGCGACCGGGTGCGCTCGATCACCTCGTCGGGCAGGGACGGCGGCCGCTCCCCCGAGGCCCGGTCCCAGCCGCTCTCCGGGGAGGTCAGCCAGTTGCGCACGATCTGCTTGTCGTAGGAGGGCTGCGCCCGCCCCGGCACCCACTCGGCCGCCGGCCAGTACCGGCTGGAGTCGGGGGTGAGCACCTCGTCGGCCAGCACGAGACCGTCGGGGCCACCGGCCAGGCCGCCGTTGCCGTTGCTGCGAGCGCCGAACTCGAACTTGGTGTCGGCGAGGATGATGCCCCGCTCGCGCGCGACCTCCTCGGCCCGCGCGTAGATCCGCAGGGTCAGCTCGCGCAGCCCCTCGGCGACGTCGTGCGCCGACGTCACCGACGACCGCCTCGAAGGGGACGTTGACGTCGTGGTCACCGAGCGCGGCCTTCGTCGCAGGGGTGAACACCGGGTGCGGCAGCCGGCTGCCGTCGACGAGGCCTGGCGGCAGCGGGATCCCGCACACCTCGCCGGTGACCTGGTAGTCCGCGAGTCCCGAGCCGGTGAGGTAGCCCCGGGCCACGCACTCGACGGGGTACATCGCCAGCTCCTCGCAGACCACGGCACGACCGGCGACCTGCGCGGGGACGTCGGTGGAGACGACGTGGTTGGGCACGAGGTCGGCGAGCTGGTCGAACCACCACAGCGACATCCGGGTGAGGATCTCGCCCTTGTCGGGGATGGTGGTGTCGAGGACGAAGTCGTAGGCGGAGATGCGGTCGCTGGCGACCATCAGCAGGTGGCCGTCGGCGAGTCGGTAGAGGTCGCGGACCTTGCCGGAGTGCAGATGCGTCGCGCCCTCGATGGTCGGCGCGGGTGGGATGCCGATTCCTGACACCCCGGACGAGTGAGCCACGGGACCACCCTACAAAGCAGGACGGGGGTGCTCCGGTCCGTGGCGACCAGAGCACCCCCGTCCGAGGGGATGAGCTCAGAGAATGGCGAGGATCGCCTTCTTGCTGTGCCCGCCCGCGTCCGTTGCGCCGCCGGCGGCGGGCACGGCCGAGACGGCCAGTGCCACGGTGACTGCGAGCAGAGCTGCCTTGATGGTGCGGCTGCTGAGGTTCATGCGTGTTTCCTCCCTGGGGGTGTCGGACCCCGCCGGTCCAACCGTTGGTCCCACCGTAGCCAACTTTCCGACTTATCGGAAGAAATCGGACAAAGGTTACGGAACGACTGGCAGGGGTTGTGGGGCCGAGAAGGGTCAGTCCTCGAACTCCGAAGCCCCGACGGGAGCGGCGTCCGCGACCTCGACACCACTGACCTGCGCCCGGGGCGGACCTGAGCGGCACCACTCGACGAGCGCCTCGACGTCCTCGGCCGCCCCCTCCACATGGGCGTGCACGGTGCCGTCCTCCTCGTTGCGCACCCAGCCGCGCACGCCGAGACGATCGGCCTCGGTCCGCATCGAGGCTCGGTAGAAGACACCCTGGACCCTGCCGCGCACCACCAGGGTGCGGGCCCCTCTCTCGGTCACAGGATCTCGCCGGGCACATAGGCGGCCGCCTCCGGATCTCCGGCGAGCACCTCCTCGACCCGTCGTACGACGGCCGCGACCTGGTCGCGCGCGGCACCGGTGAACTCGATCGGATCGGCCACGAGGCCGGCCACCTGCTCGCGCGCCGAGGCCGAGCCGGGGGTCGTCGGCCAGCCGGTCGAAGAGGTCGTTGTCGGTCCGGCCCGCACGCATCTCCAGCGCCACGGCGACCGCGTGCTCCTTGATCGCCTCGTGCGCCGCCTCGCGCCCGACGCCGCGTGCGCACCGCGGCCATCAGCACCTTGGTGGTGGTCAGGAAGGGCAGGTAACGATCGAGCTCGCGCTGCACGACCGCGGGGAAGACCCCGAACTCGTCGAGCACGGTGAGGAAGGTCTGGAACAGTCCGTCGGTGGCGAAGAAGGCGTCCGGCAGCGCCACCCGTCGTACGACGGAGCACGAGACGTCGCCCTCGTTCCACTGGTCGCCGGCCAGCTCGCTGACCATCGACAGGTGCCCGCGCAGCACCACGGCCAGGCCGTTCACGCGCTCGCACGAGCGGGTGTTCATCTTGTGCGGCATCGCCGAGGAGCCGACCTGCCCCTCCTTGAAGCCCTCGGTGACCAGCTCGTGGCCGGCCATCAGCCGGATGGTGGTGGCCAGGTTGGACGGCGCCGAGACCACCTGCACCAGGGTCGAGACGACGTCGAAGTCGAGCGAGCGCGGGTAGACCTGCCCGACGCTGGTCAGGGTGCGCTCGAAGCCGAGGTGGTGGGCCACCCGCCGCTCGAGCTCGTCGAGCGAGGCGTTCGAGCCGAGCAGGTCGAGCATGTCCTGCGAGGTGCCCATCGGGCCCTTGATGCCGCGCAGCGGGTAACGCCCGATCAGGTCGTCGAGCCGTTCCAGGGCCACCAGCAGCTCGTCGGCCACGGTGGCGAACCGCTTGCCCAGCGTCGTGGCCTGGGCGGCGACGTTGTGCGACCGGCCCGTCATCACCAGCGACTCGTGCTCGGCGGCCAGCCGCGCCAGCCGCGCCAGGGCCGCCAGCACCCGCTGGCGGACCAGCTCCAGCGACGAGCGCACCTGCAGCTGCTCGACGTTCTCGGTCAGGTCGCGCGAGGTCATCCCCTTGTGCACCTGCTCGTGCCCGGCCAGCGCGTTGAACTCCTCGATCCGCGCCTTCACGTCGTGGCGGGTGACCCGCTCGCGCGCCGCGATGCTGTCGAGGTCGACCTTCTCGACGACGCGCTCGTAGTCCTCGAGGACGGCGACCGGATCCCCGGCCCCGAGGTCGACGCCGAGGTCGATCTGCGCCCGCAGCACCGCCAGCCACAGCCGCCGCTCCAGCACGATCTTGTGCTCCGGCGACCACAGCTCGACCAGGTCTGCCCCCGCGTAGCGGGTGGCCAGCACGTTGGGGACGCTCACGCCCTCAGTTTCCCACGGCGCATCGGGCAAGCCGTGTCGCTGGAGCTCCTCACGCGTGTCGCCGACCGTCAGACTGGTGCCCGCCGTCACGTGCGTACGACGTCGGCCGGCGATGTCGTGCGCCACTGGGCGCCCGGGAAGGTGATCGCGGCGACGCCCTCGTAGGCGCGGGCGCGGGCGCTCGCCACGTCGGCGCCGGCCGCGGTGACGGCGAGCACCCGGCCACCGGCGGTGACGAGCGCGCCGTCCTGGTCGAGGGCCGTGCCCGCGTGGATCACCTCGACGCCCGACGGGGACGTCGGAGGCACCGTTGATGACGTCGCCCTTGCTGGACGACTCGGGATAGCCGGCACTCGCCATCACGACCGCCACCGCGGCTCCGTCGCGGAACCGGGGCGGGTCGACCTCGCCGAGGGTCCCGTCGGCCGCGGCCTTGAGCAGCTCGCCGAGGGGCGAGTCGAGCAGGATCATCAGGGCCTGGGTCTCGGGGTCGCCGAAGCGGGCGTTGAACTCCACGACCCGGACCCCGCGCGTGGTCAGGGCCAGGCCGGCGTAGAGCAGTCCGGCGAACGGAGTCCCGCGACGGGCCATCTCGTCCACGGTCGGCTGGAGCACGGTGCGGGCCACCTCGGGGACCAGCTCCGGGGGCGCCCAGGGCAGCGGCGTGTAGGCGCCCATGCCGCCGGTGTTCGGTCCTTCGTCGCCGTCGTGGATCCGCTTGAAGTCCTGCGCCGGTTGGAGCGGGCGCACCGTGGCGCCGTCGGTGACCGCGAACAGCGAGACTTCCGGGCCGTCGAGGAACTCCTCGATGACGACCCGGTCGCAGGCAGCGGCGTGCGCGATCGCGACATCGCGGTCCTCGGTGACGACGACGCCCTTGCCCGCGGCCAGGCCGTCGTCCTTGACGACGTACGGCGGGCCGAACTCGTCGAGCGCGGCCGCCGCCTCGTCGGGGGTCGTGCACACGCGCGCGGTCGCCGTCGGGACGCCGGCCGCGGCCATCACGTCCTTGGCGAACGCCTTGGAGCCCTCGAGCGCCGCTGCCTCGCGCGTGGGCCCGAAGCAGCTGATGCCGCGGGCCCGGACGGCGTCGGCCACTCCCGCGACGAGGGGCGCCTCCGGGCCGATCACGACGAGATCGGCGTGGAGTGACGCTGCCAGGTCGGCCACCGCCTTGCCGTCCAGCGGGTCCACCGGGTGGAGGGTGGCGACGGCCGCCATGCCCGGGTTGCCCGGCGCGGCGTGCACCTCGCTCACCCCAGGGTCCCGAGACAGGGCCAGCACCAACGCGTGCTCCCGGCCTCCGGTCCCGATCACGAGTGTGTTCACGGGCCGAGGCTAACGAGCGCCCGCTCAGTGACGGGATCCCCCTGGCCGGAGGCCCTCAGCGAGCGAGCCCTTCACCGAGCGTGGCCGAGTGGCCGACCGCCCGTCGACGAGCGGAGCGAGGAGCACGGGCCGCAAGGCCAGCGGCGGTGGCGAGGAGGACCAGCATGATCACCCAGAGGTTGAGCTCGCCGTAGACCCAACCGGGGTCCTGACCAAGCTCGGGGTCCGCGACCGCGTGCAGGTGGTCGTCGCGGCGTACGAGTCCGGTCTGGTGCGCCCCGGCGAGTGACGGCCCGGTCGTCGGTCAGGACCTGCGGGCGCGCTCCTCGTACGCCGCCCGGGCGACCGGGTCGGCGTCGGACATCACCCGGTCGGCCTTGAACGCCCGCCCGATGGCCTCCTGGACCCGCAGCGGCAGGATCCCGGTGGCCTTCGCCATCCCGCGCGTCCAGGTCGGCACCCACAGCTCGGGGCGGGGCTTGCGGATCGCGGACTCGATCACGGCGGCGACGTCCTCCGGCTTCAGCGACTTCACCCCGCGGGCGTCGGGGACGCCGGCCGCGAGCTCGGTGCGCACGATGCCGGGCAGCACCACGGTGACGTCGATGCCGTGCGGCTTGAGCTCGAGCCGGGTCGACTCGCTGAACCCGACGGCCGCGAACTTCGAGGCCGCGTAGGACGCACCGTCGGCCACCGGCACCCGGCCGACCGCCGAGGCGACGTTGACGATGTGGCCGTGGCCGCGGTCGACCATCCCAGGGGCGACGGCCTTGGTGCCGTTGATGATGCCGAAGACGTTGACGTCGAAGATCTTGCGCGTCACGGCGTCGGGCTCCTTGAGCACCGGACCGAGCGGCATGATGCCGGCGTTGTTGACCAGCACGTCGATCGGGCCGACCTCGTCGACGGCGGCCAGGAACTCGCGCCACGAGTCGGGGCTGGTCACGTCGAGGTGCGCGGCTCGGGCGTCGCCGCCGGCCTCGACGATCTCCTCGGCAACGCCCTGGGCGAGGTCCGTGTCGAGGTCGCCCAGCGCCACCCGGTGCCCGGCCGCGGCCAGCCGGAGGGCGGTGGCCTCGCCGATCCCGCGTGCTGCCCCGGTGATGACGACGTTCTTCGAGGCGGTCTCCATGGGCAGGACCCTAGAGGTCAGGCGGGTGGCACGACGAGCGTCTGCTCGCGACCCGGACCCACGCCGACCGCCCAGAACGGCGCGCCGGACATCTCCTCGAGCGCGCGCACGTAGCGCTGGGCGTTCTTGGGCAGGTCGTCGAACTCGCGGCACTCCGAGATGTCCTCCCACCAGCCGTCGAGGAACTCGTAGACGGGCTTGGCCCTGTGGAAGGCGGTCTGGGTCATCGGCATCTCGTCGTGGCGCACGCCGTCGACGTCGTAGGCCACGCAGACCGGCACCCGCTCCCAGCTGGAGAGCACGTCGAGCTTGGTCATGAAGAACTCGGTCAGCCCGTTGACGCGGGCCGCGTAGCGCGCGACCACGGCGTCGTACCAGCCGCACCGGCGGTCGCGACCGGTCGAGACGCCGACCTCGCCGCCGATCTTCCAGAGCTTCTCGCCGTCCTCGTCGAAGAGCTCGGTCGGGAACGGGCCCGGAGCCGACCCGCGTCGTGTAGGCCTTGATCACGCCGATGACGCGGTCGATCCGTCGAGGGGCCCACCCCGGCGCCCGTGCAGACCCCGCCGGCGACCGGGTTGCTGCTGGTGACGAACGGGTAGGTGCCGTGGTCGACGTCGAGCATGGTGGCCTGGGCGCCCTCGAAGAGGACCGTCCTCCCTCGTCGAGCGCCCGGTTGAGCAGCAGGCTGGTGTCCTCGACGAGCGGCTCGAGTCGCTCGGCGTAGGACAGCAGGTCCTCGACGACCTCCTCCACCGTGATCGCGCGCCGGTTGTAGACCTTGGTCAGCATGTGGTTCTTGACCTCGAGCGCGGCCTCGACCTTCTCGCGGAGGATCGCCTCGTCGAACACGTCGGCGACGCGGATGCCGACGCGGTTGACCTTGTCGGCGTACGCCGGCCCGATGCCGCGGCCCGTCGTACCGATCTTGCGCTTGCCGAGGAAGCGCTCGGTGACCTTGTCGATCGTGACGTGGTACGACGTGATCACGTGGGCGCTCGAGCTGACCACGAGACGGCCGATCGGCACCGACTGCTCGAGCAGCGCGTCGATCTCCTCGAACAGCGCCTCCGGCGCGACCACGACGCCGTTGCCGATGACCGAGGTGCACTCCGGGGTGAGGATCCCGCTGGGCAGCAGGTGGGTGGCGAACCGCTGACCGTCCACCACGATCGTGTGCCCCGCGTTGTGACCGCCACTGGTGCGCACGCAGAAGTCGATCGCGTTCTCGGTGGTGAGCTGGTCGGTCGCCTTGCCCTTGCCTTCATCGCCCCACTGGGCACCGAGCACGACGATTCCGGGCATGGCCCCAGAGCCTACTTGTCTAGTGTGTCCGCGTGACCGCCCCGTCTGTGGAGCCTGTGCTCCTCATCGCCAACGCCGATGCCGGGGGCGGCGAGACCGCAGGCCCTCGACGTCGCGCTGGAGGTGCTCCGCGAGCGCACCGACGTCGAGGTCGCCAAGACGAGCAATCCGGGCGAGCTCGACGGGGTGCTGCACCGGGCCGGGTGCCGCCGCATCGTGGTCGCCGGCGGCGACGGCAGCCTGCACGCCGTCGTCACCGCCCTGCACCGGCGCCACGAGCTCGCCTCGCGCACCCTGGGGCTGATCCCGCTCGGTACCGGCAACGACTTCGCCCGCACGCTCGGGCATCCCGCTCGACCCGGCGGGGGCCGCGGAGGTGCTGATCGAGGGCACCGCCCGCCCGATGGACCTCATCGTCGACGAGCTCGGCGGCGTGGTCGTCAACAGCGTGCACGCCGGCGCCAGCGCCCAGGCGAGCCGCCGGGGGGCGCGGTGGAAGAAGCGGCTCGGGCCGTTCGGCTTCGGCATCCTCGGCTACCCGATCGGCGCCGCCCTGGCGGCGGTGAAGCCGCCGTTCGTGCGGCTGCGCATCGAGGTCGACGACGAGGTGCTCGTCGACATGGATCGCCACGTCCTGATGATCGCGGTCGGCAACGGCGCCAGCGTCGGCGGCGGCACCGAGCTGACCCCAGAAGCCGACCCCCAGGACGGCCGGCTCGACGTGATGGTGTCCTTCGCGACCGGTCCGCTGGAGCGCTTCGGGTACGCCGTGGAGCTGTACCGCGGCAAGCACCCCGAGCGCGACGACGTCGTCGTCCGGCGGGCCCACCAGGTCACCGTCTCCGGTGAGGACTTCTGGCTCGCCGCCGACGGCGAGATCCAGGGCCCCGAGCGCCGTCGCAGCTGGCACCTCGACCACGCGGCCTACCGGATGATCGTGCCGACCCCCGGTCCCTGAGGAACGAGGAACGAGCGTCTCGAAGGGCCCTCCCCCGGCCTACGTCGTCGCCGGGTCCGCCGCGTCCACCGCCCGGGCGGCCATGTCCCGCTCGACCCGCGGGATCGCCGGCGTCGGCGAAGTAGTCGGCCCGCGCGGTCTCGTCGACGCCGTTCGAGACCTTGCTCAGGTTGAGCACCAGCGAGAGCACGACGGCGACACCGACGTTGAGCGCGAACGCCGTCATGGCGATGTAGCCCATCTGGTCGATGCCGGGCACGTTGTACAGCGAGCCGCCGAAGTGCTTGGTCGCCGGGCTCGCCACCTTCCACGCCGCCCACGGTGCCGTAGACCATGCCGACCGCCCACCCCGCGAGCAGCGCCCAGCGGTGGAACCACCGCGTGTACAGGCTGAACACGATCGCCGGGAAGGTCTGCAGGATCCAGATGCCGCCGAGGAGCTGGAAGTTGATCGCGTTCTGCCTGTCGAGGCTGAGCACGAAGACCAGCGCGAACGCCTTGACCACCAGCGACGCGAGCTTGGAGACCTTGGCCTCCTCCGCATGGGTCGCGTTCGGCTTGATCCACTCGCGGTAGATGTTGCGCGTGAAGGTGTTGGCCGCCGCGATCGACATGATCGCCGCCGGCACCAGCGCGCCGATCGCCACCGCGGCGAACGCCACCCCGGCGAACCAGCTCGGGAAGGAGTCCTCGAACAGCTGCGGGATGACCAGCTGCGGGTTGGGCTTGCCGTCGACCCCGACCGGCTTCGTGCCGGCGGCGATCGCCACCCAGCCGAGCAGGGCGATCAGCCCGAGGACGAACGAGTAGGCCGGCAGGATCGCGGCGTTGCGCCGGATCGTCTTACGGCTGTTGGAGGACAGCGTCGCGGTGATCGAGTGCGGGTACATGAACAGCGCCATCGCCGAGCCCAGCGCCAGCGTCGCGTAGGCGAAGTAGCCGGGCTTGACCGAGCTGCCGGGGCCGGGGATGAACACCCCGTTGGGCTTCCCGGTGGCCGGGTTGGTCGCCGCCATCTTGTGCTGCGCGGCGTCGAAGATGTGGCCCCAGCCGCCGAACTTCGAGGGCAGGTAGATCACCGCGACGATGATCACGATGTAGATCAGCGCGTCCTTGACGAAGGCGATCACCGCCGGCGCACGCAGGCCCGAGGTGTAGGTGTACGCCGCGAGGACGACGAACGCGATCAGCAGCGGCAGGTCCTGCTGGAAGCCGCTGCCGTTGCCGCCGAGCCCGACGACGTCGAGCACCGCCTGGATGCCCACGAGCTGCAGCGCGATGTAGGGCATCGTCGCCACGAAGCCGGTCACCGCGATCGCGAGCGCGAGCCCCCGCGAGTCGTAGCGGCCGCGCACGTAGTCGGCGGGCGTGACGTAGCCGTGCCGGTGGCTGACCGACCACAGCCGCGCCATGAACACGAAGATGATCGGGTAGAGCACGATCGTGTAGGGCACCGCGAAGAAGCCCGCGATCGACCCCGTCGCGAACATCGCCGCCGGCACCGCGACGAACGTGTACGCCGTGTAGAGGTCGCCGCCCAGCAGGAACCAGGTGATCCAGGTGCCGAACCGGCGGCCGCCGAGCCCCACTCGTCGAGCGAGTCCAGGGTCTCCCCCGGCGGAACCGGCTGGCCATGAAGCCCATCACGGTGACGACCACGAAGAGCACGATCAGCACGGCCAGCGCGACCCCGTCGACGCCGCCGCCCTTGACGACGAGCGGGGTCATGAGTCGCTCCCTGCTGCGTGCTTCGGACCGTCCTCCCCGGTCCGGCCGGGCTGGCCGGTGGTCCCGCGTGCGGGCCGGCGTGCGGCGAGCACGAGCCGGTGGGCGGTGTAGGTGAGCCCGGCGGTGATGAACACCCAGAGGAACTGGTACCAGAAGAAGAACGGGACGCCGCCGAGCTTCGGCGTCTCACGGGCATAGCTGCTCACCCACAGCAGCGCCACCAACGGGATCGCCAGGCAGATTCCTGCGACGACCAGGAGACCGATGTTCGTGGGCGGCGTGTCCGCTGACAGGGGTTGATCCTGTTCGGCTCCGCCCGAGAATTCGTGAGCCATGCCACAGCACCCTAGCCTTCACGGGGGTCACTGAGGAGGGACGGGGAGTCCTGTCTCGAAGGGGGCGTCGCATCCCGCCGCTCACCCCAGCAGCGCGGCGTACCCCTCCGGGCTGGAGTCGCGCAGGAAGCGCGTCGCAGCGCTCCTGCTCGGGCTCCTCCCCGATCCGGCCGGCAGCCGTGGCCAGCGCCGCGAGGGCCCGCAGGAAGCCGCGGTTGGGCTCGTGCTCCCAGGGCACCGGCCCGTGGCCCGACCACCCGTTGCGGCGCAGCAGGTCGAGGCTGCGGTGGTAGCCGACGCGCGCGTAGGCGTACGCCGTCACGTCATCGGTCGCATCGTCCGCCAGCGCCTGCTCGGCCAGCGTCGCCCAGGCCAGCGGCGACTCCGGGTGCCGGCGTACGACGTCGTGCGGGCGCTCGCCCGAGGCGAGCTCCGCCGCGGCCGGGTCCTCGGGGAGCCGCACCGGCGGCGGCCCCGCCATCAGGTCGTGCCCGGTGATCGAGTCGTCTGTGGGGCTCATGACCGCATCCAAGCATCCGAAGACGTCTAGTCGAGCACCGGGAAGCGGGAAGCAATGTCACCTCGCGGGTGTTCACTCTGTCATGGCGCAGACGACCCAACCCACGCCCGGGGCCAGCAGCCCGCGACGGCCACCACCGGCCCCGACGAGAGCCGGCCGTGGCCCGCGCTGTTCGCGCTCTGTCTCGGCTTCTTCATGATCCTGGTCGACCTGACCATCGTGACGGTGGCGACGCCGACCATCATCGACAAGCTCGACGCCAGCGTGAACGACGTCGTCTGGGTGACCAGCGCCTACATGCTCGCCTACGCCGTGCCGGTGCTGATCACCGGTCGTCTCGGTGACCGCTACGGCTCCAAGCGCCTCTACCTCGCCGGTCTGGTCGTGTTCACCGCCGCCTCGCTCTGGTGCGGGCTGACCGCGACCATCGGCATGCTGATCCTGGCCCGTGTCGTGCAAGGCATCGGCGCCGCGATGATGACGCCGCAGACGATGGCGATCATCACCCGGATCTTCCCGGCCGCCGAGCGCGGCAAGGCGATGGCCGTGTGGGGTGCGACCGCCGGTATCGCCATGGTCGTCGGCCCGATCCTCGGTGGCGTGCTCACCGACGGTCTGGGCTGGGAGTGGATCTTCTTCGTCAACGTGCCCGGTCGGCATCCTGGCGTTCGTGATGGCCGTGCGGCTGGTGCCCAGCCTGAGCACCCACGCGCACAAGTTCGACTGGCTCGGCGTCGCGCTCTCCGGCATCGGCCTCTTCCTGCTCGCCTTCGGCATCCAGGAGGGCCACCAGAAGAACTGGGCCGGCTGGATCATCGCGATGATCGTGGGCGGCGTCGTGTTCCTGGCCCTGTTCGTGTTCTGGCAGGCACGCAACAAGGACGAGCCCCTGGTGCCGCTGAGCCTGTTCACGCGACCGCAACTTCTCGGTGTCGACCGTCGCGATCAGCGTGATGGGCTTCGTCGCCGCCTCGATGGGCTTCCCGCTGATGCTGTGGGCCCAGGCCGGTCCGTGGCTTCTCCCCGCTCCAGGCAGCCATGCTGTTCCTGCCGATGGCCGCGATGTCGATCGTGCTCGCCCGGCCCGTCGGCAACCTGACCGACCGCATCCACCCGCGGATCGTGGTCGGCACCGGCTTCGGGCTGAGCCTGCTCGGCATGATCCTGCTCGACACCCA
This sequence comes from uncultured Actinomycetota bacterium, assembly GCA_963756045.1. Classification (GTDB taxonomy): domain Bacteria; phylum Actinomycetota; class Actinomycetes; order Propionibacteriales; family Nocardioidaceae; genus Marmoricola. Next base: position 227,576 of record CAVWML010000014.1, read on the forward strand.
GTTCGACGTGAACTCGAAGATCTGGCTGATCTGCGTCTTCCAGGTGATCCTCGGCACCGGCAACGCGTTCATCTGGGCGCCGACCGCCGCCACCGCCAACCGCAACCTCCCCGGGCGGCTGGCCGGTGCTGGCGCCGGCGTCTACAACGCGACCCGCCAGGTGGGCTCGGTGATGGGTGCCGCCGCGATCGCCGTGGTGATGGACAGCCGCCTCGCCGCACTACCTGCCGGGCGCGGCAGCCCACGGCGATGCCGGAGCCGGCGCGATCGCCGACCCCCACGTCGCCAACCTGTTCTCCCAGGCGATGCAGGACGCCTTCCTGCTGCCGACCGCCGTCTACGTGATCGGCCTCCTCGCCGTCCTGGCCTACGAGCGCCCTCGCCACGAGGGCTACGGCGCCCGCCCGCCGGCCCAGCAGTCCCCGGTCGCCCGGCCGGCCCCGGTCCGCGCCGAGTCGCGCCGGAGCCCCTGTAACGCCGGGCCCTACCTGATCGTGTGGCCGGTCGAGGACAGGTTGGCGCAGGCCTCCACGACCCGGGCGGCCATGCCGGCCTCGGCGGCCTTGCCCCAGGCGCGGGGGTCGTAGGCCTTCTTGTTGCCGACCTCGCCGTCGACCTTCAGGACGCCGTCGTAGTTGGTGAGCATGTGGCCGGCGACGGGGCGGGTGAAGGCGTACTGGGTGTCGGTGTCGACGTTCATCTTGATCACGCCGTACCTCACCGCGGCCGCGATCTCCTGCGGCGGTCGAGCCGGAGCCGCCGTGGAAGACGAGGTCGAAGGGCTTGGCGCCCTCGGGCAGGCCGAGCTTCTCCGCCACGACCGACTGGGCCTTCTGCAGGATCTCCGGACGCAGCTTGACGTTGCCCGGCTTGTAGACGCCGTGCACGTTGCCGAAGGTGAGCGCGGTCAGGTAGCGGCCCTTCTCACCGGTGCCGAGCGCCTCGACCGTGGCGAGCGCGTCCTCGGGGGTGCTGTAGAGCTTCTCGCCCGAGCCGCCGGTGACGCCGTCCTCCTCGCCGCCCACGACGCCGATCTCGACCTCGAGGACGATCTTCGCGGCGGCGGCCTGCGCGAGCAGCTCCTGGGCGATCTGGAGGTTCTCCTCCAGCGGTACGGCGGAGCCGTCCCACATGTGGGACTGGAAGAGCGGGTCCTGGCCGTTCTTGACCCGCTCGACGGAGATGGCCAGCAGCGGACGGACGAAGCCGTCGAGCTTGTCCTTGGGGCAGTGGTCGGTGTGCAGGGCGACGTTGACGGGGTACTTCGCCGCGACCTCGGCGGCGTACGCCGCCAGCGCGACCGACCCGGTGACCATGTCCTTGACGGTCGGCCCGGAGAGGTACTCCGCGCCGCCGGTGGAGACCTGGACGATCCCGTCACTCTCGGCCTCGGCGAACCCGGCGAGGGCAGCGTTCAGGGTCTGCGACGACGAGACGTTGATCGCGGGAAACGCGAACTGCCGCTCCTTGGCGGCATCGAGCATCTCGGCGTACTTCTCGGGAGTGGCGATCGGCATGCAACGGTCCTTCTCGAGCGTTCGTGGGACGTATCGACCACACTAGTCCCGTGCCGCGCCCCTCGGATGCTCGCCCGACCCCCGTCCACGGGCCTCCGTGCTGGCCGCCGTGCTGGCGGCCGTGCTGTTGCTGCTGGCCCTGGTCGCGGGCTGCTCGGGCAGCAAGCCGCACGGGTCGGCGCACACCTCGCCCAGCGGCAGCCCGAGCAGCAGCGACCAGGCGGCGCTGGACCCCGGGTACGACGTGCCCAAGGTCGGCCAGTGCTTCTCGATGACCCCCGCGCAGTCGCTGGCCAGCGTCGCGCCGCCAAGCGGGTGAGCTGCCGGCAGCCGCACACCTCGCGTCGTCGCCTTCGTCGGGTACGTCGCGAAGCCGGTCACCCCGGCCACCTCGGTCGCCGAGCGCCGAGCCGCCGGCCAGAAGGTCTGCCAGCCGGCCTTCCAGGCACTGGTCGGTGGGACCCTCGCGGACCGGGCCCAGTCGCTGCTCACCTGGACGCTGTTCACCCCGGACCAGCGCCAGCTCCAGCACGGCGCCCGCTGGCTGCGCTGCGACGTGATCGCCCGCAGCGGCAGCGCCCTGGTAGCGCTCCCGGCCACCACGCCCGTCCTGGCGAGCGGCGTGCCGGAAAGCCTCCGGGTGTGCCTGACCAAGAGCCTCCTCGACGTCACCTGCTCCGGGCCGCACGCCTACCGGGTGGCGGCGGTGTTCCAGGCGCCCGGCACCGCCTACCCCGGCGTCACCACGCAGGAGGCCCGGCTGCGCTGCCGCCAGATCACCCGGGCCGTGGGCGGCTACTTCCAGCTGCCGGCCAGCGCGGGGTGGACGGCCGGCGACCGGTTCGTCAGGTGCCTGAGCGGGCCACCGCCCGTGGTCTCCCCCACGCCGACGCCGACTCCCTGAGCCCTTCGAGACGGGACTTCGTCCCTCCTCAGGGACCTGGGGGCGCTCAGGGACCCGGGCGCGGGCTCAGCCGCGCCAGGCGCGGTCGAGGTCGGCGTGCCGGACCACCCAGGTGTGCATGGCGATCGCGGCGGCAGCCGAGGCGTTGATCGAGCGGGTGGAGCCGAACTGCGCGATCGCGAACGTGCCGTCGCAGACCTCGCGCGCCGTATCGGAGAGCCCCGGCCCCTCCTGACCGAAGAGGAAGCACACCTCGCGCGGCATCTCCCAGGTCTCCAGCCGGTGCGAGCCGGGCAGGTTGTCGACGCCCATCAGCTGCGACGCCCTGCTCGTGGAGGTAGCCAGCGAGGTCGGCCACCTCCGCGTGGTGGCGCACGTGCTGGTAACGGTCGGTGACCATCGCCCCACGACGGTTCCACCGACGCTGCCCGACGATGTGCACCTCCCGGGCCAGGAAGGCGTTGGCGGTCCGCACGATCGTGCCGATGTTGAAGTCGTGCTGCCAGTTCTCGATGGCCACGTGGAAGCCGTGCCGCCGGGTGTCGAGATCGGCCACGATCGCCTCGAGGCTCCAGTAGCGGTAGTGGTCGACGACGTTGCGGCGGTCCCCCTCCGCGAGCAGCGTCTCGTCGTACTGGCCGCCCGCGGGCCACGCGCCCTGCCAGGGTCCGACGCCGACCTCGGCCGGACCGTGCGGCATCGGGTCGTACGGCGCCCGCTCGTCCTCCACAGCCGACAGGCTAGAGCCGGTGCGCAGACAGGCTCCCGTCAGGCGGTCTCGCTACGCTCACCGCGTGATGGGACTGCCTCCGCTGCTCTTCGGCGTCAGCTGGATGGACCCCACGTGGCTCCTCGACCACTACCACTCGCAGTTCTTCCTGCTGTGCCTGGCGATCGTCTTCATCGAGTGCGGCCTCTTCTTCCCGATCCTGCCCGGTGACACCCTGCTGTTCGCCGTCGGCCTGTTCATCGCGACCAACCACCTCGGCCTCAACCTCGCGGCCGCGATGGCCGCGCTCACCCTGGCCGCGTTCGCGGGCAACGTGGTGGGCTACGAGATCGGGCGCGCCCTCGGGCCGCCGCTGTACCAGCGCGACGGGCGCTTCCTGAAGCAGAAGTACTTCGACGAGACCCGGACGTTCTTCGACCGGCACGGCCGGGCGGCCCTGGTGATCGGCCGGTTCGTGCCGATCGTGCGCACCTTCATCACGATCGTCGCCGGGATCACCCGGATGGACCGGCGCACCTTCCTGACCTGGAGCGCCGTCGGCGCGGCCCTGTGGGTCGCCTCGGTCACCCTGCTGGGCTACTTCCTCGGCACGACGTTCCCGGGCCTCGGGGACAACATCGACAAGGCCGTCCTGGTCATCCTCGCCCTGTCGGTGATCCCGGTCGGCTACGAGATCTGGAAGCGCCGGCGACGCGAGGCGGCATCCGAGGGCTAGAGCCTCAGGAACCGGTTCAGGAGCCGGCCCGGGCCGCGTCGAGCTGGGCCTTGGTCAGCACCGGGCGGACCTCGAGGCCGACGTCGGCCAGGGGGTTCTCCCCCTCGGGGCTGCGGTCGATGGCGCAGACCACCGTCTCGACGGTCGCGCCCGCCTCGCGCAACGCACGCGTGGCGTCGCGGACCGCGCCGCCGGTGGTGATCACGTCCTCCACCAGCGTGACCCGGCGACCGGCGACCTCGGGGCCTTCCGCGAGCTTGCAGGTGCCGTACTCCTTGGCCGACTTGCGCACGAACAGGCCCGGCAGCGACGTTCGCGCGGAGAGCACCGTGGCGATCGGCACGCCACCGAGCTCGAGGCCCCCGAGGAGCTGGGTGCCGTCGGGGACGAGCGGGACCATCTGGTCGACGACGCGGGCGAGCAGCAGGGGGTCAGCCTCGAAGAGGTACTTGTCGAAGTACTCGCTGGCCACCTGGCCCGAGCGGAGCGTGAACTCGCCGGTCAGGCGGCAGCAGCGGTCGACGTCGCGGGCGAGCTCCGGGTCCTGGTGCGCAGCAGGCATGCCCGGACCCTAGCCGTCGGCGGTCGTCGGCTCCTTGGGGGTGACCTTGACGAGGTGGCCGAAGGCGATCATCCGGTTGTCGGTGTGGAACAGCTCCGAGCAGGTGGTCAGCGTGATCAGTCGCTGCCCGGGCTGCTGCGCCGGCTGGACACCGCCCCGGGCGGGGTTCGTCGGGTCCGGCGCCAGCACCCAGATGCCGGTGAACGGCACCACGAGGTCGTTCGGGTTGGTGTCGAGCCGATAGGTGTAGGTGTCGGAGACCGTCTCGACGATCACCTTGTCGCCCGGGCGCAGGTCGGGCATCCGGCGCAGCGGCTCGCCGTGGGTCACCCGGTGCGCCGCCAACGCGTAGTTGCCGACCTCTCCCGGATGCGCAGTGCCGGTGAAGTGGCCGTAGCCCTTGGCCAGCACGTCCTGCGAGGTGCCCTCCAGCACGGGCACGACGTACTTCTTGCCGAAGGCCGGTATCCGGATCAGCGCCGAGGCCTTGCCCTGGGGGACGTACTGCGGCTGCAGCCGCTTCTGCGCCGCGGCCGGGGCGTGCCACTGCTTCTCGAGGTTCTGGGTGACCGCCTGCTGCTGGCGGTGCGAGGTCCAGTTGCTGCCCCAGAACTGCCAGCCGACGTAGCCGAGCAGGGCGACCCCGGCGACCAGCATCAGGATGCCCAGCCAGCGCGTCACGCGTCTCCGCGCGCCGCCCCTGGCTCCCCCGGTGCCGACCATGGCGCCCATTGTGACGGAGGCGGTGTAGCGCGGGCGGCAGAGTCGTTAGGTTCGTGAGATGAGCAACGCACGCGCGGCGGCCCGGCTCGACGGTGTCGGCAGCACGATCTTCGCCGAGATGTCCGCGCTCGCCGTCCGCACCGGGTCGGTCAACCTCGGCCAGGGCTTCCCCGACGTGAGCGGACCCGAGTCGGTGGTGCGGGCGGCGTACGACGCGATGCTCGCGGGGCGCAACCAGTACCCGCCGGGGCACGGCTCGCCCGAGCTGGTCGAGGCGGTGATCGGGCACCAGGCCCGCCACTACGGGCTGGAGCTGACCCCGGACCAGGTCGTGGTCACGACCGGCGCGACGGAGGCCATCGCCGCCGCCATGCTGGGTCTGGTCGACCCGGGCGACGAGGTGCTCGTGTGCGAGCCCTACTACGACTCCTACCGCGCGATGATCCAGTTCTGTGGCGGCGTACGGCGCCCGCTGACCCTGCGGGCCCCGAACTACCGGCTCGACCTCGCCCAGCTCGAGGAGTCGGTGACCGACCGCACCAAGCTGATCCTGCTCAACACCCCGCACAACCCCTCGGGACGCGTGCTGGGCCCCGACGAGCTCGCCGGGGTGGCGGAGGTCGCGCAGCGCCACGACCTCGTGGTCGTCACCGACGAGGTCTACGAGCACCTCACCTACGGCGAGCACCGGCACGTGCCGATCGCCACCCTCCCCGGCATGTTCGAGCGCACCGTCAGCATCTCGAGCTCGGGCAAGACCTTCTCCTTCACCGGCTGGAAGATCGGCTGGGCCACCGGGCCGGCAGACCTCGTTGCGGCGGTCGAGGGCGCCAAGAACTGGCTGTCCTACTCCTCGGGCGCGCCGTTCCAGCCGGCGATCGCACACGCCCTCAACGACGAGGAGGGGTTCCACGAGCAGCTGCGCCGTGACCTCTCCGCGAGGCGCGACCACCTGTGCGCGGCGCTCGACGACCTGGGCCTCGACGTGCACCCGCCCGAGGGCACCTACTTCGCCACCACCGACGTCAGCGCCCTCGGCTGGGCCGACGGGCGCGCCTTCTGCACCGGGCTGGCCGAGCGGGCGCGCGTGGTGGCGATCCCGTCGATGGTCTTCTACGAGGAGGGTTCGCCCGAGGGCCGCCACCTCGTGCGCTGGGCGTTCTGCAAGGACCGCAGCGTGATCGACGAGGGGATCGCGCGCATGCAGGGCGTCGACCTCGCACGCCTGAGCGGCGATGGCCGTCACCAGGGGCCGGGGTGCTGTCCGGGCGGCGGGGCCGGCGGGAAGCCCGATGCGGGACCGGAGGGCGGGCCGGGCGGCGGCCCGGACTGGGGGCCGGACGGCGGGCGGCCGCGCGAGCTGAACCAGGCCCGGGTCGTCGGGGCGAACAGGCACCAGATCGTGCCGGCGCAGGCCAGCTGGTGGACCAGCCCGATCGGGAAGCCGACGGCGGCGACGAGCAGCGCCACCCCGGCACTGACGGCGAGCAGGTAGCGGGCCCAGTCGTGGTGGCGCCAGGTGAACCAGGCCAGCACCATCGCCCCGATGCTCCAGAGCAGGAAGAGCACGACGCCGAACCACAGCATCGGCACCAGCATGGTCTGGCGGAGCCCGCTGTCGTGCCAGGCGGGTGAGGCGACGACCCGGTCGACGATGGCGGAGCGGTCCAGCACCAGCGCGAAGACGGCCAGCAGGTACAGCAGCGCCACGCTCCCGGAGAAGACCCACGTCAGCAGGCAGGCGATGCGCACCGGGACGGGTCGCTCGGCGTGGGCGGAGACCCCCATCGGCACGCCCGTCGGTGGCGCCTCGGGCCAGGCGTAGGGCTGGGGCGGCGCCCCGGTCGGTGCCTGCCCGAGGGTCCCGAAGCTGTCCGTGGCCTGCGGCGCGGTGGAGGTCTGCCGCGTGGACGGGGCACCGGTCAGCGCCGGCTCCTAGGAGGCCGGGGCGTGCACGGGCGGCGTGCCGAACCCCGGCGGCAGCGACCCGTCGCGGGAGACCGGCGGGCTCTGCTCACGGCTCGGCGGCCCGCGACTGGCCCCGGATGGGGCGGCCGGCGAACCAGTCACCTGCCGGGCCGTTCCACAGCATCACGCGTGGCGACCGCGACGAGGGCGCCGAGGAAGCCGCCCACCAGCGGCGCGGTCACCAGCAGCGGGACCGCCACCACGCTCAGCGCGATGCGCGCGCCGCGGTGGCGCTGCAGCACGAAGACCCCGAGGACGACCGCGATGGCGGCGCAGACGGCGGTCACGCTGAGTGCCGCACGCACGGCCCCCAGCGCCTGGTCGAGGGTGACCCCGAGGTCGCGGCCGGCGGAGGAGGTCACCACCTTCTGCATCTGGGCGCGCGTGTCGACGCTCTCCAGGTTGCCGAGCGCGTCGAAGACGGCTGCGAGCAGGATCGCCGAGCCCCCGATGACCACGCCCGCGGCCAGCAGGAGCTGGCGCGGGCGCGGCGGTAGCTGGGCGTCGCTCATGACGCCATTGAACCAACACGGGTCAGGACGCACGTGAGCACCAGTTGCGCGGCGTCCTCGCCGATGTCGACGCTGACCTGCTGCCCGTCGACCACCTGGCCGCCGATCAGCATCCGTGCGAGCGGGTCGCCGATGGCCGTCTGCACCAGGCGCCGCAGCGGGCGGGCGCCGTACGCCGGGTCGTAGCCGTGCTCGGTCAGCCAGGCCCGCGCGGCCTCGGTGACCGTGACGGTGATCCGCCGCGGGGCCAGTCGACGGTCGAGCAGCTCGAGCTGCAGGTCGACGATGTGGGCGAGCTCGTCGCGGCCGAGCGCCTCGAAGAGCACGATCTCGTCGAGCCGGTTGAGGAACTCCGGCTTGAACGACTGGCGGACCACCGAGAGCACCGACTCGCGCTTCTTCTCCTCGTCCAGCGTCGGGTCGACCAGGAAGTTCGAACCGAGGTTGCTGGTCAGGATCAGCAGCGTGTTGCGGAAGTCGACCGTGCGGCCCTGGCCGTCGGTCAGGCGGCCGTCGTCGAGCACCTGCAGGAGGATGTCGAAGACCTCGGGGTGGGCCTTCTCCACCTCGTCGAGCAGCACGACGGAGTACGGGCCGACGGCGCACGGCCTCGGTGAGCTGGCCGCCCTCGTCGTAGCCGACGTAGCCGGGAGGGGCGCCGACCAGCCGCGAGACCGAGTGCTTCTCGGAGTACTCGCTCATGTCGATGCGGACGATCGCCCGCTCGTCGTCGAAGAGGAAGTCCGCCAGCGCCTTCGCCAGCTCGGTCTTGCCGACGCCGGTGGGGCCGAGGAACAGGAACGAGCCGGTCGGCCGGTTGGGGTCGGCGATGCCGGCCCGGCTGCGGCGTACGGCGTCGGAGACGGCGGTGACCGCGGCGCGCTGGCCGATCAGCCGATCGCCGATGATCTCCTCCATCCGGAGCAGCTTGGCGGTCTCGCCCTCGAGCAGCCGCCCGGTGGGGATGCCGGTCCAGGCCTCGACCACCTCGGCGATCTCGTGGGGTCCGACCTTCTCGTTGACCATCCGCTCGGTCTGGGACTCCTCGGCCTGCTCGGCCAGGACGATCTCGCTGTCCGAGGCGTCGACGCGCCGTCTGCAGCTCCGAGAGCCGCTCGAGCAGCGGCAGGCGCTGCTCCTCGCTGATGCCGGCCTGGAGCTGGTTCTCGGTCTGCTTGACCACCGTGGCGACACGATCCAGCTCGGCACGCAGGTCGGCGGCGCCCATCAGCGCCGACTTCTCCTGGTTCCAGCGCGCCTCGAGGCCGCGCAGCTCCTCCTCCTTGTCGGCGAGGTCGGCGCGCAGCAGGTCGAGCCGGTCGCGGGAGGCGTCGTCGGTCTCGCGCTCGAGGCCGAGCTCCTCCATCTTCATCCGGTCGACGGCGCGGCGCAGCTGGTCGAGCTCGACCGGCGAGCTCTCGCGCTCCATGCGCAGGCGCGAGGACGCCTCGTCGACGAGGTCGATCGCCTTGTCGGGGAGCTGGCGTCCGCTGATGTAGCGGTCGGAGAGCATCGCGGCGGCGACGAGGGCGGCGTCGGTGATCTTCACGCCGTGGTGGGCCTCGTACTTCTCCTGGAGCCCGCGCAGGATCGCGACGGTGTCGGTGACGCTCGGCTCGCCCACGAAGACCTGCTGGAACCGGCGCTCCAGGGCGGGGTCCTTCTCGATGCGCTCGCGGTACTCGTCCAGCGTGGTGGCGCCGATCAGCCGCAGCTCGCCGCGGGCCAGCATCGGCTTGAGCATGTTGCCGGCGTCCATCGAGGAGTCACCGCCCGCACCCGCGCCGACGACCGTGTGCAGCTCGTCGATGAAGGTGATCACCTGGCCCTGGGAGCTCTTGATCTCCTCGAGGACCGCCTTGAGCCGCTCCTCGAACTCGCCGCGGTACTTCGCGCCCGCGACCATCGCCGCCAGGTCGAGGCTGAGCACGCCGGCGACCCTTGAGCGAGTCCGGGCACGTCGCCGGCGACCACACGCTGGGCGAGGCCCTCGACGACGGCGGTCTTGCCGACGCCGGGGTCGCCGATCAGCACCGGGTTGTTCTTGGTACGCCGCGAGAGCACCTGCACGACGCGACGGATCTCGGCGTCGCGGCCGATCACCGGGTCGAGCAGGCCCTCCTCGGCGCGCGCGGTGAGGTCGACGGCGTACTTCTCGAGCGCCTCGTAGGTGGCCTCGGCGTCCTGGCTGGTCACGTGCCGGTCGCCGCGGACCGCGGTGATGGACCCACGCACGGCTGCCTCGGTGACGCCGACCGAGGCGAGCAGCTGGCGGACCGGCGAGTCGACCACGGTCAGCGCGAGCAGCAGGTGCTCGGTGGCGACGTAGTCGTCGCCCATCTCCTTGATCAGGTCCAGCGACTTGGCCAGCACCCTGCGTCAGCGACGCCGAGGCGCCCGGGGTCGAGACCGAGCTGCCCGAGACCTGGGGCAGCTGGCGCAGGGCCTGGTCCAGCGCGTGGTCGACCTCGGCGACGTCGATCCCCGCCTTGGCCAGCAGCGAGGGCGTGATGCCGCCCTCCTGCCGCACCAGCGCGAGCGCGACGTGGGTCGGCTCGACCTGGGGGTTGCCCTCGTTGACCGCCAGCGTGCTGGCAGCGTTGATCACCTCGACGCTGCGCGAGGTGAGCCTGGATGCGTCCACGGATCTCTCTCCTGATGGGTGCGGTGGATACCTACGTCTACCCCAACGGATCCAAAGTTGAGTCGATTCCCCTCAACTTTGCCAGATCGACACCCGTTCGGGTGATGGGATTTCACAAGTTCACGCCGTCTACATGATCATGCAACGTGCTATGTCCCGATTTAGTGGGATCCATAGTCGTGTCCATAGTCCGAATTGCTCATCCATAACGGGATTTTCCTCGGATAGAACAGAGCCGTTCCCGTCACGCACCACACATCCAAGGAGCAAGGATGAGCCGGATCAGGATTCGCACCATGAGCATCGTCGCCGCCGTGTTGGTCGCCACGACCGCAGCAGGGGCTGTCGCGCCCGCCGCGCAGGCAGCGCCTCGGCACAGCAACGCGATCCTCAGGGCCATCCTGTAAGGGAGGGTCGAGGCAGCACACACTGCGCCCACCGGGAGTCCGCCCCCCGGTGGGCGCAGTGCTGTCCCCGGGAGCTGCGCACCCTTCCCCGGCCCGCTGGTCTGGACCGGTGTCACGAGTTGGTCACGAGACCCGCCTGCGGGAACGCACCTCTCTAGAGTCGGATCGGTTGCAGCTGACGACCGGGACGATGGCTGGCTGGGCAGGAGGCGACCGGTGCATCCGATGCCGATCACGGCCGCAGGGCTGCTCGCCCACGCCGTCCACGCCGGGTTGATCCTCTTCGGCTTCATCGGAGTCGTGGCGCTGCTGCTCCCCGGTTGGCTGGAGTCGCGCCGCCAGCGGCGCTCGCACGCCGCCGGAGCCACCTCGCCGGCACCTCCCGCGAGGCACCTCGGCGCGGTCGCCGGGAGGTCGACGGTGGTCGAGCAGACGGGAGCGGGACATGCAGTGGTGGATGCTGGGTGCGGCGAGCAACGGCGTGATCGCCATCTCCTACTTCATGATCTCCTTCACGATCACCCGCGGCCTGCTCAAGAGCGGACAGCTGAGCACCAACCGGCTCGGCGCCGCGACCGCGCGCGATCTTCCTCAGCTGCGCCGTGCACCACGGGGCGCACATGGTGCACATGCTGATGCCGTACACCGGCGTCGACCTCGAGGCAGGGGCTGGCGATGCGCGCGGCCTGGGGTCCGCAGCTGGCGTTCTGGGACCTGCGTCAGCGCCTTCATCGGCGTCTACTACTGGACCCTGCGCGGCGGCTTCGGCAGCGTCGGGGCGAGCACGAGCCCGCAGCTCTTCGAGGACCAGCGCGAGCGCGAGCAGCGGGCGCTGGAGCTCAACGACGCCGTGCTGCAGGGCATGGTGGTGGCCCGGATGGCGCTCGACCTCGGTGAGGGCGCAGCGGGCGCTGAGGGCACTCGACGGCTCCATCTCGGCGGCCAGCCACGATGATCACCGACCTCATCGGCGACGACCGCGGCCACCTGCGCCAACCGGCCGCTGCGCTCGGCACCGCGCGCTCGTGCCGGAGGCCCGGCACGGGTAGCGCCCGATCCCGGGGACGGGGTCCGTGAGCCCTGAGCCCGTTCCTCGGCCCCCCGGTGCGTGTCGTGATCGTGGACGACACCCCCGACCTGCGCAGCCTGCTCGCGCTCGCTCTGCGCCGGCACGGCGGCTACGCGTCGTCGGGCAGGCCGGCAACGGCCACGACGCCATCACCACCGTGGAGTCGACCCAGCCCGACCTGGTGCTGCTCGACATCGCGATGCCGATCATGGACGGCCTCGAGGCGCTGCCGCTGATCCAGCAGGTCTGCGCCCTGGCCACCGTGGTGATGCTGTCGGGCTTCGGGGCCGCGGAGATGACCGAGAAGGCGCTCTCGAAGGGCGCCGACGGCTACATCCAGAAGGGCATCCCCGTCCGCGAGCTCCTGGCGCAGGTGGGCGAGCACGCTCGCCCGGGCCGCCGAACGGACACCGGGCTAGCCCGGGCTCGCTCCTCCGGGCTGACTACTCCTCCGGGATCTGGTGCATGGGCAGCTCGGCCGCCTCGTCGTCGTCGACGAGGCAGGCCCGGCAGAAGCCGACCCCGAACGGCGTCAGGTGGATGCTGCGGCGTACCACCTTCGCGAAGCGCACCGAGTGCATCGCCTCGAGCACGTCGGGCTGGGCCTCGACCACCTGGTACTCCATCGGGTCCTCGAGCTGCTCGCGGGAGAACCAGATCAGGCCGAGGCGGAACAGGTTGTTCAGGTACGCCGGCACCTGGTCGAGGTAGCGGCACCCTGCCCGGGCCCCGATCATCGACATGCCCGGGGCGATCAGGGCCGAGCTGACCAGGCCGACGGGCCCGCCGGTGCGCACGTCGACCGAGGGCTGCGGTCCGCCGCGCAGGAGGAGCAGCAGGATCCGGGCCTCGTCGGGGGCCAGCTCGTCGAGCATGCGCGAGTACGCCGGGTGACCCTGCTCGTCGCTCCACACGTCGCGCGAGCGCTCCAGCAGCTCCTCGCCGCGCTCGCGCAGCGACTGCTCGGGATCGTCGTCGTGCGGGCGGGCCTCGGCGGCCATCACGATCTCCGAGAGCGACAGGGTCGCGTCGCGCACCGCCTTGGGGATCGGTACACCGGCCGAGACGGCGCGGGCGACCTCGCTGACCGTGCGGGTGGCCTCCGCGACGTCGCGGGCCACCTCCTGCACCAGCTCGGCCGCCGATCTCCCGGTCGGTCAGCGCCCGCACGAACAGCCGCGTCGAGCGCACCCCCGAGTCGAGCGTCCAGGCGGCCGAGCGCAGCCAGGCGGTCGCGGCGATCCGGGCGACACCGGGCAGCGCCTCGGTCGCCTCGCTCCAGATCTCCGGGGTCGTCGTACGCGTCGACGGGCGGCGGTGCGATCCGTCCTCGCTCACGCCGGCCTCACCTCGCTCCTCCGACACCGAACAGCGCCAGGTGCAGCAGCCCACCGCCGAAGCCCATGATCGCGCCGTGGGCGTAGAGCATCCACTCGTCCTCCTTGATCGCCGCGCGCATCATCTCCACGAAGTCGCGGGGCGGGAGCTCCTTGGTGCGTCTGCGCGATCAGGCTGTTGATCTTGTCGGCCTGGCGGCGGCTGAACTCGGGGTCGCGGAAGGGCTGGATGGTCCGCTCCACGGCCTCGGTGGCCACGGCGTCGCGGATGTTGTCGAAGCGCTTGCTGCCCACGGCGATCCGCACGGCACCGCGCACCGGCCCGGCCGCCTGGTCGATCGCCGGGCGGAGCGCGTCGGCCAGCATCTGCCGGGTGCGGTCGCCTCGCGGGCCGTCCATCAGGAAGTCGCCGATGTTCTCCAGGGTGATGACGTCGTCGGCGATGATCCGCGCGTACACCTCGGCCGCCTCGTCCTGACGGCGCAGGAACAGGCCCCAGACCTTGATGCCCGATCACGCGGCGCGGCTCGGGCGGCTCGAAGATCAGCCACATGCCGAGGGCGTTGGTCGTCCAGCCGACGATCACGCCGAGCACGGGGCAGCAGCCACCACTGGCCGAACCAGTGGTCGATGATGGCGACCGGGATGCCGAGCATGAACCCGAAGACGAACCCGAAGGCCACCATCAGGTTCAGCTCCTTCTGCCCGAAGTCGCGGAAGATCCGCACGACGAGGGCGGGGTTCTCCTCGAAGTGGTCGATCACCATGATCTTCGGGTCGAGCAGCTGGTCGATGTGCTCGCCGATCTCGTCGGTCACGGTGCGTACGACGCTCGGCAGCTGTGCCTGCACCCTGGCCACCACCGCGCGCCGGCCGCGCGCGGGGAGGTCGCGCCACAGCGCCGGGTGCTCGCGCCGCATGATCGCGTCGATCATCTCGGGCAGGTCGGGCTCGAAGACGGTGACGATGTGCTCGGCGATCTGGTCGGGCTCGAGCTGCTGGTAGAAGTCGGCCGGGGTGCCCAGCTTCGCGATCGCCTTGTCGACGGCGATGCTGCCCATCTTGGCCGCCCGCGCCGGCACGATGCCCTGCCAGCCGATGCCGCCCTGCAGGATGCCGGGCACCTCCTGCAGCTTGCGCGGCAGCACCCGGGAGAGCTGGCGCATGCCCGGCACGGTGACGCCGTGGAAGCGCACCGGGGAGAACAGCATGATCAGGCCGGTCCAGTTGATCAGCCAGCCGACGACACCGGTGAAGACGGGGATCGACAGGACGTGCCACCAGCTGACGTGCTGGAAGGTCCAGTCGATCTCGAGCAGCACCCGCGCTCCCCTCTCCCGCCCCTGCCGTCGTGAGGTTAACGGTGCCCCGCGCCCGCAGGTCACTGAGATGCACCGACCACATCCGACACCGTAGTCGGGCGCCGTACGCCTGCGCGCCGCGGGTCCGAACGCATGTCCGGACTATGCGCTCTGTCAGAAGAGCGGGCCCGGGGTGGCGGAGGGCGGGGAGGTTGGGGCGGTGCTCCTTGAGGGAGGCGAGGCTGGTCTCGAGGGCGGCGGTGAGCTCGGCGGCCTGGCGGCGCAGCTCGGCGTTGCGGGCGCGGAGGGCGGCGACCTGGTTCTCCAGCTCGAGGATCCGGCGGACGCCCTTCAGGCCGATGCCGGCGGCGGTGAGCTCGGCGACCTCGCGCAGCAGCTCGATGTCGCGCAGCGAGTAGCGGCGGCCGCCACCGCCCGTGCGGCTGGGCGAGACCAGGCCGACGCGGTCGTACTGGCGCAGGGTCTGCGGGTGCAGCCCGGTCAGCTCGGCGGCCACGCTGATCACGTAGACGGGCACGGTCGGGACCCGGGACCCGGTTGCCCCGACCGCCGCCGCCGGGCGTGGTCATCACGCCGTCCCCTGGAACAGCGCCGCCCGCGGGTCGGTCGCGCCGTTGGCCGCCCGGGCCTCGCGGTAGGCCGTCACGGCGGCGCGGGTCGCGTCGTCGAGCTGGTCGGGCACCTGGACGTCGACGGTGACGAGCAGGTCGCCCTTGGAGCCGTCCTTGCGGGTCGCGCCCCGGCCGCGCACGCGCAGCACCCGGCCGTTGGGGGTGCCCGCCGGGATCCGCAGCGTCACCGGCCCGCCGCCGAGGGTGGGCACCTTGATCTCCGCGCCGAGGGCGGCCTCGTCGAAGGTCACCGGCACCTCGAGGGTGAGGTTGTCGCCCTTGCGGCCGAAGAGCGCGGTGGCGCCGAGACGTGCACGGTGACGATGAGGTCGCCGGCCGGGCCGCCGTTCTCGCCGGCGGCCCCCTTGCCCTTGAGCCGGATCTTCTGCCCGTCCTTGACCCCGGCCGGGATCCGCGCGGAGATCGTGCGGCTGGACAGCCCGCGACCCGAGCCGCGGCAGGTCGGGCAGGCCTCGTCGTAGACGAGCTGGCGACCGTGGCACTCGGGGCAGGTCTCGTTCATCGAGAAGCCGCCGCCGACGGAGCTGATCACCACACCGGCCCCGTCGCAGGTGCCGCAGACGTGCGGCCGGGTGCCGGGCTTGCCGCCGGTGCCGTAGCACGTCGGGCACGGCGCGTCGGAGCTGAGCCGCATGCTGATCGTGGTGCCGTCGACCGCGTCGGCGAAGGACAGCGTCGTCTCGGTCTCGAGGTCGGCGCCCTTGGCCGCGCGCGGCGCCCGGGCACGGGTGCCGCCGAAGCCGCCACCGCCCCCGCCACCGCGGTTGAACAGGTCGCCGAACAGGTCGGAGATGTCGAAGCCGCCGGCGTCGTACCGCCGCCGCCGCCGCCGAAGCCGCCGGGGAAGCCGCCCTGTCCGCCGCCGAAGCCGCCGGCGAACATCGAGCGCATCTGGTCGTACTCCTTGCGCTTCTCCGGGTCGCCGATGACGTCGTAGGCCTCGGCGACCTGCTTGAAGCGCTCCTCGGCGGCCTTGTCACCGGGCTTGGAGTCGGGGTGGTTCTCCCGAGCGAGCTTGCGGTAGGCCTTCTTGATGGCCGCCTGGTCGGCGTCCTTGGCCACGCCGAGGACCTGGTAGAAGTCCTTGTTGGCCCAGTCAGCGTTGCTCATCCACCCCTCCTCTCGTGTCCAGCGTGTCCGGCGTGTCCAGCGGGCTCGGTCAGCCCTCGGGATCGAGCACGGTCACCTTGGCGGCGCGTACGACGCGGTCACCGATCCGGTAGCCCGCCTGGGCCACCACGTCGACGGTCGTCGTCGTGACGTCCGGGCTGTGGCCGTGCATCAGCGCCTCGTGCTGGTTGGGGTCGAACTCGTCGCCCGGCGCGCCGAACTTGGTCAGCCCCAGCCCGGCGACGGTCCGCTCCAGCGAGTCGGCAACCGCCTTGAAGCCGCCCTCGAGCTCGCCGTGCTCGCGCGCCCGGTCGATGTCGTCGAGCACGGGCAGCAGGTTGGTCAGCACGGCGAACACGGCGTTCTGCTTGACCAGGTCGCGGTCGCGCTCGACGCGGCGCTTGTAGTTGACGTACTCCGCCTGCAGGCGCTGGAGGTCGAGCGTGCGCTCGGCCAGCGCCTTCTGCGCGGCGGCCAGCTCGTCACCCTCGCCGGGCGCCTCGACCTCCGTCTCGTCGGCCATCTCCGCGGCCTCGTCGCCGAAGGCGTGGCCCGGCGCGTGGTCCTCGGGATCGCCACCGGGGCGACGGGCGTGCCGACCCGGCTGGGGCGGGCGCGCGGCGGGGTGAGACGCAGTCTCCTGCGTCTCACCCTCGTCGGGAGCGGTCACTTCTGCTCCTCGTCGCCCTCGTCGACGATCTCGGCGTCGACGACGTCGTCGTCGCCCGCGTCGGCCGCGTCACCGGTCGCGGTGGCACCCTCGGCCGTCGGCGCCTCGGCCTCGTTGGCGGCGTAGAGGGCCGCCCCCAGCTTCTGGCTGGACTCACCGAGCTTGCTGATGGCCGCGCTGAAGGTGTCCTGGTCGGTGCTCTCGTCCTCGAGCAGCTTCTTGAGCGCGTCGACGTCGGACTGCACCTCGGACTTGACGTCCTCGGGCAGCTTCTCGTCGTTCTCGGAGAGGAACTTCTCCGTCGAGTACACCAGCGAGTCGGCCTGGTTGCGGGTCTCGACGACCTCGCGACGCTTGGCGTCCTCCTCGGCGTACTGCTCGGCGTCCTTGACCATGCGGTCGATGTCGTCCTTCGACAGCGCGCTGCCGCCGGAGATCGTCATCGACTGCTCCTTGCCGGTGCCCTGGTCCTTGGCGGACACGTGCACGATGCCGTTGGCGTCGATGTCGAAGGTGACCTCGATCTTGGGCACCCCGCGCGGCGCCGGCGGCAGGCCGGTCAGCTCGAAGTTGCCGAGCGGCTGGTTCTGCGCCCACATCTGGCGCTCGCCCTGGGCGACCTTGATCTCCACCGACGGCTGGTTGTCGTCGGCGGTGGTGAAGATCTCCGAGCGCTTGGTCGGGATCGTGGTGTTGCGCTCGATCAGGCTGGTCATCACCCCGCCCTTGGTCTCGATGCCGAGGCTCAGCGGGGTGACGTCGAGCAGGAGCACGTCCTTGACCTCGCCCTTGAGCACACCGGCCTGGAGCGCGGCACCCACCGCGACGACCTCGTCGGGGTTGACGCCCTTGTTGGGCTCCTTGCCGTTGAGCAGGCTCTTGACCAGGTCGGTGACGGCCGGCATCCGGGTGGAGCCGCCGACGAGGACGACGTGGTCGATGTCGGCGATCTTGACGCCGCCGTCCTTGAGCACCTGCTGGAAGGGCGACTTGGTCCGGTCGAGCAGGTCGGTGGTGAGCTTCTGGAACTCGCTGCGGGTGAGCTTCTCCTCGAAGTGCAGCGGGCCGGACTCGCCGTGGGTGATGTAGGGCAGGTGGATCGTGGTCTCGCTGGAGGAGGACAGCTCGATCTTCGCCTTCTCGGCGGCCTCCTGGAGGCGCTGCAGCGCGATCTTGTCCTTGCTCAGGTCGACGTTGTTGTTGCCCTGGAACTTCTTGACCATCCAGTCGACGACCCGGGAGTCCCAGTCGTCACCACCGAGGTGGTTGTCACCGCTGGTGGCCTTGACCTCCACGACGCCCTCGCCGATCTCGAGCAGCGACACGTCGAAGGTGCCGCCACCGAGGTCGAAGACCAGGATGGTCTGGTCGGTCTCGCCCTTGTCGAGCCCGTAGGCCAGCGCGGCCGCGGTCGGCTCGTTGACGATGCGCGAGACGGTCAGGCCTGCGATCTCGCCGGCCTCCTTGGTCGCCTGGCGCTGCGCGTCGGAGAAGTACGCCGGGACCGTGATCACCGCGTCGGTGACCGGCTCGCCGAGGTAGGCCTCCGCGTCGCGCTTGAGCTTCTGGAGCACGAAGGCGCTGACCTGCTGGGGCGTGAACGACTTGTCGTCGATCTTCACGCTCCAGTCGGTGCCCATGTGCCGCTTGACCGAGCGGATGGTGCGGTCGATGTTGGTGACGGCCTGCCGCTTGGCGACCTCACCGACGAGCACCTCGCCGGACTTGGCGAAGGCCACCACGGACGGGGTCGTCCGGGCGCCTTCGGCGTTTGCGATGACGGTGGGCTCTCCACCCTCGAGGACGGCGACGACGGAGTTCGTCGTGCCGAGGTCGATACCGACCGCTCGTGCCATGTCTGTTACCTCCGTTGGGTACTGCTGGGATCGTGGGGGTGGTGCTGGGATCGTGGGGTCCGGGCCGGCGGCGCGGATCGGGGTGAAGCCTGCTGGTTCTGCTGGGGCGGTGTCAAACAAGTTGAGTCATGTCGACTCAAGGTTCGCACGTACGGTCCCAACGGGGCACCGGGCGGCTGTGTTCCCGATCTAGGCAAAAGTTTCCGCGTCCGCGACCCTGGTGACATGCCGACCCCCACCACCGTCGTCCTGTTCGGCGCCACCGGCGACCTGGCGCAGCGCAAGCTGCTGCCCGGCCTGCTGCACCTGTTCCAGTCCGGGCTGCTGCCGGAGGTGCAGGTCGTGGGCACCTCGCTGGACGACCACGACCGCGACTCCTTCGTCGCGTTCGCCCAGAAGGCCATCGCCGAGCACGGCGGCGAGGGACCGGAGCCGCCGGGCTGGGAGGAGTTCTCCAAGCGCATCCGCTGGGCCCCGGGCGGGGGCGGGGCCGAGGCGCTGCGCTCGACCGTGGCCGAGGCCGAGGCCGAGTTCCCGGAGAGCGACCTGCGCCGGCTGCACTACCTGAGCGTGCCCCCGAAGGCGGCGCTGCCCGTCGTGCACCTCCTGCGTGACGCCGGCCTCGTCGACCGCAGCCGGATCATCATGGAGAAGCCGTTCGGCACCGACCTGGCCTCGGCCCGCGCGCTCAACCACGAGCTGCACCAGGTCTTCGACGAGGACCAGATCTTCCGGATCGACCACTTCCTCGGCAAGGAGGCGGCGCAGAACATCCTGGCCTTCCGCTTCGCCAACGGGCTGTTCGAGCCGATCTGGCACCGCAACCACATCGACCACGTCCAGATCGACGTGCCCGAGGAGCTCGGGCTGGCGCAGCGCGCCGACTTCTACGAGTCGACCGGCGCCTACCGCGACATGGTCGTCACGCACCTGTTCCAGGTGCTCGCGTTCACCGCGATGGAGCCGCCGACCGCGCTCGAGCCGCACGCCATCAGCGAGGAGAAGAACAAGGTCTTCCGCTCGATGCTGCCGATCGAGCCGCACGACGTCGTCCGTGGCCAGTACATCGGCTACCGCGACATCCCGGGCGTGCGGCCTGAGTCGGAGACCGAGACCTTCATCGCCCTCAAGTGCTACGTCGACAACTGGCGCTGGGCCGGCGTCCCGTTCTACCTGCGCACCGGGAAGCGGCTGGCCGAGGGCGCCCGGATCATCTCGATCGCCTTCCGCGAGCCGCCCCGCTCGATGTTCCCGCCGGGCTCGGGGGTCGGCGACAACGGACCCGACCACCTGACCTTCGACCTCGCCGACCAGTCCCGGATGTCGCTCTCCTTCTACGGCAAGCGCCCCGGGCCGGGGATGCGGCTGGACAAGCTCTCGATGCAGTTCGCGATGCACGAGACCGGGTGGGCCGGGGCGGTGCTCGAGGCCTACGAGCGGCTGATCTACGACGCAGCGCGCGGCGACCGGACCCTGTTCACCTCGGCGGACGGCATCGAGCGGCTCTGGGAGATCTCCACGCCGCTGCTGGACAACCCGCCCGTCGTACGCCCCTACGCGCAGGGTTCGTGGGGCCCCAACCGGATCCACCAGCTGATCGCCCCGAACGCCTGGCGGCTGCCGTTCGAGCGGGCCTGGCGCGACCCCAACGTGATCGGCGCCTGAGCCCCTGGCTAGCGCGCGTCGAGCGGTCCCGCGTCGGGGCCCTCGACGTCGAGGAGCAGCTTGCGCAGCAGGTCCACGAGCACGGAGCGCTCGTCCAGGGACCTCCGCCGACCCTGCACCTCTCCTCGGTGCTGGCCTTCGTGTGGCTGGGCGGGTCGGCACGGCGCTCGCCTACGTGTGCTGGTGCTCGGGGGCGTGGTCGTGGGCCAGAGGTTCGGGGCCCAGAGGTTCGGGGCCCAGAGGTTCGGGGCCCAGAGGTTCGGGGCGCAGGTTTCGGGGCCTAGGTTTCTGGGGACGCACCCCCGCGCGGTCGTACCGGCAGCGGGGACTTCCACTGAGCGAGAGCGCGTCGCGGCCTGACGGAATAGCCGCAGGGGGTCGGGGTATTGGGTAGGGCATGGCTACCGTTCCCACGCTCACCCTGAACGACGGCAACACCATCCCGCAGCTCGGCTTCGGCGTCTTCCAGGTCCCACCGGAGGACACCGCGAAGATCACCGGCAAGGCGCTCGAGGCCGGCTACCGGCACATCGACACCGCCGAGATGTACGGCAACGAGAAGGGCGTCGGCGAGGCGATCGCCGCCTCCGGCATCCCCCGCGACGAGCTGTTCGTGACCAGCAAGCTGAACAACGGCTTCCACGAGCCCGACGAGGCCCGCAAGGCCTTCGACCGGACCCTGTCCGAGCTCGGCCTCGACCACGTCGACCTGTTCCTCATCCACTGGCCGCTGCCGACGCGGTACGACGGCGACTTCGTCTCCACCTGGAAGACCCTCGAGGAGTTCAAGGCCGACGGCCGGGCCCGCTCGATCGGCGTCTCCAACTTCCAGCCCGCCCACCTCGCGCGGCTGGCCGAGGAGGCGGACGTGACCCCTGCGGTCAACCAGATCGAGGTGCACCCCTACTTCACCAACGAGGCCGCCCGCACCGCGAGCCACGACGCCGGGATCCTCGTCGAGGCCTGGTCGCCGATCGCCCAGGGCGGTGTCCTCGACGACGAGACGATCGCCAAGATCGCCTCGGACGTCGGTCGCACCCCCGCCCAGGTGACCCTGCGCTGGCACATCCAGCGCGGCGACATCGTCTTCCCGAAGTCCTCCACGACGGAGCGGATGGAGGAGAACTTCGCACTCTTCGACTTCGAGCTCGACGACGACCAGATGGAGGCGATCACCGCGCTCGACCGCGGCGAGGACGGCCGCACCGGGCCGAACCCGGACCAGTTCGACTACATCCCCGACTGAGCGCCCGCAACGTCATACGACCTGGTCGTCATAGCGGCCAGGTCGTATGACGTCCTACTGGATCGTCACCAGGATGACGTTGCTGCCCTTCTTCGCCTGGGGGTCGTAGACGCGGAAGCGGTTCTCGCCCACGCGTCCGGTCATGATGTACGTCGCGAAGGTGCCGACGCGCACGGTCGTGGTGGCGTTGAAGTTGCTCCAGCCGCCGGAGTCGAAGCGCTGCACCTGCAGCGACACGTTGTCGGCGCCCTTGTAGGTGCCGGTCAGGTTGACCCGCTCCATCGGGGCGGCGATCACCGGTGAGACCTCGAGCTGGATGTCGCCGTTGCCGTCGTCGGGCACGTCCGACTGCGTCGTCGACGGCGTCGGGGACTGGCTGTCACCCGGCTGCGGCAGCGCGCTGCTCGGCAGGGGCGAGGGCGTGGTCGCCGAGGATCCGACCGGCGCGCCGGAGTCCGCCGAGTGCGAGGCCGAGCGCCTTCACGAGGAAGGTCGTGCCGAGGAAGATCACGATCGCGATCACCACGATCACGCCGAGCACCTTGAGCAGGGCGCCGCGCACCTGCTCCGAGCGCTCGTCGTCGTCCATGGTGACCCCCGGTGGTCGGGCAGACCGTCACGCACAGATTAGCGGCGCTGAGGGGCCTGCGGGGTGAGGCGGTGCTACGTGGACGTCTCGCTGACGACGGCCGGCCCGGCGGCCTCGTCAGGCGGTGGTGTCCGGGCGTCCTCCGGGAAGTGGCAGGCCACCCGGTGGCCGGGACCGGGACCGATCTCGAGCAGCGGCGGCTCCTCGGTGCGGCAGATCTCCTGGGCCTTCCAGCAGCGGGTGTGGAACCGGCACGCGGGCGGCGGGTTGATCGGGCTCGGCACGTCGCCCTGGAGCCGGATCCGATCGCGCTTGCTGCGGCGGGAGGTGTCCGGCACGGGCACGGCGGAGAGCATCGCCACCGTGTAGGGGTGGCGCGGGTTGTCGTAGAGGTCGTCGCGGTTGGCGATCTCCACGAGCTTGCCGAGGTACATCACGGCCACGCGGTCAGAGACGTGGCGCACCACCGACAGGTCGTGCGCGATCATCACGTAGGTCAGGCCGAGCTCCTCCTGCAGGTCCTCGAGGAGGTTCACCACCTGGGCCTGGATGGAGACGTCGAGGGCCGAGACCGGCTCGTCGGCGACGATCAGCTTCGGCTTGAGGGCCAGCGTGCGGGCGATGCCGATGCGCTGGCGCTGCCCACCGGAGAACTCGTGCGGGTAGCGGTTGTAGTGCTCGGGGTTGAGGCCCACCGTCTCGAGCAGCTCCTGGACCGCCTTGCGCCGGCCACCCGGCGGGTCGATGCCCTGGAGCCGGAACGGCGCACCGATGATCTTGCCGACCGTGTGACGCGGGTTGAGCGAGGAGTAGGGGTCCTGGAAGATCATCTGCACGTCACGGCGCAGCGGTCGCATCCGCGCGTCGGACAGGTGGGTGATGTCGGTGCCCTGGAAGGTCACCTTGCCACCCGTCGGCTCGAGCAGCCGCGTCACCAGCCTGGCGGTGGTGCTCTTGCCGCAGCCGGACTCGCCCACGAGCGAGAAGGTCTCTCCGGTGCGGACCTCGAAGTCGATGCCGTCGACGGCCTGCACCGCACTCGTCGTACGCCGCATCATCCCGTCCTTGACGGGGAAGTGCTTGACCAGCCCCTCGACGACGAGGAGGTTCTCCCCCTCGCGAGGACGTGTGGTCTTCTTCTCGGTCGTCGGCTCGCTCATGTCAGCCTCGGGACGATCTCGTCGGCCCAGATCTGCCGGCGCTCGTCGGTGGGGATGTGGCAGGCCACGAAGTGGTCGCTGTGGTTGGCGTCGAGCAGGTCGGGCCGGTCGATCGTGCACGCCGACCCGACCCGCTCCTGGAAGTCGCAGCGCGGGTTGAACGCGCAGCCCCGGGGGACGCTGATCAGGCTGGGCGGCGTGCCGCGGACCGGGATCAGCCGCTCGGTCGGAGGGCGGTCGAAGCGAGGCATCGACCCGAGCAGACCCCAGGTGTAGGGGTGCTCGGGAGCGTTGAACAGCTGGTCGGCCGAGCCGTACTCGGCCGCTCGCCCGGCGTACATCACCAAGATGTCGTCGGCGACCTCGGCCACCACCCCGAGGTCGTGGGTGATGATGACGACCGCGGAGTGGAACTCCTTCTGGAGGTCGAGGATCAGGTCGAGGATCTGGGCCTGCACCGTCACGTCGAGCGCGGTGGTGGGCTCGTCGGCGATGAGCAGGTCCGGGTCGCAGGAGAGGGCCATCGCGATCATCGCGCGCTGACGCATGCCGCCGGAGAACTGGTGCGGGTAGGCGTCGACGCGGCGCGAGGGCTCGGGGATCCCGACGCGGTCGAGCATGTCGATGGCGTGCGCGCGCGCCTTGGCCTTGTTGACGTCGTTGTGGACCTGGTAGGCCTCCATGATCTGGTTGCCGACCGTGTAGAAGGGGTGCATCGAGGACAGCGGGTCCTGGAAGATCATCGCCATCTTCTTGCCGCGCAGCGCCCGCACGGCCTCGCCACCAGCGCCGACGAGCTCCTGCCCGTCGAGCTTGATCGAGCCGGTGATCTGGGCCCGGGTGCCTTGGTGGAGGCCCATCACGGCCATGCTCGTGACCGACTTGCCGGAGCCGGACTCGCCGACGATGCCGAGCGTGCGGCCGCGCTCGACGTGGAACGAGAGGCCGTCGACGGACTTCACCAGACCGTCGTCGGTCGGGAAGTGCACCCGGAGGTCGCTGACCTCGAGGAACGACGCCCCCGCCTGGCCGGCGGGTGGGGTCTCGAGCGAGGTGGTGTGGGTCATCGCGTCCTCACCCGGGGGTCGATCACGACGTAGACGAGGTCCACGACGAGGTTGCACAGCGCCACGAAGATCGCGGTGACCAGCACCACCGCGAGCACCTCCGGCAGGTCGTTGTTCAGCGTGGACTGGATGGCCAGCTGACCCAGGCCGGGGAGGCCGAAGACGGTCTCGGTGAGCACGGCGCCGCCGATGAGCAGGCCGAAGTCGAGACCGAAGATGGTCACGATCGGGGTGAGCGCGCCGCGCAGGCCGTGCTTGATCACGACGCGGCGCTCGGGCAGGCCCTTGGCGCGCGCCGTACGGATGTAGTCCTCGGCCATCGTCTCCAGCATGCCTGCCCGGGTCAGTCGGGCGTACTGCGCGGAGAACAGCAGCGCGAGCGTGATCCACGGAAGAAGCAGCGCGTGGGCCCACTTGAACGGGTTCTGCGTGATCGGTGTGTACGACGCACCCGGTGGCGTCCAGCCGAGCTTGTAGCTGAAGAAGGAGAGGGCGATCAGGCCGGTCCAGAAGATCGGCAGCGAGACGCCGGCGAGTGCGAACGTCATCGCCGCGCGGTCGAAGGGTGAGCCCCGGCGCAGCGCGGAGAGCACGCCGATCGAGACGCCCATGATCACCCAGATGATGGCCGCGCCGACCGCCAGCGAGAGCGTCACCGGGAACCGCTGCTCGATCTGGGGCAGCACCGGTGCGCTGCTGCGGAAGGAGTAGCCCAGGCACGGGGCCGGGCAGTTGTCGAGGCCGCTGCCGGTGTTGACGGTGCGGCCGGCCACCACGCCCCGCAGCCACTCCCAGTACTGCTGGTAGACGGGTTGGTCGAAGCCGAGCGCCTTGGCTGCGGCCTTGAGCTGGGCGGGGTTGGGCGAGCGCCCGACGTAGCGCGCCGCCATCGACTCAGGCGTCGCCCCCGCCAGGCGCGGGATGAGGTAGAAGATCGCGAAGGTGATCATGCTGATCACGATCACGAGCACGACGGTGGCCAGAAGCCGCCGGATGATGTAGCTGAACACGATGTTCGGCCCGGCGGCCGGCCCCACGGTCTCCCGTGAGGCCGGCCCCGTGCGCCTTCACCCACCTCTCAGTGGATCGGACGGACAGATCCAGGCAGGTGCTACTTCTTGACCCCGAGGGCGGTGTAGTCGTACTCACCGCTGTAGGCGTCGTTGATGAACACGTTGGTCAGATCGGTGCCCCGCAGCAGCACCGTCTTGGAGACGATGCCGGGGTAGATCAACGCGGAGTCCATCACGTCCTTGGCGATCTGGGTGCCGTACGAAGCGCGCTGGTCCGCGCTCGGCGAGGTACCCATCTTGTCCACCAGGGCATCGACCGCAGGTAGCCGGACCGAGATGTTCGACGATCCGCCCTGGGGGTTGATGACCCGACTGTCGACGATCTGGGCCAGGAACCCGTAGCTCGTGTTCCAGTCAGCCGCCCAGCCGTTGGTGCACAGGCCGAGGTTGTTGGCCACGACGTAGGACGGCTTGCCGCAGGTCTCCGCGAAGTAGGTGTCGTCCGAGAGCGGCTTCAGGGTCAGCTTGATGCCGACCTTGCCCAGCGCCTGCTGGAACGCCTCCGCGGTCTTCTCCTCGGCCGGACGGTCCGACCGGTAGCCGATGTTGGTCGAGAACCCGTTGGGCTGGCCGCAGGCCTTCAGCTCGTCCTTGGCCTTGGACTCCTGACCGTTGGGGTTCGAAGCCAGGCCGTACTGGTCGCTGCTCTCGTAGCCCGGGACCGACGGCGGCAGGATCGTCGTGGCGATATCACCACCGGCGTACTTGCCGCCGTAGGCGTTGACGTAGGAGATCGGCGCCATCGCGTACATGACCGCCTTGCGGCAGTCGATGTTGTTCAGCGGCTTCACCGTCGAGGGGATCGAGGTGTACCAGAGCCGCGAGCCGACGGGGTTGTCCGCGCGGGCAGCGAGGTCCTTCTGCGAGAGGACCTTCGGCAGTGCGGCCGAGCCGACGCCGAGCGCCGCGATGTCGACCTGCTGGTCGCCGGAGATCAGCTGGTTGTCGAGGTCAGCGGCCTGAAGACCGAGCTTGACGTCGATCTCGTCGGGCAGCGCCTTGCGGTTGGGGTCGGTGGAGGCGCTCCAGTTGGGGTTGCGCACCAGGACGCCGCCGGTGGCGATGGAGACGTTGCCCTTCCACATGTACGGGCCCGATGAGATCGGGTGGTTGGTGTACTTGACGCCGGTGTCCTTGCTGGGCTCGACCGGTGCCGTCTGCGGCAGCTGGGCGAGGTAGTCGAACTCGGCGAAGGGCTGCTTGAGGTGGAAGACGATCGTCGTGTCGTTCGGCGTCTGGATCGCCGAGGAGACGTCGAAGTTCGCGCCGCTCTTGTAGGGGCCCTTGTAGCTGGCCGGCCAGTTGAGCAGGTCGTGGAAGTAGCTCGGGCCCTGCTTGAGCACGGCTCGGTCGAAGGTGCGCTCGACGCCGTAGGCGATCAGCTTGGAGGTGACCGGCGTGCCGTCCTCCATCTTCAGGCCGCTCTGGATGGTGTAGGTCCAGGTCTTGCCGCCGTTGGAGGACTTGCCCAGCGAGGTCGCCATGTCGGGGACCAGCTGCAGGCCGGCCTTGCCGGGCGCCGGCTTGAACATCACCAGCGAGCGCGTGTAGTCGCGGATGAGGTTCCAGGAGTAGCCGTAGTAGGTGTCACCGGGGTCGAAGCTGTCGCCCCAGGGACCCGCCAGGGCCATCTTCAGCGTGCCGCCCTTGGTGGACGAGGGGTTGGCCACGGCGTTGAGGGCCGTGTTGTCCAGCTTGGGGGCCGAGGAGGACCCACCGTTGGAGCCGCTGCTGGAACCGCCACAGGCGGCGGCCAGCGAGAGACCCGCGGCCGCGAAGAGCGCCGCGACCGCTTTCATCCGCGAAGAGCGCATTTGCGATCTACCTTCCTAGTTTTCGGCCGCCTGGATGCCCAGGACGGGCGGTTCTCCGGTGGGGTCACCGGCCTCGGGGATCGAACGCATCACGCAGTCCGTCCCCGAAGAGATTGAAGGCCAGGACGGTGGCGAAGATCGCCATGCCTGGCCAGAACATGTAGTACGGCTCCGTGTAGTACTGCACCGCGTTGGAGAGCATGCTTCCCCACGTCGGCGTGGGGGGTGCGATGCCGACCCCGAGGAACGACAGCGCCGCCTCGAAGAGGATGTTGGTCGGGATGATCAGCGTCGAGTACACGAGGATCGGCGCCATCAGGCTGGGGAGCAGCTCGGTGAACAGGATGTAGGGCTTGCGCGCACCGAGGCTGCGCGCGGCCTCGACGTACTCGCGCTCGCGCAGTGACAGCGTCTGCCCCCGCACGATGCGGCCGATGTAGGGCCAGTTGAAGAAGCCGATCACGAAGATCAGCAGCCCGAGCCGAAGGGTGAGGCCGGAGAGGCCGAACGCCTTGTCGGGGAAGACGCCCGCCAGGGCGATCGCGAAGACCAGCAGCGGGAACGCGAGGAACATGTCCATGATCCGCGCGATGAGTGCGTCGACCCAGCCGCCGACGAACCCCGCGGTGATGCCCAGGACCGTGCCGATGACCACCGAGACCGCCGTGGCGAGGATCGCGATGATCAGCGAGATGCGGGCGCCGTACAGGACGCGGCTGAAGATGTCGCGGCCACTGACGGTCTCCAGGCCCATCGGGTGGCTGAAGCTCATCCCGCCGAAGAACCCGTTGGGGATGCCGCCGATGTCCATGTTCAGCAGGCTCTGGTGGTAGGTGTACGGCGAACCGCCGATGACCCGGGTGATCAGCGGCGCGAGGATCGCGACCACGATCAGGAACAGGATGAAGATGCCACCCGCGAGCGCGACCTTGTCGCGGCGCAGGCGCCGCCAGGCGATCTGGCTGAGGGAGCGCCCCCGGATCTGGTCGCCGCTCTCGATGAGCGCCTCGGCGAAGTCCGTGGGGTTCGGAGCCTCAAGTCCTGTGCTCAGGTCGCTCGCCTCCCCGCCGTCTCCAGTCTGTACAGGGCCCAGCCTGCTCAGGTCATGATGATGCAGCCGCCAGGGTCGGCGGTTGCCCCACGCAACATCGCGCGGGCCACACGGTCAAGAGGACTCGGCGCACGTTGCCGAA
Organism: uncultured Actinomycetota bacterium; assembly: GCA_963756045.1. GTDB lineage: Bacteria > Actinomycetota > Actinomycetes > Propionibacteriales > Nocardioidaceae > Marmoricola. Next base: position 256,061 of record CAVWML010000014.1, read on the forward strand.
TCGTGACCGCCGAAACCGCGACGGGACCGCAGAATCTCCTGTTCAGCGCGGCGAGAGCACGACGACCGGGATCTCGCGCTCGGTCCACGACTGGTAGGAGTCGTAGTCGGCGTACAGGTCGACGAGCTTCGGCCACAGCGCCGCGCGCTCCTGGGCGTCGGCCGTGCGGGCACGCACGGGCCGGCGTTCGCGACGCACCTGCACCAGGGCGTCCGGGTCGGCCTGCAGGTTGCGGTACCAGAGCGGGTCGGTGGGGCGCCCGGCCTGCGAGGCGACCACGACGATGTCGGCGCCGTGAGCGAGATAGACCAGCGGGGACGTGCGCAGCTTGCCGGTACGCCGGCCGCGGTGCTCGAGCAGGCAGATCGGCACCGGCTTGCGCCAGGCCGCGCCGATGCGCCAGGTGCCACCGATGCGACCACCGGTCCACCGGTAGACGCGCACGTTGACCGCGCTCATCACCTTGATGATCCGGCGGGTGAGCTCGCCGTCGAGGTTGGGCGGTTTCTGGTCCATCAGCGGCGCACGCTCACATGCCGCGCTTCCAGACCAGCTCCTCGAGCAGCCGCCGCGAGCGCCAGCCGTCGGGGGTGCGGACGAACTCGTGGTGGTAGATCCCGCCGAACTCGACGAGATGGTCCGGCCCCTCGTCCTGCGGCAGCCCCATCGGGTTGTGGAAGTACGCCGCGACGATGGCCGTCTGGTCCTCCCGGAAGTCGATGTCGACCTGGGCGAGGCTGTGCATCCGGCGCGGGAACAGCGGCAGCATCTGCGCCAGCCACGACTTCACCTCCGGGAACGCGTCCGCGATGCCACCGGTGGAGGTGTAGTCGATCTGGGCGTCGGCGGTGAACACCGTGTCGAGCCGGTCCCACTCGCCGGAGTCGATCGCCCGGGTGTAGCGCACGAGGGCACCCTGGATCTCGGCCCGGTCACTGAGCTCCTGCAGGTCCACGGGGTCACCCTAGCCCGAAGACTAGAACGTGTTCTATATTTCGACAGGCTCACTCACCAGGAGGCTGCATGCGCTTCACCTACGCGGAGGCGATGACGGACCCGTCGTACTACGCCCCGTTGGCCCAGGCGGCGGAGGCGGCCGGCTACACCTCGATGACGGTGGCGGACTCGCTGATCTACCCCGAGGAGTCGGACTCGACGTACCCCTACACCGACACCGGGGAGCGGGAGTTCCTCGAGGGCAAGGCGTTCATCGAGACGATGATCCTGTGCGCGCACCTGTTCGCGGTGACCAGCACGCTGCGGCTGACGCCCTTCGTGCTCAAGCTCCCGGTCCGGCCGCCCGTGCTGGTGGCCAAGCAGGTCGGCTCGGTCGCGTGGCTGAGCGGCAACCGGCTCGGGCTGGGCATCGGCCTGTCGCCGTGGCCCGAGGACTTCCAGGCCCTCGACGTGCCCTGGGCCAAGCGCGGCAAGCGGATGGACGAGTGCATGGACATCCTGCGCGGGCTCACGTCGGGTGAGTACTTCGGCTACGACGGTGAGTTCTACTCCTTCCCGCCGCTCAAGCAGACGCCCGCCCCGACCGAGAAGGTGCCGCTGCTGGTCGGTGGTCACGCCGATGCCGCCCTCAGGCGCGCCGTGCTGAAGGGCGACGGGTGGATGCACGCCGGGGGTGACGGTGAGGAGCTCGACCGCCTGCTCGCCCGGCTGGCCGAGATCCGCAAGGCCGAGGGCGACACGCGTGACGGACTTCGAGGTGCACGTCATCTCCTACGACGCCTACGACAAGGACGGCATCAAGCGCCTGGAGGACAAGGGCGTGACCGACTGCATCGTCGGCTTCCGGGTGCCCTACATCAAGGGGCCCGACACCGAGCCGCTCGAGGACAAGGTCGCCCACCTCGAGAAGTACGCCGAGACGTTCATCGATGCTTGAGGCACCTGCGCGAGGCGATCGCCGAGGCCGAGGAGCTGATCGCCCACCCGCCGTTCGAGGTCAACGAGCAGGAGCTCGCCGAGGGCTACGACTACCTCGCCGGCTCGATCCGCAGCTCGATCCAGATGGCCTTCGACTACGACCTCGAGCATCCGGTGCTGATCAACCCGACGCACCAGTACGCGCGCCAGGGCCTCGACAACCCCGATGCCGTCTACTTCAACGCCTACCTCACCGAGGGTGCGTCGTACGTCGTCAGCGGGACGCGGGGCACCACCACCGACCTGTCCTTCCAGGTGATGGACGGCACCTACTCCGACACCGGGGCGCCGAACACGCTCGCGGCCTTCGACGACCGCGAGCTCGACGTCGCCGACGACGGCAGCTGGGAGTGGCGCTTCGGCCCGGAGCTCGGGCTGAAGAAGGGCAGCACGCTGATCGTCCGCGAGGTCTACGACGACTGGAACGTCGAGGAGCGCGGCACGATCCGGATCCAGCGGCTCGACACCGCCGGCCGGCCGCGCGGGCCGCTGACCACCGAGCGGGTGGCCAAGCGGTACGGCGTGGCCGCGAAGATGCTGACCGGCCGGATCAAGACGTGGTTCGCGTTCCCGGAGTGGTTCACCTACAAGGAGCCGGTGAACACGCTGACCGTGCCGGCCTCGACGCCGGGCGGGCTCGCCTCGCAGTTCTCCTCGATCGGCCACTACTCGCTCGCCGACGACGAGGCGCTCGTGGTGACCGTGCCGGTCTCGGAGTGCGCCTACCAGGCGATCCAGGTCGGGTCGAAGTGGTACGTCTCCACCGACTACGAGCACCACCAGACCGCGCTGAACAAGTCGCAGTCGCAGGCCGACCCCGACGGTCGCTTCCGCTACGTCATCAGCGAGCGCGACCCCGGCGTGGCCAACTGGCTCGAGCTCACCGGCCACCCGCAGGGCGTGATGATGCTGCGCTGGCAGCGCCTCTCCCGCGCCCTGAGCGCCGAGGACGGCCCGCAGGTCGAGGTGGTCCCCTTCGACGACGTCGCCTCGAGGCTGCCCTACTTCGCCCACAACCAGGTCACCCCCGCAGCAGTGGGCCGACCGCATCGAGGCCCGCCAGACGGGCATCGCCCGCAGGATGATCTCGTGACGTCCCGCTGACCGGGGGATCCGTGCACGCACCACCGGGTCGAGCGGGGGTTTCGTGACACGGTGGGCGTACGTGGATCCCCCGGTCAGCGCCTAGCGGCGTACATCAATCCCCCGGTCACCGAACGTGAGGAGAAGCGTTGAACGGACGTGCAGCTGTTGCAGGACAAGGTCGTGGTGCTCTCGGGCGTCGGCCCCGGGCTGGGGCGGTCGCTGGGCGAGGAGGCCGCCCGGATGGGGGCCGACCTCGTGCTGGCCTCGCGCACCCAGAAGCGCCTCGACAAGATGGCCGAGGTGGTGCGCTCGCACGGGCGGCGGGCGCTCGTCGTACCCACCGACATCGACGACCCCACCGCGTGCCAGGCGCTCGTCGACGCGGCACTCGCCGAGTACGGCAAGGTCGACTGCCTGATCAACAACGCCTTCGCGATCCCGCCGATGGACCCGCTGACCAAGCTCGACCACGACGCCCTGCGGCGCTCGCTGGAGACCAACGCGTTCGCGCCGCTGCGCCTGTCGACGCTGTTCGCCGACGCGCTGGCGGAGTCGACAGGGCTCGATCATCATGGTCAACAGCGCGGTGCTGCGGCAGAGCCAGCCGGAGTTCGCCGGCTACAAGCTGACCAAGGGCACGCTGTCGCACCTCTCCTCCTCGCTCGCCACCGAGCTCGGCCCGCGCGGCATCCGGGTGAACTCCGTGGCGCCGAGCTGGATCTACGAGGACGTCAACAAGGGCTACTTCGACTACCTCGCGGCGGAGCGCGGCGTCACCCACGACGACGTCTACCGCGAGACCGCCGACCTCACCGACCTCAAGCGGCTCGCCCTGCCCGAGGAGGTGGCCCGGGCGACGCTCTTCCTCGCCTCCGACCTGGCGTCGGCGGTCACCGGCATCACCCTCGACGTCAGCTGCGGTGAGTTCCATGGCTACTAGGACCCGCGAGAGCCTCGGCAACTTCGACGAGATCGCCGCCGCAGCCGTCCGCACCACCGGGCTCGAGGACTTCGGCGGCACCGAGCACGAGGAGGGCCTGCGGCTGCTGTGCGAGGACCTCGCGGAGCACGGCGGGCTCACCCCCGAGGGCAACTACATGCAGCGCACCTTCATCAAGGGCGCGCTGGTCGGACGGCTGCTGGCCGAGCACGGCTTCCGCGAGAACCCGTCGTACGCCGAGGTGGCGATCGAGCGGCCGATCTTCGTCTGCGGCCTGCCCCGCACCGGGACCACCGCCCTGCACCGGCTGCTCAACGCCGACCCGTCGCACCAGGGCCTCGAGCTCTGGCTGACCGAGGTGCCGCAGCCGCGACCCCCGCGCGAGACCTGGGGCGAGAACCCGATCTACCAGGCGCTGAGTGCGGCGTTCTCCGAGCACCACGTCGACAACCCGGAGTTCATGGGCATCCACTTCATGGACGCCGCGCAGCGTCGAGGAGTGCTGGCGGATCCTGCGCCAGTCCGGCAAGTCGATCGGCTACGAGTCGTTGGCCTACGTCCCGTCGTACTCCGCCTGGCTGGAGAAGCAGGACTGGACCGACGCCTACCAGCGCCACAAGGCCAACCTGCAGCTGATCGGGCTCAACGACCAGGACAAGCGGTGGGTGCTGAAGAACCCCTCGCACCTCGTCGGGCTGGACGCGATCATGGACGTCTACCCCGACGCGCTGATCGTGCAGACCCACCGCGACCCGGTCGTCGCCATCGCCTCGGCGTGCTCGCTCTCGGCCGAGGCGACGAAGGGCTGGTCGACGACGTTCGTCGGCGACACCATCGGCAGCACCCAGCTCGACATGCTGAGCAAGGCGGTGGCCCGCTTCGAGCGCGAGCGTGCGGCGTACGACCCGCAGCAGTTCGTCGACGTCGACTACCGCGAGTTCGTCGGCGACCCGGTCGGCACCACCAAGGCGATCTACCAGCGCTTCGGCCTCGAGTGGACCCCCGCCGTCGACCAGGCGGTGACCGACCTCGACACCGAGTCCCGGCAGGGCGGCCGCAAGCCCAGCCACACCTACGACCTCGCCGACTACGGCCTCACCGAGGAGCAGGTGCGGGCGGCGTTCTGAGACCCGGAGGCCGGTAGTCCGAGTGCTGGCGCTCAGAAGGGGTAGGCGGGCGGGGTGCCGCGGGCGGTGATCCAGCGGGTCTCGGTGAAGGCCTCGATGTTGGCCGCGCCGCCGCCGAAGCGGGAGCCGGTGCCGGAGGCGCCCGACGCCGCCGAAGGGGGCGTTGGCCTCGTCGTTCACGGTCTGGTCGTTGATGTGCACGATGCCGGTGGGGATCCGGTCGGCGAGCTCGAGGCCGCGCATCACGTCGCGTGGTGACGATGCCGAGGGAGAGGCCGTACTCGCTGCGCAGTGCCAGCTCGACGGCCTCGTCGTCGTCGGCCACCCGGGTCACCGGTGCGACCGGGCCGAAGATCTCCTCGGTGAAGGCCGGGTGGTCGGGGGTCACCTCGGCGAGCACGGTCGGCTGGTAGAACAGCCCGTCGTACGTCGCACCGGCAGCCGCCTTCGCGCCGGCGTCGGTGCTGGCGGTGACGAGACGCGTGGATCTTGTCGCGCTGGCCCTCGTCGATCACCGGGCCGAGGGCGACCTGGTCGGTGGCCGGGTTGCCGACCGGCAGGTGGGCGGCCTTCTCGGCGAGGGCGTCGACGAAGTCGTCGTAGACCCGCTCGTGGACGAGGTGGCGGCCGGTGGTCATGCAGATCTGGCCCTGGTGGAAGAAGGACCCCCAGGCGGCGAGGTTGACCGCCTGCTCGACGTCGGCGTCGTCGAGGACCAGCAGCGCGGAGTTGCCGCCGAGCTCGAGGTGGGCCCGCTTGAGGTGGCGACCCGCCGCCTCGCCGACGGCGCGCCCGGCGGCCGTCGAGCCGGTGAAGGAGATGACGCGGACGTAGCGGGTCCTCGACCAGGGCCTGCCCGACGTCGGCGCCACCCGGCACCAGCTGCAGCACCCCCGCGGGCAGCCCGGCCTCCTCGAAGATCCGGACGATGGAGACGCCGCCGGTCACCACGGTCCGCGGGTCGGGCTTGAGCAGCACGGCGTTGCCGAGCGCGAGCGCCGGCGCGACCGACCGGATGCTCAGGATCAGCGGCACGTTGAACGGCGAGATCACCCCGACCACCCCGGCGGGCACGCGCTTGGCCATCGAGAGCCGCGGCTGCTCGCTGGGCAGCAGCTCGCCGATCGGGGCGCCGGTCAGCGCGGCCGCGGCCCAGCACTCCTCGGAGGCGACGTGCAGCGCGAAGCCGGCCATCCCCGGGACGGCGCCGACCTCGCGGACGTTCCAGCCGGCGATCTCCTCCGCGTGCTCGGCGAAGAGGTCGCCGGCCCGGCGCAGCACGGCGGCACGCTGGGTGTGCGGGCAGCGCCGCCCACTCGCGCTGGGCGCATCGCGGCCGAGGCCGCAGCGCCCGCGACGTCGTCCGGGCCCGCCCGGCCGGTGCGACCGAGCTCGGCGCCGGTCGCGGGCTCGACGATCGCGGCGTCGCCGGCCGAGCCGGGCCGCCACTGCCCGTCGATGAAGATGTGGCCGCTCCAGGCGGCGGCCTCGAGGAGTGTGCTCATGGAGCGAGCACTAGGCCGCAGCCCGGGATGGAAGGGGTATCTAGTACCTTTGCGCTAGAACCTGGCTCCGCGAGTCGTCGAGCCGCCGACTGTCACCCGGGGACGAGACATGGACGCGACCGACCAGCCCGATCCAGCGAGCGCGCCCGCGCCGCGCGGCGACCACCCGGGTGCTGATCGTGGACGACCACGACGTCCTCGCCGACTCGCTGGCCCACGTCGTCGACGCCGAGGCCGACCTCGAGGTCGTGGGCATCGCCGGCTCGATCGACGAGGCCGCGACGATGGTCGGCGCCGACGCGCCCCGACGTCCTGCTGCTCGACCACTCCCTCCCGGACGGCGACGGCGTCGAGGCCATCCCGTCCTGCGGGCGCATCGGCCCGACCTGCGCATCGTGGTGCTCACCGCCAACCCGCCGAGCACGTGCTGGTCGCGGCCGTGGAGAACGGCGCGACCGGGTTCGTGGCCAAGACCCGCAGCCTGGGCGAGGTGACCTCCGCGGTGCGCGCGGCCGCGGCCGGGGAGGCGGTGATCACCCCGAGATGCTCACCACGGTGCTGCCACAGCTGCGCCCGGGAGGGCGGCCGGTGACCGAGGAGCTCACCGCCCGCGAGCGCGAGGTGCTCGGTCTGGTTGCGGAAGGGCTCACCAACGCGGCCATCGCCAAGCAGCTCTCGCTCAGCGTGCACACGGTCCGCAACCACATCTCGCACCTGTGCACCAAGCTCGACGCCCACTCCAAGCTCGAAGCGCTCTCCGTCGCGATGCGCCAGGGACTCCTGCCCCGACCCTGAACGAGCCGGCACCCCGCTTTCAGGCTCCGTTCACGTGTCCACTAGTACCTTCTGCGCAGGCCGAACGACTCAGTCAGTGGTGCACTGTGTCGTGACGAATCGGTCCAGAGACGAAGAGGAGCGCCGGTGAACACCGTGCCGGACGACGCGCGGGTCACGCGCGTGGTCGTGATCGACGACCACGACGTCCTGGCCTCGGGCCTGGCCCACGTGATGGCCTCCGAGCCGGACCTCGACTGCGTGGGGGTCGCCACCACCCTCGAGGAGGGCCGGCGACTGGTCGCCGAGCAGGCACCCGACGTCCTGCTGCTCGACCAGGGGATGCCGGACGGCGACGGGGTCGCGGCGATCCCCGAGCTGCTGGCCCTGGAGCCGCAGCTGCGCATCGTCGTGCTCACCGCCAACGCGACCGACACGATCCTGGTGCGCGCGATCGAGAACGGCGCGGCCGGCTTCGTCGCCAAGAACCGCAGCCTGCGCGAGGTGCTCGCCGCCGTCCGCGCGGCGGCCAGCGGTGAGGCGGTCATCTCCTCCGAGCTGCTCGCCCGGCTGCTCCCGCGGCTGACCGGCGAGAGCGTGTCACGTCACGAGGACCTCACCGAGCGTGAGCGCGAGGTGCTGGTGCTGCTCGCCGAGGGGCTGACCAACGTCGCGATCGCCGACCGGCTGGTGGTCAGCGTGCACACCGTGCGCAACCACGTCGCCAACCTCTCCAGCAAGCTCGGCGCCCACTCCAAGCTCGAAGCCCTCTCCATCGCCGTGCGCGAGGGACTGCTCACCGAACGCTGGCGGCCGGCGACGCTGGTGCATAGGCACTAGCGCAAGATCCCCCGCGTGACTCAGGCCCCTGACATAGGCGCCCGAGCAGACTTGGCACATCCGGCTGACCTGTCCCCCGCGTTGGTTCGGACTGAAGTGGCTCGGCTCGGCGGGATCGCACGACCCATACCCCCGGGTCTCTCCCGCCGGGCCCAGCCAGTCCTCAGCGTGGAACCAGAGCTCAGGTCAGGGTCCGCGGCGTCACCACGATGCGCGCTCCACGGCGCGGAACGCTGGTGATGTTGCGGACCTTCGGCGTCTCCTGCTCCCCCGGGGGCAGCGAGACGTCGTAGGCGGTGAGCACCTCGCGGAGGACGGCGACGCCCTCCATCAGGGAGAACCCCGCCCCGATGCACCGGCGCACGCCGCCGCCGAACGGGATCCAGGTGTTCACCGCGACCTCGCCGTCGCAGGAACCGCTCGGGACGGAACCTGGTGTGGTCGGGGTGACTGGTCTCGGACTCGTGGGCGAGGAGGATCGAGGCCGCCACGTTGGTGCCGCGCGGGAGGTCGATCCCGCCGATGGTCGCGTCGCGCATCAGGTGACGCACGACCATGGGGATCACCGGGTGCAGCCGCATCGACTCCTTGAGCACGGCCTCGAGGTGGTCGTCGTCACCGCCGGCCGCGGCGGCACGCGCCTTCTGCTCCTGGTCGGGGTCCTTGGCCAGCTCGTGCAGCGCCCAGGCCAGTGCGGTGGCGGTGGTCTCGTGCCCGGCGAGGAGGAGCGTGACCAGCTGGTCGCGCAGCTCGACGTCGGTGAGGCCGGAGCCGTCCTCGTCGCGCACCTGCAGCAGCCGGGAGAGTACGTCGGACCGGTCGGCCAGGTCGCCGGCGACCCGGCGCTCCGCGATCTCGGCGAAGATGACGCGGTCGAGCTCGACCTGGTTCTCGATCGTGTCCTTCCAGGGCTTGAACCGCTGCAGGTGCGGGAAACCCCAGCCGAGGAAGACCAGCGGCGGCACGTTGACCGTGCGGTTGACCAGCGGCCGCAGCTCGGCCAGCCGGGCCTCGTCGGTGACGCCGAAGACGACCTGGAGGATCACCTCGAGGGTGAGCGCGTTCATCCGGTCCAGCGAGCGGAACGGCTCGCCTGGCGCCCAGCTGCCGACCTCGGTCTTGGCCAGACCGGTGACGAGGTCCTCGTAGCCGCGCAGCGCGTGGCCGTTGAACGCGGGCATCAGCAGCTTGCGCGCCCGCTTGTGCTGGCTGGAGTCGACCAGGAGCAGGGAGTGCTCGCCCATGACCGGGCCGAGGATCGCGTTGCCCTTGCCGGCGTGGAAGACCTCGGGGTCACCGGCGAAGATCTCCTTGACGTGCTCGGGCCGGTTGAAGACGACCACGGTGCGTCCCGCGGGCAGCACCCGGATGGTGAAGACGTCGCCGTAGCGGCGGTGCATCGCCGGCACGAAGCGGTGCCGGAAGCGCAGCAGGCCGACGCTCTGCAGGAGCGCGGGCCAGTGCGGGCCGGGCGGCACCGCGGACGCAGGGATGCGCGGGACGTCACGCCGAGGCGCGGGTCGCATGCGATGCATGCGTTGCTCGGTCAGCGCGCGCGTTGTTGACATACGTTCAGTATGCCCCGCGTCGGACGGGGCGGCGAGACCCGGCTCAGCTGCCGAGCAGCCCCGCCTGACGGGCCAGGGCGACGGCCTCGGTGCGGCTCGACGGCGCCCAGCTTGGCCATCACGTTGGAGACGTGCACGCTGACCGTCTTGGCCGAGATGAACAGCTGCTGGCCGATCTCGCCGTTGCTGCGCCCGGCAGCCACCAGCTCGAGGATCTCGTGCTCGCGCGGGGTCAGCAGGTCGGTGGTGGCGTCGGCGCGCGCCGCGCCGCCGAGCTCGTCGAGGAGCGGCCGGGCACCGAGACGCACGGCGAACTCGCGGGCCAGGGCCGCCTCGCTGCGCGCACCGTCGGCATCGCCCATGGCGCGCAGCACGGTGGCCAGCCGGGCCCGCCCCCGCGCCTGCTCGTAGCCGTGGCCGAGCTCGCCGAACAGCGACACGGCCGAGCGCCATCGTGAGACCAGCTCGTCGAGGTCGACGGGCACGCCGAGCAGCCAGTCGAGCCGGAGCCGCTCTGCGGCCAGCCGAGCCTCCCAGGCGCGGCCCTCGATCCCGAACGGCCGGTGGTCGCTCTCGCGGGCGGCCACCGCCCGCGCGGCGTCGGCCCCCAGCCGGTCGGCCGTGGCGAGCACGTCGTCACGGGAGCGGGTAGGCGTGCGCGGGGCCTCGTCGCCGAGCGCCGCCACCGCCTGGGCGGCGAGCCGGACGAGCGCGTCGAACTGACGTCCCCACAGCGGCGCGAGGACGGCGAGCACGTCGTCGTAGAGGGCCACGGCAGCAGCGGCGCCGTCGCGCAGCGACAACAGCTCGATCGCCGCGCCTCCGGCGTTGACCGCCACCATGCCCTCGCGGTGCCAGCGCTCGCGGATGCGCCGGGACCTGGGTGAGCGCCTCGACCTCGCCCCGACCGGCGGCGACGAGCAGCGCGACCGAGTCGAGCATCGCGCGCGGCGTCGGCGGTGGGTCGTCGAGGCGGTGGTCGGCGATCTCGAGAGCGCGGTCCCAGTCGCCGCGCATGAAGGCGACGATCCCGGCCTGGGTGCGACCGCTGACGCCCATGATCGACCACGGCCTCCCGATGCTCTCCGCCAGGCTCGACGCGGTCAGGAACGCCTCCTCGGCACGGGCCAGGTCGCCGTACTCCAGCTCCACGCCGCCGGTGCGCAGGTAGCCGCGCACCTCGCTGAGGCTGTCGCCCCGCGTGCGGGCGTCCTCGATGATCCGCTTGAGCTCGGCCCGGCTGCCCTCGCCGAAGTCGAGGTGCTGGCTGAGCCAGGTCAGGGTCATCCCGACGTCGGCGGCGAGCCGCGGGAGGCCGAGCCGCTCGGCCAGCTCGATGGCCTCGTCGGCGGCGGGACGGGCCTCGTCGAACCGGTCGTCCCAGATCAGCGCCTGGGCGTGCATGGCCAGGATGCGGGCCCGCAGCGGAGTCGGATCGGCGCCGACCAGTGCCAGCGCCTCGCCTGTGACCAGGCTCGGGCGGAGCTCGGTCTCGGTCGCGCGCAGGGCCTCCGCCCGTGCGAGGAGCAGGCGGGCCCGGGCGACGTCCGGGGCGCCCGGCGGCAGCCGGGCGAGGTGGGAGTCGACCAGCGAGACCGCCGTCTCGGGACGGCCCGCGGCACAGAGAGCGTCGACGGTGCGGCCGACGAGGTCGGCCTCGTCGGGCGGGTCGTCGAGACCGGGCGCGGCCCGCTCGTAGATCTCGAGCGCCTTGCGTGAAGTGCCCGGCCGCCTCGTCGGGGCCGCCGGTGGCCATCGCCAGGTCGCCCGCGTCGACGCTGGCCCGCAGCGCGGTGGGCAGGTCGTGGGAGGCCAGGGCGTGCCGGGCCAGCTCGGCGGAGCCGCGGGTGCCGCAGATCTCGCGCACCGCCTCGGCGTACGCCGTGTGCAGCCGCATGCGCTCACCCGGGAGCAGGTCGTCGTAGACCGCCTCGCCGAGGAGGGCGTGCCGGAAGGCGTACTCGGCCTGCCCGGTGCTGACGAGCACGTGCGCGTCGATGGCCTCGCGCAGCGCGGTCTCGAGCTCGTCCTCGTCGACGGGCGCGACCCGGCTGAGCAGCTCGTGGGAGACCCGCTGCCCGGCGGCAGAGGCGACCCGCACGACGTCGCGCGAGTGCTCGTCGAGCCGGTCGAGCCGCACCAGCAGGAGGTCGGCGAGGTCCTCGGGCAGGCTCCAGCCGCCGCCGAGGAACGCGGAGACGAGCTCCTCGACGTAGAACGCATTGCCCTGCGCGCGCTGGACGATCCGGGTGATGTCGTCGTCGTACTCCGTGTCGACGGCCGAGGTGCCGACCAGGTCGACGACCATGGCCCGCACCGCGCTCGGTGGGAGCGGCTCGAGCTGGACCCGCTCGACCCCGTCGACGCGGACCCACTCGGCCACCCGCTGGCGCAAGGGGTGCCGGCGGTGCATCTCGTCGGAGCGGTAGGTGACCACGGCCAGGAACCGGCCGCGGAACCGGCGCGAGAGCAGGAAGCTGACCAGGTCGCGGGTGCTCGCGTCGGCCCAGTGGGCGTCCTCGAGCACCATCACCACCGGGGCCCGCGAGCTGAGCTCGTCGAACAGCCCGTGGAGCGCCTCGAAGACCTCGACCCGGTCCAGGGTCTCGGCCGCGTCGCCCGCGCCGGGCCGGCTCCGCAGCCGCGCCAGCGCCGGGTGGCGGGCGGCCAGCTCCTCGGCGAGCTCGGGCCGGCTCTCCTGGACCTGGCCGAGCATCTCGGCGAAGGGCAGGTAGGGCATGCTCGCCTCGCCGAAGTCGAGGCAGTGGCCGACCAGGCAGGTCCAGCCGTCCGCGGCCAGTCGCTCGAGTCCCTCGGTCAGCAGCCGGGTCTTGCCGACTCCGGCGTCACCGGAGAGCAGCACCATCCGGGAACCGGCTGGCCGGCCGAGGGACTCGGGCCCGACGGGCCCGGATGCGGCGGAGCGGAGCAGGGCCGTGAGCTCGGCCTCGCGGCCGACGATGCTCTCGGTCCTGCCCCGCTCCATCCGCACATCGGTCATCATCGCGTACGGCGGCCGGTCGTCCCGGCGTCGCCCGTGGACCGCTCGCGGCGCCACCAGCGGCGGGCACCTCTGTTGTTGCGGCCCGCCTGGAGCTCGCGGCGGAGCTCGGCGGCCTGCTGAAGCACCAGCTGCTCGTTGAGTGCGTTGTACATCGTGGTCATCTCCTCGGTTGGATCGATGACTCGATTCCAGTGCTAAGGCACCCTCGGCACATCGGGCGATGCCTTAGATGTGTGGCTGAGGTGCCCGGCACGCCTGAGGTCAGGCCGGGGCCCGCCGCATGAGGCGGGCCCGGGAGACCGGCCGGAACCCGGCGCCGAGGTAGAGCCGGGCGGCGGCGGTGTTGGAGGGGTCGAAGCTCACCTTGAGCCGGGTGCACCCGGCGGCGGCGAGGCGGTCCAGGCCCGCCCGCAGGAGCACGCGGCCCAGGCCCCGACCGCCGTGGGCGTCCTCGACGCGCATCGGCTCGACGAGACCGACGCCGGTCACGGGTCGGCCCAGAACAGCGCGTACGCGACGACCTCGTCGTCGTGGGTCAGGGCGAGGTCGAGGTCGCGGCGGTAGAGGCCGGTCTCGGCGAGCAGCTCGGCGACCCGGTCGCCGTTGCGGCGGGCCATCCAGTGGCGCCCTCCGTCGTACGACGTCAGGCCGTAGCCGTCCGGCGGATCGACCGGAGCCGGGCGGTCGGAGGCGTCCATCCAGCCCGTGCGCAGCGGGGTCTCCTGCGGCGTGAAGCCGGCGGCGCGGGCGGCGGCCAGCGCGACCAGGTCGTCGTCGCGCAGCGAGCATGTCGACGGCCTCGTGCCGGTGCCGCTGCGCGACGAATCCCCCCAGGTCGTCGCCGAGCGACGCGGTCACGTCGGGACGACCGAGGACGTCGACCCCCCACGCCGCGCCCCAGCGCCCGAAGACAGCCGCGGCCACGGGCCGGTCGCCGTCGAACCAGACCTGGTGCTCCGCCGGGTCGGGGTGCTGGTCCTCGCGCCACCACCAGTGCATGTCGGCGGCCTCCCACAACCCGGCGGTCGGGTCGGCGAGCCGGGCGTCCTGCAGGATCGTGGTGGCGGCGGCGAGGTAGTCGTGGCCGGCCAGCGCCCGCGGCTCCACGGGATCAGACCTGCTCGACGGAGACGGTCTCGAAGACCGGCACCGGGCCCGGCCGGGTCGCCGAGCAGGTCAGCTGGGCGGGCTCGGCGAGGTGTCGTGCCACCGTGACGCGCCAGCGGTCCGTCGCCGACGGCGAACTCGCACCGGCCTCCGTCGCGCTCGACCAGCCGGACCGCGTCGAGCCGGTCCTCGCCGAGGCGGCGGCGCAGCACGACCTCGGCGTACTGCACGGGCATGGGGTAGGTCGAGCGCCCGCGAAGGTGGTCGAGGTGGAGCCGGCCCGCCTCGTGCAGGTCGGCCACCTCGGTGACCGACTCGGGGTCGAGGCGGCCGTAGTACAGCCCCTCGGGCAGCACGACCATGTTGGGCGCGAACCGGTCGCCCCCGACGTGCGAGACCTCCCAGGTCTCCTCGGGCCGGCCCGCGGTCAGGGCCTGGCACACCGGACGTCCGCGCTCGGCGCAGCACGCGTCGTGACGGCCGTGGGTGCACACGCCGTACACCGGCCCGGGCACCGGCTCCCAGTCGGGCGACTGCCCGCGGCCGACGGCCTCGAGGTCGAGGTCGCACAGCTCGAGGGGGTCCTCGAAGGTGGTCCCCAGCAGCAGCCGCCGGGACGGCACGCAGAGCATCGCCTGGTACGTCGACCCGCGGTGCGCGCGGTGGTGGCGGCGGGCCAGCAGGATCTTGATGCTGCGGTGGCCGGCGAAGTGGCGCTTCACCTCGTCGGGCAGCCGGCTGTCGCGCGGGGCGCTGAGCCCCCACGGTCCGTGGTGCTCGACGAGCAGGAACGCGCGCAGGTGCGTGGCGGTGCCGGCCGGCACGTCACCTCGGCCCTCGGAGGCGAGGGAGCACCGGAAGTCCGCCGAGGTGGTCGCGGTGCTCAGCGCGATTCCTCGAGCAGTCCTTCACGGACCAGCCGGCGGCAGAGGACCAGGCTGGACTGCGGATCGAGGGGGAGGTCGGCCGGGGTGAGCTCGTCGAGGCTGCGCACGCGCTCGACGGCCTCGGCGATCCGCGCCGGCACGGTCACCCGGCGGTCGCCGAGCAGCAGGTGCAGCCGGTCGCCGTCGGGCTCCAGGACACAGGGCTTGCCGGGCCGCCGGCGCAGCCGCGTCTGCGGGCCGATGTCGGCCAGCGACATGCGCTCGACCATCGAGCCCCGCAGCGGCGTCGCCACCCGGCTCTCGAGGAACGAGCGGACCTGGGCCGCCGCCAGGGCGCCGCTGTCGAGCTCGCCCAGCGCCTCGCGCATGCGCACGAGGCGCTCGTCCAGCCCCTCGGCCAGGACCTCCGGGTGATCGAGATGACCGGCCGGCAGATGCCCGTCGGCGTCGACGGCCTCGAGCGCCTGACGTACGGCGCGGTCGAGCAGCGTGCGCCAGGTGAGCTGGTTGATGCCGATCGTCACGTGGAGCGACACGACGGCGCGGGCGCGGGCGGCGTGCGGCGTTCCGGTCGGGAGGTACATGCTCAGGCCAGGCTCGAGCAGCACCTCGCGGGCCACCTCGTGGTCAGGGTCCTCGCCGGGTGCCGGGTGCACCTCCCAGAGCTTCGAGCCGTGGGTCTGGAAGACGAAGACGTCGTGGGTGTCGCTGTGCACCGCGAACCCCTGGGACCCGGGTGGGGTGAGGTAGGCGTTGGCCTGGCAGGGGTGGCCGAGGTCGAGCTCGAGCTCCGCGACCAGACGCGCGAGCGGTGGCCAGTAGCGGTGCAGCCCTTGGAGCACGACGGTGGCGCCGCCCTCGAACAGGTCGATCACCTTGCGGGCGTCGACCAAGCCGCTCAGCGCCTGGCCGGCCAGGGTGGCGCCGCTGCGGGTGTAGCGCGACGCTGGCAGCACCGAGCCGTCCTGGGCGAGCCGGACCGCTGGCGTGCGGATGGCCGTGCTCGTCAGCAGGTGGTCGACGTCGTCGAAGGACAGCAGCCCGACGAGGTCGTCGGGATCGGTCTGGTGGATGTGCACGCGGGACGCCCAGACCTTCTCCACGAAGGCCTGGGCGTCACCGCTCAGCAGGTCGAGCGAGCGCATCAGGGATGCAGGTCAGCCGTCCGTGCCGTCGCTGTCGCCACCGTCGGTGCCGTCGCTGTCGCCACCGTCGGTGCCGTCGCTGTCGCCACCATCGGTGCCGTCGCTGTCGCCACCGTCGGTGCCGTCGCTGTCACCGCCGTCCTTGCCGTCCTTGCCGTCCGTGCCGTCCGTGCCGTCGGCGTCGCCGGTGCTGCCCTCGCCCGGCCCGGAGGTCGTCTCCATCTCGTCGTCGTTCAGCGGTTCGTCGCTCATCGAGCCTCCTTGTGGGTGGGTCGGCGCTACGGATGTCGGGGGGCTGCGCCGTGCACCCTCCGTGCCCGATCCTGCCCGTTCCAATCCGGCGGCGTCGAGGGGCCGCTCAGTCGAGGACCTCGCCGACGAGGGGCACCCCGGGGCGGTAGGCGAGGTGGAGGTAGGAGGGAGCCTCGAGCACGCTCAGGTGCGCGCGAGAGCCGGGAGCCAGGACCCCGACGTCCTCGCGGGCGAGGGCACGAGCGCCACCGGCCGTCGCCGACCACACCGCCTCGGCCGGGGTCATCCGCATCTCGCGCACCGCCAGGGCGACGCACAGCGGCATCGACGAGGTGTAGCAGGAGCCCGGGTTGCAGTCGCTGGCGAGCGCTACGGTCACGCCGGCGTCGAGGAGACCGCGGGCGTCGGGGTAGGGCGAGCGGGTGCTGAACTCGACGCCTGGCAGCAGGGTGGCGATCGTGCCGCTGTCGCGGAGGGCGTCGACGTCGGCGCCGTCGAGGTGGGTGCAGTGGTCGACCGCGGTCAGGCCGAGCTCGCAGGCGAGCCGGACCCCCGGGCCCGGACCGAGCTGGTTGGCGTGCAGCCGGCCTTCGAGACCACGGGCCTTCCCGGCGAGCAGGACGGCTCTGGACTGGTCGGCGTCAAAGGCACCCCGCTCGCAGAACGCGTCGATCCAGCGGGCGTGCGGCGCGGCCGCCTCGAGCATGGCGCCGGTGACCAGCTCGACGTATCCGGCCGGGTCGTCGGCGTACTCAGGGGGGACGACGTGGGCGCCGAGGAACGTCGTCTCCTCGGTGAACTGGCGCGCGATGGCCAGGGCGCGTGCCTCGTCGGCCACCGTCAGGCCGTAGCCGCTCTTGACCTCGACCGTCGTCGTCCCCTGGCGGCGCATCTCGGCCACGAGGCGAGCGACGGTGGCGGCGAGCTGCTCGTCGGCGGCCGCGCGGGTGGCTGCGACCGTGGTGCGGATGCCGCCGCCGGTGTAGCTCTCGCCCGCCATCCGCGCGGCGAACTCGGCGGCGCGGTCGCCGGCGAAGACGAGGTGGGCGTGGGAGTCGACGAAGCCCGGGATGACGGCGCGCCCGCCGAGGTCGCGGGCGTCGTCGGCTGCGGGTGCCTCGGCGCGGCGTCCGACCCAGGCGACGCGGTGCCCCTCGACGACCAGTGCGGCGTCCTCGACCAGTCCGATCGGCGTGCCGTCGTGGGTGGGGTCGTTGGTGACCAGCTCGCCGATGCCGGTCAGCAGCAGGCTGGTCATCGAACACCCTTCACGTCGGCGGCGGTCGCCGCGAAGACCAGTGTCTCCGGGTGCGCGCCCGTCCCGCGCGTGCGGACCGTGCTCAGGTCGACGGTGACGAGGTCGGCCCGCTGGCCCTCGGCGATCCGGCCGGCGTCGTCGAAGCCCAGCGACCGGTGGCCGTCGTACGTCGCCGCGGCGAGCAGCTCGTTCGCCGACCAGTGGCCGCGCTGCTGCGTGGCCAGGCGCTCGTGCATCTCGACGGCGCGCATCTCCTCGTAGAGGTCGATGACGGCGTGGCTGTCGGAGCCGAGGGTGAGGGTGGCCCCGGCCTCGTGCAGCCGGCGGGACGGCCCGATGCCGTCGGCGAGGTCGCGCTCGGTCGTCGGGCAGAAGCAGACGTTGGTCCGGCTCTCGCCGAGCAGCCGGACGTCGTCGTCGGTGAGGTGCGTGGCGTGCACCGCCGACGTCAGCGGGCCGAGTGCGCCGGCCTCGGCCAGGAGCTGGGTGGGGGTGAGCCCGGTCGCGGCCAGGCACGCCTCGTTCTCGGCGACCTGCTCGCTGAGGTGGACGTGCAGGGGCTTGTCGGCTGCCGCCTCGACGACCACCCCCAGCTGGTCGCGCGGCACCGCTCGCACCGAGTGGATGGCGGCGCCCACACGGGGATCCTCGAACGCGGCGACCCGCTCGGCCCATGCGTGCGCGTCACCGTCGGAGTAGCGGACCTGCACGCCCTCCGGCTCGCGGTACCCGTCGCCCGCGAACCCGGCGGCGAGGTAGCAGGTGTCGAGCAGGGCGATCCGGATCCCGGCGTCGTCGGCGGCGGCCAGCAGCGCCCGGCCCATCTCGTTGGGGTCGTCGTACGGCGTCCCGTCGGGCTGGTGGTGCAGGTAGTGGAACTCCCCCACCGCGGTGATCCCGGTCGCGCGCATCTCGGCGTAGGTCTCGCGCGCGAGCTCGAAGTAGGAGTCGGGCGTCAGCTCCGCGGCCACGGCGTACATCTGCTCGCGCCAGGTCCAGAACGACCCCCGCTCGGTCTGGGTGCGCCCCCGCAGCGCCCGGTGGAACGCGTGGCTGTGGCAGTTGGCGAAGCCCGGGTGGGTGAGGCCGGGGGTGGGGTTAGGCGGCGGAGTTTGGCCGGGCGCCCGGCCAAACTGCGAGTGGGGGGGCGGAACTCCACCCCTCCAACCTGCCAGTTCTGACCCCTCCGGTGCGCCGACCGATTTGATCCGCCCGTCCTCGATCTCGAGGTGTACGTCGGAGGCGACGCCGTCCGGGAGGAGGGCGTGCTCGAGCCGCAGCGTGGTCATGTCACGAGCTCCGCGAGCACCGTCGTGAGCGCGTCGACGCCGGCGAGGCAGTCCTCGGTCGAGGCGAACTCGTCCGGGGAGTGCGAGACGCCGGTCGGGTTGCGCACGAACATCATCGCCGTGGGCACGCCGGCCGAGGCGAGGATGCCGGCGTCGTGGCCGGCCATCGTCGGGATCACCGGGACGCCGCCGCCCAGCGCCGCGTCGAGGCGCGCGGTCAGGCCGCGGTCGAAGCTCACCGCCGCGGACACCGACTCCGCCGTCACCGACAGGGAGGTGCCGTCGCGGCCGCTGCGCTCGCTGCCCAGCCGCTCGATCTCGGCGACCAAGGCGGCCAACGACTCGTCGGAATCGCAGCGCGCGTCGAGCCAGGCCGTCACCCGCGAGGGGATCGCGTTGGTGCCGTTGGGAGCGACGTCGAGCCGGCCGAACGTCGCCCGCTGGCCGGCCAGCCGCGCCTGCTTCGCGGCGGCGAGCGCGGTCATCGCATAGCTGAGCATCGGGTCGTGCCGGTCCTCCATCCGCGTCGTGCCGGCGTGGTTGGCCTCGCCGGCGAACTCGAACCGGAACCGACCGTGCGGCCAGATCGCGCTCGCCAGCCCGACGGCGACGTCGCGGTCGACGAGGTCACGCCCCTGCTCCACGTGCAGCTCGACGAAGCAGCCGACCCGGCCGACCCACTCGGCCGGTCCGAGCCCGGGCTCGAAGCCCGCGGTGACCATGGCGTCGGGCAGGAAGGTCCCCGCCGGGTCGCGCAGCGCCGCGGCCGACTCCGGCGTCGTCGCCCCGGTCGCGAGCCGCGAGCCGAGACAGGCCAGGCCGAAGCGCGACCCCTCCTCGTCGGCGAAGGCGCCCACGATCACGGGGCGTCGGGGTACGACGCCCTGCTCACGCAGCCGGTCGACCGCGGCGAAGGAGGAGACCACGCCCAGCGGGCCGTCGTACGCCCCGCCGTCGAGGACCGAGTCGAGGTGGGAGCCGATGAGGACAGCGTTCCCTCCCTTCGAGACAGGACTTCGTCCTTCCTCAGGGACCGGGTGCGCATCCTCAGGGGCCCACGTGGCGAGGAGGTTGCCGTTGCCGTCGGCCTCGACGGCGAGGCCGCGGGCGTGGCTCTGCTCGACGAACCAGGCGCGCAGCTCGGTCTCCGGGCTCGTCCACGGCTGGCGCAGGTAGCCGCCGGAGCGCGACGAGCGGCCGATCGGGGCGATCGCGCTCCACATCTGCTCGAAGCCGTCAGGCACGGTTCCTCCGATACTGGTGCTCATGGAGTTCCAGGACGTCGTACGCCGACGCAAGATGGTGCGCAACTACACCGACGAGCCGGTGGACCCGGCCGTCGTCGACCGAGCCCTCGCCAACGCGACCAAGGCACCGAGCGCGGGCTTCAGCCAGGGCTGGGGGTTCCTGGTGCTCGACACCCCCGAGGACATCGGCCGCTTCTGGGCGGCGACCACCGACGAGGAGGACACGGTCGACGGCTGGCTGGCCGGGATGAGTCGCGCCCCGGTCGTGGTGCTTCCGTGCTCGAGCAAGCAGGCCTACCTCGACCGCTACACCGAGCCGGACAAGGGTTCGACGCCGGCGGAGGACCAGCAGTGGCCGGTGCCGTTCTGGCACATGGACGCCGCGATGGCCTCGCTGCTGATCCTGCAGACCGCGGTGGACGCGGGGCTCGGCGCCTGCTTCTTCGGGGTGCCGAACGAGTGCCTCGACGCCGTGCGTGGCGGCCTTCGAGATCCCCCTCGCCTTCAAGCCCGTGGGCGCGATCACGATCGGGCACCCGGCCCCAGGAGGCGCGGCGGGCTCTCCCACACGACGAGGCCGCAAGCCCCGTGACGAGGTCGTCCACCGCGGGCGCTGGGCCTCGATCGAGCGAGGCTGAGTCCGATCGGCGCACAGGCCCAGTCCACCGGGTCCGAGGCCCGGGCGCCACACCCGCACCCGGCCTGCTGTCTCGGATCCGAGACCCGTCCGGCGGCGCGGCGATCCAGTAGCCTGCGCGCCATGGGAGAGGGGCCCTCGGACGACGAGGTGGTCGAGCGGTTGCGCGACCTGGTGCGCATCCCCACCGTCTCCCACACCGACGAGTCGGAGATCGACGGCGACGACGTTCGAGACGTTCCACTCGACGCTGGCCCGGGCGTTCCCGCTGCTGCACGAGCGGCTCGACCCTGCACCGGGTGCGTGACCACTCGCTGCTCTTCCGCTGGCAGGGGCGTGCCGACTCCCGAGCCGGCTCCTCGCAGGACCCCGTCGTGCTGATGGCCCACATCGACGTCGTGCCGATCGACGAGTCCGCGCCGTGGCAGCACCCGCCGTTCTCGCGCCGAGGTGCACGACGGCCACGTCTGGGGTCGCGGCACCCTCGACGACAAGGGCTCGCTGGTCGGCATCTGCAGCGCGGTCGAGCGGCTGCTGGCCGGCGGGTTCGTCCCGTCGCGCGACGTGTGGCTCTCCTTCGGCGCGCGCGAGGAGGTCTCCGGGCAGGACGCCGTCGCGGCCGTCGACGAGCTGCGCTCACGCGGGGTGACGCCGTGGTTCGTGCTCGACGAGGGCGGCGCGATCGCGCTCGAGGCGTTCCCGGGGGTCAAGCCCCCGCTCGGCGTGATCGGCGTGACCGAGAAGGGCACCACCACCATCGAGCTGCGCGCCGAGGGTCGCGGCGGCCACTCCTCGACACCGGCGCGCAACGGCCCGACCGCGCGGATCGCCCGGGCCGTCGTACGGCTCGAGGAGCGGCAGTTCCCGCCGCGCATCCCCGAGCCCACGCTCGACATGTTCACCCGGCTGGCCCCGCACGCACCCGCTCGCCGCTGCGGCCGCTCTTCGCGCAGGCGCACGCGGCTGCGACCCGTGCTGCAGCGCACGCTGCCGGCGCATCGGTCCGGAGACCGCCGCGATGGCGCGTACCACGATGGCGGTGACCACCCTGCAGCGGCTCGCCCGGCCACAACGTGATCGCGTCGAGCGCCAGCGCCGCGGTCAACCTGCGGCTCCAGGTCGGCGACAGCGTCGCCTCGGCCACCGAGCACGTACGCCGGGCCGTCGACGACGACTCGATCACGCTCGAGCGTCCTCGACGCCAACGAGCCGAGCCCGGTCTCGCCCACCGACGACGCGGCCTTCGAGCTGCTCACCCGCACCGATCACCGAGGAGTTCCCCGACGCCGTGCCCACGCCGTACGTGATGATGGCCGCCACCGACGCGCGGCACTTCACCGCGATCTGCCCCCGGGTCTACCGGTTCACGCCGTTCCGGATGACCAAGGCCCAGCGGGAGAGCATCCACAGCTACGACGAGCACATCGGCGTCGAGGACTTCCTCGCCGGCGTGCGCTGGTACACCCGCATCCTCGAGGCCCTCGTGATGAGCGTCACCGAGGACGACCGCGCGGCAAGCAGCCTGCCCGGCCTCGGCACGATCGTCGGCTTCCTGGTCTGCGTCGAGATCGCCAGCGGGATCCTGCAGGGCTACTACACGCCGATCTTCAGCGACATCGCCCGCCACCTCGACATCCACGACGCGGACGTCAACTGGTTCGAGGCGGCGCAGCTGGTCGTCTCGGCGCTCGTCGTGCCCGTGCTCGCGCGGCTCGGCGACCTCGATCGGCCACCGCAACGTGCTGCTGCTGTCCACCGCCGTCACCGCGGTCGCGTCGTGGGGCGTCGCGTTCGCGCCGACCTTCGGGACCTTCCTGGTGGCGTGGGCGATCCAGGGCTTCTACGTCGTGTGGCTGCCGCTCGAGGTCTCGATCATCCATCGACGCACGGCCGGCACCGGCGCGCAGACGCGGCTGACCCGC
The DNA here is from genome assembly GCA_963756045.1 of uncultured Actinomycetota bacterium. Taxonomy (GTDB): domain Bacteria; phylum Actinomycetota; class Actinomycetes; order Propionibacteriales; family Nocardioidaceae; genus Marmoricola. Next base: position 278,584 of record CAVWML010000014.1, read on the forward strand.
CGGGCGGCGTCGTTCCTCGTGGCCGCCCTCGAGCTCGGCGTGATCCTCGGCGCGGCGACGAGCGGTGCGCTGGTCGGCTCGATGCGGATGACGCTGCTGCTCACCATCCCGGCGATCGCGGTCACAGCGGTCCTGTTCGTCGTCTGGTTCGGCGTCGCGCCGGCACCGCCGGTCTCCGACTCGGGCCGGCTCGACGTGCGCGGGTTCGCTGCTCGTCTCGGTCGCCATCGGCCTGGTGATGGCCGGCCTGATCCTGGTGCGCGTCCAGGGACCGGGCCAACCGCTCCCCTGGGTGGTGATGGTGCTCGGGCTGCTGGCGTTCTGGCCGTTCGCGCGCTTCGAGCTCACCCTCGAGGAGCCGCTGATCGACGTACGCCTGCTGGCGACGCCGGGCCAGTGGCCGGTGCAGCTGACCGCCTTCCTGTTCGGGATGTCGGTGCTCGGAGCGCAGATCCCGCTGTCGACGTTCGCGCGCACCGACCCCGACGTGACCGGCTACGGGCTCGGGGCGAGCGCGGGGTTCGTGACCGTGCTGATCGTGGTCTACGTGCTCGCGCTGGTCACGGGCGCACTGCTGCTCCCCCTGGCCGGGCGGCTGGTCGGCACGCGTACGGCGATGCTGGTCGCCGCGCTGCTGGTGGCCCTCGGGTACGGCCTGTTCATCCCCTTCCACGGCTGCACCGTCAACGCGCTGGTCAACATGGCCGTGGCCGGCGTCGGGTCCGGTGCCCTGGTGGCCTCGCTGCCGGCGGCGGCCGCCGCGGCGGCGCCGGCCGACCGCACCGGTTTCGTGACCGGGATGACCAACACCACCAAGACGATCGGTGGCGCGATCGCCTCGAGCATCTTCGCGATCGCGCTCTCCTCGGCCGGGTCGATCGCCGACGCGAAGGCCGGCCACGCTCCCCTCTCCGGCTACCTCACGGTGTGGGCGGTCTGCTCGGTCACCGCGCTGATCGCCGCGATCAGCCTGCTGGTCGTGCCACGCAGCGCCTTCGCCGACGCGTGAGGCCGGGTTAGCGTCGGGGCGAGGTGATGTCGTGATGGCCGAGCGCGAGGACCGGGCTGAGGACGCGTCGCAGCTGCGCCGTCGGACGACGGACGCGCGCACAGGCATGGACGCCGCCGCGAACCGCATCCAGCACCAGGCGCGGTGGGTCGACCTGCAGATCCAGCAGGCGATGGAGCGCGGCGAGTTCGACGACCTGCCCGGTGCCGGCAAGCCGCTGGGCGACCTCGGGTCGCCGTACGACCGCGACTGGTGGCTGAAGAAGCTGATCGAGCGCGAGCAGATCACCGGCGTCCTCCCGCCGGCGCTGCAGCTGCGCAAGGAGGACGCCGAGCTCGACGCGGAGCTCGACCGGGAGACCGCTGAGCAGGTCGTCCGTCGCATCGTCGAGGACTTCAACCGGCGCGTGGTCGAGGCGCGGCGTCAGCTGCAGGGCGGGCCGCCGGTGGTGACGAGGACCCGGGACGTCGACGCCGAGGTCGAGCGGTGGCGTGCGCGGCAGCGCGAGCGAGCGCGGCGACGGGCGGCTGCGCCTCGACCGGCTCCCGCCCCTCCGCGGCAGCGCGAGCTGGTGGCGGCGGATCACTCGCCGCGGCGGAGGTTCTGGTCCCACCAGCCCTTGACCGTCCCCGCGAGCCCCGCCGTGTCATGGACGAACTTGCCGAGCGCGTCGGAGGCTCCACGGAACTGCTCGGTGTAGCTCGCCGCCGCCTCGCGTCGCGGCCGCGGAGATGTCGGCGGTGGCGTCGTCCTCGCGGCGCGGGTAGTTGCCCGCGAGCACCTGCGTGTAGGCGCCGCTGTCGACCCAGCGGCGCAGCTCCTTGGCGCGGACGACGGCGAACGGGTGCGACTGGGTCTCCACGATCATCAGCCGCAGCACCGACTCGCGCATGTCACCCGACTCGTCGTACTCCTGCCCCTGCTCGAAGAACGAGGCGGTGTCGAGCTGCTCGAGGTGGCCGCCGCTGGCCAGCTTCATGTGCACGCGGTAGGCGACCGTCGGGGTCCTGGGTGGCGAGCAGGCCGGCGCGGTCGGCGGAGAGCTCGGACTTGCGCGACCACTCCATCAGCGCGGCGACGATGACCCGGAGGCCGAGGCCGCCGAGCGGGATGGCGCCGAAAGTGCCGCTCAGCACGATCAGACGGCGCAGCAGGGTCTGGTAGAGCGCGTGTCCGCTGATCGCGTGCCCGAGCTCGTGGGCGACGACGAAGCGCAGCTCCTCCTCGTCGAGCAGGTCGACCAGCGCGCTGTTCAGGACGATGGCCGGCCGGCTCATGCCGATCGTGACGGCGTTGAGGTGGGGTCGGCGACGACGTACATCTCCGGGACGCCGTTGACGTCGAGGACCGCGCCGACGTCGGTGAGCAGCCGGTGCAGGTCGGTGAACTGGCGCTCGTCCACGCGCACCGCCGAGCCGAGCAGGAGCAGGCGCACGGCGCGCTCGTTGACCAGTCCGGACAGCGCCTTGAGCAGGGTGTCGAAGCCCTTGAGCTTGCGCAGCGCGACCAGCGCGCCCTTGTCGGCGGGGTGCTCCCAGGCGCGGGAGCTGATGCCGGGCAGCGGCATACGGGCGCGGACGGGGCGTTCGCTCATGTCCGGACTCTAGGCGGCCGCCGCAGGGGGTGGTGGTCGAACGCCTACCCTGGCGCCATGCGTGGCAGGCGGGTCGTCCTCGGGGTCGCGGTGGTGCTCGCGATCGTGGTCGCGGGCATCGTCGCGGTGCGGCTCGTCGGCAGGGGAAACGACGACAGCAGCGGCAGCAGTGCCTCCGGGCAGGGCTTCGTCGAGCCGGCCTCGCCGACTCCGACCACCGCGAGCGCCACCGGGGCCGCCACCGGGCCCGCCCAGTGCCCCGAAGACGTGCAGCACTCCTTCGCGCCCGCGTCGATCACCGTGCACCGGGGTGGTCAAGGACGTGCACGTGATCGCTCCCCCGCGCGACGCCAACAACGTCCCCGGCATCCCGCCCCTGACCGAGGCCGGCAAGCACGTCTTCGCCTACGACGAGGCGCAGCACGTTCGGCCCGGCGACGCCCGCGGCAACGTGCTCCTCAACGCGCACACCTGGCCCGACGGCACCGCCCTCGGCAACGCCCTGCTCACCGGGCTGCACGACAACGGCCGCATCGTCGTGCACGGCCACGGCACGCAGCGCCTCTGCTACCGCGTCACCAAGCGCGTCGAGGTGCTCGCCACCGCACGCGTCCCGGAGTACTACTCCCGCACCGGCACCCCCCAGCTGGCGATCATCGTCTGCTCCGGCCGCCGCCTCGGCCCGGGCCAGTGGGAGAAGCGCACGATCTGGTACGCCTCCCCCTCCAGCTGAGCGGCTCACGTGCTGAGGGCGGCACCCGCGCATGTAAGCGGGTCGCCTACCTGTCCGGCGCGTGCACTCGCGGACGCCGCGTACATGCCGCCCGCTCAGCCCTCCTGCATCGGGATGCGGACGCCGCGGGCCTCGGCGACCTCCTCGGCGCGGTCGTAGCCGGCGTCGACATGGCGGATGACGCCCATGCCGGGGTCGTTGGTGAGGACGCGCTCGATCTTCTGGGCCGCGAGCGGGGTGCCGTCGGCGACGCAGACCTGGCCGGCGTGGATCGAGCGGCCCATGCCGACGCCGCCGCCGTGGTGGATCGAGACCCACGAGGCGCCCGACGCGGTGTTCACCAGCGCGTTGAGCAGGGGCCAGTCGGCGATGGCGTCCGAGCCGTCGAGCATCGACTCCGTCTCGCGGTACGGCGAGGCGACGGATCCGCAGTCGAGGTGGTCGCGGCCGATCACGATCGGAGCCTTCAGCTCACCCGAGGCGACCATCTCGTTGAACTTCAGGCCCGCGAGGTGGCGCTCGCCGTACCCGAGCCAGCAGATCCGGGCAGGCAGGCCCTGGAAGTGCACCCGCTCGCCGGCCATCGTGATCCACTTGTGCAGCCGCTCGTTGTCCGGGAACAGCTCGAGGATCGCGCGGTCGGTGGCGGCGATGTCGGCCGGGTCGCCGGAGAGCGCCGCCCAGCGGAACGGGCCCTTGCCCTCGCAGAACAGCGGCCGGATGTAGGCCGGCACGAAGCCCGGGAACTCGAAGGCCCGGTCGTAGCCGCCCTTGCGCGCCTCGTCGCGGATGGAGTTGCCGTAGTCGAAGACCTCGGCGCCCTTGTCCTGGAACTCCACCATCGCCCGCACGTGCGCGGCCATCGAGGCCTGCGCCTCCTTGGTGAAGCCCTCCGGGTCGCGACGGGCCGCGTCGTGCCACTCCCCGAAGGGGACCCCGACGGGCAGGTAGGAGAGCGGGTCGTGGGCCGAGGTCTGGTCGGTGACGATGTCGATGGGCGCGTCGCTCGCGAGCAGCTCGGGGAAGATCTCCGCGGCGTTGCCGAGCAGCCCGATCGAGAGCGGGCGACGCTCGTCGCGCGCCTCGACGGCCATCTGCACGGCCTCCTCGACCGAGCCGGCCTGGACGTCGAGGTAGCGGTGCTCGATGCGGCGGGTGATCCGCGACTGGTCGACGTCGACGCAGATCGCGACCCCGTCGTTCATGGTGACCGCGAGCGGCTGTGCCCCGCCCATGCCGCCGAGGCCGGCGGTCAGCGTGATCGTGCCGGCCAGCGTCCCGTCGAACCTCTTGTCGGCGACCGCCGCGAAGGTCTCGAAGGTGCCCTGCAGGATCCCCTGGGTGCCGATGTAGATCCACGAGCCGGCCGTCATCTGGCCGTACATCGTCAGGCCGAGCTCCTCGAGCCGCCGGAACTCCTCCCAGTTGGCCCAGTCGCCGACCAGGTTGGAGTTCGCGATCAGCACGCGCGGCGCCCACTCGTGGGTGCGCATGACGCCGACCGGCTTGCCGCTCTGCACGAGCATCGTCTCGTCGTCCTTGAGCGTGCGCAGCGTCCGGACGAGGGCGTCGTAGGCCTCCCAGCTGCGGGCCGCCTTGCCGGTGCCGCCGTAGACCACGAGGTCCTCGGGGCGCTCGGCGTTCTCGGGGTCGAGGTTGTTCATCAGCATCCGCAGCGGCGCCTCGGTCTGCCACGAGAGGGCGGACAGCTCGGTGCCGTGGGCGGCGTGGATGGGCAGACGGGGGTTGTTCACTGGAGTTCTCCGATCACTGACTGGACGGCTTCGACGACGGCGCCCGAGCGCACGAGCTCGACCGTCGCCTCGATCTCGGGTGAGAGGTGGCGGTCGGGCCCCGGGCCCTCGATGCCGGAGGAGCGCAGCAACGAGACGACGGCCTCGGTGGCCGGCGCAGGAGCGAGCGGACGGCGCAGGTCGAGGGCCCGAGCACCGGTGAGCACCTCGACGGCGAGCACCCGGGTGAGCCCGTCGACGCGAGCGACGCAGCTTGCGGGCGGCCGACCAGCCCATCGAGACGTGGTCCTCCTGCATCGCGCTGGAGGGGATCGAGTCGACGCTGGCGGGAGCGGCGAGCCGCTTCATCTCGCTGACGATCGCGGCCTGGGTGTACTGCGCGATCATGTGGCCGCTGTCCACGCCGGGGTCGCCGGCCAGGAACGGCGGCAGCCCGTGGCTGCGGGCCTTGTCCAGGAAGCGGTCGGTACGCCGCTCGCTGATCGAGGCGACGTCGGCGGCCACGATCGCCGCGAAGTCGAGCACGTAGGCGACTGGCGCTCCGTGGAAGTTGCCGTTGGACTCGACGCGGCCGTCCTCCACGACGACCGGGTTGTCGACGGCGCTGGCCAGCTCACGTCCGGCCACCACGGCGCAATGGTCGAGGGTGTCGCGTGCGGCGCCGTGCACCTGCGGCGAGCAGCGCAGCGAGTAGGCGTCCTGCACGCGGTTGCAGTCAGGACCCCGGTGCGAGGCGACGACGCCGCTGTCGCGCAGGATCGCGACCAGGTTGGCCGCGCTGGAGGCCTGGCCGGGATGCGGCCGCAGGGCCTGCAGGTCGGCGGCGAAGACCCGGTCGGTGGCGAGCTGGCCCTCGACCGACATGGCGGCGGCGACGTCCGCCGTCTTCATCAGCACGTCGAGGTCGACCAGCGCCATCACCAGCATGCCGAGCATGCCGTCGGTGCCGTTGATCAGGGCCAGCCCCTCCTTGGCCGCGAGCTCCACCGGCTGCAGGCCGGCGGCGGCCAGGGCGTCGGCCGCCGGGACGAGGGAGCCGTCGGCGTCGCGCACGGAGCCCTCGCCGATCAGCGCCAGCGCGCAGTGCGAGAGCGGGGCGAGGTCGCCGGAGCAGCCGAGCGAGCCGTACTCGTGCACCACCGGCGTGATCCCGGCGTTGAGCATCGAGGCCATCAGCTGCGCCGTCTCACGTCGTACGCCGGTCCGGCCCGTCGCGAGGGTCGAGAGGCGCAGCAGCATCAGCCCGCGCACGACCTCGCGCTCCACCTCGGGACCGGAGCCGGCAGCGTGCGAGCGGACCAGTGAGCGCTGCAGCTGCGCACGCATCTCCGTGGGGATGTGCCGGGTGGCCAGAGCGCCGAACCCGGTCGAGATGCCATAGGCGGGGGTCGCTGCCGCGGCGAGCTCCTCGACGGTCGCACGTGCACGGTCGATCGCGGTCAGCGCCTCGTCGGTGAGGCGTACCTGCGCCCCCTCGCGGGCGACCGCCACCACGTCGTCGAAGGACAGCGGGCCCACGCCCACGGCGACGTCGCGGACAGTGGAGGGGGTGGTCGTACTCATGCGACGATCCAACCTCCACCGGGACGGCGGCCACCAGATCTTGGCCGCGGGGATCGTCTCGGATCCGAGACTCACCTGGAGGCGTCGTGCCGCGCAGGTCGCTGCGACTCTCCCTCGCCGGCGTTGCTGCCGTCGTCATGGCTGCCCTGGGCCTGGGTGCCTGCACCGCCCCGCTGAAGCCAGCCGCCCAGAAGTCCCCGATCGAGCTCCAGCAGCCCGTCGCCGTCACAGCCGACCCCCGAGGCGACGGACACGACCCACCCCGACGCACCCCGACCGAACGACGTCGACGATCTCCCCGGTCTCGCCGCTGGCCAAGGTCACCGGCCCGCTGCTCGGCGGCGACGTGAGCTGGCCGCAGTGCCCCAGGGGCCTCGGCATCCCGGAGAAGCGCACCGAGGGGCTGCCGATGCCCACGTCGGACGCGACCTTCGTCGTGATCGGGCTGACCAACGGCCCCGGGTTCGTCGTGAACCCGTGCCTCGCCGACCAGGTCGCCTACGCGCGCGAGCACCACCTGCTCACCGCGGCGTACTCCGTGATCAGCGGCCCCACCCGGTTCTCGCCCCACGGGCTGACCGGCGAACAGCTCGGCTACCAGCAGGCGCGCTACAACATCGCCTCCATGAAGCGCGTCGGGACTGCAGAGCCCGATCGTGTGGCTCGACGTCGAGAGCGGTGCCGCACTTCGACTGGGGCTCGGACAAGCAGGCCAACGCCGCGGTCATCCGTGGTGCCGCGCAGGGCTACACCGACGCCGGGTACGCCGTGGGCGTCTACTCCACGCCGTACCTCTACGCCAACGTCGTCGGCACCCTGCGGATGGGCGTCCCCGAGTGGCGCGCCGCCGGCCAGACCTCGCGCACCGAGGCCCTGCGCCGGTGCCGCAGCGACTGGGTCATCCAGGGCGGCCGCGGCGTCCTGGGCCAGTGGGTCGCCGACCAGCGCGACCAGAACACCACCTGCCCCGGCGCCACCACCCAGCTCGCCCGCTGGTTCCACCAGTACTAGCGATCCGGCAAGGACGAAGTCCTGTCTCGAAGGGTCGCTCAGCCCAGAAGCTCAGCCCAGCCGGTTGTGGTAGTTCGGCAGCCGGTAGGCGCGCTCGTAGTCGCCCCCGGTGAAGTCGGTGCTGTGGTTGCCGACGTTGGCGATGATCGTGTAGCCCTGCGCGACGTACGTGCTGCGGCAGCGCTCCTTGCCGTGCACCAGCCCCTCGCCCGAGCTGGCGGCCGCAGATCCCGTCGATCGGGTAGCCGGCGGCGCGCAGCTGCTGGGTGATCCCGGAGAGCTGCGTGCTCAGCCGGCCGGTGTTGAAGAGGATCGCGACGTCGTGCGCGTGGGCGTACTGCACGAACCGCAGCACGACCGGGACGGCCTTGCCCCGGGCGTACTTGGTGGCCAGCGCGGTGTTGTCGATGTCGAGGTTGACCGCGAGCTGCCCGTCGGTCGACTTGGGCGAGGCGAGACGGGTGTTGATCCAGGCCCGCGAGCCGACCATGGCCTTGCGGGTGTCCTTGAGCCAGTGGTGCTTGCTGGGCAGCCGCGCGGCGTTCGCGGGCGCGAGCGCTGCCGCGACCAGGAGGAGAGCCACGAGGGGCACGGCGACGAGGGCGGGGAAGAGTCGACGATTCACCGGACCATGGTGACGCAACCAGTGCCGGAATGTGTAGGTTTCGGCTCATGAGCCAGGTGCCCGCGGCCACCAGGGCGTTGCTGGTGCTCCGGTTCCTGGCCGCCCAGCCGGACCCGGTGCCGCTGGAGCGGATCGCCTCCGCGCTGGGCCTGCCGCGCTCGACGGCGTACCACCTGATCAACGCGATGATCGAGCAGGGCTTCGTCACCCATCTCGCCGAGGAGCGCCGCTACTGCCTCGGCGTCGCCGCCTTCGAGGTCGGCATCGGCTACGCGCGCCAGGAGCCGCTGCAGCGGATCGCGCACCGCTACCTGGCCCGCCTCGCGGACCGCACCGGTCAGTCCGCGCACCTCGTGGTCCCGCACGGGCGCGACGTGCTCTACGTGCTCGAGGAGCGCGGCCCCGGACGCACGCCCCTGGTCACCGACGTCGGCGTACGCCTGCCGGCCCACCTCACGGCCAGCGGTCGCGCCATCCTGGCCGCGCTCCCGGAGAGCCAGGTCCGCGCGCTGTACCCGAGCCGGGACGCCTTCGTCGACCGGCACGGCCGCGGTCCGCAGAGCCTGAGCGCCCTGCGCAGCGTGCTCGCCGCGACCCGGCGGCGCGGGTACGCCGAGGAGGACGGCGAGGTGACCCCGGGGTTCGCCTCGGTGGCCGTCGCCGTGCTCGACCCGAACGGCACGCCCCTGGCCGGCATCGCCATCACCTACGACAGCGACGAGAGCCTCGACCTGTCGGCGCTCGTCGACGCGGTGTCCGCGACAGCGAGGTCGGTGACGAGGCGGCTCTCCGGCGTCCTAGCGTGAGGCCGTGAGAAGTCGGGCAGGGCACCAGCACCCTCGATGCCGCCGACGTCGGCACCGCGCGCCGCTGGTCCATGCTCGGAGCGACGGTGGGAGCACAGGCCTCGTCATCAGTGGCCATCAACGGTCCCGCGTTCCTGATCCCGGCGCTGGTCGACGTCCGCGGCCTGAGCCTGGCCCAGGCCGGCACCGTCGCCGCGATGACGATGGCCGGAGTGATGGTCTCGCTGATCGCCTGGGGACTGCTGGTGGACCGGGTGGGCGAGCGCGCCGTGCTGCTGACCGGGCTCGGCGGCACCGTCGTGGCCGGGGTGGCGGCCGCGCTGGTCCATGACGCCGTCGCGCTCGGCGCGACGCTGTTCCTGGTCGGCGCCTGCGCGGCCAGCTCCAGCTCGGCCAGCGGCCGGATCGTCGTGGGCTGGTTCCCGCCGCACCGCCGCGGCCTGGCGATGGGCATCCGGCAGATGGCCCAGCCGCTGGGCGTCGCCGTCGCCGCGGCCACGATGGCGGTGACCGCCGAGCGGGCCGGGGTGGGCGCTGCCCTGTGGATCCCGGTCGCCGCGGGCGCGATCGCCTTCGTGGCCACGCTCGCACTCGTCATCGACCCGCCCCGCCCCGAGCGCACGGCAGCGCTGACGGCCAACCCGTACCGCCAGGACCACTTCCTGACCCGCATCCACGCGGTCTCGGTCCTCACCGTCGTCCCCCAGTTCCTGGTGTGGACCTACTCGCTGGTGTGGCTGGTGCAGGAGCGGCACTGGTCGGCCGGTGCCGCGGGCGCGCTGGTCGCGCTGACGCACGTCGCCGGGGCCGTCGGCCGGATCGGGGCCGGCGCGCTGTCCGACGCCGTCGCCTCGCGCGTGCGCCCGCTCCGCTGGGTGGCGATGGCCGCCGCGATCACGATGCTGCTGCTCGGCCTCACCGAGCCGCTGGCCATCGCGGTCGTGGTGATGGTCGTGGCGTCGACGGTCACGGTGGCCGACAACGGCCTGGCCTTCACCAGCGTGGCCGAGCGGGCCGGAGCCTTCTGGTCCGGCCGGGCGCTCGGCGTCCAGAACACCGCCCAGTACGTCGTGGCAACGGCGGTGGCCCCGACCGCGGCCGTCGTCATCACCGGGTGGGGGTACGCCGCGACGTTCGGCCTCGCCGCCGTCTTCCCCCTGGTCGCCGTACCCCTCGTGCCGCGCCGGGACGCCGTCGCGCCGGAGGCACCCGTCGCCGAGGGCTGACGTTACTCGCAGGTAGCATTTGTCACATCGGCAGGCCGTACCGGCCGGGACCGCTTGCCCGTAGTCTGCGAGCGCTGACCGGCGGGTCGGGCGTGCCGACCCTCGAACGTGACGACTTGGAGTGACACGTGGTTGCTGTGCTCATCGTCGGCTTGCTGATGAACGCGGTCGCGCTGCCCCTGGCGGGCAAGCGCGTGGGGTTCCTCTACCGAGCCATCTCGCACGGGCAGCCCGCCCCGGACCGGATCGAGGGCGTCACCAGCCGGCTCGGCGCCGCGGCCAAACGTCAGGTGGTCGAGGTCTTCGGCCAGCGCAAGATGCTGAAGTGGACGGTCCCGGGCTCGGCTCACTTCTTCGTGATGTGGGCCTTCTTCATCCTCGGCACGGTCTACCTCGAGGCGTACGCCGTGCTGCTCTCCCGGAACCCCGAGTGGAGCTGGTTCGTCTTCGGCAACTGGTCGGTGCTCGGCTTCCTGCAGGACTTCATCGCGGTGATGGCCCTGTTCGGCCTCGGTCGTCTTCTACGTGATCCGGTTGCGCAACCGGCCGCAGGAGATCGGTCGCAAGTCGCGGTTCTTCGGCTCGCACCTCGGGCCGGCGTACTTCACCCTGTTCATGATCTTCAACGTCATCTGGACGATGTTCCTGTTCCGCGGGGCCGTCCAGGCACGCGACATGGCCATCGCCGATGCGGGCGGCGGCGATCACGGGTACGGCGAGGCCGCCTTCGTCTCCCACGCCCTCGGCACCGTGCTGCCCGACAGCACGGCGCTGATCGGGATCGGCCTGCTGCTGCACATCGGCGTGATGCTGGTCTTCCTGATCTTCGTGCTCAACAGCAAGCACCTGCACATCTTCCTGGCGCCGATGAACGTGCTCTTCGGCCGCGACCCGGTGGCCCTGGGTGCCGCCAAGCCGATGATGAGCGAGGGCAAGGCGCTCACCCTCGAGGACCTCGAGGAGATGGACGAGGACACCAAGCTCGGTGTCGGCGCGGCCGAGGACTTCAGCTGGAAGGGCATCCTCGACATGGCGACCTGCACCGAGTGCGGTCGCTGCCAGTCCCAGTGCCCGGCGTGGAACACCGAGAAGCCGCTGTCGCCGAAGCTGCTGATGATGGCGCTGCGCGACCACACGCTGGCCAAGACGCCGTACCTGCTGGCCGACGAGGACAAGCGCGACGCGCTCGTCGAGGGCAACACCGCGCTGGCCACCGAGCTCGAGCGACCGCTCGTGGGCGACACCGGCGACGAGTGGTTCTACATGCCCGAGGACGGCTCGGGCGTGATCGACCCCGACGTGCTCTGGTCGTGCGTCACCTGCGGCGCGTGCGTGCAGCAGTGCCCGGTCGACATCGAGCACGTCGACCACATCGTCGACATGCGCCGCTACCAGGTGCTCGTCGAGTCCAACTTCCCGGCGGAGCTCAACGGGCTGTTCAAGGGCCTGGAGAACAAGGGCAACCCGTGGAACATGTCCTCGACCGCCCGGATGGACTGGGCCAAGGACCTGCCGTTCGAGGTCAAGGTCGTGGGCGAGGACATCGAGTCCCTCGACGAGGTCGACTGGCTGTTCTGGGTCGGCTGCGCCGGCGCCTACGAGGATCGCGCGAAGAAGACGACCCGCGCGGTCGCCGAGCTGCTCGACATGGCCGGGGTGTCCTTCGGCGTGCTCGGCAACGGCGAGACCTGCACCGGCGACTCCGCGCGCCGGGCCGGCAACGAGTTCGTCTTCCAGGGCCTGGCGGCGCAGAACATCGAGACCTTCAAGGAGTACAAGGTCAAGAAGGCCGTCACGACCTGTGCCCACTGCTTCAACACCCTGAAGAACGAGTACAAGCAGCTCGGCATCGAGCTCGAGGTCGTGCACCACACCCAGCTGCTGAACCGGCTCGTGCGCGAGAAGAAGCTGAGCCCCGTCGCCTCCAACGGCACCGGCAGCAAGCGCTCGATCACCTACCACGACCCGTGCTACATCGGCCGCCACAACCAGGTGTACTCGCCCCCGCGCGAGCTGCTGACCGTGCTGCCCGACGCCGACTTCGTGGAGATGCCGCGCAACTCCGAACGCTCCTTCTGCTGCGGCGCCGGCGGTGCCCGCATGTGGATGGAGGAGACCATCGGCACGCGGATCAACGAGACCCGCACCAAGGAGGCCGTCGAGACCGGCGCCGACCAGATCGCGGTGGCCTGCCCCTACTGCCGGGTGATGCTCTCCGACGGGCTCACCTCGGCGCAGAGCAAGGGCGAGGCGCGCGAGGAGGTCGAGGTGCTCGACGTCGCGCAGCTGCTGCTCGCCTCGGTCAAGGGCGAGTCGAAGCCGGCCGCCAAGGCGGCGTCGTCCACTGCGTCCGCTGGTGGCGGTGGCGGGGGTACGGCGACCGCGACGATCGAGCGTGACGAGGAGACCGCCGCCGAACCGGAGGCGGACGACACCACCCAGACCTCCGAGACCGTGACCGCGACCGAGGACGTCGGCGCGGCCGCCAAGGCCGGCAGCTCCGACGGCGGGTCGCTGCTTCGACGTCGGCGACGACTCCCCCGCGGAGGACGGCGAGAAGGACGGCGAGAAGGCCGACGAGAAGGCCGAGGCGGAGACCAAGGCCGAGGCGGCCGAGTCGCTCAAGCCCGAGTCGACCACCGGCGGGGGGTCGCTCTTCGACCTCGGCGACGACGACTCGTCCGAGGACGAGCCGGAGGCCGAGAAGCCCGCACAGAAGGTCTCGCAGGAGAAGTCGGAGCCCGCCTCCAGCAGCGAGATCCCCGAGGGCGGCTCGCTCTTCGACCTCGGTGGTGACGACGAGCCCGAGCCGGCGCCGGAAGAGCCCGAGGAGCCGGAGCAGACCGAGGACAAGACCGAGGACGCGGCCGGCGACTCCACCACCGACGAGAACGTCGACCGATCCAAGGACGACGCCGACACCGACGTCGAGCCCGAGCCGAAGGACGAGGACAAGGACGAGGACAAGGACGAGGACAAGGCCCCACCGGCCTCATCCGGCTCGTCGGTGACCCCGGGGACCGAGATCCCCGAGGGCGGATCGCTCTTCGACCTCGCCGAGCCCGAGGAGACCGAGGCACCCGCCGCGAAGGCCGAGCCCGAGCCGGAGCCGGAGGGGACCGAGGACGACGACCGAGGACAAGACCGAGGACGCAGCCGGCGACTCCACCACCGACGAGAACGTCGACCGATCCAAGGACGACGCCGACACCGACGTCGAGCCCGAGCCGAAGGACGAGGACAAGGACGAGGACAAGGACGAGGACAAGGCCCCACCGGCCTCATCCGGCTCGTCGGTGACCCCGGGGACCGAGATCCCCGAGGGCGGATCGCTCTTCGACCTCGCCGAGCCCGAGGAGACCGAGGCACCCACCGCGAAGGCCGAGCCCGAGCCGGAGCCGGAGGGGAGCCGAGGACGAGACCGAAGACAAGACCGAGGACGCAGCCGGCGACTCCACCACCGACGAGAACGTCGACCGAGCCGAGGACGACGCCGACAGCGACGTCGAGCCCGACCAGGACACGACCGAGGCGAGCGGCCTGGGTGGGAAGTACCCCGCCGGCCAGTCGATGTTCGACGTCCCCGACGGCGACCAGCCCGAGCCGGCACCGAGCCCGAGGAGAAGGCCGAGTCGAGGGAGCCCGAGGACAAGGCCGAGGACGAGGCCAGAGGAGCAAGGCCGAGGAGCACGCCGACGAGGACACCGGCATCACCTCGCTGAAGGACATCAAGGCCAAGTTCTCCGGCGAGTCGAGCGAGCAGGCCGAGGCCGAGGTTGCCTCCGCCGAGGAGACCCCCGAGGCCGCCGACTACAAGGACGACCAGTCCGAGGAGGACCACGAGTCCGGCGACGTGCCGGAGGAGAAGCCGAAGCCCGCGAGCTCCGGCGAGACCCACGAGCCGTCGACCGACAAGGACATCGGCGAGGCAGGCTCCCTCTTCGACCTCTGACCCCAACGGTCGGCGAACAGGGCTTCACGACGAAGGTCGACCCACCTGGGTCGACCTTCGTCGTGGCCGGGGTCACATCCGGTAACCCGGTCCGGCGGGCCTCGTTGATCGGGCAAGCCACCCTGGAGGTCCCATGCCGTCACGCCTGCTCGTCGCCACCGCCACCGCGGCTCTCACCCTCACACCGCTTGCGTTGTCTGCGCCGACCCAGGCCGCGTCCCGGCCGGTGGCCGCCCCCACGGTGACCTCCACGGCGACCGCTGCCGCGCCTGCATCGACGTGGACCCCGCGTCCCGAGCAGTACTCGAGCACCGTGACCACCAAGGACATCGCGATCCCGATGTCGGACGGCGTGAAGCTGCGGGGCGACCTGACCCGCCCGGCCGACGCGAACGGCAACCCGGTGAGCACCAGGCTGCCGGTGGTCGTGACCATCACGGCCTACAACAAGTCCGCGAGCGGCGGCAGCCCCATCGCCGGGTCGAGTGGCTCCTACCTGGTGAAGCGCGGGTACGCCCAGCTGACCGTCGACGCGCGCGGCACCGGGTCCAGCGAGGGGCAGTGGAACGCCTTCGACAAGCGCGAGGACCTCGACGCGTCCGAGGTGATGACCTGGGCGCACCGGCAGCCCTGGAGCAACGGCAGCACGGCGATGTCCGGTCCGTCGTACATGGGGATCAGCCAGATCTTCGCCGCTGCGGGCAGGCCCCCAGGTCTGAAGGCGATCTTCCCGCAGGTGCCCGCCGCCGACGTCTACCGCGACGTGGTCGCCTCGGGCGGGCAGATCGACTCCGGCTTCATGCCGCTGTGGCTCGGGCTGGTCGCGGCCACCGGCGTCATCCCGCCGGCGGTCACCACGACCGATCCCCCGTCGGGGATCGGCGCCCTCGCCTCGCACATCGGCGGCGCGGCGGCTTTCACCGGACCGACCCTGGTGAAGGCGCTGGCGGGCGGCGACACCGCCTACGACGGACCGTTCTACGCCGAGCGCAGCCCGATCAACGTGATCTCCAAGGTCACCGTGCCGACGTTCCTGATCAGCGGCGAGTTCGACCTGTTCCAGCGCGGTACCCCGCTGCTGTACGAGAACCTCCGCAAGCGCGGCATCCCGACCAAGCTGATCATCGGCCCCTGGGACCACCTGCAGGGCTCCTCGGGCGCCGACGTCGGCGCCGCCGGCTACGGGTCGCTCGCCGAGCTCCAGCTGCGCTGGTTCGACCACTACGTCAAGGGCATCGCCGACCCGACGCTCGACCAGGACATCGCGCCGATGACCTGGTACGAGCAGGGCACTGGCGTCTGGCGCAAGGGCGCTGACTGGGCCGGCAGGGACCGGACGGCGCAGAGCTGGCGGCTCTCCGGCAGCGCGCGGAACGGGACGCCGGGCGTGCTGACCACCGGCACCACCACGGACGGCACGGCCACCGTGCTCCCGATCCCGGTCGCCGGGCTGTGCACCCGTTCCACCAACCAGTGGACCGCCGGGGTGATCAACCAGTCACCGCTGCCCAACCCGTGCCTGACCAACAACGCCCCCAACGACCTGGCCGGCGTCACCTTCGACTCGGCGCCGGTGAGCAAGCCCGTGCAGTTCCAGGGCCCGATCAACGCACGGCTCTACGTCTCGAGCGTCGGTGGCGGGGGGATGCTCTCGGTCGCCGTCGAGGACGTCGCGCCCGACGGCACCGTGACGCGGCTCACGGGCGGCTGGCAGGTCATCGCCCAGCGCGCGCTCGACACCGCGCGGTCGCGCTACCTCGACGGCAAGCTGATCCAGCCCTTCCACCCGTACACGTTGGCCTCGGAGAAGGCGCTGCCCGCCGGCGCCGTCGAGCCCGTGGACGTCGAGGTGTTCCCCACCGGCGCGTCGATCCAGAAGGGCCACGAGCTGCGGATCGCGGTGCAGGCCTTCGACACCCCGCACCTGTCCCCCTCGCTGCCCGAGCTGCCGGGATCGCTCAGCGCGATCACCATCCACAGCTCCGCGCAGTACCCCTCGGTGCTGACGCTTCCTGGGCTGGGCTGACCGGCTGATGGCTGACCGGCTGATGACTGACCGGCTGCGGTTTCCCTAGTTAACACGGGAAACCACCGCTTCCCACGCGATGCTTCGCGTGGGAACTGGCAGTTTCCCTAGTGAACTAGGGAAACCGACAACCCGGCCTCAGACCCGCGTGCGGTGGAAGTTCGCGTAGGAGCGTGAGGGGGTGGGCCCGCGCTGTCCCTGGTAGCGCGAGCCGTACTTCTCCGAGCCGTAGGGGTGCTGCGCGGGCGAGCTGAGCCGGAAGAAGCAGAGCTGGCCGATCTTCATCCCGGGGTAGAGCTTGATCGGCAGCGTCGCGACGTTGGCCAGCTCGAGGGTCACATGACCGCTGAAACCCGGGTCGACGAAGCCGGCCGTGGCGTGGGTGAGCAGCCCGAGCCGACCGAGCGAGGACTTGCCCTCGACCCGCGCCGCCAGGTCGTCGGGGAGGCGTGACCACCTCGAGGGTGGACCCGAGCACGAACTCGCCGGGGTGCAGGATGAACGGCTCCTCGCCCGGCCGGCTCGACCACGCGGGTGAGGTCGGACTGGTCGGCGGCGGGGTCGATGTGCGGATAGCGGTGGTTCTCGAAGACCCGGAAGTAGCGGTCGAGCCGGAAGTCGATGCTGGAGGGCTGCAGCAGCGACTCGTCGTACGGCTCGAGGACGATCTTCTTCGCCTCGATCTCGGCGAGGATGTCGCGGTCGGAGAGGAGCACGCGGCCAACCTACCTCCCGGGTCGGATGACACGATTGGCTCATGTTCAGCAGGTACGTCGCCCTCGGCGACTCCTTCACCGAGGGCGTGGGCGACCCCGACCCCGCCCGGCCGAACGGGCTGCGCGGCTGGGCCGACCGGGTCGCCGAGGTGCTGGCGACGCAGAGTCCCGACTTCGGCTACGCCAACCTGGCCATCCGCGGCCGCAAGCTGCGCCAGGTCATCGACGAGCAGGTCGAGCCGGCGCTGGCGCTGGCTCCGGACCTGGTCAGCATCCACGCCGGGGCCAACGACGTGCTGCGCCCCAAGGTCGACCTCGACGACCTCGCCACGGCCTACGACGAGGCGATCGGCCGCCTCGCGGGCGGTGGCGCCCACGTCGTCATGTTCACGATCTTCGACCCGGGCGGCTCCGGGCTCTACTCCGCGCTGCGCGGGCGGATGGCGATCTTCAACGAGTTCGCCCGCGAGATCAGTGAGCGGCACGGCGCCTCGCTCGTCGACATGTGGCGGATGCGCGAGCGGGACATGCCTGCCGTCATGACAGCGCTCATGGATGGCGACCGGATGCACCTCAACCACCTCGGCCACCAGCGGATCGCGCTCGCGGTGCTCGACGCCCTCGGGACCGAGCACTCCCTCGTGCCCGACGAGCTCGAGCCGGTCACGCCACTCTCCCGACGCGCGCAGCTGCGGGCGAACGCGACCTGGACCAAGCAGTTCCTGGTCCCGTGGGTGCACCGCCGGCTGACCGGCCGGTCCTCCGGCGACACCGTGGACCCCAAGCGACCGACCCTGCTCGGCGCCCGGTCGACAGCCCGGTCGACAGCCCCGTCGACAGCCCGTCGAGACGGCCTCCGGGGTCCGGTAGCATCCCGATCTGCACGCGGATGTAGCTCAGTTGGTAGAGCGCGACCTTCCCAAGGTCGATGTCGCGAGTTCGAATCTCGTCATCCGCTCCATGAACGACCAGGCAGGCTTCAGCGGCTTCCCGGTGGCCGCCCTCGACTTCTACGACGACCTCGAGATGGACAACACGAAGTCCTTCTGGAGCGCGCACAAGCACGTCTACGACGAGGCCGTGCGCATCCCGATGCTCGCCCTCACCGGTGCGCTCGCCGAGGAGTTCGGGCAGGCCAAGGTCTTCCGGCCCTACCGGGACGTGCGCTTCGCCAAGGACAAGACGCCGTACAAGACCGCCCAGGGTGCCTTCGTCTCCGTCGGACCGGCCACGGGGTGGTACGTCGAGATCGGGGCGCCAGGTGTCCGGGTCGGCGGCGGGTACTACCACGCCGGTGGACCCGACCTCGCCCGCATCCGCACCGCCATCGACACCGAGCACTCCGGCGAGGAGCTGGAGCGCATCGTCGACGGCCTGCGCGCCGCGGGCTTCGAGATCCGCGGCGAGCAGCTGAAGACCACGCCGCGCGGGTACGACGCCGGGCACCCGCGGATCGACCTGCTGCGCTACAAGTCGATGGCGGTGGGCCGCTCCTACGGCTTCGAGGACGTCATCCACAGCCCCGACGCTGCTCGACCGGGTGCGCGAGGACTGGCGCAGGCTGCGCCCGCTCGTGGAGTGGGTGCAGCAGCGCGTAGCCGTGCTCGGGGACCAGCTGGGCTGACCAGCTGGGTGACTAGCCGGCGTCGGGCTTGCGGAGGGTCGCCATCGTGCGCTCGACCTCCCAGTGGGCGGCCATCGAGACCAGCTTGCCCTCGTCGTCGGTGCGGTAGACGGCGATCAGGTCGGTGTCGGCCAGGGTGCCGTCGTCCAGCACCGTGCTGAAGGTGCCGATGTTGGCGCAGGCGTTGCCGTTGGCGAAGGAGTCGCGGATCGTGAAGCGGAACTCCCGGACCGGTGCGATCGCCATGTCCCAGAAGGCACTGACGCCGTCGAGCCCGTGGTGGCCCTTGCCCTCGGGGTCGAAGAAGGAGGGCCCGACGGGGTCCTCGATCACGCACTCCTCGGCCCACAGGCCGAGCCACTCGTCCTTCTGCTTGCGCGAGACGAGGTCGTAGGAGCGCTGGGAGAGCCGGCGGACGGGATGGTCGCCGTCGGGCGCCTCCCAGGTGACGAACTCGGACTCGATCATCGGCAAACTGTAACGCGTTCTAGTTCTCGGCGACCAGGTGGACGAGCGGCAGGTCAGTGGGGCTGCCAGGCGTCCTCGTCGAGGGTGAGCCGCTCGACGGACTCGGGGAGGGTGCGGGCGGCGAGGGACTCGAGGGTGACGTTCTCGAAGACCTCGCGCAGGCTGCTGCGGGCGGCGATCCAGACGCGCTGGAGGATCTCGGCCGAGCCGTTGTAGCTGACCGCCTCGGGCCGCAGGCCGTAGACGCTGACGAGCGGACCGTCGACGGCTCGGATCACGTCGGCCACCGAGACGTCGGCCGGGCGCGAGGCCAGCCGCCAGCCGCCGGACTGGCCGCGCTGGCTGACCACGATGCCCGCGCGCCGCAGGTCGGCCAGGATCGCCTGGAGGAACCCGTGCGGGATCTCCTGGAGGCGGCCGAGCTCCTCGGCACTGATCGGCCGGCCCTCGCCGTGCTGGGTGATCTCGATCAGCGCCCGGAGGGCGTAGTCGGCCTTGGCGGACACGCGCATGGACCAAGTCTGTCAGATCACTCGCCCTAATAGGTTCAGTAGGAATTGCGATTCGTCGCGCTCGTCACACACACGGGCGATGGTCTTGCGGGAGGCTACTGGCGGGTAGATACTGAGGTTACCGGCGAGTAGCACGCACGCCTGCCGCGACCAGATAGGTGGAACCGTGAGCCACTACCAGAGCAACCTCCGCGACATCGAGTTCAACCTCTTCGAGGTGCTCGGACGCGACGACGTCCTCGGCACCGGCCCCTTCGAGGAGGTCGACGGCGAGACCGCCCGCTCGATCCTCGCCGAGGTCGACCGCCTCGCGCGCAACGAGCTGGCGGAGTCCTTCGTCGAGAGCGACCGCACCCCGCCGGTCTTCGACCCCGAGACCCACACCGCCCCGCTGCCCGAGGCGTTCAAGAAGAGCTACCAGGCCTGGATGGACGCCGAGTACTGGCGCCTGGGCACGATGGCCGAGCTCGGCGGCACCCCCGCGCCCTCCAGCGTCAACTGGGCGCTCGGCGAGATGGTGCTCGGCGCCAACCCCGCGCTCTGGATGTACGGCGCCGGCCCGATGTTCGCGGGCGTGCTGCACCGCAACGGCAACGAGCGCGACAAGCAGATCTCCCAGCTCATCGTCGACAAGGGCTGGAACACCACGATGGTGCTCACCGAGCCCGACGCGGGCTCCGACGTGGGTGCCGGCCGCACCAAGGCCACCCGGAACGACGACGGCACCTGGAACATCGAGGGCGTCAAGCGCTTCATCACCTCGGGCGAGAGCGACCTGTGCGACAACATCATCCACATGGTGCTGGCGCGGCCGGTGGGCGTGGAGGGCGCCGGCGGCCCCGGCACCAAGGGCCTCTCGCTGTTCATCGTGCCGAAGTACCACTTCGACGTGGAGACCGGCGAGCTCGGCGAGCGCAACGGCGTCTACGTCACCAACGTCGAGCACAAGATGGGCATCAAGGTCTCCAACACCTGCGAGCTCACCTTCGGCGACTCCGGGGTCGGCGGCGGCGAGCCCGCGAAGGGCTGGCTGCTGGGCGAGGTCCACGACGGCATCGCGCAGATGTTCCAGGTCATCGAGAACGCCCGCATGATGGTCGGCACCAAGGCCATCGCGACGCTCTCGACCGGCTACCTCAACGCCCTCGAGTACGCCACCTCGCGCGTGCAGGGCTCGGACCTCTCGCAGGCGGCCGACAAGACCGCCCCGCGCGTCACGATCACCCACCACCCCGACGTACGCCGCTCGCTGATGACGCAGAAGTCGTTCTCGGAGGCGATGCGCGCGCTGGTCCTCTACACCGCGTCCTGGCAGGACCGCGTGCAGGTCGCCGAGCACAACGGCGAGACCGACGAGCTCGCGATGCGGGTCAACGACCTGCTGCTGCCGATCGTGAAGGGCTACGGCTCCGAGCGCTCGTGGGTGCTGCTCGGCACCGAGTCGCTGCAGACCTTCGGCGGGTCGGGCTTCCTGCAGGAGTACCCGATCGAGCAGTACGTCCGCGACGCCAAGATCGACACCCTCTACGAGGGCACCACCGCGATCCAGGGCCAGGACTTCTTCTTCCGCAAGATCGTCAAGGACCAGGCCACGGCACTGGGCCACATCGCCGCCGAGATCGACGCCTTCGTCAAGAGCGAGGCGGGCAACGGCCGGCTCAAGGTCGAGCGCGAGCTGCTCGCCCAGGGGCTCGAGGACGGCCAGGCGATGGTCGGCTACCTGATCAACACCCTGATGAGCGCCGACGAGTCGGCCGAGGGCGGCGACCTGAAGAACATCTACAAGGTCGGCCTGAACACCTCGCGCCTGCTGATGGCCATCGGCGACATCGTCTGCGCGTGGCTGATGCTGCGCGGCGCCGAGGTCGCGCTGGAGAAGCTGTCCGGCGAGGTCTCGGAGGCCGACAAGCACTTCTACGAGGGCAAGGTCGCCGCCGCCCAGTTCTTCGCCCAGCTCAACCTGCCGCGGCTCAGCGCCGAGCGGGCCATCGCCGAGGCGACCGACCTCTCGCTGATGGAGCTCGACGAGCGGTCCTTCTGACCCACGCATGAAAGGCCTCCATTCCGGGCACACTGCCCGCAACGGAAGGGAGCACCATCATGGGTATCGGACTCGGCATCGTGCTGCTGCTGGTCGGACTGGTCCTGGCGCTGGGCGCCGTCGACCTGCCGGCGAGCATCGCCAACCACGTCGACGGCAACACCCTCGGCTGGATCCTCATCATCGTCGGCGTGCTGGCCATCGTGCTCGCACTGGTCATGAACCACCAGCGCACCCGGCGTACGGCCGTGGTGGAGGAGCGCCGCGTCGAGGACCCTCGCCTCTGACCCAGCACGCCCTAGGGTGTCCGCCATGACGGACGCCCCTGCCCCCGAGGCGGATCCTCGGCTCCTCGAGCTGGTGCAGCTCTGGCAGCGCGCCTGCACGGACTTCGTCGAGCGTCGTGCGCACGATCGCGCCCGAGCAGTGGGACCTGCCCACGGACCTCGCCGGGTGGAGCGTCAAGGACAACGTCGCCCACACCGCGCACCTCGAGGCCGTCCTCGCCGGCGCGCCCGAGGAGACCATCGAGGTGGCGAGGGCGCCACACCTGCGCGGCCTGATGAACTACTACACCGAGCAGGGCGTGCTCGCCCGGCGCGGCCGGAGCATGGACGAGCTCGTCGACGAGCTCGAGTCCTCCGTCGCCGCTCGCTACGCCGAGCTGCAGACGACGCCGCCGACCGACGGCTCCGTACCCGCGCCGCGCACCCCGGGCGGGATCGGCTGGAGCTTCGCGACGCTGCTGACCAACCGACCGCTCGACGTGTGGATGCACGAGCAGGACATCCGTCGCGCGCTCGACCGGCCGGGCGGGTACGACGGGCCGGTGGCCGCGCACGTCATCGCGGTGTTCGGCCGCGCGCTGCCGATGGTCGTGGGCAAGCGGTGCACCCCCGCCGTCGGCACGACGGTGCGCCTCCTCGTCCCCGAGGCCGGACGCGACTGGGCCGTGGCCGTCGGTGACGACGGGCGGGCCGCCTTCGTGGACGCGGACGGCACGTCGGCCGATGCGACGGTCGCACTCTCGGCGGAGGACTACGTGGTGCTCAGCGGCGGCCGACGGCCGGTGTCGGCGACCGACCCGCGCGTCGAGGGCGACCATGAGCTCGGCGAACGCGTGCTGGCGTCGCTGGCGGTCACTCCGTGAGCGACGACGCACGCCACTGGACCCCGGCCGACATCCCCGACCTGACCGGCAGGCGCGCCCTGGTCACCGGCGTGACCAGCGGCATCGGCGAGCACACGGTCGTGGAGCTCGCCCGCCACGGTGCCGAGGTGATCCTCGCGGCGCGCAACAAGGCCAAGCTCGACGCGACGCTGGCCAAGGTCCAGGAGCAGGTGCCCGGCGCCGTGCTGCACCCGCTGGTGCTCGACCTCGCCGACCAGGCCTCGGTGCGCCGGGCCGCCGGGCAGGTGCGCGACCCGCTCGACCTGCTGATCAACAACGCCGGCGTGATGGCCACGCCGCACGAGCGCACGACGGACGGCTTCGAGCTCCAGCTGGCCACCAACTACCTCGGCCCGTTCGCGTTCACCGGCCTGCTCCTTCCCCGCCTCGTGGAGTCGGGCGACGGCCGGGTCGTGGGCGTGAGCTCGCAGGCGCACCGGCTCACCCGGAGCGCCCCGCTCGACGACCCCCGTCTCCACGAGCCCGCTACAGCAGGTGGGACGCCTACGCGAAGTCCAAGCTGGCCGACCTGATGTTCGTGCTCGAGCTCGACCAGCGCGCCCGCGAGCAGGGCGTCCCGGTGCGGGCGCTGGCCGCGCACCCCGGCTACTCGGCGACCGGGCTGATGGGCACCGGCGGCAACACCGGCAACACCGAGGGGCAGATGCGCTGGACGGCGAGCATCCTGCAGGCCGTCTTCAGCGCCGTCGGCCAACCCGCCGAGCTCGGCGCGCACCCGACGCTGATGGCCGCGACCGCCGACCTGCCCGGTTCGACGTACGTCGGGCCGGACGGGTGGCTGCAGATGCGCGGCCGGCCCCGGATCGTCAGCCCGCGCGCGCTGGCCCGCGACCGCGACGTCCGACGCGAGCTGTGGCGGCTCAGCGAGCAGGCGACCGGCGTCCGCTTCCTCGACGGCTGAGCCGGCGGCCGATGAGCCTCCTGCGACCGCTGACCCCGGCCGACCACGCCGCGGTGCTCGAGCTCAACGAGCGCAACGTGGAGCTGCTCGCGCCGCTCGACGAGCCGCGCCTGGTGCAGCTGGTCGACTGGTCCGACACGGCGGCCGCCATCGAGGTCGACGGCGCGTTCGCCGGGTTCGTGCTCACCTTCGCGGCCGGGTCGGCGTACGACGGGGAGAACTTCGCGTGGTTCTCCGAGCGCTACCCCGACTTCACCTACCTCGACCGGGTGGTGATCCACGAGGACTTCCGGCGCCGCGGCCTCGGCACCCGCGTCTACGACGAGCTCGAGGGCGCCTGCGGCCGGCCGGTCTTCACCCTCGAGGTGAACATCGACCCGCCCAACGAGCCCTCGCTCGCCTTCCACCGCGCGCGCGGCTTCGTCGAGGTCGGCCGCCGCTCCGTTCGCCGCACCCCGGCGGGGACCACGCCGTCACGATGATGGTCAAGCCCCTCGCGGGCTGAGCGGAGTCAGCTGGTGACGACGAGGGCGACGCGGTCGGTGGGGTAGCGGACGCCGGCGGCGAAGTGCTGGTGGAACAGGTAGATGAGCTGGGCCAGGTCGTGGGGAGCCATCTTGATGCAGCCGAGCGACTTGTAGTCGTTGATCTTCGGCCACTCCCACCGGCAGTGCTGGTCGCCCCTGCGGTTGCGGCACTGCCCGTTGCCGACGGTCTGCTCGGAGTGCAGGAACAGGTCGTGGCGGACGTTGCCGTTGCCGCAGTTCTTGTTGTCGAGCCGGAAGACGCGCCCGTTGATCAGGTTGCCGTGGTAGTGGTCGGACTCGCCGCAGGTGGTAGGTCCCGTTGGGCAGCCAGCCGCGCGAGAAGGCGCAGGGGTTCTCGCCGTTGCGACCCGGCAGGCCCGAGCCGGCGCGCCAGCTGTGGGTCTCGACCATCTTCCAGGCCTTGCCCTGCCGCTGGTAGAGCCGCCAGATCACCTTGGAGTCGAACTGGTGGGCCTGGTTCTTGTCGAAGGTGATCGTCGCCCTCCACGGGAAGCTGGAGGACGGGCGGGAGCAGGCGACCAGCATCGGGGCGAGTGCGACCACGCGAGCACAGCCAGCAGCGCGAGCAGCTTCTTCACGAGGAGCAACTTTAAGCCTCAACCGTCGGGTTGTCCGACGAGCCCGTCTCGCGGAAGGTTGGGGAAATGCGGCTCCTCGTTCTCGGCGGCACCCGGTTCCTGTCCTACGCGGTGGCCGAACGCGCCCTGGCCTGCGGCCACGACGTCACCTGCGCGGCGCGCGGCGAGTCGGGCGGCGTACCTCCCGGCGCGCAGCTTCGTGCACCTCGACCGGACCGCCCCCGACTGGTCCGCGCTGCGCCAGGCCCGGCCCGACGGCGAGTGGGACAGCGGTGGTCGACGTGGCCCGCACGCCATCGTGGGTGCGCGACGCGGTGGCGGCGCTCGGCGAGCACGTCCCGTACTGGGTCTTCGTCTCGACCATCAGCGTCTACGCCGACCACGCCATCCGCACGGCACCCCCGAGACGCTGCCGCTGCTCGAGCCCCTCGCGGACGACGTGGACCAGGACACCCCGGAGGCGTACGGCGCCGGCAAGGTCGCCTGCGAGCAGGCGGTGCAGGCCGGCGCCCGCGAGGCGCTCGTCGTGCGGCCGGGGCTGATCGTCGGGCCGGGCGACCCGAGCGGCCGGTTCAGCTACTGGCCGGAGCGGATCGCCGAGGGCGGCGACATCCTGGCGCCGGACTCCCCCGACCGCGACACCCAGCTCATCGACGTGCGCGACCTCGCCGCGTGGCTGGTCGACTGCGCCGAGCAGCGCCGCACGGGGGTCTACGACGCGACGGGCCGGGTGACCACGCTGGGCGAGGTGATGGAGGCCGTGACCGTCGGTGTCGAGGGCGACCCGCGGCTGTTCTGGGCGCACCCGGCCTTCCTGCGCCGCCACCACGTGGAGCCCTGGTCGGGCCCGCGGTCGCTGCCGCTGTGGCTGCCCGAGGAGATGGAGGGGATGGTCACCCACGACGTCAGCGCCGCGTTCGACGCGGGCCTGACCACACGGCCGATGAGCGAGACCGCCGCCGACACGCTGGCCTGGCTGCGCTCGGAGGCGGGCCGCGCGACGGTGACCGGGATGACCCGGGCCGAGGAGCAGGAGCTGCTCGACGACTGGCATACCATCCGCGCGTGACCCTCTCGGCACGCGAGCTGATCGACCTCGTCCTCGACGACGGGTCGTGGACCGCTGGGACACCCCTCCCGAGCGCACCGGCGTCGGGCCCGACTACGCGGCGACGCTGCAGCGGGCCGAGGAGAAGACGGGCGTCGACGAGTCCGTGCTCACGGGCGAGGGCACCATGCGCGGTCGCCGCGGTCGCCGTGATGGCCAGCGAGTTCGGGTTCCTGGGCGGCAGCATCGGCGTCGCCGCGGCCGAGCGCCTGGTCGACGGCGATCGAGCGGGCCACCGCCGCAGCGGATCCCCCTGCTCGCCGCTCCGTGCAGCGGGGGCACCCGGATGCAGGAGGGCACGCCCGCGTTCGTGCAGATGATCCGGATCTCCGCCGCGATCGCGGCGCACAAGGAGTCCGGGCTGCCCTACCTCGTCTACGTGCGGCACCCGACGACCGGCGGGGTGATGGCGTCGTGGGGCTCGCTCGGCCACATCACCGTCGCCGAGCCGGGGGCCCTGGTCGGCTTCCTCGGCCCGCGGGTCTTCGAGGCGCTGTACGACGACACCTTCCCCGAGGGCGTGCAGACCTCGGAGAACCTCTACGCGCACGGCATCGTCGACGCCGTCGTACCCCCCGAGGAGATCGCGGACGTCCTCGACCGCGCGCTGAAGATCCTCTCCCCCGGCGAGGTCGAGCTGGTCGCCTCGCCGCCCGAGGAGGAGATCCCCGACGTCGACGCCTGGGAGGCGATCACCCGCTCGCGGCGCAGCGACCGCCCGGGCGTGCGCCGACTGCTCCGGTACGCCGCCACCGACGTGATCCCGCTGAACGGCACCGGCGAGGGCGAGGCCGACCCGGGGCTGCTGATCGCGCTGGCCCGCTTCGGCGACTCCAGCTGCGTCTTCCTCGGCCAGGACCGGCGCGGCCAGACCCGCGTCGAACCCGCTCGGGCCCCGGCGCGCTGCGCGAGGCGCGTCGCGGGATGCGGCTGGCGGTCGAGCTGCGGCCTGCCCCTGGTCACCGTCATCGACACCCCCGGCGCCGCGCTGTCGCCGGAGGCCGAGGAGGGCGGCATGGCCGGCGAGATCGCGCGCTGCCTCTCCGACCTGGTCACGCTGCCGGCGCCGACGCTCGTGCCTGATGCTCGGCGAGGGCAACGGCGGTGGCGCGCTGGCCTTCCTGCCGGCCGACCGCGTCGTCGCGGCCCAGCACGCCTGGCTCTCACCCGCTGCCGCCCGAGGGGGCCAGCGCGATCGTGCACCGCGACACCGAGCACGCCCCCGAGATGGCCCGGTCCCAGCACGTGCGCGCCCAGGACCTGCGGGCGCGCGGCGTGGTCGACCGGATCGTGGCCGAGCACCCCGACGCGGCCGACGAGCCCGAGGAGTTCTGCCTCCGGGTGGGCGAGGTGCTGCGCTACGAGCTCGCCCAGCTCTCCCGCCTCGACCCGGACGCGCTGCGACGCTCGCGGCCCGGGCGGTTCGCGGCGACCGGACTCGAGAGGAACGCAGGCGATGAGCAGGACCTACGTCGTCAGCGGGTCGGCCTCCGGGCATCGGTGCCGCCACCGCCGCCCTGCTGCGGCGAGCAGGGGCACACCGTGATCGGCGTCGACCTGCACGACGCCGAGGTGGTCGCCGACCTGGCCACCCCGGAGGGCCGCGCCGCGGCGGTCGAGGCCGTGACCGCGCTGGGCGGGCACGTCGACGGGGTCGTGCCGTGCGCGGGCATCGCCGGGCTGACCGGCACCGACTGGCCGGCTGCTGGTCTCGCTGAACTACTTCGGCGCCGTGGCGCTGGTCACGCGGCCTGCGCCCGCTGATGGCGGAGGGCGGCAGCGTGGTGATGGTCAGCTCGAACTCGGTCTCCGCGCAGTCCGGGCTGGAGCGAGGACCTGGTGGCCGCGTGCCTGGACGACGACGAGGAGCGGGCTCGGCGGGTGGCCGCCGACATCGAGCCGGTGCTACGTCTACCCCGCGTCGAAGGCGGCGCTGGCGTGGTGGGCCCGGCGCGAGTGCGTGGCCTGGGCGGCCGACGGCATCCGCCTGAACGCGGTCGCGCCCGGCCTGATCGCCACCCCGATGACCGACCGGCTGCGCCAGGACCCCGAGCTCGGCGCGTTCGCCGACGCCTACCCCAGCGCGCTCGGGCGCCCGGGCCGTCCCGAGGAGGTGGCGGCGACGATCGGGTTCCTGCTCTCCGACGCGGCCAGCCTGGTGGTCGGGTCGCTGGTCTTCGTCGACGGCGGCACGGACGCGCTGCTGCACCCGGAGCATCCCCGGGAGCGGGTAACCCGAGCGCCGAGCCGGTCGTTTCCTGCACGTGAGCCGAACTCGAGTCACCCTGTCGACAATGGCGGTGGCCGCCGCGTTCCTCGTCGCCCCGCTGCTCGGCGGTGCGGCTCACGGAGCATCGCTGCCGGCGCCGCCCATCCCGCCGCTGCCGACCGACCTGCTCTCCGGGTCGTTCACCGGGCACGCCGGCGACCAAGCACCCGATCGCTGCACGAGAAGGTGCCCGAGAGCCCGTCGATGTCGGCCAACGGCACCAACTCGATGCACGACGACGCCTACGGCAGCAACGGCTACGAGGTCAGCGGGCCGCTCGGCAAGGACCTGCAGGTGCGCTCGGCGTCGTACGGCGTCTCGGAGTGCGCCACCATCGCCTTCGACTCCCGGCACCGCATCGTCGGGCTGTGCGGCGGGCTCCAGGGCTTCACGATGCGGCTGATCGACCCGACCACGCTGCAGCAGATCGCCTCGCTCGACATGCCGGGCCGCGACCTGACCTCGGGCAAGAACCCGCTCAGCGACATCTGCGGCGGCACCTACTTCTACCTCGACCGCGACGACCACGCCTACGTGCTGACCACGGACAACCAGATCTGGCGGGTCGACGTCGGAGCGGCGTCGCTGACCCACGCGCACAGCTACGACCTGGGCGCGGCGATCCCCCAGGGCGACTGCGTGGTGGCGACCATGCCCGACTGGAAGGGCCGCATCTTCTTCGCCACCGAGGGCGGGCGGGTCGGCACGGTCGACCGCGACGACGGGCGCGGTGCGCATCCGCGACTTCCCGGGCGAGGGGATCTTCAACTCGCTGTCGGCCGACGAGACCGGCGCGGTCTACGTCGCCACCGACCACCGGCTGATCGCGCTGGCCGCGGATGCCGACGGCATGCCCGCAGGTGCGCTGGTCGGCGACGTACGACCGCGGCACGGAGCAGAAGCCCGGACAGCTCTCCCAGGGCACGGGTACGACGCCGACGCTGATCGGCAAGGACATCGTGGCCATCACCGACAACGCCGAGCCGCGGATGCACGTGCTCGTCTACAAGCGCGACGGCACCGCCGCGAACCGGCTGATGTGCAAGGTGCCCGTCTTCGCCGCGGGCGCCTCGGACACCGAGAACAGCATGGTCTCGGCGGGTCGCTCGCTGATCGTGGAGAACAACTACGGCTACGCCGGCCCGCAGTCGACGGTCGGCGGGAAGACGACGTCGCCGGGCATCGCGCGCGTGATGATCGACGCGCACGGCTGCCACGTCGCGTGGACGAGCAACGTGTCCGCGCCGACCTCGGTCCCCAAGGTGTCGTGGGGCAACGGGCTGCTCTACGTCTACTCGAAGAAGAGCTCGACGCCGCTCGACGACAGCTGGTACTTCACCGCGATCGACGTCCGCACCGGCCGGACCCAGTGGCTCCAGCGGACCGGCAACGGGATCCAGTGGAACAACCACTACGCGTCGGTCTACCTCGGACCCGACGGAGCGGCGTACATGCCCACGCTGGCCGGCCTGGTCAGGTTCCAGGACGGCTGAGACGGTCAGCGCCAGAGGCTGACGAGCCAGCTGGCGCCGCCGAGCATGGCCAGGAAGCGCAGGTAGCGCCCGACCAGGCAGGTGCTCACGAACAGCCAGAGCTTCACCTTGAGCTGGCCGGCCAGCACCGCCATCACGTAGAGCGGGGGGAAGCCGAGGGAGGCGGAGGCGAAGAGCAGCAGCGCCGGTCTGGCCGGGGTGGTGCTCGACGCGCAGCCGCCAGCGCTCGTAGGAGGCGTGCCACTTCGGGGTGGCCATCTTGCGCGCGCATCCACGGCAGGTTCATCGCCCAGTCGGCGGCGAAGTAGAGCGTCACCTTGCCCGCGGTCTGGCCGACCGCGGCCGCGGCGGCGACCGCCCAGATCCCGACGTCCTGGACGCGCGGCACCCACCGCCGCGAGGTAGGCCTCGATGTTGACGAAGGGCAGCAGCGCCGACGCGAACGCCGACTCCGAGGGTCGTGAGGACGAGCTTCACAGGACGAGGCGGTCGACCGGGTCCGGGTCGTTGACGGGACGCTCGGGCACCGGCATGCCCAGACGGACCAGCCTCGCCAGCGACCAGCACTTGAACCCGAGCAGCGCGACGGCCACGACGAGACCCGCCCACAGGGACCCGGTGACGACCAGCAGGATGGCGAACAGGCCGGAGTTGACGGCCTTGCCGGGGTGCGACCAGTTCAGCAGCCACAGCTTGTGGTCCACGACGTGGAAGTGGTTGGGGCTGGTCAGCGGCCAGGCCAGGAAGCCGATGCGACAGGAACCCGTCGATGACCATGAACTCCAGGAGGTAGACGAACACGGCCGGGCCGAGGTGCGGCTCGAGCCAGACCAGCCCGATGTAGAAGGCCGAGGCGCACAGCCGGTCGCTGAGGATGTCGAGCACGGCGCCGGTGCGGGTCTCGCAGTCGCGGACCCGGGCCACCCAGCCGTCGAGCGGAGTCGCCCACCCAGTGCACGACCAGGGCCACGACACAGGAGCGTGAGGCTGTGCTGCCAGGCGGCCACCGCGCGAGATCGAGACCGAGGCGACGGTGCGCACCGCGGTGACGATCGTCGCGTCGGTGACGACGCGTTCACGCGCCGCGTCGGCGTAGACGCGTCCGGGACCAGGCATGAGGCAACGCTATGCCCCCGGGGCTGGCCGCCGCGTCGGGCATCGCCCTGAGTGGCCCCTGATTCAGAAGCAGCAGGGCGGCGCCGGGGTCCTCCATCACCGAGGCGACGTCGGAGAGGAAGCGGGAGCCCTTCTCTCCGTCGACGTGCCGGTGGTCGAAGCTCAGGGCCAGCGTGCACACGTCGCGGATCTCCAGCCGCTCCTCGGCGCCCGTGCCGACCACCCAGGGCTGGCGCTTGGTGGCGCCGAAGCAGAGGATCGCGGACTCGCCCGGGTTGATGATCGGGGTGCCGGCGTCGACGCCGAAGGGGCCCACGTTGGTGATCGTGAACGTGCCGCCGCTCATCTCCGCGGGCTGGGTGCGCCCCTCGCGCGCGGTGGCGGTCAGCTCGGCGAGCGCCTGCGCGAGCTCGCGCAGCGAGAGCCGCTCGGCGTCCTTGACGTTGGGGACGACCAGGCCGCGAGGGGTCGCCGCGGCGATGCCGAGGTTGACGTAGGACTTGTAGACGACCTCCTGGGCCTGGCTCGTCCCACCACGAGTTGATCTCCGGCGTACGACGCATCGCCAGCACGCAGGCACGGGCGAGCACGAGCAGCGGGGAGACCTTGACGTCGCGGAAGTCGCGGTGGGCGCGCAGCCGCTCGACGAACTCCATCGTGCGGGTGACGTCGACGGTGACCCACTCGGTGACGTGCGGAGCGGTGAAGGCCGAGTCGACCATCGCCTGCCCCATCATCTTGCGCACGCCCTTGATCGGCTCGCGCCACTCCCGCTCCCCGGCCGGGACGTCATACGAGGTGGTCGTCATGGCAGCCGATTCGTATGACGTCGCGTCGGACGGAGGCGGACTGCACGTCCTCGCGGGTGATCGAGCCGGAGGGGCCCGATCCGCTGAGGTCGGTCAGGTCGACGCCGAGGTCGCGGGCCAGCTTGCGGACGGGCGGCTTGGCCAGCGACCGCACGGCGCCGGCATCGGCGGGAGGCGCGTCGTCCCGCCCGGCTGCGGGCACGGCGGGCTCGTCGGCCTCGACCACCGACTGCGACTGGGCGCCGCCGGGGGTGAAGGCGCCCTGGAGCTGCAGCTGGGTGGCCGCCCCGGCCTCGCTGGACGGGCTGGCCGACCCGCGGCGCGGCCGGCGCGCGGGCCCGCGCTCGGCCTTGTTGCGGCCGACCAGGCTCTCCCCCTCGCCGCCACCGCTGGCGGCCGGGTTGGAGAGGTCGATCTCGGCCTCCTCGGCCGGCGCGGCCGGCCCTTCGAGGCCCCCTCAGGCGGCCTCCGCCTCCTCACCGATGCGGATGATCGGGGTGCCGACCGGCACCGTCTCGCCCTCGGGCACGAGCAGGGCCTGCACGGTGCCGGCGTAGGGCGAGGGCAGCTCGACGAGCGACTTGGCGGTCTCGATCTCGACGACGACGTCGTTGATGTCCACGACGTCGCCCTCCTTGACCCGCCAGGAGACGATCTCGGCCTCGGTGAGGCCTTCGCCGACGTCGGGCAGCTTGTACTCGAAGGACATCAGGGAGCTCCTAGAAGGTGAAGGTCCGGTCGACGGCGTCGAGCACCCGGTCGAGGTCGGGCAGCCACTCCTCCTCGATGCGCGAGGGCGGGTAGGGGGTGTCGAACCCGCCGACCCGGAGCACCGGCGCCTCGAGGGAGTAGAAGCACTGCTCGGTCACCCGCGCGGCGACCTCGGCGCCCATGCCGAGGTTGACGTGGGCCTCGTGGACGACGACGGCCCGGCCGGTGCGGCGTACGGACTCGTAGACCGGACCGAGGTCGAGCGGCGAGAGCGTGCGCAGGTCGACGACCTCGATCGACCGGCCCTCGCCGGAGGCGGCCTCGGCGGCCTTGAGCGCGGTCTTCACCGTCGGGCCGTAGCCGATCACGGTGACGTCGGTGCCCCGCCGCACGACGTGGCTGGAGAACAGCGGGGGCGGGGCGACGGCTCTCGTCGAGGTCGGCCTTGTCGGCGTGGTACTGCCGCTTGGGCTCGAGGAAGATCACCGGGTCGTCACAGGCGATGGCCTGCTGGATCATCCAGTAGCCGTCGACCGGGTTGGAGCAGGCGACCACCTTGAGGCCCGGCGTGTGCGCGAACTGCGCCTCCGGGCTCTCGGAGTGGTGCTCGACCGCGCCGATGCCGCCGCCGAACGGGATGCGCACGACGATCGGCATCGCCACCTTGCCGCGGGTGCGGAAGTGCATCTTCGCGACCTGGCTGACGATCTGGTCGTACGCCGGGTAGACGAAGCCGTCGAACTGGATCTCGCACACGGGCCGGTAGCCGCGGATGGCCAGGCCGACCGCGGTGCCGAGGATGCCGGACTCGGCGAGCGGGGAGTCGATCACCCGGTCCTCGCCGAAGTCCTTCTGCAGGCCGTCGGTGATCCGGAAGACCCCGCCGAGCTTGCCGACGTCCTCCCCCATGATCAGGACCTTGGGGTCGTCCTCCATCGCCTTGCGGAGGCCGGCGTTGAGCGCCTTGGCCAGCGTCACCTTGGTCATCGCGCTCGCTCCCTCGCGCCTCGAAGGTGTCGAGGTAGGCCGCGAACTCCGCCTTCTGCTCGACCAGCTCGTCGGTCTGCTCGGCGAAGACGTGGTCGAAGACCAGCCGCGGGTCGGGGTCGCCCAGGGCCTTGCAGCCCTCGCGCAGGTGCGCGCCGAGGTCGGCGGCCTCCTGCTGGAGCGCCCGAGATGAAGTCGTCGTCGACGAGGCCGTTGCGGCGCAGGTAGACCTCCGAGCCGGGCGATCGGGTCCTTGAGCTTCCAGGTCTCGACGTCCTCGGCTGAGCCGGTAGCGGGTCGGGTCGTCGGTCGTGGTGTGCGCGCCCATCCGGTAGGTGTAGGCCTCCACGAGGGTCGGCCCGCTGCCCTCCCGGGCGCGCTGCAGGGCGGCCTGCGTGACGGCGTACGTCGCCAGCACGTCGTTGCCGTCGACGCGCACGCCGGGGAACCCGAAGCCGAGCGCGCGCTGGTAGAGCGGGATCCGGCGTCTGCCGCTCGATCGGCTCGGAGATGGCCCACTGGTTGTTCTGGCAGAAGAAGACGACGGGGGCGTTGTAGGACGCCGCGAAGATGAACGACTCGTTGACGTCGCCCTGGCTGCTGGCGCCGTCGCCGAAGTAGGCGACCACCGCGGTGTCGCGGTCGGGGTCGCCGGTGCCGACGGCGCCGTCGCGCTGCACCCCCATCGCGTAGCCGGTGGCGTGCAGCGTCTGGGCGCCGATCACGATCGTGTAGTTGCCGAAGTTGTGCTCGTAGGGGTCCCAGTTGCCCTGGTCGACGCCGCGGAAGAGCCCGAGGAGCTTGCAGCGGGTCGAGCCCGCGGCACCAGGCGACGCCGTGCTCGCGGTAGGTCGGGAAGACGTAGTCCTGCGGCCGCAGCGCCCGCCCGGAGCCGATCTGCGCGGCCTCCTGGCCGAGCAGCTGGGCCCAGATGCCGAGCTCGCCGTGGCGCTGCAGCGCCGTCGACTCGGTGTCGATGCGCCGGGTGAGCACCATGTCGCGGTAGAAGCCGCGCAGCTGCTCGGCGGTGAAGTCGAGGTCGAAGTCCGGGTGGTGGACGCGCTCACCCTCGGGGGTGAGCAGCTGGATCAGCTCGGGGCCGCCGGCGACCTGCGAGGGCCCGAAGACCTCGACGAGGTCGGGCCCGAAGTCCGCCGAGGGGACGTGGGGGTGGCTCATGCGTGCTCCTGTCGGGTGGCGGGCAGGCGGGGTCACCGCTGCTGCTTCCTGACCGGCTCAGGCGAAGGGATGGCTCGCCGTGTGAGCCGGACCACATGGGTGGGGCCAAGGTACCGCGTCCGGGCACGCCGGGTGGGCACGGGGACGTGGCCGGGAGGTGGTGCGCGACGGGAGCGAGTGCTGGAGCGACCCTGGGCAACGGCCGCTCCAGCACTCGTCCTGACCCCCCGTCAGTCCCCCTCGCGTTGGTCCTCTGGGTCCTCGCGGCGCACCTGCTGCCCGGTCGCCGGGTCGATCGCCGTCTGGCCCGGCGGCAGGTTGGAGAGGTCGGGCGCGATCACGGTGCTCTCGCGCGAGTCGGGCAGGCGCAGGCCGTGGAGCCCGGCGGCAGCGGACCCACGCCGAGCAGCACGAGGTCGCCGGAGTCGCGCTTGGGCAGCGTCTCGCCGTGGAAGTACGCCGGCGCGATGGCCTGGTAGACGAACATCAGCACCACGCCGAGCAGCAACGAGCCGATGCCGATGATGAACACGCCACCCACGCCGCCGATGCTGGTGTAGCCGTAGTTGGGGTCGGCGTAGGTCTTGCAGGCGATGAAGAAGAAGACGAGCAGGATGATGCCGCCGAGCAGCGGGCACGAGCCCTGCATGACGATGTCGCGCGGCTTGTCCCACATGGTCTTGCGGTAGAACCAGACGCAGGCGAACCCGGTGAGCCCGTAGTAGAAGGCGATCATCAGGCCGACCGCCGCGATGGTGTCGGCCAGGATGTTGGCGCTGACCAGGGTCAGTCCGACGTAGAAGATGATCGAGACGCCACCCATCCAGATCGTGGAGTCGGTCGGGGTCAGGTACTTCGGGTGGATGCGCGCGAACCTCTCCGGGATCGCCTTGAACGCCGCCATCGAGAGGCTGGTGCGGGCGGTGGGCAGGATCGTGGTCTGGGTCGAGGCCGAGGCCGAGGTGAGCACGCAGATCGCCAGCAGGTGCACCATGATCCAGCCGACGGCGCCGCTGCCGAAGACCTCCTTGCCCATCGCCGCGAACACGTCGTCGGAGTTGTTCGGGTTGCCGAGCCCGATGCCCTTCGTGCCCACGCCGGCGAAGGCGATCGTCGCCACGGACACCAGCGCGTAGATCAGGAGCAGCAGGACCGTCGAGATCACGGCCGCCCGGCCCGGGGTGCGGCCCGGGTCGTCGGACTCCTCGTTGACGGCGACGGCGGTGTCCCAGCCCCAGTAGATGAAGACCGCGATCAGCGTCGCCGACACGATGGCGGTCAGGCTCAGACCCGAGGGCGAGAGCCACGAGAGCGACGGCTTGATCCCGGCCGGGCGCGCTGCCGGCGTACACCTTGGCGAGGGCGAAGATCGCGAACGCCACCAGGGTGACGATCTCGATCCCGAGCAGGCCGTACTGCATCCGGGCCGAGACCTCGATCCCCCGGTAGCAGATGTAGGTCATCACGATGATCCAGATGATCCCGGCGACGGTGCTCCAGAACGTGCTCGCGGCGAGGGTGTCGGCGCCGACCAGGCTGAAGGAGTAGGAGCCGGCGATCTGGGAGAGGTTGGCCATCACGATGACGTCGGCGGCGATGATCCCCCAGCCGCCCATCCAGCCGGTGCGGGTGCCGAACGCGCGCGCCGCCCAGGTGAAGGTGGTGCCGCAGTCGGGCTCGGCCTTGTTGAGCTCGGAGTAGGCCACCGCGATGAAGTACATCGGGATGAACGCCACGACCATGATGAGCGGGGCCTTGACCCCGACGATGCCGTCGCCGTTGGCCACGATGACGACGTAGCCCAGGCTCGCCGCGAGGCTGTACGCCGGCGCGGTGGAGGCGATGCCCACCACGATGCTGCCGGCCAGACCGAGGGCGCCGGCCTTGAGGCCCTTGCCCTCCGCTTCAACTGATTCCGTAGCAGTCATGCCCTGGGTCCTCCTGATTGCGTGGCGGAACCGTCATTTCACTAAGGGAACAGTAGGTCGAGTACGCAGGTAAGGGAAGAGACAAATCCGACTGGTTCAGGCCCGGTCCCGCTGCTCGGACCAGCACGGCGGCCCAGGTGCGGCGCGGGCGCCAGGGCTCGGCGATCGCCGCGAGCTCCTCGGGACCCGGCTCCTCGTCGAGCCCGTAGAGGCGCTGCACGAGCGAGCGCAGCCGTGGCTCCTGGTCGACCAGGACGTCGCTGAACCCGACGGCGCGCAGGACGATCAGCGAGGCGTAGAACGGGCCGATCCCGTCGAGCTGCTGCACCCACTCGCGCGCCTCGTCGGGACCCATCGCGAGCAGGCGCTCGGCGTCGAGACCGCCGTCGAGGGCCAGCCGGGCGATGCCGTGCAGCCGTCGCGAGCCGGTCGGGCGCCAGCCCCTCGACCTCCTCGACCGCGAGCAGCGCCTCGGGCGTGGGCATGGCGGCGAGCTCGCGCCCGTCGAGCTCGAAGACCCGTCCGTGGTCGCGGGCCAGGCGGTCGCGGATCGTGGCCGCGCTGCGGGTCGAGCGACGGGTCGAGATCACCGCCCACACGGCCGCCTCGTAGGGCGAGTGGAACAGCGGCGGTCGCAGCCCGGGGCGCAGCGGTCAGCAGCCGGGCGATCACCGGGTCGCGCTCGCCGATCTGCTCGTAGGGGCGGCCGTCCTGGTCGAGCGACAGGATCCGGGCGACCTGTCGCTCGACCGAGGCCGGGTCGGCCTCGCCCGTGACCACGTCGCCCGCGCACGGCCCCGCTGACCGAGCCGGCGGAGTCGTCCTGGCGGAGGACGACGCCGACCTGCTCGGCGTACCCGTCGAGGCAGAAGGCCATCCGCATGACGCCCTCGAACGTCTCGGAGTGACGCTGGCCGAAGCCGAACTCGACCGACTCCTTCAGCGAGAAGGCGCCCTGCGGGGTGATGGAGAAGCCGACCATGCGGCGCAGCATGGCCCCGACCACCGACAGTCCCCTCAACCCGCGGTCGACCCTCAGGCGACCGCGATCAGCCGAGCTCGTCGCGCCCGTGCGGGGTGTGCCAGACCGCCGGGTCCGGCCCCTTCGGGACGATGCCGGACGGGTTCAGCTCGGTGTGCACGCGGTAGTAGTGCTGCTTGATCTGCTCGAAGTCGACCGTCTCGCCGAAGCCGGGGGTCTGGAACAGGTCGCGCGCGTAGCCCCACAGGGACGGCATCTCGGTGAGCTTGTTGCGGTTGCACTTGAAGTGGCCGTGGTAGACGGCGTCGAAACGCGCCAGCGTGGTGAACAGGCGTACGTCGGCCTCGGTGATCGACTCCCCCATCAGGTAGCGCCGGTCCTCGAGCCGGTCCTCGAGCCAGTCCATCGTCGTCCAGAGCCGGTCGTAGGCGTCGTCGTAGGCCCGCTGCGAGCCGGCGAAGCCGCAGCGGTAGACGCCGTTGTTGACCTCGGTGAAGACGCGGTCCATCACCTCCTGCATCTCCTCGCGGCAGTCGTCGGGCCACAGGTCCGGCGCGTCCGGGCGGTGGTGGTCGCGCCACTCGAAGAACAGGTCGTGGGTGATCCACGGGAAGTCGTTGGTCACCACCTGGCCGCTCGGCACGTCGACCACGGCCGGGACGGTGATGCCGCGGTCGTAGTCGGGGAACCGGGCGAGGTAGGCGTCGCGGAGCCGCGGGATGCCGAGCACGGGGTCGACCTCGCCGGGATCGAGGTCGAAGGTCCAGCTGCGCTCGTCGTGGACCGGCCCGCACAGCCCCATCGAGATGACGTCCTCGAGGCCGAGCAGCGCGCGCACGATGATCGAGCGGTTGGCCCAGGGGCAGGCGCGCGCCGCGACCAGCCGGTACCGGCCCGGTTCGACGGGCCAGGCGGGACGGCCCGCGGTGTCGGTCGAGGGCCGGACGATCCGGTCCGGGATGTAGTTCATGTCCCGGTCGAAGGCCTCGCCCTGCTCGACGTAGGAACCGGTGTCGGAGTCGGCTGCCATGCTCCGAGCGTGCCCAGATCGGGCAACTTTCAACCGTTTCGCGGGGTCAGCGCGAGGTGAGCCAGTCGACGGCCACCTGCAGGAACACGTCGTTCGCCTCGGGCTCGCCGATGGTCACCCGCACGCCGTCGCCCGCGAACGGGCGGACCGTGATGCCCGGCCGACTCGGCCGTCTCGGCGAACTCGACGGCTGCGTCGCCGAGCGGCAGCCAGACGAAGTTGCCCTGCGCCTCGGGGACCTGCCAGCCCTGGTCGAGGAGGCCCTCGACGACGCGCTCGCGCTCTCCCACGACGGACTCGACGCGCTCGAACAGCGCCTCCTCGGCCGCGAGGCTGGCCACCGCGGCGGCCTGCCCGACGCTGGAGACGCCGAAGGGCAGCGCGACCGCGCGCACGGCGGCCGCGACGTCGGGGTGCGCGACGAGGTAGCCGACCCGGAAGCCGGCCAGCCCGTAGGCCTTGGCGAAGGTGCGCATCAGCGCCACGTTGGGGTGCGTCCGGACCAGGTCGAGCGCCTCGACGGGGTCACTCATCCGGACGAACTCGCGGTAGGCCTCGTCGACCACCACGAGCACGTGCTCGGGCACCCGCTCGACGAGCCCGCGCAGCTCGGTGTCGGTGACCGCCGGCCCGGTCGGGTTGTTGGGCGTGCACACCACCACCACCTTGGTGCGGTCGGTGACGGCCGCGGCCATGGCGTCGAGGTCGTGGCGGCCCTCGTCGTCGACCGGCACCTGGACCGAGGTCGCGCCGGCGGCCGAGACCGCGATCGGGTAGGCCTCGAAGGAGCGCCAGGCATAGACGACCTCGTCGCCGGGCTCGCAGAAGGCCTGCAGCAGGTGGTAGAGCACGGCCACCGAGCCGGTGCCGGCGGCGAGCATCTCCGTCGGCACGGACGAGCCGCTCCGCCAGCGCGTCGTACAGCGCGGTGTTGCCCATGTCGGGGTACCGGTTCATCACCGCGACCGCCCGCGTCGGCCGCCTCGATCACCCCGGGCAGCGGCGGGTAGGGGTTCTCGTTGGACGACAGCTTGTACACCTGTTGCCCCGCCCGGGGCTGCGGCGGCTTCCCCGCGACGTACGCCGGAATGGTCGCGACACTC
This sequence comes from uncultured Actinomycetota bacterium, assembly GCA_963756045.1. GTDB lineage: Bacteria > Actinomycetota > Actinomycetes > Propionibacteriales > Nocardioidaceae > Marmoricola. The sequence goes on from CAVWML010000014.1 coordinate 318,178, forward strand.
TCCCGCGGCTTCGGTGCACTCATGCAGAGCAGGTTAGATCCGCCCGGTCCCTGAGGTGCGAGCGCGAGGCCCTCGGTGCCTGGGCGCGAGTGCGAGACGCTCCGGTCCCTGAGGTATGAGTGCAAGAGCACTCCGGTCCCTGAGGCGCGAGCGAAGCGAGCCTCGAAGGGCCGGGCCTCAGCTCTCACGTTCATCCGCACGCTGCGCCTCCGCGCGCGCCAGCCGACCGGCCCGCGACCGCGAGGAGAGGAGGGGGAGCTGGCCGAGGTCACCTCGCGCCAACGCCCGCTTCTTCGCCCGGCTCCATCCGTGCACCTGGCGCTCGAAGGAGTAGGCCTCGGCGACCCGCTCGAACTCACCCGCCCACATCAGCCGGATCGGCCGTCGCGTGGTGGTGTGCCCAGGGACGAGCCCCGCGTTGTGCTGGTCCATCCGCAGCTCGAGGTCGGTCGTGCTTCCGACGTAGTACGAGCCGTCGGCGCACTCGAGCAAGTAGGTCCAGGCCACGGTCTCGACCCTCGACGACCACGTGGGCGAAACGGCCTCCGGGACTCGTGAGCTGTGGACGAGCGGAGTCTCGGTCCGGCCTGTGGATGAGAGGTGGGCCCTTCGAGGCTCGCTCCGCTCGCACCTCAGGGACCGGACGGGCTCGCTCCGCTCGCACCTCAGGGACCGGACGGGCTCGCTCCGCTCGCACCTCAGGGACCGGATGGTGCTGAGCACTACGCTGCGCGCATGAGACTGATCAGCTGGGTGCTCGTCAACGCCTCGCGCTGGGGGTGGCGGTCGTGGTTGCTCGACGGGATCACGCTGGACGCGAGCAGCACGTCGACGGAGCGGTCACGCTGCTGGTGGTGGGGGCGATCTTCGGGCTGATCACCTCCTTCGTCCGGCCGATCGTGCGGCTGCTCTCGCTGCCGCTGATCGTGCTCACGCTCGGCCTGATGCTGATCGTGATCAACGCGCTGATGCTCATGCTGACCAGCGCCATCGCCGACGGGCTCGACCTGGGCTTCCACGTCGACGGCTTCTGGACGGCGGTCTGGGGCTCGATCGTGATCTCGATCTGCCTGATGGTCCTCGAGTCGGTCTTCCCGTCCCGCGCGGCCGGTGACCGGGCCGGTCCCGGCGCCTGCCGGCACCGACGCGGTACGCCGTACCGGATCGGCTTCGTCTGCCTGGGCAACATCTGCCGCTCCCCGATGGCCGACGTGATGCTCGGCGAGCTGGTCGACGCAGCCGGGCTCGCGGCGAAGGTCGAGGTCGCAGAGCTGCGGCACCGGCGACTGGCACCTCGGCCAGCCGATCGACGCGCGCGCGGCGACCGCGCTGCTGGCCGAGGGCTACGACCCCTCCGCGCACCGCGCGCAGCAGTTCGAGCCGGACTGGCTGGGCAAGGACCTCGTCCTCGCGATGGACGCGCAGAACCTGCGCGACATCACCGGTGGTGCCGGTGAGTCCGAGCGGGTGCGGCTGTTCCGGTCCTTCGACCCCCTGGCTGCCCGACGACGGCCCGACGGCGACCTCGACGTCCCCGATCCCTACTACGGCGGGGCGGAGGGATTCGCCGTGGTGGTGGCGATGGTCGAGCGCACCTGCCGGCAGCTGCTCGGCCGAGCCTCGAGACCCTGACCTGTAGGCTCGGCGATGAGTTCCGCGGCCGAGGCCGGTCTATGGTTTCGACAAGTGCAACCAGTGTGGGCACAGGAGCACCGATGACCCAGCTCGACAGCAGCACCGACCAGGCGACGTCCGAGGACTTCCCGGAGGTCGCCGACCGCTACCGGCGCGAGCTGACCGCGCACTGCTACCGGATGACCGGCTCGATCTACGACGCCGAGGACATGGTGCAGGAGACCTACCTGCGCGCCTGGCGCGCGTACGACGACTTCGAGGGTCGCTCGTCGCTGCGCACCTGGCTCTACCGGATCGCCACCAACGTGTGCCTGACCAACCTGGAGAACAAGTCGCGCCGCCCGCTGCCGACCGGGCTCGGCATGCCGGGCGCTCAGGCCGGCGACGACCTCATCGAGGCGACCGAGGTGCCGTGGCTGGAGCCGGTGCCCGACGTGCTGGTGGACCCGTGGGCCGGCGGGCCAACGCCGACCCCGCCCAGGTGGTCGGCAACCGCGACGCGATCCGGCTCGCGTTCGTCGCGGCGCTCCAGCACCTGCCGCCCAAGCAGCGCGCGGTGCTGGTGCTGCGCGACGTGCTGCGCTGGTCGGCGAAGGAGACCGCGACCGCGCTCGACACCACCGTCGCCGCGGTCAACAGCGCCCTGCAGCGCGCCCACGCCCAGCTCGCCGAGAAGCAGCTGACCGAGGGCACCGTCGAGGACGACCTCACCCCCCAGCACGAGGCGATGCTGGAGCGCTACGTCGCGGCCTTCTGGGCCAAGGACGTGAACGCCCTGGTGACGATGCTCGCCGCCGACGCCGTCTGGGAGATGCCGCCGTTCACCGGGTGGTACGGCGGGGTGCAGAACATCGCCCGGCTCATCGACACGCAGTGCCCCGGCGGTGTCCACGACATGCCGATGCTGCGCACCCACGCCAACGGGCAGCCGGCGTACGGGCTCTACATGCGCCAGCCCGACGGCCACTTCGAGCCGTTCCACCTGCAGGTGCTGCGGATCGTCGACGGCAAGGTCGCGCACGTCGGCGCCTTCTTCGACCCCCGGCTGTTCGAGAAGTTCGGGCTGCCGGCCAGCCTCCCGGCGTCCTACGTCCCGGCCGCGGCTGACTCCTCGACGGCCTGACATGCCCACGACCACGCCACCGGTCTCGGTGGCGCTGCTGGACAGTGCGGTCGCCTACACCCACACGACGCTCCAGCGCGCCCGCCGCAGCCCACTTGAGCCTGCCGACCCCGTGCTCGGACTGGGACCTCGGTGCACTGCTGGTGCACATGGAGGACTCGCTCGCGACGATCGGCGAGGCCGCCGAGCTCGGCCGCGTCGACGTCACCGACAACCCCCGCCGCGAAGGAGCCGACCGGATGGTCGACCGGCTGGTGCAGCGTGCGTGCGCCACGCGCAGCGCCTGGCTGCAGCGGCTCACCTCCGCCCCGATCGCGGTCGGCGACCTGGCCCTCGGCCGCGACACCCTCGTGCTCGTCGGTGCCCTCGAGATCGCGGTGCACGGCTGGGACGTCGCCGAGGCGACCGGCTGGCCCAGCCCGCTGCCCGAGGACCTCGCCGTGAAGCTGTACGACGTCGCGGTGGCCGTCGTGACGCCGTCCGAGCGCGGCCGGCGCTTCGGCCCCCCCGTCGCGGTGCCCGCCACCGCCTCGGCCGGCCGGCGCCTGCTCGCCCACCTCGGGCGCGGCTGACCCCGCTGACGAGACCACCCTGGCGCTGCGCCAGCCGGCAGGGCAGGCTGGCGGCGTGGCGCGGATGCGCGGGATCGCCGACCGGGTGGAGCAGCTGCTCGGCCAGGCCGTCGTCGCCACCACCCCGGTGGCCGGCGGCGACGTCTGCACGTCGACCCGGGTGCGGCTGAGCGACGGCGGCTCGGCGCTGGTCAAGACCCGGTCGAGCGCGCCCGACGGGTTCTTCGAGACCGAGGCCCGCGGCCTGCGCTGGCTGGCCGAGCCCGGAGCCGCGCACGTCGCCGAGGTGCTGGCCGTCGACACCGACTGCCTCGTGCTGCGCTGGGTCGAGCCGGCCAAGCCGACCGCCGAGACGGCCACCGAGCTCGGCCGCTCGCTGGCGCGGATGCACGCCAGCGGCGCCGCCGCGTTCGGTGCCCGGACCCCGACGACCGCAGGACGGGTTCATCGCCACGCTGCCGCTGCCCAACCGCACCGCGCCGACGTGGCCGGAGTTCTACGCCACCAGGCGGGTGCTGCCCTACCTCAAGCTGGCCGCCGACCGCGGCCACATCGAGGAGGCCGACGCGGCGCAGGTCGAGACGGTGGTCGGCGGGATCACCGAGCTCGCCGGACCCGAGGAGCCGCCGGCGCGGCTCCACGGCGACCTCTGGTCGGGCAACATCGTCTGGTCGGCCGAGCACGGCACGCTGATCGACCCGGCGGCGCACGGCGGCCACCGGGAGACCGACCTGGCCATGCTCGCGCTCTTCGGCGTGCCCCACCTGCAGCGGCTGCTCGACGCCTACCAGGACGAGACCCCGCTCGCCGAGGGGTGGGAGCAGCGCCAGCCGCTGCACCAGCTGTTCCCCCTGCTCGTGCACGCCGCGCTCTTCGGCGGGCACTACGGCCACCGCGCCGGGGAGGCCGCGACGCGCGCCCTGAACCTCTGATCGCGGCTCGGCGCGCCCGGAATCTCTTCGGGCCGGGGCGGCGTCATCTCAGCCATTGCTCAGCTCCTGGTGGCACCCTGGGGCCCGTGAAAGCCGCCGACCCGACCGGACCGATCCAGCACGTGCTCGTGGTCGAGGACGACCGTGCCGTGCGCGAGTCGCTGCGGCGGTCGCTGGAGTTCAACGGCTACAACGTCTCGACCGCCTCCGACGGCGCCGAGGCACTGGCCGGCATCAGCGGGATCAACCCCGACGCCGTCGTGATGGACGTGATGATGCCCCGGCTCGACGGCCTGGAGACCACCCGGGCGCTGCGCAAGGTGGGCAACAGCGTGCCGATCCTCGTGCTCACCGCGCGCGACGCCGTCGGCGACCGCGTCGAGGGACTCGACGCCGGAGCCGACGACTACCTGACCAAGCCGTTCGCGCTCGAGGAGCTGCTCGCGCGGCTGCGGGCGCTGCTGCGGCGCGTCACACCGGACCCCGGCGACCCCGACGAGCACCTCGCCTTCGCCGACCTGACCATGGACCTCGCCTCGCGCGAGGTGCGCCGCGGCAACCGGCTGATCGAGCTGACCCGCACCGAGTTCACCCTGCTCGAGCTGTTCCTGCGCCGCCCCCGCCGCGTGCTGGAGCGCTCGTTCATCCTCGAGGAGGTCTGGGGCTTCGACTTCCCCACGACCGCCAACAGCCTCGAGGTCTACGTCGGGTACCTGCGCCGCAAGACCGAGGCCGAGGACGAGCCACGACTGATCCACACCGTGCGCGGCGTGGGCTACGTGCTGCGCGAGGCGTCGTGAGCGCGAGTCACGACGGCGAGGCCCGGGACCACCCGCGGAGCGGCAGGACCCTGCGCCTGGTCCCGACCCGCTACCGCCAGTCGCTGGCCAGCCGGGTCACCCTGCTGACCACGATGGCCGTGGGCTTCGCGGTCACCGCGGTCGCCTTCGCGGCGTACGCCACCGTGCGGATGCAGTCGATGCACACCCTCGACTCCTCGCTGCACACCCGCGCCTCGCAGGCCGCCCAGGCCGACACCCTCGACGTGCTGTCCAGCCAGGAGATCCCGCCGTGGGCGCTGGGCGCCGCCGACGTGAAGATCATGTTCCTCAACGCCTACGACCAGACGATCCGCGGCGGCAGCCGGAGCGCCGCCGCCCAGATCGGGCAGCCGGAGTTCCGCGTCGCGCTCGGACAGCGACGACTGGTCGGCGCGCACGGTGCGCATCGACGGCGAGCCCTTCCGCGTGGTGGCCGTGCCGGCCGACCGGGGCGAGGCGCTGATCCTGGCCCAGTCGCTGGAGCCGACCCAGGCAGATGCTCGACCGGCTCGGCCTGGTGATGCTCTTCTTCGGCCTCGCCGGGATGATCTCGGCCGGCCTGGCCGGCTGGGCGGTGGCCCGCAACGGGCTGCGCCCGGTGCGCCGGCTGACCACGGCCGTGGAGGAGATCGCGCGCACCGAGCGGCTGGATCCGATACCGGTCGAGGGCAACGACGAGGTCGCCCGCCTGGCCATGGCGTTCAACGCGATGCTCGCCGCGCTGTCGGCCTCGCAGGCCCGGCAGCGCCAGCTGGTCGCCGACGCCGGCCACGAGCTGCGCACCCCGCTGACCTCGTTGCGCACCAACCTCGACCTGCTCGCCCAGGCCGACAGCTCGACGGCGCTGAACCCGGCGTCGCGCCGCGAGCTGCTCGCCGACGTCCGCGCGCAGATCTCGGAGATGACCACGCTGATCGGCGACCTCGTCGAGCTCGCCCGCGACGAGCCGGTCACCTCGTCGGTCGAGCCGGTCGAGCTCGCGGCGATCGTGCACCAGGCGGTCACCCGGGTACGCCGCCGCACGTCCACCGTGGAGTTCGACGTGCACACCGAGCCGTGGTGGGTCACCGGCGACCCGAACGCGCTCGAGCGCGCGGTGACCAACCTGCTGGACAACGCGGTCAAGTGGAGCCCGCCCGGCGGCCGGGTGCGGGTCGAGCTGACGCAGGGCAGCGTCATGGTCAGCGACCAGGGCGGCGGCATCCCGCCGCTCGACCTGCCCCACGTCTTCGACCGCTTCTACCGCTCGGCGGAGTCGCGCACGATGCCCGGCTCCGGCCTCGGGCTCTCGATCGTCAAGTCCGTCGCCGAGCGCCACGGCGGCCACGTGCGCGCCGGCACCGGCCCGGACGGTGGCGCCGGCTTCTGGCTCGACGTGCCGGGCACCCCCGCCCCGCCGGAGGTCTTGGCGCGTTCCGGCCGCGGCTGAGCGGCTCCGCGCCCAGGTTTGTCAGACACGACCTAGAGCCCTCAAAGCGGGCTCTCAGGATCACGACAGAGACTCGTGTCATGGACGACCAGAACGACCACCCCGTCTTCGGACCCTCCCAGCCCGACGACTCCCACGGCGAGTCCCGGGCAGCTCAGGGCAGCACGAGGAGTACACCCAGCCGCTGTCGCACGAGGAGTACACGCGGCCCCTCCCGCCGTACGAGCCGCAGCACGCCGTACCAGGCCCAGCCCCCGTACGCGCCGGTCCAGGCCCCGCCGCGCCAGCGCGGCAACAGCCTCACCGCCGGTGTCCTCGTCGGCGCGCTCGTGCTCGGCGGTGTGGCCGGCATCGGCGGCGCCGCGGCGTACGACGCGATCCACGGCGACAACGGCTCCGCCGACACCTCGACCTCCTCGGGCGGCTTCCAGGCGACCAAGACCTCCGTGGTCCAGGACGGCACCGTCGAGAAGGTCGCCAACGAGGTGCTGCCCTCGGTGGTGAAGGTGAACGTGACCGGGCAGAGCGAGTCCGGGTCCGGCTCGGGCATCGTGCTGAGCAAGGACGGCGAGATCCTGACCAACAACCACGTCGTCGCGGTCGCCGGCACGAAGGGCTCGATCTCGGTCAGCTTCAACGACGGCACCACCAAGAAGGCGACCGTCGTCGGCACCGACCCGCTGACCGACATCGCGGTGATCAAGGCCGAGGGTGTCTCCGGGCCTGACGCCGGCCCACCTCGGCGAGTCCAGCGACCTGCGCGTCGGGCAGTCCGTGGTCGCGGTGGGCTCGCCGTTCGGCCTCAGCTCCACGGTCACCTCAGGCATCGTCAGCGCGCTCAACCGGCCGGTGTCGGTCTCCACCGACCAGAGCCAGGGACAGGGCCAGGGTCAGCAGAACCCGTTCGGCTTCGGTGACGGCCAGCAGCAACCGCAGCAGCAGGGCCAGAGCCTCAGCACGACCTACCCGGCGATCCAGACCGACGCCGCGATCAACCCCGGCAACTCCGGCGGCGCGCTCGTCGACCTGTCCGGCCGGGTGGTGGGCATCAACTCCTCGATCCGCACCGCGAGCGACGCGACCTCCGGGAGCGAGGGCGGGTCGATCGGCCTCGGCTTCGCGATCCCGATCGACGAGGTGCTGCCGATCGTGAACCAGATCGTCGACAAGCAGACGCCCACCCACGCCCGCCTCGGGGTCGAGGTCTCCGACGTGAGCAACCAGAACAGCCTCACCCAGGGTGGCCAGGTCCAGTCCGTCCAGTCCGGCGGAGCGGCCGACAAGGCCGGGCTGAAGAAGGGTGACGTGATCACCAAGGTCGACGACGAGGTCGTCGACGGCTCGGAGTCGCTGGTCGCCACCGTCCGCGGGCACCGACCCGGCGACAAGGTGACGATCACCTACATCCGCAACGGCAAGACGAGCACCACGACGGCTGTGCTGGGTTCGGACGAGGGCACCCAGAACAGCTGACGAGGGGAGCCCTGCCCGGAGCTCCCCTCTGTCGAGGGAGACAGTCGGCCCGGCCCGACGGGTGTCGGTCGGGCCGGCTGCCTCGGTCGGCAAGGTCCGGCCCGACAGCTGCGGCACTGACATGCCCCCGCGAGCGGCGTAGCGTCCGAGACGACACACCGCTCCGCGGTGGAGCGGCCTCTCGGGAGAGAGGGGAACGCCATGTTCATCCAGGTCATCCAGGGGCACTGCCCGGACGCGGAACCAGCTGCACGCGCTGCTCGACGAGTGGGTCGAGAAGCTCGGCCCGGGAGCCGACGGCTGGCTCGGCGGCACCTACGGCCTCACCGACGAGGGCCAGTTCGTCGCCGTCGTCCGCTTCGAGTCGCGCGAGGCCGCCGAGCGGAACTCCGCGCGCCCCGAGCAGGGCGAGTGGTGGGCACGCATGGCAGCGCATGCTTCGACGGCCCGATCAGCTTCCACGACTGCGACGACGTGACGATGTTCCTCGGCGGCGGCTCGGACGACGCCGGCTTCGTGCAGGTCATCCAGGGCCGGCTCGTACGACCCCGAGCGGTTCCGGACGTTCATGTCGCAGCCGATGGACGCTCTGGCCTCGGCACGGCCGGAGATCATGGGCGGGACGGTCGCGATCGCCGCCGACGGCACGTTCACCGAGACGGTCGCCTTCCGCAGCGAGGAGGAGGCGCGCGCGGCCGAGCAGACGGAGATGCCTGACGGCGCAGCAGGCCGAGTTCGAGGAGGAGATGTCCCACGTCGAGGGCCTGACCTTCCTCGACCTGCACCACCCGTGGTTCACCAGCGCCCGGGTCGGCTAGCTAGCTGCTCGCCGCGTCACGGAGGCGCTGCGCCTTCCACAGCGTCTCCGCCCACTCCTCGTGCGACCTCGGAGCGCACGGTGATGCCACCGCCCGTGCCGAGCCACCAACCGCTGCCCGATCCGCCGTACAGGGAGCGGATCACCACGCCGAGGTCGGCACGTCCGTCGGCACAGATCCAGCCGAAGGCCCCCGCGTACAGGCCACGCGGTGAGCCCTCGACAGCGTCGATGACCTGCATGGTGCGCAGCTTGGGCGCACCGGTCATCGACCCGGCCGGGAACAGTGCCCAGAGCGCGCCGAGGGTCGAGACGTCGTCGCGCAGGTGTCCCCGGACCGTGCTGACCAGCTGGTGCACCGAGGCGTAGGACTCCACGGCCATCAGGCTGGGCACCTCGACGGACCCGACCTCGCAGACCATCGAGAGGTCGTTGCGCAGCAGGTCGACGATCATCAGGTTCTCGGCGCGGAACTTGGGGTCGGTCGCCAGCCGGTGCCGCAGCTGCTCGTCCTGCTCTGGCGTCGCGCCGCGCGGCGTGGTGCCCTTGATCGGCCGCGTCTCCACCACGCGGTGCCGGTCGACCGTCGCGAACCGCTCCGGCGAGCTGCTCAGCAGGTGCGTGCCGCGGTGGCTGAGCAGGCCCGCGTACGGCGCCGGGTTCGTCGCGCGCAGGCGCAGGTAGACCTCGAGGGGATCGAGGTCGCCGGTGACACCGTGGGTGACGTGATCGCGGTAGGTGAGGTTGACCTCGTAGGAGTTGCCGGCGCGCAGCTGCTCCTGCACCCGGCCGAACGCCCGGTCGTACCAGTCGGGCGGCTCGCCACTCACGGGTACCGGGTCGTTCGACGAAGGAGTCTGCCCCTCCTCAGGCGACCCCGGAGGCGTGCTCGACGAAGCGCACGTCCGCACAGCGCATCCAGATCGCGTCGGGCCCGGCGCCCCAGGGCCGGGCGGGCAGCTCCGGACGCGCTGCGTAGCCGAAGCAGCCCACCCAGTGCACGTCCGGGTCTCCGGCGTCGCGGGCGATCTCCTCCTCGAGCACGGTGAAGACGTCGTCGCCGACGACCTCGTCGCGGCCGTTCTGGTGCCGGGTCACCTCGCGTGCGGTGGCGTCGAAGCTCAGGGAGACGTCGTCGTCGTCCAGGACGCCGACGAGTGAACGTCGCCCCGACCAGTTGCGGGCACCGCCGCCGTCGAGCCAGAACACCCGGTCGCTGCCGGCGTACCCCCGGCGCACGACCCCGATGACGTCCTCGTCGGTCATGTCGGGCCCGCCAGGAAGCTCGGTCACGATCGCCCGCGCCGTGCTGGGACAGGATCGACTCGGGGTGGAACTGCACGCCCTGCAGGGGCAGCTCGCGGTGGCGCACCGCCATCACCACGCCGTCCGCGCGGGCCGTCACCGCGAGGGGCTCGGGCACCTCGACCGCGGCGAGCGAGTGGTAGCGGACCGCCTCGAACGGCGACGGGAGGCCGGCCAGGACACCCGTCGCCGTCGTGCTCGACGAGCGCCACCTCGCCGTGCGCGGGCTCGATCCGCTCGACCCGTCCGCCGTACGCCGTGACCAGCGCCTGCATGCCCAGGCAGACCCCGAGCACGGGCAGGCCGAGCGCGAACACCCCCGCGCCGAGGGCGAAGTCGCGTCGGTCGGCGGGGTGGCCCGGGCCCGGCGAGAGCACCACGTGGGTGTACGCCGGCACGCGGTCGATCAGTCCCTCGGTGTCGTGCTCGACCACGTCGGGCAGCGCGCCGGTCACGGCGGCGACGAGGTGCACCAGGTTCCAGGTGTAGGAGTCGTAGTGGTCGACCACCAGGACCGGAGGGCTTCACCCGAGGAGCTCCAGCAGCAGCTCGCGCAGCAGCGCGAAGCCGTTCTCGGTGAGGATCGACTCGGCGTGGAACTGCACGCCCCGGAACGTCGGTCCGGCGACGAGGTGGATGTCCCCGGTCTCCGGGTCCGCCTCGACCGAGACCTCCGCCGGGGATCCGAACCTCGCTGGTCGAGCTGGTCGGAACCCGGCCGACGAAGGTGTTGTAGAAGCCGACCTTCTCCTCGCGGCCCCCGATGGAGACGGTGGACTGGGTGCCCTGGAAGACGATGTCCTTGTAGGCAAGGGGGATCCCGAGCCGGTCGCAGAGCACCTGGTGGCCCAGGCACACCGCGAGGAACGGCGTGCCGTTGGCCAGCAGGTCGTCGACCGCCCGGGCGTACGCCGCGATCTTGGGGTGGTCGTGCTCGCGGGGGTCACCGGGTCCCGGCCCGACGACGACGAGGTCGGCGTCGGCGAAGGCGTCCGGCTCGTAGTCCTCGTGCCGGACCACGGTGGAGCTCATCCCGAGCACGGAGAACACGTGCGCCAGCATGTTCACGAAGTCGTCCTCGCCGTGCAGGATCACGATCTTCCTGCCGGCGAGCGAGGGGGCCGGGCGGCGCGCCGGCCTGGTCGGTGAGCCAGAACTTGGCCAGCCGCTGGTTGCGCGAGTTCAGGGCGATGAGCACGTCCTCGTCCTGGGTGAGGTCGAAGACCGCGGCCGGGGCGCCCGTCGCGCGCGGGGCCAGGCCGAAGGCGGAGAGGATCCCGCCGGCCTTGGCCACCGTCTCGGCCACCTCGTGCTCGGGGTCGGAGTCACGCACAGCGTCGCGCCCGCCGTCACCTTCATCGCTCCCTCCGGGCTCACGTCGGCGGTGCGGATGATGATCGGGGAGTCCGCGGTGGGGGCGCCCGAGGCGTCGCGGCCGAGGAGGGCGAGGGCGCCGGCGTAGTAGCCACGCCCCTCGGACTCGTACTCGTGGATCAGCCGGCAGGCGTTCTCGACCGGCGCACCGGTCACCGTCGCGGCGAACATGGTGTCGCGCAGCACGTCACGGACGTCGGAGTGCGTGCGGCCGGCCAGGAGGTACTCGGTGTGCACCAGGTGGGTCATCGGCTTGAGGAACGGCCCGAGCACCTGGCCGCCCTCGTGGCAGATGTCGCACATCATCTTCAGCTCCTCGTCGACGACCATGAAGAGCTCGAAGATCTCCTTCTCGTCGGCGAGGAACTCCAGCAGCTTGGCCTTGCGCTCCTGCTCCTCCACGCCGCGCAGCCGGAACGTGCCGGAGATCGGGTTCATCCGGACGTCTCCGCCGTGCACGCTGACGTGGCGCTCGGGACTGGCCCCGATCAGGTAGCGGTCGCCGGTCCAGAAGAGGTAGGTCCAGTAGGCGCCGCGCTCGCCGGTGAGCAGGCGGCGCAGCACGGTCAGCGCCTGCTCGCGGCCCCAGTCGCGCAGGCGTGCGCGGTAGTGCCGGCCGACGACGAGGTTGGCTCCCTCGCCGTTGCCGATCTCGTCGTCGATGATGCGTCGCACCACGTCGGCATACGCCTCGTCGTCGGTCTCGAAGCCGCCCGGGTCGTCGAAGGCGACCTCGACGTCGGGCAGCGCCTCGACCAGCTCGGACAGCGGGATCTCGCGCTCCACGTCGAGGTCCACCACGGCCAGCGGGGTGCCGTCGTCGTGGGCGACGAACCCGCGCTCGGCGACCTGGCGGAACGGCACCGCGACCAGCCGGTCGAAGCGGCGGCCGTCCTCGGGGACGCCGGTCTCGAGCGGGATGTCGGCGAGCCGCTCGAGATGGCTCAGGCTGCCCCCGACCAGGGTCACCGTCGGGCTGTCGCGCAACCGGATCACCGCCCACGCCTCGTGCCCCATCAGCTCCTCGAGAGCGTCGCGGGCAGCAGGCTGCGTGGGCATGCGCGGAACGCTACCGGTCACAGCGGGCCGCACCACCGCCGCCGAGGAATCGCGGTCAGCGGGGGGTGAGGGTGACCATCCGCTGGGTGGCGCGGGTGTAGACGACGTAGAGGGTGGCCCGGCCGGTCGGGGACTCGTCCTCGATCTCCTGCGGGGCGACCACGATGATGCCGTCGAACTCCAGGCCCTTGGTGTCCAGGCCGGTGAGCACGACGACGCGACCGTCCGGTGAGGTGTCGATCCACCGGTTGACCTCACCGAGCCGGGCGACCGGGACCACCACGCCGATCGTCCCTTCGAGCGACCCGGCGAGCTCGGCGAGCTGCTCGCGCACCGCCGCCTCCAGGTCGTCGACCTCGAGGTCGGCCGGCTCCACGTCGGTCGAGCGCACGGCGTGGGGCAGGTCGGCGTCGAGGCCCACGCGCTCGGCGTACGCCGCGGCGTAGCGGTAGATCTCCGCGCTGTTGCGGTAGTTGGTCGAGAGGTGGAACTCGTGGCGCGGCCGCTCGCCGGGCCCGGAGAACAGCGCCTGGTCGCGCGCGGTCGCCGCCTCGGCGGGATCGGGCCACGACGACTGCGCCGGGTCGCCCACGACGGTCCAGGTCGCACCGCGGCCACGCCGGCCGACCATGCGCCACTGCATCGGGGTGAGGTCCTGGGCCTCGTCGACGAGCACGTGGGCGTAACCGTCGTCCTCGATCCGGTTGGTCGGCGGCGTCCAGCCGGCCGGTCCCGCGTATTCGCGGTCGGAGGCGGTCGTCACCTCCACCAACGCCGCGTCCTCGAGTCCGAGGTGCTCGTCGTCGACCGACCCGGTGTTGACGATGGGCGGGTCGCCGAGCAGGTAGCGCACCTCGTCGAGCAGCGGCACGTCGTCGACGGAGAGCCCGGTCTCGGTGGCCGGGGCGGCCCACGACTTGGAGAGCAGCCGCACCGCCTCGTCGGTGAGGACCCCGTCGCAGACGCGGGCGAGCATCTCGGGGTCACGCAGCCAGCCGAGCACCGTCGCGGCGTCCAGCACCGGCCACCACGACGAGGCGAACTCGAGGAACTCGTCGTTCGTCCGCATCTCGGCGGCGAAGTCCTCCTTGGTCCGCTCGCGGGCGCGCTCGCCGCTGGCCTGGCGCCACATGAGGTCGACGAGGGCCGAGGCGACCCGGGTGGTCGTCCGGTTGCGCCGCCCGCCGCTCAACAGCTGGCGGCGCAGCTGGCCCAGCTCGCGCGGGCCGAGGTGGATCACGTCGTCGCGGTAGAAGACACGGAACTCGCGCGGCCCGTCGGGCACTGCCTGTCGCGCCGTACGTCGCAACACCTCGGCCATCGCCGCCGAGCCCTTGACCTCGGCCACCGCCGGGTCGTCGCGCCGGGTGGCGCGGACGCCGTCGACCACCTCGCCGAGCGAGCGCAGGGCGACCGCGGTCTCACCGAGCGAGGGCAGCACCCGCTCGATGTAGCGCATGAACACCCCGGACGGACCGACGACGAGCACGCCGCCGGTCTCGTAGCGGCGCCGGTCGCCGTAGAGCAGGTACGCCGCGCGGTGCAGCGCGACCACCGTCTTGCCGGTGCCCGGACCGCCGCTGATCATCACGACACCCTTGTTGGGCGCGCGGATCGCGCGGTCCTGCTCGGCCTGGATGGTGGCCACGATCGAGTGCATCGAGCGGTCGCGCGCCCGGGACAGCTGGGCGAGCAGGGCACCCTCGCCGACGATGGGCAGCTCGTCGGCGTTCGGGCTGTCGGGGTCGATCAGGTCGTCCTCGACGCCGAGCACGGTGACGCCCTTGGACCGCAGGATCCGACGTCGTACGACGCCCAGCGGATCGGCCTGCGTGGCCTGGTAGAAGACCGCGGCCGCCGGGGCACGCCAGTCGATGAGCATCACGTCGTAGTCGTCGTCGCGCAGCCCGATCCGGCCGATGTAGCGCGGTTCGCCGCTGACCTCCGGGCGCATGTCGAGCCGCCCGAAGACGAGCCCCTCGTGGGCCGCGTCGAGCGTCGCCATCCGCCGCGCCGCTTGGAAGACCATCGCGTCGCGCTCGACGAGGCCGCCCTCGTTGCCGATGCGTCCGCGCGCGAGTCCTTCGCGAGCCAGCTCCTGCGCGGAGGCGGTCGCCTTGTCCAGCTGTGCGTAGACAGTGTCGACGTACTCCTGCTCGCGCGTGATCTCACGCGCGGCCACGTCCTGGTTCAACGAAGGGGCCCTCCGACGGGGAACATCAAAGCGAAGGATCGATTCTACTGATTCGAACGGCCGTCCGTGCAGGAAGCCCCGTCTAGAGGCAACGTCGGCTGCCGGAGTCCGGAGTCTGCCCGTCGATGGTGCGGAACGCCCAGGAGAACGAGCGAGGGCGCAGCAGCAGCTCCAGCACGCCGAACTGCCGGGCCTGGTAGTAGACCGAGCCGCGCTTGCGGGTGCCCAGGTGGTAGAGGCTCGCGCCCCCGGTGCCGGCCACGATCTCCGTCATGCCGCGTCGTGGCTTCAGGTGGCCCACGGCGTCCATCCGCACGAAACGCTCGTAGTCGTGGTCGTGCCCCGAGAGCACCAGGTCGTTGCGGTGCCGGTACGCGACCCGCCACAGCGGGGCCACCGCGGGGTCGTTGCCGTGCTCGAAGCCCGAGCTGAACCGTGGCTGGTGCATGGTGACCAAGGAGCACCGTGACCGGTGCGCGCGCATCTGCCGGTTCAGCCAGGTGGCCTCGCGCGCGCAGCTGGTCTTGTCGCAGTTGCCGTTGAGCAGGTAGATCTGCCAGCTGCCGGCACGCACGCGGTAGTAGCCGGGCGGCCCGGGCTGCCGGCCACGGAAGTAGCTGTAGTAGCCGGCAGCGCCCGGCGTGACGTACTCGTGGTTGCCGATCGTCGGCCGGGTGCGCGAGAGCAGCGCTCCCCACGACTTGGCGTACGACGCCCGGAACTCCGCCAGCGAGGCCGAGTCGTACTGGTGGTCGCCGAGAGTGAGCACCAGGTCGGGGGCGAGCCGGCGGGCCAGGCTCGCGGTGGCGCCCTGCTGGCACTGGGTGGGCGTCACGGGCCGCCCGGCCGGGCAGGCGATGTCACCGACGGCCACCACGCGTACGGCTCGCGCCGCCCTGCGGGGGGCCACCGTCGAGGCCGGAGTCGCCTTGCTCAGCGTGACCCGGGCGTCCTGGTGCTGCCCGCTCGCGGCGCCGCACGAGGTGGACACGAGGGCTGCCGCGACGAGCACCGACCCGAGCACGCGGCGAGACACGTCGCCCACGCTACGTCGGTCTCAGGCCAGGTCGTGGACGAACTCACCCAGCTGGGTCAGGTTGCGGCACTCGACCATCGGGACCAGCTGGCCGTACTCGCGGGCAGCCGAGTCGCCGGTGTTCCAGTGGCGGTGGTGCTCGGGGTTGAGCCACCAGCTGTGCCGGGAGGCGTGCACGAGGTCCTTGACCACCGGCAGCGCGAGGTCGGTGTGGTTGGAGCGGGCGTCGCCGAGCACGAGCAGGTTGGTCTTCGGGGTCAGCGCGTCGGCGTGCTGCTCGGCGAAGCGGGTGAACGCCCGGCCGTAGTTCGTGCGCCCCCACAGGCTCGCGTAGCGGGCACTGGCCGCGAGGTCGGACATCGTCTGTGCCGGGTCGGCTCCCGGGGTGAAGCGGTCGGTGACCTCGTGGATCTCGTCGACGAAGGTGAACGCGCGCACCCGGTTGAACTGCTCGCGCAGCGCGAAGACCAGCATCAGGGTGAAGCCGGCGAAGCTCGCCACCGAGCCGCTGACGTCGCAGAGCACGACCAGGTCGGTGCGTCCGGGCCGCTTGGGGCGGTGGCGGGTCTCGATGGGCACGCCGCCGCTGGACATGGATGCCCGCACGGTGCGCCGGAAGTCCAGGGGGCGGCCGCGACGGGCGTGCTGCTCACGGCTGACCCGGGTGGCGAGCCGTCGGGCCAATGGCTGGATCTCGCGGCGCATCAGCTCGAGGTCGGCCTTGCGCGCGGAGGTGAAGTCGACCTGCTCGATCGTCGGCTTCACGGTGTGGCGGGCGACGTGCTTCGGGCCGCGGACCTCGGCCGCGCGTCGGCGTACCTCCGACTCCACCAGGGCCTCGAACGCACGCACCCGGCCCGGCTCCGATCCCAGCTCGTCGGGCGAGACGCGGTTCATCACGTTGTACGAGGACCACCGCTGCTCGCCCGGCCCGCGCCCCCGGATCAGCCCGAACCGCTGCACCGCCTCCCGCGCCAGCGCGGCCAGCGCCTCCCGGTCGTTCGCCTCCAAGGCCGCCGCCAGCTGCTCGCGGAAGTCGGCCAGCGCCTGCGGACCGTCCGCCGGAGCCGGATAGTCCGAGGTGGTTCGCAGGGGTTCGGCGTCAAAATCCCTGTCATCCACCTCGGAGTACCGGGAATTCGGGTCGGCGCCCTCCCCCACCAGCGCGGGCCAGTAGAGGTCGAAGACCTGGTCGAAGCCGGGACGGTGGGCCTGGCGCTTGACGAGGGCGGCGGCGTACGACGCGCGCAGGGTCTCGCGCTCGCCGAGGCCGAGGCGCTCGATGGCGGCGACCGCGTCGAGACCCTCGGCGAGCGACACCGGCAGCCCGGCGTCGCGCAGCGCCTCGACGAACGCGATGTGGCGATCGAGCAGGCTCATCGGTCGGCCGTCACGCCGAGCGCAGCCGCAGCTCGCGCACGGCGCGGTCGACGTCGCTGGCGTGCTTGAGCACCACGCCGAGGGTCTCGTCGATGACACCGGCGTCGAGGCTGCCGGTGCCGAGGGCCACGAGGGTGCGGGCCCAGTCGACGGTCTCGGCGATCGACGGCGCCTTCCGCAGCTCGAGGTCGCGCAGCCGGGACACCGTCTCGACCACCTGTCCGGCCAGCTCGGCCTCGATGTCGGGCACCTGGGAGAGGACGATCTCGCGCTCGCGGTCGGCGTCGGGGTAGTCGATGTGCAGGAACAGGCAGCGCCGCTTGAGCGCCTCCGACAGCTCCCGCGTCGCGTTGGAGGTCAGCACCACCAGCGGCCGACGGGTGGCGCTGACGGTGCCGAGCTCGGGGATGGTCACCTGGAACTCGCTGAGGATCTCCAGCAGCAGGCCCTCGACCTCGACGTCGGTCTTGTCGACCTCGTCGACCAGCAAGACAGTCGGCTCCTCGCGCCTGATCGCGGTGAGCAACGGGCGGGTGAGCAGGAACTCCTCACTGAAGATCGAGTCGTGGGTCTCGTCCCACTCTTGGTCACCGGCCGCCTGGATGCGCAGGAGCTGCTTCTTGTAGTTCCACTCGTACAGCGCGCGCGCCTCGTCGAGCCCCTCGTAGCACTGCAGCCGCACCAGCTCCGCACCGCTCGCCCGCGCGATCGCCTTGGCGAGCTCGGTCTTGCCGACCCCGGCGGGACCCTCGACGAGCAGCGGCTTCTCCAGCGCGCCGGCGAGGTAGGCCGTGATGGCGGTGGCGCGGTCGGCGAGGTAGCCGACGTCGGCCAGCTGCTTCTCGGCCTCGGCGGGCGACTCGAACCACGCGGACTCCTGGGTCACCCGGTCATTGTGCCGCTCGCACCCGGGGCCTGACCGCGCGTGTGAGCGACGACGCACGACCGGGACGTCGCCCGGGCAGCCACGAGCCGGGCCCGGGCGACGCCTCAGTCGATCGGGCGCAGCTCGTCTGCGTAAGAGAGCGAGACCCGACTCAGGACACCGTCACCGTCGACGGCGTACTGGCCCATGCGCCACAACGGCGGACTGTAGGCGTGCACGCTGACCGATCCGTGCACCGCTCCGTTGAGCCGGTGGATGTGGTCGGGACCGAAGGAGAACACCTCACCGGCCCGCACCGCCCGCTCGCGCGCGCCGTGCAGCAGCGTCAGGTTGTTCTCGACCAGCTCGCCGGCGACGACGGCCACGGCCCCGGCCGAGACGTCGTGGTCGTGCCACCCGGTGTCGTTCTCCGGCGTCCAGCAGAGCAGCCAGACGTCGACGTGGGAGTCGCGGTGGAGCGAGACGTAGACGCGCTGGTCGGAGTCGAAGGCGACGTGGTGCGCCCACGTCGTCGGGTCGGCGGCGATCCCGGCCACCAGCTCCTCGAGCTCGGCGGGGTCGAGGTCCCGGTCGGGGAGCTCCTCGAGCGCCAGCGGCTCGGGATACGTCGTCAGCTCGCGACCGCCCATTCCTGCTCACCTCCTGCGTGCACGACCGGCGCGAGGAGACGCGCCGGGTTGGTCACCCTGACCGCCTCGGTGGCGGCGTCACCGAGGAACGTCTGCAGCGGCTCGCCGTACGGCCGGTCGCTGCCGAGCGTCAGCACGTCGATGCCGAGCACCCGGACCAGCGCCTCGAGAGCGCGGGTGCCGGTGCCGGAGGTGTCCACGAAGACGTCGGGGTCCACCACCATTCGGCGACCGCCGCGCAGCGAGTGCCGTTCGACGTGGACCGGCGCCAGCCCGGCGCCGGCCGCGAAGACCACCTTGAGCCGGGGGAAGAGGCCGCGCCCCCCGACGGCGAGCCAGGCCCACCACGCGGCCTGGAGCTGCGAGACGTAGCCGACCACCGGCGCCCACCAGTCGGGCAGCCGGCCCGCGAGTGCCGGCCGCGGCTCGGGACCGGGGTGCACGAACACCGGCTTGCCCGCCAGCTCGGCGACCAGGAGCAGCCGGGCCGCTCGTTCCCAGGCCATCGGGGTGAGCAGGTCGGTCGCGGGGAGCTGCAGCCCGACGAAGCGCTCCTCGGCGAGCAGGGTCCGCGCGCCGGCCACGTCGTCGTCCCAGGCGGGCACCGAGGCCCACGCGCGGAAGTGGTCGGGGAGCGCGCGGGCACCGTCGTGCCAGGCCGAGATCAGCTGGCGCGCCTCCGGGCGGGGCAGCGACTCGATGCCCAGCGGCGCCGAGAGACTGAGGCAGGCGGTGCCCACCCCCGCGTCTCGGTCCCTGGCGACGCGCGCCCCGACGTCATGACCCGCGGGGTCGACGTCGTACGGCGGTTCGCCGTCGGTGTGCAGCGTCCAGCCGCGGAGGTACGGCGCCTTGCGCCGCGCCCGCAGCCGGTCGACGAGCTCGTCGGGCCAGAGGTGCTGGTGCACGTCGATGGCCCGCGAGGTGGTGGTCGGTCATCCTGATCTCAGCCTCCCTTCTCTGTAGTAAGTACAGTGACTTTATCGTATTAGATGGCAGGTGACCACGCCGGCCTTTCCGGCGAGTCGACCTCGGATGGACCTGGGCCAGACTGACCCGGTGGAAGTCGTGCTGCGAGAGCTGCGGGAGTCCGACGTGCCCGCGCTCATGCGGCTCGTCGACGACGCGCAGACAAGGCTCTGGAACCCGATCGACAACCCTGACCTCGTGGCCTGGATCGAGCACCAGAACGCTTCTGACGAGACGGCCGAGGTGTGGGCGATCGCGGCGCCCGACGACGACCGCTTCCTCGGCACGGTCACTGATCTCCTCGATCGACGCCGCTCAGGGCACGGGCGAGGTCGGCTACAGGGTCGCGCCGTCCGAGCGCGGGCGCGGGGTGGCGACGGCAGCCGTCGTGGCGGCCACCCGGCGGGCCTTCGAGGTGCACGGTCTGCGCCGCGTCGAGCTGTTCCACGCCGTCGACAACCCGGCGTCGTGCACCGTGGCCGAGCGCGCGGGCTTCCGGTGGGAGGGCACGCTGCGCGAGTCCTACGTCTACGGCGATGGCCGGCCCCACGACGAGCACCTGCACGCCCGGCTGGTCACGGACGCAGCAGGGCGGCCGGTTAAGGTCCGAGAGTGAGCGTGCGTGAGCTGATGCTGGTCCGCCACGGAGAGAGCCTGGGCAACCTCGCCGCTGCGGAGGCCCGGGCCGCGGACGCCCTCGAGATCGAGGTGCCCGCCCGCGATGCCGACGTCGACCTGAGCGACCTCGGCCGCGACCAGGCCGCGGCGGTCGGCGCTGCGCTCGCCGCGATGCCACCGGGCACGGTGCCGCAGGCGCTGGTCTGCTCGCCGTACGTCCGCGCGCGGGAGACAGCGAGGATCGCCTGCGAGAAGGCCGGCTTGGAGCTCCCCGCGCGGATCGACGAGCGACTGCGCGACCGGGAGCTCGGGGTGCTCGACCGGCTGACCTCATCAGGTGTGCGGGAGCGCTATCCGGAGGAGGCCGCGCGGCGGCGCTGGCTGGGCAAGTTCTACCACCGCCCCGCCGGTGGGGAGTCGTGGGCCGACGTCGTGCTGCGGCTGCGGACCTGGCTCGCCGACGCCGACCGCCAGCTGTCCGGCCAGCGGGTGCTGGTGGTCTCCCACGACGTGGTGATCGCCCTCACCCGCTACATCTGCACCGAGCTGGACGAGGAGCAGGTGCTCGAGATCGCCCGGAGCACGCCCGTCCGCAACGCGGCCATCTGCCGGTTCGTCCGCCGCGAGGACCTCAGCTGGGAGGTCGCGTCGTACGACGAGGTGGACCACCTGCGCGCGGCAGGACTCGACGTCACCGAGCACCCAGGAGAGCGCCGTGCCCGACACTGAGCCCGAGCTCGTCACACCCGAGCTGCTCCGGGACTGGCCGCTGCCCGATCCGTCGAGCTCGAAGAAGGCGCGCGGCCAGGTCGTGGTCGTCGGTGGTGCCGCCCGCACGCCGGGTGCCGTGGCGCTGGCCGGGCTGGCCGCGCTCCGGGTCGGTGCCGGCCACGTCCAGCTCGCCGTGGCCTCCTCCGTCGCGCCCGCGCTGGCCGCCGGCTTCCCGGAGGCGGGCGTGATCGGGCTGCCCGAGACCGACGGCGGCTCCATCTCCGGTCGCGCGGCGGCCGCGACGTGCGCCGAGGCCGTCGCCGGCGCGGATGCCGTGCTGATCGGGCCCGGGCTCGATGACGCCGACGAGGCCGCGGCCCTGCTCGACGGGCTGTGGGAGCACCTCGAGCGGCGTGGCGATCGTGCTGGACGCCTACGCCCTCGGCATCCTGCCCGGCTTCGAAGAGCGACTGCGCGAGGCCTCGAGGGAGTGCGTCCTCACGCCGAACGCCGACGAGCTGGACCGGCTGCTGGAGCGCGACAGCGAGCCCGATCACAGCGACGTCCTCGACGTCGCCAAGCGTTACTCCAGCTGCGTCACCGCGCAGATGATGATCGCCGATGCCGACGGCCGGACCTGGAGGGTGCCGTCGGGCCACCCGGGCCTCGCCACCGCCGGCAGCGGCGACGTGCTGGCGGGGCTGGCGGTGGGCCTGCTCGCCCGGGGAGTCGAGGCCGCGCACAGCGCGTGCTGGGCCACCTACCTGCACGCCATGGCCGGCGAGCGCCTCGCGTCCGCGGTGGGCGGTATCGGCTTCCTCGCCCGCGAGCTGGTCGACCAGGTGCCACCGGTCCTGGCCGAGCTGGGCTGACTCACGCTGCTCCCCCGAACCGGGTGACCTCCGGCGGTGCTGGTGCGCACCATGCTTCGTCGGAAGTGGGAGGTGGGCGATGGCACTGGCTGGCACTCGGAGCCTCGGCCGCATCCGTCCGCTGATGGTCCTGCTGCTCGTGTCCCTCGTCGTCGGCTGCGGCGGCGGTCAGGGCGGGGGAACCCTGCCACCGACCCGGACGGCAACTCCACAGCCACCCAGCCCCAGCGCGTCTGCCACTCCGAGCAGTTCTCCCAGCAACCGGCCCACGGACCGGCCCACGGACCGGCCGACCGCGGAGCGCCCCACCAAGACCGAGAGCATCCGGCCCTCGCCGACCCCATCTCCGACCAAGCCGACCAAGCCGCCGACCACCAAGCCGACGACCACCAAGCCGCCGACGTCCAAGCCCCCCACGACGAAACCTCCGACCACTCCACCGCCGACGACCCCGCCGCCGACGACCCCGCCCCCGACCACCCCGCCCGCGCCGACCTCCGCGACGCCGACCCCCGTGCCGTCGGTCACCTCCACGACCAGCACGTCGACAGCGACCTCCACTGCGACGTCCCCGAGCAGCGGACCCCCGGCGTGGGTCTGGTGGCTCCTCGCGGCGCTCCTGATCGCGACGGCCGTGGCGATCCCTCTGATCGTGCGCGCGCGGCGGCACGCGGCCTGGCGGCGCGAGCTCGTCGACGCCGAGGCCGAGATCGCCTGGCTCGCTCGTGAGCTGCTCCCCCAGCTCCGCCACGAGGGCTCCCTACCCGGGATCGCCGGCGGCTGGTCCGTGGGCGAACCGCGCGTCATCGCGGTCGAGGACCACCTGGCTGTGCTCGAGTCGACCGGTCCCGACCAGCCCGACCGGGGCCGGGCGGGCGAGCTGCTCGACGCAGCGCGCCGGGCGCGCACGGGGATGCAGTCATTGACGGCCGCCAGCCCGGACGAGCCGTGGGTGCTGGACCTCGACGCGATCATCGACGACCTCGAGCACACGCTGGCACGCCACGCCCCTACCGACGAGGTGTGAGACCCCGGTCCCTGAGGAAGGACGAAGTCCTGTCTCGAAGGGCGGCCCGGCGAGACGGTCGCTGGTGCACCTTCTGAGGGACCGGCGAAAGCTTGGCGGTGGCGGAGGGATTTGAACCCTCGGTCGACTTGCGCCGACAAACGCTTTCGAGGCGTTCTCCTTAGGCCGCTCGGACACGCCACCGCGGGAGAGGCTACCGGAGGGCGAGGACCGCCACCAATCAGCCGACGACGACGATGACGTGCAGCTGCCGGGGGCCGTGCACGCCCTCGACGCGGGAGAGCTCGATGTCGCTGGTGGCCGACGGGCCGCTGATCCAGGTGAGCGGTCGGCCCTCGGCGACGGCGGCGTCGAGGCGGCGTACGGCGTCGGGCACGTCGGCGACGACGTCGCCCGCCTCGACGATGCAGACGTGCCGGTCGGGCACCAGGGTGATCGCGCGGCGGCCCTGGCCCGGGCCGTGGTCGAGCACGATCGTGCCGGTCTCGGCGATGCCGAGCACCGAGCGGGTGACGACGGCGTCGATGCCGTCGAGCTGGCAGCGCGGTGAGGCCGTCGTCGACGACGGCGCCGGGGAGGTCGAGGTCCAGCCCGGGGGGTACGACGACCGAGCGGCCCTCGACCGCCGCCGCGCACCCGGTCGGCCAGCTCGTCGGCGGTGCAGCGCTCGACGACGGCGCGGTAGTCCTCGACCCGCTCGACGAAGAGGTCGAGGTCGCCGGCCCTTCGAGGCTCGCTGGCCCTCGCATCAGGGACCCGGTCCGGTCCCTGAGGAGCCTCGTGAGGGACCGGCCGAGGCCGTCTCAGGGCGGCCCGGACGCGGGCGAGGATCTCGTCGCGAGCGGTCATCGGCCCTGGGTCCGCCTCCACCAGGCGCGGAACGACTCGCGTCGGCGCGGCCGGCAGGTCGCGGGCGCCGGTCCAGGCCGAGGCCACCGGCAGCCGGCGCGCGACGCGCCGTGCCGAGCCGGGTGAACCGCTCCGCGAGGCCGAGCCGCCGCGAGGAGGCGAAGGTCGCGCCCGCACCCTTCATCGCCAGCGTCGGTGGTCGAGGGAGGCCGCCCCGGTGGGCGTCGACGACCTGCGCGCGCAGGTCGACCAGCACCGCGGGGATGTCGATCTTGACCGGGCAGACCTCGTAGCAGGCGCCGCACAGCGACGAGGCGTAGGGCAGCGAGTCGACCTGCGGGTCGGTGCCGACGCCCTTGAGCAGCGGGTTGAGGATGGCGCCGATCGGACCGGGGTAGGTCGAGCCGTAGGCGTGGCCGCCGACCCGCTCGTAGACCGGGCAGACGTTGAGGCAGGCCGAGCAGCGGATGCAGCGCAGCGCCTGGCGGCCGACCTCGTGCGGCGAGCGCGCGGGTGCGGCCGTTGTCGAGCAGCACGACGTGCACCTCCTGCGGCCCGTCGCCGGGGGTGACGCCGGACCACATCGAGGTGTAGGGGTTCATCCGCTCGCCGGTCGAGGAGCGCGGCAGCAGCTGCAGGAAGACGTCGAGGTCGTCGAAGGTCGGCACCACCTTCTCGATGCCGACGACGGAGACCAGCACCTCGGGCAGGGTCAGGCACATCCGGCCGTTGCCCTCGGACTCGACGACGACGAGCGTGCCGGTCTCGGCGACCGCGAAGTTGGCGCCGGAGACGCCGACCTTGGCGCGCAGGAACTTCTCGCGCAGGTGCAGCCGCGCGGCCGAGGCGAGGGCGGCCGGGTCGTCGGTCAGGTCGTCGGGGGCGGGGCGTCCGGCGGCGGCCATCTTGTCCTCGAAGATCTGCGCGGATCTCCGCGCGGTTGCGGTGGATCGCCGGCACCAGGATGTGGCTGGGCAGGTCGTCGCCGAGCTGCACGATCAGCTCGGCGAGGTCGGTCTCCCAGGCCGGCGATGCCGTGCTGGGCGAGGGCTCGTTGAGCTCGATCTCCTGGGTGGCCATCGACTTGACCTTGACCACCTCGTCGACGCCGTGGGCCCGCGCGACCTCGGCGACGACCGCGCAGGCCTCGTCCGCGTCGCGGGCCCAGTGCACGACGGCGCCGTTGGCGGTCAGCGCCTCCTCGAGGTCGAGCAGGTGCCGGTCGAGCTCGGCGAGGGTGGCGTCCTTGATCGCCGCGCCGCGCGGTGCGCAGGTCCTCCCAGTCGTCGACCTCGGCGACCACCCGCGCCCGCTTGTCGCGGATCGTGTGCGTCGCGTGCTGCGAGGTTGTGGCGCAGCTGGCTGTCGCCGAGCGCCTCGCGCGCGGCCTCGGGGAACGGCGGCATCCCCATGAAGGTGGGGGTCAGGTGCGTCGAGCTCACTGTCGCGGCCAGGATCTCGGCGAGGTGCATCGTGCGCACGCCGGAGCGCTGCCGCTCCAGCAGCCCGCCGACGTGCATCAGGCAGGAGCTGTCGCCGGCGACGAGCACCTCGGCGCCGGTGTCGCGCACGTGCCGGACCTTGTCGCGCCCATCGCCACCGAGGTGTCGGCGTTCTTCACCGCGAAGGTGCCGCCGAAGCCGCAGCACTCCTCGGCGGCCGGCAGGTCGACCAGCGTCAGCCCGCGCACGTGGGAGAGCAGGGTGTAGCCCCAGATAAGGCCCAGGCCGACTTGGACCGGGTGTCTTTCTTCATCAAAGCCAAGATGGACGATCGGATCCGGCTTTCCAAGGAGGGCTCAGGTCACCGGATGCTGCCCGACGTCTTCTTCGCGCTCTTCGCCAATGCAGTTGAGTTCTCGCCCGACTTCCGTGGTGTCCAGGAGGCCTACGTAGCCGGCGACTACCAAGAAGCCGCCGCGACAATTAAAATCCGACCTGATCCGGCGGGCACGCGATACACCGCGTCGCCATACTGGGGCGAGGCCCTGCTGCACCTGGCGGGCTTCATGGTGAATGGGAACCCGAACACGCCGTCGCAGTTGACTTATGCCCTCATGGGCTACGACATCATCGAGCAAATGGCCCCTATCGAGCCTAACAAGGAGTACATGACGTACACGCGCATCTCGCGATGGGAAGGCACCACGGCCTTCTGCACCGCCTATGTCTTCGACCCGCAGACTTGGACAATCGTTATGCAGGCCGTTGACCTGCGCTACCAGCAGTTTAAGAGGGCCACATGGCGCCATATCCTTGGCATGAGGCCGCATCCTATTGGTGCTGCAGGTCACCAAGGTCCGATTTCCAAGTCAGCTTCTTTGCCCAGGGCCAAGGAAACCAACATGATCCATGACAAATTGCCTGCTGCTATGCCTACGGTGCCGATAAAACAAGAGCGGACGAACAAATCCCAGGACGATAAGAAAGATGAGATTGCAACTACGGGAGAATTCCAGGTTATTTTAGATAGCCTCATCGCTGCAACCGGCAGTGACCCTTCCGAGTTCACAGATGAAACGGAGATAGCCGATGTTGGCGTCGATTCAATCATGGCCATAGAGGTGGTTGCCGTTGTCAACGAGAAGGGCATCAACCTTCCTGCCTCCTTTGTCTTTGACTATGTCACAATAGGCGATCTTCGTCGCGCCTTTGGTAGTGGAGGGCAGGAAAGCGCGGATAGCAACGATACCAGCGCGACGCCTTCCAGCGACGATGAAGATGCTCTGTCTTCTCCGACTCCAGACGACCGCTTCACCCCCATCTCTCCGGCGTTAAGCCTAGCCAATGTCGAGAAGGAGGACCCGTCGACTCTAGCACCGGGCCTTATGAACAACGACACGTCGCCACTTCCCAGCGTCAGGATCACACTGCTGCAAGGCCGCCCTAATGCCGGTGATACTCCGCTATACTTGATGCCCGATGGTACCGGTAGCGTGGCGTCGTTTATCCACCTGCGGCCTTTCAAGTCCAACCAGGTTATCTACGGCATCGACTCGCCATACCTCCGCTGTCCCTCGCGTATGAACAGCAAAGTCGGTATTGAGGGCGTAGCTAGGCTAGTCGTCGACGCGCTTTTCAAGGCACACCCCACTGGTCCCTTCATGATCGGAGGCTATTCTATCGGTTGCTTCGTCGCCTTCGAGATGTCACGTCAGCTGGCCCGCGCCGGGCGCACGGTCAAAGGACTCCTTCTAATCGACATGCCCTGCCCCCGGTCGCGAATAATGGAACGGGACAATCTGCTCGCTGAGGCCGATGCCAGCGAGGCAGTCTTAGAGGAAATTGTCAATCGGGACGGACAATGGAGTGCGCTCGAATCTAGCCGCAACCACATGCGTCAGTTCTTCCTCGCCATGAATGAGTACACGCCAGCACCAATGACGGCAGCCGAGAAGCCCGCTAAGACGGCTGTCATCTGGGCGGAGCGTGGTTTGGTCAACCGCGTATGGGATGACCCTACCCGCATGCAGAAGCTGGAGGGCCAGGGCGTGCCTACCAAGTCGTATCCAGGCTTCATGGAAGATCCTAAACTCAGTACTTTTGCATGCAATGTCCCGAATAAGGGCGAAGAGAGCCTGCGTTCCAATGGGTGGGAAAGATTCACGGGCGGAGACGTCATGGTCCTTTCTGTCAATGGTGATCATTTTGAACTACCCATGCCAAGCCACGTCCGGCTTCTCCAGGCTGAGATGGAAAATGCCTTGGCCTATTTCTCTTCGGATCGGCGATTGTAATTAACCTTTGTATTAATTAGTTAACAGATTGAAACATAGAAATGAATTATAGATCCTGTTTGCGACCTTTGTTGATAGTTTGAACTCATATAAGTTATAGAACCTTTTGGTACTGTATTAGCCTCATGGATCTCTCAATGAAGAGGCCAGGAAGAGATTCAGAAAGGCCTAAATGACACTTATCTAGAAGGACAAAAAGAGAGGCTCGATTGTACGTACACGACTACCTTTCTATGTATAAGCTTAGTGAGACTCGTCACAACGCTGTAGCCAAAATCGGGTGCTGTAAGGCTGCGTAAGTCGAACAAAGTGGTAGCTTTAAATATTGCGGTTATTACAGAGGCTCAAAGAATTGTATGATTTGTAGTGTACTTTATGGAGTTTAATTTGGCTGAAGCTGTGAGTTCCATGCACCTATTCGTTCAGTTGGGCTAATTCTGCGAGCGCCAGCCACAGGTATCATTCTTTGTTTTGTCTCCCACTTCACACTTTGGCTTTCAATATAAAGCTCTCTACGCGGCAGCAAGTGCCATCTTGCATTCTTTAATCACGTCGAAGGAAAAGACATAGTCGTTAATGTCGTCTGTAGAATCGAGCCTCGTGCCACTGGGAAGGTACGCGGCGGCCGCATCGCGAACGCTCTGCGACGCCGGCGGGTTCGTGTTAGAGAGAATCTGCAGTGCCGAGCCTCTATTCCGGCGGACCTGCTCAAATAGTTGCAGTCGCTCCTCGACATCCCCTAAATTACGAACTTGGTCAAGCAAAATACCGAGGGCGGCACCGTCCTCAATGGCCTGTCCGCCACCTTGGCCCTGGACTACGGGTTTGTTAGCACCAGAATCAACAGGCTGTTCAAATTTTGGAACAGTCACGCGAGTCAGCATGGGAGAAGGAAAACTCAGACTTACAGGTAAGCATGGGATGGGCTGCGTCGCCGATCAGGACGAGTCGGTGCTTGTGCCATTTGGGAATAGGCCCTCTAGCCACGAGCTTCCAGAACTTGACGTCCCTGGCTTTCCTGCGTCGGGTTTGTAAGTACACTGTAAGACGTAATATTGTTGCCCAGTCAACACGATTCAGAACTCACTTGATCACGGTGTGTAGGGCCGGGGCAAAATGCGTTTTTGCATATTCCAGGGGCATGCTTGGCTCAACCATAGCGCGGAAATCTAGACACTCGGCATTAGTGAATCTGTATAGTTTGGTGGATCACATGGATTGGCTAGTTGCTCACCTTCTCCAACATGGGAGGTATCGAATTCTCGCGAGAGGTAAAGGAAGTTCTGGACCTCATTGCTAATGATTTCGCAGAACAAATGTCAGCCAGCTTTACCAAACCTTTTGTGAAGGGAATGCTCTGGTGGTACGCACTTTCTACACGGATACCACACCAAACCAGCAGCTCCACTGGCTGCCGTGAAGTACCTCGTGGCAGAGTCTTGAATCATGTGCGCCGTCTCCGGATCCGAGAGCAACTCATCGGTCGGCACCAGCCACCGCATACACGCCCAACCAGTATCTCCAGCCTGGACGACGTCTTCGTCCAGGACATGCTTGACGGCCGTGGAGTGCACCCCATCAGCCGCAACAACGAGTTCGGCCTGCAGCACCTCGCCATCTTCAGTCGTGACCTTGCCATTCTCAGCATCGTAGTCAATCACCTTGGCTAGCACTCGGACGTCGCAGGCCCTCCCAGGCCCTTCCGCTTGAGTGGCGAGCTGTCTCAGCTGGCCGTGCAGATCAACGCGGTGAACGGCGTACATGGGCAGGCCCCACGTGGATTCGCAGTCCTTGTAGTAGGTGGGCACTAAGGTCTCCATGTTCGTGCCGTCGACTAGGCTCATTCCGCGTAGGGCCACCATGCTGGACTGCTCGGGGACAAAATCCCACGACTAGAGGACACGCGAGGCATTGGGCTTGATAGTGATCGCTGCTCCGACTTCGTGCAGTAACGAGGATTGTTCCAGGATCTGATTTGTATAACATGTCAGAACTTGTGTAGCCTAGAAGGGAATGAGTTACTGGGGAGATGCCAACCGTCACTTTGTGGCCTGCCCTGCGAAGACCAATCCCAGCGCCGAGACCGGCGATTCCTGCGCCTACGACAATGATATCCATGGTTTCGGCTGGTCAGACACTATCACAGCTATTTTACAGGAAGAAAAAGCTTTTAGATGACCACCATTCCTTTACATATAGACGTCATGCGCGGTGACGAGTGTACTGAAATACCACAATGTCACTTTTGTCATGCGATCAACGATTCTCGTGAGATCCGATTTCACGGTCCCCGACCTTGCTCCATTTGCTCCTCTTGTGGCAAGGTTCCCTATGGTGGTTCCCCGAGGTTCGGGGATGCCTTACATCCCGGGAATGCAGGCACGGAACAGCTGAGTGAGAGAGATAATGGATGCAAGTCAACACAATGGTC
This sequence comes from uncultured Actinomycetota bacterium, assembly GCA_963756045.1. Lineage (GTDB taxonomy): Bacteria > Actinomycetota > Actinomycetes > Propionibacteriales > Nocardioidaceae > Marmoricola. The sequence goes on from CAVWML010000014.1 coordinate 348,056, forward strand.
GCCAAACATGCCCATACAGAGACACATCCTTATCCCTCTGCAAATCTTATCGAAGAGTCTGTCGTCTCGAGGGAGCGTACACATAATTTAAGGTAATTTAGAGTTACTTGGCATCTAGCCGCGGTTTGTTGATATATGCTTAATAGTTCATTGGACCGTGAACAACATAAGATATTACCTCTATATCATTCAATCT
>CAVWML010000015.1:0-20369 GCA_963756045.1 uncultured Actinomycetota bacterium
CTCCACGGTGCCCGGTCTGGGTACCTCGTTCGGCCGTGGTGGCGCAACCACCTTCCTGCAGGACCTGCAGAACGCTGACTGCATCCTCATCGAGGGCTCGAACATGGCCGAGGCGCACCCGGTGGGCTTCCAGTGGGTGATGGAGGCCAAGCAGCGCGGCGCGACGATCATCCACGTCGACCCGCGGTTCACCCGCACGTCGGCGGTGGCCGACGTGCACGTGCCGATCCGCGCCGGCACCGACATCGCGTTCCTCGGCGGGCTCGTCAACCACGTGCTGAGCAACGACCTCGACTTCCGCGAGTACGTCGTCGCCTACACCAACGCCGCGAACCTGATCGACGAGGACTTCCGGGACACCGAGGACCTCGACGGGCTGTTCTCCGGCTTCGACCCCGAGACCGGCCAGTACGACCCGATCGACCTGGCAGTACGAGCGCCCGGCAGGACCGCCGACGGAGGCGCGACGCCCGAGCAGCTCGACCGCGAGGCACAGGAGGTCGCACGGGCGCGAGCCACGGCAGTCGCACGAGGCGGCGCGGTCGGAGAGCCACGGCTCGGGCGGCGCACCCGTCCCGTGAAGGGCAAGCGCGACGAGACGCTCCAGCACCCGCGGTGCGTGTTCCAGATCCTCAAGCGGCACTTCGCCCGCTACACCCCCGAGATGGTCCAGCAGGTCTGCGGCATCCCGCCCGAGCGTTCCGGCAGGTCGCCGACGCGCTGACCGCAACAGCGGGCGCGAGCGCACCACGGCGTTCTGCTACGCCGTCGGCTGGACCCACCACAGCATCGGCGCCCAGATCATCCGCACCGCGGCCATCCTGCAGATGCTGCTGGGCAACATCGGCCGCCCCGGCGGCGGCATCATGGCGCTGCGCGGCCACGCCAGCATCCAGGGCTCGACCGACATCCCGACGCTGTTCAACATCCTGCCGGGCTACCTGCCGATGCCGCACGCCACGCAGCACCAGGACCTGGACGAGTGGGTCGCGGACGACGCGGGCAAGGCCGGCTTCTGGGGCAACATGCGCTCCTACGCCGTCAGCCTGCTCAAGTCCTACTGGGGCGACGCGGCGACCGCGGAGAACGACTTCTGCTTCGACTACCTGCCGCGGATCACCGGCGACCACTCGACCTACACCACGGTCAAGGCCAGATCGAGGGCCGGATGCAAGGGCTACTTCCTCGTGGGGGAGAACCCCGCGGTCGGGTCGGCCAACGGCAAGATGCAGCGGCTGGGGCTGGCCAACCTCGACTGGCTCGTCGTGCGAGACCTGCAGATGATCGAGAGCGCGACGTTCTGGAAGGACGGCCCGGAGATCGAGACCGGCGAGCTGGTCACCGAGGAGATCGGGACCGAGATCTTCTTCCTGCCCGCCGCCAGCGCACGTCGAGAAGGCGGGATCGTTCACCCAGACCCAGCGGATGCTGCAGTGGCGCGACAAGGCGGTCGACCCGCCGGGCGACGCCGCAGCGAGCTGGACTTCTACTACGAGCTCGGTAACCGCATCCGCGAGAAGCTGCACGGACTCGACCGACGAGATGGACCGGCCGCTGCTCGACCTCGCGTGGGACTACCCCTACGACGAGCACGGCGAGCCCGGACGGCGAGGCGGTGCTGCGCGAGATCAACGGCACCGATGCCGACGGCCAGGCCCTCTCGGCGTACACCGAGCTGAAGGACGACGGCTCGACCGCGTGCGGCTGCTGGATCTACTGCGGGGTCTTCGCCGACGAGGTCAACCAGGCCCGGCGGCGCAAGCCGCACTGGGAGCAGGACTGGGTGGCCCGCGAGTGGGGCTGGGTGTGGCCGGCCAACCGCCGCCAGCTCTACAACCGTGCCTCCGCCGCCCCTGACGGCACGCCGTGGAGCGAGCGCAAGCGCTACATCACGTGGGACGCCGATGCGGACGACGGGAAGGGGAAGTGGGTCGGCCCCGACGTCCCGGACTTCATCGCCGACCGGCCGCCGGACTACGTGCCGCGCCGAGGGCGCGAAGGGCCCCGACGCGATCGGCGGCCAGGACCCGTTCGTGATGCAGACCGACGGCAAGGGGTGGCTGTTCGCCCCGCTGGGCGTGGCCGACGGGCCCATGCCCACGCACTACGAGCCGCCCGAGTCGCCGGTGCACAACCCGCTCTATCCCCAGCAGAACAACCCCGGCCGGCAGAAGCTCGACCGACCCGTCGAACCCGATCAACCCGAGCTTCAGCGACGTCTTCCCCTACGTCTTCACCAGCTACCGGCTGACCGAGCACCACACTGCCGGCGCGATGAGCCGGACGCTGCCCTACCTCACCGAGCTGCAGCCCGAGCCGTTCTGCGAGGTCTCGCCGCGGCTGGCCCGCGAGCGAGGCCTCGAGCACGGCGGCTGGGCCACCATCGTCACCGCGCGCACGGCGATCGAGGCACGGGTCCTGGTCACCGAGCGGATGCGCTCGCTCCGGCTGGGTGACCGGTTCATCGAGCAGGTCGGCCTGCCCTACCACTGGGGCAACAACGGCATCTCGCGCGGCGACTCGGCCAACGACCTGGTCAACGTGACGATGGATCCCAACGTCTACATCCAGGACAAGGTCGGCACCTGCGACATCCGCCCGGGCCGCCGCCCGCGGGGGCCCGCGCTGACGGCGTACGTCGAGGACTACCGTCGGCGGGCAGGCGTCGACATGGAGCATCCCGAGGAGGGCGGAGCCGATGACTAGCTCGCTGTACGGGCGGCTCGACGACGTCTCCGGTGACGCGGGGTACGACGAGCACCCACCGCGGATGGGCTTCTTCACCGACACCTCGGTGTGCATCGGGTGCAAGGCCTGCGAGGTGGCCTGCAAGGAGTGGAACGAGGTCCCCGACGACGGCTACCTGCTGACCGGGATGTCCTACGACAACACCCAGGAGCTGGGCGCGAGCACCTGGCGGCACGTCGCGTTCGTGGAGAAACCCCTCGACGTGACCACCACCGACCTCGGGCTGCCAGGCATGGGTCCGCCGGCGCCCTCGGAGGACCAGGCCGCGCAGTCCGGGGACGGCGGCGTCACGTGGCTGATGTCCTCAGACGTGTGCAAGCACTGCACGCACGCCGCGTGTCTCGACGTCTGCCCGACGGGCGCGCTGTTCCGCACCGAGTTCGGCACCGTCGTCGTCCAGCCCGACGTCTGCAACGGCTGCGGCTACTGCGTGCCCGCCTGCCCGTACGGCGTGATCGACCAGCGCAAGGAGGACGGCCGGGTCTTCAAGTGCACGCTGTGCTACGACCGGCTCAAGGAGGGGCAGACGCCGGCGTGCGCGCAGGCCTGCCCCACCGAGTCGATCCAGTTCGGGGAGGTCTCCGAGCTGCGTCAGCGGGCGGCCACCCGCGTCGCCGAGCTGCACGAGCAGGGCGTCGACGTGGCCCGGCTCTACGGCGCCGACCCCGACGACGGAGTCGGCGGCGACGGGGCCTTCTTCCTGCTGCTCGACGAGCCCGAGGTCTACGGTCTGCCGCCCGACCCGGTGGTGACCACCCGCGACCTCGGGTCGATGTGGCGCCACGTCGGCGCCGCGGCCGTCGCTCTCGGAGCGCTGGGCGTGGCCGTCTTCAGCGGGAGGAGGCCGTGAGTCGCGGCGAGCGGCTGATGGTGCCCGAGCCGGAGTTCCAGTCCTACTACGGCCGGCAGATCCTGAAGACCCCGACGTGGAAGACCCCGGACGTCCCGCTGTACCTCTTCCTGGGCGGACTGGCCGGCAGCTCGGCGCTCCTGGCCGAGGGCGCGGCCCTGCGCGACCTGCCGAGCCTGGAGCGGGTCGCCCGTCTTGCGGCCGCGGGTGGTGCCGCGGCGGGCACGGTGGCCCTGGTCCACGACCTCGGACGCCCCGAGCGCTTCCTCAACATGCTGCGCGTGCTGAAGCCGACCTCGCCGCTCTCGGTGGGCTCGTTCATCCTGGCGCCGTTCAGTGCGCTCTCCACGGCGGCTGCCGGATCGATGGTGACCGGGTGGTTCCCCCGGCTGGGCCGTCTGGCCGGCCTCGGTGCTGCGGCGTTCGGGCCACCGCTGGCCACCTACACGGCGGCGCTGGTGGCGAACACCGCCGTACCCGCCTGGCACGAGGCGCACCGCGAGCTCCCGTTCGTGTTCGCGGGCTCGGGAGCCACCGCCGCGGGTGGCCTGGCGATGATCTTCACGCCGCTCGGCCAGGCCGGTCCGGCGCGGCGGATGGCGATCGGGGGAGCGGCGGTCGAGATCGTCGCTGCGGAGTCGATCATCAAGCGGCGTGGGCTGGCCGCCGAGCCGTACCAGATCGGTCGTCCGGGTCGGCTGATGCGCACGGCGCGCACGATGACCGCAGCCGCGGCCGGGGCGACGTTGCTCCTCGGGCGCCGATCGCGCCTGGTCTCGGTCGCCGCCGGCGCGACGTGTGTCGCTGCCTCGGTGCTGACCAGGTTCGGCGTGTTCGAGGCCGGCATCGCCTCGAGCAAGGATCCCAAGTACGTCGTGGTGCCGCAGCGGGAGCGGATGCGCCAGCGTGAGGCGGCCCGGGCACACTGACGGGGTGACCACCGCCGCTCCCGTCCGCCTCACCCAGTACGCCGCCGGAGGCGGCTGCGCCTGCAAGGTGCCGCCTGGGGAGCTCGAGCGCGTGCTGGGCGAGGTGGCGCTCGGTGCGGCCGGTGACGACCTGCTGGTCGGGCTGGAGTCCGGTGACGACGCTGCGGTCGTGCGGATCGACGCCGACCGGGCGATCGTGGCCACGACAGACTTCTTCACCCCCGTCGTCGACGACCCCTACGACTGGGGCCGGATCGCGGCCGCCAACGCCCTCTCCGACGTCTACGCGATGGGCGGTGAGCCGCTCGTCGCGCTCAACCTGCTCGCCTGGCCGCGGGACCGGATCCCGTTCGAGCTCGCGGCCGAGGTGCTGCGCGGCGGAGCCGACGTGTGCCGCGAGGCGGCCTGCCACCTCGCGGGAGGGCACAGCATCGACGACCCGGAGCCGAAGTACGGCCTCGCGGTCACCGGGATCGCGGACGCGGCTCGGCTGCTGCGCAACGACGCCGGCGTGGCGGGCATCCCGCTGACGCTGACCAAGCCGCTCGGCCTGGGCGTGCTGAACAACCGGCACAAGGCCACGGGTGAGGTGTTCCCCGAGGCCGTGGCCACGATGACGGCACTCAACCGCGACGCGTCCCGGGCCGCGCTGGACGCCGGCGTCACCTGCGCCACCGACGTGACCGGCTTCGGCCTGCTCGGTCACCTGTTCAAGCTGTGCCGGGCCAGCGGCGTCTCGGCGGTCCTCGACTCGGCCGCGGTGCCGTACCTGGAGGGGGCGCGTGCGTCGTACGACGAGGGCTACGTTCCGGGCGGGAGCCGCCGCAACCTCGAGTGGGTGCGTCCCCACGTCGAGTCGGCGGTGGGGGAGGACGAGCTGGTGCTCCTCGCCGACGCCCAGACGTCCGGCGGCCTGCTGGTGGCCGGGGAGATCCCGGGCTTCCCGGTGATCGGTGAGCTCGTCGAGCGAGAGGTGTCTGCGATCCGAGTCGCATGACTCACGGGGCCAGCTCGTCGCCACCCGCCCGACGTAGGGCTCCACCTGGGGAGCGGGTCAACGTCGATCCCGTAGCCAGAAGTAGGCCGCGCCGAAGGCGAGCACGATCCCGACATTCACCCCCAGGCGCAGCCAGAAGCGTTCGCTGAGGAACAGGACGTCGACAGCGACGATGAGGACCACCATCGCGACCACGAGAACCACGACCGTCGCAGTTCTTCCCATGACCGTCAGCCTAGGAGCGCCTGCCCAGGCGTCTCCACCACGGCGTCCGCGCGGCTTTCGGCGGCCGGAGGCTCCGTTCCCATTCGGACCTGGTCAAGAGCTTGCCGGCCTTCCGCTGAGCCGCCACGCATTCGGTGTGGGCATGCCGACGTCGCTCGCGATCACCCTCGGGGGACAGCAACGTGTTGGGGTTCATGGAGAACAGCCGCTGGTGGCACAGCGGACACGTGTAGGTCTTGGGCTGCCTGCTCTGCGCCGGACGCATGTCCCACCAGCGCGCTTCAGCAGTCATGGCCCGACTCTAGGAGGGCTCAGAGGTCCAGCTCACGGCCGATCACGATGGTGCGGTCGCGGGGGAGCCGCAGCTGCTCGACCCGGTCGGTGGAGAGCCGGTCGATCAGCAGGAACAGCCGCTGGCGCCACAGCGGGATGCCGTTCCCCGCGGTGAGGCGCGGGATGGGCGAGGAGACGAAGTAGCGCGCGGTGTCAGGGTCCACGCCGGCCAGGGCCGCGTGCTCCTGCTCGCAGGCCTCCTCGAGCACGTGGCGTACGTCGAGCCGCTCCCGATAGCCCAGGGTCACCTCGACACCCACGATCCCCTGATCCTCGGCGCCGAAGGACTCGACCGTCACCGACGCCTGGTCCGCCGGCGCACCGGGAGTGTCCTCGACGTGCCAGGACAGCAGCACGACGCGCTCAGGCAGGGGGTAGCCGAAGTCCAGCATCGTGCACAGGGCGATCGGGGCGACCTCCTTGTTCTCGGTGAGGAAGACCGCACTGCCCTCGATCCGCTCGGGCTGGTCCGGCCCCGAGGTGATGTCGTCGATCAGCTCGAGGGGTGACTGCTCCTGGGCGGCGGCCGCCCGGTGCAGCCGGCGACGTCCGGTCCACCACGTGAGCATCACCACGAACAGGACCGCGCCGAGGGCCAGCGGGACCCATCCGCCGGAGGCCACCTTGGGAAGCGTGGCCGCGACGAAGACCAGCACGACGAGCAGGAAGAAGCCTGGCAGGAGCAGCCGGAGCGGGCGACCCGGACGGCGCAGGCGCACCAGCGCGAGGTAGAGCAGCACGGTGACCAGGAAGGTGAGGCTCACCGCGACGCCGTACGCCGCCGACAGGCTCTGGGAGCTCCGGAAGAGCGCCACCACGAGCAGCACGGCCGCAGCCAGCGCCCAGTTGGCGGCCGGCACGTAGATCTGCCCGGCCTCCTCGCGCGAGGTGTGCTTGGTGCGCAGGTAGGGGAACAGCCCCATCCCGCCGGCCTGGTGCAGCACCGTGAAGGCGCCGGCGATCACGGCCTCGGAGGCGATGATCGTCGCCAGGGTCGCGGCGACCAGCACCGGGATGGTGGCCCACCCGGGGACCACGGCGTAGAAGGGATCCACCGCCGCGGCCTTCCCGTCCCGCACGACTGCCGCTGCCTCGCCGAGATAGGCCAGCACGAGGGGCGGGAACACGAGCAGCAGCCACGACCGCGTGATCGCCGCACGACCGAAGTGGCCGAGGTCGGCGTACAGGGCCTCGGCGCCGGTGACCGCCAGGATGACCGCGCCCAGGGTGAGGAAGGCGGTCAACGGGTCGGCGAGGAAGAACTGCACCGCGCACGTGGGCGAGAGCGCCTGCACCGCCTCCGGGGTCTGCGCCAGCGACGCCACACCGGTCACGGCCAGGATCGCGAACCAGACGCACATCACGGGTCCGTAGACCTTGCCGATCCCTCCGCTTCCGACCTGCTGCAGTGCGAAGACGCCGATCAGGATCGCGACGGCGACCGGCAGCACGACCACCTTGAGCGAGGGGCTCGCGACCTGCAGGCCTTCGGCCGCCGAGAGCACCGAGATGGCAGGCGTGATCACGCTGTCGCCCAGGAACATCGCCGCGCCGATCATGCCGGCCACGCTCGCCAGCACCGCTGCGCGAGCCCCGGTCGAGGACCTGCGCACCAGCGCCACCAGCGCGAGCGGCCCGCCTTCACCCTCGTTGTCGGCGCCGAGCAGCATCCCGACGAACAGGACCGTGACGATGCCGACGAGCGTCCACACGACGAGGGAGGTCACGCCGTAGACGGCCACGCGGTCCAGGGAGCCGGCGTCGTGCAGCATCGTGCGCAGGGCGTACAGCGGACTGGTGCCGATGTCGCCGAAGACGACGCCGAGCGCCGCGACCATCGTCACTGCCTTGGAACGGTCGTGTCCCGAGGTCATCAGGCCCCACCGAGGTCGTGGCGCAGGTCGCGGAAGACGGTCGTCAGCAGCCGGGAGACCTGCATCTGCGTGACGCCGATGGTCTCGGCGATCTCCCGCTGGGGCAGGCCGTCGAAGAAGCGCATGCGGAGGACGCGCTTGTCGCGAGAGCTGAGCCGACGTACGACGGGACCGAGCGCGACCCGGGCCTCGGCATGCTCGTGGCCCTGCTCCTCGCTGCCCAGCAGGTCCTCCAGCGGGACTCCGCGTCGGCGGTAGCGGGCGGCGATCGACTGCGCCACGGTCGTGCTCGTGGCCACCAGCTCCTCGACGAGCTGTCTGCGCTGGTGCTGCTCGCACGTGCGGAGGCGATCGACGAGCCCGTCGGTGTGGAGCTCGCGCTGCGACCTGGTAGCGGTCAGGGTCACTCGGGATCACCACGTGGCTAGGGGAGTGCGGGCTGCGGACCGCCGTCCGATCGAACTTACCCACCCCGGGAGCGACGAAACGGGCTGCTCAGCACGGCTCGGTCTCCTGGGTCCGCGCGGGCGACGTCCCGTCGTCCTCATCGTCCTCATCGTCCGCCTCGTCCGCCTCGTCGTGCTGGCCGACGCCTCCCGGCTCGGGATCGCGCCGGCGCCGGGCCGCCGAACGGAGCCAGAGCAGACCGGCCACCCCGACGACCACCGCGAGCAGCACGTTGGCCGCGATCCCGAGGCGGTTCTCGAGCACCTTGTACGACGCGCCGGCGAGGTACCCGGCGAACGCGACCCCGGTCGCCCAGACGATCCCGCCGACCACGTTGGCAGAGGTGAACGAGCGCTGCCGCATCCCGCTCATCCCGGCGATCCCCGGGACGAGGCTGCGCAGGCTGGCCGTCCAGCGGCCGAGAGTGACCGCCACCGGCCCGCGCCGGCGCACGTAGCCGAGCGCGGCCGTCATGTGCTGGGCGCGTCGCGAGTCCTCGGGCAGCCGGCGCAGCAGGCCGGGGCCGTAGCGGCGCCCCACGACGAACCCGACCTGGTCGCCGACCAGGGCGCCGGCGGCGGCCAGGGCGATGACGGCGACGAGCGAGACCCGCCCGGCTTCGGCGGCCACCCCGCCCAGGAGCACCATCGTCTCGCCGGGCACGACCAGGCCGAGGAAGATCGAGGCCTCGAGGGCCGGGAAGAGGAAGACGAGGAACAGCAGGAGCCACGCCGGGACCGACACGAGAGCGTCGAGGAGCGAGGCCACCACCCCCACATCTTCCCTGACCCGCAACCGAGATCCGCACACCTGGCTGGCTAGGCTGCTCGGGTGACCACTCCGAAGCTGTCTGACCGATCGGTCGCAGCAGGGACTCGGGTCGGTCCGGGCGAGAGCCTCCTGGACGACCTGCGCTGGGTGGGCCCGATCGCAGCGGTCGTCGGTGTGTTCCTGGCGGTCACCCTGCTGCGTTCGGCGCACGTCGGGATCCCCGTGCGCGACCCCCACGGCGACATCATGGTCGACCGGATCGCGATCTCGCTCGGCCTGTTCGTGGTCTATGGAGTGGTGGACGCGCTGGTGCGCACCTGGCGCATGAAGATGCCGCTGCGGCGCACCTGGTCGGTGGCGCACGCGCGCTGGACGCCCCGCCGCCTCGTGCTGGCGCTGGGGGCCCTCGCGGCGTACCACGTGACCTACTTCTGCTACCACAACCTGAAGAGCTGGGACGTCTTCAACGCCCCCCGTGACGCGTCGCTGCTCCAGTGGGACCGGTGGCTGTTCCTCGGCCACAGCCCCGCCGTGCTGCTGCACGACCTGCTCGGTCAGGGAGCGTCCGCGTGGGTGCTGGCCTACTGGTACGAGACGTTCGGCACCCTCGTCCTGTTCGCGGTGGTCGCGCCCGTGGTCTTCGTCGACGACATCCGCGAGGGCTGGGTGGCGATGACGTCGGGGGTCTGGATCTGGATCCTCGGCACGGCCTCGTACTACGCGATCCCGTCGCTGGGGCCGTTCAGCTCCGCGCCTCAGGAGTTCGCGGGGCTGCCGCACATGATGATCCAGGACACCCAGGCCCGCTACATGGGCCAGCGGGCCTACATGCTCACCCACCCGTTCGCGCACGACGCGTTCGCCCAGATCTCGGCCTTCGCCAGCCTGCACGTGGGGGTGACCACGGTCATCTGGCTGATGGCTCGCTACTACGGCTACCGGCGCATCTCGATCGCGATGGGGGTGTTCCTGGCCGGCACCATCGTCGCCACGGTCTACCTCGGCTGGCACTTCTTCATCGACGACGCCGCGGGCCTGGCCATCGGATACCTCTCCTGCTGGCTCGGCAAGGGCATGGTGCATCTGCACCAGAGAGCGCCGTCATCTTCGGTTCAGGTCGGTAAGGCAGCCTCAGCGAAGTGAAGCGAAGACGTCGTCGAGCAGTACGTCGTGCTGCGTCCGCGTCCGCGTTCACGAAACCACTCCCGCCCCAGCACCGGACCCAGCAGGGGCCCCGGCAGCCGCAGCAGCAACCCCACCGTGCGCACCGAGGTGCCTCCGGTCGTCTGCGAGTGGTGGGCGGCCAAGGCGGCCGACTTCGCGGACAGGTGCCGGCGCACGTCGACCTGGTGGGTCAGCTGCCGCCGCGGCAGGAACGCACCGGCGAAACGGTCGCCCGGGATCAGCCTGCGCACACCGGGCACCCATCTCAGCACCGCGGCGACACGCCCGATCCGGTCCCGGTCGATCGTGGCCTCCAGCACCAGGGGGGTGCCCGCGAGCTCGGCTGCGCGCACCCCGACCCGGTGCACCTGCTGGTGGTCGAGGTGGCCGTAGCCCCCGTGCTCGTCGTAGACCGTCAGCGCGTCGGCCCGCTCCACACGCAGGATGTCGGCCAGGCGGACGGCTGCGATCTCGGGGTCGAGCGTCGCGAACGAGCCCGGACGAGGCGCGTCTGGGCCGTACCCCGAGTCGTCGTACCCCAGGATCTCCCACCTCGCGCACCCCAGCGCTGCAGCAGATCGGGCGAGTTCGCCACGCCGCTGTGCTTCGAGACTGGCGCGGTCTTGCATACCATCGCCTGACAGGCCGGCTTCACCCGCGGTCGCTGTCACGAGCACCACACGGTGCCCCTCCGCAGCAGCACGGGCCAGGGTTCCCCCGGTCAACAGCGCCTCGTCGTCGGGGTGCGCGTGAAAGGAGACGAGGGTGAACGGCACCCCCGCAGTTTTCCACGCACCCCGCAGCCGGGTGTCTGCGCGGCGCATGCGACGCCTGGTGCGGATGCTGTTCTCCCTCGGGCTCGCTGTCGCGCTGCTGTGGTGGGCGCTGCCGCACCTCGTGGGCACCACTGCCCTCGACGTGCTGACCGCCCTCCGGCTGGTCACCAAGCCCGACGCGGTCGTGCTCGTGGCGCTCTGGGCGCTCGGGCTCTGGGTCTACTCGTTCGTGCTGACCGGGTCGCTCGCAGGCCTGAGCCGGCGCCGGGCGTTGACGGTGAACCTCACCGGCAGTGCGGTGAGCAACGTGCTGCCGTTCGGTGGGGCCGCGGGCATGTCCCTGAACTACCTGATGATGCGCACGTGGGGCTTCGGCACCCAGGAGTTCTCGGCGTTCACGCTCGTCACGAACCTGTGGGGTGTCCTGCTCAAGCTCGCCCTCCCGGCGGTCGCGCTCGCGGCGCTCTTCGCGACCGGCGGCAGCGTGGGTCACACGATGCGCTGGACGGCCTTGGGCGCCGCCATCGCGCTCACGCTGGTGGTGGTCGGGCTCGTCGTCTTCCTCGCCCGGCGTGCTGTCGCCGAGCGGGTGGCCCGGTGGTCCACGCCTGTCGTCGTCCGCTGCGCCCGGGTGCTCCGTCGCACGGCCACCGCTGACACGGTCGAGGCGGCTCTCCTGGAGTTCCGCGACCGGGTGGTCACTGTCATCGGGCATCGCTGGCCCCAGCTCACGCTGGGCATGCTCGGGTACGGCGTGCTGCAGGCGCTGCTGCTCTGGGCCTGCCTGCGGGCGGTCGGCGGCCCCCTGAGCCTGACCGTGGTGCTGGCCGCGTTCGCCGTCGACCGGATGATGTCGATGGTGGTGCTCACGCCGGGCGGCATCGGCTTCGCCGAGGCGGGAGCCGCCGGCGCGCTCGTCGCCCTGGGCGGTGCCCCGGGCGCGATGGCTGCCGGCGTGCTGCTCTACCGCGGATTCGTCTTCGCCCTCGAGATCCCCGTCGGCGGGGCCTGGCTGGGCGGCTGGCTCTGGGTGCACCGTCGCCGGTTGCGTGTCGCCGAGGAGGAGCTCGTCGCCGAACCCGAGGTCGCCGAGGTGGCTGCCTGATGCGGATCCTGCACGTCACCGACGTCTACCGACCACGAGTCGGTGGCATCGAGCTCTTCGCCGAGGGTCTCGCCCTGCGCCAGGTCGCGGCCGGGCACGACGTGTCCGTCCTGACCGGCACACCGTCGAGGCGCGCGAGCGACCCGGAGGCCCTCGAGGTGCTGCGGGTGCCGTGGAGCGGCTACGTCCCGATGCGGATGCTGCCCGTCGACCTCACGTCCTACGACGTCGTGCACGTGCACCTGTCGGTGGTCTCGGTCTTCGCCACGCGCGTGGCGAAGGAGGCCGCCCGCTCCGGGGTGCCGGTGGTGAACACGGTGCACTCGATGTGGAACGGCCGGGAGGGCTGGGTCGGGATCGTCCGCGCACTCGCGGCGTGGGACCGCCTGCCCCAGGTGTGGACCTCGGTGAGTGCCAACGCAGCAGCCACCGTGCGTGCGGTGCTCCAGACCGGCGCCGACGTCCACGTGGTGCCCAACGCCGTCGACGTGGCGTGGTGGGCTCCCCGTGCCGACACCGACAGCGATGTCGCCCACCCACCGACCGCGGAGCGTCCGGTCACCTTCGTGACCGTGATGCGGCTGGCCGGACGCAAGCGACCGCTCCAGCTCGTCGACCTGCTGGCCGGCGCGCGGCTCTCCCTGCCGCCCGACGTGCCGGTGCGTGGGATCGTGGTGGGCGACGGTCCTCTGGAGGAGCGCACCCGCGCCCGCGTCGAGGCCCTGGGCCTCGACTGGGTGCATCTGACCGGTCAGCTGACCCCGACCCAGGTGCGCGAGGTCTTCCGCCGGTCCGACGTGTTCGTGGCGCCCTCGCACCAGGAGTCGTTCGGGATCGCCGCCCTCGAGGCGCGGGCCAGCGGGCTCCCCGTCGTCGCCATGCGTAGCGGGGGAGTCGGTGAGTTCGTCCGTGACGGCGTCGAGGGACTGCTCTGCGACGACGACGCCGGCATGGGCCGTGCGCTGGTCCGGCTGGCCTCCGACGCCGCGGTGCGCACCGAGATGGCGACGTACAACCGTGAGCACCCGCCGATCCATGACTGGTCCCGGACCCTCGAGGGGTTCGAGGAGACCTATGCGCTGGCCGAGGCGGGTGCCGGCAGCCGGCGGATGAGCCTGCTGCGCCGATGAGGTTGCCGCGCCGGCTCGCGCGCTTCAACCGGGTGGTCACCAACCGGGTGCAGGGCCTGTGGGCGCCCCGAGTGCCACCGTGGGCGGTGCTGCTCCACACCGGACGCCGCTCCGGGCGCTCCTACCGGACCCCGGTGCTGGCCTTCACGTCCGGCGAGCACCTCGTCGTGGCGCTCATGTACGGCGAGGAGTCCGACTGGCTGCGCAACCTGGCGGCCGGTCCGGGCCGGGTCGTACGTCGCGGCCGCACCTACGCGCTCGTGGGCGCTCCGCGGGTCACGGCCACCTCGGCCACGCCCGAGCTCGCGGAGCTGTCAGCCTTCGGCCGCTCCTACTGCCGGCTGGCCACCCACCAGGCGGTCGTCGGGCTGGGGGCCCAGGTCAAGGGCTAGCGTGGAAGCTCCCCGTCGAGAGGAGACCACCGTGAGCGTCGCAGTGCTCGGGACCGGGATCATGGGAGCCGGCATGGCGCGCAACATCGCCGCCGCCGGGCTGCCCCTCACCGTGTGGAACCGGTCGCGCGAGAAGGCCGAGTCGCTGGCCGACGTGGCCGTCGTCGCCGGCTCGGCCGCCGAGGCGGTCGAGGGCGCCGACGTCGTGGTCACCATGCTGTTCGACACCGACAGCGTCGCCACGGTCATGGACGAGGCGCGCGGGCACCTCGGACGGGACACCGTCTGGGCGCAGATGAGCACCGTGGGGGTCGAGGGGTGCGATCGTCTCGTCGCGCTCGCCCGCGACCTCGACGTGACCCTGGTCGACGCGCCGGTGCTCGGCACCCGGAAGCCGGCCGAGGACGGGACGCTTGTCGTGCTCGCATCCGGACCCGGGTCGTCCCGCTCGGCGGTCGACCCGGTCTTCGACGCGGTCGGCGGCCGGACGATGTGGGTGGGTGAGGCAGGGGCCGGCAGCCGGCTCAAGCTGTGCGCCAACGCGTTCGTGGCCACGATCCTCGAAGGCATCGCCGACTCGCTGGCGCTGACCCGGGCCCTGGGCCTGGACCCGCAGCTGTTCCTCGACGCGGTCGAGGGTGGGGCCATGGACGCGCCGTACGTCGGGTTGAAGGGTCAGATGATGCTGAGGGAGACCTTCGACACCGCGTTCTCGCTCGACGGCATGCTCAAGGACGTCGACCTGATCCTGGCCGCGGCTGACGACGCAGGGCTCGACCTGGCACCGCTGCGCGGGGTGCGCGACCACGCTGCCAGGGCCGCCGGTGCCGGCCACGGGGACAAGGACATGGCCGCCACCTGGCTGACCCACTGAGGGCTCGGTCGTGTCGTCGCCCTGGCTCCCGAAGCCGACCCTCGACGGTGATCTGGTCACGCTCCGCCCGTTCGCCGCCGCCGATGCCACCGTGATGGCCGGGATCTTCGTCGACCCGGAGGTGCTGCGGCTGACCGGCTCGGTGACCTCGACGGCCGAGATCCTCGAGGCGAGCGAGGAGCCCGACGAGCGGACACGCGACTGGTACGCGACCCGGGCCACCGCTGACGAACGGCTCGACCTGGCGGTCGTCGACAACGCGGACGGAGCTCTCGTGGGCGAGGTCGTGCTCAACGAGCACGACGACGACGCAGGTTCGGCCAACTTCCGCACCCTTCTCGGTCCCGCGGGGCGCGGACGCGGCCTGGGCACCGAGGCTGCGCGGCTGATCCTCGGCCACGGCTTCGAGGTCATCGGCCTGCACCGGATCGACCTCGGGGTGTACGCGTTCAACCCGCGGGCGCAGCGCGTGTACGAGAAGGTCGGCTTCGTCGTGGAGGGTGTCAAGCGCGAGGCCTTCAGGTTCGACGGCGCGTACGTCGACGAGATCTGGATGTCGATCCTGCGCCCGGAGTGGCTGCGGCACCGAGGACGGCCATAGCCCCGGGCGTGAGACGCTGGCGCGATGGTTCCCGAGGCCGAGTCGATCGGCGACTGGTTGCAGCAGGGCACGAGCGATCCGGGTGAGGTCGCGGACCGCTACGACGCGTGGGCGCAGGGGTACGACGACGACCTGGGTGCGTGGTCCTACCGAGCGCCTGCGGTGGTGGCCGAGACCCTCCTCGCGCGTCAGCCCGAGACGCACCTGGTGCTCGACGTCGGCTGCGGTACGGGTCTGGTCGGTCGGACGCTGCGCGCGCACGGGTTCGGCGGGGAGCTCCGGGGGCTCGACATCTCGGAGGCCTCGCTGGAGGTCGCGAGGGAGTCCGGCGCCTACAGCCAGGTCGAGCGCGCCGATCTCCAACAGCGGCTTCCGCTCGAGGACGGCGCTGTCGGCGCGCTGGTCTGCGCGGGGGTGATGACCTACCTCCCGGAGGTCGAGGCCCTCTGGCGCGAGTTCGCACGAGTGGTCAGCGCTGGTGGGCTGATCGTCGTCACGCAGCGCGAGGACCTCTGGGACGAGCGGAGCTGCCAGGCCGTCGTCGACGCGCTGCAGGCCGAGGGCGTCTGGACGCAGCTCGACCTGACGGGTCCCGCGCCGTACCTCCCCGAGGGGTACGGCGAAGGGGACGCGGTCGCCTGCTACTACCTGACCGCGCGGGTCAGCTGAGCGTCCGATGAAGGTGCGTGCGCGACACATAGTTGTTTGTCGCGAAATGCGCGACACTGATTGATGGATCGCTATCTGCCTGTTGCAGGAAATGCATCGGCGCAATTGTTTCACCCGGTGGGCTAGCCCGATGGCCGAGCCTTCGCGGATTTGTCGACCGCTCTCGTGTGGCCTTCTAACCTGATTGCACCCCTGGTAAATCATATTCGTACGGAGGCAATGGCGATGGCTGTTTTTGTACGACGCAGCGCACTCGCTGCGCCTGCAGCGCCGGTCATCGGACTGCGGAGCCTCTTTCGGGCCGACGACGTGGAAGGCGCCTTGACCCACGAGGCACTCGTGTCCCGCGGCCAGCAGGCTGCTGCCGCCGAGGGCGACTCCGACAAGACGTCGACGCCGGCGGCAGCCTCGAAGTCAGACGCGGGGACCGCTTCCCCGAGCGTCAACTCGACGTTGGTGTCGACTGCCGTGTTCGCGATCGCAGCGGTCGTGGCTGCGTGGCTGCTTTTCGGCACGCCGAAGTTCGGGCCTACGTACAAGCCCGTGGCAGGGATCGGCGCTTTCGCGCTGTTCTACATCGCTGCCCAGGCGGCGGAGCGACTTGTGGAGATGGCTCTCCCCTACTTCGACGGCAAGGCTGGCGGCAAGAGCGAGAAGGTGGCGAAGCGGGACACCATGCTCGCCCAGGCCATCGCCAACGACAGCGACGCTGACGCGGCCGCGGGCGCTGCCGACGCTCAGGCGGCCGTCGACCAATTGCGTGCCAATCGAACAGCGTTGGCTTTCGGATGCACCGCTGCGATCGGCATGTTGCTATGTGGATATCTCGAAGCTGATTTCCTCACCGCGGTCGGAGTGAACTTCGGGCACCCTGGTCACGTCGACTTTTGGAACCGATTGCTGATGATGGCGGTGACCGGGCTCATCGTCGGCGGTGGATCCAAGGCTCTGCACGACACGATCTCGAACATCTCAAAGTCGAGCGGAGGCAAGGACACCCCACCGGAGACCGGCGGCACCTCGTAGTTGGACGGCCACCATCAGCTGAGGTCGACCTCGACCCGCTCGCGCAGCTCTTCGGGCGAGATCCCGTGCAGCTCGCGGACGCGGACGCCCTCGTCGCCGGTGATCTCGAAGACGCCGTGGTCGGTGTAGACCCTCGACACGCAGCCGACCCCGGTCAGCGGGTAGGTGCACTCGGGCACCAGCTTCGACGAGCCGTCCTTGGCGAACAGCGTCATCATCACGTAGGTGTCCTTGGCACCGAGGGCGAGATCCATCGCTCCGCCGACCGCCGGGATGGCGTCCGGCTCGCCCGTGTGCCAGTTGGCCAGGTCGCCGGTCTGCGAGACCTGGAAGGCGCCCAGCACGCAGACGTCGAGGTGGCCGCCGCGCATCATCGCGAAGGAGTCCGCGTGGTGGAAGTACGACGCCCCGGGCGTCTCGACCACGGGCACCTTGCCGGCGTTGACCAGGTCGAGGTCGACCTCGTCGCCGACCGCCGCACGGCCCATGCCGAGCATGCCGTTCTCGGTGTGCAGCACGACCCCGCGCTCGACGTCGAGGTGGTCGGCCACGAGGGTGGGCTGGCCGATGCCGAGGTTCACGTAGGAGCCCGGCGGGATGTCGGCCGCGATCAGCTGCGCGATCTCGTCGCGGGACAGCGTCGTGCTCATGAGAGGACCACGACCTTGTCGACGTAGATGCTCGGGGTGACGACCACTTCCGGATCGAGGCCGCCGGTCGGGACCAACGACGGCACCTGGGCGATCGTGGTGCTCGCTGCCGTGGCCATCACCGGGCCGAAGTTGCGTGCCGTCTTGCGATAGACGAGGTTGCCCATTCGGTCGGCGACGTGGGCCTTGACCAGCGCGTAGTCGCCGCGAAGTGGGTACTCGAGCATGTACTCGCGGCCGTCGATCTCGCGCACCTCCTTGCCCTCGGCGAGCGGTGTGCCGACGCCGGTCGGGGTGAAGAAGGCGCCGATGCCCGCGCCGGCCGCACGCATGCGCTCGGCCAGGTTGCCCTGGGGCACCACCTCGAGCTCGATACGGCCCGTGCGGTAGAGGTCGTCGAAGACCCAGGAGTCGGACTGCCGCGGGAACGAGCAGATCATCCGGCGTACCGCCCCCGACTTCAGCAGGGCGGCCAGGCCCTCGTCGCCGTTGCCGGCGTTGTTGTTGACCACGGTGAGGTCGGAGGCGCCGTGCCGGCGCAGGGCGTCGATCAGCGCGATCGGCTGCCCCGAGGGGCCGAAGCCGCCGATGAGCACGGTCGCGCCGTCGGGGACCTCGGCGACGGCCTCGTCCGCCGCGTCGGGGCCTTGCAGGATCGAGGCGGTCATGCGGGGTCCCCGCGGAACCGTGGTCCCTGCGAGCGCAGCGAGCCGTCTCCTCGATTTCGTGGGGTGCTCATGAGGCGTTCTCCAGCACGACGGCGAGCCCCTGGCCGACGCCGATGCAGATCGCGGCCACCCCCCAGCGATGTCCTCCGTCTCGCATCACCTTCGCCAGCGTGCCGAGGACCCGGCCTCCGGAGGCACCCAGCGGGTGGCCGATGGCGATCGCGCCGCCGCGGACGTTCACGATCTCCGGGTCGAGGCCGCGCTCCGACCAGGTGTCCAGGCAGACCAGGGACTGCGCGGCGAAGGCCTCGTTGAGCTCGACCGCGCCGACGTCGGACCAGCCGATCCCGGCTCGCTCCATCGCCTTCTCGGCCGCCTCGACGGGGGCGTAGCCGAAGTCCTGGGGGTCCAGCGCGTGCGCGGCCCGTCCGGCGATGCGGGCGACGGGGGAACGGCCCAGTCGCGTGCCCGCGGCCTCCGAGCCGATCAGCACCGCCGAGGCGCCGTCGCTGAGCGGCGAGGCATTGCCGGCCGTGATCGTGCCGTCCTTGCGGAACGACGGCTTCAGCCTGGCCAGCCCCTCGACGGTGGAGCCCTCGCGGATCCCCTCGTCGCGGACGAAGTCGTCCACCGCCACGGTCAGGTCGTCGTAGAAGCCGTCGGCCCACGCCTTGGCCGCGAGGTCGTGCGAGCGGACGGCGAACTCGTCCTGGCGCTCGCGGGACACGCCGTGCTTCTCGGCGAGCAGCTCGTTGGCCTCACCGAGCGAGACGGTCCACTCCGTCGGCATGTTCGGGTTGACCAGCCGCCACCCGAGCGTCGTCGAGACGGCCTCGAGGTTGCCGACCGGGAAGGGTCGCGACGGCTTGGGCAGCACCCACGGCGCGCGGGTCATCGACTCGACCCCGCCGGTCAGCACGACCTGGGCGTCGCCCGTCTCGATCATGCGCGAGCCCTGCATCGCGGCATCCAGCGAGGAGCCGCACAGCCGGTTGACCGTCACGCCGGGCACCGACGTCGGGAAGCCGGCCAGCAGGGCGGCCATCCGGCCGACGTTGCGGTTCTCCTCGCCCGCGCCGTTGGCGTTGCCGAAGACGATGTCGTCGACGTCGGCCGGGTCGAGGTCCGGTGTCCGCTCGCGGATCGCGGTCAGGACGTGGGCGCCGAGGTCGTCGGGTCGTACGCCGGACAGGGCGCCGTTGAACTTGCCGAACGGGGTGCGCACGGCGTCGTACACGAAGGCGCTGGTCATCGGTCCTCCTCTGGCTCGTCCTGCAGCACCTGCTGCGCGATGCGGAAGGCGGTGTTGGCCGCCGGCACGCCGCAGTAGATGGCGCTGTGCAGGATCACTTCCTTGATCTCGTCGTCGCTGAGGCCGTTGGTGCGGGCCGCGCGCACGTGCATGGCCAGCTCCTCGTCGTGGCCTCGCGCGATCAGTGCGGTCAGCGTGATCATCGAACGGCTCCGCCGGTCGAGGCCGGGGCGGGTCCACACGCTGCCCCAGGCGTACTCGGTGATGAACCGCTGGAAGTCCTCGGTGAACGGGGTCGTCGCCGCGAGGGCGCGGTCCACGTGGGTGTCACCGAGCACCTCGCGGCGCACGGCGATGCCGGCGTCGTAGAGCTCACTCGTGAGCCCAACGCCCTCGCGGTCGCCGAGGAAGAAGTCGAGCAGCAGACCGGCGACCTCCTCCGGCGCCTCGGCGGGAGCCAGGTGGGAGACCTCGTCGAGGACGACCAGCCGGCCTTCCTTCACCCCGTCCGCGACGAGCCGCATCCCCTCGAGCGGAGCGGCGGGGTCGTGCGCGCCGGCGATCGCCAGCACGGGTGCGGAGACCTCGCCGAGCCGATCGCGCACGTCGTGCCCGATCAACGCTTCGCAGGTGCGGATGTAGCCCGCGTCGTCGACCTCGGTCAGGGCGTGCAGCAAGGCTGACCCGGTGGCGGGGGAGCGGTCCAGGAACCCCGGGCCGAACCAGCGCTCGGAGGAGCCGGCGACCTGCCCCGCCGTGCCCGACGCGCGGACGGCGGCGATGCGCTCGGTCCAGACGTCGGTGTTGCCGATCTTGGCGCCTGAGCAGAGGACGGCCGCCGAGGTGACGCGGCCGGGAGCGTCGAGCAGGAGCTGGAGGGCCACGGCG
>CAVWML010000016.1:0-526232 GCA_963756045.1 uncultured Actinomycetota bacterium
GCGGTAGCGTCAGCGTCACTATAGCGCCGCCTTCCGACCGATTATGCGCCGAAACGCTCCCATGCAGGGTGCGGGCTACGTTGGACACCAGAAACAGTCCCAGTCCTGGCACCCGGCTTATCTTTGCTGGATTGATACGGCTTACCGAACTGCGTCAGCATCTCCTCGGGAAACCGGGCCCCGGTCCGTGACCGTCAGCTTCAGCGCATCACCTTCATGCGGCACGTCCAGCCCACCCAGTTCGGCGACGCTTCCAGTGCATTGTCCAAAACGTTGTAAACCATCTGCTTGATGCGCGGAATCGGACACGATCGGGTAATCGTGGCCGAACCGGTTGTCATAAGTCGAAATCCTTCACCGGGCGTGTTTCGCGCCATTCTTTAACGAGGTCGTCGACGAACGTTCGGATCGTAGTCTCGACCGGAGAATCGCCGCGCGCTTCACCGGCTGAAAGCAGAATCCCGCTCACGATGGTTTTGCAGCGACTCACCTGCGCCTCCATCTCGTCAATCTCTTCGAGCATCTGCGGGTCGGAAGCAATTGGCTTCATTCGACGCCAGTCTCCGAGAATCACGCTCACAGTCGACAACGGCGTGCCCAACTCGTGGGCCGCGCCCGAAGCCAACAATCCCATACGGAAATGTGCTCTTCCTCGGCTGCGCGTTCTCGCAGATCAGCCAAACGTGCATCCCGTGCTCTGAGGTTACGGTTGATTCGCGTGATGAAGATGACCAGCAACGCGGCGATCAAACCGAAACAAAACAGCATGCCATCAATGTACCGTAATCCGGAGTCGCGGCGAGCGGCCGTGAAGAAGAAGGTCAGGCCGATCAAGCACGCGGTCGTGATTCCCACCATCGTCCATACGTCCCGGATCTCAGCAGAACGGCCCCGAGAATGACCTGTAGCAGGAACAGGAAACTGAACGGATTGGTCGCTCCACCACTGAGATACAACTGTGCTGTCAGCGTCGCTACGTCGACGAGCAGAGCAAAGAACAACTCGCCGTTTCTGACCTCGTGATGGTCCTGCCAGCGGAACATGCTGCCGATGTTGAACGCCACCAGACAGATGAGTACGACGCACATCTCCCGCAACGGCAGGCTGATGGCGAAACCAAAATGGACCACGGCAATGGTGACAATCTGGCCAACAACAGCAATCCAGCGAAGCTGGATCAGCTGCCGCATGTTCTCCGTGCCGGTTTGCTCGTCGAAGACGTGTGGATCGATTCGCGTACGAGGAATGGCCGGGCTACGGGGCTCGCCTTTCATCGCTTGCGCATCCCCAGGGGTATTGCGATGGCTGTCATGAGCGCAAGCGTATACCAGGTGATGGCGTAGACGAGGTGGCTGTTGTGGAAATGGATAACCGTCAGCCCCGGGGTCGGAGTCACGGTAGCGCCAGCCTTAGCCGGCCCCGGCTCGGAGACCGCTGGTGCGTTGCCGTCGCGTGGCGGCGGCTCGGCGTCGGCGGCCTTCGGCGCGTTGGCGTCGTGAGGCAGCGTTGGCGTCGTGAGGCCGCGCCTCAGCGTCAATGAAATACGGCGCCACGTGGCTCAACCCGCGCGCCGCAGCGATGGCCTGCACATCCCGTGAATACCACAGGTTCGCCGCAGGGTTGTTATGCCGAAGAAACGCCCCTCGCGGTTCCGTCATACGAAGCAACCCGGTAACGGTCGAAGTTGACCAGCCGGTGGCCGTCGCGGCCCATCGCTGGCGCCGGAGCGCCAGCGGTGCCCGTGGCTGCCGCCGCAGACGATGAGCCGGGTGCAACCGCCGACTCCCCAGGCTGACCCGCCCGCGGTCATCCGCCGCCACAAACCCCCGGTTCACCAGGACCACGCTCCCATCGGCCTCCCGCAGAGGAGTGAGCACCCAAAATCCAGCCCCCAGATCAGTTACCGCCTGAACCAGCGTCTGTGAGCTATCGAGGAAGGCGCCAGTGGCAGTGACGTGCCGATATTCATCGGCCGCCGTGGTGACGTGGGACCACTCAGAAGGCCCCGGAGCGGGCCCTGCCGGCGCATGAACTCGCTGTTCAACCCGGGCAATGAGATCCAGCTTCCAGGCCCGGCGCTTCACCTGCCAGGTGCCGAGGGCCACAAACAACATAAAGAACGAAGCGGCCAAGACGACGACAATTGCCTTGAACAAGGGCGACCGCCGCCGCGGCGATGCGCCTGTCTCGTCCGGGCCATCGGCGCCCGGCATCGGGGCCGGATCGCGCGTCGAGGTCGGACCGCGCGTTGAGGTCACAGAGTGTACCCAGCGAGATCGCCCGCAGACGTCACGGCATGTTGTGCATGTTCATCATCGAGTCCGGCATCATATTGTGATTCAGGTGATACATCACCCACAGCGACCCGCTCAGCGCGATCACCACCAGCATGACTGTGAACATCAGCGCCAGCAGGTTCCACCCTCCCTCGGACTTCGGGTTCATGTGCAGAAAGTAGACCATGTGAACGACGATCTGCACGGCGGCAAGCGCCAGAATCACCGCGGCGGTGATCCCGGAGCTGCCCGAACATCTTGCCCATGACGAACCAGAACGGGAGCGCTGTCAGGAAGACGGCAGCAAAGAACCCCGTAGCGTAGCCACGAAGGTAAAGTGAGCCTCACCGCCGCCGTGACCGTGGCCACCGTGACCGCCGCCATGGCCATGATCAACAACCGCAGCGTTGAGCAGCACTCACGGTAACACTCCCATCAGATAAACAAACGTAAACACCCCAATCCAGACCACATCCAGGAAGTGCCAGAACATCGACAGGCACATCAGTCGTCTACGGTTCTCGGGAATGAGGCCATGCTGCCCAGTCTGCACCATCAACGTAACGAGCCAGATGATGCCGAAAGTAACGTGCAGACCATGCGTCCCCACCAGCGTAAAGAACGA
This sequence comes from uncultured Actinomycetota bacterium, assembly GCA_963756045.1. GTDB lineage: Bacteria > Actinomycetota > Actinomycetes > Propionibacteriales > Nocardioidaceae > Marmoricola. Next base: position 2,902 of record CAVWML010000016.1, read on the forward strand.
AGACAGGAACGCACTGCGCTCCGGCCCGGCACCCTCATGAATCAGGTGCGCGAACTCATGAGCTCGATGCCGATAAAGCCCGCGCCGAGCAACCCAGTGACGACCAGCCAGATCAAGCGTCCCGGGCACGCGGCCGCCGCTGCATCTCCAACATCGCAAATCCATAGGTGATCGATGACAACAGCAGCAACGAGGTATTCACCGCCACCAGCGGCAGATCGAACAGCTCGGCGCCCGTCGGCCCGCCGGCATAACTGCGGCCCAGCACCGCGTACATGGCAAACAGGCACGCGAACACCAGGCAGTCGCTCATCAGGTACAGCCAGAACCCGAGCAGCGTACCGTTCTCCGGATGGTGCTCCTGCGGTCAGGTAGAAACGCGCGGACTCAGCTTCAGACATGGCTGCCATCAGTCGCGTGCGGGTGCTCTCTACCGAGCGACCTCCTCCGCAGGAATATGGAAGTCACGCTTGTAGTTGAACGTATGAACGATCATCGCAGTCGAGCATCGTCGACAAAGCCGACGCAGGCAAGCAGCCACATATGCCAGATCAGCGCAAACCCAACACCGCGCACAGCGCCGCGATCACGAAACCGGCCCCGGTATTCTTCGGCATGTGGATCGGAATGAATCCGCTCTTGGGCCGCACATAGCCGCTCTTCTTCATGTCCATCCCAGGTGTCGTTATCGTGGACCACCGGCGTGAAGGCGAAGTTGTAAGCCGGCGGCGGCGATGAAGTCGACCACTCCAGCGTACGCCCGTCCCACGGATCGCCCGTGATGTCACGGAGTGACTCGCGCTGCAGATAGCTCACGAACAGCTGGACAATGAAACAGACGATCCCCAGCAGAATGAGCACGGCACCGAACGCCGCGATCTGAAACCAGATCTGCAGCGACGGATCCTCGAAATGACTCAGGCGGCGCGTCACCCCCATGAGCCCCAGCACGTACAGCGGCATGAAGGCAAAGTAGAACCCGGTGAGCCAGAACCAGAAGGAGCACTTGCCCCAGAACGGATCGAGCCTGTAGCCGAACGCCTTCGGGAACCAGTACGTGATCCCGGCCATCATCCCGAACAACACGCCGCCAATGATCACGTTATGGAAGTGGGCGACCAGGAACAGGCTGTTGTGTAGCACGAAGTCCGCCGGCGGAACGGCCAGCAACACGCCCGTCATGCCCCCGATCACGAACGTGATCATGAAGCCCAGCGTCCACAGCATCGGCACGCTCGAAGCGGATCCGGCCGCGGTACATGGTGAACAGCCAGTTGAAGATCTTCGCCCCCGTGGGAATGGAGATGATCATGGTCGTGATGCCGAAGAACGAGTTGACGCTCGCACCCGAGCCCATGGTGAAGAAGTGATGCAGCCAGACCAGGTACGACAGGATCGTAATCACGACGGTCGCATACACCATGGAGGCATAGCCAAACAGGCGCTTCCCGCAGAAGGTGGCGACAACCTCCGAGAACACCCGAAGGCCGGCAGAATCAGGATGTAGACCTCCGGATGACCCCAGATCCAGATGAGATTCACGTACATCATGGCGTTGCCGCCGAAGTCGTTCGTGAAGAAGCTCGTACCCACGATAGCGATCGAGCGAGAGCAGCGCCAGCACCGCGGTGAGGACGCGGGAAAGCCGCGACGATCAGAACGTTCGTGCACAGCGCCGTCCACGTAAACACCGGCATCTTCATCAGGCTCATCGCCCGGGGCGCGCATCTTGATGATGGTCGCGATGAGATTGATGCCCGATAACAGGGTGCCCACACCTGCGATCTGCAGTGACCAGATGTAGTAATCGACGCCCACGTCGGGGCTCGCCGCGATACCCGACAGCGGCGGATACGCCAACCAACCGGTGCGGGCGAACTCACCGACGAACAGCGACATCATGACCAGTCCCGCGCCGAAGGTGGTCATCCAGAAACTGAAGTTATTCAGGAACGGGAAGGCCACGTCGCGTGCGCCGATCTGCAGCGGCACCACGAAGTTCATCAGTCCCGTGACCAGCGGCATGGCCACGAAGAAAATCATGATCACGCCGTGGGCCGTGAAGATCTGGTCGTAGTGATGCGGCGGCAGGTAACCCAGCGGAGCCGCCGAAGGCGACCGCCTGTTGTAAACGCATCATCAGGGCATCGGCAAAACCCCGCAACAGCATCACCAGTCCCAGGATGACGTACATGATGCCGATCTTCTTGTGGTCGATGCTGGTGATCCAGTCACGCCACAGGCACGCCCAGCCGCGAAGTCATGATCGCTGCGAGAAATGGCTGCGCCGCCGCAGCAGCCGCGAATAAAGTATACAGCGAGAATGGCTCAAGTGAACGGGATCGCGTCCAGTCGGGCCCGGCCTAACAGGTTGTTGGTCAAAGCAGGATGTTCCGGCATGATGTCAATTCGCAGCCTTGGACGGACTCATCGACGCCACGCAAGGCGTGGTCACACAATCATCGAGAATCGCGTCGTACAACGAAACCTCGTCGGCGACGAAGTGCCCGTCCAGGGAGTGCTCTGCTTCGTCGAGGCGGACTGGCCGCTCACGTCGGCACTTTCGATGCGCGCGGCGTTCACGTCCTCTGGCCGAGGAGGCTCTACCCACGGCTCCAGCTGCTGGCGAGCTCGATCAGGCGGTCATCGCAGACCTTCACCGCAAGCTGGCGCAGGCGCTGCCGCAAGCCTGAGGAGCAAGACCTGTCGCTGCGCTCGGGATCGGGCCGCAGACCTAACCGGGTGCGACGACCTCGACGCCCAGCGAGCGCGCCGAGTCCTGCATGCGAGTGTCGTAGGTGACCAGTACGTCGACGTCGATCCGCACGGCTGCGGCGAGATGCAGGGCGTCGAGCGAGCGGAGCCGCGCTCCGGGGAGCAGGCCCGCCTCCCGGAAGAGTGAGGTGGGAACCTCGTAGAGGTCAACACCGTCGAGGAAGTCTGTGACCGCTTCCTGGGTCACGGCCTGTTCGCGATGGGTGACCCTGCGCAGCTCGGTCTCGAGCAGCATGCAGGCGACGAGGTCGGGCGAGTCCTCATCGATCGCACGCGCAAGCGCGTCTGACTCGGTCTCCTGGACCATGAGCTTCAAGGCGGCCGACGTGTCGAGGTACCAGCGACTCACCGATCATCCCGGAGGTCGTCCAGCATCGCCTGCGTGGTCGTCGACGCCTCGACCCGTGGGCGCGTGGTGTACGACACCCGAGTCTTCGCCGGCCGTGCGCAGGCCAGGTCGGACAGATCTGTGACGGGCACCAACCGGGCGACCGGCACTCCGCGGCGGGTCACCGTGTAGGACTCGCCACGCTCAACCCCCCGCACGATCTCGGCGTTGTCGTTGCGCAGCTCGCGTTGACTGATCGATCTCACACGCCCGAATGTAGCACCTGGTAGCACATCCGGCTCGCTGGCTGGGCGCAGGGTCTAGAGCCCTCGCCGGTCGAGCGCGGCCATCAAGGACGGCCGCCGTCGATACCGGTGCCTGATCCCGTCGACGTAGGACGCAAACTCTCGGGCCTCCCCCGCGCTCTCCATGAGCGCCCCGATCTGGAGCAGGGACGCGGCGATCTCGGGGTATCGGGCGGAGTCGGCCACCGTGAGTGCCTGGTCGACCCGTTCTCGGTGGAGGCCGGCCGCCCTGCCAGGGAAGTCGGTCGCGGATGCATTGGCCAACGTCTCCCACGCGTGGCCGGCTCCGAGCTCGGCGGCCACCGCCCATGCCGCGGCGGGATCGCCCTCGGCCAGCGCCACCTGCACCAGCAGCGCGCCGCTGCCGTACGGCTCGGCGGCCTGCTGGCGGAGGATCGCCTTGGCCAGCCTCTCCTCCTCGTCTCGTCTGCCGAGGCGTTCGGCGAAGTCCAGGAGGGCTGTGTAGGGGCGGATGTCGGTGGCTCGTCGAACCTGATCACGCCAGACGACCAGAGCGTCGTCCTCCCTGCCACGAGCGAGCAGGTCATCGGCCACATCGGCCGGATCGAGCCAGTAGTCGTTGTTCCCGTTCGGCGGGGTCCCGCGGGCGACCCGCCCCGCTGCCACTGCCTTGTCGAGCCACTGGCTGGCCTCCTCACCTCGACCCGCCGTGCGCAGCCGAGCCACGACGGCGTCGTACTGCGCGTGCTCGCCACCCACCAGGATGGCGACCGCCAGGTCGACGTCACCGTCGTGGTCCGCCAGCTCGAGGCGCATCCGGTCGAGCTCCAGGCGCTCCCACCCGGTCGAGCCGGCGTACTTCTTCTCCAGCCGGGCGACGCCGGCACGGTAGGCCTTGAGTGCCTTGTCGTCGAAGGCGCTCACGAAGTCCGCCAGCTCGACCTGCGGCCAGCCAGGAGAGGTGGCGCGGAAGTTCACCAGCCACCGAGCGAGCTCGACGGGCGCGGGATGTCCCAAGCTGGCGGCACGGGCGTACAGGTCGGCGGCCCGCTGGCACGCGTCGCCGAGCACCCCGCTGGAGTCGTCGGCCCGCTGCGTGATCGTGCGCAGCCTGGTGAGCGCGCGCAGCAGCGGAGGCTGTACGGCGCGGCTGCGGCCGGCCCCCAGCAGGTCGTCCAGCTCGTCGAGGACTCGTTGCACGTCGGCAGCGACGTCGAAGGAGCGGCGGTAGTCGATGTGACCGCGGACCCGGAGGCTGTCGTCGACGAGCTCGACCAGTCGCTGCGAGGTCTCGGGTTCGTCGTGCAGCATCCCGGCCCCTTTCAGCTCCACGAGCCGGGCGACCTCGGGCGCCACATCAGCCAGGTCACGGATCAGCGCGGCCGCGTCCATCTCCTCGAGCGGATCGATGACCGACGCCGGCGGCGTGACGGGAACCTGCTTCCGACGACCGGTCGAGTCCAGCACCGCCAGGCCGAGCGCCACGAGGTGTTTGCAGAAGTTGCCGGACGCGTGGTGCGGGCAGGTGCAGTGGCCTGTCAGGGAGGTCGACCACTGCAGGTCGACGAGGTAGACGTTGCGCGCCTGGATCGAGGCGCTTGCCCCACTCTCGACCACCCGGAGGCCGTGCACGTAGCGGACGTAGTCCTCGCCCCTCACGAAACTGGTGGCGCCGGCCCGTGCGCGCAGCGCGCCCTCGGTCAGGACGTTCGCGACCATCTGGTGATGATGACATCGTCAGGACCCGCCCCGTCTCGCGCGCGGCCAGCTCTGGGCGAGATCGGCCCCGGAGGCAGGCTGCGCTGACGAACCGTTGGGCCTCATGGTCAACAGATTCTCGGTCTCGCCGCGGTCTGCCACCATGAACACAGTGCCACGGGCGAGGCGTGGGTTGGAGGGCCAACGGCCGCGGAATCGCCCTGAAGGGCTCAAGGACGCCTGGTCGTTGACGAGAGTGCGGCGCGGCACTTCGACGTTACGTGGAGAACTCGAGGCCCACCGATCGAGCGCTTGACGGAGGGGTATACCGCCATTGACGCCTGCCCGTGCAGTGGAAGACTGGAAGGCCTCACGGAAGGGGGCCGGGCCATGACGTGGAGTCTGACCGGCAGCTATATCGAGACCTGTTCCTGCGAGCTGATGTGTCCGTGCAATCTCTCTTTCGACCACGGCGCCACCTACGACTTCTGCCGGGTGACGCTGGTGTTCAACATCCGCGAGGGTGAGATCGAGGGCACCGACATCGCCGGGCGAAAAGTGGCGATGATCGCCGACACCCCGAAGGTGATGACCGACGGGAACTGGAGGGTCGGTGTCTACATAGACGACGCGGCGAGCGAGGAACAATTCGACCAGCTGGTCAAGGTGTTCGGTGGGCAACTGGGCGGGCCGATGGGCGCCCTCGCGCCTCTCATCGGGGAGATCCTCGGCGTGGAGCGGGCAGCGATCGAGATCTCCGACGACGGGGTGCACCACAGCGTGCGCGTCGCGGACACCATCGACTTCGAGATCGAGGACGTCGTCCCGTACGGCGTGGAGACCGGCGAGCCGGTGCGCTTCCACGGCATGTTCCACCCCGTGGCCTCCGACCTGACCATGGCCGAGGCGAAGCAGACCCGCATCGACGCCTTCGGCATCTCCTTCGAGGGAAAGACAGGTCTCTCCAAGTCCGAGTTCTCCTGGGCTGCCTGATCCCCCCATGGGGTCGGTGACCCGGCAAGTCGGTAGCGCCGGTCTCGCCCCGGCGTACGCCGCCGTGCGCGTGCGGCTCGGTCTGGTCGCGGCGCTCTTCGCGGTCGCGGCGCTCGGCTGGTACTGGACCGTGCACGAGATGCGCGGCATGGACGCCGGACCCTGGACCAGCCTCGGCAACGTCGGCTGGTTCCTCGGCGTCTGGGTCGTGATGATGGCGGCGATGATGTTCCCGTCGGTGGCGCCGACGATCGCGCTCTACACGCGGATCACGAAAGAGCGCTCACCGCTCTCGCCCTGGGTGTTCGCCGGAGGTTACCTGCTCGTCTGGGCCGCCGCCGGCCTCGTGGCGTTCCTCCTTGGTCGCGTGCTCGTCGCGATCTTCGGCGATGCGCTCGCCTGGGACAACGCCGGCCGTGCCCTCGCCGCCACCACGTTGTTCGTGGCTGCGGCGTACGAGCTCACCCCGCTCAAGAACGTCTGCCTGGCCAAGTGCCGCAGCCCTCTTGGTGCACTCCTGGGCTCGTGGCGTGAAGGACCCACCGGTGCCCTGCGCATGGGTGCTCGCAACGGAGCCTGGTGCGTCGGATGCTGCTGGGCGCTGATGGCATCACTGTTCGCCCTCGGGGTGATGAGCGTCTTCTGGATGGCGATCGTGGCCGGCATCATCGCGATCGAGAAGACAGTGCCCTGGCGCCGCGGATTCGCCTACGCCACCGCGGCCCTGCTGCTCACCCTCGGCTTTGCTGCTCCTCGTCGCCCCCGACTCGATCCCGGGACTGACGGTCCCGTCAGGACACGACGATGCAGATGGGCTGAGCCTGCCGACGAGGCTGGCGTACTTCGAGGTCTGTGGTGCGGATCGTGGGCACGGTGAGGTTTCGGCTTGCGGGTTCCCTGTCACTTCGGCATGGGACCACTGAGGGTCGCGCCACAGGCGGTACCAGTGCCCCACGGCAACTGTGGACAACCACGTTCTCCACGGGATGCGGATGGAAGCGGCCCTCCCCGCGTCCCGATGCTTCATAGGCGTCATGCTGGCCGGTAATCAGGAGGGACATGTGACCGATCAAGCGTGGGTGTGCGAGTACTGCGGCGAGCACGGCCGCACCTCCGAACCGATCGACACCGTCCAGTGCCCGACGTGCGGCGAACCCGTCGTGCCAACGAGGTGACCGATGTCGCCCCTCCTCGGGACCGCGACATGATCGCCGAATAGTCCGAATCTCTGCGGACGGCGTCATCAACGCATCACCATGTTGCGGTGACGATCTCCGAGCTGGTTCGGCGCCAGCGCGACCGTGAGCTCGCTGGGGACGAGCGCGCCGGCTCGTGGTCACGGCAAAAGGCGCTACGACTGCAGCTCGCTCATATCAAGCGGTTCGGATGGCGGTACAGCACAGCCTCGGCCGCCATGATGATTGCTCCGGTGGCGATTGCGCTGCTGTTGCCGATCCCAAGCTTTGTGCGCGGCCTCATCACGGGCGCAACGCTGATTGGCATCCCATCGTTGATCTGGTCGCACGTCGTTCACGCGACTGGCACAGCACCGCAAATGATGGGCGATCAAGCAGAGCAGTGGACTGCTCAAGAGCTACGCAGACTCCGCCGACGCGGGTGGCGATTGCTCAATCACTTCGCACTCGCGGATCGCGACATCGACCATCTGTTGGTGGGTTCAGAGCAAGTATTCGTTGTCGAGACCAAGTGGAGCGCTGACTGGTCGGGCTCATGGAGCGCAGCCCGCCTCGAAGAGGCGATGCACCAGTCTCGAGCGAATGCCAGGTCACTGCGGCTTTGGCAACCCCTCAAGGTAGCGGCGGTCGAGGTCAGACCGCTCGTCGTTCTGTGGGGCGGTGGGCTCGATAGGATCGCTCTGGAGGAGACGGCGTCTCCTGACGTCACAATGTTGAGAGGTCGCGATCTTGCGACTTGGTCGGGGGCCCTCGGTGCAGCTGGCCCTAGGACCCAACACGCCGATGGCATCTGGGATCAGCTGGTCCACCAGGTTGAAAGTCGCGATCACTTCGAGCGACAGGCGGGTGCGGTACTCACCTCCCCCACTCGGGTGCTGACAGAGGCCTACTGGACGGCCCTCGTCGCGCTGGCCGGTTTCATGACCGTAGTCGAAGTCAGCTATCTGGACTAAGAACCTCGCGGGCGGCGCCGCGGTGGGCCTCGGCGTTTTCGCCCTGCTTGGCGTGTTTGCCACACGCGGGCTCTGGCCTCGGGTGTTGTGGACCGGAGCAGCGGCAGCGGGTGTTCCCGCTGTTCTCCTGTTGGCCGTGGAACTTCTGTACGTGATCGAGCTGACCAAACCGCTGGGTGCGCAGGTCGCCGATCTACAAGACTGGACTACGTGAGTGGCGGAAGGCTCGTAGTCGGCGCGATCATCGTCGACTCCCTCTCGGACCCGACCAAGGTCCTCGCCGCCCGGCGCTCCCGACCGGCTGAGCTCGCCGGGCATGTGGGAGTTTCCTGGAGGCAAGGTCGAGCCGGGTGAGAGCCCGCAGCAGGCGCTGGTGCGCGAGATCCGCGAGGAGCTCGGAGTCGAGATCGACGTCGGCGACGGGCTCGGCACCTGGCCCATCGACGAGCAGCTCGAGCTCAACCTCTTCCTCGCCGAGATCATCGACGGTGAGCTGACACCGGGTGAGACGCACGACGCCGTACGGTGGCTCGCCCTCGAAGCCCTCACCAAGGTTCTCTGGCTGCCGGCCGATGAACAGGCGCTCCCGACCCTGATCGATCGGTTGACCGAGCCCTAGACTCCGCCGGTGGACCTCGACGAGTACCTACCTCAGACGCGACCACCCTCGCCCGCCTCGTCGCCGACAAGGAGGTCACCGCCCCCGAGCTGCTCGCCCTCGCCCGGCAGCGCGCCGACCAGGTCAACCCGAAGCTCAACGCGATCGTCCGGCCGCTGCACCGAGGTGGCCGACGCGCGGGCGGCCGAGGCAGCTCGAGGGCCCCTTCGCCGGGGTGCCGTTCCTGGTCAAGGACCTCGACCAGGAGTACGCCGGCTTCCCCACCACCAAGGGCTCCCGCTCGCTCGAGCACGACGTGGCCGACCGAGCACGCGCTGGTCACGCAGCGCTTCCTCGACGCCGGGCTGGTCATCTTCGGCAAGACGAACACCCCGGAGTTCGGCGCCAAGGGCATCACCGAGGACTCGCTCCTCGGGACGCGCGCGCAACCCGTGGAACCTCAACCACACCCCCGGCGGCTCCTCCGGCGGCTCCGGCGCGGCAGTCGCGCGCCGGCATCGTCCCGGCGGCGGGGGCCAACGACGGCGGCGGCTCGGTCCGCATCCCGGCGGCGTGCAACGGCCTGGTCGGGCTCAAGCTCAGCCGCGGGCTCACGCCGTACGGCCCCCAGGGCAGCGAGTCGATGTTCGGCATGGTCACGCAGGGCGTGGTCTCGCGCACGGTGCGCGACAGCGCGGGCCTGGTCGACGCGATCGCCGGCGTGCCCGACGCGCTACGCGGCGTACGTCGCCCAGCAAGCCCGACCCGTTCCTGCCGAGCCTCGACGAGCGCCCCGGGAAGCTGCGCATCGGCTACTCCGCCTCCTCGGCCATCAACGCCAACCCCGATCCCGAGGCGATCGCCGCCGTCGAGAAGGCCGCGGCGCTGCTGACCGAGCTCGGTCACGAGGTCGAGGAGGTGAAGCCGCCCCACGACGACGAGGCGCTGGCCCGCGACTTCCTGACCATCTGGTTCGCCCAGCTGCACGGACAGATCAGCGGCATCAAGGAGCGCCTCGGTGCGTCGCGACAGCGCAGTTCGCCGCCGACTCGCTCGCCGTCGCCGAGATCGGTCGCGCCGCCGGCGTCGGCGCGCTCTTCCACGCGCTGGACCGCATCAACGACCACATCCACGCGCTCGACGACTTCCACGCGCGCTACGACCTCTTCCTCACCCCGACCCTGGCCAAGCCGCCGCTCGAGGTCGGCTCGATCGCACACGCCGCTCCGCTGCAGGCGGCGTCACGCGTGATCGCCAAGGTGCGCGCCGGCAAGCTCCTCAACGCCACCGGGATCCTCGAGCAGCTCATCTCCGACAACCTCGGCTGGGTGCCCTACACCCAGCTGGCCAACCTCACCGGCCGCCCGGCGATCAGCGTGCCCCTGCACTGGACCGACAAGGGCCTGCCGCTCGGCGTGCAGTTCGTCGGCCCGCTCGCCTCCGACGGCCTCCTGCTGCGCCTCGCCGCGCAGCTCGAGGAGGCGCAGCCGTGGTTCGACCGGTACGCCGAGCTGGATCCTGCCCTGGGCTGAGCCGCTGTCTATCCTCCGAGGGTGCTCGGACGCCTGACCTCGATCCACCGCTTCCCGGTGAAGTCCTGCCGTGGGAGGCTCCTCGACGAGGCGACCGTCGAGCCGTGGGGCCTGGCCGGCGACCGGCGCTGGATGCTCGTCGACGAGGACGGCGAGGCGATCACCGCCCGCGAGGTCAACCAGATGCTCCTCGTCGTCCCGGAGCTCACGCCGACGGGCCTGCGGGTGACGGCGCCCGAGCTGCCGCCCTTTGAGGTCGAGATCCCCGAGTCCAAGAGCCGCGTACCGGTCTCGATCTTCGACTCGCCGCTCAGCGCTACTCCGGCGGACGCCGCGAGTGACGCCTGGTTCTCCAAGGCCCTGGGAAGGCCGGCCCGTCTCGTCTACCTCGACGACCCGCACCGCCGCCAGACCGATCCCCGCTTCAGCGAGCCCGACGACCGGGTGAACTTCGCCGACGGTTATCCCCTGCTCCTGGCCACCGAGGAGTCGCTGGCCGCCCTGAACGACGAGCTGCTGTCCACGTCGTACGCCGGACGCGAGCCGCTCCCGATGACGCGCTTCCGCCCCAACCTCGTGGTCGCGGGATTCGAGCCGTGGGCCGAGGACGACTGGCGCCTGATCAGGGTCGGCGACGCGGTCTTCCGCGTGGTCAAGGGGTGTGCGCGGTGCGTCATCACCACGATCGACCCCACGACGGCGGAGCGCGAGAAGGAGCCGATCAGCGTCGCTGGCCCGCATCCGGCGCTGGGACGGCGCGACCTGGTTCGCGGTCAACCTGATCCCCGACACCCCGGGCGCGACCATCCGCGTGGGCGACCCCCTCGAGGTCCTCGACTCGGTCGAGCCAGGGGCCGGCCCGATCCGCTCGGTGCGCTGAGCAGTCAGCTGACGGCGTCCGCGACTCCCGCTCGGCGCAGAGCCGTCAGTGCCAGTCGGCATCATCCACACCGACGGTGACGCGCCGTCCGCTGTGCAGGGTGAGCCGGATGGCTGGACCGCTGCGGAGAGCGAGGCGGAGCCCGTCGCGGTGGGTCCAGAAGATGCCGGGGGTTGCCCACGGCCGGATCGTCGTGGGCCGAGCGCTGGCGATCGACTCGATCGGGTAGCGGAAGCGCGGGAGCCTGAGGGTTCCGAAGCGCGCCGTGACACCACCCTGGCCGACGGTGACGCGCAGGCTGGTAGCAGTCAGCACGCCGAGGACCAGCACGGTGAGGATCGCCAGCAGCGCGGCCACCCAAGCCGGGTCAACGGGTGGTCCGCCTGCTGGGCGGGAGAGGCCGACGAGAGGAACTACCAGGACGACGGTCACCACCACGACCGGCCAGTTCGTGCTGTGGGAGCTGTACACGTCCGTCGGTCTTCATGCGAGTTCCTCCATCAGTCGGATGAGTTCCTTGCGCTGGTAGCCGTGCGACTCGGCGAGTGCGACGAGCGAGCGGATGGCCTCACCGAGGTCGGCGGTGGCCTCAGCCCCGGCGGCCACGCGCACACCTCGCCCGCGGCTGAACTCCAGGACGCCCTCGTCGCGAAGTCCGCGGTACGCCGAGAGCACGGTGTTGCGGTCCACGCCCAGCGCTTCACCGAGCTCGGCGGCGGGCGGGAGCCGATCGCCCTCGGACAGCTCGCCCGACGCGATGCCGCGACGCACGGAGCCCGCGATCTGCGCATGCAGCGAGAGCGGCGAGTCGGGATCCAGTGACCAGTACATGGTGCTGATGAAACTAGCACCATTCCAAGATCACGGGAAGGGCTCACTCTCCCAGAAGCGGTTCTCCTCGGCGCGACGCTGCAGCACGACCCGCTCGCCGTCGTTGCGGGTGCGCGTCGCCGCCTCGGTGAAGGCCTCCGCGGCGTCGGCGTGCAGCCCGGCGCGCTCGAGCAGGTCGCCGTGGACGCTCGGGATGAGCGGCGAGTCGCCGAGCGCAGCGGGGTCGACCTCCTCGAGGACGGCCAGTCCCGCGCCCGCGTCGAACGCCCGTCCGTGCGCGACGGCACGGTTGACCTCGACGACCGGTCCCGGTGCGGCCTCGGCCAGGACGTCGTACAGGATCGCGATCCGCCGCCAGTCGGTGTCCTCGGCGCGCGCGGCCCGGGCGTGCTGCGCCGCGATCGAGGCCTGCAGGAAGTAGCGCCCGACCGGCCGACCGCGCGCGGCCAGCACCTCGGCCTTCTGCAGCGCCGCCAGGCCGCGCTTGATCAGCAGCTGGTCCCAGCGCGACCGGTCCTGCGCCTCGAGCAGCACCGGCACGCCGTCGTCGTCGAGCCGGGCCGGCATCCGCGACCCCTGGATCTCCAGCAGCGCCTGCAGGCCGAGCACCTCGGGCTCGTCGGGCGCCAGGTCGGCGAGCAACCGGGCCAGCCGCATGCCCTCGTTGGCCAGGTCCGGCCGCATCCAGTCCTCGCCGGCGGTCGCGGAGTACCCCTCGTTGAAGACGAGGTAGATCACCGCCATCACGTCGTCCAGCCGTCGTACCCGGTCCTCGCCGGTCGGCAGCTCGAACTCCGCACGCGACTCGGACAGCGTCTTCTTCGCCCGCGAGATCCGCTGCCGCATCGTCGACTCGGTCGTCAGGAACCCGCGCGCGATCTCCGCCGTGGTCAGCCCGCCGACCAGTCGCAGCGTCAGCGCCGCCCGCGACTCCGGAGTGAGCGAGGGGTGGCAGCACAGGAAGACCAGCCGGAGGACGTCGTCCTCGATGTGGTCGACCTGGGAGTCGAGATCGGGCATGCCGTCCTCCTCCCGCAGGTCGTTGCCGAGCAGCTCGGTCTTCCGACGCAGCGTGTCCGCGCGACGGAAGTGGTCGACGGCCCGCCGCTTGGCAGCCGTCATCAGCCAGGCGCCCGGGTTGCTGGGGACGCCGGCGGTGGGCCACTGCTCCAGCGCGGACACGAGCGCGTCCTGGGCCAGGTCCTCGGCCAGCCCGACGTCGCGCGTCATCCTGGTGAGCGCGCCCACCAGGCGGGCCGACTCGGCACGCCAGGTGGCGGTGATCGCGTCGACGGTGGTGGGCTCGGCCTGCACTCGGCAAGGCTAGAGCCCACCCTCCCTGTCGAGCGAAGTCGAGACCTCGGCGCTCTGGTCCGGCCCCGTCGGAGATCTGCCGCAGCGTGGAGGTCACCTCGACCTCGGGCCAGTACTTCGCGTGCAGCTCGGCGAACGTCTGCGGGTCAGCGACCGCCTCCTCGAGCGAGTCGTACTGCATGATCGACCAGCCGCCCACGACCTCCTTGCCCTCGGCGTACGGACCGTCGACGCGGGTGATCTCGCCCTTGCGGACGACGAAGTTGACGGCGTCCTCGGTGCCGTACAGCCCCCCACCGTCGAGGAACACGCCCGAGGCGACCCTCTCCCCGATGTGCTCGTCCATCGCCTCGAACAGGGCCTTCGGCGGCGTGCCGACACCCTCCTCCATCTGCACGAAACCCATGAATCGCGGCATCTCTAGCTCCTTGTCCTGCGGCCCCGCTTGTCGGTGGCCTCACCCGTACGTCGAACGAGCCGGCGGGTCTGCGACATCGTCCTTGGAAAAGTTTCGCAGCTTCAAGAGAGGTGATGCAGATCCAGGACCGCGCGGGCGAGCTCCTCGGGCGATTCGGCAGGTCGTTCCCGGGGTCCAGTAGGTGGTAGTCCAGGGAACTGTCGGCTCATGGTCACCACGAACCAGGGCTTCCATGCCAAGCAGCTCGTCTTCCTGCTAGCGCAGCGGGCAAGATCCACTGCGACTCAAAGGTGGTGGCCCTGATCGGTCCTACGAACGAATGCTCACCCGCTGCACACCGGCTCCAGAATTGCGCAGTCATGCCTCAGACCAGTGCGTACGGCGGCTCCATCGCCCGCCCCTGGAAGGCCAGGATCGCGGGGTTGATCACGTGACCGTTCCGGATCTCCATCGCGCGACTCAACGTCTCGTCGGCATCCCATCCCCTGGCACCTTCAAGCACCGGCCGGAGGAACGGGGTCAGCGCGTTACTGATCTCCCAGGTCGCGGAGCTCCACAGGTACGACGGACTGTGGTCGACCGCGTAGTAGAGGACGTCGTCGCCCACCATGAAGGTCGGTTCCTCGAACGTTGTGGGCCGTGCCCAGCTGAAGCCCATGCCCAAGTCGCAGGACACGTCCACGATGACGCTGCCCGGTCGGAATCCGGCCAGGTCGCCAGTATCGAGGTAGACGAGCGGGTGGGCGGTGTCCTGCAGGGTGCAGTTGACGACGATGTCGTTCTCGGACAGGTACGCCGCCAACGGCTCGCGCCCCCGCTCGGTGATCACGTGGCTCACGTGCTCGTCGCCGGCGCGTGGTCGAACTGCCGGATCAGCACCGAGTGGATCGGCGAACCCACGGCGGCCACGCCCCGGTTGGTCAACACGGCGACCTGGTGGACGCCGTGCGCGTTGAGCGCGGTCACGGCACCACGTGCGGTGGCGCCGAACCCGATCACCACCGCGGTCAGCCGCCGCCCGTAGTCACCGGTCAGGCCCGCCAGCTGGAGTGCGTGCAGCACCGAGGCGTAGCCGGCGAGCTCGTTGTTCTTGTGGAACACGTGCAGGCCGACGCCACCGTCACGGGTCCAGTGGTTCATCGCCTCAAAGGCGATCAGCGTCAACCGTCGGTCGATCGCGAGCTGGGTCAGCTCGTAGTCCTGCACGCAGTGCGGCCAGCCCCACAGCACCTGCCCCGGGCCCAGCGCGGCAACGTCCGAGTGCTGGGGCTTCGGGAGAAGCACGACGTCGGAATCCGCCAGGATCTGGCGCGCGTCGCGAACCCGGCGACGTGATCGCCGAGGGCAGCGTCGGAGGCGCCGAACCGCGCGCCGTAGCCGTGCTCGAGCGTGATCCGCGCCCGGATGTCGGCGTCCAGACCCGGGATGTGGTCCGGGTGGAGTGGCAGCCGGCGCTCGTTCTCCTTCGCCGACGAGCCGATCACGCCCAGCGTCAGGAGCGTCACTTCTTCTTCGTGGGTGGATCTTCTCGGAGAAGGTTTCCTCGGATCCCTTGTTGCGCTTCTCGGCGCGCTTCTCCTTGATGGACTTGCCGGACTTCTTGGACATGCTCTGCCGCGGTGACTTGTCACTCATGGGCGGATCTCTCTGAGAGGAAGCCTGGACGGCCCCGTGTCTCGGACAGTACGCCTCCAGCTCGGGGGGGCACTACGGGTGTCTTTTCACCGCCTGCCGGCCCAGTACGGATCCGCCCTGATCGGGTCGGCTTCAGCCGCCCGAAGAGGCAGCACACGAAGGCCCCGCCAATACTGGCTGGTAGGCGGCGTACGGCGACACGCGAGCGCCGAGTAGCGTCCATATGTGAGCGGTTCTCGCGTGCCGGCCGCCGAGTTCGTGGTCCGACGAGGCTGCTGAGCGTGTCGGTCTGGGTGCTGGCTGCGGCCGATCCCTCGCAGCTGCTTCCGGCGCGGGAGCAGATGGCGTTCACCTTGGGCTTCCACATCATCCTGGTGCCGTTCGGGGTGGCCTTCACCTTCATCACGATGGTGGCGAACTGGCGCGGTCTGCGGCGCGACGACGCCGAGGCGATGCTGCTGGCGCAGCGGTGGTCGCAGGTCGCGGCCGTGCTGTTCGCCGTGGGCGCCGTGTCCGGGACCGTGCTGTCCTTCGAGATGGGGCTGCTGTGGCCGGGCCTGATGGGCCGGTACGGCGCGGCGTACGGGCTGCCCGTTCTCGGTCGAGGGCATCTTCTTCTTCCTCGAGGCGATCTTCGTCGCCATCTACATCTACGGCTGGAAGCGGCTCTCGCCCTGGGTGCACTTCTGGAGCGGGCTGCCGGTGGTGCTGTCCGGAGTCGGCGGCACGTTCTCGGTGGTGGCGGCCAACAGCTGGATGAACTCGCCGGGCGGCATCACGGTCCGCGACGGCAAGGTCGTCGACGTCGACGTCTGGCAGGTCTTCTTCAACGACGCGTTCTGGTACGAGGCGATCCACATGCTGCTGGCGGCGTACGTCGTCGCCGGGTTCACCGTCGCGGGCGTGTACGCCGTCGGCATGCTCCGCGGCCGCCGTGACCGGTACCACCGCATCGGCCTGCTGATCCCGCTGACGGTCGGCGCGGTCGCGATCCCGCTGCAGATCGTGATGGGCGACGTCATCGCCCGGTACGTCTTCGACGCCGAGCCGGCCAAGTTCGCCGCCATCGAGGCGCTGCCGCACACCCGCACCCACGCGCCCGAGACCCTCGGCGGGGTCCTCGTCGACGGCAAGGTGCGCTACGGGATCCCGATCCCGTCCGGTGCGTCGTTGCTCTCGGGCTTCAGCCCGTCGCACGAAGGTGCAGGGGCTGGACGCGATCCCGGCAGCGGTGCGGCCGCCGGACCACCTGGTCAGCATGGTGCACCTGGCCTTCGACGTCATGGTCGGCACCGGCTTCGCGCTGTTCGGCCTGGCGCTGTGGTTCGCTCTGGTCGTGGTGGCGATCGCGGGCCGTCGAGCCGAACCGCTGGTTCCTGCGCGCGGTCGCCGTCAGCGGGCTGGTCTCGATCGTGTCGCTCGAGTGCGGCTGGATCGTCACCGAGGTCGGCCGCCAGCCCTGGACGGTCGTCGGTCTGCTGCTCACCCGCGACGCCGTCCAGACCTCCGGCAACCTGTGGCCGTTCTTCGGCGGGGCCGTGCTCATCTACGCCGGCGTCACCGTCGGCGCGGTGTACGCCCTGCGGGCGCTGCGACGCCGCTGGGCGCGGGCGAGAGCACCTCGGTCCCCTACGGCCCGGAGAACGACCCGGCCGGCGACCCGGGGCTGGTGGACGCGCCGTGAGCACCGCTGTCGGCGTCGTCCTGCTCGTCGCGATCGTCTGTTACGGCGTGCTCGGCGGCGCCGACTTCGGCACCGGCCTGTGGGACCTCACCGCCGGCGGCGCCGCCCGCGGCGCCCGCGCCCGGTCACTCATCGACCACGCCATCGGCCCGGTCTGGGAGGCGAACCACACCTGGCTGATCTTCTGCCTGGTCCTGCTCTGGTCGGGCTTCCCGACCGCGTTCTCGGCGATCATGACCACCCTCTACATCCCGCTCGGCATCGCGGCGTTCGGCATCGTGCTGCGCGGCTCCGGGTTCGCGTTCCGCAAGGTCTCGATGCGCACGGCCGAGCAGCGCCTCAACGGCATCGCCTTCGCCAGCTCCTCGGTGATCACGCCGTTCTGCTTCGGCGCCGTCGCCGGCGGCATCGCGTCCGGCCGCGTCCCGACAGCGGGGCACGGTGACCCGATCACCAGCTGGCTCAACCCCACCGTCGGTCCTCGGCGGCGTCCTGGCCGTGCTGACCTGCGGCTACCTCGCGGCGCTGTTCCTCACCGCCGAGGCGCACCGGGAGGGCGCACCCGCTCTCGAGCAGTGGTCACGACGACGTGCGGTGGGGTCGGCGGTTGCCTGCGGTGTCGTAGCGGTGGCAGGGCTCTTCGTCCTGCGACACGACGCCGATCGCCTGTACGACGAGCTGCTCCACCGCGGCTGGCCGCTCATCGTCGTCTCCGCGCTCGCCGGACTGGCCGCCCTCCTGATGACCCTCCGTCCCGGCCGCGTGTCACCGGCACTGATCCGTCCGCTCGGCGCGCTGGCCGTCGCCGCGGTGCTCGCCGGCTGGGGAGCCGCCCAGTACCCCTACCTCCTCGGCACCCACCTCGACCTGCACGACGCCGCCGCACCGGAGTCGACCATGACCGCCCTTCTCGTCGTAGCGATCCTGGCGTTCGTGCTCGTCGTACCGTCGCTGGTCTGGCTGTTGGTACTGACCCACCGCGGCAACCTCGTCACCGGCGACGACTGAGCCTCGGCAGTCGATTGCTTCACGTCGGACGGCGTCCATCGCTCGCCCTCGTGTCATTTTCGCCGCGTGAAGGGCATGTCTGTTGCGTCGATCCGGACAGTCAGGCCGCGGAGGGGTGCGGGCTCGTTACCGCGGGAGTGCGAGGGATCGCACGAGGGTCGTCTGGCACCAGGTCTCGAACGTTGTGCCGCTTCCTTCTCCGTCCGCTGTCGGGTAGACGCCGTCGGCCTGCGCCTGAGCCATCTCGACCATCGCGTCGGTGGCTGCGGGGCTCGCTCCGCGTCCGCTGAACTGGGCACGGTAGTCCTCGATGGTGACTTGTCGGTAAGCGACGGGGTGACCCAAGGCCTCGGACATGATCGCGGCCATCTCACGCGGGGTGTGGTCGACGGGCTCCCGCACGACGACCCCCTGTTGCCCTGTCCAGGTCGGGTCGGCGAGCAGCGCGGCCGCCGCTTGGGCGACGTCACGCGGTGGCCACCGCAGGGTAGGCGGTGTCCGGGTCGGCGGTGAGCGCGAACATCCCGCGCTCGCGAATGAGCGAGTCTTGGCGTAGCAGGTTCTCCATGAAGAACGGCGGCTGCAGCGAGCGGTAGGCAGTGCCATTGGACTCGAGTTCCTCGTCCATCGCCCATGCCGCGGAGAGCTGCCCGGCCGGTCCGGGATAGCCGCGGCCGAGGGAGGAGACCGCGACAAGGCGCGGCACGGAGAGGCTACGAACGGCGTCTGCGATCGGTCGAGCGAAGCTGAGGTAGTGCTCAGTCACGTCGGGGGTTGTGAAGTCTGGTGGCACGAGCACGAAGAGCGCGTCGGCGCCTTCCAGTGCTGCTTGGAGCACCGAGGAATCGGAGTGGGATCCCACGATCACCTCAGCGTGCTCGCTGAGGTCGGCGGGCAGCCGCCCCGGATCGCGAGCGATCAGGCGCAAAGGGGCGCCGGCCTCGCAGAGGGACTCGGCGATGGCCGCGCCGATGGTGCCAGTGGGTGTCGTGATGACGATCATGGCTACAACGGTCGCGCCCGATAGGTCGGGAGGGAAGGACCGCTCCGGTCGTGATCATTACCCTGTGGTTATGAATCAGGTCGAGTCTCGGCCGCTGCGCTACTTCGTGGCAGTCGCTGAGGAGCTCAACTTCACGCGGGCGGCGCAGCGTTTGGGCATTGCAGCGCCTGCGCTCTCCCGTGCCATCTCCGCGCTCGAGGCACAGCTGGAGGTGCGCCTGCTCGAGCGCTCGACACGACGCGTCGTGCTCACCGAAGTGGGCATGGCGCTTCTGGCTGAAGCCCGGGTGGCCCTGATCGCCCTCGATGCTGCCACGCTGCGCGCGCGACGCTCTGCCGGCGCGAGTGGCGGCAAGCTCGTGGTCGCGGTCAAGGCGGACGTCGAGGGCGGGCTGCTCGAGGAGATCATCGCCGCCTACGGCGATGAGCATGCGGCGGTCCCGCTCGAGGTCGTGTTCGGCGGCTGGGGTGAGCAACCAGGGCTGCTTCGTTCGGGCGAGGCCGATGTCGCGATCCTGCTTGAGCCATTCGACACCGAAGGTCTCGATACCGAGACACTGGTCCGCGAACCGCAGCTGCTGGCACTGGCCACCGGGCATCCGCTTGCCGCGAGTCGTCGGCTTCGACTTGCAGACATCGAGGCAGACCATGAGCAGGTCGAGCACAGCGCGCACATCTACCTCCCGCGCGGCACCCAACGCCCGGCGTTTGGTGACATGACCCAGATGCTTCGCCATGTCGAGCTCGGACGAATCCTCGCGCTTCTCCCCGCCTCACTCGCGCAACGCAACGCCCGCTCTCGGCTCGCCTGGCGACCCGTCGACGACGCGCCCCCGGCGACCTTGGCGGTCGCCTGGCCGCAGAACTCGAGCTCACTCGCGGTTGCCGCGTTCGTCAGGGTCGCCACCAAGCTCGCAGCCCGTCGCGATCCCGTCCCAACGGCCACCGCGAAGTAGCCACGCCGATGCCGCCTGGGACAGTCCCGAACGCGCCTGACCGCTACGAGCCTCCGGAACTGCGGCGGGCCGCATAGTGCGTCCTACCACCGCGAAGCGGCAGTGTTCTACCGCTTGCGACTGCGACGTTGTTGGGCGCCGGAGCCGGTTGTTCTGCCGCCGGCTCGGGCGAGCCGGAGCGCCCATATAGGCAGCAGCAAATAGGTGCCCGCCCAGCAGACGCCGGCGGCAAGCAGCCACCTGGGGGCCGAGTCCTGATCGTCCAAGCCCTGCAGAACCCCCGGCAGGTTGACAAGGCCGAGCGCCATGACTGCGCCTGCAGCTACCCCGCTGCGGCGGCCTGGCACATCATCGGATCGGCACACCAGGACGAGCCAAACGCCGACCAGGGCGAACCCGAGTGCGGAAACGAGGCCGGCTAAGAAGTAGCCGGTCGTGTCGCTCATCACCAGATATGAACCCGCCACGGCGGACGCAGCGCCGAGACATGCAATGGCAGTACCTGTCACTCCGCCGGACCGATGCAGGAGCAGGGCCAGGGCCGCGCACAGCAGGGCTGTCATCGCGTTGCCTGCGTCATTGATGGTGCCGAACGGCCCATCGAAGCTGAAGAAGAGGAAGAGGCTGATACAGCTCAGCAGAGCCACCGCGGCCAGAGACACCGCGGTCGTTCGAACTGACCTCGACATCACGGCCCTATTTGATCACCGAGATCATCCGAGCGCGTCTTTTCGTGGCCTGCCAGACGCGACCACGGACTTGGAGACGGCAGTGCCGGGCACTGTAGGACGACCAGGTTCCGGTGATGATTGCGGCGGGTCGAACGGGACGCGTCCCATGATGGCTTGGTGATTATCGGTGCCGTAACTACATGACGTTCCTCATCTGGGACCTGGACGGACCGTCGGGTTACCGGACATGTATGGCCGATGGGCGGTCGTGTCGTGCGGTGCCATGCTTTGTCCATGGGTGAACAGCCCGGTCGGGACAAACCTCGAGCTCTTCACCGATTGCGGACCATGCCGTCGGTGGCTTCCGGGCGAGCTCTCATCCTCTCCATGCTGTTGTTGGTCGTCTGCGACGTGATCGGCGGCCTCCTTGCCGTCGTCTCGGGCGTCGCCACGTGGGGCGAGGCGTGGGGCTTCGACACCAAGTTCACCGTTCCGCTGCCGGTCGGGGCTGTGCAACTCGTCCTGGCCGGGTTGGCCGCACGCAACGTGCGGCCTCCGGTCGGCCTGGTCGCGGCCGTCGTCCTCGGCGTGTTCTGCCTGATCAGCCTGTTGTTTGGGTTGTTCGACGGTGACCTCACCAACGAGGTCGCGTCGGCCGGCTACCCAGGGGGGGTCGCCTGGGGGGTCGTCCTGTTGGCGCTCACCGCCGTGGTCGGTGTGCTCGCCGTCGCCCGGGCGAGGCAGCTGTACCGGCTTGTCTGACGGCCCAGTGGTTCGGCTGGCCGAGGCGCGGGCTGGCGTCCCGGCCAACGACAACGTCCGGATCTGCGATGAGCGCGCTGGCTGTCCGCGTGACCGATCCCGATGCGGGACGCAGCAAGACGTGCGTCACACCACCGCGTTTGCGCGTCGGACATACGCATCGCATCGCCGATGAAAGGAGGAAGCCCGACAGGCTGACTCGAGAGTCCGCTTGGTCGGTTTGCGCTGCAGGTTGGCGTAGTCGAGGGCCGCGAGAATCTCTTCACGCTGATACGCGGCATGAACGCGGAGCGGTACATCGGCAAGGTATTCGGTCAGCGGGAGGGCATCGTGGCGGGTTTCGTCGAACACCAGATCGATCACCGCTTCCAGCTCGGCGGCGGCAGCGTGCTCGGTGCGGATGGCGGCAAGACCGTCGTCCTACGTCGAGAAGCCGGCGGCACTGGGGAACGCTGAGAAGAAGAGCATTCGCGCCAGACGCTGTCCGGCCTCGGTGAGGTCGGCGTACGGGGTGTCTGAGCTGAGCAACTGGCGGTAACCGGCCGCCCGAAGTTCGTCGTCGACGTGGGCGAAAGCGCGGATCCGCTCGAGGAGCTCACCTTCGCGAGGCGTGCCATCGGACGTCGGAAGCCCGGCGTCTCGGCGCAGCTGGGTCCAGGACCGTTGGCCGCGACGCAGGATGCCAGGCAGCTCGATGCCAGCGGCGAAGTAACGGAACGGGCAGAGCAGATCCTTGCCCAGGGCGTCCCACCGTCGCAGCTCGGTCGCGGTACGCCCGTCGAAGTACTCGGCGCGGACGTCGATACCGTCGGCGCGCTCGGGTGTTGCGGTGAGGCCGAGCAGCTCGCGCGGGGTCAGGTGGTCGAGGAGCCGTCGATACGTTGGCGCCCGGGCGTGGTGGAACTCGTCAATGACCACGATGTCGTCGGTGTCGGCAGGAATGTTCGTGACGCCGTACGACGGCAGGGACTGCACGCTGGCGAAGACATGATCCCATCGCTCCGCGCGCGCCGGCGACGTACAGCTCCCCGAACCTGGGGTCGCCGAGGACTTCTTGGTAGGTCCGGCCAGCTCGTCAAGCATGTGCGGTTGGTAGTTGAACGCTGCTCGGGGTCCACTGACCAGTGCCACATCCGCGGGGTTCATCTGGCACGTATCTGGCACGCCATCGAACGCAAACAGCCCCCAACCCAGGTTTCCGCAGGTCAGAGGCTGTTTGTGCTGGCGGTGGCGGAGGGATTTGAACCCTCGGTTGGGTTGCCCCAACAAACGCTTTCGAGGCGTTCTCCTTAGGCCGCTCGGACACGCCACCGCCGGAGAGGGTACCAATCAGTCGTCGACCACGATGACGTGGAGGTTCCGGGGCCCGTGCACGCCCTCGACGCGGGAGAGCTCGATGTCGCTGGTGGCCGACGGGCCGCTGATCCAGGTGAGAGGGCGGCCGTCGGCGACCGCGGCCGCGAGGCGGCGTACGGCGTCGGGGACGTCGGCGACCACATGAGCCGCGGCGACGATGCAGACGTGCCGGTCGGGGACCAGCGTGATCGCGCGGCGGCCCTGCCCCGGACCGTGGTCGAGCACGATCGTCCCGGTCTCGGCGATGCCGACGACCGACCGGGTGACGACCGCGTCGATCCGGTCGAGCTCGGCAGCGGTCAGGGCCGTGTCGGCAACGGCTCCGGGGACGTCGAGGTCGAGGCCGTCCGGCACGACGACGGAGAGGCCCTCGACCGCCGCGGCCACGCGTTCGGCCAGCTCGTCGGCGGTGCAGCGCTCGACGACGGCCCGGTAGTCCTCGACTCGCTCGACGAAGCGGTCGAGCAGCGCGGGCCCTTCGAGGCTCGCTGGCGCTCGCACCTCAGGGACCTCGGCCCGGCTCCCTCAGGGACCCGCGCTCGATCAGGACCGGGAGTGCGCCAGGCGTCCGCAGGGCCGCGCGGACGCGGGCCAGGACCTCGTCGCGCGCGCTCATCGGCGGGTCCGCTTCCACCAGGCGCGGAACGACTCCTTCGGCGCGGCCGGCACGTCGCGCGCGCCGCTCCAGGCGGTGGCCAGCGGCAAGCGGCGGGCCAGCGTCGTGCCCACCCGGGAGAACCGCTCGGCCAGGCCGAGCCGCCGCGGCGAGGAGAACGTCGCGCCCGCACCCTTCATGGCGAGGTCCGTCGCGGAGGGCAGGCCGCCGCGATGCGCGTCGACGACCTGGGCCCGCAGGTCGACCAGCACCGACGGGATGTCGATCTTGACCGGGCACACCTCGTAGCAGGCGCCGCAGAGGGACGACGCGTACGGCAGCGAGTCGACCTGAGGATCGTGGCCGACGCCGCGCAGCAGGGGGTTGAGGATGGCGCCGATCGGGCCGGGGTACGTCGAGCCGTAGGCATGGCCGCCGACCCGCTCGTAGACCGGGCAGACGTTGAGGCAGGCCGAGCAGCGGATGCACCGCAGCGCCTGCCGCCCGGTCTCGTCGGCCAGCGACTCGCGTGCGGCCGTTGTCGAGCAGCACGACGTGCACCTCCTGCGGACCGTCGCCGGGGGTGACGCCGGACCACATGGACGTGTAGGGGTTCATCCGCTCGCCGGTCGAGGAGCGTGGCAGCAGCCGCAGGAACACGTCGAGGTCGTCGAAGGTGGGCACCACCTTCTCGATGCCGACGACGGAGACCAGCACGTCGGGCAGGGTCAGGCACATCCGTCCGTTGCCCTCGGACTCGACGACCACGAGCGTCCCGGTCTCGGCGACCGCGAAGTTGGCGCCGGAGACGCCGACCTTGGCCCGCAGGAACTTCTCGCGCAGGTGCAGCCGGGCGGCCGAGGCGAGTGCCGCGGGCTCGTCGGTCAGGTCGTCGGGGGCCGGGCGGCCGGCAGCCGCCATCTTCTGCTGGAAGATCTCGCGGATCTCCGCGCGGTTGCGATGGATCGCCGGCACCAGGATGTGGCTGGGCAGGTCGTCGCCGAGCTGCACGATCAGCTCGGCCAGGTCGGTCTCCCAGGCCTGGATCCCCTGCCGCGCGAGCGCCTCGTTGAGCTCGATCTCCTGGGTGGCCATCGACTTGACCTTGAGCACCTCGTCGGCGCCGTGCGATCGCGCGACCTCGGCCACGACCCGGCACGCCTCGTCGGCGTCGCGGGCCCAGTGCACGACGGCGCCGTTGGCCTGGAGCGCGGCCTCGAGGGTGAGCAGGTGCTGGTCGAGCTCGGCCAGGGCGGCGTCCTTGACGGCTGCGCCGCGGGTGCGCAGGTCCTCCCAGTCCTCGACCTCGGCCACCACCCGGGCCCGCTTGTCGCGGATCGTGTGCGTCGCGTGCTGGAGGTTGTGGCGCAGCTGGCTGTTCCCGAGCGCCTCGCGCGCGGCCTCCGGGAACGGCGGCATCCCCACGAACGTCGCGGTGCCAGGAGTCGTCCCGTGGGTCGTCCCAGGAGTCGTCATTGCGCGGCCAGGATCTCGGCGAGGTGCATCGCGCGGACGCCGGAGCGCTGCCGGTCGAGCAGCCCGCGCAGGTGCATCAGGCAGGAGGAGTCGCCCGCGACGAGGACCTCCGCGCCCGTCTCGCGCACGTGAGCGGCCTTGTCGGCGCCCATGGCCACGGAGGTGTCGGAGTTCTTGACCGCGAAGGTGCCCGCCGAAGCCGCAGCACTCCTCGGCCGCCGGCAGGTCGGCGAGCGTCAGGCCGGCGACGTGGGAGAGCAGGCGCGTGGGCCGGTCGCCGACCCCGAGCATGCGCAGCGAGTGGCAGGTCGGGTGGTAGGTCACCGTGTGCGGGAACCGCGCGCCCACGTCCTCGACGCCGAGCACGTCGACCAGGAACTCGGTGAGCTCATAGGTCCGCGGTGCGAGCTCGGCGACGCGAGCGGCGAGCGCCTGGTCCCCGGAGCGACGGGCCACGATCGAGTGCTGGTGGCGCACCGATCCCGCGCACGAGCCCGACGGCGTCACGATCGCGTCGTACCCGGCGAAGGCCTCGGTGAAGCGGCGTACGGCGGGGATCGCCTCGTCGAGGTAGCCGGTGTTCACCATCGGCTGCCCACAGCAGGTCTGGTCCTCCGGGAAGTCGACCTCGACCCCCAGCCGCTCGAGCAGGGCCACGGTCGCGCGCCCGACCTCCGGGAACAGCGCGTCGTTGAGACACGTGACCTGCAGCGCCACACGCATGGTGCTAGTTCACCATCCCGGCGCGCGGCTCGTACGTCGTGAGCTTCTGCGTGCGACGCAGCAGGGCGCGCATGTCGGCCAGCGTCTCCATCGGCACGCCGAGTGCCCGGGCCTGGACCAGCACGTTGCCGAGCGCAGCAGCCTCCCGCGGACCGGCGACGACCGGCAAGCCGCAGGCGTCCGCGGTGAGCTGGCAGAGCAGGGCGTTCTCCGAGCCGCCGCCGACGACGTGCAGCACGCGCGGGGCGACACCGGCGAGCTCGGACGCTGTCCCCAGGGCGCGACCGTAGGCGTCGGCCAGGCTGTCCAGGATGAGTCGGGTGGTCTCGGCCGGCGGCCGCTCGCCACGGCTCAACCGAGCGACCCGGGCGGGCATGTCGCCCTGGGCGAGCAGTGACGGATCGTCGACGTCGAAGACGTGCTCGCTCTCGGGCAGGTCGGCCGCGGCGTGCAACAGGGAGCCCAGGTCGCTGTCCGGCACGCCCTCCTCCTGCCACTGACGGACGCACTCCGAGAGCATCCACAACCCCATCACGTTGGTGAGGAACCTCGTCGTGCCGTCGACGCCACCCTCGTTGGTGAACCGCGCACGCCGTGCCGCGTCGTTGAGCACCACGGCCGAGGCGGTGTCGTGCGACCCGACGGCGATCACCGGTACCGAGCACGGGAGCCCGGTGTCGTCCGCCGCCGCGGGCAGCAGGGTGCCGAGGACGCTGCCGGGGTCGTGCAGGGGAGGCAGCAGGCCGGTCGGCAGGCCCAGCACCTCGAGAAGCCCGGTGGCCACCTCGGTGCGTCAGCCCCGCGAGCAGCTCGGCCGGACGGCCACCCAGCTGCTGATCTCCGAGACGAGCGACGACGACCACCTGCACCAACCGCGTGGTCTTCTGCCCCGAGCTCGTGGCCCGCGCCTCGTCCATCACCCGGGCTTGAAACGATTTAGCCCGGTGCCGGGGCCGAGCCTCCCTCAGACCAGCGCGGGCTGCGGCGCTTGCCGAGACGGCGTACGACGGGAGACCAGGGTGATCCCGAGGACCAGGGTCCAGAGCAGGTAGACGAAGAAGGTGAAGAAGAACGGCGCGAGGATGCCGCACACGCCTGCGACCGCCGAGAAGATCCGGAGCCAGCGAGGCAGTCCCGCGGACCGGGAGAGCAGGATCGCCACGATGCCGACGAAGAACGCCGGGGCGCACCAGCTGACCAGGTTGCCGATCTCGGTGAGCGTGTAGACCGTCTGGTGGGTGACTCCGGACCTGACCGTGGAGCCCCCCTCGGCCATGGCGACGCTCACGCCACCACTGACGAACCAGCCGATGACCCCGGTCGTGGCCGCAGCGATCCCCAGTCCCCAGGCGAGCTCCCCCAGGTGGCCGAGCTGCTCACGCACGCCGAGGACGAAGGGCAGCAGGGCCACCGCGCCCAGGCAGCCGAGGTACGCGGTCGCGAACACCGTCGCGGAGTGGCCGCTGGAGACGAAGTCGCTGACCGTCTTCGAGTCGTAGGCGCCACCCGGAGCGCCGATGAAGGCGTTGGCGGCGAACGTCGCCAGCGCGTAGACCAGCAGCGAGATCCCCGCTGTGCGTCGAGTGATCATGATGTCCTCCTGGGTTGTCGGTGCGCCGACGCTAGGTCGGGTCGGGCCCCCGACGCGTCCGCCGGTGACATGAGATCGAGCGACCGGTTGACGGACCCACGTGTCGTCCCGCGGTCGGAGGCGAGAATCCTCCTGCGGAAGGACTTCGGCGGCCCTGCGGCGGCGATAACGTCGGCCGGTGACCCGTCGCCTCGCGGTCTTCGACGTACTCGTCGCCGGCGCGTGCCTGGTGATCGGGCAGCTCGAGGCATGGACAGGTGGCGGCGCCACCCATCGTCAGGGACCGCACTGGGCGGAGGCCCTCGGCTACGGCCTCGGCGCCCTGCTGCTCGTGGTGCGCCGGCTCTACCCGCTCGAGGTCTTCGCGGGGATGGTGGGCGTCTACGTCGCTCGAGTTCGCGGTCTTCGGGTCCCCGGAAGGCTTCGGCATGGCGGTACCGCCGATGGTCGCGGCCTACAGCGTGGCCCGCTGGGAGACCCGCAGGCCGGCGTGGTGGGGCCTCCTGCTCATCGTCGTGCTCGGCGTCGCGTGGATCGCGTTCGACCCGGTGTCCACGACGACGACGGAGCCGCGCCCAGCAGCTGGTGTGGTGGTCCCCCTGGGTGATCGCCTGGCTCCTCGGCGCGTTGCTGCGCGGGCGCGCCCAGAACGCCGAGCAACGACGGCTCCGGCGCGAGGAGAGGGCGGTCCGGGCCGTCACGGAGGAGCGGAACCGGATCGCGCGCGAGCTGCACGACGTGATCGGTCACAGCGTCAGCATCATGACGGTGCAGACCTCCGCCGTACGTCGCCGGCTGACGCAGGACCAGGTGGTCGAACGTGAGGCCCTGGAGACGGTGGAGTCCACCGGCCGCCAGGCCCTGGCCGAGATGCGTCGGATGGTGGGGGTGCTGCGCGAGGAGGGCGCTGTGGAGGACCGGGAGCCGGCGCCCGGGCTGAGCCAGCTGTCGCGACTGGTCGAGCAGTTCCGGAGTGCCGGGCTGCCGGTCGACGTGTCGGTCACCGGCCCCGCCCAGCCACTGGCGCCCGGCCTCGACCTGACGGCCTACCGGCTCGTGCAGGAAGGGTCTGACCAACTCGCTGCGGCACGCGGTCTCCCCGAGCCGGGCCGAGGTGCGGATCGGGTACACGCGAGGCGTGTCTCGAGCTCGTGATCCGCGACGACGGGAGACCGCTCGACGCGCCGGCCGAGGCGGGGCACGGTCTGCTCGGGCTGCGGGAGCGGGTCTCCGTCTACGGGGGCGACCTCGTGGCCCGGCCACGTCCCGAAGGCGGCTTCGAGCTGCTCGCCACGCTGCCCCTGGTCCGCCGCATGAGCGATCCCACCCGAGTGCTGATCGCCGACGACCAGGCGCTGGTACGGCGCGGCTTCCGGATGATCCTCGAGATCGAGCCCGACCTGGAGGTCGTGGGTGAGGCCTCCGACGGCCAGGAGGCCGTGACAGGTGCACGCGACCTCGCGCGCGGACATCGTGCTGATGGACGTCCGGATGCCGGGCGTCGACGGGATCGAGGCGACCCGACAGCTCACCTCCGACGCCGGGTGCGAGGCCAGGGTGATCATGCTGACCACCTTCGACATGGACGACTACGTCTACGACGCGTTCCAGGCAGGGGCGAGCGGGTTCCTGCTCAAGGACGTCCAGCCCGAGATGCTCGTGGCGGGCATCCACGCCGTCCATGCGGGCGAATCACTGCTGGCGCCCACCGTGACGCGGAGGATGATCGAGAACTTCCTCGACCGTCGGCCCGCACCCGGCCTCGCAGACGACGTACGCCTGCAGTCGCTCACCCAACGCGAGCGCCAGACCCTCGAGCTGATCGCACAGGGGCTGACCAACACCGAGATCGCCGAGGAGTTCGTGGTCTCGGAGACGACCGTGAAGACCCATGTCAGCCGCGTCCTCGCCAAGCTCGGCGTGCGCGACCGGGTGCACGCGGTGATCTACGCCTACCAGCACGGGCTCGTCTCCACCTGAGGCGAAGGGCTCCAGTGCCTCCCCACGTGCTGGAAGGTGGGCCGCTGTCGACAACCCCGACCGCACAGCGTAGGAAGATGTCCTGATTCCTAGAGAAGGTGGTTCCGCGGATGGACGTCGAGCGAGCGCGCACGCTGTTGCAGGCCGAGCGAGCAGAGGTCGAGAGCCTGCTCCGCGAGATCGGCGGCTCCGGCGACCAGGACCGCGAGGCCGAGCGCGACCTCGGCGACTCGGGCGACACGGCCGACGCCCTGGAGTCCGAGGGCGTGGACAACGCCGTCGAGTCCAGCCTGCGCACGCGCCTCGCGGCCGTCGAGCGAGCCGAGCAGCGGCTGGCGGACGGCACCTACGGTCTCTCCGTCCGGAGCGGCGAGCCCATCCCGGATGCGCGGCTCGAGGTGGCGCCGACCGCCGAGCTGACCGTCGAGGAGGCATCGAGCCGGGGATGACGGCGTGACACCGCGCGATCGACCCCGAGCCACCAGCCTCACCCGCGCCGACCTGCCCGACGAGCTCACGGCGGAGTCGCTGCGCCACTACAACCTGAAGTCGTTGCGCATGCTGCAGCGCCCCGGCAACGGGGTCCTCACCGCCGCCGAGCAGGAGCAGTTCGACAGGGCGATGGGCGAGCTCCAGCAGCAGCTGTTCCAGTACGTGCACGACGCCGAGGGTCGGGCGCGCCGGGGCGGGCCGATGGGGCTCGACCCGGAGATGCGCCGCTCCTACCAGCGCACGCAGGAGCGCCTGTGGGATCAGGCGCGTCGTGCCCGCGAGGCGCTACCGGAGCTGGCGGACGAGGCGCCGGTCACCCCGCCGGACGACGTGCCACCGGCGCCGGAGACGTCTGATGCGACGGACACGGACGTCAGTGCCGACAGCCTCACCGAGGAGCTCGAGGAGACGAGCACGATCCTGGAGCTGCTCGACCGGATCGCCGGCATCGAGCAGCAGCAGCTCGAGCACCAGGAGTCCCAGCGCCTGCTCGACACCCGCGGCTTCTTCTTCGCCTTCCTCGTCTCGGTCGCGGTGATCGTGGCCGGCGTCGCCCCGCTGGTGGAGGCCGACCCGCACGAGCGGGTCCTGATCGCGGTGTGGACGATCGTCGCGTGCGGGCTCGCGGCGCTGGTGTACGCCGGGGTCAGGGCGACGCAGCGGAAGGACTGAGCGACGCTCAGCCGCGGTGCCCGGCGAAGAACGCGTCGAGCAGCGCGGACGACTCCTCGGCCAGCAGGCCGCCGAGCACCTCGGGGCGGTGGTTCAGCCGGCGGTCGCGCACGACGTCCCACAGCGAGCCGACGGCGCCGGCCTTGGCGTCGTACGCCCCGAAGACGAGGCGGTCGACACGCGCCAGCACCAGCGCGCCGGCACACATGGTGCACGGCTCGAGCGTGACCACGAGGGTGCAGCCGGCCAGCCGCCACTCGCCCACTCGCCGGGCCGCGGCACGCAGCGCGACCACCTCGGCGTGGGCCGTCGGGTCGCCGTCTCGCTCGCGCGCGTTGCTGCCGCTGCCGAGCACCTCACCGTCGGCCGAGAGCACGAGGGCGCCGACGGGTACGTCGCCGGAGTCGAGCGAGCCGCGCGCGAGGGCCAGGGCGTCGCGCATCGGCTGCTCCCAGGGGCTCACTCCTCGAGGCCGGCGAGCTCGTCGAACTGCTCGCCGAAGCCGACGCTGTCGGCGACGTCGCTGAGGATCTCGTCGGGGTAGAGCTCGACGTCGTCGAGCAGGGCGCCCATGTCGCGTGCCGACATGCCCATGTCGGCGACGATCCCGAGGTCGCCAGCCGGCGCCTGGTCGTCCTCGTCGTCCACGATCAGCCCGATGTGGTCGACGGCCGACCGGGCGAGCGTCCAGTCGGTCGCGGCGGTCGCGTCGGAGAGCAGCACCCGCACGTCGGTGCCCTGGGCCCGCACCATCAGCACGAAGTCCTCGGCGACCGAGATCAGCGCCAGCGCCCCCGACTCGCCTGGGTAGCGCCGCAGCTCGCGCGCGATCGTGTCCACCGAGTCCAGCGACTGGTCCGGGAGCTCGGCCACGCTCCAGTCGCCGTCGTCGCGGTACGCCACGAGAGCGAGATCGACATCGCCGACCTCGGCGTCGGTGATCTCCGCCATGCACTGATCGTGGCAGAACAACGCGCGTCGAACCACTGGGTTCCCGCGCCGTTAACGTAAGCGCCATGCGCCTGCTCGTCGTGGACCACCCGCTCGTCGCCCACAAGCTGACCACCCTGCGCGACCAGCAGACGGCCTCACCGGAGTTCCGGCGGCTCACCGAGGAGCTGGTGACGCTGCTGGCCTACGAGGCCACCCGCGACGTACGCGTCGAGCAGGTGACGGTCACCACCCCCGTCGCGCCGGCCGAGGGCCCCCGCCTGAGCCGTCCGCGCCCGCTCGTCGTGCCGATCCTGCGGGCCGGGCTCGGCATGCTCGAGGGGATGATGCGGCTGATGCCGACGGCCGAGGTCGGCTTCCTCGGGATGGTGCGCAACGAGGAGACGCTGCAGGCCTCGACGTACGCCGAGCGGCTGCCGGCCGACCTGTCGGGGCGTCAGTGCTACGTCCTCGACCCGATGCTCGCGACGGGCGGCACCCTGGCGGCGGCGATCCGGTTCCTCACCGACCGCGGCGCCGACCACATCACCTGCGTGTGCCTGCTCGTCGCCCCGGAGGGCGTCGCCAACCTCGAGCAGGGCCTGGCCGGCCTCGACGTCCCGGTCACCGTCGTCACCGCCGCCCTCGACGACCATCTCAACGAGAAGGGCTACATCGTCCCCGGCCTCGGCGACGCCGGCGACCGGCTCTACGGCCTCGCCGAATAGGCCCGGGTCGTGTGCTGAGTCGGGGGCCATGACCCCTGATTGAGCACACGACTGGCGCTCAGGGGAGACGGGGCACGCCGAGATCGATCAGGTCACGCATGACCTCGCCGGGTTCATGGCGGATCTCGTAGGCGGAGGCCCTGACCAGCATGCGCCGACGCCCGACGAGACGGCGCTGGCGCTTCATGTCCTCGCCGTAGTTGCCGAACTCCATGTGGAACGCGCCGTCGATCTCGAGCAGGAGCACCGAGCCGTCAGGCATGTCCCACTCGCAGTCGACCCAACGCACCCGCCCGCGGGAGTCACAGCGCTTCCGCTGCCGAGCGGGCGGGACGACGCCGTAGCGAAGGCAGGCGTGACGGACCCCGATCTCCGCCAACGACTGGGCGCCACCCTCCAGGTCCCCGATCAGCTGCCGGAACTCCCTGGCGCGTCGCAGGGGACGCATCTGCTCCAACCACTCCCGCAACCTGGCCGGCGTCGTGAGCCGTTGCTGGACAGCAGCCGCCACCGCACCGTGAGCCGTTCGCCTGTTGCGCTCGTAG
Source organism: uncultured Actinomycetota bacterium (assembly GCA_963756045.1). Taxonomy (GTDB): domain Bacteria; phylum Actinomycetota; class Actinomycetes; order Propionibacteriales; family Nocardioidaceae; genus Marmoricola. The sequence continues at coordinate 35,490 of CAVWML010000016.1, forward strand.
CCGGCGAAGAGCAGGACGGCCGGCTCGATCTTGCAGACCGGAAGCCGGCCCGGTGCCCGCATCGTGGAGAGCGGACGCCTGCTCCGGAAGAAGGTGACTCCCTCGATCGGCTCGAAGGACAGCTCGTCGTCGACGAGCACCGTGATCTTCTCCCGCTCCCAGTTCCTCATCCCGTGGACCTTCGCCGCCGTCAGCCCTCCGATGAGTGACCCGGGAGTGGCATGCAGCACGGCGACCCACAGCCGCTGGTCCCAGGACATCGGCCCTGTCGTGGTCGTCAGGACGGACTCGGTGCGCCAGCGCCAACGACGGGCGGCCACCTGGGCCCTGATGACATCGGGTGTCACGCCCAGGTCGAAGAGCTGTCGCCGTGCGATGACACCGTGCTGTTCGCCCGCGAGGCTCGTCCCACCGACCGTCGTCCACGGCGAGGAGTGTGGTCACGCCCGGTGCTGTCGCGCGAACGGCAATCCACAGGCCCCGGTCGTGTGCTCAATCGGGTGTCATAGCCCCCGACTCAGCACACGACTCGACGGCTTTAGAGGGCCTTGACCGCGTTGAGGACCTTGCCCATGGAGTCCTTGGCGTCGCCGAAGAGGAGGGTGGTGTTCTCCTCGAAGAGCAGCTCGTTCTCGATGCCGGCGAAGCCGGGGCGCATCGAGCGCTTCATGAAGACGACCTGCTTGGCCTCGTCGGCGTTGAGGATCGGCATGCCGTAGATCGGCGCGCCCGGGGTGGTCTTGGCGGCCGGGTTGACGACGTCGTTGGCGCCGACGACGAGGACGACGTCGGCGTCCTTGAAGTCGCCGTTGATCTCGTCCATCTCCTTGAGCTGCTCGTAGGGCACCTGGGCCTCGGCGAGCAGCACGTTCATGTGGCCGGGCATCCGGCCGGCGACCGGGTGGATCGCGTAGTCGACCTGGATGCCGCGCTCGCCGAGCACGTCGACGAGCTCACGCAGGGCGTGCTGGGCCTGGGCGACGGCGAGGCCGTAGCCGGGCACGATGATCACCCGCTCGGCGTAGTTGAGCATGATCGCGACGTCCTCGGGCCCGGCGGACTTCACCGGCCGGTCCGAGGCGGTGCCGGCACCGAGGGTGGAGCCGCCCTTCAGCGCGCCGAACAGGATGTTGGCCACCGAGCGCCCCATCGCCCGCGCCATCAGCAGGGTCAGGAACGTGCCGGAGGCGCCGACGAGCGTGCCGGCCACGAGCAGCACGACGTTGGAGAGCACGTAGCCGCCGGCGGCCACGGTCAGGCCGGTGAACGCGTTCAGCAGCGAGATCACGATCGGTACGTCGGCCCCGCCGACCGGCAGCACCAGCAGCACGCCGAACAGCAGCCCGACCAGGCCGAGCACGATGCCGACCCACTCGGTCGGGGAGACGACCAGCTCGACCGCGAGCGCCACGCCGCCGACGAAGGAGAGCCCGAAGGCGATCGGCAGGCCCGGGAAGACCACCGGCGCCGAGGTCATCAGCTCCTGGAGCTTGGCGAAGGTGACGATCGAGCCGGCGAAGGAGACCGAGCCGACGAACATCGTGAACGCGGTCGCGGTGAGGTTGAACCACGGCGTCGCACTGGTGGCGTGCTGGAGCTCGAGCAGCGCGACCAGCGCCGCGGCCCCACCACCCACCCCGTTGAACAGCGCCACCATCTGCGGCATCTGCGTCATCTGCACGCGGCGGGCGCCGATCACGCCACCCGCGGCACCGATCGCGATGGCGACCAGGATGAGCGGCACGTGGTCGAGGTGGAGGTAGAAGAACGGCACGGCGCACGCGACGACGGCCGCGCCCGCACCGATCAGGTTGCCGGTGCGCGCGGTCTTCGGCCCGGAGAGCCCCTTCAGCGCGAGGATGAAGCAGACCGCCGCGCCGAGGTAGACGAGCTGGACCCAGACCGGGGTGGTCGTGCTCACTGCGCGGCCCCCTCGGTGGCAGCGGGCTTCTTCTTCCGGCGGGTGAACATCTGGAGCATCCGGTCGGTCACGACGAAGCCACCGACCATGTTGACCGCGGCGAGCACGATCGCGACCAGCCCGACGACGAGCGCGATCGTGCTGTCCGTCGTACCGGTCACCAGGATCGCGCCGAGCAGGATGATGCCGTGGATCGCGTTGGCCCCCGACATCAGCGGGGTGTGCAGGGTCGAGGAGACCTTCGAGATCACCTCGATGCCGACGAACACGCTGAGCACGAAGATCGTCAGCCAGACGATGGCCTCGTTCATCAGTCAGCCTCCTGGTCGAAGGGGAGCTCGGGGTCCGGCGTCGATCGAGGGTTCGGGCTCCGGCTCGGGAGGTGGCGGCGGCTCCTCGGCCGGCCCCTCGATGGCCTCGCGGGTGGGCTCGTGCAGGATCCGGCCGTCGTGCGTGACGCACGAGCCGGCGACGACCTCGTCGTCGAAGTCGGGCGCGAACTCGCCCTCGACGGTCATCAGGCGTCAGCAGGTTGACGAGGTTCTGGGCGTAGAGCCGCGAGGCCGGCCCGGGCATCTGCGCCGGCACGTTCTCCCCGCCCCACACCTGGGCGTGCCCGATGCGGACCACCTTGCCGGGCACCGAGCCCTCGACGTTGCCCCCGCTCTCGGCGGCGAGGTCGACCACCACGGAGCCGGGCTTCATCTGCTCGACCATCGCGTGGGTGACCAGCATCGGCGCGGTGCGGCCGGGCACGGCGGCCGTCGTGATCAGCGCGTCCGCGTTGGCGATGTACGGCGCGAGCAGGTCGCGCTGCCGGTCGGCGCGGTCCTCGGTCATCTCGCGGGCGTAGCCACCGGCACCCTCGAGCGTCTCGAGCTCGAGGTCGATGGCCTTGGCGCCCATCGACCGGATCTCCTCGGCGGCGGCGGCCCGCACGTCGTAGGCGAGCACCACCGCGCCGAGCCGCTTGGCGGTCGCGATCGCCTGCAGGCCGGCGACCCCGGCGCCGAGCACGACCACGTTGGCGGGCTGGACGGTGCCGGCGGCCGTCATGTTCAGCGGGAAGAATCGCCGCAGCAGCCCCGCCGCGACGATCGCGCAGCGGTAGCCGGAGACCAGGGCCTGCGACGAGAGGGCATCCATCGACTGGGCGCGCGAGATGCGCGGCACGAGCTCCATCGCGAACGAGGTGAGGCCACGGTCGCGCAGGTTGACCACCAGGTCGTGGGACTGGTTCACCGGCAGGAAGGAGAAGGTCGCCGTGCCGTCGCGCAGCGGCTTGGTGCGGTACGACGGCAGCGGGTTCACCGACAGCACGACGTCGGCCTCGGTGAGCAGGTCGTCGGTGAGCACGGCCCCTGCCTCGGCGTACGACTCGTCGTCGCACTCGGCCCGGCTGCCCGCGCCGGGCTCGACGAGCACCTCGTACCCGAGACCGGTCAGCTTGCCGACCAGCTCCGGGACCATCGCGACACGGGTCTCCCCCTCGCGGGTCTCCCTGACGACTGCGATCTTCACGGGGTGAACCTAACGGACCGCGGGGACGAGTCCGGTAAATGAGAGCCGTCTCACCCGCGCCGGTGAGGTCAACCGGTCCCCACGCCGATGAGCGTGCCGATCAGGTAGGTCACCCCCATCGCGAGCAGACCGCCCACCACGTTGCGCAGCGATGGCCGGCCCGGGCGGCGCGTCGCCGATGCGCGCGCTGGACAGGCCGGTGAGGGCCAGGGCGACCGCCACCGCCACGATCGTGACCGCGATCCGGACACCGGGCGGGAAGAGCAGCATCGTCAGCAGGGGCAGCAGCGCGCCGACCGTGAAAGCGGCCATCGAGGCCAGCGCGGCCTGCCACGGGACTGCTCAGCTCGTCGGGGTCGATGCCGAGCTCGATGTCGAGGTGGGCCCGCAGCGCGTCCTTGCCGGTGAGCTCGTGGGCGACCTGCTCGGCCAGATCGGGTGAGAGCCCCTTGCGGCGGTAGAGCTCCGCCAGCTCGGCGAGCTCCTCCTCCGGCTCCTCGGCCAGCTCGCGGCGCTCCTTGCGGATCAGCGCCCGCTCGGTGTCGCGCTGGCTGCTCACCGAGACGTACTCGCCGGCGGCCATGCTCAGGGCTCCCGCGACCAGACCGGCGATGCCGGCGAAGAGGATGGTCTGCCGGTGCGAGGTCGCTCCGGCGAAGCCCATCACGATCCCGGCCACCGAGACGATGCCGTCGTTGGCGCCGAGCACCCCCGCCCGCAGCCGGTTGAGCAGGCCGCTGAGCGAGTCGCCGTGCGGCTCGTCGGGGTGCACGCCCATGGGTCCGGTCGGCACGCGTCACATCTCCTTGTAGCTGTAGGCGGTCGCGAAGCTCTTCGGGTCGACCCGGACCACCGTCACCCGGACGTCGACGCCGCCCGTGTCGGCCTGCAGCGTGCAGTCGATCGAGGCGCCCACCTTGCCCTCGAGGTACGCCGGGCAGGTCACCTCGGGCGCCCCCGTCCGGAACCGCTTCGCGTACTGGGCCGCGAGGTCCTTCTCGATCCACGCCCCGGTCTCGCCGAACTGCTGGGCCTGCTTGTCGACCTCGATCTGGTAGTGCCCGCCGTTCTCGGTGTCGGTGATCGTCACCGTGGCCCCGATCTCGACGCGGCGTCCGTGGTCGAGGTCGACCGTCCGCAGGCAGCGGGTGGTGGCGCCCTTGGCGTACTTCACGTCGGCGCAGGTGAGCTGGCCATGTGCGATGCGCGAGTTCTCCTTCTCCAGCTGGGCGTTCGCCTTCTCCGCGATCGTGCTGCCGGGCACCGACTGCGGCTTCGAGCCCATGGAGACGCTGCCGCCACAGCCGGCCAGGCAGAGGGCGGCCGCGATCACCAGCAGTGCCTTCACGGGGCCCGACCCTAGTGCGTTCCTCGACACGAGACGACCAGTGGTCGAGGTCAGGCAGGGGCGGTCGACGGGTCTCGCCACGCGCTCAGGACCTCGGTGGTCAGGTAGGCGACCACGACGGCCACGATGGCCACGAGTCGGAGCCACCCCCGCACCTGAGCTCGAGGTCAGCAGCAAGGTGATGGCCACGGAGGACATCACGTAGGTGCAGCCCTCGCGCCCCGGTCGACCCGCACAGGGCCAACTTGCAGCCTGCCACGGTGAGCGACGCCTCGTAGACGACGAGGTCTTCTCTTTGTGGGTGGTGGTCCTGGAGACCTACTCTCGCATGAGCATGCCTTGCGCTTCACGCTCGAGGTCGATGTAGGGCTCTCCGCTGACGTCGACGGCGACTCGGCGGATGGTGCCACCGGTGAAGCGGAAGGGACGTTCCCCGGGGTAGTCCTGGGTCACCGGGTCACCGACGTCGCGGCCGATCGCGAGACCCTCGCCAGCGAGCATGTAACCGCCTGGTTGGGTCCTGATGCGTCCCTCGCCGACCTTCACGTCACCGTGGTAGAGCGAGAGGAGGCCGGTGGCTACCCCGGGTGGGTCTTCTCCGTCCTTCTCGAAAGAGGCGGAGAGGATCAGGTTCTCGCCAGTCGGCAGGTCTTCGGTGGCCGTGACGGCCTGTTCGACCATTCCCACGAAGCTGTTGACGTAGTGGAGTCGGTTGTCCTTGGCGTAGAGGCTGTGGCCTCCGAAGCGCGATCCCTGCGAGAACAGCACACCCTGGGCCCCGGGCCGAGGGATGTCGACCTGGGCGCCGATCACGAAGGAGCGGCCCCGGACCACGACCGCCTGGGCTTCGGGCACCTCAGCGTGGTTGGGGAAGTAGACGTACCTGGTGCGCGGTGCGCTGAGCTGGGGCCGCTTCGCGATGAAGATCTCGAGAGCTGACCTGTCGTCCAGGGGGAACCCCTCGTTCGCGCCTGCCTCTGCGTACCAGAGGTTCACGAGCTCACGGAGCGTCTCTGGCTGCTCGGCGGCGAGGTTGTGGAGCTCGGAGCGGTCGACCTCGACGTGGTAGAGCTCCCACTCGTCGTCGTTGAAGTTCGACCACCCACTCAGCGTCGGGTGCGTCGTGACCGCCTTCCAGCCGTCGTGCCAGATGCCGCGTGAGCCCAACATCGAGAAGAACTGTGTGTGTCGGGCACCGGGCGCGGTGGGCTCGTCAAAGCTGTACCGCATGCTCACGCCATCGAAGCGGCTCTGGGTGAACCCCTTGATGCTCTCGGGGGGAGTCACACCCAGGACGTCGAGGACGGTCGGAGTCAGGTCGATCGCGTGGTGGTAGTGCTCCCGTACCTCGCCTCGCACCTGGGTGCCGGCAGGCCAGGAGATCACGCACGGGTCGGAGGTTCCTCCGTTGAACTCGTAGCGCTTCCACATCTTGAACGGGGTGTTGAAGGCCATCGCCCACCCGTTGGTGTAGTGCGGGTAGGTCGCGGGGCCGCCCAGCTCGTCGAGCATCGCGAGGTTGGCGTTGATGTCGTCGGGGATCCCGTTCATGAACTTCATCTCGTTGACCGAGCCGTCGGGGCCGCCCTCGCCACTGGCGCCGTTGTCCGAGACCACGATGATCATGGTGTTCTCGCGCTGGCCGGTCTCCTCGAGATAGTCCAGGAGGCGCCCGATCTGGGCGTCGGCGTGGGAGAGGAAGCCGGCGTACACCTCGGCCATCCGCGCGAAGAGACGCTTCTCGTCGTCCGACAGCGAGTCCCACGGCCGGGTCACGTCCAGGGGCGGGAAGGGCTGGCCCTCGGGACCGCTGCGAGTCTCCGGGGTGCCGAGGGGGTTCAACGGGGGCAGCTCGGTCTCGGCTGGCACGATCCCCATCTGCTTCTGGCGCGCCAGGGTCTCCTCGCGCATCGCCTCGTAGCCCATGTCGAACTGGCCCCGGTAGCGGTCGATCCACTCCTTGGGCGCGTGGTGAGGTGCGTGACAGGCGCCGGGCGCGTAGTACAGCAAGAACGGCTTGTCCGGTGCGACGGCCTTGGCGTCCATGATGAACTCGATGGCCTTGTCGGTGATGTCCTCACCGAAGTGGTAGCCCTCCTCGGGGGTCGCCGGCTGGTCCACGGGGTGGTTGTCGTAGGTGAGCTCGGGGTACCACTGGCTCGTCTCCGCGCCGAGGAACCCGTACCAGCGTTCGAAGCCGCGCCCCGTCGGCCAGTTGCGGCGCGTGGACGCGAGGTTCATCTCGACGGTCGGGCACAGGTGCCACTTGCCCACCATGTAGGTGTTCCACCCCAGTTCGCCCAGGATTTCGGGCAGCATCCCGTTCTCTGGCGGAATCGTGCCGCTGGCGTTGCGGAACCCGCTGGCGCCCTCGGTGATACAGGCCATGCTGTTACGCGTGTGATTGCGCCCCGTCAGAAGACATGACCGCGTGGGCGAGCACAGTGCGGTCGTGTGCCACTGGGTGTAGCGAACGCCTTCGTCGGCGATCTTGTCGATGTTGGGCGTCGAGATCGGCCCGCCGTAGCAGCTCATCGCCGAGAAGCCCACGTCGTCCAGCACGATGTACACGACGCTGGGCGCACCCTCCGGCGCTCTCGGTGGCTCGAACGGCGACCAGTCCTCCTCCGAGTCCCGGATGTCGACGCCGACAACGCCTGCGAACTGCTTGGTCATGGATGTCTCCCTCAGGTCGGTGCTCCCCCGACCGTAGGTAGGTTGACCCGGACACAGATCACCCTCCCCGGGTGAGGCGTGGTGACCGTGCAGCGAGCGATGGGCGACGCGTCTGCCACGACCACGCAGGAGACCCACGCGCGCATGTGGCCGACCGTCGAGGACGACACAAGGGCTGCCGCCGCGGGAATGGCGGCGGCCGTTCTTGCCGCGCGGGTGCCGCGCAATAGGGCTCAATAGGCCTCTGACCTGCAATAACGCGGTCGATCAGTAGTACCAGGGGAAGGGCGACCAGTCGGGGTCGCGCTTCTCGAGGAACTGGTCGCGTCCCTCCTGGGCCTCGTCGGTCATGTAGGCCAGCCGGGTGGTCTCGCCGGCGAAGAGCTGCTGGCCGACCAGGCCGTCGTCGATCAGGTTGAAGGAGTACTTGAGCATCCGCTGCGCGGTCGGGCTCTTGCCGTTGACGAGGCCGCCCCACTCGAGCGCGACCTTCTCCAGCTCGGCGTGCGGCACGGCGCGGTTGACGGCGCCCATGCGCACGCCGTCCTCGGCGGAGTACTCCTGCCCGAGGAAGAAGATCTCGCGGGCGAGCTTCTGGCCGACCTGGCGGGCGAGGTACGCCGAGCCGAAGCCGCCGTCGAAGCTGCCGACGTCGGCGTCGGTCTGCTTGAAGCGGGCGTGCTCGGCGCTGGCCAGGGTGAGGTCGCAGACGACGTGCAGGCTGTGACCGCCGCCGGCCGTCCACCCCGGGACCACACAGATCACGATCTTGGGCATGAACCGGATCAGCCGCTGGCACTCCAGGATGTGCAGCCGGCCCAGCCGCGCCTGGTCGACGCTCTCCGACGTCTCACCCTCGGCGTACTGGTAGCCGGTGCGACCGCGGATGCGCTGGTCGCCGCCGGTGCAGAAGGCCCACTTGCCGTGCTTGGCGCTGGGCCCGTTGCCGGTCAGCAGCACGCAGCCGACGTCGCTCGACGTGCGTGCGTGCTCGAGCACCCGCAGCAGCTCGTCGACCGTGTGCGGGCGGAAGGCGTTGAGCACGTCGGGACGGTCGAAAGCGATCCGCACGGTCCCGCTGCCCTTCGCGCGGTGGTAGGTGAGGTCGGTGAGGTCGTCGAAGCCGGGCACGTCGTCCCAGTCCTCGGGGTCGAAGATCTCGCTGACACCCTCGATCGCACTCACGCCGACACCCTAGAGCGCCGGAATCCTCCTGCGCCCCGGGGCGTTGTGCCCACCATGACCCTGCACGGCGAGTACGTCCCCAGCAAGGCGCAGTGGGTGCGCGACCAGGTGGAGAAGTTCGAGGACACCGACGGCCGGGAGGCCAACACCCTGCGCGACAGCGGCGACCCGATCGTGGTGATCACCTCGGTCGGCGCGAAGTCCGGCCACCTGCGCAAGAACCCGGTGATGCGGGTCGAGCGCGACGGTGTCTACGTCGCGATCGCCTCCAAGGGCGGCGCCGACGACCAGCCCGAGTGGTACTACAACTTCGTGGCGCACCCGCAGGTGGACCTGCAGGACGGGCCGGTGAAGAAGACCTACGACGTCACGCTCGTCGAGGGCGACGAGCGCGCGGACCTGTGGCGGCTGGCCGTCGAGACCTGGGCGACGTACGGCGAGTACCAGAAGAGGACCGACCGGCAGATCCCGGTCTTCAAGCTCACCCCGCGGGACTGAGCTGCCCGCCATCCGGACACCTCATTGCTCTGGACTATTTGTCCGGTTTACCCTTTTTCCACAAGATGAATCCGAGCACCGGCCGCCCCGACTGGACGTGCCGACAGTCGAACTCCCTGGCGCCGCACCCACCTTCCCCTCACGTGCGGACGGGCCGTGCTCGATCATGGGGCCGACACGCTCGGCCCAGCGCCGGGTCCGCGACCTGAACACTCGCGGACCCGGCTCAATCTTCTCTCCTCTGGCCTCGGACAGCCCAGACCTCGAGACGGTATGGGCAATAAGCCCTTTTTGATTGCTTATCCGTTTAGTGGCGATCCGGGCGGGTATATCCCGGGGACCCGGGGGTCACGCGCCGATCGACTCGGCGAGCGCGGAGAGGTGACTGAGGCGGGCGATCTCGGAGTCGAGGATCTCCGGGCCGCCCCGGCGGGCGACGACGATCATCTCGTCCTCGCCCATGGAGCACCCGGCGACGAGCCAGTCGTCGAGGACCTCGGGCACGGGGATGCGCTGACCACGCTGCAGGTCGACCGGCCAGGTGATCCCCTCGGGGATCTCGGTCGGTGCGGCCGTGGTGCCGTGCAGCACCTTGCCGCCGACACCGTCGCGTCGCACCCGCAAGGCCCAGTCCACGACGAACGCGGCGGGCAGCAGGTCGACCAGGGTGTCGCGGGCGACGTCGGGCTGCGAGGTCATCGCCTCGACGACCTCGAGGTCGCGGGTGATGTTGGTTCCGGCGCCGTAGCGGGAGATCCAGAGGACCTCCACGTCCTGGAGGGCGTTGCACGCCGAGATGATGCTGTCGGGCATGACGCCCTGGTTGGCCGCGAGGAAGACGTCGTCGACGGCCTTCCCGTCCGATCGCTCCACGATCTCGATGGCGTCGATGTTGCCGCCCGCCATACCGATGGCGGACGCGAGCCGACCCAGTGAACCCGGTACGTCGGGCAGCTCGACGCGGAGCAGGTAGGACATACCAGGGACCCTAACCGCGGCAGGTTTCCCCGTCGTTGCGGATCATCGGACGAGCTTGATGTTGAACGTCGGCGTCCCGAGGGCTCCCATCAGCCGCACCCACAGGGCGACGTACATCTCGAGACCACGCGCGTTGCTGAGCCCGTCGAGCTCCAGGATGTCGCGCCAGCCGAGCTCCTCGAGCAGGCCGCGGACCGTGGTCCGGGCGGCCGCGTCGTCACCGGCGACGAAGACCGTCGTGTCGCCGTCGCCGAGCGAGGCGGGGTCCACCATCACCGAGGCGTTGACGGAATTCAGCGACTTGACCACCTTCGCCGCGGGGAACGCCCGCTGGATCTGCTCGGCGAGTGAGTCGGTGTCCTTGACGCTCAGGGTGGGCGGGAAGCCCGCGCTGCCGTCCAGGGGGTTGGAGACGTCGAGGAGCACGGTGCCGGCGAGGTGGTCGGTGCCCACCCGGCCCAGCGCGGCCAGGCTGCCCTGGCCGCTGGTGGCGTTGACGACGAGGTCGGCCCCGGCGGCCACCGTCTCGAGCGGCAGCAGGGGTACGGCGAGGCCGGCCCACTCCTCGCGCGCGCCGGTCTCGGCGGGGTCGCGCGTGCCGACGACGACGTCGTGACCCGAGCGCGAGAGTCCCTGGGCCAGCGTGCGCCCCACGATGCCGGTGCCGATCACAGCGATCCTCATGCTGGGAGCCTAAGTCGGCTTCCCTAGGGTTGGGCAATGAGCGTCATCCTCGTCACCGGTGCCACCGGGTTCATCGGTGGCCGACTGGTGCCCGCCTTGCTCGAGCAGGGTCACGACGTCCGGGCGATGACCCGCCACCCCGAGACCTACGACGGCCCGGGCGATCCGGTGCGCGGCGACGTGGGCGACCCGGACTCGATCGACGCCGCACTCGAGGACGTGGAGATCGCCTACTACCTCGTGCACTCACTCGACGCCGACGACTTCGAGAGCAAGGACGCCGCCGCTGCCAGCGCCTTCGCCCAGGCCGCTGCGGCTCGCGGGGTGCGGCAGATCGTCTACCTGGGCGGGCTCGGCGACGAGGGCTCCGACCTCTCGGCCCACCTGCGCTCGCGACGCGAGGTCGAGGGGCTGCTGAGTGAGGCCGGCGTGCCGGTCACGGTCCTGCGCGCGGCGATCGTGGTCGGGCACGGCGGCATCTCCTGGGAGCTCACCCGCCAGCTGGTCAAGAACCTCCCGGCGATGGTGGTGCCCCGCTGGGCCACGACCAAGACCCAGCCGATCGGCGTCGACGACGTCGTCCGCTACCTCGTCGGCGTCGCTGGTCATGAGGACGCGGTCGGTCGGGTCTTCGAGATCGGCGGACCCGACCAGCTCACCTACGTCGACATGCTGCGCATCGCCGGCGAGCTCGACCGCGGGCGCACGATCCCGATCTTCACCGTGCCCCTGCTGACCCCGCGCCTCTCGTCGTACTGGCTGGCCCTGGTCACCGACGTCGACGTCACCACCGGCCGCAACCTGATCGACTCGATGGGTGTCGAGGTCGTGGTCACCGACCACGCCATCGAGCAGGTCGTCCCCGGCACCCCGCAGACCTACGAGGAGGCGGCCCGGCGGGCGTTGGAGGAGCGCGCGGGGGGCAGGTAACGCGGAGTTGTTGACGCTGGATCCGGCGGGTGCCCGTACGACGACCTCAGAGCAGGATCGCCGGCAGCACGTAGAGCATCGAGACCGACCAGACGAGGTGGGTCAGGATCGGGGCGAGGATGCCGCCGCTGGCCCGGCGCTGCAGGCCGACGACGAAGCCGAGCACGATCGCGGCGAAGCCGAGCATGACGTTGCCGGTGGCGAGGGTGGCCACGGTGTAGGCCAGCGTCGTCCAGGCGACCTGGTGGCGCGGGATGGCGGCGTACATCGCCCCGCGGAAGAACAGCTCCTCGGCGATCCCGTTCACGACCGTGACGAGCAGCAGCAGGAACGCGTCGCCCTGCTGGGTGTGGCGCAGCACCTTCTGCACCTGCTCGAGCAGCCACGGGAGCTCGCGCACGATGAACGCGCCGACCACGAACACGAGCGCGAGGCCGACACCGACGAGGAGCGGCGCCAGGACCGGGCGCGGCGCCATCAGGTCGGGCTCGGCGGGGTGTCCGATCCGACCGAGGTGCAGCGGACCGGAGGCGAACGCGCCCACGGTCCAGACACCGGCGAGCACGAGCGTCGCGACGTAGAACAGCGTGTTGCCCGGCTCGATGCGCAGCGAGAACCCGAGCACGACGGCGCCGATGACCACCACGACGGCGCTGACCACCTGCCGCCGGCGGAAGGCGGACTGGGACTGCCAGTGGTCGCGCGGCGTCACCTCCAGCAGCGACGAGCGCAGGCTCGCGGTGAGCTCGCGGACCGTGCGTGCCATGCCGAAGAGGCTAGCGACGGGTGAGCTGCTCCATCGCGTCGGCCACCGCGTGCTCACGTCCGGCGCCCTCGAGGCGCAGCCCGTCGATGACACCGGCGACGTCCTCCTCGGACCGGTTCTGGCTCAGCTTGGCCTTGGCCTCCACCGACTCCAGCGCCATCTCGACGCCGACGATCGCGTGCAGCTGCTTGTCGATGTACGGCGCCGGGGCGTCGGTCACCGCCCACGACTCGTCGCGCGGCTGCTCGTGCTGGTCGGTCAGCCGGGTGACCGCGCTGCGCAGCCAGTCGACGTCGTCGTGCACCGTGAGCCGGCCGGTGAACTGCACGCCGGAGTAGTTCCACGTCGGCACCACCCGGCCGTGCTCGGCCTTGGCGGCGTACCAGGCGGGCGAGATGTAGGCCTCCGGCCCGGTGACGACGGCGAGGCCCGGGCTGCCGGCCTCGATGGCCCGCCAGTGGGCGTTGGCGCGGGCCATGTGGAAGACGAGGTGGTCGCCCTCCCAGATGATCGGGAGCAGGGTGGCCAACGGGTAGCCGTCGGCACCGACGGAGACCAGCTGGGCCGATCCGACCGCGGCGACCAGGGCGCGGACCTCGTCGGCGTCGTCGAGGGCGTTGAAGTGCGGGACGTACACGAGTCGATCGTAGGTGGCCGCACGGTCCGTACTGTCGTCCGCATGGTCTCGGTGATGTGGTTCCGGCGCGACCTCCGCCTGCGGGACCACCCAGCGCTGCGAGCGGCGGCCGAGCAGGGTGACGTGCTCGGCCTGTTCGTGCTCGACCCCAGGCTCTGGCGCGGGGCCGGCCCGGCCCGGCGGGCCTGGTTGGCGGCGTCCTTGCGCGCGCTGGACGAGTCGATGGACGGCCGGCTGTGCCTGCGGATGGGCGCTCCCACGTCCGTCGTGCCACGCCTCGCGAGCGAGGTCGGCGCCGAGCAGCTGCACGTCACCCGCGACTTCACGCCGTGGGGCATCGCCCGCGACCGGTCCGTCGTCGCGGCGCTGCCCGGGAACGTCGAGGGGGTGGCGACCGGGACGCCGTACGCCGTGGCGCCGGGGACGGTCAAGAACGGCTCGGACAACCCCTACAAGGTGTTCACGCCGTTCAGCCGGGCCTGGCGCGAGGTCGGCTGGGACGACCCGGCGCCCGCACCGCGGGGGGTGGACTGGGTCAGCCACGAGAGCGACAAGCGTGTCGCCGCCATGCTCGACCACGCGCTCGAGGAGGCGCCCGACCGGATGCCGACGGCGGGCGAGGACGCCGCCTGGCGGCGGTGGCGCAGCTTCCGCGACCGGGACCTCGACGAGTACGACGAGCTGCGCGACGAGCCCGGCACCGACCGCACCTCGCGGGTCTCGCCGTACCTCAAGCTCGGGGTGCTCCACCCCCGGCAGCTGCTGGCCGACCTCGAGGACAGCCGCAGCAACGGCGCCGCGGCGTACGAGAACGAGCTCGCCTGGCGCGAGTTCTACGCCGACGTGCTCTTCCACCGCCCGGAGAGCGCCTGGCGCGACCTCAACCAGGTCGCGGGGCTGACGTACGACGAGCCGGCCGACGCCATCGAGGCCTGGAAGAGCGGCCGCACCGGCTTTCCCATCGTCGACGCCGGGATGCGTCAGCTGCTCAGCGAGGGCTGGATGCACAACCGGGTGCGGATGATCACGGCCAGCTTCCTGACCAAGGACCTGCACGTGTGGTGGCCGGTGGGTGCCCGGCACTTCCTCGACCACCTCGTCGACGGCGACCTGGCCTCGAACAACCACGGGTGGCAGTGGGTGGCCGGCACCGGCACCGACGCCGCGCCCTACTTCCGCGTCTTCAACCCGATCACCCAGGGCACGAAGTTCGACCCCCAGGGCGACTACGTGCGGCGGTGGGTGCCCGAGCTCGCGCACCTCCCGGGCAAGCAGGCGCACGCGCCGTGGGACGCCGAGGACGGCTACGAGCACGGCTATCCCCGGCGCATCGTCGACCACGCCGAGGAGCGCGAGCGCGCGCTCAGTCGCTACCAGCGCGGCCGAGGGTGAACCGCTCGACGACCTCGTAGCGCGGCCTCCCACGCGGCCCCTCGCCGAGGTGCGAGGCCACCAGGGCGTAGTCCTCGACCGTCCACGACGGTCCGCTGTAGGCGTCGAGCACCCGGACCCACTTCGTCGCCTCGACCGGGCGACTCATCCGGGCCAGCGTGAGGTGCGGCCGGAAGCGTTGCCCGTCGACCTCGATGCCCGCCCTGCTCGCCGCGGCCCGCACTCCCGTCGCGGCGCGGGCGAGCTCCTCCCGGTCGGGCTCAGCCAGCTCCAGTCCGGCCCAGAGGACTTTCGCCTTGCCCACATGGGGAAACGCTCCCCCGCCGGCGATCCGGGTGTCGACGGCACGGCGCTTGCGAGCGGCGCGGGTGAGCCGCTCGACCAGGTCGTCGAGGGCGCGGTCGGGGACAGCCGCCAGGAAGCCCAGGGTCAGGTGCCACTGCTCGCGGCAGCGTCCACCTGAAGGGGGCCGACTCGCGCCGCGGTCCGACGTACTCCTCGAGGTCCTCGAGCGCCCCCTCGGGCGGCACCACCGCGACGAACATCCGCACCGGGACATTGTGTCGCGGTGCACGGGCGCCGGCCCTTCGAGACGGGCCTGGCGGTCCTCAGGGGCCGGGCAGGGACGAAGTCCTGTCTCGAAGGGCCGTACCGTTGCGGCGTGGTCACTCGCGGGGCGCGCCCTCGTCGCCCTGCTCGTCGTCGCCGGGTGCGGGACCTCCCGCGAGCCGGGGCGCCACGACGTTCAGCCAGCACGCCTACGGGCTGGCGGTCGACGTGGACCCGTTCCAGAACCCCTACCACGACGGCGACGTCGTGCTCCCCGAGCTCGCGTCGTCGTACCTCGACCGGGGTTGGCTCCGGCCCGGGATGATCCTGCCGGACGGTCCGGTGGTGCGTGCGTTCGCCTCGATCGGCTGGACCTGGGGCGGCACCTGGCACTCGCTGCAGGACCTCCAGCACTTCTCCCGCAACGGGCAGTAGATAGTTTGAACGTTCCATCAGCAAACGGGGAACGGAGAGCGCGTGGAGTCTGTGTCTGTTCAGGTCTGGCCGGGCAAGCCCTACCCGCTGGGCGCCACCTTCGACGGCAGCGGCACCAACTTCGCGCTGTTCAGCGAGGTGGCCGAGAAGGTCGAGCTGTGCCTGATCGAGGTGGGAGCGCGCGGCAAGGTGACCGAGGAGCGCGTCGAGCTCACCGAGGTCGACGGCTACGTCTGGCACTGCTACCTGCCCCAGGTGCAGCCGGGCCAGCGCTACGGCTACCGCGTCACCGGGCCGTGGGACCCCTCGCAACGGGCTGCGGTGCAACCCGAACAAGCTGCTGCTCGACCCCTACGCCAAGGCCACCAGCGGCGAGATCGACTGGGACCAGTCGCTGTTCGGCTACGACTTCGGCGAGCCCGACTCCCGCAACGACGACGACTCGCTCGAGCACATGACCTACGGCGTGGTGATCAACCCGTTCTTCGACTGGGAGGGCGACCACCCGCTCGCCATCCCCTACAACGAGAGCGTCATCTACGAGGCCCACGTCAAGGGGCTGACCCAGCTGCACCCCGACGTGCCCGAGGAGCTCCGCGGCACGTACGCCGGCCTGGCCCATCCCGCCGTCACCGGTCACCTGACCCGGCTCGGCGTCACCGCCATCGAGCTGATGCCGGTGCACCAGTTCATCCAGGACAGCACGCTGCTCGACAAGGGGCTGCGCAACTACTGGGGCTACAACACCCTGGCGTTCTTCGCTCCGCAGGCGTCGTACGCCGCGACGGGGCAGCTCGGCCAGCAGGTGCAGGAGTTCAAGTCGATGGTCAAGGCGATGCACGCCGCCGACATCGAGGTCATCCTCGACGTGGTCTACAACCACACCGCCGAGGGCAACCACCTCGGGCCGACGCTGAGCTTCAAGGGCATCGACAACCCGGCGTACTACCGCGCTCGTCGAGGACGACCAGCGCTACTACATGGACTACACGGGGACCGGCAACTCCCTCAACGTGCGCCACCCGCACTCGCTCCAGCTGATCATGGACTCGCTGCGCTACTGGGTGACCGAGATGCACGTCGACGGCTTCCGGTTCGACCTCGCGGCCGCCCTGGCCCGGGAGTTCTACGACGTCGACAAGCTGGCCACCTTCTTCGAGCTCGTGCAGCAGGACCCGGTGGTCAGCCAGGTCAAGCTGATCGCCGAGCCGTGGGACGTCGGGCCCGGCGGCTACCAGGTCGGCAACTTCCCGCCCCAGTGGACCGAGTGGAACGGCGCCTACCGCGACACCGTGCGCGACTTCTGGCGCGGCGAGCCCAACCTCGGCGAGTTCGCCAGCCGGCTCGCCGGCTCCTCGGACTACTACGAGCAGTCCGGCCGGCGGCCCGTGGCGAGCATCAACTTCGTCACCGCCCACGACGGCTTCACGCTGCGCGACCTCGTCTCCTACAACGAGAAGCACAACGAGGCCAACGGCGAGGACAACAACGACGGCGAGAGCTTCAACCGCTCGTGGAACCACGGGGTCGAGGGGCCGACCGACGACCCGGAGGTGCTGGCCGCTGCGCGGCCGCGAGCAGCGCAACTTCCTGGCCACGCTGCTGCTCAGCCAGGGCGTGCCGATGATCGCCCACGGCGACGAGCTCGGCCGCACGCAGGACGGCAACAACAACACCTACGCGCAGGACTCCGAGATCAGCTGGGTGGACTGGGAGCACGCCGACCTGCTCGCTGCTCGAGTTCACCGCCGCCATCACGCGGCTGCGCCAGGACCACCCGACCTTCCGGCGCAAGCGCTTCTTCACCGGCACCACCGTGCGCACCGGTGACGGCGAGCGGCTCAACGACATCGTGTGGCTGCACCCCGAGGGGACCGCGATGGAGAACGAGGCCTGGGACGACGGCGAACCAGGCGATCGGGATGTACCTCAACGGCCACGGCATCGCCGGCAAGGACGCCCGCGGCGGCACCATCACCGACGACCACTTCCTGCTGTACTTCAACGGCGGCGACGACGTCGAGGTGACCGTCCCTCCCGAGGAGTACGCCGCCCGCTGGGACGTGGTCGTCGACACCGGCGGCAACGCCGACGAGTCCCCGGTCGTCGAGGCGGGCTCGTCGCTGAAGATGGTGCAGCACTCCGTCGTCGTGCTGCGCGAGCACGCCGCGCCCGAGGCCGACCGGACCACTCGGTGGCCGCGTCGGTGGCGGCCCGGTCCGAGGCCGCCCCCGGCGGTTCGCGTGGCTGAGCGCCCGGGCGGCCCTGCGGACAGGACTGACGTCCGTCTCGAACCCGGGGCCCGGCCTCCACCTACCGGCTGCAGATCACCGCCGACTTCGACCTGTTCGAGGCCGCGCGGCGGCTGCCCTACCTGCACGACCTCGGCGTCGACTGGGTCTACCTCTCGCCGATCCTGCAGGCCCAGCCCGGCAGCACCCACGGGTACGACGTCGTGCTCCACGACCGCGTCGACGAGTCGCGCGGCGGTGCCGAGGGTCTGGCCGCGCTGTCGGCGCGAGGCGCAGCGGCTGGGCATGGGCGTGCTGGTCGACATCGTGCCCAACCACGTCGGAGTCGATCATCCGGTCGAGAACCCGTGGTGGCAGTCGCTGCTCGAGCAGGGGCAGGACTCGCCGTACGCCGACCACTTCGACGTCGACTGGGACTACGGCGACGGCACGTCTGGTGCTGCCCTCGGCGGAGAACGGCGGCGACCTCAACTACCGCCGGTTCTTCACGATCAGCACCCTGGCCGGCGTGCGCGTGGAGGACCCGGCGGTCTTCGACGCCACCCACGTCGAGATCCGCCGCTGGTTCGACGAGGGCCTCGTCGACGGCCTGCGGATCGACCACCCCGACGGCCTGCGCGACCCCGAGGGCTACCTGCGCGACCTCTCCGAGCTGACCGGCGGCGCCTACGTCGTGGTCGAGAAGATCCTCGAGCTGGGGCGAGCAGCTCGAGGACGAGTGGTCCTGCGAGGGCACCACCGGGTACGACGCGCTGGCGCTGATCGACCGGGTGCTCACCGACCCGGCCGGCGAGGAACCGCTGACGCCGCGCTGGCCTCGGGCGACTGGCCCACGCGCTGGTGCACGACCGCAAGCTGCGTGGTGGCGCACGGAGTCGCTGCGCCCGGAGACACGCCGGATCGCCCGCGACCTCGGGTCCTTGAGCGAGCAGCGAGGTCCTGACTCGAGAGCGGTGGAGGACGCGGTCGCCGAGCTGCTGGCCTGCTTCCCGGTCTACCGCTCCTACCTGCCGCAGGGGCGAGCACCTCCGACGCTCGGCGTTCGCCGAGGCACGTGAGCGGCGGCCCGACCTCGCCTCGTCGTACGACGCCCTCCAGCCGGTGCTGACGACCCCACCCACCCGGCCGCACTGCGCTTCCAGCAGACGAGCGGGATGGTGATGGCCAAGGGCGTGGAGGACAACGCCTTCTACCGCTGGGCGCGACTGACCTCGCTCAACGAGGTCGGCGGCGACCCGTCGGTGTTCTCGCGTCGACGCCGGCGCACTTCCACGGCTGGGCCGCGCGCCGCCAGCACGAGTGGCCCGACGCGATGACCGCGCTGACCACCCACGACACCAAGCGCAGCGAGGACACCCGCGCCCGGATCACCGCGCTGGCCGAGGTGCCCTCGGAGTGGGTCCGACGCGATCGAGCGAGCTGCAGCAGCTGGCGCCGATGCCCGACGCCGGACTGGCCAACCTGCTCTGGCAGGCCGCCGTCGGCGCCTGGCCGATCTCGCGCGAGCGGCTGCAGGCCTACGCCGAGAAGGCGATGCGCGAGGCCGGCGAGCACACCGACTGGCTCTCCCCCGACGAGGAGTTCGAGGCGGTCGGTGCGCGAGGCGCTCGACGCGGCGTACGACGACCCGTGCACGTCGCCGCGCGTGCTGCAGGAGCGTCGTCGACCGCGTCGAGGCGGCGGGACGCAGCAACGCGCTGGCGGCGAAGCTGCTCGCGATCACGATGCCCGGCGTGCCCGACGTCTACCAGGGCACCGAGCTCGGCGACTTCTCCCTCGTCGACCCCGACAACCGGCGGCCGGTCGACTTCGACGCGGCGGCACGCCTGCTGGCGGAGGACTCCCACGACAAGCAGCGGCTGACCGCCGAGGCGCTGCGGCTGCGTCGCGACCGGCCCGAGCTGTTCACGTCGTACGACGCCGGTGATCGCCGAGGGTCCCGCAGCCGACCACGTGCTCGCCTTCGACCGCGGCGGCGCGGTCACCGTCGTCACCCGGCTGCCGATCGGGCTGGCGGCGAAGGGCGGCTGGGGCGAGACGATCGTGCGGCTGCCCGACGGGTCCGCGCGCGTCGCCGACGTCCTCGCGCGAGCGGCCGGCCGCAGATCGTGGTCTACCGATGACGCCGCGGGCGCTTCGACGTCTGGGCGCCGATCCCCGCACGGGTGCGGCTCTCGCGTCGCGGCGACGAGGTCGTCGAGATGTCCCGCGGGGACGACGGCTGGTGGACCCCGGCGGGCGCCGTGCCCGACGGGCGAGGTCGACTACGGCTACCTGCTCGACGACGAGCGAGACCCCGCGGCCCGACCCGCGCTCCCGGCGCCAGCCCGCACGGCGTGCACGAGCGCTCGCGCACGTACGACGCCGACGCCTTCGCCTGGACCGACGAGGTCGTGGACCGGGCGCGCAGCTCGCCGGCGCGGTGATCTACGAGCTGCACCTCGGCACCTTCACCCCCGAGGGCACCCTCGACGCGGCGCATCGGCCGGCTCGACCACCTCGTCGACATCGGCGTCGACCTGGTCGAGCTGATGCCGGTGAACTCCTTCAACGGCCCGCACAACTGGGGCTACGACGGCGTCGACTGGTTCGCCGTCGAGGAGACGTACGGCGGGCCGGCGGCGTACCAGCGCTTCGTCGACGGCTGCCACGCCGCGTGGGCTCGGCGTGGTGCAGGACGTCGTCTACAACCACCTCGGGCCGTCGGGCAACTACCTGCCGCTGTTCGCGCCGTACCTGAAGAGCGAGGGTGCGAGCACCTGGGGCGCCCACGTCAACCTCGACGGCGAGGTCGCCGAGGTGCGCCGCTTCGTCCTCGACAACGCGCTGATGTGGCTGCGCGACTTCCACGTCGACGCGCTGCGGCTCGACGCCGTGCAGGCGCTCGTCGACAGCTCGCCGGCCGCACCTGCTGGAGGAGATGGCGATCGAGGTGGCAGGCCCTGTCGGCGTACCTGGGCCGGCCGCTCACGCTGATCGCCGAGTCGGACCTCAACGACACCGGTGCTGGTGACGCCCGCGCGAGGCGGGTGGCGTACGGGCTCGACGCCCAGTGGAGCGACGACTTCCACCACGCGCTGCACGTGGCGCTGACCGGCGAGACCGAGCGGCTACTACGCCGACTTCGAGCCGCTCGGGGCGCTGCAGAAGGTGTGCGAGAAGGGGTTCTTCCACGACGGCACCTGGTCGTCGTTCCGCGGGCTGCGACCACGGCAAGCCGATCGACACCGAGCGGATGCCGACGTGGCGGCTGGTCGTCTGCCACCAGGACCACGACCAGATCGGCAACCGCGCGCGCGGTGACCGCACGGCCGAGGTGCTCGACGTCGACCAGCTCTGCCTGGCGCCGCTGCTGGTGCTGGCCGAGCCCGTTCACGCCGATGCTGTTCATGGGTGAGGAGTGGGCCGCGAGCACGCCGTTCCAGTTCTTCACCTCCCACCCCGAGCCCGAGCTGGGCCGCGCGACGGCGCGAGGGGCGGATCAGGGAGTTCGCCCGGATGGGCTGGGACCCCGCGCAGGTGCCCGACCCGCAGGACGAGCAGACCTTCGTGCGCTCCAAGCTCGACTGGTCCGAGCTCGCGGCCGGCCGGCACGCCGTGGTGCTGGACGCCTACCGGCGGCTGGCGTCGGCTGCGTCGCACGCATCCCGCCAGCTGACCGACCCGTCGTTCGCCCACGTCTCGTGCACCGCCGACGAGGACACCCGGGTCTTCACGATGCGCCGCGACGACCTGCTCGTGGTGGTCAACTTCGGCACGGCGTCGCAGGCGATCACGCTGGACTCGTCGTACGACGAGGTGCTGTTCGAGACGCCGTCCGGGGTGACCCTCGACGGGCTCACGCTCGCCCTGCCCCCCACGCCGGCTGCCTGCTGGCGCTGAGAACCGGGGTGCAGTTTGGCCGGGGCCCTGGCCAAGCGCAGGGAGGGCGAGATTCACCCCTCCAGTGACTGTTTGGCCGGGCGCCCGGCCAAACAGTCACTGACCCCGCAGCAGGTCCTCGAAGCTCCCCATGGCGGCGACGTCGCGGTCGAACTGGTCGGGCTTGGCGGCGGTCGGGGCGGTGGCGGAGGAGGGCGGCGAGCTCGCCGGCCGCGCGGTCGACGCGGGCCTGGAGGGCGCGGTCGGCACCGGCGGCGCCCCAGTCCTCGCTGGCGGCGAAGACGCCGGTGGGCACGACGACCGCGTGCAGGTAGCTGAACAGCGGGCGCAGCGCGTGCTCGAGCACCAGGCTGTGCCGCGCGGTGCCGGCGGTGGCGGCGACGAGCACGGGCGTGCCGTCGAGGGTGCCCGGCTCGAGGACGTCGACGAAGCTCTTGAACAGTCCGCTGTACGACGCGCTGAAGACCGGGGTCACCGCCACGACGGCGTCGGCGCGCGGCGACCAGGTCGACGACGCGGGCCAGGTCACCGGAGGGGAAGCCGGTGAGCATCGCGTCGGTGATCGCGTGCGCCAGCGGGCGCAGCTCGACGTACCTCGATCTCGGCAGCCGGCAGCTCCTCGCCACGGCGCGGCGCGAGGAGGTCGGCCAGCGAGCCGGGTCGACGACGGCTCGCGACAGCGCCGGCGCGAGACGACGACGACGGACCTGGCTCACGCCGCCACCTCCGAGTCGGTCTCCTTGCGCAGCTGCTCGACGACCTCGCCGAGCAGGTCGAGCTGGTGCAGCACGGTCGCTGAGCGGCAGGCCGGCGTGGTCGACGAGGAACAGCTGGCGCTGGTAGTCGCCGGCGTACTCCCGGAAGCCGAGCGTGCGCTCGACGACGTCCTCGACGGTGCCGACGGTCAGCGGCGTCTGCGCGGTGAACTCCTCCAGCGAGGGGCCGTGGCCGTAGACCGGGGCGTTGTCGAAGTAGGGCCGGAACTCCTTGACGGCCTGCTCCTTGGTCGCGGCCGAGGTAGACCTGGCCGCCGAGGCCGACGATCGCGTCCTCGGCCGTGCCGTGGCCGTAGTGCTCGAAGCGCCGGCGGTAGAGGTCGACCATCCGCGCGGTGTGCTCGGCCGGCCAGAAGATGTGGTTGGAGAAGAACCCGTCGCCGTAGTACGCCGCCTGCTCGGCGATCTCGGGGCTGCGGATCGAGCCGTGCCAGACGAACGGCGGCTGCCCGTCGAGCGGGCGCGGCGTGGAGGTGAAGCCCTGCAGCGGCGTGCGGAAGCGGCCCTGCCAGTCGACCTCCTCCTCGCGCCAGAGGCGGTGCAGCAGCGCGTAGTTCTCGATGGCGAGGTTGATGCCCTCGCGGATGTCCTTGCCGAACCACGGGTAGACCGGGCCGGTGTTGCCGCGGCCGAGCATCAGGTCCATCCGGCCGTCGAGCAGGTGCTGCAGCGTCGCGTAGTCCTCGGCGATCCGCACGGGGTCGGTGGTGGTGATCAGCGTCGTGCTCGTCGAGAGCTTGATCCGCTCGGTCTGCGCGCCGATGTAGGCCATCGTCGTGGTCGGCGAGGAGGCGACGAAGGGCGGGTTGTGGTGCTGGCCGACGGCGACGACGTCGAGGCCGACCTCCTCGGCCTTCTTCGCGATCTCGACCTGCGCCTTGATCCGCTCGTGCTCGCTCGGCGTGCGCCCGGTCGTCGGGTCGGTGGTCACGTCACCGACGCTGAAGATCCCGAACTCCATGCCCTGCCCCATCTCGTCGAAGCCTCCTTTGATGTTGACCATTCAACATCCTGCGTCGGCCCGGTATTCCGCTCGCGAGGGGTTGTGCAGCCGCCGTTCGAGGAGTTGGTTGATCCCATGGTGGAGCGGAGCAGCGGTCGGGGCACCAGTCACTCGCTCGAGGTGAGCTCGCCGGCACAGATTCGCAACGTGGTCCTCGTCGGTCCGCACCAGTCCGGCAAGACCACGCTCGTCGAGGCGCTGCTGCACCAGTCCGGCGCGATCTCGCGTGCCGGCTCGATCACCGACCACTCCACCGTGTGCGACTTCGAGGAGGAGGAGCGTGACCACGAGAGATCCAGCTCGCTGGCCGTGGCCCCGGTCGTGCACGGGAGCACCAAGGTCAACCTCCTCGACACCCCCGGGTACGCCGACTTCGTCGGTGAGGTCCGCGCCGGGCTGCGAGCCGCCGACTGCGCACTGTTCGTCGTCGCTGCCAACGAGCCGGTCGACGAGAACACCCGTGTGCTGTGGCGCGAGTGCGCCGCCGTCGACATGCCACGCGCGGTGGTGATCAGCAAGCTCGACCACCCGCGCGCCGACTTCGACGCCGCGCTGGCGGCCGTGCGGGCCGCCTTCGGCGACCGGGTGGTGCCGGTCGTCGTACCCGACGGTGGCGGGGTCTCCGGCCTGCTGCGGCAGCAGTCCACGGAGCAGAGCGGCGACGACCGGCGCGGCACCCTCATCGAGGCGGTGATCGAGGAGTCCGAGGACGAGACGCCTGATGGACCGCTACCTCGGCGGCGAGGCCATCGACGAGGGCCTGCTGGTCAAGGACCTCGAGACCGCGGTGGCGAGCGCTCGGCTGCACCCCGCGCTGGCGGTCTGCGGGCTCGACGGCCGCGGCTGCACCGAGCTGCTCGACCTGTGCGTGCGCGGCTTCCCGTCCCCGCCCGAGCACGCCCCGCAGGACTCCTTCACGCCGGCCGGCGGCTCCGCGGGCCCGGTCACCTGCGACCCCGACGGCCCGCTCGTCGCCGAGGTGGTGCGCACCAGCAGCGACCAGTACGTCGGCCGGGTCAGCATCGTCCGGGTCTTCTCGGGCACGCTGCTGCCCGATGCGCCGGTGCACGTCTCGGGTCACTTCTCGGCGTTCTTCGCCGACGTCAGCGGGCACGAGGACCACGACGAGGACGAGCGCGCGGGGTCGCTGGCGCACCCGTTCGGCCAGCACCAGGCGACGGCCGAACCGGATCGTGGCCGGCGACATCGGCGCGGTCGGACGGCTCTCTCGCGCCGAGACCGGCGACACCCTGTCCAGCCCGGAGAGCCCGCGGGTGCTGCGTCCGTGGCAGATGCCGACGCCGCTGCTGCCGGTGGCGATCGAGGCGGCCACCCGCTCCGACGAGGACAAGATGTCGACGGCGCTGGCCCGGCTGCGCGCCGAGGACCCCAGCCTCCGCGTGGAGCAGAACCCCGAGACCGGGCAGGTCGTGCTGTGGGTGATGGGCGAGGCGCACGCCGACCAGGCGCTCGACCGGCTGCGCCGTCGCTACGGGGTGGCCGTGGAGTCGGTGCCCGTCGTCGTCCCCATGCGCGAGACGTTCGCGGCCCCGAGCAAGGGCCACGGTCGCCACGTCAAGCAGTCCGGCGGCCACGGGCAGTACGCGATCTGCGACCTCGAGGTGGAGCCGCTGCCGCGCGGGTCCGGGTTCGAGTTCGTCGACAAGGTGGTCGGCGGTGCGGTGCCGCGGCAGTTCATCAGCTCGGTCGAGAAGGGCGTGCGCGCGCAGATGGAGCGCGGTGTCGCCAAGGGCTTCCCGATGGTCGACATCCGCGTCACCCTCACCGACGGCAAGGCGCACAGCGTCGACTCCTCCGACGCTGCCTTCCAGAGCGCGGGCGCGCTGGGCGCTCAGCGACGCCGCGAATGCCTCGGCGCTGTGCCTGCTGGAGCCCTACGAGGAGGTCTCGGTCGTCGTGCCCAGCGAGCACGTCGGCTCGGTGATGAGCGACCTGTCCGCGCGGCGCGGCCGGCTGCTCGGCAACGACGAGGCCGGCGACGAGCGGACCGCCGTGCGCGCCCACGTGCCCAGCACCGAGCTGGTCCGCTACGCCGTCGACCTGAGGGCGATGACCCACGGCGCCGGCACCTTCACCCGCACCTTCGCCCAGTACGACGTGATGCCCGACGAGCCTCGCCAAGGGCGTCGAGCGCCGCTGACCCCCGGCGCGTCCAGGATTCAGCGCCGGTGGCCGCGTGGGGCCGCAGGCGGCCAGCGGGTGCTGAACTCCAGGACGTTGAGGTCCATGTGGTTGCGCATGTACTGGTTGGCGCCGTCCTGGGGCGGGGTGTACTCCCAGGGCGTCAGCGTGCCGGTGCGCAGGGCCTTGTCGACGAGCCGGCGGCGCTGCTGGTCGTCGATGACGTCCTGGGTCAGCGCGGTCCATGTCCCAGCGCCGCTCGACCTCCTCGCGCAGGCCCTTGACCATCGCGGACCAGTCGTGGTCCTGGGCCAGGTTGACACGCTCGTCGGGGTCGGCGGCCAGGTCGTAGAGCTGGTCGGGGTCGACCGGGCTGTGCACGTACTTCAGGTCGCCGCGACGGATCATCACGATCGGCGCGATGGCGCCCTCGCCCATGTACTCGCCGATCACCTCGCGCTCGGCGTCCTGCGTGTCCTCGAGCAGCGGCAGCAGCGAGCGGCCGGCGAGCGGGTCGATGCTGTCGGGCGCGACGTCGCCGCACAGGTCGGTGATCGTCGGCAGGATGTCGACGAGCGAGACCGGGGCCGCCACCCGCTTGGGGGCGAACCGCTTCGGGCTGTGCACGATCAGCGGCACCCGGCCGGAGCCCTCGAAGAAGTTCATCTTGTACCAGAGCCCGCGCTCGCCGAGCATGTCGCCGTGGTCGGCGAGCACGATCACGATCGTGTCGTCGGCCGCGTCGACCGCCTGCAGCGTGCTCATCAGGCGGGCGGTCCAGTCGTCGAGGTAGGAGATGTTGCCGTAGTAGGCGCGCCGCGCACGGCGTACGTCGCGCTCGGTGACCTCGACCGAGCCCATCGCGCTGACCCGGCGCAGCCGCTCGGTGTGCGGGTCGAGGGTCACGTCGTCGGCGCTGATCCGCGGGCAGCGGGATCTCGTCCTCGTCGTAGAGGTCCCAGTAGCGACCGCGGGTGACGTAGGGGTCGTGCGGGTGTGTGAAGGAGACGACCAGCAGCCAGGGCCGACCGTCGACGTCGCGGGCGAGGTCGTGCAGCGCGCGCACGCCCTGGTGGCCGACCTCGTCGTCGAAGAGGAGCTGGTTGGTCACCTCGGCCACGCCGGCGTTGGTGACGGCGTCCATGTTGTGGAACCACCAGTCGATGCGCTCGTCGGGCTGCAGCCAGTTGGGCGTCCAGCCGAAGTCGGCGGGGTAGATGTCCGTCGTGCGCCGCTCCTCGAAGCCGTGCAGCTGGTCGGGGCCGACGAAGTGCATCTTGCCGTCGAGGACGGTGCGGTAGCCGCAGGTGCGGGCGTAGTGGGCGAAGGTCGGGATCGTGCTCGCGAGGTAGGCCGCGTTGTCGTAGCCGCGGGTCGCCGAGGGCAGCTGGCCGGTCATCATGCAGTAGCGCGCCGGGGTGCACAGCGGGCTGTTGGAGTACGCCGCGTCGAAGACGACGCCGTTGCGGGCCAGTGCGTCGAGCGTGGGCGCATGCGTGACCGGGTTGCCGTAGGCGCCGAGGGCGCTGGGCGTCACCTGGTCGTACATCACCACCAGCACGTTGGGGCGCGAACCCCGCGAGGAAACCTTCACGTTCGCAGTGTGCACCCCACTGTCAATCGCGCTGCGGAGACCCTCCGGGCTCAGCCGAGCGCGGCCCGCAGCCGTTCGCGCAGCCCGCTGGCGCGCTGGACCTCGCGGCCGATGGCGGCGCGGATGGCGGGCTCGGTGCCGACGATGCGCACACGCTCCTGGGCCCTGGTGACGGCGGTGTAGAAGAGCTCGCGGGTGAGCAGCCGCGACTCCTCGTCGGGGAGCACCACGCTCACCGTCTGGGCCTGCGAGCCCTGCGACTTGTGCACCGTCATCGCGTGCACGGTCTCGACGCCGGAGAGCCGGGTGGTGGCGAACTCGCGCACCTGCGAGCCGACCTGCACCACGACCCGCAGCCGGCCGTCGGGGCGGCGCAGGGTGACGCCCATGTCGCCGTTGTTGAGCAGCTGGTCGTAGTCGTTGGCGGTGACCAGGATCGGCCGACCGGCGTACCACTCCTCGTAGTGGGTGACGCCGGTGCGCTCGGCGACGAGCCGCTCGACCAGGCGGTTCCAGCCGCCCACGCCGTAGGGGCCTTCGCGGTGGGCGCACAGCAGCCGGTGGCGGGCGAGCGTGGCGAGCGCGGCATCGGCGTCGTCGTGCTCGGCGGCGGTGCGCAGGTCGACCGCGACGTCGGTGACCTGGGCCCGGAACGCCGCCAGGGCCGGCTCGTCGTCGGGGTCGACCCACTCGACCTCACCGGACCCCGCGCGCAGGACGGCCATCACGTCCTCGACCGCGCCGGTGCGCAGGGCCGCGGCGAGCGACCCGATGCGCTCGCCGTAGCGGTGGGTGGTCGCAGCGGCGTGACCGGCGAGTCGGGTGTGTCCTCGAGCCCGGCGACGACGTCGGCGAGGACGGCGCCGGCCTCGACGGAGGCGAGCTGGTCGGCGTCGCCGACGAGCACGAGCCGGGTGTCGGGACGGACCGCCTCGAGCAGGCGGGCCATCATCGTCAGCGAGACCATCGAGGTCTCGTCGACCACCACGACGTCGTAGGGCAGCCGGTTGCCGCGGTGGTGCCGGAAGCGCACCCGGCTGTCGGGGCGCCAGCCGAGCAGCCGGTGCAGGGTCGAGGAGGTCAGCCCGGCCAACCGCGCCTGGTCGGCCGGGTCGCGCAGGGCGTCGTTGTCGGCGTGCACCGACTCCTGCACGGCCTCCTGGAGGCGTGCGGCCGCCTTGCCGGTCGGAGCCGCCAGCGCGATCCGGGGAGCACGGCCGGTCGCCAGCTCGTGCTGCTCGGCCACCAGCGCGAGGAGGCCGGCGACCGTCGTGGTCTTGCCGGTGCCGGGCCGCCGGTGATGACCGTGGTCCACGAGACGGCCGCGGCACGGGCGGCGTCGCGCTGCTCGGCGAACCCCGGGCCGGGGAAGACCCGCTCCAGGCCGTCGCGCAGGGCGGCGTCGTCGACCTCGGGCGGCTGGGTCCGGGTGCGGAGGATCCGGGCCACGAGGTCGTCGCAGACCTGGCCCTCCTCGCGCCAGTAGCGGTCGAGGTAGAGGCGGGTGCCGACCAGGCGCAGCATCTCCTCGCGAACCAGCCGACTGCGCCCGACGGCATCGACCCACTGCTCGACCTCGGGCCAGGGCAGGGGGCTGGCGTCCTCGAGCGGCAGGTCGGCCACCGTGGCCAGGTCGACGCACACCGACCCCTGCCGCACGGCGCGCACGGCCAGCGCCGCGGCGAGCAGCACCTGCTCGTCGTCGTCCTCGAGCAGCGCGCCCATCCGGACGGCGACGTGGACGTCGGCCGCGGCGAGCAGGTCGGGACGGTTGAAGGTGGCGAGCAGCCCGGTCGCGGACAGGGCACGGTGGCGGTCGAAGGGGTCGGCCCAGACGGGTGCGGCGAGCTCGCTCATCGCACCCCCAGCGCCGGCACGCGCCCGTCGAGCAGCTCGGAGAGCTCGACCACCATCGCCGCCGGCGGGCGCCAGCTGAAGACACCGCACGGGACGCCGTCGACCTCGGGGGTCTCGGGTCCGCACATGCCGCGGACGTAGAGGTAGAGGATGCCGCCGAGGTGGCGCTCGGGGTCGTAGTCCGGGACGCGCCAGCGCAGGTAGCGGTGCACGACGACGGAGTACAGCAGCGCCTGCAAGGGATAGTGCGAGTGCAGCATCGCCTCGGTCATCAGCGCCGGGGTGTAGTCGGCGGCGGTCAGCGGCCGGTCGAGCCTCGCCCAGCCGGTTGGTCTTGTAGTCGACGACCACGAAGCGCTGACCGTCCGCACCGTCGTCTGCACCGTCGTTTGGGCCATCGACCCGCAGCACGACGTCGATCGAGCCGCTGAGGTAGCCGCGCAGCTCCTGGCCGCCGAGCGCGGGCGAGACCAGCCGGTCGGCGTACGCGCGCATCGGGTCGGTGGCGGCGAGGTGGCGGCGCAGCACCTCGGCCATCGCCGCGAGCGGGACCTCGGCCGTCGGGTGCTCGCCACCGGCCAGCGGGATCTCGAAGTCGAGCTCGCACAGTCGGTCGCGCAGCCCGAACGAACCGAGCGGGCGGCCGTCGGCAAGGGGGCCGAGCGAGGTGTGCTGCATGGGCACCAGCGCCGCGGCGAGGTCGGCCGTGGTGGCCTCGACCGCCCACCAGCGGCGCTCCTCCTCCACCCGGGCGGTGAGCTCCGCGAGCAGGTCGGGCGCGTGCGGGTCGGTGTGCTCGAGCACGCCGTGGACGAGCGAGCCGAACGCGGCACCGGACGGGAGGGCGTCCATCGGCGACACGACGGCCGCGACCTCGGCATGCGGAGTCACCGCGGCGGGCCCGTCAGTCGGGTCGGCCTCGGCGTCCTCGTCGACCGTGCC
This sequence comes from uncultured Actinomycetota bacterium, assembly GCA_963756045.1. Lineage (GTDB taxonomy): Bacteria > Actinomycetota > Actinomycetes > Propionibacteriales > Nocardioidaceae > Marmoricola. The sequence continues at coordinate 65,458 of CAVWML010000016.1, forward strand.
CTCGAGCTCGGGCTCGCTGCCGACGCCGCCGGCCGCCTGCTCCTCGACCCGGATCAGCCCGGAGTACGACGTGCGTCGCCACTCGGTGTCGACGCTGCGGTCGAAGGTGCGCACGCCGAGGGCGGTCGCGGCGGCCGAGCGCGGGAGGGACGGCTCGCCGACCACCTCGGCGACCTCGAGGACGAGCGCGCCCTCGTCCTGCCACTGCGTCAGGGCGGCGACGGCCTCGAACTCCGGGGGCACCGACGGCAGCGCCACCGGCATCTCGGAGCCGCCGGGCTCGCGGCCGAACAGCAGCCGGGACAGCCCCGAGGTCACGCTGTCGCGCGTGGGCGCCCACCAGGTGACGACCTGGCTCTGGGCACGGGTGAGCGCGACATAGGTCAGGCGCAGCTCCTCGCCGGCCGCCTCCCGACGGGCCAGGCGCACCGTGGCGTCATCGGCCGCCCCGCCCACGTCGAGCGTGCGCCGCCCGTCGGGCGCGTGGAACAGCGGCGTCGGCTCGTCGGGCGTCCACTTGTTGAAGAGCAGCGGCAGGTGGACGACGGGGTACTGCAGGCCCTTGCTCGCGTGGATGGTGACGAACTGGACCGCTCGGGCGTCGGTGTCGAGCCGGCGGGTGCGCTCGTTGCCGGTGCGGGCCGCGCGGCGCTCGGCCCGCAGCCACTCGAGCAGGCCGGGAAGACCGAGCGCCTCGCGGTGCTGCACGTCGTGGAGCACCTCGCCGAGGTGGTCGAGGTCGGTCAGCAGGCGTTCACCGTCGGGCCTCGAGAGGACCCGCGCGGCCAGGCCGTCGGTGGTGACGGCTTCGTGCACCGCGGCGATGCCGCGCGAGCGCAGCATGTCCAGCCAGCGGCGCACCCGCTCGCCCACGTCGTCGGTCAGGTCGTCGCCGCCCTGGTCGAGCTCGGCGGCGGTCAGGCCGACGAACGGCGTCAGCGCCACCGCCCGCACCCGAGCCGACCGGTGCGGCTGCTCGAGCGCCTCGAGCAGGGTCAGCCAGTGGTCGCCGGCCTCGGTGAGCAGGACGCTGCTGCCGCCGCTGACCACCGAGGGGATCCCGCGCGCGTGCAGGGCCCGCTGGAACAGGCCGACGTGTCGCAGGCTGTAGATCAGGACGGCGACGTCGCCGGCGCCGACGGGGCGACCCTCGAAGGTCGCTCCGGAGGAGAGCAGCCGGGCCACGTCGTCGGCGAGGTCGTCGGCGATCAGGGCGCGGGCCCGGTCGACGCCCAGCTGCGGATCGGGCGACCTCACCAGCCGCAGCCGCACGGGCGGCGGCACGCTGCCGTCGCCGGTGCGCAGGCGGCTGCCGGCGTGGTGGGCCTGCACCGGGTGGACGACGATGCGCTCGTCACCGAGGGCGGCGCCACCCAGCATCGTGCCGAGGGCCCGCACGAGCGCCTCGTCGCTGCGCCGGTTCACGTCCAGCGTGCGATGGGTCTCCGCGGTCTCGGCAGCCGCGAGGTAGGTCGGCACGTCGCCGCCGCGGAAGGCGTAGATCGCCTGCTTCGGGTCGCCGATCAGCACCATCGTGGCCGCCCCGGTGAACGCCCGGTCGAGGACCTTCCACTGCACCGGGTCGGTGTCCTGGAACTCGTCGACGAGCACGATCCGCCAGTGCTGGCGCATCCGCTGGCAGGCCGGGGAGTCGGCCCCCTCGAGGGCGTCGGCGAGCCGGCTCAGCAGGTCGTCGTAGGACAGCACGCCGAGGCGGCGCTTGCGGCGCTCGACCTCGTCGCGCACGGTGCGGGCGAACGCGTGGCGCTCGTGAGGCACGCTGCCCTCGTCGGCGTCGGTGGGTGCGAGCGCTGCCTGCGGGTCGCCCACGGCGGCGCGGGCCACGGCCAGCGCGACCTCGCGGCCGAACGGCGCCTTGGCCAGCCGGCCGAAGCGGCGCAGGAAGACGTCGTCGACCACCTCGACCACGAGGTCGTCGAGGTCCTCGACCAGCTCGGCGCCGGAGTCGGAGTCGCCGGCGACGCCCAGCGAGCGCAGCACCGACTGGCAGAACTGGTGGGTGGTGGCGATGGTGGCGGCGTCGAAGTCGGCCAGCGCCTCGCGCAGCCGCGCCCGGCGTACGGCGACCTCGTCGTCGTCCACGCCGGCCAGGAGCCCGACCAGCCCGTCGTCACGGCGGGCCGCCTCGGGGTCGGCCAGGGCCCGCTCGGCCACGACGAGCTGTTCGCGGACCCGCTCGCGCAGCTCCTGGCTGGCGGCGCGGCCGAAGGTGATCACGAGCATCTCGTCGAGGCGGGCCCGGCCCTCGGCGACGTAGCGGGCGACCAGCGCGCCGACGGCGTAGGTCTTGCCGGTGCCGGCGCTGGCCTCGAGCAGCGTGGTGCCGCTGGGCAGCTCGCCGAGCAGGTCGAAGGAGGTGAGCCGGATCGGGTCGCTCATCGGGCAGCCTCCATCAACGGCACCCAGAGCCGGCAGGCCAGGGATCCGAGCCGGGTGGGCTGGCCGTCGTACTCCTCGCCCGGATGCGGCTCCTGCGCGAGCAACCGGGACAACGGCGCGTCCGGGTCCCCAGACGCGCACGTGGGCCTCGTCGGCGTTCTCGGGGAACCAGCCCTTGCTCCAGTCCTTCTCGGCGAAGGTGCGCGGGCCCGAACGGGCGCTGCGGAACTGGGCCCAGGTGTGCCCGGTCTTCAGCGGGAGCGGCAGGGGTGCGCGCATGCCGGCGTCGTAGAGCGCCACCAGGTCGCGCAGCAGGTCGCCGGCGCCCTCGACCGTGCCGAACGTGGTGCGCGCCGCCGCGCCGCCCTTGCCTCGCCCGATCGCACCCGCGGTCCACGGCCGGCCCGGTCGCGAGGCGCAGAGGGCGAGCAGCGAGATCCACGCGTCGAGCTCGTGCTTGGGCCCGAGCCGGGAGTAGCTGACCTTGACCACCCGGTGGTCGTAGAGGTCGGTCACGGTCCCGCGCAGCCGCCGGCCCTCGCCGAGGTCCACGTCGACGTCGGCGGCCGACAGGCTCATCCCGGCGGTGATCGTCACGGCGGCGTCGGCCACGGGGACGGCCTGGTCGACGACCTTCTGGGCCAGCGTCCAGCCGAGCCGCCCCGGAGGCAGCACGCCCCGGCGCCACTCCTTGCCCAGCGCCCGCTCGCGGCTGCGGTCGGCGAGCAGGTCGCGCAGCATCCGGTCGCCGACCCCCCACTCGGCCAGGCTGTCGAGCTCGACGGGGAGGCCGTCGGTGACCTCGTCGTCCTCGTCGACGACGGTGACGTCGAGCCGGCGGCGCAGGAACTCCTTGACCGGGTGCTTGACGAAGGCCATCAGCGCGGCGAGCTCGACGTCGCCGGTCTGCGGCGGCAGCTCGGTCTGGGCCACCCCGACGGGCGCCACCCGCGGCCGGGCGGCTGCCCGGGCCCCGGCCAGCGCGGCGGCGTCGAAGGAGAACGGCTCGGCCGCGTCGAGGTTGCGCTCGTCGAAGGACTGGAGCGGGTGCTGGCGCAGCGCGTGCTCGCGGCCGCCGGTCGCCGTGCCGTCCAGCGCGTCGAGGAGCTCGCCCAGGGGCACGGCGGGTGGGCGGGGCTGGCCGGTCGTCTCGTTGGCGCCGGTGTAGGTGACGACGAGGTGCTCGGTCGCGGCCATCACCGCGTCGAGCATCAGCTGGCGGTCCTCGCTGCGCACGTCACGCTCGCCGGTGAACGGCCGTCGCGCGAGCACGTCGTCGCCGTCGACGGCACCGGCGCGCGGGAACACCCCGTCGTCGAGCCCGAGCAGGCACACCACCCGGTGCGGCACCGAGCGCATCGGCACGAGCGTGGCGACGGTGAGGGTGCCGGTGCGGAAGTTGGCGCGGGTCGGCCGGCCGGCGACCCGCTCGCGCATCAGGGCGCGCACGTCGGGCAGGCGCAGCTCGAGACCGGACCCGGCGCTCGCGCCCAGCATCGCCGCCAGCTCGCGGTGCACCTGGGCGGCCTGCCACTCGTCGCCGCGGCGTACGGCGGTCAGCTGGTCGACGCCGTCGCCGATCGCCGCCAGCCAGTCGGCGACGGGGTGGCTGCCGGTCATCCGGTCGGTGACCAGCCGCAGCCGCTCGAGGCACTCGGCCAGCCGGCCGGCGAGGTCGATGCTGGTGCTGCCGACGTCGTCGAGCGGAAGCGTGGTGCCGAAGAAGCGGTCGGCGTCGTCGCTGACCGCGACCCCCGCGAGCACGCGGTCGAGGCCGAAGCGCCAGGTGTTCTGCACGTAGGACTCCAGGCCGAACGGCTCGCGGTGCCCGGCGTCGAAGGCCCAGCGGATGCCGGCGCTCTCCACCCAGCCGGTGACGGTCTCGAGGTCGGAATCGGAGAGGCCGAAGCGGCGGCGCACGGGCTCGGCGGCGAGCAGGTCGAGCACCCGGCTGGCCTCGGCCCGGCCACCGGCGAGGTCGAGCAGCTGACCGACGACAGCGAGCAGCGGGTTGGTCTGGGTCAGCGACCGGTCGGCCAGCCGGACGCGCAGCTGGTGGCCCGGGTGCGCGCCGATGTCACCCATCCCGAAGGCCGCCGCCACCAGGGGCGCGTAGGCCTCGATGTCGGGGCACATCACGAGGATGTCGCGCGGCTCGAGCGTCGGGTCGTCGGCGAGCAGGCCGAGCACCACCTCGCGCAGCACCTCGACCTGGCGCGACGGGCCGTGGCAGGCGTGCACCTGCACCGAACGATCGGCGTCGGCGATCGTGCGGGTCGCCGGGTCGGGCGTCGCGTTGGCGGCGATGTCGTGCTGGAGCCAGCCGAGGAGGGTGCCCGGCCGGTCGCTCTCCCGGGAGCCGGAGAGGTCCTGCGCCACCGGCAGCAGCGCGCGCTCGAGCTCGCGCCCGTCGCGGCCCAGCGAGGCGAGCAGCGGGTGGTGGACCACGTGGTGCGAGGTGTCGTCGGCGCGCGCCACGACGCCGCCGAGTGGCGGTGCTGGCCTCCCAGAGCGCGCTACGAGGGGTGCGGCAGCCACAGGTGCACCTCGCGGTGCTCACCCAGCGCGGCGAGCAGCTCGACCTCGGTCACCGGGATCCGGGTGTGGCCGAACAGCGAGAACCGCGACGGCAGGTCGATCTCGCTCCGGGCGCTCGGCCAGCTCGCCCAGCACGCCCTCGAGCCGCTGCACCGGCGAGGGCGACGCCGACCCGGTCGACCACGCGACGCCACAGCTCGGGCTGCCACCGCAGGTCGTCGGCGAGGGCGTCGCCGGCACCGTCGGTGTCGCGGCCGGCCTCCCAGTCGCGCAGGAGGGCGGGCCGCTGCCCGGCGTACGACGCGAACAGGCGGGCCAGCCGGCGAGCGACGGCGTAGCGCCGGCCGCGCCGCAGCTCGGCCTCCTCGCCCTCCTGGCCGTGGCCGAGGTGCAGGCTCAGGGCGCGGCACCAGGCCTCTCCCGCACTGGCGTCGACGACCTCCAGCAGCGGCCACACCAGCGAGTCGGGCGCCCAGGGGTCGTCGGTGTCCGCGCCCGCCGACGACCAGCTCGGCCACCAGGCTCCGCGGCGAGCGGAAGCGGACCCCGGCGCAGACGCCGTCCTCACGACCGGTCGCGGACCCGAGGCGGTGCGAGAGCCGCTGGCTCAGCCAGCGCTCGACGCCCTTGGCCGGCACGATGACCAGCTCCTGCTCGAACGGGTCCTCGAGCGGGGTGCTCAGGAGCCGGGCGAGCTCCTCGACGAGCAGGTCGGCGCGCGGGGCGCGGTGGAGGAGCAGCGGCACGGGTCAGGTCAGCAGATCAGCCGGTCACGCCCGACGGGCCTGCCACAGGCCCATCAGGTTGCCTTCGACGTCCTTGAAGTACGCCGCCCAGCCCATGTCGCCGACGTCCTGGCGGCCCACCACGCTCATCCCCCCGAGCTCCTCGATGCGCTGCAGGGCCTCGTCGATGTCGTCGACGTCGATGGTGATCACCGGACGGTCGGTCGGGCTCTCGCGCTTGAGCATGCCGCCGCCGATGTAGCCGGTGTCGGCGGGGAAGCCGTCGTCGCCGACCGGGCCGGTCTGCACGATCGAGTAGTGCAGGTCGGGGATCTCCTGGATCTGCCACCCGAACGCATCGGAGTAGAACCTGCGGGCGCGGTCGCCGTCGTCGAAGGGGATCTCGAAGTGCACCACCTTGTTGCTCATGGGGCCGAGACTATCCGTGGGCGGCGACAGTGCTCGACCGCCTGCTGGTCGTAGGCTCCGGGCATGCGCCTCCGGGCCGCCTCGCGCCGTCAGGACCAGCCGGTCGGCACCCGCGAGCCGGACTACCGGTTCACCCTCGCCAACGAGCGCACCTTCCTGGCCTGGATGCGCACCTGCCTCGCGCTGCTCGCGGCCGGGGTCGCGCTCGACCAGTTCGCCCCCGCCCTCGGCTCGCCCCGCCTGCGCGACCTCACCGGGATCCTGCTGGCGGTGCTCGCGGGGTACGCCGCGTTCGGCGGGCTGTGGCGGTGGTCGTGGAACCAGAAGGCGATGTCGCGCGGCGAGCACCTGCGACCGGGTCCGCTGCCGGCGGTGCTGGCCGTCGGCCTGCTGGTCATCACGGTCGTGGTGATCGTCCTTCTGGTGCGCGACCTGGCGAGCTGAGCGGTGAGCATCGCCGACCCCGGGTCCGCCCGCGAGCGGACCTCCCTCGCCTGGACCCGCACCGCGCTGGCCCTGCTCGTCAACGGCGTGCTCGTGCTGGCCCGCAACGAGAACTCGTTCCCGCTCCCCGTCGCCGGCACGCTCTCCGCGCTGTGGGTGCTGCTGGCCCTGATGTCGGTCCTCTACGCCCGGCAGCGCCGCCGGCTCCTGGACATGCCGGACGACGCGATCGCGCCGGCCGTCCGGGTCGTGTGGCCGCTGGCGCTGGGGGTGGGTGATGCTCTGCGTCGCGACCGCGCTGGCGATCGCCCTCACCTGAGCCGCGGGCCAGGTCGGCTCAGCCGGCCTCGGCGGCCAGGCGCTGGATCGACGGCAGCAGCGCGAGGCCGTTGACGACCACCGAGAAGACCAGGAACCCGACCGCCCAGCGCGTGGTGACCGGCCACCCAGAGCCCGACGGTGCCGAGCCCGAAGACGATCACCTTCACGACGGGTCGCACGACGGGTCCGCCGAAGCGCGCCTTCGGCGAGGCGAACAGGAACCACACGACCACGACCGCGATCGGCGTCACGATGGCGAGCAGCGGGCCGCCGGCGTGCCGGCCCCACAGCCAGCCGGCCCACACGGCGAGCAGCTCGTCGAGGAAGACCAGCGCCAGCACGGTCCAGCCGAGCGCGGCACTCACGAGATCGCCCTCACGAGATCGCGGCCGCCGCCGCCCGGCCCGCCGTACGCCCCGAGAAGATGCAGCCGCCGAGGAAGGTGCCCTCGAGCGCGTTGTAGCCGTGCACGCCGCCGCCGCCGAAGCCGGCGACCTCGCCCGCGGCGTAGAGCCCCGGCATCGGCTCGCCACCGGGGCGGCAGCACCCGGGCGTCGAGGTCGGTGTGCAGGCCGCCCAGCGTCTTGCGCGAGAGGATGTTGAGCCGTACGGCGATCAGCGGACCGTTCGCCGGGTCGAGGAACTTGTGCGGCGAGGCCACCCGGATCAGCTTGTCGCCGCGGTAGGAGCGGTGCTGGCGGATGAAGGTGACCTGGGTGTCCTTGCTGTAGGGGTTGTCGAGCTGGCGGTCGCGCTCGACGATCGTCCGGCGCAGCGACTCCTCGGTGATCAGGTCGCTGCCGGCCACCCGGTTCATGCCGGCCACGAGGTCGGTCAGGTTGTCGGCGACCACGAAGTCCTCGCCGTGCTGCTTGAACGCCTCGACCGGGCCAGGCGCGCCGGGGCGCACGCGGGAGAGCAGCAGCTTGATGTCCTTGCCGGTGAGGTCGGGGTTCTGCTCGGAGCCGGAGAGCGCGAACTCCTTCTCGATCACCTTCTGGGTCAGCACGAACCACGAGTAGTCGTAGCCCGTGTGCATGATCGTGCTCAGCGTGCCGAGGGTGTCGAAGCCCGGGAGGTTCGGCGCCGGGAACCGCTCGCCTGTCGCCGAGAGCCACAGCGACGACGGCCCGGGCAGGATGCGGATGCCGTGGTTCTCCCAGATGGGGTCCCAGTTGCGCAGCCCCTCGACGTAGTGCCACATGCGGTCGGGGTTGATGATCTCGCGCGCCGGCGGCCTCGGTGATCAGCTGCATCCGGCCGTCGACGTGCGCCGGCACCCCGGCCACCATCGTGCGCGGCGGCTGGCCGAGCCGGTCGACCGGCCACTGCTTGCGCACCTGCTCGTGGTTGCCGCCGATGCCGCCCGAGGTCACGATCACGGCCTGCGCGGCGTACTCGAACTCGCCGACCTCGTCGCGGTTGGACGCCCTGCCGCGGTCCATCCCGTCGGGAGCGAGCACGGCGCCGCGCACGCCGGTGACCGTCTCGCCGTCCTTGACCAGGTCGTCGACCCGGTGGCGGAAGCCGAAGCGTCACCAGGCCCGCGGTCCACGGCCTCGCGCACCCGGCGCTCGAAGGGCGCGACCACGCCCGGGCCGGTGCCCCAGGTGAGGTGGAAGCGCGGCACCGAGTTGCCGTGCCCGCCGGCGCGGCCGTCGCCCCGCTCGGCCCAGCCGACCACCGGGAAGATCCGCAGGCCCTGGTCGTGCAGCCACTGCCGCTTCTCGCCCGCGGCGAAGGCGACGTAGGCCTCGGCCCACTGCCGCGGCCAGTGGTCGGACTCGCGGTCGAACTGGGCGCTGCCCATCCAGTCCTGGAGGGCCAGCTCGTAGGAGTCCTTGACGCCCATGCGCCGCTGCTCGGGGGAGTCGACGAGGAACAGCCCGCCCAGCGACCAGAACGCCTGCCCGCCCAGGCTCTGCTCCGGCTCCTGGTCGAGCAGCAGCACCTTCTTGCCCGCGTCGGCGAGCTCGGCGGTGGCGACCAGACCGGCGAGCCCGGCCCCCACGACGATGACGTCAGCATCCATGGGCCGGATGATCCCACGCGGAGGTGGCAGGGTTGTCCTCGTGATGTCGGACACCACGCCTGCCACGCCGCCCGCTCTGCGCGACCCCGTCAACCGCGTCTCCACCAAGGCGCCGATGCTCTGGGCCGCCGGCGCGTGCATCCCGGCCGTCGGGGTGCTGGCGGTCCTGGTCGCCGCCGGGATCTTCGACTGGTTCCACGTGCCGGTCTGGGCGTGGCCGGTGTACGTCGTCGTCGCGCTGGTCTACGTCGTCGGGATGCCGTTCGTGCGCTACCAGGTGCACCGCTGGGAGAGCACCGAGGACGCGGTGTACACCCAGACCGGCTGGCTCTCGCGCGAGCGCCGGATCGCGCCGATGTCGCGGGTGCAGACCGTCGACTTCGAGCAGTCGCGCGGTCGGTCGCGTGCTCGGACTGGCGTCGGTGACCGTGACGACCGCCTCCGCCGCCGGACCGCTGGTCATCTCGGCGATCGACAAGGACGTCGCCGACCGGCTCGTCGCCGACCTGACCCGTCGTACGGCGGCCGAGGCCGGGGACGCGACGTGACGCGAGCCCCAAGCCCCCGAGGAGCACGACCGATCGCGGACCCCGAGGAGGTCCGTCAGGACCGTCTCGAAGGGCCGGTGCCCCGCGACGCGGAGTGGCGCCGGCTCGACCCGCGGATGCTGCTCGTGCACCCGGTCAACGAGCTGCTCAAGTTCCTGCCCGTCCTCATCGGCATCTTCCTGGTCGGCACGGCGGGCGGGAACGACGCTGTGGCAGCTGGTCGGCGTCGCGATCCCGATCGGGCTCGGCATCATGCGCTTCCTGACCACCCGCTTCCGGATCACCGCCACCCAGGTCGAGCTGCAGCGCGGCCTGCTCAGCCGCAGCGTGCTGACCGCGAAGCTGGACCGGGTCCGCGCGGTCGAGCTGACCTCCTCGCCCATCCACCAGCTCCTCGGCCTGGCCAAGGTGGAGATCGGCACGGCCAGCGCGGCCAAGGACCACGACGAGCGGTTCACCCTCGACGGCCTGCCGCTGGCCGAGGCCCGCGAGCTCCGCGTGGCGCTGCTGCACCGGGCCGACGAGTCGGCCGACCCGCAGGACGCCGCGACGGCCGGGGCGACCGTCGGGCAGGACGAGGTGCTGCTGCGCTTCGAGCCGCGGTGGGCCCGCTACGCCCCGCTGACCACGTCGGGCTCGGTGGTCGCGGTCGCGCGTGCTCGGCCGCCATGGGGCAGTTCACCAACGGCATCCTGGCCCGGCTCTCCGAGGACTCGCTGGCCGCTCCGGTACGTCGAGCACCACCCGGTCGCGTCCGTCGTGCTGTTCGTCGTCGCCTTCCTGGTCCTCGGCGCGCTCTTCTCGGTGTTCGGCTACCTCGTCCAGAACTGGGGGTTCACGCTCGCCCGCGACCGGCGCGGCCGCAGCTACCACGTCCACCGCGGCCTGCTCACCACGCCGCGAGACCTCGCTCGAGGTGGAGCGCGTCCGCGGGCTCGAGGTCGGCGAGCCGCTCGGGCTGCGGCTGGCGGGTGCCGCCAAGCTCAGCGCGATCGTCACCGGGGTCTCGAAGAAGGAGTCCGGCACCACGCTGCTCGTGCCGACCGCGCCCCGCGGGATCGTGCAGACGACCGGCTCCTCGGCGATCGGCACCTCCGAGCCGTTGCACGTCGCCCTGCGTCGGCACGGTCCGCGCGCGCGGCGCCGTCGCTACACGCGCGCGCTGGCCGTCGCCTCCGTGCTGCCCCTGGTCGTGCTCGTCGTCGCGCTGACCACACCCGTGCCGGCGTGGGCGGTGCTGCCGGCCCTGCTGGCACTCCCTGCTGCCGCGGTGCTCGCTGCCGACCGGTACCGCGGCCTCGGCCACACCCTGACCGACGAGCACCTCGTCGTGCGCTCGGGATCGTTCATGGGCCGGCGCGACGTGCTCCAGCGCACCGGCATCATCGGCTGGAACCTGCGCCAGAGCTGGTTCCAGCGACGGGCCGGGCTGGCGACCCTGGTGGCCACGACCGCGGCCGGCCACCAGGCCTACGCCGCGCTCGACATCCCGCTGGAGCAGGCCGTGGCGATCGCCGACGAGGCGGTGCCGGGGCTGCTCTCGCCGTTCCTGGCCAGCACCGTGCACCGTCACATCACCCGCTTGAGCACCGGCAGCGGCGCGTGCTTCATCAGCACGCTCATCGGTGCCCAGGGCAGCGGCGGGACGCAGGCCGAGTCCTTCTCCTTCTCGATCGCCTCCACCATCGAGCGGACGCCCTTCTCGGTGCCGACCATGCCCTTGGCCTTGCTCGGGTCGACGCGCTCGTTCATCTCCGAGGCGATGTAGCCGGGGTAGAGCACGGTCACCTTGATCGGCTTGCCGTACAGCTCGTTGCGCAGCCCCTCGGCGATGTGGGCCACCCCGGCCTTCGTCGCGGCGTACGTCGTCATGGTCTTGGGCAGCCCGCGCATCGCCGACATCGAGCTGATCATCACGAAGTGGCCGTCGTTCTGCTCGCGGAAGATCTCCATCGCGGCCTCCGACTGCGCCAGCGCCGCGACGAAGTTGGTCATCGCGGTCTCCCGGTTGGCGTCGTAGCGCCCGGTGCCCAGCGGCGCCCCCTTGCCCAGGCCGGCGTTGATGACCACCCGGTCGATGGTGCCGAAGTCCCCCTTGAACGCGCGGAAGACCTCGAAGACCTGGTCGTCGTCGGTGACGTCGAGCGTGCGCACCTCCACCCGCCGCTCCGGGTGCTCGGCCGCGATCTCGGCCTTGAGCGCGTCGAGCTTCTCGATCCGCCGCGCGCACAGCGCCAGGTCGTGCCCCCGCGCGGCGAACTGCCGCGCCATCTCCGCCCCCAGCCCGCTGCTCGCCCCGGTGATCAGGATGGTCTTCCGCTTCGGCTCAGGCATGCCGGTGATCCTCCCAGAGCCATGGTCGAGGTCAGCGGTAGGTCAGCAGCTCCGGGCGCGGGTCGAGGTGGGGGTGCTCGTTGAGGGTGACCAGGGTCAGGCCGCGGCGGCCGGTGACGAGGCGGGTGACGCCGGTGTTGAGGCAGACGGCGTTGAGACGGTGCCACAGGGCGGTGCGTACGTCGTGACCGTCGGCCAGCAGGGTCGCCGCGGACCAGGCGATCGGGACCGCCGCTGGTGACCACCGCCGTGGCCCCGTCACGCGCGGCCGCGCGGTCGAGCGCCGCACCCACGCGGCCGGTGAAGGCCGTCCACGTCTCGTCGTAGTCGGCGTCGTGCTCGCTGCCCGTCCAGCGCGCGGTCGCGTCGAGGAACCACCGGTGGAACTCCTCGGGCGAGGGCTCCTGCCCCTCGAACGGGGCCGGCACGCGGGTGAGCACGCCGAGGTGGTCGAACTCGTCCCACCCGTCGTCGGCGTCGACATCGAGGGAGGCGTCGAGCGAGTCACCCAGGCCCTCCAGCAGGCCTTCGGCCGTCTCGCGGTGCCGGCGCATCTGCCCGCGCACGACCGCGTCCAGCTTGATCCCGCGTTCGGCGAGCGACCGGCCGAGGACGCGGGACTGCTCCCAGCCCGTCTCGGAGAGCACGTCGTAGTCCTCGGCGTCCCATGACGCCTGGCCGTGCCGGACCAGCAGGATCTGACCCATCAGACGCTCACCCGCTCAGACCGCACCGATGAGCGCGAGGCAGCGCTGCTCGAGGAACTGCGCGGCCGGCCCGAAGATCGCGTAGGCCTCGTTGGTGGTCTGCTGGTGGAAGTAGCGGTAGTAGATCTGCTGCGCGATGACCCCGAGCCGGAACAGCCCGTAGACCTCGTAGAAGAGCCACTGCTCGGCGTCGACCGAGAATCCCATCGCGTCGCAGTAGCGCCGCACCATCTCCTGGCGCGAGAGCATGCCGGGCAGGTTGGTGGGCTGGCGCCGGAACTGGCGGAAGAACTCGTCGTCGTCGTCGGTGACCCAGTAGGCCATCGTGCCGCCGAGGTCCATCAGCGGGTCGCCGACGGTGGCCATCTCCCAGTCCAGCAGGCCGATCGGCGTCGTCGGGTCCTCCCGCGAGAGCACCATGTTGTCGAACCGGAAGTCGTTGTGGATCAGGCAGTGCCCGACGTCCGCGGGCTGCCGGGCGGCCAGCCACGACATCACCGTCTCGTAGTCGCCTGCGTCGGCGGTCCGGGCGTCGCGGTAGCGCTTCGTCCAGCCCGAGACCTGGCGCTCGACGTACCCGTCGCCCTTGTTCATCGAGGCCAGCGGCGTGCTGTCGACGTCCACGCGGTGCAGGTCCATCAGCACCTCGAGCGCCTTGGTGCACAGCGTCGTGGCCTGCTGCTCGTCGAGCGAGACGCCGGAGGGGAAGTCGCGCCGCGGGATGATCCCGTCGATGCGCTGCATCACGTAGAACGGCAGCCCGATCACGGACTCGTCCTCGCAGAGCGCGACCATCCGCGGCACCAGCGGGAACACTCCGGCCAGGCCGTCCTGGATGCGGTACTCGCGGCCCATGTCGTGGGCGCCCTTGGCCTTGTGGCCCCTCGGGGGCCGCCGCAGGATCAGGTCGTGGGTGTCGTCGCGCAGCGAGTAGGTGATGTTCGACGCGCCCCCGCCGAACTGCCGCACCTCGACCCCGGACCCGAGCTCGGTCCCCTGGTCCGCAAGCCACGCGCGCACGGCGGCGACGTCGAAGCTGTCCTCGTCGCGGACCGCTGCCGCGCCCTCGATCTGCTCGGTCACGACGGGTCCCCGACCGCGTTGAGCCGCGCCGCCTGCCTGCGCATCACCTGGTCGTACGCCGCCCGGTCGCTGAGCTTGAGGCGGTACGCCGCTCGCGCCGCCTCGTCGGGAAGGATCACGTCGTCGCCACGGTCCATCCCCTCGAGCACCGCGGCCGCGATCTCGTCGGGGCCCAGCGGGGCCGCGGCGACGAGGCCGCCGATCACCTTGCCGACGGCGGTGTCGGTGCCCTGCATGGCCTCGACGAGTCCCGTGCGGAAGTAGGACGGGCACACGCACGAGCAGCGGACGCCGTACTCCGCGAGCTCGTGGCCGGTGGTCTCGCTCAGCGCGACGACACCGGCCTTGACGGCGTTGTAGGAGGCCATCCCCGCGGGGTGCACCAGGCCGGCGAGGGAGGCGATGTTGACGACGTGACCCGAGCGCTGCTGCTTGAACAGCGGGGTGAAGGTGCGGATCCCGCGCACGACGCCGAACAGGTTGATCTCGGTGATCCACTGCCACTCGTCCATGCCCGCCACGTCGAGACGACCGCCGCCGGCGACACCGGCGTTGTTGACGAGCACGTCGAGCCCGCCCCACTGATCGACGACCCAGTCACGGGCCGCCGCCCAGTCGTCGTCGGAGCGCACGTCGAGGTGGAGGGCGGCGCCGTCAGTGATGTCGCACGCCAGCACCTCGTCGCCACGCGCCTCGAAGGCCCGGACGAGCGAGGAGCCGAGTCCACCTGCGCCGCCGGTCACCAGCACGCGAGCTCATCGGTGCTTGCCGATCTCGAGGCGAGCGACGACCCCGCGGTGCACCTCGTCGGGCCCGTCGGCCAGCCGGAGCGCCCGCGCGTTGGTCCACATCCCCGCGAGCGGGAAGTCGCCGGAGAGCCCACCGCCGCCATGCAGCTGGATGGCCATGTCGATCACCTGCTGGGCCATGTTCGGCACCACCACCTTGATCTGGCTGACCTCGCTCAGCGCGTTCAGCGGACCGCCGGTGTCGAGCTTCCAGGCTGCGTTCAGGACGAGCAGCCGAGCCTGGTCGATCGCCATCCGCGCATCGGCGATCCGCTCGCGGTTGCCGCCGAGGTTGACCAGCGGCTTGCCGAACGCCTCGCGGGACAGGCCGCGCCGGATGGCGAGCTCGAGGGCGACCTCGGCCTGCCCGATCAGGCGCATGCAGTGGTGCACGCGCCCGGGCCCAAGCCGTCCCTGCGCGATCTCGAAGGCCCGGCCCTCGCCGAGCAGGATGTTCTCCCTCGGCACGCGCACGTCCTCGAAGCTGACGACGCCGTGTCCGACCGGTTCGTCATAGGTCTGCATGGTGGTGAGCAGCCGCTCGACCCGCACACCCGGAGTGTCCTTGGGGACCAGCACCATGGTGTGCCGGCGGTGCCGGTCGGCCTCGGGGTCGCCCCCGGAACCGCTGAGCCCCATGAAGACCAGCAGGCGGCAGTCGGGGTGGCCGACCCCGCTCGACCACCACTTGCGGCCGTTGATCACGACCTCGTCGCCGTCGACCACGGCGGTGGCCGCCATGTTGGTGGCGTCGGAGGAGGCCACGTCGGGCTCGGTCATCGTGAACGCGGAGCGGATCCGCCCCTCGAGCAGCGGCTCGAGCCACTCCTCGCGCTGCTCGTGGGTGCCGTAGCGGAGCAGCACCTCCATGTTGCCGGTGTCGGGCGCGTGGCAGTTGAAGACGTACGGCGCGAGGTGGCCGACCCGGCCCATCTGCTCGGCCAACGGTGCGTAGTCGGCGTTGCTCAGCCCGCGGCCCCCATGGGTGCCGAACCGGGCGGCGTACCCATCACCGTGCTCAGCGGGCAGGAAGAGGTTCCACAGGCCCAGCACGCGCGCCTTCGCTCGCAGGTCCTCGAGGATCGGCGACTCGGCCCAGGTGCCGGTGCCGGCCGACTCGGTGACCTGGCGGTGGTACTCCTGGGCGACCGGCTCGACCTCGTCGCGGACGAAACCCGAGACCAGATCGATCAGCTCCGCGGCCCGCGGGGAGGGCGAGAAGTCCATCCCACGACCCTAGCCGGGCACGACGGTGGCCGATCAGCCGCAGGTGGTGGGGGCGCTGACGCTCGTCGGGCCCTGGTGCATGCCAGGGGTCCACGCGAACGTGGGGCCGGCGGTGCCGTGGGGAGCCGTCTGCATCGTCACCGTCAGGTCGATGCCGCCACCGGCGTGGAGCAGCAGGCTCTGGTAGACCACGGGCCGGTCCCCTTCGCGGAACCTGACCGGCTTGACCTGCTTGCCGTTGGCCTGCATCGACACGACGCGGCCGCCGGAGGGCCCGTAGACGAAGAGCCGGTCCAGCATCGATCCCTTGGGCGCGTGCGAGCCGTTGCCGACGACGTAGTCCGGCAGGCCGGAGACGTCCCTCGGGGCGTTGGACCTCATCCGCAGCCGCACCTGGAACTGCTGGGTGCCGTTCGACGAGCAGCTCACCGAGCGCACGCCACCGACGTAGTCGAGGTAGTACTCCATCTTCGCCGAGGTGGCGCCGTTGAGGTACATGCCCGCGCTCTCGGCGGCCGCCGCTCCGTGGGGCAGCGCGCCGGCGATGGAGGTCCGGGACAGCAGCGCCTGCTCCGCCGGGTGCCGGCTCCAGACCAGGAACCGTCGTTGCTCGACCATCGGCACCAGCGCGCGCAGGACGCCGAGCTGGTTGACCGGGCGCGTCGAGAGGACGTCGAAGATGCCCTTGGCCGCCGAGGCGAAGTACGCGTTCTGCTGAGGGCCCTGGGGGAAGCGCAGGTAGACCGTGTTGAGCAGCTTGCGCGCCACGTCACCGCTGTGGAAGGTGTCACCGCCGGCCGTGACAGGACCGGTGACCTGCAGCAGGGCGGAGAGCACGAACGGGTCGACGAAGACCACGCCATCGACGTGCTGACCGAACCTCTGGGCGTACATCGCCTCGATGACCTGCGCGGCCCGCGGGACGTCCGGGGTCACGTTCGCGGCGCGCACGTCCTCGCCCATCTGGGTGCCGTGCATGGCCAGCTCGTCGCGGGTCAGCGGGAGCACCGGCGTGGACAGGGTCGGGAAGTCGAGGTCGGAGACCTGCCGCCCGAGCCGGATCCGTCCGTTGCGCACGTCGACGACCGAGAAGGACCCGGGCAGGCCACCGGTGGCGCGGATCTCGGCGTTGGTCTGCTCGACGAGGAGGTAGGTGCGCGGCCCCGTGCCGCCCAGCATCGTCGGCAGGAGGCGCGACGCGGTGTTGCCGGCCTGGGCCAGGGTGGCCAGGGAGTCCAGCTGATTCTGGAAGTCCTTCGTCGCGGTGCGCAGGGGTCCGATCTTCACCTTGCTCGCGTCGATCGCGTCCAGGCGGTGCTGGGAGGGCAGCACCCCTGCGGCCAGCTGGGCGAAGCGGGGCTGCAGCGCAGCGATGGCGCGGGTGTCGAACCTGCCGTCGCCGGAGCGCAGGTGGCGCCCCTGGACGCTCTGGTAGATCTGCAGCGCCGCAGGCAGGGCCGCCCGGGAGGTGTCGTCGAGGGCCGCGGACGCCGTACGGACGGCGTCCACGTCGGTGCCGATCCACGGCACGAAGCCGGCGGCCTTCCAGAGCACGTTGCGGGAGTGGCTGTGGGCGATGGCCGCCTGGTGCTCGAGGTCGCTCAGGGTCGCTCGCGCGGCCGGGACGTTCGCGGCCTGCACCTGCCCGGTGAGCCGGGAGACGTCCTGCTTGGCGCGGAGCAGCGCGAGCGCGGTGCGTGTCGCCTGGTAGGCGAAGACCAGCGCGAGGACGCAGATCAGCCCTACCAGGAGCAGGACGATGAGACGCCTCGAGCGTCGGGGGTGCCTGACCCCGGTCGAGGACCGTGGCTCAGGCTCGCCGTCGCCCCCGTCACTCGGAGGTGGCACTCAGGTGGGTCAGTCGGTCTGCCGGCGACGCGTCGCCGCAACGGTGACGCCACCGGCGATCAGCAGTGCGACGGCACCGCCGAGCAGGGCCTCGTTGGGCCCACCGGTGTTGGGGAGCGCGGCGGCCGAGGCGTTGTCGGCAGCCGAACCGTTGTTGCTCGCAGCGCTGACGTTGCTCGAGCTCACCGTGCTGCCGGTGGGCGCCGTGGGCGGCGACACCGTCGAGCTGTCGGCCTGAGCGGCGCCCATGGTGCCGAGCAGGGCGAGGGTGAGGGCGGCGAGCACAGAGCCCGCGCCGGCAAGCTTCTTCATCGGGACTCCCCCGGGTTGGAGACTTCTAGTTGAACCGTCATCGTGACACAGCCTCTTCCAGGACCCACACGAGCCCGTTCCGAGGTGGAGCGACCGCGACAGGTCCAGTAGGTGCAACGAGCCACTCCACGGGTGGTCACGGTCAGTGTGCCGCGCGAGGCCGGGCGCGAAACGGTCCGTCCACGTGCTGGTACGCCGGGCACCGGCGGGGGGCAGGTCAGCCGGCGACGACAGCCACCACGCGCGAGCGGGTGACGGGGTCCTCCCAGTGACGCCGCGACTGCATGATGCGCATCGCCGAGACCACGAGGAGCATCACGGTGACCGAGACGGTGAGCGAGACCTCACCGAGCTGGGCCAGCCCCGAGAACACCAGGCCGGTGCAGGTGGTGACCATGGCGAGCCGGGCGCTGTAGCCGGCCATCACGACCGGTGGCGCGGGGGTGGCGCGGGCGCTGCGGAGGTCGGCGGCGTACGGCCGGGCGATGCTCCAGCGCATGCTCGCCGAGACCACTTGGGTCGCGACCACGAGGGTCGAGCAGGCCACCGCCGCCAGCTCGACCACGGAGGGCCGGCCGGCGCGCAGCGCAGCCAGGCCAGGGTGACGGCCGCGGAGGCGAGCAGCACCTCGAACAGGACGATGACGCGTGAGGTGAACGCGACCCGCGGTGGGACCGGCAGGCTGTCGCGCCAGAGCGCACCGCGCCCGTCGAGGCACCAGGTGTTCACCCCGAACAGCAGCGCGCCACCGGAGGCCACGAGGCCCGGGAGCACGGTCAGCATCTGCCACTGGAGGTGGCCCGCGAGGGCCACCGCTCCGGGCATGACGGCGAGCACCGTGAGACCGCGGCGCAGCGGTACCGAGCGCCAGATCGCCGTCCGGTCGATGCGCAGCATCATGGTCAGGTCGGAGCCCGCGTTCGCTCGCACCCGCTGGTGGCCGGACTCCAGCCGCAGCTCCTCGCGCATGGGCCGCCCGAGGGCCCAGCGCGCCGGGTACGGCTCCGAGGGCGACCGCGGCCGCGAGCACGACGCAGGAGCACGACCATCCCCGAGCCCCAGCCGGCCCAGCGACCGAGGCGGGCGTCCAGCACCTCGCCGAGCATCAGCTTGGTGGGGCTGTGGTCGAGCACCGGGGTGAGCCGGGCGGTGACGACGAGGGCGACCACGGCCGCGCCGAGCACGACGACGATCGCGCGGAAGACCGCGATGCCGTGGTGGCCGCGCCGGATGCCCTCCGCCACCCAGCCGACGACTTGGGCGAGAGCGGTCGCGGCCAGCACCCAGGTCAGGATGGGCAGCTCGTAGACCAGGAGGTGGGAGGGGCCGAACGCGTAGGCCATCGCGCCCAGCAGGGCCCACGACTGCACCAGCCAGGCGATGTTCAGGGGTGCCAGGAGGAGCGCGCCGAGGTGGTCGGTGGTCGGGGAGACCGGGAAGGCGACCGCCTGGTCGCGCGGCACCACCTCACGGCCCCCGGCCGAGGCCACGGCGGAGAAGCACGCGAGCACGAGGAAGCCCAGGCACATCGACGGGAACAGGGCCAGGATGCCGCCGCTGTGCGGCCGCGGGGTCGGGCCACCGGCGTACGCCGGGATGACGACCGCCAGAACCGTCAGCCCGAGGACGACCAGCCCGGTGGCACGCAGGCGCCTGCGCGAGCGACGCTCGAGGCCGCTGCGGCGGAAGGCGAGCAGGGCGGCAAGGTCGGCGACGCTGCGGCGCAGCTCAGTCCAGGAGAGCGCGGTAGACACCCGCACCCTCCTCGCCGAGGAGCTCGTGCGCGGCCAGGGCGGCGACGCTGCTGCCGCCACGCAGCACCAGCGCGGTCTCGCAGGCCTGCATCGCGAGGTCGCGCAGGTGGGTGGAGACGAGCACGGCCGCACCGCGGGCGCGGGCATCGGCGATGACCTCCAGGGTGGCCTCGACGCCGAGCGGGTCGACGCCGTCGAACGGCTCGTCGAGCAGCAGCACCGACGGGTCGTGGAAGGCCGCCAGCACCACCGAGAGACGCCTGCCCATGCCGTGGCTGAAGCCGGAGGTGACCCGGTGCGCGACGTCGCCGAGCTCGAAGCGCTCGAGGAGGTCGCGGGCGCGGTCCTCCCAGTCCTCCATGCGACGCAGCCGGGCGGCCAGCTGGAGGTGCTCCCACGGCGTCGCCCGCGGCACCAGGCCGCCGACGTCGGGGCAGTAGCCGACCAGCCGCTTGACCGCCAGCGGCGACTCGCGCACGTCGAGCCCCTCGACCCGGACGACGCCCTCGGTCGGCGGGATCACGCCGGCCAGCACGCGCATCGTCGTCGACTTGCCGGCGCCGTTGCGGCCGAGCAGGGCGGTGGCCCGTCCGGCGTCCGCGCTCAGGTCGATCCCGCGCACCGCGGCCACCGAGCCGAACCGGACCCAGAGTCCCCGGATGTCGACCCGGGGCCCGGCCCCGCCGGAGCTCGACGACGCAGGCGCGGGGCGGGGGCCGATAGTGGGTCACCGGCTCATTCTCACCCGAGTACGGCGCCCTTTGTGTCCGGTTTGCGCAGACGCGCGGTTTCCCGGGTTACCCGGGAAACCGGACCTGGGGTGAAACGTCACCCCTCAACCTCCAGTTCTGCCCCCCAACCCTGTCCGATTCGGTACGGCGGACCGGGTCACAGGGTCGGGGGTCACGCGGGAAGGACTCGCCCTTCTCCGCCATCTCGCGCAGCCGGGCGGTGGGCTCGAAGCGCTCGCCGAAGAGCTTCGCCAGCTGGTCGGCGCGGGCCACGAAGCCGGGGAGGCCCTGGCCGGTCGCGCCGTCGTAGCCCTGCATGAACTGGACGGTGCCGCCGGTCAGCGCCGGGTAGCCGATGCCCATGATCGAGCCGATGTTGGCCGCGGCGGAGGACTCGATGACGCCCTCCTCGAAGCACTTCGCGGTCTCGAGGGCCTCGATGAAGAGGTAGCGGTCCTTGAGGTCGTCGATGTCGGCGGGCTGGTCGTCCGGCGGGAAGAGCTCCTTCAGGCCCGGCCACAGGTGGCCACGCCGGCCGTCCTCGCCGTACTCGTAGAAACCGGCGCCGCGCAGCTTGCCGGCGCGACCCGCCTCGAGCATCGTCTCCACGACGGCCGCGCCGGGGTGCGGGGTGTAGCCCGACCCGGTGGCCTCGGCGGTGGCCTTCTCGATCTTGGCCATCAGCTCGAGGTTGAGCTCGTCGGAGAGCTGGAGCGTCCCGACCGGGTACCCGGCCTGGGTCGCCGCGCGCTCGACCGACATCGGGTGGACGCCCTCGCCGAGCATGGCGAGGCCCTCCATCACCATCGTGCCGATGACGCGGCTGGTGTAGAAGCCGCGGCTGTCGTTGACCACGATCGGCGTCTTGCGGATCTGCATCACCACGTCGAGGGCGCGCGCCACCGACTCGTCGGAGGTCTGCTCACCCCGGATGATCTCGACCAGCGGCATCTTGTCGACCGGGCTGAAGAAGTGCAGCCCGATGAAGTCCGCCGGGCGCGCCATGTTCTCGGCGAGGCCGGTGATCGGCAGCGTCGAGGTGTTCGAGCAGAGCAGGGCGTGGTCGTCGACGACATCCACGACCTCGGCGAAGACCTTGGCCTTCAGCGACGGGTCCTCGAAGACCGCCTCGATCACCAGGTCGCAGCCGGCCAGGTCGCCCGGCTCGGAGGTCGCCGTGATCCGGTCGAGGACCTCGGCCTTCTTCTCCTCGGTCGACTTCCCGCGCTCGACGGCCTTGGCGAGCAGCTTCTCGCTGTAGTTCTTGCCCTTCTCGGCGGCCTCCTGGCTGACGTCCTTGAGTACGACGTGCATGCCGGCGCGGGCGCAGGAGTAGGCGATGCCGGCGCCCATCATCCCGGCACCGAGCACCCCGACCTTCGTCGCGGTGAACTTCTCCACGCCGTCGGGCCGCAGGTGACCGGAGTTGATCGCCTGGAGGTCGAAGAAGAAGGCCTGGATCATGTTCTTGCTGTTGGAGCCGACGATCAGGTGCGCCAGGTAGCGCGACTCGATCCGGCTGGCGGTCTCGAGGTCGACCTGCGCGCCCTCGATGGCCGCGGCCATGATCGCGCGGGTGGCCGGGTAGACCGCGCCCTTGGTCTGCTTGCGCAGCATCGCCGGGAACGCCGGCAGGAACTGGGCCAGGGCCGGGCTCGAGGGGCTGCCGCCGGGGAGCCTGAAGCCGTCGCGGTCCCACGGGTTGGTGGCGGCCTGGGGGTCGTCCTTGACGGACTCGATCCATGCCTTCGCGGCGGGGACGAGGTCGTCGCGGCTCTCGACGAGCTCGTCGACGAGACCCTTCTCGCGCGCTGCGGCCGGCTTGAAGCGGGTGCCCTGCAGCAGGATGTCCATCAGCGCCGACTGGATGCCGAACATGCGCACGGTGCGGGTGACGCCACCGCCGCCGGGGAGCAGGCCGAGGGTCACCTCGGGCAGGCCGAGCTCGGCCTTCGGGTCGTCGACGACGATCCGGTGGTGGCAGGCCAGGGTGATCTCCAGGCCGCCGCCGAGGGCAGCGCCGTTGATCGCGGCGACGACGGGCTTGCCGAGCTTCTCCAGCCGACGCAGGTCGGCCTTGATGTCTTGCGCCATCGCGAAGACGGCGTCGACGTCGCCGGGGGTGGCGGCCAGCATCCCCTTGAGGTTGCCGCCGGCGAAGAAGGTCTTCTTGGCCGAGGTGATCACCACGCCGGTGATCTCGTCGCGCTCGTCGTACAACCGGTCGATCACCGCGTGCATCGAGTCGCGGTAGAGGTCGTTCATCGTGTTGGCGCTGGCCGTGGGGTCGTCGAGGGTGAGGACGACGATCCCGTCGTCGCCGCGCTCGTACTGCACTGCGGTGATTGGCTCGGTCATGTGTCTCTTCCTGATCGCGTTCGGAGTGGTCAGACGAGCTCGACGATGGTGGCGATGCCCATGCCGCCGCCGACGCAGAGCGTGGCCAGGCCGCGCTTGAGGTCGCGGCGCTCGAGCTCGTCGACGAGGGTGCCGAGGATCATCGCGCCGGTCGCGCCGAGCGGGTGGCCCATGGCGATCGCACCACCGTTGACGTTGGTGATCTCGTGGGAGATCCCCAGGTCGCGCATGAAGCGCATGGCGACGGCGGCGAAGGCCTCGTTGATCTCGAAGAGGTCGATGTCCTCGACCTCGAGGCCGGCCTTGGCCAGGGCCTTGCGGCTGGCCGGTGCGGGGCCGGTGAGCATGATCGTCGGGTCGGCGCCGGAGACGGCGGTGGCGATGATGCGCGCACGCGGGGTGAGACCGTAGGTCGGTACCGACCTGCTCGTTGCCGATCGCCACCAGGGCGGCACCGTCGACGATGCCGGAGCTGTTGCCGGCGTGGTGGACGTGGTCGATCTCCTCGATCCAGTGGTACTTCTCCAGCGCCACCGAGTCGAAGCCGGCCTGGTCGCCGATGCGCGGCGAAGGACGGCTTGAGCCGGGCGAGGCCCTCCACGCTGGACTCGGGCTTGATGAACTCGTCGTGGTCGAGGACGGTGATCCCGTTCTCGTCCTTGACGGGTACGACGGACCGGGCGAAGCGCCCGTCGGCCCACGCCTTCGCCGCGCGGGCGTTGCTCTCGACGGCGAAGGTGTCGACGTCCTCGCGGGAGAAGCCCTCGATGGTGGCGATCAGGTCGGCGCCGATGCCCTGCGGCACGAACGCGGTCGCGAACGCGGTGGCCGGGTCGGAGGCCCAGGCGCCGCCGTCTGAGCCCATCGGCACGCGGCTCATCGACTCGACGCCGCCGGCGAGGATCAGGTCCTCGAAGCCACCGCGCACCCGCGACGCCGCCTGGTTCACCGCCTCGAGGCCGGAGGCGCAGAAGCGGTTGAGCTGGACCCCCGCGACCGTGTCGGGGTAGCCGGCGGCGAGCGCAGCAGTCTTGGCGATGTCGCCGCCCTGGTCGCTGACCGGGGAGACCACGCCGAGCACCACGTCGTCGACGCGGTTCACGTCGAGCGAGGGGTTGCGGACCTTGATCTCGTCGAGCAGGCCGACGACGAGGTCGACGGGCTTCACCTCGTGGAGCGAGCCGTCCTTCTTCCCCTTGCCGCGGGGCGTGCGGATCGCGTCGTAGACGAATGCTTCGGTGGCCATGGCTGTCCCATCTCTAGGTGGCCCAACTCTGGGGGCGGTCACAGTGGGCAGGCGTGCCCGGAACGGGTGCCGCCAACCGTGACAGTACTACTGTCATCGTCGGTCAGGCAGGCGGTGTGGGGGAGGTCACCCCTCCTGCTCGGTGGGGCGCACGAGCACCTCGTTGACCGCGACGTGCCGCGGCCGGGTGACGATGAACGTGATCGTCTCGGCGATGTCGTCGGCCTCCAGCCGCTCCATCCCGGCGAAGCGCTCGCGCAGCGCCGGCAGGATCTCCTCGCGGTTGTGCGAGGCCAGCTCGGTGGAGACCGCCCCCGGCTCCACGAGCGAGACGCGCACGTGCCGGCCGGTGACCTCCTGCCGCAGCGCCTCGCTGAACGCACCGACCGCGTGCTTCGTCGCGTTGTAGACGCCGCTGCCGTTGCGCGCCACCCGGCCCGCGACGGAGGAGATGTTGACCAGGTCGGAGACCCGGCGGGGTCCGTCCTCGGCGGCCGCGAGCAGGTGCGGCAGGGAGGCGTGCGCGACGTAGAGCAGCCCCTTGACGTTGAGGTCGACCATCCGCTCCCACTCCTCGACCGGGGCGTCGACGACCGGTCCGAGCAGCATCAGGCCGGCGTTGTTGATCACGGTGTCGAGGCGGCCCAGCTCCTCGACGGTCTGCGCGACAGCGCCGCGAGCCTGCTCCTGGTCGGTGACGTCGGCGGTGATGGTCAGCGCGGTGCCGCCGTCCTTGCGGATCGCGGTCGCCAGCTCCTCGAGCCGTTCGGTACGACGGGCCGCGAGGGCGACGGCGGCACCGCGTGCGGCGAGGTCGGCAGCCGCCGCCTGCCCGATGCCGCTGGAGGCGCCGGTGACCAGCGCGACGGTTCCCTGGAGAGAGTCAGCCATGCTCCCGACCGTAGTGGGCGGGGCGAAGCACCGAACCGGGGAGCAGGGTCGTGGCATCCCCGCGCAGGGCGTTGACCTGCGACTGGGTGAGGAACAGGGCGTCCCTCAGGTCGGCTCCGCGGGCGTCGGCCCCGCGTACGTCGGCCCCGAGAACGTCGGTGTCGGCCAGCACCACCCCGCGCAGGTCGGCGCCGATCAGCACCGCGCCCCGCACGGTCGCGGCCACGAGGTCGCGCTCGCGCAGGTCCGCCGCCGCGAGGTCGCGTCCGCGCAGGTCCGACCCGGCGGGGCGGCGTACCAGCGCACTCACCTCGCCGAGCAGCACGTCGGCGCGGGCCTGGAGCCGGGCGACGTCCCCCTCGTCAGCACCGCTCCCGGCGGCCCGCTCGACGGTGTCGCGGAGGCCCTCGACCTCGTTGCGCAACGGCGCGACGGCCGGGCGCGCCAGGGCGTCGGCGAGGTACCAGAGCAGCTCGTGCAGTCGCTCGACGACCTCGAAGGCCGCGAACATCGCCGCGCGCTCGACCGGGTCGGCGGCCGGGTCACGGCCCGCGAACAGGTCCTGCACCACGCGCTGCCCCGCACCGAAGCAGTCGTAGACCGTGCAGCCGCGGAAGCCGCGCTCGCGCAGCTCGGCGTGGATCCCGCAGGAGAAGTCGCCCGCGAGGTGCGGGCACGGGGTGTGCGCCGGCTTGTCGAGGGCGAAGTCGGCCGACACGGAGAAGGCGGGCACCACGCAGCACAGGCCGACGCACGACGAGCAGTCGGCGCGGAGGTCGGCCAGGTCGAGGGTCACGGCTGGGGGCTCACGTCTGGAGGCTCACGTCTGGACGGCGACGCCGTCCTCGAGCAGCGAGTCGACGTCCCCGATCCCCCACGCCTCCAGGGCCCGCCGGGTGTCGGCTCCGGGCTGGGGGCGGGGCGGCAGGCCGAGCGAGGTCTCGGTGCGCGAGAACCGCGGCGCGGGCGCCGGTTGGCGGACGCCCTCGTGCTCGACGAAGACCTCGCGGGCCGCCATGTGCGGGTGCTCCATCGCCTCGGTGAGCGGGAGGATCGGCGCCACGCAGGCGTCGGTGCCCTCGAACACCTCGGTCCACTCGGCCTGCGTGCGGGTCGCGAACCGGGCGGCGATGACCCCGCGGAGCTCCTCGGAGCGCTCGACGTCGTAGCGGTCGGGCGCGTCCTCGATCTCGAGCAGCGCGACGAGCTGCTCGTAGAACTGCGGCTCCAGCGCGCCCACCGACATGTGCCTGCCGTCGGAGGTCTCGTAGACGTCGTAGAACGGCATCCCGCCGTCCAGCAGGTTGCTGCGCCGCTGCTCGCGCAGGGTGCCGCCGGCGAGCATGCCGGAGAACATCGCCGACAGGTGAGCGGTGCCGTCCACGATCGCGGCGTCGACGACCTGGCCCTCACCGCTGACCCGCGCCTCGAGCAGGGCGGCCAGGATGCCGATGACGAGGTACGTCGAACCGCCGCCGAAGTCGCCGACGAGGTTCGCCGGGAAGTGCGGTCGCGAGGGGTCCTGGCCCATGCCGTAGAGGGCACCGGTGATCGCGATGTAGTTCATGTCGTGCCCGGCGGCCGAGGCGAGCGGGCCGGTCTGCCCCCAGCCGGTCATCCGGCCGTAGACGAGGCGCGGGTTGCGGGCCAGGCACACGTCGGGACCGAGCCCGAGGCGCTCGGTGGTGCCCGGCCGCATGCCCTCGACGAGGACGTCGGCCTGCTCCACGAGGTCGAGCACGGTCGCCACCGCCTCGGGGCGCTTGATGTCCAGCGCCACGCTGGGGCGACCCCGGTTGAGCAGGTCGGTGGGACCGCCCGTGAGCATCTGCCCGCCCGGGCGCTCGATCCGGATCACGTCGGCGCCGAGGTCGGCCAGGATCATGCAGGCGTGCGGCCCCGGTCCGATGCCGGCGATCTCGACGACCTTCACCCCGGCCAGCGGCCCGGTGCCTCGGCCGAGTGCGTACGTCCCCGCGTCGGTCATGGCCCGATCCTCGCAGGAGCGCCTTTACGGACCTCGTCGGCCCGTTTTCCGGCCGCCCGGTTGACCCCGGAACGTCCACCGACGCCATCCACGACCGGCGGAGTCAATAGCCCGTTCGGGCTGGGGAATTCGTGCCAGGCCACGTCTTAGCCTCCGATCGTCCACCGACACTTTGGGGTCCACGATGGTACGTAGGACAGCAGCCCTCTTCGCCTTCGTCATGGCAGCCGCCGCCGCGCTCGTGCTGGGTGCGACCACCACGTCGGCCACCGCCGCCGACAGCGGACCGGTCATCGCCGGCACGTTCAACGGACGGCTGGTGATGACCCATCCCGACCACAACCTGGCCGAGTACGCCGCGAAGAGCGGTCCGCGGACGTTCGCGTTCGGCCAGGGCTGCCCGGTCGGCCAGGCCTGCAAGGCAGGCTTCACCAGCAGTGGGAAGACGAGCACCCGCCCCCGCTCTCCCCAAGGCAGCGGTTTCGGCTGGTCGGGCACCCAGGCAGTCGGCTGCATCGACCGGGTCACCAAGGTCGTGCAGACCAACCACGGCTGGGACTACACCTACCGTGTGCAGCTGCACCCGTCGGCGACGACCACGCGCAACGGCGTCACGTACGTCACGGCCTTCACCGGGACCGAGGACGCCTCGTTCAAGCAGACGGCCGTGGGCGCGAGCTTCAACTGCCTGCTCGACCCCGATCGGGTGCCGAACGCGCACGAGCACGGCGTCTACACCTTCACGCTGGCACCGCTGGCCGCGCCGACGTCGTCGGCGCAGTCCACGCCGCTCGCAGTGTCGCCCGGCACGACGTCGGCCGCCACGACCATCCCCGGCTTCTCGCTGCCGCAGAGCGCGCGCCAGCGGGCGAGCTCGCTCGCCGTCGCGAGCGGCCAGCGCTCGTCGGTCCCCGGCGCGCTCGTGGAGCCGACCGATGCCCTGAAGTCCGTCGGCAGCCGACTGCCCCGCGACCTCCTGCTGGTCGCCCTGCTCGGCCTGCTGATCATCTTCCCGGCCCAGCTGTTCAACAGCACCTACGAGGAGAACCACGAGCGCATCGACCGCCGGCTGGGCAAGCTGCGGATCTGGCGCCGGCGAGCCGGTCGACGGGACCGAGGCGAGGCGGCACCGGCGTCCCGCGGATGCGCCGACTCTCGATCTTCTTCGGCTGTGCAGTCGTCGGCACCCTGCTGGCCGGCTTCCTCGACCCGAAGTTCGGGGCCACCACCGCGTCGTACGCCCTGGTCACGGGAGTCTTCCTGTCGGTACTGGTGACCGTCCTCGTCGTCGTGCTGGCCGGTCGCGTGTACCGCTCGCTGAGCCACCACGAGACAGGCTGGTACCTCGAGGCGATCCCGTCGGCCCTCATCGTGGCCGCGGTCTGCGTGCTCGTGTCGCGGCTGACCCACTTCCAGCCCGGCTACCTCTACGGCGTCCTCGGCGGCGCGGTGTTCATCGCGGCGCTGGACCGTCGGGGCGAGGGCCGCGCGGAGGTCACCGCGTCCGTCGTCGCACTCGGCCTGGCGCTGGTCGCGTGGGTCGTCTTCGAGCCGGTGGCGCACGCGGCCACCAAGCCGAGTGCCGGCTACCCGACGCTGGCCCTGGACTCGCTGCTGGCGTGCCTGTTCATCGGCGGTCTCGAGGGGATGCTGTTCGGCCTGGTGCCGCTGAGGTTCCTGCCCGGCGCGCGCATCAAGAACTGGTCGTGGGTGGCCTGGGCGGTGCTCACCGCGGTCGTCGTCTACCTCTTCGTGCACGTGCTGCTGATGCCCGAGTCGGGCTACCTGGGCCGCTCCACCGCGGCGTCGGTGACCACGACCATCGTGCTGTTCGTGGCCTTCGGCGTGGCCTCGGCGCTGTTCTGGGGCTACTTCCGCTGGCGGCCCACGCCTGAGGTCGCGGAGGAGCAGGTCGGCGCCGACGCCGTGATCGAGCCCCGTCGACAGCCGTCGTCGAACCTGAGGTCGGGAGCGAGGCGCCCGCCGGCCGGCCCGGGTCCCCGTGGACAGCCAGGGGGACGTCGTCAGCGGCACCACTCCGCACGTGCCCCAGCAGCCGGGCGCCGCGTCGAAGGACCAGTCGTGAAGCGGCTCGCGATCCTGCTCGGCGCCTCGGTGCTCCTGCTGAGCGGCTGTGGCGACCGGCCCGGGTACGACGCGACAGCGGTCGAGAAGTACCTCGCCAGCACCCAGGGCCAGCAGTTCGCCGGGACCGGCACGGTCGGCAAGGCCAGCTGTCCTCGGCACCGCGACCTGAGCGAGGGCATGACGGTGCGCTGCACGCTCGTGGTGGGCGGCTCGAAGGTGCCCTTCCTGGTCACCCTCACCGACGTGGACGCCTCGAAGGTGCACGTCCACGCCAAGCCCGACGGCGTGGTCATCCCGTCGTCGAAGCTGACCGCGGTGGTCGCGCAGGGCCTGCCCGCTCAGTCGCGTGGGGCCAAGGTCGACTGCGGCGGCGACGCGTTCCTCGTCGCCAAGGTGGGCAAGACGGTCACCTGCTCGCTCGTGCTCGGATCGCAGACCCGGGCCCTCAAGGTCACCGTCAAGGACGCGTCGGGCCGGGTGTCGGTCTCCTCCTGACCCCGCGGCTGACCCTCGCCCCGCCTCAGGCGTGCGACTCCCCCGGCTCGTGCTCCTGGTGGCGTTCCGGCTCGACCTGGAAGGTGGCGTGCTCGATGCCGAAGTGCTCGGCCACGCACGCGCCGAGCTCGTCGAGGATCTGCCCCACGCCGCGGCCGGCCAGCGCCTCCTCGGTGACCGTGACGTGGGCCGACAGGGCGGGCATGCCGCTCGTGATGGACCACGCGTGCAGGTCGTGGACGTCGGTGACCCCGTCCGCCTCGGCGAGGTGGCGGCGGACCTGGTCGACGTCGAGCCCGGGCGGCGCCGCCTCCAGGAGCACGCGCACGCAGTCGCGCAACAGCGTCCAGGCGCGCGGGAGGATCAGTGCCGCGATGAGCAGGCTGACGATGGGGTCGGCGCGGGTGAAGCCGGTGGTGGCGATGATCAGGGCCGCGACGACCGCACCGGCCGAGCCGATCGTGTCGCCGACCACCTCGAGGAACGCGCCGCGCATGTTCAACGACTCGCGCGACCGCGAGGCGAGCAACGTGACCGAGACCAGGTTGGCGACGAAGGCCGACCAGCGCGAACGCGAGCATCAGGCCGCGTGTCGACCGAGGTCGGGTGGACGAGGCGGCGTACGCCGGTCACCAGGAGGTAGCCGCAGACCCCGAGCAGCACCACGGCGTTGATCAGCGCGGCGAGGATCTCGGCGCGGTGGTAGCCGAAGGTGCGCCGTGGCGTGGCCGGGAGCGTCGCGACGTACGACGCCGAGAGCGCGAGCACGATCGCCGCGGTGTCGGTGAGCATGTGGCCGGCGTCGGCCAGCAGGGCCAGCGATCCGGAGAGCCCCGCGCCGACGAGCTCGACGACGGCCACGACGGCGGTGACGAGCAGCACCAGCCGCAGCCGTGCCCGGTCCTGCGCACGGCCGGCAGCATGGTCGTGCCCGGCGCCCATGACACTCAGGCTAGACGTCGGAGCAGGCCGCACGACCCGGTTCTGCGACTACGGTTCAGCAGTGACCGTGAGCGCGACGACGCGACTGGTGATCCCGGTGCCCGAGCTCCAGGCGGCCGTCCCGGGAGCACACATCGTGCTGCTCACGCCCTTCCTGCCGACGGACCGGGTGCAGGCAGGCGTCCTCGCCGAGCTCGGCGAGTTCTTCGCCGACGTGACGCCGTTCCCCTACATGCTGGGTGAGCCCGCGGAGTTCCCGGGCGGCGGCCTCTACCTGCCACCGCAGCCCGTCGGGGTGTTCCGGCGGATCACCCACTCGCTGCGCCACGCCTTCCCCGAGCTCGGCGCCGAGGAGACCTCGATCAGCTCGGCACTCCCCCACCTCGCGCTGCCCGACGACGTCGACGTGCCCACCCCGCTCGAGGTGCACGCCCGCGAGGCCCGCCTGATCACCGACGACCGTCACCCTGGCCACCTTCACCTTCGGCACGTCGGCCGCCTGAGGCCCGAGCTGGTCAGGCGAGGGCTCGGATGTTCCGCACGAGCACCGAGCCGGCGACGCTGACGGCCGCGGCGAACATGTAGAGGGCCGGGTAGCCGAGGCCTACGCCGAGCACGCCGGCCGCGACCACGGGGGCGAGCACCTGGGGCAGGGCGTTGGCGATGTTGATGACGCCGAGGTCCTTGGCCCGGTCGTCCGCGGCCGGGAGCACCTCGGTGATCATCGCGAAGTCGACGGCGGTGTAGATGCCGAACCCGACACCGAGGACGACCGCGCCGACGAACGCACCGACCAGGGTGGTGATGAAGGCCATCCACAGCAGCGCCGCCGCGACCACGAGGCCCGAGACCATGACGAAGACCTTGCGCCGGCCCAGCCGGTCGGACCAGATGCCACCGAGCACCGCGGTCACGACGACGCACACGCCGTACACCGCCGTCAGCACGGCCACCCCGCGCGCGGCCTCCTTGTCGGTCAGGTCGACGGCGTC
The DNA here is from genome assembly GCA_963756045.1 of uncultured Actinomycetota bacterium. GTDB lineage: Bacteria > Actinomycetota > Actinomycetes > Propionibacteriales > Nocardioidaceae > Marmoricola. The sequence continues at coordinate 96,678 of CAVWML010000016.1, forward strand.
CTTGAGGTAGTAGAGGAGGTAGAGGAGCAGCAGCGCGTTGCCGAGGTTCATCAGGAAGCGGGTGATCCAGGCCCACGCGAAGTCGGGGTGAGCCCGGGGCGAGACCCAGAACGAGCGCAGGAAGGGCCCGAGCTCGAAGGGCTGGCGCAACGAGGGGTCGAGGGCGATGTCGCGGCTGTCGAGCAGGTAGGGCAGCGAGAACAGCACCAGCACCCCGGCGATCGTCAGGTAGCCCGCGGCGATGCTGCCCGTCACGGCGGCGATGCCGGAGCCGGCGACGACGCCGACCGTCTGCGCGATGGCCAGCCAGCCGCCGACGGCTCCGCGCTGCCGCGAGGGCACCTGGTCGGGCACGGTGGCCGTGACCGCGGCCAGCATCGCGTTCAGAGACCCCTGGGCCATCGCCCAGCCCAGCACCATCACCGCGACGCTGCTCGCCGAGGACAGCACCACCATCGAGACGACCCCGCCGACCAGGCCCGCGATCACCCACGGCAGCCGGCGACCCATCCGCAGCACGGTCCGGTCGGAGAAGGCGCCCCACAGCGGGTTGAGGACGGTGGAGACCGCCGCGCCCACGCCGAGGACCAGCGAGAGCGTCGCCTCCTTGTGGTGCGGGCTGATCGCCTCGGCCTGCTCGGCGAGCAGCACCTGGATCGGCCCGAAGAAGCCCGAGCAGATCCCGATCGTGACGAGCGAGAGCCACGCGACCCACAGCCTGCTGACGTCCTTGGTCGGCTCCTCGAGCGCCGGGACGGTGGCGGTCAACTCACCCGGCCTGTGGCTGGGCCGCGATCGTCTCGGCGTACCACTGGTAGGACCGCTTGGGCGTGCGGACGAGGGTGTCGTAGTCGACGTGCACGAGGCCGAAGCGCATCGTGTACCCCTCGCCCCACTCGAAGTTGTCCATCAGCGACCACGCGTAGTAGCCGCGGACGTCGCACCCGTCGGAGATCGCCTCGGCGACCGCGCGCAGGTAGCCGTCGTAGAAGTCGATGCGCGGCTGGTCGTCGACCACGCCCGACTCGTCGGGACCCATGCCGTAGGAGCAGCCGTTCTCGGTGATGTAGATGGGCGGGATGTCGGGGTAGCGCTCGCACAGCTGGTTGATCACCTGCCGCATCCCCTGGGGCACGACCGGCCAGTGGAACTCGGTCAGCGGGTAGCCGGTGATCTCGGTCATCCGGAACGGGATCTCCGAGCCTTCGGTCGGCGGCGCCGATGCCCATCGGGTTGTAGTGGTTGAACCCGTAGAAGTCGATGGGCTGCTTGATCGTCGCGAGGTCGCCGTCCTGGACAGGCAGCGCGTCCACCCAGCGCTCGGGGTACTCCCCGAGCAGCATCGGCCCGGCGAACAGCCGGTTCCAGAGGTCGTCGAAGACGTCGGCGGCCTCCGTGTCCTCAGGGCTCTCGGAGGCCGGCCAGATCGGTGCGTGGTTGTTGGCGGTGCCGACCTGCTTCACCCCGGCGGCACGCAGGGCCTGGACCGCGAGCCCGTGCCCGAGGTTGAGGTGGTGGGCGACGGGCAGGGCGCCGACGCCGAGCTTGAGGCCGGGAGCGTGGCGCCCCTCGGCGTGCCCGATCATCGTGACCACGTTGGGCTCGTTGACCGGCGCCCACTTCGCGACCCGGTCACCGAGCCGGTCGGCGCACAGGGTGGCGTACTCGGCGAACCGCTCGGCCGTCGACCGCTCCAGCCAGCCGCCCGGCGCCCACGTCCTGCAACGCCTGCGGGAGGTCCCAGTGGAACAGCGTGGCCATCGGCTCGATGCCCGCGCCGACCAGCTCGTCGACGAGCCGGTCGTAGAAGTCGAGTCCGGCCTGGTTGGCGGGTCCGCTGCCGTCGGGCTGGATGCGCGGCCAGGCGATCGAGAACCGGTAGGCGCTCACGCCGAGGTCCTTCATCATCGCGACGTCCTCGGCGTAGCGGTGGTAGTGGTCGCAGGCCACCTCACCGGAGCTGCCGTCGATGATCGTGCCGGGCTGGGCGCAGAAGGTGTCCCAGACGCTGACGCCGCGTCCGCCCTCGTGGATGGCGCCCTCGATCTGGTACGACGCGGTGGAGGTTCCGAACACGAACCCTGGCGGCAGCTGCGGATAGGTCTCTCCCATGCCGGCCATTCAATCGGAATGATGGGGCAATGATCGAGTATCGGGGGCCGGGCGATCGCTTCGTGACGCTCGCCGAGGGTCGGACGACGTACCACTCCTTCTCGTTCGGCTCCCACTACGACCCCGCGAACGTCGGGCTGGCGTCGCTGGTGGCGTTCAACGACGAGCGGCTGCCGCCGGGGACCGGGTACGACGACCACCCGCACACCGACCTCGAGATCGTGACCTGGGTGCTCAGCGGTGCGCTGCGGCACACCTCGAGCGTCGGGTCGGGGGTGATCGGACCCGGCCGGGTGCAGCGGCTCTCCGCCGGCAACGGGGTGCTGCACTCCGAGGTCAGCGACGGCGCCTCACCGACGCGGTTCCTCCAGGCGTGGGTGCGCCCGGACGAGCCGGGCACGAGCACCGGACTACCGGTCGGCCGACGTCGAGCTGGTCCGGGACTGGAGCGTCGTCGCGGGCGAGGAGGGCGCGGTGTCCCTCGGCACGGCCGGCGCCTCGCTGCTCGTCGCCCGGCCCGCCCCGGGAGACCGGCTGTGGCTGCCCGACGCTCCCCGCCTGCACGTCTTCGTCGCCGCCGGCACGGCCATGCTCGGCGAGCGGCTGCTCGAGCCCGGCGACGCCGCCCGCCTCCTCGACGAGGGCGGCCGCCCCCTCTCCGTCGAGACCGACGCGGAGCTGGTGGTGTGGTCGTTCGAGCGCCCGTGAGCGGAGCGACGTACCCACGTGAACTTGTTACCTGAAATTACTCTCCCCCCGCGTTACAGGGGCCGCGGCGCCCGATCACCTCAGGGGATCAGCACCCCGGGGTTCAGCACGCCGGCCGGGTCGAGCTCGGCCTTGAGGGCGCGGAGGAGGCCGACGCCGACGGGGCCGATCTCGCGGGCGAGCCACGGCTTGTGGTCGCGGCCGACGGCATGGTGGTGGGTGATCGAGGCGCCGTTGTCGATCATCGCGTCCGAGGCGGCGGCCTTCGCCGCGAGCCACTGCTCCAGGGGGTCGGCGGCCTGCTTGGTCGCGACGGTGAAGTAGAGCGAGGCCCCGGTCTCGTAGACGTGCGAGACGTGGCAGAGCACGAGCGTGCCCTCCCCCAGCGCGCCGGTCAGCGCGGCCTTCACCGCGTCGTACAGGCGCTGGAGGTTCGACCAGAACGTCACCGTCTCCAGGGTCTCGACGAGCACGCCGACGTCGAGCAGCGAGTCGCGGAGGTACGGGCCGGAGAAGCGGCCTGTCGACCACCTCTCGTCCTCACCGAGCGAGCGGCCCCCGACCGACTCCAGCAGTGACGAGCACGCCGTACGACGAGCGTCGACGGACTGCTGCGTGCCCTCGTAGCCGGTGATCATCAGGCAGCCCCCACCGCTCTCGCCGCCGACCTGGTCGGGGGTGGCGAGGTTGATCGAGGTCTCGTTCTCGTCCGAGAGCCGCAGCACCGTCGGCAGCACGCCCGACTGCGCGACCGCCCGCATCGCCGCGGTGCCGTCGGCGAAGGAGTCGAAGCGCCAGGTCTCGTAGACCTTCACCTCGGGCACGCGGCGGACGCGGACGGTGACGGCGGTGACCACGCCGAAGGCACCCTCGGAACCCATCACCACCTCACGGAGGTCCGGCCCCGCGGCGTTGGCCGGCGAGCTGCCGAGGGTGAGCTCGCCCTGCGGGGTGGCCACACGGAGCCCGACGACGAGGGAGTCGAAGCGGCCGTAGCCGGCCGAGGACTGGCCGCTGGAGCGGGTCACCGCGAAGCCGCCGATCGAGGCGTACTCGAAGGACTGCGGGAAGTGTCCGAGGGTGAGGCCGTGCTCGGCGAGCAGCGCCTCGGCCTGCGGACCGCGCAGCCCGGGCTCGAGGGTGGCGGTCATCGAGTCGGTGTCGACGGTGAGCAGCCGGTCGAAGCGGACGAGGTCGAGCGAGACCACCCCGGCGAACCCGTCGCGGCGGGCCGCGAGCCCGCCCACGACCGAGGTACCGCCGCCGAACGGCACGAGCGCCACGTGACGCTCGACCGCCCACGCGATCACGGCCGCGACCTCCTCGTGCGTGCCCGGCCGTACGACGGCATCGGGTGAGTCCGAGCCGTCCCCGGCGCGCAGCCGGAGCAGGTCGGGGGTGGACTTCCCGCGGGTGCGATGCAGCCGCGTCTCGTGGTCGATCAGCACGTGCGCATCGACCGACGAGGCCACCCAGCTCGGCCAGCAGGTCTTCGGCGAGCGGCTCGCTGAGCCGGACCTCCTCCGGCGCGACCGCGGGGGTGTCCGTCGTGCCGATGAAGGCGTCGACGAGCGCCCGCGCGCTCTCGGGCAGCGGGCGGGCCTGGGCGGGATCGCCCCAGCGCGACCAGTGCATCTCAGGCGGAGGAGGCGTCGTCATGTGTTACAGTGTGACATATGACGTCTATTCGTCACAAGAGCGAGACCGAACGACACCCGGACGACGCGTACCTCGACGCGGCCCGGGCGGCCATCCTCGCCGTCGGGTGGAGCCGTACGACGCTCACTGACATCGCCCGCAGGGCCGGGGTCAGCCGGATGACGCTGTACCGCCGCTGGCCCGACACCCAGACGCTGCTCGCCGACCTGATGACCAGGGAGTGGGCCGGGGTCGTCGACGCCGCTGCCGAGGCGGCCCGCGGTACCGGCACCGCCCGCGAGCGGATCACCGCCGTCGTGGTCGCGACCGTCCAGGCGCTGCGGGCCAACGACCTGGTACGACGGATCGTCGACGTCGACCCCGAGGTGCTGCTGCCCTACCTGCTCGACCGTCGCGGCCGCAGCCAGGAGCACGTCGCCGACGCGACCGCGGCCCTGGTCGCCGAGGGACAGCGCGAGGGCTCGATCCGCCCCGGGGACCCGACGACGATCGCCCGGTCGCTGCTGCTGGCCACCCACGGATTCGTGCTCTCGGCCCACACCATGGTCGACGGGGTCGGAGGGGCGCGAGGCCGACGTGACCCACTTCGACGCCGAGCTCGGCCTGCTGGTCGAGCGCTACCTGGCGCCGGAGCCCTCGTGAACGCCCGTCTCGCCACCGGTCTGGACGGGATCCCGGAGACCACCGACGTGCTCGTCATCGGCCTCGGCATCACCGGCGCCGGGGTCGCGCTCGATGCCGCCAGCCGCGGCCTCTCGGTGGTCGCGGTCGACGCCAACGACGTCGCCCACGGCACCAGCCGGTGGAGCTCCAAGCTCGTGCACGGCGGACTGCGCTACCTCGCCCGCGGCCAGGTCGACGTGGCCCACGAGAGCGCCGTCGAGCGCGGCATCATGATGCAGACCACGGCTCCGCACCTGGTCCGCGCGCTGCCGATGGTGCTGCCGCTGACTCCGTCGATCGGCCGCACCCAGGCCGGCCTCGCGCGGGCCGGCATCCTGGCCGGCGACCTGCTGCGCCTCACCGCGCGCACCGAGCGCGAGACCCTGCCCCGGCCACGCCGCATCGGCGTCACCGAGACGCTGACCCTGGCTCCCGTCGTACGCCGTGAGGGCCTACGTGGCTCGATCCTGTCGTGGGACGGCCAGCTCGAGGACGACGCCCGGCTCGTGCTCGCGGTCGCGCGCACCGCGGTGGACCACGGCGCGCTCGTGCACACCCGGGTGCGGGTGGACGACGCCGACCGGGACCGGCGCCGTCCTCACCGACTCGCGCACCGGGGAGCAGCACCGGATCCGGGCCCGGATGGTCGTCAACGCCACCGGGGTGTGGGCCGACCAGGTCGTGCCGGACATCAGGCTGCGGCCCAGCCGGGGCACCCACCTCGTGCTCCGCAAGGACACCCTTCCCGGCGTGCGCTGCGCGATCATGGCGCCGGTGCCCGGGTCGTCCAACCGGTTCGTCTTCGCGCTGCCGCAGCCCGACCTCACCTTCTACGTCGGCCTCACCGACGAGCCCGTCGACGGCGCCGTCCCCGACGTGCCCGAGCCGCCGGAGGAGGACGTCGAGTTCCTGCTCGACGTGATCAACCGCGCGCTGCAGCAGCAGGTCGGTCGCGACGACGTCGTCGGCGCGTACGCCGGCCTGCGACCGCTGCTCGACACCGACGGCCACGCCGGACGCTCGGCCGACATCTCGCGTCGGCACGCCGTGCTGGTCTCGCCGACCGGCGTGGTCACGATCGTCGGCGGCAAGCTGACCACCTACCGGCGGATGGCCGAGGACGCGCTCGACAAGGCGCTGTCGGTCTCCGGCGTCGAGGCCGGCGCCTGCCGGACCCGCCAGCTGCCCCTGCTCGGCGCCGCTCCGCGCGAGGAGCTGGCCCGCGTGGCGGCCCCCCAGCGGCTCGTTCGTCGCTTCGGCACCGAGGCGCCCGACGTCCTTGCCTCCGCTGTGGCGACGACCGGTCTGCCCGAGGAGGAGCTGCTCGCGCCGGTCTCAGCGGGCATCCCGGCCACCCTCGCCGAGCTCGTCTTCGCGGTCACCCACGAGGGCGCCACCTGCGTCGAGGACCTGCTCGACCGCCGCACCCGGATCGGGCTGGTGCCGGCCGACCGCGAGCTCGCCGTGCCGCTGGCCGAGCGCGCGCTCGCTCTCGCTCGCGGCGGTTTCCCTAGTTAACTCGGGAAACCACCGCTTCCCACGCGATACTTCGTGCGGGAAGCGGCCGAAACCCTCGTGAACTGGGGAAACCGCCCCTAGCGCTCCGCCGGCGCGCCGAGCAGCTCGCGCACGGCGGCGGCAGCGCGGACGCCGGAGCGCAGGGCACCGGCGATGCCCGCGGACTCGCGGTGGTCACCGGCCACGAAGAGTCCGTCGCCGAGGTCGACCTCGCGCCCGCGGAGCATCGGCGGACGCACGGCCGGCCAGGCCTCGGTGCTGACCTGCCGGGTCACCACCGACCACGACGACGTCTCGGTGCGGAAGATCTGGCCGAGCTGGCGGCGTACCTCCGCCTCGGTCTCGGTGCCGGGCTCGGTGCCGGGCAGGGGGATGCAGCATGCCGCGACGAGGTGCTGGGCGGGCGGGGCATAGCGCGGCGCGACGTTGGAGACGACCATCGCGTGCGCGACCGGACCGCCCGCGGGGCCGAGCGGGTTGACGAACGGGGTGCGCTGGCTGGTCGGTGAGACCGGCATCGCGAACCACCAGCTCGACTGCACGCGCATCATCGGACTGCCGATGCCGAGGAGTCCCGAGGCGGTGGCCGGGTCGGTGGCCACCACCGCGGCCCGGGTCCGGATCTCACCGGCGTCGGTGAGCAACGCACGTAGCCGGCGTCGGTGCGGCTGAGACCGATCACGTCGACGCCGTGCTCGACGGGATGCTCCAGCCCGCAGCGCGAGCTGGTTGGGCACCGACTGCATGCCGAGCGCGGGGAGGGCCGGTGCGCCGAGCACGAGCTGCTGCATCGTCAACATCGCGTACTGGTAGGAGGTCTGCAGGTCCTCGTCGCCGAACACCAGCCGGAAGAAGGGGCGCAGCACCTCCTCGCGGATGCGACCGGAGATGCCGTGCCGGTCGAGGGACTCCTGCAGCGTCATGTCGGCACCGTGGGTGATCCGGTCCTGCGGTCGGCGCAGGGGGTCGCTCCACCGGACCAGCCGCGCGATGTCCTGGGGCTGGCCGAGCCCGGAGCGGATCGCCGCGATCAGCGAGGCCTGCGAGCCCTGCAGGATCCGGTAGCCCTCGGGGTGGGCGAGCACCATGCCCCGCTCGATCGGACGCGGGTTGAGCGCGGCCACGTCGAGCACGTCGCGTACGTCGGGGTGGCCGGCGTCGAGCCACATGAACCCCCGGTCGCAGCGGTAGCCGTCGATCACGTCGGTGCCGATGCGGCCCCCGACGCGGTCGGAGCGCTCGAGCACCCGGACCCCGAAGCCGGCGTCCTCGAGACGGCGGGCGCTGGCCAGGCCCGCGAGGCCCGCTCCGATCACGGCCACGTCGGCCACCGGATCGGCGAGTGCGCCGGTGGTCGGGTCTGTGGTCATGGCCGCAGAAGTATCGCGGACCCCCACGCGCCCGGCATCCGGGTCTGCCCCTCGGTATGGACCACGACCTTGGGCACGACCTGGGCACGACCTGGGGACGACGAGTGCAGCACGGATCAGGCGACCGGCTCGACCGGGTCCGCCGGCATCCGCGTCGACATCACCACGAGGCCGATCGCGGTGACCACCGGCACCAGCATGGCCCGCTGCAGGCTGGCCTGGGAGGCGACGAAGCCGATGATGGCGGGCCCGACCAGGAAGGCGGCGTACCCGAAGCTGACCACCAGGGCCAGGCCGCGGCCACCGCCGACGTGACCGGCGAGGCCGTAGATCTGCGGGGCGACCAGCCCGACGCCGAGGCCCACCAGGCACCAACCCGGCAGGATGCTGCCGAGGTTGCTGGTGAACGCGGTGAGCAGGTAGCCGCACAGGGCGACCAGGGCACCGAGGCGGACGACGAGCGCCCGGCCGAGGCGCTCGACCACGGTGTCGCCGAGCATCCGGATGACGACCATGAAGCCGGCCACGCACGCCAGGCCCCAGGCACCCGCGCTCGGGCTGAGGTGCGCGACCTCGCTCACGTGCAGCGACGACCAGTCGATCCCGGTGCCCTCGGTGAGGCCGAAGCAGACGGCCATCGCCGCGAGCAGCCACGCCTCGGGCGGGATCGAGCCCTTGCGCGACGTGGTGGTGGTCGGTCGCGGCGGCGACTGCGGCACGAGGGCGCGGACGGCGGCCAGGATCACGGCGAGCAGGACCGCCCCGACCCACAGCGACCACCGCGCGGCGGGGTCGGGGTCGAGGAGGCGGCCGATCACGACCACCATCAGGGCGCCGACGAAGTTGCCGATCGAGAAGAAGGCGTGCAGCCGGCTCATCACCGGCCGGCGCCGGGCCTGCTCGACACTGACGCCGAGCGCGTTCATCGACACGTCCATCGCCCCGTTGCCGAAGCCGAACACCGCGGCCCCCAGGACCAGCACCGGGTACGCCGGCGCGAGGCCCATCAGCACCAACGCGACGCCCATCACGCAGGCGCCGACCAGGCTGGGAGCGCGGGCACCGACGCGGTCGGCGAAGGCGCCGCTGAGGTTCATCGAGACGACCGCGAACAGGGCCGCGGCCACCAGCAGCCCGGAGAGCTGGATCCGGCTCAGGTCGAGCCGCACCTGCTGGCCCGGCAGGGTGCCGCCGAAGACGCCGACAGAAAGGCCGTTGGCCGCGAACAGCGTGGCCACGGCGAGGAAGTCGCGGGTGCCCCCGTTCGTGACCGACGCGGTGCCGGCCCGCTCAGTGGACCGCTTCACCGGGATCCGGCTGCGGACCGGGGCCGTCCGGTGCCGCGTCGTGGCGGAAGGTGCCGAGGCCGTCGATCTCGTAGCCCTGGGGGTAGGTGCGGAAGTAGCCGAACTGCTCGACCCACTTGGGCTCCCGGCGAGACGGGAACAGCCGCAGCAGGAGCGCCCGCGCCTTCATGGCCCCGCGGAAGACCACCTTCTCGACTCACGTCACGCCGGGGTAGCGGAAGGCGCGCAGCAGCGGCTCGTCCATGAGCGAGAAGGCGAACCGCTTGGCCAGCCACGACGGCAGCAGGTTGGTGGGCGGGAACGTCGTCATCAGCTGCAACGTCGAGTCGGCCACCCGGCGACCACCCGGGTCGAAGGCGAAGTGCTCGGCCTCGTAGGTCGTCGAGAAGCCGCTCGAAGCCCAGCGTAGTCCTGCGGGAGGTCGGTGATGTTCATGTGGCGGCCGAGCTCGAGGTAGTAGTTCGTCGTCGCCGCGATCTCGTTGGGGGTCAGGGACCGGAAGCCGTAGTCGTCCATCCAGCGCTTGGGCACGACCACGAACGTCGAGAGCACGTAGCGGAGGTCGGCGTTGGTGATCGAGTACATGCCGTGCATCTGGTTGATCCGGCGTACGGCGCTGCGCCCGCGAGTGCTCTGGAAGCCGTGCTTCTGGACCTCCTCGAGGAGGAGTCCGGTGTCGTCGTACCGCTTCTGCACCCGCTGGGTGAACTCGCCCGTCTCGTCGAGCAGCCGGCCGATGGAGGGCACGGCGTAGGTGCGGAACAGCGCGAACGACAGCGCCTGCACGTTGTCCCAGGGGAAGTCATAGGCCGAGACGTGCAGGCTGATCTGGTGGCTGTCGCGCACCGGATCGAGCCGTTCACTGCGGCGGGCCCAGAAATGATGGGAGCGATACCGGAGGGCATCCAGGCACCCTAACGGCCGACGGGGACCGACGACTCCTCGTGCTCACCGAGGTCGACCTCGGGGGCACCTGCCTCGAACCGCTCCCACAGCTCGAGCAGGGACGCGGGCCAGACCTCCTGGTCGGTGGAGCGCAGCTCCTCGCGGGCCCACCAGTGGTGCTCGTCCATCAGCACGAGCTCCTCCTCGGTCTGGCCGGCGACGTCGATCTCGAACGGGTCGACGACCGTGGCGAGGAAGACCTCGGCCTGCTCGAGCACGACGTCGGTGTAGCCGTGCCAGACGGTCCGTCGCGCGATCGGCCCGGTCAGCGCCGACTGCGCGACCACCAGGCCGGTCTCCTCGCGGAGCTCGCGCACGGCACCCTCGAGGTCGGACTCGCCGTCCTCGACGCCACCGCCCGGCGTGATCCACCAGTGCCGCCCGGGCAGGCCGGGGTCGGAGTCGCGGAAGAGCAGCAGTCGCTCATCGGTGTCGAGCAGGAGCACCCGGGCGGTCCGACGCCGACGTAGCGGTCTCAGCGAGGGTTCGACCGGTTCGAAGGTGCGGTAGTCGCTCACTTCGCCTGCTCGAGACCGCTCTGTCGGTTCATTCGCAAGCTCCATGAACGACTGCAGGATCGGGCCGGCGGTCTGCGAGCCGGTCTGACCCCGGTCGACGAAGACCGCCACCGCGAGGTCACCTCTACCCGCGACCATCCATGCGTGCGTCGGCAGCGGCGGCTTGCTGCCGAACTCGGCGGTGCCGGTCTTGGCGATCACCTGGCCCGGGAGCCCCGCGAGCCGGACCCCGCTGCCGCGCGTCACGACCGCGCGCATCATCGTGCGCAGCCGGGCGGCCTCGGTCGCGGTGAGCGGCTTGTCGGGGGTCGTCGCGCTCGGCTTGTGGTCCGTGAGGAGGCTCGGCACCACGGCCGAGCCCTTGAGCACCGAGGCGACCACGGTGGCCATCGCCATCGGGGAGGCCAGCACGGTGCCCTGGCCGATCATGCTCGCCGCCGCCTGGGTCTCGCTGCCGGCCTGGCCGACCGAGCCGAAGAAGGACGGGAAGCCCGTGTCGTGGTCGACGCCGAAGCCCAGCGCCGCGGCCGCCTGGGCCAAGGACGTCGGACCGAGCTTGGTGTGCTGGGAGACGAAGGCGGTGTTGCAGGAGTTCGCGAGCGCGGTCTCCAGCGAGATGTGGCCCAGCTGCGAGCTCGGGTAGTCGGAGTAGTTCTTGAACTGCTTGCCGTCCACGACGATGGTCGGCGTGCACGGCACCGTCGTGCTCGGCGTCTCCCCGGCCCGCAGCAGGGCCAGCGCGCTGACGATCTTGAACGTGGACCCGGGGGCGTAGCGGCCGAAGGTGGCCGTGTTGTAGCCCTTGCTGCCCGGCCCGCTCGCGACGACTGCGAGGGTGCCGGTGGAGGGTCGCACCGCGACGAGGGCACTGGCCGGTCCGGTGCCGGCGAGCAGCCGCTGGGCCAGGGACTGCAGTCGCGGCTCGATCGTGGTGTGCAGAGCGGTTCCCGCGACGGGTGCGGCGGTGAACAGCACCCGGCGGTTGCCCTGGTCGTCGACCGCGACGACCTCCTCCCCACTGGTGCCACGCAGCTGCGCGTCGTACCTCTCCTGGAGGCCTGAGAGGCCGACGTCGTCGCCCGCCCGCACCTTCCCGTCGCTCTTCTTGACGATGTCGGCGGTCGCGGGGCCGACGGAGCCGAGGATCGCCGAGGCGAAGTCCTTGCTCGGTGCGAGCGGCAGGTGGTCGGAGATCGCGCTGGCGCCGGGGATCGCGGAGAGCCCCGCCAGCACCTTCGGCGGTACGTCGTTGCGGCGGAACACGATCGCCTCGACGAACGCGCGCGGGCCGGTGGCCGCGACCTGCTTGGCGAAGGCCTGCTCGTTCACACCGACCAGCTGGGCCAGCCGGCGGGCCGCATCGGGGATCTCGCCGGCCGCGACCTTCTCCTTGTCCAGCCCGACCCGCAGCACCGGCCGCAGGGTGACCAGGGTGCTTCCGCCCGCGCCGAGGATGTCGCCACGCTGGGCCAAGAGCGTGGTGGTGCTCAGGTGCTCCCCGGACTTCAGCGACGGCTCGACCAGCGTCGGCGACCAGCGCACGACCCAGTGGTCGGCCCCCTTCTGGAGCGCGGCGTCGGTGCGTAGCTCCAGGTCTTGCTGCCCACCGGCCACGTCCAGCTCAGCCGGGCCGTGGCGTGGTTGCCGTTGGTCGAGACGTGCCCCACCGACACCTTGGCCCCGCTGACCCCCTTGGTGAGGGCGGCGTACGACGCGCGGGCGGTCTGGTCGTCGGTGAACGCGACCTTGGCCACCGAGCCCTTGGAGAGACCGGCCGCCAGCGTCTTGGCCGCGTCATCGGCGCTCGGCCCCGACCACGGCAGGCCGCAGCCGGAGAGGACCAGCGCGACGAGACCGCCCCCGAGCACCCACCGAGTCGTGCGCCGCATGGGTCGATCCGATCATGTCGGGCCAAAAGACGTCACCGGGGGCCGAGAGCCGGACATGCGAATGTCACTGACGAGGCCCAGGAGCAGCCCATCGGCCGCACCGGCCACCTTCGCATGTTCCCGGGGAACCGGGGCCGGGCAGCACAACGCCGCCGACGCGACCCCGAGGACGCGCCGACGGCGGGCTTGGTGCTGGTCTGTGCCGCGCCGATCGGCCGACGGCGGAACTAGGCCGTCGACGCGACACAGGTCTGGGGCCGGTGGGTCAGTCCTTCTTGAAGGCGTCCTTGACCTTCTCGCCGGCCTGCTTGAGGGAGGACTTGCGCTGCTCGCGGTCGCCCTGTGAAGCGAGGGCGTCGTCGCCGGTGGCGTCGCCGACGGCCTCCTTGGCCTTGCCGCGCAGCTCCTCGGCCTTGTTGGAGATCTTGTCGTCGTTACCCATGGGGTACGCACTCCTCTTGTGTCGGTCGGTCGTGCGACGCAGCCTGGACCCAGGCGGAGCGTGTCCGAGGAGGGCTGCCAGGGCAACGCCGCACTGTCGCGGGGCCTGTGCTCTAGACCTCCGAAACCTGTGTGTACCCCGTTTCCGTCCGGAATCACAGGCCGTCGCCAGGAACCGGACGAAACGGTCAGGGCTTCGCCCGGTGGTGCTGGATCACCTGGCCGGCGACCACGGCCACCTTGACGTTCATCTCCTGGGAGACCTTGGCGAGCATCGCGAAGGCCTCGTCGTCACCGATCCCGTGCATGGCCATCAGGAGGCCGACGGCCTTGCCGATCTCGCGGTTGCTCTCCAGCCCCCGGCGCAGCGTGGTGGCCTCCTCGCCGCGCTCGAGAGCGGCCAGCGTGACCGAGGCGAACGCGGCCAGCATGGTGCACTGGTCGAGCGAGTGCTGGTCGAGCGCGCCCGGGGTGTCGCTGAAGACGTTGAGGGCACCCACCTTGGTGCCCTCGAGGCGGATCCGGAAGCCCGCCAGACCGCGTACGTCGGTCTGCTCCTTGATCCGCTCGCCCAGCTCGGGCCACTCGCAGCCGCCGCCGGTGAGGTCAGCACACAGGTGCTGGTCGGGCTTGTCCTCGTCGATCGCGTCGAGGCAGGGTCCCTCGTGAGCTCCGCTCGAAGGCGTCGACCTTGGCGGCGGTCTCGTCGGAGGCGGCCGCGGTGGTCACCCGGCTGTGCCGACGAAGCATCAGGGACGCGTGGTCACAGCCGTCGATCAGCTCGACCGCTGCACCACACAGGGAGTCGTAGATGGAGTCGTAGGAGTCGCCGGAGTAGACGACCTCGGCCATGGCCTGGAAGGTGCTGCGCAACTCCGGTGGAATTGCGTTGGGCATGGGGAGCTACCTCTGATGCGGGTGTCGAGGTGGGGGGTGGTGCGATCGTCCCCGATTCTTGAGTTCGACTTGGGTGCACATCTTGTCACGCTGGGCGCCGAATGTAGCAGTCGGTCAGCTCGCACCGTCGCCGGCCGGATCCGGGTAGGCGTCGGTCTCGGTGGCCTTCGCCGCGAGCCACACGTCCACCCCGACGTCGAGCCCGAGCTCCGCCACCGCCGCCTGCGTGACGTCGACGAGGGTCATCGGCGGCCCGGTCACCTCCAGGCGCACGCGGTCGGCCAGCAGCTCCATGGCACGGATCCGCCCGGACCAGACGTTGCGTGAGCTGAGTCCGGCCGGGCTGCTCGAGCAGGACCGTGACGGCGCTCGGCCGCAGCGAGACCAGCACCGGACCCGGTTCGACGGGCACGGTCACCGCGACGTGGCCGCCGCCGGCGAGGGCGACGACCCCGTCGCGCTCGAGCCGGCCCGGCCACAGGTTCAGCCCCACCAGCCTCGCGACGTACGACGACGCGGGCCGGCGGGCCACCTCCGCGGGCGACCCCTCCTGGACCACCCGCCCACCCTCGATGACCAGCATCCGGTCCGCGAGCACCATCGCCTCGAGGGGGTCGTGGGTGACCAGCACGACGGGGCCCTCGAAGTCGCGGAGGTGGGCCCGGAGGAAGGCCCGGACGTCGATGCGCGCGCCGGCGTCGAGCGCGGCCATCGGCTCGTCGAGCAGCAGCACCCGCGGCTCGGTGGCCAGCGCGCGGGCCAGTGCCACCCGCTGCGCCTGACCGCCGGAGAGCTGGGCCGGGCGACGACGCGCGAGGTCGGCGAGCCCGAGTCGCTGGAGCCACTCCGCGGCCGCTGCCCGGGCGCGGGAGCGGGACAGCCCGGCCGCCTGCGCCGGGAAGGCGACGTTGTCGCGCACGTCGAGGTGCGGGAAGAGCCGGTAGTCCTGGAAGACGACCCCGGCCGCGCGCTCGTCCGGGCGCAGGTCGACCTCCTCGTCGGCCCAGATCTCGCTGCCGACGAGGAGCCGGCCCGCCGCCAACGGCTCGAGGCCGGCGATCGTGCGCAGGAGGGTGCTCTTGCCGGCGCCGTTGGGCCCGAGCACGGCGAGCACCTCGCCCGGTGCGACGTCGAAGGCGACGGTGAGCTCGAACTCGCCGCGACGGACACGACCGTCGAAGGCCAGGCCGCCGGGACCGTGGTGCTCAGTCCCGGCCGCGCTCACTGAGAGACCGTACCGACCAGGCGCCCGCGCAGCAGGAACAGCACGGTGATCGACACGACGAGCAGGAGGAGCGAGAGCGCGATCGCGGAGTCGATGTCGTTCTGCAGCGCGAGGTAGACGGCCGAGGGCATCGTGCGCGTGGTTCCCTGCAGGTTGCCGGCGAAGGTGATCGTCGCGCCGAACTCGCCCAGCGCGCGCGCCCAGCACAGCACCGCCCCGGCCACGATGGAGGGCCGCACCAGCGGCAGCGTCACCCGGCGGAAGGTCAGCCACCGGCCGGCTCCGAGCGTCGCCGCCGCCTCGTCGTACCCCACGTCGGAGGAGCGCAGGGCTCCCTCGACCGCGATCACCAGGAACGGCATCGCCACGAAGGTCTCGGCCAGGACGACCGCGAAGGTGGTGAACGGGATCGTGATGCCGAAGGCCTCGTCGAGCCACGTGCCCACGATCCCGGTGCGGCCGAAGGCCAACAGCAGCGCGACGCCGCCGACCACGGGCGGCAGCACGAGCGGGAGGGTCACCACCGCACGCAGCAGGCGTAGTCCCGGGATGCTCGAACGGGCCAGCACCCAGGCGAGCGGCACACCCAGGACCAGCGAGATGGCGGTCGCGCAGCTCGCCGTCACCAGGGAGAGGACCAGCGCGTCGAGCACCGCCGAGGTGGGCAGGATGTCGCCCAGACGTGACCACGGCGCGCGGACGAGCAGCGCCAGCAGGGGCACCGCGAGCAGCAGCACCGCGAGCAGCGCGGGGACGCCGACCGGCCAGGGAGTGCTCGAGCGCCGGCTCCCGTGCGCGATCGTCATGATCTGGTCACGGGGCCTGGAAGCCGGCCTTCTCCAGGACCGACCTACCCGGTGTCCGAGAGCACGTAGTCGACGAACTGCTGGGCCTGCTTCTCGTGCTTGGAGCCGGTGAGGGGGGCGATCGGGTAGGTCGTGGTGGCGTTCTGGGCGTCGGGGATCGGGACGGCCTTCACCTTGTCGCCGGCGGCCAGCACGTCGGTCACGTAGACCACGCCGGCGTCCGCCTCACCGAGCTCGACCTTGGCCAGCGTGGACTTCACGTCGACCTCCTGGCTCACCGGCTTGACGGTGATCCCCGCGTTGGCGAAGACCTGGGTCGCGATCTTGCCGCAGGGCACCTGCGCCTGGCACACGACGACCTTGACCCCGGGCTTGGCGAGGTCCTGGATCTTGGTCACGCCGGCCGGGTTGCTCGGTGGCACGGCGATCTCGCCGGAGTTCTTGACGAAGTCCTTGGGGTCCTTGGCATCGCCACCCTGGACCACGGTGTCCATGTTGGTCGGGCTGGCCGAGGCGAACACGTCGGCGGGCGCCCCCTGGCCGATCTGCTCGGCCAGGCCCGAGCTGGGGCCGAAGTCGAAGACGACCTTGGTGTCGGGGTACTTCTTCTCGAAGGCTCTTGCCCAGGCTGGTGAAGGACTCCGTCAGGGATGCAGCGGCGAACACGTGCAGCGTCACCTTGCTGTACTGCTGCTCCCGCTTCCGCAGCCGCTCAGGGTGGCCAGCGCGAGGACGGCCGCGGCACCGGCAGTGATGACTCGTCTCATGGCTTCTCCGGGAGCTCGACGACGACGTTGGTGGACTTGACGCTCGCGATGGCCAGGACGCCGGGCTCGAGCTGGAGCTCGTCGGCGGCCTCGCGGCTCATCAGCGAGACGAAGCGGTGCGGGCCGGCCTGGATGTCGACCTGGGCCATCACGGTGTCGCGCACGACGCGGGTGACCAGCCCGACGAAGCGGTTGCGCGCCGAGGCCGAGACGACGGGCCCGGGCTCGGGGCGCTCACCGGTCTCGGCGAGCTGGGTCGCGACCCGCGCCAGCTCGGCGCCCTCGACGACCTGACGGGAGTCCTCCGTCGTGGCCGTCAGGCGTCCGGTCTCCGCCCATCGTCGTACCGTGTCGTCGCTGACGCCGAGCAGCTCGGCCGCCTGCTTGATCCGGTACGTCGTCACAGCCGGACCCTAACCGCAGATGCGGAACCGTGTCACCAGTGGACGTTCCGCATGTGCGGACCATCCGGGGTCGGCGCCGCCTCGGCCCGGACTGGTTGATGCGCGGCAACGACCCCCACCTAGAGTGGCGGACGAGATGAGGTCGTTCCTCGCCGACACCCGGCCACTCCAGGAGCCCCACTTCCGGCGGCTGTGGACGGCCAACATCGTCACGGTCATCGGCGCGCAGCTGACCGTGGTGGCGGTCCCCGCCCAGATCTACGCGCTCACCGGCTCCTCGGCGTACGTCGGGCTCACCGGTGTCTTCGGGCTGGTGCCGCTCGTCGTCTTCGGGCTGTGGGGCGGCGCGCTCGCCGACGTCATCGACCGGCGCACCCTGCTCGTCTGCACCACGATCGGCCTGATCGCCACCAGCGGGCTGTTCTGGCTGCAGGCACTGAGCGGTCTCGACAACGTGTGGCTCCTGCTGTCGCTGTTCTCGGTGCAGCAGGCGTTCTTCGCGGTGAACCAGCCGACCCGCAGCGCCGTGCTGCCGCGTCTGCTCCCGCCGCGGCAGCTGCCGGCCGCCAACTCGCTGAACATGACGGTGATGCAGGCCGGGGCGATCGGCGGTCCGCTGATCGCCGGGGCGCTGATCCCGGTCTTCGGCTTCTCCTGGCTCTACCTGATCGACACGATCACGCTGACCCCGACGCTGCTCGCCGTGCTGCTGCTGCCGCCGCTGCCGATCGAGGGCAGCACCGGGGCGCTCGGGATCGGCGCTGTCATCGACGGCTTCCGCTACCTCGGCGGCCACCCGGTGCTGCTGATGTCCTTCCTCGTCGACATCATCGCGATGGTCTTCGGGATGCCGCGCGCGTTGTTCCCCGAGATGGCGCACGTCAACTTCGGCGGACCCGAGGGCGGCGGCCTCGCCTTCGCGCTGCTCTTCGCGGGCATCCCCATCGGCGCGGTCATCGGCGGGGTGTTCTCCGGCTGGGTCTCGCGGATCGAGCGCCAGGGCCTGGCCGTGCTGGCGTGCGTGATCGTCTGGGGCCTGGCGATGACCGGCTTCGGGATCGCCGTCGGGCTGGCCGACCTCGCCCCCGACCTCTTCCTCGTCGTCGCCACGCTGCTGCTCGTGGTCGGCGGCGCGGCCGACATGGCCTCGGCCGCCTTCCGCACGAGCATGCTGCAGAGCGCCGCCTCCGACGCCGTCCGCGGCCGGCTGCAGGGCGTGTTCACCGTCGTGGTCGTGGGCGGACCGCGGATCGCCGACGTGCTGCACGGCAGCGTGGCCGTCGTGATCGGGGCGGCCGCGACTGCTGCCGGCGGCGGCATCCTCGTCGTCGTCGGCGTCGTCCTCGCCGCCCTCGCCTTCCCGGCCTTCGTGCGCTACCGGGTGCGGCTGGACGCGGCGGCCCCTGACCCTGACGGTCTCCCGGGGTAAAGGGCAGCGGCCGTCAGGACCCCGTCACGGTCTGCGCGGAGATCCGGTCGGCCTGGATCTGCGCGCCGGTGAACGGGAAGCTCACCCACTGCTTCTGGCTGAACATCCGGGTCTGGTCGCTGCTCCAGGGTGACGTCGGGTCCTCGGACTGGCCGTAGGTCAGGATCGTCTTGGCGTCGACCGCGCCTCCGTCGAGGAACGACACGGCCTGGATGTGCGAGGAGCCGTAGGTGATCGGCTTGTAGTGGCCCGCGTTGGTGACCGGCTCGTACGACGCGAGGGCGTTGGCGTTGCCGGCCTGGTCACCGAGCCCTCCGCCGAGCGGGATCGCCGGTGCGCCGGTGTCGCCGGCGACCTGGAGCGAGCCCCAGGTGGCGTCCATCGGCACGTGGTGCGCGCGCAGGAAGGCGATCGCGTCCTTCATCGCCTGGATCACCTGCGGGTCGGCGGTGTTGAGCCCTCGTGGTGTGTTGACCGGGTCGTGGGGGTCGAACGGGACGGTCCAGTAGGTCTCGGTGCCGGTCAGCGGCAGCGTGGGCAGCCGGGTCACGAACTCCTCGAAGATCTGGTTGCCGCGGCTGCCGATGTTGGAGGTCTTGTCCCACGTCGCCAGCACCGGGCAGGCGTCCCCGCCGTCGGCCTCCTGGCAGACCTTGACCAGGGCGTCGTCCTGGCTCATCAGCTCGGCACCGTAGACCCGGTTCTGGTGCTCGAAGCCGCGGAACTCGGTGGGGCTGATCTTCCCCCTCGCGAGGTTGTCGATGACGTAGTGGTCGACCATCCGGGTGCGCAGGGTGCGCTCGCACTGCTCGCAGCCGATGATCCGCGCGTAGCCCTCGAGCTTCTGCGCCGGGTTGGGCAGCCAGTAGGAGTCGTTGGAGTTCATCACCCAGTCGCGGCGCACCTCCTCCGGCAGGTTCCTCGGGCCGAAGATGCCGGGTCGCTGGGCGTCGCTGTCGGTGCCCCACGCGCAGTCGCTCTCGGCACGGGTGCCGTCCAGCCCGGGCAGCCCGGCGACCTGGAAGAGCACCCGACCGACGGGGGTCATGCACTTCTGCGCCAGCGCGTTGGAGACGTTCGGCACCACCGAGTGGTCGGCATAGAGCACCTCACCGTTGCGGTCCGCGGCCGTCGTGTTCACCCACGGCATCCCGCCGCCCGCGTCCTGGCGCGCCAGCAGGTCGCGCACGCTGGTCGCCTTGCCCATGTCGAGGAAGGTGTCGATCGTGCGCAGCTGCTCGCCGTTGGCGTCGCGGATCGCGAAGAAGCTGGTCGGCGTCCAGTTCATCAGCGTCGACGGGTCGTCGACGACGTAGCCCTGGTCGGTGCGCCACAGCGTCCTGGTCACCGTGGAGAGCCCACCGGACTTGTCCTTCACGACGACGTGGACGGTCCGCTTGTCCAGCTGCTTGAGCCCGCTGGTGGTGAGGTACGTCGTGCCGGTGCCGACCGTCTGGTACTCGTACGGCGTGAACCGGTAGGCCGTGGACACGGTGTGGCTCCACGCGACGTCCTTGTTCCAGCCGATGTTGACGACCGGCGATCCGATCAGGCTGGCGCCGGCCACGTCGTACTGCCCGGGGATGGTCAGCTGTTGCTCGGTGAAGCGGTAGCGGCCACGCCACGGGAAGTGCGGGTTGCCGAGCAGCATGCCGCGGCCCGTGGTCGAGTCGGCGCCGCCGATCGCGGTGGCGTTGGAGCCGAACGGCGAGTCGGGGTCGTGGCCGAGCGCCTTGAGCAGCGCTGCCTTGGACGGCAGCTGCTTCGGCGGCTGCTGGAAGGAGGCCTCGGCGGGCAGCTGCGGGATGCCCGGGTTGGTCGGGCTCGGCGGCGTCGCGTCGGTGATCTGCGGGCAGGAAGTGACCGGTGGAGGCGATCAGGTTGGCCAGGTAGACGCCGTACCAGATGTCGTTCGCGGTGGCGTTGGGCTGGATCCACGCGGCGCCCTTGCAGGCGGGGTCGGTGATCCCCTTCGAGCCGCCGACGCTGCGCAGCCAGGCGTCGACGCCCGCGGCGTAGCCGGCCACCATGTCGCGTGCCTGCTGGCCGGGCCCGGCCTTCGAGGCCAGCAGCTTCTCCACGACCTGGCGGTCGTGCAGGTCGCCGACCAGGGTGTCGACCTGGAGGTTGGTGCCGACCATCGACACCTGGTCGTCGTAGGTCCCGTCCGGCGCCGAGGTAGCGCGATCGCTGGCCCCGCGCGGTGAGCACCGTGTCGGCCAGGGTGCAGATCGAGGTGCCGGCGGCGGCGTACCCGGCGCCGAAGCCGAGGGAGCCGAAGTCCTTGGCGACGATGTGCGGGATGCCGTGCGTCGTGCGCGTGATCGTGGCCGAGTAGTGCGGGGGCCGCGGCAGCGGCAGGAGCCGCAACCCGCGCGGACTCTCCGGCGCCGACCGCGAGCATGGCGGGCACGAGGACGAGGGCGGCGAGTCCGGCGGCGGGGGGCAGGTCGAGTGCAGGAACATGTGCCTACAACGCCGGCGGCACCCCCGAGGTTACTGACCGTTCACGCCGGCTGGTCGGCGCGCTGCCGCGCCGAGCGTGAACTCCAGCGACTTCTCGAGGTCGCGCCGCAGCGTCAGCACCGAGTCGACGGGGTAGTTCTGGCGCACCCGCCACACGCCCCGGTCACCCTGGCGCGGCAGGTCGGCGAGGGCGCGGGTGATGTAGCCGGAGCTCAGGTCGAGCAGCGGGCGTTCGCGCACCGTCGGGTCCGGCCGCGGCACCGCGGTGGCGTACCCGCGCTCGCTCATGTGGTTGAGCACCTTGCAGACCAACCGGTGGGTGAGGTCGGCGCGCAGCGTCCACGACGCGTTGGTGTAGCCGACGCAGAGGGCGAGGTTGGGCAGGCCGGTGAGCATCGCGCCCTGCCACACGAACTGGTCGTGCAGCGGCACCTCGCGCCCGTCGACCGAGGGGCGTACGCCGCCGAAGAGCTGGAGCTTCAACCCGGTCGCGGTGACGATCACGTCGGCCTCGAGCAGCTGGCCGCCGCGCAGCCGGATGCCCTCGGGCACGACGCGGTCGATCTCCTCGGTGACCACGTCGGCGTTGCCGCGCCGGATCGCCTTGAAGAAGTCGCCGTCCGGGGCCGCGCAGAAGCGCTGGTCCCACGGCTTGTAGTCCGGGGAGAAGTGCTCCTCGACGAGCGCCGGCCCGCCGAGCTCCTTGGCCGTCGCGGCGTTGAGCAGCTTGCGGGCCTGGTCGGGGAAGCGCTGGCAGAAGGTGAAGAAGCCGAGGGTGAAGGCGATGTTCTTGGTGCGGATGATCTTGTGCGCCGCCTTCGCGGGCAGCTTCTCGCGCAGAGTGTCGGCGATCTTGTCGCGGGCGGGCACGCGCCCGATCCAGGTCGGCGTAGCGCTGCAGCATCGTCACGTGCGCGGCCCGCTCGGCCATCGACGGGACCAGCGTCACGGCGGTCGCGCCGCTGCCGATGACCACCACGCGCAAGCCGTCGTAGTCGAGGTCCTCGGGCCAGAACTGCGGGTGCACCACCGTGCCCGCGAAGTCCTCGATGCCCGGCACGACCGGCGTGTGCCCGGTGTCGTAGTCGTAGTAGCCGGAGCAGGCGTAGAGGAAGCCGCACGTCATCGTGCGCGGCCCGTCGGCGGTGTCGAGCACCAGCGTCCAGCGCGACTCCTGCGCTCGACCAGTCGGCGCTGACGACCCGGGTGCGGTAGCGGACGTGCTTCTCGAGGTCGAAGGTGGCGGCGGTGTCGCGGATGTAGGACAGGATCGAGGGGCCGTCGGCGATGGACTGCGGGTCGCGCCAGGGGTGGAACTCGTAGCCGAGAGTGAACATGTCGCTGTCGGATCGGACGCCGGGATAGCGGAACAGGTCCCAGGTGCCGCCCATCGAGTCGCGCGCCTCGAGCACCGCGAAGGTGCGGTCGGGACACTCGGTGCTCAGCCGGTACGCCGCGCCGATGCCGGAGAGGCCCGCGCCCACGACGACGACGTCGACGTGCTCCTGCGCGGAGCTCATGCGGCGTCGACGAGGTCGGCGTAGCCCTCGTGGTGCTGGATCCAGCTGCGGATGAACGGGCAGCTCGGCACGACGCGGCGGGTGCCGTCGCGGCGTACGTCGTCGAGGGCGCCGCGGGCCAGCGCGGAGCCGACGCCGTGGCCCTCGAAGGCGTCGTCGACCTCGGTGTGCAGGAAGTCGATGACGCCGGGGCGCAGCTCGTAGACGGCGAATCCGGCGAGCTCGCCGCCGACGTACGCCTCGTAGCGGCTCTGCTCGGCGCTGTGGACCACGGACACCTCTGTGCTCATGTGCTCATCGTCTCAGGTGCGATCCAGCACCCCCGGCGAGCGTCCAGAACGCGGCTCAGTAGCCGTCGGACTTCTTCAGCGGTGCCGGCCGCCCGTCGGGGTCGTGCACCGTCAGGTACGGGACGAGGGCGGCGAGGTGCTCGAGCCGGCTGAGCTCGGGGACTCCGACCCGGCGGAGGCGGCCGGGCGGGCGATCACCCACCTGGCCGCCCTCGTGCCAGGCGTCCAGGCTCGCTGCGCACGACGCGTAGGCGTCGAACAGGCCGGGGCCGTCGAGGCAGTCCGACAGCGCCTCGAGCAGGGAGTCGTCGTCGTCCTCGACGTAGGAGCGGTCGAGGTGCTCGGCCGCGAGCCGCAGGCGCAGCCGGCGGGCGTAGGGACTGTGGTCCGCAGCGGCCTCGTCGACGACCGCGCAGGTGAGCTCGGAGTCATGGGTCCACGACCGGCGGTTGAAGTTGTCCGAGCCGATGGTCGCCCACGTGTCGTCGACGACGCAGACCTTCGCGTGGACGTAGACCGGGGTGCTCTCGTGGTTCTCGATCCCGTAGACCGCGACCCGCCCGGGGCCCGCCTCCTCCATCCGCTGCATGGCCCGCGCACGCCCCAGCCGCTGGGGGACGCGGGCCATGAACCCGGCCTGGTCGGTGTAGAGCGGTACGACGGCCACCACCCTGAGCTCGGGGTTGCGGCGCAACGCGTCGGTGAACAGGTCGCCGATGTGCCGCCCCCAGACGTACTGGTCCTCGAGGTAGACCAGGTCGCGCGCCCGGGCCAGCGTCTTGGTGTAGCCGCGAGCGACGCTGCGCTCCCCCCCGCGGGCGAAGGGGTAGTCGCGTCCGTGCCGGAGGTTCGGATAGGTGCGCAGCAGCTGGACCGTGTGCGTCGCGCCGTCTGGCGAGGGCGGGGGCGGCTGCTGCTCGGGCAGCGGGTCGGGGGTCGTGTCGAGCCGCTTCAACGTGTCCTGGGCCCAGTAGAGCGGGTTCCGGGTCAGCCGGGTCGGGTCCTCCCACCGCTCGCGGAAGACGGTCTCCACGTCGTGCACGGCCGGTCCGCTGATCGCGGCCATCACGTCGTGCCACGGCGGCGTCGCGCCGTACTCCGGTGCGAGCCCGAAGGACTGCGGGTCACCGAGGTGCTCGGCGTCGTCGCGGCGCGAGTGACACAGATCGATGCCGCCGACGTAGGCGACGTCGCGCGTGGGGTCGTCGGCGTGCCGGATGACGATCATCTTCTGGTGGTGCGAGCCCCCGGTGCGCACGCGCATGTCGAGCAGTGCCTCGGCACCGCGCTCCTGCAGCTGCTCGCCGAGGGTGCGGTTCTCCTCGGCGGAGAAGTTCAGCTTGTCGAGGTGCGAGCGCCAGATGAGGCCGCGTACGTCGACCCCGCGCTCGTCGGCCCGGCCGAGCACGTCGACCACCTGGCTGTCCGGGTCGGCGGTCAGCTGCTCGTCGGCGTCGCCGGCCCAGTCGGTGAACAGGACGAGGTCGCCCTTCCTGGTCGCCTGGAGGCGCTCGAACAGCTCGGCGAAGTACGTCGCCCCGTGGATCAGCGGCCGGACGAGGTTGCCCTCGGACCACGCGACGTCGCCCGGGTGGCGGTCGTCGAGGATGGTCCGGGGGTTGGCCCGCTCCTCCCTGGTCAGCAACCAGTCGGCGTGGCGCGTCATGACGAGGGGTCCACAGGCTCGTGCCCCTGCAGCAGCGACAGGGGAAGCACCACCCACGCGCTGGCGAAGAGGAGCAACGTGACGATCCCCGCGACCACGCCGGCCGCGTCGCCGACCACCACCCCGAAGATCAGCAGGACCACCGTGACGAGCGTCAGCCCCATGGAGGTCAGCCCGGCCTTGGCGAAGAACGCCCCGGTGCGCACCAGCACGTCCTTCTCGTGACGGCCGAACAGGAACCGGTGCAGCGCGGCCGGTGCCGTCATCAGCCCGACCGTGATGACGGCGAGGGAGAACGCGACGAGGTACACCGTCCGGTGGAACTGGCTGAGGCTCACGAACCGCTGGCTGAACGGGAGCGTGAGCAAGAACCCGGCGAGCACCTGCACGCCCGTCTGGGCGACCCGCAGCTCCTGGATCAGCTCGATCCAGTTGCGGTCGAGGCGCTCGGCCCGGCTCTCCTCGCGGTCGTCCTGCTGCACGCCTCGACCCTAGATCCCGACGCTCTGACGCACCCAGCGCCACATCGCGTCGCGTTCGCTGTCGCCGGTGCGGGTGCGGGGCAGGTAGTGGGTGGGGCGCTCGCGGCGGTCGTGCCAGAGGTGGCCGGACGGCGGCTGCGGGGAGACCGCCGAGATCCACACGGTGGTGTCGGCACCCCCGTCGGCGTCGCGCAGCAGCGGTCCCATCAGCCTGTCGAAGCGCGGCAACGACTCGCTGACCCCGGGTGTCCGGGCCCATCCGGGATGGGTGGCGTGCACCCCGACGTCCTCCCCCCATCGCTCGGCGAGGACCGGCAGCAGCTCGACCTGGGCGCGCTTGCTGCGTGCGTACGACGCCGTCGGTGAGTAGTCGCCCGAGCGGAACTCCGGGTCGTCGGAGCGCAGCCTCTGCCCGTACATGCCGCCCGAGGTCACCAGCACGACACGACCCCCGGGACGCAGCCGGTCGGCCAGCAGCTCGGTCATCAGCACCGGCCCCAGCACGTGCACGGCCATGCTCAGCTCGTGCCCCTGGGCCGACTCGCTGCGCTCGGGCGGCATCACCCCGGCGTTGTGGACGAGCACGTCGAGCCGGTCGGAGTCGGGGTCGGCGGCGGGGTCGGCGGCGAGGTCGGCGTCAAGTTCTGCGGCGAAGCGGCGCACGTCGTCGAGGTCTCCGACGTCGCAGCGGTCCACCCGTGCGTCGATGTCCGGCAGCTCACGGCGCAGGTCGTCGAGCACGCGCGCGCCCTTCGCCTCGTCACGGACCACCAGCCGGACCGACGCGCCGAGGACGGCCAGCCCGCGCACCGTGGCGATGCCGAGCCCCGAGCTGGCCCCGGTGACGGCGACCGTGCGCCCGGCGAGGCACCCCGGCGTCGGGTCGGCGGGCCATCCAGGCAGGTGCGACCGGACCGCCAGCCCGATCTTGGAGAAGCCTGGAGCCACCGTGCGGTCGAGCCCGGTGTCGACGCCGTGCGCCAGTGCGAGGGAGAGGCTCACCACGGCCCTGGACCCGTACCCGGACCCGGACCCGGCCGGCGTCTCATGCCGGCGGCCTCGCCTCGTGGTGCCGTGCCCCGTGGGTACGTCGGTCCTCCTTCATCTCGGCCTCGAACAGGTGCCGTCGGCCGCCCACCAGCGCCTCCCGCACGTCGCGCTCGAGGTCGGTGAACCGAGCGTAGTAGGTGTCGTCGTAGTCCTCGACGAGCTGGAAGGTCCACCGGCCCTCGACGACGTTCCTGCCCACCAGCTCACGCTCGGTGCGGTCGGCGAGCTCGTCGTGGCCGGCGGAGCGCAGCCTCTCGACCGCCGCTCCCAGCGTGAGGTCGGCGGTCCCGCTCAGCCGGTGGAAGGCGTAGAGGTGGCCCCGGGCCACCTCGACCGCCTCGAGGGCCTCGGAGAGCTTGCCCAGTGCGGCCACCGTCTCGTCGTCGACCCCGTCGGGGCGCCGGTGCTCGGCCGAGGGCTGCTCAGTTGTCATCCTGCTCGCCGTACCCCCGCTGGGGCCGCGGGAAACTGTGGGCGGCCGCTGGCCGACGGACCGCCAGCACCCGCGCGGGCAGCTCGTAGCGCGTGCTGCGCCGTCGTGACGGGCCGTACCGGTTGGCCCACCCCGTCACCTCGGCCAGCGCGAAGACGACGTTGCGCAGGTTGACCAGGAGACTGCCGTACTCGTGCCAGGCCGAGCGCACCAACGCGTCGTCCGACAGGGTGTGGAGCAGGTCGCCGAGCTCGCGGGGCACCGAGCGCAGGGTCTCCTCGTCGTGGTGC
Source organism: uncultured Actinomycetota bacterium (assembly GCA_963756045.1). GTDB lineage: Bacteria > Actinomycetota > Actinomycetes > Propionibacteriales > Nocardioidaceae > Marmoricola. The sequence continues at coordinate 123,533 of CAVWML010000016.1, forward strand.
CTGACCGCCGCGGCGGTGGAGGTGACCAGCAGTGCCCAGGTGGAGCGGAACCCGGCGCCCCACGGCGTCCGCTCCTCCGCGCTGGTCGCGATGGTGCGCACCATGCTCAGCACGTCGGCCACGGCCTGCTCGACCAGGTGCAGGACGTCGTCCATCTCCTCGAGCCCCGCGGGCCGGCTGCGCCGGGGGTTGAACCGGCTGCTCTCCTGCGCCTGCCGCACCAGGCCCCACGCCTCGTCCACCCGTTCGTCGATCCGGCGCAGGTGCTCGACCCACTCCTCGGTCTCCTCCGGGGGCAGGTCGGAGCGCAGGCCGGAGCCCAGCTCGTCGAGCAGGTCGGCCAGCTCGAGCGGCAGCTGGTCGAGCCGTGACCACGCGGCCCGGTCACGCAACGGCGGCCACACGAGGAAGTTGACCAGGACGCCCACCCCGATGCCGATGCCGGTGTCGACGAGCCGCACGGTGAGCAGGTTGGCCTGCGCGTACGCGTTGGTGGCCAGCACGACGATGCCGGTGGTGGCCATGGTGGTGGCCTCGACCCGCCACCACGGCAGCAGGCCGAGACCGAAGGTGACCAGGAGCATCACGCCCATCCCGGTGGCGCCGAGGCCGAAGAGCTCGCCCGCGGACCACGCCACCAGGACGCCGATGAACGTCGCCGCCACCTGCTGGGCGCCGCGCGAGAACGTGCGGTACACGGTCGCGTGCACGACGAGGACCGCCGACCACGGAGCCAGGAAGGGCTGCTCGAGTCCGAGGAGGTTGGCGGCCAGCACCCAGGCCACGACGCCGGCCAGCGCCGTCTTCACCGTCTGCGCCAGCTCGGCCACCCGGACAGGGTCGGGGCGCCCCACGTGCGAGCGCAGCGGCGCGAACCAGCGGTGTCCCTCCCGCATGCAGGAGTGGTACCCCGCCGGGCGCGGGCTCACTCCCGCGCGGAGGCTCCGGCAGCCATGCTCCTCGCCCAGACTTGCCCACACGGCGCTCCCAGACCCGCCCAGACTCCCGCGAGACTCGTCGGTGTCCAGACTTGGACCCCTCAGCGGTGGTGCCTCCGGGACCGCGCGATCCTGGCACGGTGACCAAGAAGAAGCAGGCGGGTGACGGGCTGGGCGCCGTCATCGAGCAGGCCCACGTGGTGCCCATCGGGGAGTACGGATTCCTCAGCGACGGCGAGGTCTCGGCCCTGGTCTCCCCCGCGGGCTGCGTGGACTGGATGTGCGTGCCACGCTTCGACGCCCCCAGCGTCTTCGGCGCGATCCTCGGCCGCCGTGCCGGGACGTTCCGGGTCGGGCCGCTCGACGTGCGGGTGCCGGCTGACGTGCGCTACCTGCCGGGGACGATGATCCTCGAGACGAGCTGGGGCACCGCCACGGGCTGGATGATCGTGCGCGACGTCCTGCTGATGGGCCCCTGGCACCACGACGCCGACCGCTCGGCGACCTGGCACCGCACGCCCAACGACTACGAGGCCGAGCACATCCTGCTGCGCACGATCCGCTGTGTCTCCGGCGAGGTGCAGATGGTGATGGACTGCGAGCCCGTGCTCGACTACGGCCGCGCCCCCGTCTCGTGGGAGTACTCCGCCGAGGCCTACCACCAGGGCCGAGCCACGGCCGCCGGTGACGACGTCGCCCTGACCCTGACCACCGACATGCAGCTGGGCTTCGAGGGTGGCCAGGCCAGCACCCGCACGCTGCTGAAGGAGGGCGACACCAGGTTCGTCGCGCTGTCGTGGGGCGGGGCGGTGCCGCCGACGACGTACGACGAGGCCTACCGCAAGCTCGTGTGGACGGCGCACCACTGGCAGCACTGGCTGGCCCGCGGCACCTTCCCCGACCACCCGTGGCGAGGCCACCTGCAGCGCAGCGCGCTGACCCTCAAGGGGCTGACCTACTCACCGACGGGCGCGGTGACGGCCGCCGGCAGCACCTCGCTGCCGGAGACCCCTGGCGGCAACCGCAACTACGACTACCGGTTCACCTGGATCCGGGATGCGACGTTCGCGCTCTGGGGGATGTTCAGCCTCGGCTTCGACTGGGAGGCGGTCGACTTCTTCAACTTCATCGCCGACGTCGCCTCGCGCGACGACGAGCTGCAGATCATGTACGGCATCGGCGGGGAGACCGACCTCGAGGAGCACGAGCTCGACCACCTGCCCGGGTACGCCGACTCCCGGCCGGTGCGCATCGGCAACGCGGCGTACGCCCAGACGCAGCACGACATGTGGGGCGCGCTCCTCGACTCGCTCTACCTGCACTCGCGCGCCGTCGACCACCTCGACAACCGCATCTGGCCGATCCTCGACACCCAGGTCGCCGAGGCGCTCAAGCACTGGCGCGAGCCCGACGCCGGGATCTGGGAGGTGCGCGGGGAGGCGAAGCACTTCACCTCCTCCAAGATCATGTGCTGGGTCGCGGTCGACCGGGGCGCCCGCCTGGCGCGGATGAGCGGTCAGCACGCCAAGGCCGCCGAGTGGGAGCTGGCGGCGGAGGAGATCAAGGCCGACATCCTGGCGAACGGCGTCGACGACCGCGGCGTGCTGACGCAGTACTACGGCGGCACGTCACTGGACGCCTCGCTGCTGCTGGCGCCGCTGGTCCGGTTCCTCCCGCCCGACGACCCCCGCATCCGGGCCACGGTGATGGCGATCCGCAAGGAGCTCACCGTCGACGGGCTGGTCCTGCGCTACCGGGTCGAGGAGACCGACGACGGCTTCTCCGGCGAGGAGGGCACGTTCACGATCTGCTCGTTCTGGCTGGTCTCGGCGCTGTGCGAGATCGGGGAGTACGACAAGGCGCGCAAGCTCTGCGGCAAGCTGCTGTCCTTCGCCGGCCCGCTGCTGCTCTACGGCGAGGAGATCGACGCGCACTCGGGGCAGCACCTCGGCAACTTCCCCCAGGCCTTCACCCACCTCGCCCTGATCAACGCGGTGCTGCACGTGATCCGGCTCGAGGAGGAGCACCACGATGATTTCGCGGGCGACGAGCAGTCCACCTCCACGAGCATCGATCAGCGAACCAGCGAGGAGACCCTCATGGCTGAGGACACGAGCCGACCGCTCGACCACGACTTCAGCGCCGTCCTCGAGAAGGGCGACGCGAAGGGCGCCCACACCTACGTGGTGATGTCCGGCTCCAAGGAGTTCTTCGGCACCGGTGGCCTGGTCAAGGTGCGCGGCACCGTCGACGGCGCCCCGTTCCGCAGCTCGTTCATGGCGCTCGGCGACGGTCGTCACAAGCTCCCGGTCAAGGCCGCGCTCCGCGACCGGATCGGCAAGCAGGCCGGCGACGAGGTGAGTGTCCACCTCGACGAGCGCCTCACCTGACGCGCTCGCGCAGCCCGGCCGCCATCCCGGCGATGGTGAGCGCGTCGAACAGGTCGCCGACGCTGGTCGCCAGCCACCGACGGCGTACGGGGTGCAGCCGCAGGCGCAGGAGCACCCGGGTACTGCCGACGTCGTACGGCGCCAGCAGGATCGACCAGGTGAGCTCGGTGCGTCCCCGGCGCGAGGTGTAGACGAGGTGGTGCGGAGCCTCGATCTCGGCGACGGTGAAGGTCGCGTCCGCGCCGCCGTAGTCCGGCACCACGTCACCGACCGCCAGCTCCTGCCACCTCGGGTCGATCCGGCGCAGTGCCCGTCGCGACCTCGGCACCATCCGCTCGACTCCGCGCGGCAGGTACCACCCCGCGCGCCACTTGCCGAGCTGGACGATCCACGGCCACACCTGGTCCTGCCTCGCCGCGACCGTGAACCCCCGATCCATCACCACGTCGGCACGCGGCAGCCGGTCGTCGCCCGGTCGCGGCGCGGCGATCTCGGAGGAGGTCGCCGCCACGCCGTCGAAGAGACCCATGACGCCATCCTCCCGCGCCTACGATCACGTCATGACCGCCCAGGACGTCAGGCGCGTCGACGGCGACCTCGGTGAGCTCTTCGCGCAGTCGCCCGCCGATCCCGCGCACACCGCTCCCGCAGCCGAGATCTCCTTCGTCCTCGGGCTCGTCGCGATCGCTGCGGCGCCGTTCTCGCTGACTTACGGCCTGAGCCTGATGGCGGCCGGTCTCGGCGTCGTCGTCTCCGTGGTCGGCCTCGCCCAGGCGAGCCGCTCCGGGGCAGCCGGCAGCACACTGGCCGCCCTCGGCCTGGTCTTCTCCCTCGGCGCGCTGGCGCTGATCGGCCTGCGCTTCACCGGCGTCGACACCGCCTTCGGCGACGCGTGGGTGCCTCACCTCCACTCGGCGCTGACGTCGCTCAACGGTCTCGTGCCCACGCCTTGAACCCGTTGCCCGCGCCGCGGGCCACTGCCACCATCGGTCGATGCGTGTGGAGCCCTCGACGCCCTCGCCGCGCGGCTGCCCGGCTGGGCGGAGGAGCGCCAGTGGTCTGGCGCGCTGCTCCTGACGCAGGGCGGGCGAACGCTGCTCGAGTGCTGCCTCGGGCTCGCCGACCGGGCGGCCGGGGTGCCGGTCACACCCGGCGACGCGGTTCGGCCTCGCCTCGGTCACCAAGATGTTCACCGCCGTCGCCGTGGCCGACCAGGTCGCCGCTGGGCGACTGCGGCTTCGAGACCCCGGTGGTCGACGTGCTCGCGCCGGGCCTGCGGCCGACGACGCTGCTGCCCGAGGTCACCGTGCACCACCTGCTCTGCCACACCTCGGGCATCGCCGACTACTACGAGGAGGAGCCCTCCCGACGGCTCCGTGGAGAGCGAGTACGCCGCGCTGTGGGCCGACCGCCCGTCGTACTCGATGCTGCGCCCGGCCGACTTCCTGCCGCTCTTCGCCGATCTGCCGCCGTACTGGCCGCCCGGTGAGCGGTTCTGGTACTCCAACGCCGGCTACGTCCTGCTCGGCCTGGTGCTCGAGGCCGTCGCCGGGGTGCCCTACACCGACCTCGTCGCCGACCGCGTCTTCGGCCCGGCGGGGATGACGGCGAGCGGCTTCTTCCGACTCGACGACGCGGTGCCCGACCTGGCCGTCGGCTACGTCCACCTCGACGACGGCACCTGGCGCACGCACCACTACGGCCTCCCCGTCGTCGGCGGTGCCGACGGCGGTGCTCAGAGCACGTGCCGCGACCTCGACCGGTTCCTCGCGGCGTACGACGACGGAACGCTGCTGGGCGACCTCCGCGACGTGATGCTGCGACCGCGCGCCGACGCGGGCGACGGGTTCTCCGAGGGCTACGGCGTGCACCTCTACCCCGACGGCCGCTTCGGCCACGGCGGTGGCGACCCCGGAGTCAGCGCGCTCGTGGCCCGGTGGCCGGGCGAGGGTGCCAACCTGGTCGTCCTGGGCAACGTCGAGGAGCACACCGGCGAGCTGCGCGACCTCGTGCTGGAGGCGTGGCGCAGCTAGCTGCTCGCGCCGGGGAGGTCGTGGGCGAGGGTGTGCCTGGGATCCTGGAAGAACGCGCGTGTCGCCGTCGGGTCGTCGCTGTGGACCAGCGCGTGGAGTGCCTGGATCATGGACCCAGCCTGGCACGACCAGCCGCTGGCTACCGTTGGTGAGGCAGCCCGGCGGAGGGCTGCGGCACGGTCCTCAGGAGGAACCATGATCGGCTTCATCGTCTTCGGATTGTTCGTCGGCGTCATGGCCCGGCTGCTCAAGCCCGGGCGACAGAACCTCAGCCTGCTGGCCACGCTCGGCCTCGGGCTGGTCGGCTCGGTGATCGGCGGCGTCGTGGCCAGCCTGCTCGGCACGGGCAGCATCTGGGAGCTCAACATCATCGGCTCGGTGGTCGCCATCATCGCCGCGGTGGCCCTCGTCGGCAGTGCAGAGACCCTGACGGGCAGGCCCCGCAGCTAGGGTCGGCCTCCACAGACGGGGGGCACATGCCTGACTACGGGCACGACCTGCAGTTCGGCATCTTCCCCAGCCCGGACGCCGACCGCGCCGAGCAGACCTCCGAGCTGGCCCTGCTCGCCGACGTCACCGGGCTCGACCTCGTCTCCGTCCAGGACCACCCCTACCAGGGCCGCCACCTCGACACCTGGACCCTGCTGTCGGTGATCGCGGCGCGCACCACCACGGTGCGGGTCGCGCCCAACGTCGCCAACCTCCCGCTGCGCCACCCGGTGGTGCTGGCCCGCTCGGCCGCCACCCTCGACCTGCTCAGCGGCGGCCGCGTCGAGCTCGGGCTGGGGGCCGGCGCGTTCTGGGAGGCGATCGCCGCTCTCGGCGGACCCCGCCGTACGCCGGGCGAGGCGGTGGACGCGCTCGTCGAGGCGATCGGCGTGATCCGCGCGTCCTGGGCCGGTGGCAGCATCCGGCTCGACGGCGAGCACTACCCGGTGCACGGCGCCCACGGAGGCCCGCGACCGGCACACGACATCCCGATCTGGGTCGGGGCCTACAAGCCCCGGATGCTGCGGGTGACCGCCGACCTGGCCGACGCGTGGATCCCCTCGATGGGCTACGCCGACCCCGGCGACCTCGGGACGATGAACGCGGTCATCGACGAGCGCGCCGAGCAGAACGGCCGCGGCGTGCAGTCGATCCGGCGGATGTACAACGTGGTCGGTCGCTTCGGCACCGGCAGCGGTCTGCTGCAGGGCTCGGCGCGCGACTGGGCCGAGCAGCTCGCCGGGCTCGCCGTCGACGAGGGCATCAGCACCTTCGTGCTCGGCACCGACGACCCGGCCACCGTGCGCCGCTTCGCCCTCGAGGTCGCCCCGGCCGTGCGCGAGCAGGTGGACGCCGAGCGCGCCCTTCGCTCCGTCGACGAGGACCGGTCCCCGAGGAAGGACGAAGTCCACTCGCGCGGGTCCCTGAGGAAGGACGAAGTCCTGTCTCGAAGGGTCGAGGTGCCGTCCCCCACCCCGCCCCCGGCGCCGATCACCGACGCCGTGCCGTGGGAGGAGTCCACCCGGCCGACGTACCCCACCCCGGCCGGGGCGACCTACACCGAGCACGAGCTGGCCTGGCCGCAGCACCTCATCGACGTCCACGACGCGCTGCGCGGCGAGCTCGCCCAGCTGCGCGACGTGGTCGAGCAGGTGCGCCGCGGGCTGCTCCAGGTCGGCCAGGCACGGTCGGTGATCAACACGATGACCATGCGGCAGAACAACTGGACGCTCGGCACCTACTGCGAGACCTACTGCCGCATCGTCACCGGGCACCACACCCTCGAGGACCACAGCGTCTTCCCGCGGCTGCGCGCGCACGACCCCGACGCCGCGCCGGTGCTGGACCGGCTCGCCGAGGAGCACGTCGTGATCCATGACGTGCTCGAGGAGGTCGACCGCCGGCTCGTCGAGCTGGTCGCGGCCGGACCGACCGCGGCGAGCGAAGTCCTGGAGCGGCTCTCGGAGCAGGTCGACGTGCTGACCGACGCGCTGCTCTCGCACCTGTCCTACGAGGAGCGCGAGCTGCTCCACCCGCTCGCGCGCTTCGGGATGGCCTGAGCCTGCGCTACTCGGGCCACCCGTGGTGCTGGGTGAGCCGCTTCTCGACCCGCGCCAGCTCCTCGTCGCTGGGCAGGGCGTCGGTGAGCTTGGTGATCTGCACGCCGATCTCGGCCGTGTCACCGACCTCGGCCTCGGTGGAGATCTGGCTGGCGATCTCGCGCACCTCGTCCTCGGTCAGCCGGCGCCGCAGCAGGGCGATCAGGGGGATGTAGTCCTTCGGTGGTACGCCGGACGGGTAGCCCTCACGGAGCCAGTCCAGGACGCTGCGCGGGTTCATGGGTGGCTCCTCAGCTCTTCGGCACCAGTGTGGGGTAGACGTGCTCGAACGAGACCTCCTTGCCCATGCCGGCCGCCACGATGACGGTGATGCCGAGGGCGACGCAGACGATCACGACGACGAAGCAGATCCCGGCGAGCAGCTTGCCGACGAGGGGGGTCCCCGCGCCTGCCCGGCACCGGGGGCAGTCGCCACGTGTGCGCCGCCGTCGGAACCCCAGGCCAGCGATCGGACGCCCACGGCGAAGAGCAGCGGCAGTCCGGCGCCGAACAGCAGCGAGACCCAGAGCACCTGCCAGCCTCCCTGCAGCGCGAACCTCAGGTTGTCCGTCATGCTGCGACCTGCTCCCTCTCGACCGGTACGCTCGGTCCACTCGTCATTGACATTCTCGGCGTTGACCGGCTGCTGCGACGCGCGCCGGACCAGCCACCCGGCGATCGCCGCCGTCAGGACGACCATCACCACGCGGACCGGCGTAACCGCCGAGCAGGTCGCCGATCCCCCACATGGCCGCGCCGACGAGGCCGGCCGCCGGCATGGTGAGCACCCAGGCCACGACCATGCGACCGGCGATGCCCCAGCGCACCTGCGCACCGGGACGCCCGACGCCCGAGCCCATGATCGAGCCGCTGGTCACCTGGGTGGTCGAGAGGGCGAAGCCGAGGTGGCTGGAGACCAGGATGACGGCCGCGCTGGCGCTCTCGGCGGACATGCCCTGCGGTGGGCTGATCTCCACCAGCCCTTTGCCGACCGTGCGGATGATCCGCCAGCCGCCGAAGAAGGTGCCGGCCGAGATCGCGAGGGCGCAGGCGAGCTTCACCCAGAGCGGGATGGAGGCGGTGTCGTGCCACTTGCCGGCAGCGAGAAGGGCCAGGGTGATCACGCCCATCGTCTTCTGCGCGTCGTTGGTGCCGTGCGCCAGGGAGACCAGCGAGGCGGAGCCGACCTGGCCCCACCGGAAGCCCTGGTCGGTGTAGCGCGCGGCCAGGCCCAGGATGACCCGGAAGACCAGCCACGTGCCCAGCGCCGCGACCACGCCGGCGATGACCGGCGACATCACCGCCGGCAGGATCACCTTGCCGATCACGCCGTCGAGCTTGCTGCCGTCGCCGTTCCAGTTCACCCCACTCCAACCGAGGCCGGCCACCGCGGCACCGATGAGCCCGCCGAACAGCGCGTGCGACGAGGAGGACGGGAGCCCGAGCACCCAGGTGCCCAGGTTCCAGACGATGCCACCCACCAGCCCGCCGAGGATGATCAGGAGCAGGGCGTAACCACCGTCCGCGGTCAGCGAGCTCTGCGGAGCCCCCGAGCTGCTCTGGATCTTGACGACGGCGTTGGTGACGGTGAGGGCGACCTCGACCGAGAGGAACGCACCCACGAGGTTGAGCACCGCCGACAGCCCGACGGCGACCCGCGGGCGCAGGGCACCGGTCGCGATCGAGGTCGCCATGGCGTTGGCGGTGTCGTGGAAGCCGTTGGTGAAGTCGAAGGCCAGTGCGGTGACGATGACCAGCACGAGGATGAGTAGTGATGCGGACACACTCCGAAGTCTTCGGAGTAAGTCGCGCCAGGCAACCTTGAGGACGGGTAGTTCACCGAGAGTTCATCGACCCCAGCCAGGGGCGCGCACTGGACCAGTCCGGCGTGGACGGCGCCAACCGGCCGACTGGCGGTTGAATGGGCGGATGCTGCTCGAGCGCGAGGAGTCCCTGGCGCAGCTGGCGCGGGCGCTCGACGAGTCCGTCGCCTCCCACGGCCGGGTCGTCCTCGTCGGCGGCGAGGCAGGCGTGGGCAAGTCCAGCCTGGTCCGCGCGGCCGCTCGTTCAGCGCACGCGCCCGTGGTGGTCGGGATCGGCCAGTGCGACCACCTGGCCGCGCCGGCAGCGCTCGGGCCGCTGCTCGAGGCCGCGCCCGAGATCAGCGAGCTCGTCGAGCAGGACCTCGACCGGCTGAGCCTGTTCCGCCGACTGCTGGCCACGCTCGGGTCGAGCCCGCGGATGCTGGTCCTCGAGGACGTCCACTGGGCCGACGAGGCCACCCTCGACCTCCTGCGCTTCCTCGGCCGCCGGGTCGAGCAGCACCCCCTGCTGGTGGTGGTCACCTACCGCGACGACGAGGTCGGCCCGGAGCATCCGCTGGCCAGGGTGCTGGGCGACCTCGCCACCGCCGCCGGCGTACGTCGCCTGCACGTGCCGCCGTTGAGTAGGGACGCCGTGCGCCGGCTCGCCGAGGACGTCGGCTCGGGCATCGACGCGGCCTCCCTCCACGAACGCACCGGGGGCAACGCCTTCTACGTCACCGAGGTGCTGGCCGCCGGCCAAGCCAGCCTGCCGGCGACCGTCCGCGACGCCGTGCTCGCGCGCACCGCCCGGCTCTCGCGCTCGGGCCAGGCCGTGCTCGCCGCAGCGGCCGTGCTCGCCCAGCCCGCCGACCTGGCGCTGCTGACCCGCGCCTCCAGCGAGGACGCCGCTGCCGTCGACGAGTGCGTCGAGGCGGGGCTGCTGGTCGGCGACGGCCGCACCTGGGGCTTCCGGCACGAGCTGTCCCGGCTCGGCGTCGAGGCGACGCTCACGCCCAGCGACCGGGTGCGGCTGCACGCGGCGTCGCTGGCCGCCCTGGAGGAGAGCGGCGAGGCCGACATCCACCGTCTGGTCGTGCACGCCGAGCGGTGCGGGGACGCCGCCACCGTCCGCCGGTACGCCGCCCCCGCGGCCGTGCGCTCCGCCCGGCTGGGATCGCACCGCGAGGCCGCGGAGCTGTACCGGCTCGCGCTGCGTCACCACGCGACCCACGACGCCGAGCGGGGCGCCCTCTGCACCGCGCTCTCCTACGAGTGCTACCTCACCGACCAGGTGCCGGAGGCCTACGACGCCCGGCGCGAGGCGATGGAGCTCGCCGAGGACCCCCGGGCGGTCGGTGACGCCGAGCGCTGGCTCTCGCGCATGTGCTGGTACCTCGGGCGCGGCGAGGAGGCACGGCTATGGATGGACCGGGCTGTGCAGACCCTCGAACCGGTCGGCGAGAGTCGCGAGCTCGCGATGGCCTACAGCAACAGGGCGCAGCTGTACATGCTCGCGTTCGACACCGAGGAGACCGTCGCGTGGGGCACCAAGGCACTGCAGGTCGCCCGGCGAGTCGGCGACTCCGACACCGAGATCCACGCGCTCAACAACATGGGGACGGCCCTGGCACTCGCCGGCGACTACCTGCAGGGCGTCACCATGCTCGAGCAGAGCCGCGACCTCGCCCTCGCCGCCGATGCCCACGAGCACGTGGCCCGGGCCTACACCAACCTGTCCTCGTCGTCGGTGACCACGCGCCACCTCGCCGAGGCAGAGCACTTCCTCACCGCGGGGATCGAGTACTGCCTCGAGCGCGACCTGGACTCCTGGAGCAGCTACATGCGCGCCTGGGTGCCCCAGCTGGCGGCCGAGCGAGGAGAGCTGGAGCGCGCCGAGCAGCTGGCCGTCGAGCTGCTCGCCCGGCACGGCCTCCCGCCGATCGCGCGAATCCCGGCTGCCGTGGTCGCGGCCCAGGTCGCCCACCGGCGCGGCGAGGACGGCCGCGACTGGCTCGAGGAGGCCACCGCCCTGGCCCGACCGACCCGTGAGGCCCAGCGACTGGTGCCTCCCGCCGTCGCGTGGGCCGAGCTGGCCTGGCTGGACGGCCGACCCGAGGAGATCGAGGCCGCGGTCGACCTCGCCTGGTCGACCGCGATCGAGCATCCGCAGGCCTGGGAGCTCGGAGAGCTGAGCTGGTGGCTCGCTGTCGGCGGCGTGCGTCGTCCCGTGCCGGTGCGCCTGCCCGCGCCGTTCGGGCTGATGCTGGAGGAGGCGTGGGAACCCGCGGCCGACGCCTGGCGCGACCTCGGGGTGCCCTACTGGGAGGCCCTCGCGCTCGGTCGCGCCAGCGACCTCGACTCCGGGCGCCGGTCCCTGGCCGCGCTCGACCGGCTCGGCGCGACGGCCTCCCGGGCTGCCGTCGTGCGCGACCGGCACGCTGCCGGGCTGCCCGTGCCACGCGCCGGGCAGGCCGCGAACGGCGACGGTGCAGGCCTCACCCCGCGCGAGCACGAGGTGTTGCTGCTCCTCGCCGACGGACTCTCCGACTCCGACATCGCCGACGCGCTCGTGCTCTCCCGCAAGACGGTGGGGCACCATGTGTCCGCCGTGCTGCGCAAGCTCGACAGCCCGACCCGGTCCCGCGCGGTCGCCGCCGCCGGCAGGCGCGGCATCCTGCGGCCCTGATCCGCCGGGCGCAAACATGGGGAGCCTTCCCCATGCGCCGACGCCGTGTCCGCCCTTGACTGGAGGTCGACGGGGCAGCCCGCTCCGCGAAGGAAGGGATGAAGGACATGGCACTGTTCATGGACGTGCACGACCTGGGGAGCGTCGCGATGGGCGACGTCGAGAAGGCCCACGCGGCCGACCTGGCCACGCAGGACGCCCACGGCGTGCACTACCTGCGCTACTGGGTCAACGAGGAGCAGGGCAAGATCTTCTGCCTCGTGGACGCCCCGGACGCCGAGACCGCCAACACCGTGCACCGCGAGGCCCACGGTCTCGTCGCCGACCAGATCTACGCGGTGTCCGAGGGCGAGTGACGCCAGCGGCGTCCGGGGTCAGTGCACCCCGGACATCAGCCGCCTGACCGGCTTGGTGAGCGCCAGCATCACCAGGCCGGTCACGACCGCGGCCCCGCCGACGTAGAGGAAGAACGGCGCCTCGTGCTGCGGGTCGTAGTAGCCGGCGAGCTTGCCCGACATCGCCGTGCCCAGGGCGATGGAGAGGAAGAACAGCGCGACCATCTGGGTGGTGTAGCGCGCCGGGGCGAGCTTGGTGGAGACCGAGAGGCCCACCGGTGAGATCAGCAGCTCGGCGACGGTGAAGACCAGCAGGATCAGCGCCAGCCCGATGAGCGGCACCGAGTTCTTGCCCGAGGGCATCAGCAGGAACATGAAGAAGGCCAGTCCCATCAGCGTCGTCGCCGCCCCGAACTTGACCGGGGTGCTGGGTGCCCGGTCGCCGAGCCTGGTCCACAGGCTCGCGAACACCCCGGCGAGCACGATGATGAACACCGGGTTGATCGACTGGACCCACGAGACGGGCATCTCCCACCCGAGGATGTTGCGGTCGAGCCGCTGGTCGGAGTAGATCGTCACGACCGTGAACTGCTGCTGGTAGAGCGACCAGAACACCGCGCTGCACACGAACAGCGGCACCATCGACCACACCCGCAGCTGTTCGACGCCGTGCACCCGGTGGTCGCTGAGCATCAGGGCGAACAGCCCGATGGCGGCGAGCACGCTCACCCAGATGACGATGTTCGAGAGCCGGTCGGCGGTGATCACGCCGGCCACGCAGAGCACGACGACCAGGGCCACCACCACGACGGCGCCGGCCGTGTAGCGCGCCAGCGCTGGGCGCGGGAGCGGGTCGGGGACGACGTGGGTCCGCTCGGGCAGCTTGTGCCGCCCGATCGTGTACTGCACCAGGCCGGCGGCCATCCCGATCGCGGCGAGCCCGAACCCGGCGTGGAAGCCCCACTCCTTCTGCAGCAGGCCGGTGAGCAGCGGTCCGACGAGCGCGCCCAGGTTGATGCCCATGTAGAACAGCGAGAAGCCGGCGTCGCGACGCTCGTCGTGCTCGTCGTACAGGCTGCCGACCAGCGAGGTGGCGTTGGCCTTCACGCCGCCGCTGCCGAGCGCGACGAGCACCAGCCCGATGCCGACGCCGGTGACACCGGGCACCAGGGAGAGCCCGATGTGGCCGAGCATCACCACGACCGCGGCGTAGAACAGTGTGCGCTCGGGCCCGATCGCCCGGTCGGCGAGCCAGGCACCGAGGATCGTGGCGAGGTAGACCGCCCCGCCGTAGGCCCCCACGATGCCGGCGGCGACGCCCTGGTCGATGCCCAGGCCACCCTTGTCGACGCTGTAGTAGAGGTAGATCAGCAGGATGCCCTGCATCCCGTAGAAGCTGAACCGCTCCCACAGCTCGACCCCGAAGAGGTTGGCCAGCACGGTCGGCTGGCCGAAGAAGCCGGTGTCCTGTCGGGTGGGTTCTGTCCTGGTATCGGTCGTCATCCCAGGGACGGTGCCCGGCCTCGCAGCGGGTTAACCCACCCGGGTGGAGAAGATCAGTCGGGGTCGGCGACCGGCCAGGCCGCCCGCACCTTCTCGATCACGTCCACCGCCTGGCGCAGCCCCGCCCGGGCGGCGTCGGCGCGCTTGCCGGGGTCGAGGACGTTCTTGCCGATGTCGGCCAGGGCCGCCTCGTCGGGCGTGACCACGGCGGTACGCCGCGCGCCGGTGCGCTCGAGCTGGGCGCGGATCGAGGTGGCCTTGCTCCACGACTGGGGCAGCGGCGCGAGCACGATCACGGTGTCGCAACCGTCGGCGAGGTCGACGTTCGCCGTCGAGCGCACCCCGCCGTCCACGTAGTGCTTCTCCCCGATCGTCACGGCCGGCCACACCAGCGGCACGGCGCAGCTGGCCGCCACCGCGTGCACGAGATCGGCCCCGGCGGTGCGGTCGAAGACGGTCAGCTCGCCGGTCTCGGCCTCGACCGCGGTGATCTTCAGCTCGCGCTCGGGCCACTCGTCGACCCGGATCCGCGAGCGGATCACGTCGATGCGCTGGGCGCCGCCGGGCTTGTGGGCCTTGAGCGCCATCGCCCCGATCCGGGCCCGCTTCTTCTTCGCGCTGCCCGGGATGACCATCGCCGGGAGGATGCGCAGCAGCAGCATCCGCGACAGGTGGGCGCCGATCTCCTGGTCGGCCGGGCGCAGCTGCCCGTCGTACAACGCCTCGAGGCTCTGCCCGCTCGTGAGCTGGGCCCCGACGACCGAGCCGGCGCTGGTGCCGACGACGAGGTCGGCGGCGGTCAGGTCGATGCCGGCGTCGGCCAGCCCCTTGAGGATCCCCAGCTCCCAGGCGATGCCGGTGACCCCACCTCCGCCCAGGACGAGTGCGGTGCGCGTCATGGGAGGAAACCTAGTCGGCGGGCCGGGTCGTCCCGAACCGCCACTCGATGTGCGAGACGTACGTCGCCCCGGGACGCAGCACGGCCTCCCCGGACTGCGGGCTGTTCGGGGTGTCCGGCGGCAGCCCCGGCTCGATGGCCACGCCGTCTCCCTGGCGGTAGAGCCGCCCGGACGTGCCGCGGACGGTCCCGTCGAGGACGTTGCCGGAGTACACCTGCACGGCGGGCTGGTCGCTCCACACCTCCATCCGGGTGCGGGTCGGTGGGCTCTCGAGCGCCACCATCCGGCGCAGCCCGCTGCCGTCGACGACGAAGGTGTGGTCGATGCCCTGGGCGACGCGCACCTGCGGGTGGTCGGTGCGGACGGCGTCCGCGATCCGCGTGGGCGAGCGCAGGTCCAGCGGGGTGCCCTCGACCGGCTGCGGCGGGCCCGCCAGCGGGACCTCGGTCTCGTCGATCGCCACGAACGTCTCGGCCGACACGCGTCAGCACCTGGTCGATCGCCAGGCCGGACCCCTCGCCGCCGAGGTCGACGTAGGCGTGGTTGGTCAGGTTGACCACGGTCGGGGCGTCGCAGGTGGCGGCGAACGCGATCCGGACGGCGTCGTCGCTCACCTCGTAGGTCACCGTCGAGACCAGCTCGCCGGGGAAGCCCTGGTCACCGTCGGGGCTGACCAGGCGCAGCCGCGCGTGCGACTCGTCGTGCTCCTCGACCTCCCAGATGCGCCGGTCGAAGCCCTCCGGCCCGCCGTGCAGGTTGTTGCCGCGGTCGTTCGTGCCCAGCTGGTAGCGCCGTCCCGTCGATCTCGAAGCGCCCGCCCCGGATCCGGTTGGCGTGCCGGCCGATGGTGGCGCCGAGGTAGTGCGAGGAGTCCAGCCGCTCCTGCGGCGTGGCCTGCCCCAGCAGCACGTTGCGCCGGATCCCGTCGCCGCCGGTCAGCCACAGCGCGTGCGTCGTCGCGCCGAGGTCGAGCACCTCGAGCACGGGCCCCGGCTCGCGGCCGAGGGTGAGGCGGCGTACCTCCCCGAGAGCACAGGTCCCGAAGGAGTCGATCGCCACCCGCCGGAGGCTACCGGGACCGGGCCCCGGGAGTCATGGGGTCAGTGGGCCATGTCGACGAAGCGCGAGTAGTGGCCCTGGAAGCCGACGACGACGTCGCGGGTCGGCCCGTTGCGGTGCTTGGCGACGATGATGTCGGCCTCGCCCGCGCGCGGGGACTCCTTCTCGTAGACGTCCTCGCGGTGCAGCAGCATCACGATGTCGGCGTCCTGCTCGATGGCGCCGGACTCGCGCAGGTCGCTCATCATCGGCCGCTTGTCGGAGCGCTGCTCGGGGCCACGGTTGAGCTGGGAGAGCGCGATGATCGGCACCTCGAGCTCCTTGGCGAGCAGCTTGATCTGCCGGGAGAACTCCGAGACCTCGACCTGGCGCGACTCGACCTTCTTGCCGCTGGTCATCAGCTGGAGGTAGTCGATGACGATCAGCTTCAGGTCGTGGCGCTGCTTGAGCCGGCGGGCCTTGGCCCGGATCTCCATCATCGTCAGGTTGGGACTGTCGTCGATGAACATCGGCGCCCCGGAGACCTGGCCCATCTTGGCGCCCAGCTTGTTCCAGTCGTCGTCGGTCATCTCGCCCTTGCGCATGTGGTTCAGGGCGACCTTGGCCTCGGCCGACATCAGCCGCATCATGATCTCGCTCTTGGACATCTCCAGGCTGAAGATCACGCTGGTCAGGTTGTTGTGGATCGAGGCCGAGCGGCAGAAGTCGAGGGCGAGCGTGGACTTGCCGACCGCGGGGCGCGCCGCGACGATGATCATCTGGCCGGAGGTGAAGCCGTTGGTCAGCTCGTCGAGGTCGGCGAACCCGGTGGGGACGCCGCCGGAGATCCCCTGGTTGCTCGAGATCGCCTCGATCTCGTCCCAGGTGCCCTGCATCAGCGACTCGACGGTCGCGTAGTCCTCGTGGGTGCGCTTCTCCCCGATCGCGTAGACCTCTTGCTGCGCGAGGTCGACCGTGTCGTCGACGTCGCCCTCGCCGGCGTACCCCAGCTGCGCGATCTTGGTGCCGGCGTCGACGAGGCGGCGCAGGATCGCCTTCTCCCGCACGATCGTCGCGTAGAAGCCGGCGTTGGCGGCGATCGGGACGCTGGCCGAGAGCGTGTGGAGGTACGGCGCGCCGCCCACGCGCTGGAGCTCGCCGCGCCGGGTGAGCTCGGCGGACCACGGTGACCGGGTCGGCGGGCTCGCCGCGGCCGTAGAGGTCGACGATGGCGTCGTAGATGGTCTCGTGGGCCGGGCGGTAGAAGTCGGCGCCGCCGATGACCTCGTTGACCTCGCCGATGGCGTCCTTGGAGATCAGCATCGAGCCGAGCACGGACTGCTCGGCGTCGGAGTCCTGCGGGGGCATCCGGCCCGACCAGGTCTCCTGGTTGACCGGCTCGCCACCGAAGGGATCACCGAAGTCGGCCGCGCCCAACCCCGCCGAGCCCAACCCCGAGGAACCCTGCGCGCCGATGTTCCACGACTCCGTCATGCTCATCCGGCCGACCTCATCCCACTGGCCCCTTCCCTCACATCCGTACCAGCACCGTAGGACCCGCCACCCACAGAACCGTGTCAGGACCGGGTGACACTAAGCGCGCTGCCCGGGCCACGCCAAGCCTGTTATCCACAGGGTCCTGTGGATAACCCTGTGCATCGTGTGGAACACGCCTACGCAGCCGTGGACACCTTGTTGGCAACCCTGTGGACTCAGGATTTTTTCAGGTCCGCCATCACGCGCTGACCTGCGGAAACGAATGATCCTCAGGGTGTGGACGGAAGATTTTCGGCCTCCCGGTGTTCACCGTTTCGTCATCTGGTCCGGCCCTGTCCGCTTGTCGACAAAGCCGCTGAGCCACTCGTTACCCACAGCAGATCCCCGGTTTTACACAGGTTTCAGTGGCGCCTAGGCTCGCGCCGTGGTAGTGCGCCCGACCGGCGGCCTCGCGCCCGGTCGGCCCCGGGAGCACGACCGGGAGATCCTCCGGCTCGCCGTGCCCGCGTTCCTGGCCCTGGTCGCCGAACCGCTCTTCCTGCTCGCCGACTCAGCCATCGTGGGCCACCTCGGCACCCCCGAGCTCGCGGCGCTCGGGATCGCCGCCGCCGTGCTCGCCACGCTGGTCAGCCTGTGCGTGTTCCTGGCCTACGGCACCACCGCGTCGGTCGCCCGCCAGGTCGGCGCCGGGCATGCGGGCGACGCCCTCGCGGAGGGGGTCGCCGGACTGTGGCTCGCAGCGCTGATCGGGGTCCTGGTGACGGCGCTGACCTGGCCCTTCGCCGCCCAGCTGACCGGGTTGTTCGACCCCTCAGCGCAGGTCGCGGACCTGGCCGTGACCTACCTGCGGATCGCGTTGCCCGGCGTGACCGCGATGCTGCTGGTGCTGGCCGCGACGGGGGTGCTGCGCGGGCTGCAGGACACGCGCACGCCGCTCGTGGTGGCCGTCGTGGCGAACCTCGCCAACATCGCGCTGAACCTCGTGCTCGTCTACGGCGCCGGAGCCTTCGCCGGGCTGGGCATCGCGGGCTCGGCCCTGGGCACGTTGATCGCCCAGGTCGGCTCGGCCACGGCCCTCGTGTGGTTCGTCGTGCGGGGTGCCCGCCGTGCCGATGCGTCCGTGCGTCCGCACGCCGGGGGCGTCGTCCGCGCTGCCCGTGCGGGCGTGCCCCTCATCGTCCGGACGCTCCTGCTGCGGTGCTCGCTGCTGGTGATGACCTACGCCGCGGCCCGTCTCGGCGAGGACGAGCTCGCCACGATGCAGCTGGCGCTGAGCATCTGGGCCTTCCTGGCCTTCGTGCTGGACGCGGTCGCGATCGCCGCGCAGGCGATCACCGGGCGCTACCTCGGGGCGGGAGACGCGGTCGGCGCCCGGGCCGTGACCCGTCGCATCGAGTGGTGGGGCTGGGCCACG
Organism: uncultured Actinomycetota bacterium; assembly: GCA_963756045.1. Classification (GTDB taxonomy): domain Bacteria; phylum Actinomycetota; class Actinomycetes; order Propionibacteriales; family Nocardioidaceae; genus Marmoricola. The sequence continues at coordinate 142,158 of CAVWML010000016.1, forward strand.
GGCCTGGTCACCGGGGTGCTGCTCGCGGCGTCCTCGCCGGTGCTGGGCTCGCTGTTCACCGCCGACGACCGGGTCCGCGACCTGCTCGTGCCGGTGCTGCTGGTCGCGGCGTGCGCCCAGCCTCTCGCCGGCATCGTCTTCGTCCTCGACGGCGTGCTGATCGGCGCCGGGGACGCGGTGTACCTGGCCTGGGCCCAGCTGGCCTCGCTCGCACTGTTCGCCCCGGCGGCGTACCTCCTGCTCAGGGTGGGCACGGACTCCGGCGGCGACTCCGGCCTGGTCTGGCTCTGGATCGCCTTCGGCACGCTGTTCATGGGCATGCGCGCGCTGACGTTGGTCACGCGCGCGCACGGTGATCGATGGATGCGCCTCGGTGCCTGACTACCCTGACGCCGTGCCACCCACGACCACCCGCGGCTCGACCCTCGGCTCGCCGCTGCAGACGCTCGCCATGGGACTGGTCGTGGTGATCCTGGCCGCCTACTTCCCCCGGCACCCCTCGCCGTCGTGGCAGCAGTACGACGCCCTGCCCGACCCGATCGGCTGGGTCCTCGTGCTGCTCGGCGCGTTCGGGCTGACCCGGGCCGAGCCCACCTTCGCCCCCGGCCGGTGGCTGGCCGGGGTCGCCGGCCTGGTCAGCGTGCCGCTGTGGTTCCCCGAGCGTGCGCCACCACCTCGACGCCTCGGGGCAGTGGTTCGTCTCCCTGCCCCAGATCATCTTCTGCCTCTGGCTGGCCCGCGAGATCGGCATCCAGGGCGGCCTGCGCCAGCCCCGCGACGCCTACGTGGCGAAGAGCTTCGGCCTGATGGTGTGGGGCTTCGCCGCGGTCGCGGTCCTCCCCGTCCTCACCCTCGGCGGCGGCCTGCCGCAGCTGGCCTCGACGACCCAGCTGGTCTCCACGCTGGTCAACGTGGCGTTCGTCTACTTCCTGTTCCGCGTGCACCGCCGCGAGTGGCTCGGCGGCCCCGGGCCGTTGGAGATCCACCCGCGGAAGGGGCCTGACAGGTTCACCGGTTGACCGGGGAAACCGAACGTTGTGGGGTGAAACTTCACCCCTCAAGAGACAGTTTCACCGGCTGACCGGTGAAACTGACACCCGCTCAGGCAGGGACGACGTTCAGGTTGACCGTCGCCTCGACGTCGTCGAGGACGCGGACGGTGACCGTGTGGGAGCCGAGGGACTTGATCGGGTTGCCGAGCACGATGGTGCGCTTGTCGACGTCGGCACCGCCCTCGGCGATCGCCGTGGCGATGTCGGCCGCGGTGACGGCGCCGAAGAGGCGGCCGCCGTCGCCGGCGCGGACCTTGACGTTGAAGGTCGCGCCCTCGAGGCGCTGCTTGACCTCCGCGGCGTGGTCGGCGTCGCGGACGGCGCGGGCCGAGCGGGCCTTCTTGATCGACTCGACGGTCTTCTCGCCGCCGCGCGTCCAGCGGATGGCGAAGCCACGCGGCACGAGGTAGTTGCGGCCGTAGCCGTCCTTGACCTCGACCACGTCACCAGCCGCGCCGAGCCCGGCGACCTCCTGGGTGAGGATGAGCTTCATCGTCGTGCCTCTCTCAGCGAGCCGTGGACGTGTAGGGCAGCAGAGCGACCTCGCGGGCGTTCTTGACCGCGATGGCGACGTCGCGCTGGTGCTGGACGCAGTTGCCGGTCACCCGACGCGCGCGGATCTTGCCGCGGTCGGAGATGAACTTGCGCAGCAGGTTGACGTCCTTGTAGTCGACGCCACTGGCGCCTTCCTTGCAGAACTGGCAGACCTTCTTCTTCGGCTTGCGGATGACTGCCTTGGCCATGGTGTTGCTCCTTCGAAGCTTCCGGCGTACGACGCCGGAGTGGTGCGGGGGATCAGGAAAAGGGGATCGCGCTCGTGATCAGGTCGCGATCAGAAGGGGGGCTCGTCGCCGCCGGAGGCCCAGGGGTCGGACTGGCCGCCACCCTGTCCACCAGCCGGGGCACCGCCCTGGCTGCCCGAGCTGCCGGAGCCGCCCTGCTGGCCGCCCCAGCTGCCGCCGCCCTGCGCGGGCTGGGCGGACTGGCCGCCCTGGCCGCCCTGGCCGCCCTGGCCACCCTGGGCCGGGTTGCTGGCCCACGGGTCGTCGGCGGCCTGGCTGCTGCCGTACCCGCCACCACCGCTGCGCTGGACGCGGGCGACCTTGGCCGTGGCGTACTTCAGGCTCGGGCCGACCTCCTCGACGTCGAGCTCCACGACGGTGCGCTTCTCGCCCTCGCGGGTCTCGTAGGAGCGCTGCTTGAGCCGGCCCTGCGCGACCACGCGCATGCCCTTCTGCAGCGACTCGGCGACGTTCTCGGCGGCCTGGCGCCAGATCGAGCAGCTGAGGAACAGCGTGTCGCCGTCCTTCCACTCGTTGGTCTGGCGGTCGAACTGCCGCGGCGTCGACGCGATGGTGAAGTTGGCGACCGCGGCACCCGACGGGGTGAACCGCAGCTCCGGGTCACCGGTCAGGTTGCCGATGACGGTGATGACTGTCTCGCCTGCCATGAGAGCTCCTCGATCCTGGTGTGGCTGGTGTGGGAGGTCAGTGGGCGTCCGGGCGGACGACCTTGGTGCGGAGCACCGACTCGTTCAGCGTGAGCTGACGGTCGAGCTCCTTGACGGTCGCCGGCTCGGCCTGCAGCGAGACCACGGCATAGATGCCCTCGGCGAACTTGTCGATCTCGTAGGCGAGGCGGCGACGGCCCCAGACGTCGACGTTGTCGACGCTGCCACCGTCGTTGCGCACGACGTTGAGATAGGTGTCGAGCGAGGGCTGGACGGTCCTCTCCTCGAGATTGGGATCGAGGATGACCATGAGTTCGTAGGCACGCACGGCGTGACTACCTCCTTCGGACTGGGCGGCCACGACGTCGTGTCGTGACAGGAGGGCTGATGACGGCTCCCAGAGGGAGCGACGCGCAAGGTTAACAAGCGCGCAAGGGGTAGCGCGAATCGTCGTCCACAGGGCGCCTCTGTCGCCGAGGCCGCGACCGTCACCGGCCGTGTCTAGGGTGGATGCATGTCCAGCACGATCGCCATCGGAGCCCACGTCGAGCAGACCGACCCGGTCGCGGAGGCGCTGGCGCGCGAGACCACGCTGGTGCAGTTCTTCCTCGGCGACCCGCAGGGCTACAAGGGCCCCGAGGTCCGCTTCGAGGGCGGCGCCGCGGGTCTGCGTGCGAAGGCCGAGGAGGCCGGCGTCGACCTGTACGTGCACGCGCCGTACATCGTCAACGTCGCCACCACCAACAACCGCATCCGGATCCCGAGCCGCAAGCTGCTCCAGCAGCACATGGACGCCGCGGCCGAGCTCGGGGCCAAGGGGCTGATCGTCCACGGCGGTCACGTCAACAAGGACGACGACCCCGCGACGGGCTTCGACAACTGGCGCAAGGCCGTCGAGGCGACCGACATCAAGATCCCGCTGCTCATCGAGAACACGGCCGGCGGCGACAACGCGATGGCCCGCCACCTCGACCGGATCGCCGGGGTCTGGGACGCCGTCTCGAAGGCCGAGGGCTTCGAGCGGGTGGGCTTCTGCCTCGACACCTGCCACGCCTGGGCGGGGGGCATCGAGCTGCCGACGGCGGTCGACAAGGTGCGCGCCATCACCGGTCGCATCGACCTGCTGCACGCCAACGACAGTCGTGACGCCTTCGACTCCGGGGCCGACCGGCACGCCAACTTCGGCTCCGGCCAGCTCGACGAGGACGACTTCGCCGCCGTCGTGCGCGAGGCCGGTGCGCCGGTGATCTGCGAGACACCAGGAGGCGCCGTCGAGCACCGGGCCGACTTCGCCTGGCTCCGCGAGCACGGCGTCTAGACGAGATCGGGCGAGGCTCTCGCAGTGTGGGATCCGCGCCCCGGACGGGTCACCCCCTCCCGTTCCGGGGTTCTGATGGAGCCATGACGACGCTGCGACCGGGAGCCCCCAGTCGTCGCACGCTCCTCCGTCTCGGCGCAGCGGCCTCGGGGGGCTACGCCGTCTGGAACGTCGAGTACCGCAGCGTCGGCACCGGCGGCGGGTTCCCGAACACGTTCCTCGACGCCGCCGCGGCGATCGACGCCATCCACGGCACCCGCTACGACAAGGACGTCGTGGTCGTCGGCTACTCCGCCGGCGGCATCCTCGCGGCCTGGGCGGCGTCGCGGACCTCGGCGACGCCGGGGGGCGCGCCGAAGCAGCCGCTCAAGGCCGTGATCACGCTGTCCGGGGGCCTCGACCTCAGCCGGCTCGCGTCGTACCCGGGCCTCTCGCATCAGATGGTCGCCTGCATGGGCGGCACCCCGAAGCAGGTGCCGGGCCGCTACGCCCTGGCCGACCCCACCCTGCTCCTCCCGCCGCGATGCCCGGTCGGTGCCGTCCAGGCCGATCACGACGGGGTCGTGCCTCCCGACGAGGCGCGCACGTACGTCGCGAAGGCGAAGGCGGCCGGCGGCGAGGCGGTCTTCGTCTCCGTCCCGGGCACGCACGCGACGATCCGCGACCCCGCGGCGTCGTCCTGGCCCACGATCGCGGCCCTGATCACGAGGGCGGCGACAGGCTGAGGGGCCACCTCGCACCAGCGCGCGCTCGGGCGCCGTGAGGTCGTGGGAGCGCTGGTCGCCGCCGGCGCCGTGTCCTGGCTGACCGGCTGCTCCGGCGCCGAGCCGCGCCCGGCCCGAGGGGTCGAGCGGATCCGCTACGGCGCCGATCCTCAGCAGTACGCCGACCTGAGGCGCCCGGCCGGCGAGGCCCGAGGCACCGTCGTCCTGATCCACGGTGGGTACTGGCAGGCGGGCTACGGTGCCGACCTGATGGCGCCGATGGCGCGCGCGCTGACGAAGGAGGGGTATGCCACCTGCAACGTCGAGTACCGCCGGGTCGGCAGCGGCGGCGGCTTCCCCACCACCCTCGAGGACGTCGCCGCGGCGATCGACCGGCTCGCGCGTGAGCGACTCCCCGCGACCATGGTGATCGGACACTCCGCCGGCGGCCACCTCGCAGGCTGGGCCGCCTCGCGCACGGCGCGGACGCCCGGCGGCGCGCCTGCCGCGCGGCTCCGGGGCGTCGTGTCCCTGTCGGGCCTGCTCGACCTCCGGGCCGCGGCGCTCGACCCCCTCTCCTCGGCGCAGACGCTGGCGTTCGTGGGCGGCGCGCCCGACCGGGTCCCGGGGCGCTACGCCGTGGCCGACCCCACGCTGCTCGTGCCCTCGTTGTGCCCGGTCACCGCGTGCCAGGCCGCAGCCGACGAGGTGATCCCGCTGGACCAGGGTCACCGCTACGTCGCCGCCGACACCGCCGCCGGGGGCGAGGCCGACTACGTCTCGGTACCGGGCGACCACTTCGCGCTCATCGACCCAGCGCAGCCGGCCTTCACCACGATCCGGGGACTGGTCGCGCGGACCGTGGGCGAGGGGTGAGCCGCGTGCCCGATCCCGCCCGTCGGACGCTCTCCTCGCGCCGCGGCGTCCTGCTGGGGGGCGTCGCGGGAGCGATCCTCGGCCTGGGCGCGTGCTCCGACGACCACGGGAGCTCGGCCTCGAGGAACTCGGGGCCGCCCCTGCGCTCCGAGCGCGTCTCCTACGGCCCGTCGGCCGACCAGCACGCGATCGTGACCCATCCCGAGCACACCTCGCTCGCCACGATCGTGCTGCTGCACGGCGGTGCCTACCTCGAGGACCTGCGGGCGGACCAGATGTACCCGTTGGCCGTCGCCCTGGGTCATCGGGGCTACCTCACGATCAACGTCGAGTACCGGCGGCTCGGCGGCTCCGGCGGGTTCCCCGCCACGTTCGAGGACGTCGCCACGGCCATCGACACGATCTCCGGCACGCCGTACGACGACAAGGTGGTGGTGCTCGGCCACTCCGCAGGAGGCCAGCTCGCGGCCTGGGCGGCCTCACGGACGGCTCGCACTCCCGGCGGCGCACCGCGCACCCGCCTGCTCGGCGCCGTCAGTCTCGCGGGCGCCCTCGACCTGAGCTACGACGCGACCCTCCCCGGCGCCGGCAAGGACATCGCCGCGCTCATGGGCGGCACCCCGCAGCAGGTCCCCGAGCGCTACGCCGTCGTCGACCCGATGCTGTTGGTGCCCACGGTCCCGGTCTGGGCCGTCGAGGCCGAGAACGACACGATCGTGCCGGCCGGGCAGGCCGAGAACTACGTCAGGCGGGTCCGCTCGCGTGGTGCCACGGCGAGCTACGTGCCGCTCCCGGGGAGCCACACCTCGCTGATCAACCCCGCGGCGCCGTCCGGTCCCGGGATCGCCCACATCCTCGAGCAGGCCGTCTCCTGAGCCGGCTCGGCCCGTGGCTGGGCAGTGGCTGGGCAGTGCCTGGGCAGTGGCTGGGCAGTGCTGGGCGTGCTGGGCACCCGGCCGATACCCTCGTCGCCGTGAGCAGGCCCGACCGCGGCACCTTGTCGGTGCGCACGATCACGCCGGAGGAGCACCGCGCCTTCCTCCGGCGCTGGACCGGGGCCGGCGGACACGCGAGCTTCCTGCAGACCCCCGCCTGGGCCGCCGTGAAGCCGGAGTGGCGGGCGGAGTCCATCGGCTGGTTCCGGGACCAGGAGACGGTCGGAGCCGCACTCGTGCTCTACCGCCAGCTGCCGAAGGTGCGTCGCTACCTCGCCTACCTGCCCGAAGGACCGGTCATCGGGTGGGACGACGACGACCTGGTCCCGTGGCTGGACCCGCTCGCGGACCACCTGCGCTCGCAGCGCGCGTTCGGCATCCGGATCGGTCCGCCCGTCGTCACCGCGCGCTGGAGCGCGGCCCAGGTCAAGGACGGCATCGCCGATCCTGCTGTCGACTCCCTGGTCGGCCTGCCGCCCGCGTCGCGCAGCCAGGCCGGCGCCCGCGTCGTCTCGCAGCTGACCGAGCTCGGCTGGCGTCCCCTGGCCGTCGCCGGCGGGTTCGCGGCGGGCCAGCCGCAGTTCGTCTTCCAGGTGCCGCTCGTCGGACCGGACGGGGAGGCCCGTTCCGAGGACGACGTGCTGGCCGGCATGAACCAGCAGTGGCGCCGCAACATCAAGAAGGCCGCCAAGTCCGGCGTCGAGGTGGAGACCGGCACCGCGGCCGACCTGAAGGCCTTCCACGAGCTCTACGCGCACACCGCCGAGCGCGACCACTTCACGCCCCGGTCGCTGAGCTACTTCGAGACGATGTACGAGTCGCTGGGTGCCGAGGACCCCGACCGCATCCGGCTCTACCTCGCCCGTCACGAGGGCGACGTCGTCGCCAGCACTCTCTGGATCCGCGTCGGCACCCATGTCTGGTACTCCTACGGCGCCTCCTCGACCGAGAAGCGCGACGTACGCGGGTCCAACGCCATCCAGTGGCAGATGATCCGGGACGCCATGGCGGCCGGTGCCGAGGTCTACGACCTCCGTGGGATCACCGACACCCTCGACGAGGACGACAGCCACGTCGGCCTGATCCGGTTCAAGGTCGGCACCGGCGGCGAGGCCGTGCAGTACGCCGGCGAGTGGGACCTGCCCCTCAACAGGGCGGTCCACGCCGCCTTCTCGCTCTACATGTTGCGCCGCGGGTGAGTCGATGAGCCTGGTCATGAAGGTCGACGGCGAGCGCTGGCGGGCACACCTGCGCGACACGCTCGCGCGGCACCCCCAGCTGGTGCCGGTGGCGAAGGGCAACGGCTACGGCTTCGGCCTCGGGCGGCTGGCCCGCAAGGCGCAGTGGCTCGGCGTCGACACCCTCGCCGTGGGGACCTACGACGAGGTGTCCGAGGTCGAGCAGCGCTTCGAGGGCTCCCTGCTCGTGCTGACGCCGTGGCGACCCTCCGACCGGCTCCCTGATGACCCCCGGGTGATCCACACGGTGGGCCGGCTGAGCGACCTCGATGCGCTGTGCGAGCACGGTCACTCCTCGGGCCGGGCGCCGCGCATCGTCCTCGAACGGGTGACCAGCATGCTGCGCCATGGTCTGGACGCGCGCGGACTGCGCGAGGCCGCGGTGACGGTCGCCGACCGCGGCGGGGTCGCCGTCGAGGGCATCGCCCTGCACCTGCCGCTGGCGCGCAAGCAGCGCGGTGACGCCGGGGCCGGCCACCGCGGTGAGGTCGAGCGGCTGATGAACGACGTCGTCGCCGCCGGGCTCACGCGTGACGTCTTCGTCTCGCACCTCTCCGACGACGAGCTCGAGCACCTGGCCCGCCTCTACCCCGAGTTCACGTTCCGGCCGCGCATCGGTACCGAGCTCTGGCTCGGCGACCGCAGCGCCCTCAGCGTGACGGCCACCGTGCTCGACGCCCACCCCGTCGAGCGCGGCGACACCTACGGCTACCGCGGCCGGTCGGCCCCGCGGGCGGGCACGATCCTGGTCGTCTCGGGCGGCACCGCCCACGGCATCGGGCTCGAGGCACCGACCGGTGAGCACACGCTCAAGGCCCGGGCGGCCTCGATCGCGCGCGGTGGGCTCGACGCCGCGGGATTCGTCCGCTCGCCGTACTCCGTGGGCGGCAAGCAGCGCCTGTTCGCCGAGCCCCCGCACATGCAGGCCTCGATGCTCTTCATCCCCGCCGGGTCACCGGTGCCGGAGGTCGGCGACGAGGTCGACGTCCGGGTGCGCGTCACCGCCACCGATGTCGACCGGGTCGACATCATCTGAGCGTTCCTGTTCCACCGGGTCGTGGCCCGGCCACAGCACGTCGCGGACGATCACCGCGGCGAGGTACAGGACCGCGATGATCCGCACGACCAGCGCCACCTGGTAGATGAGCGGGAAGGTGCCGACCGAGCCCGCGAGCCAGCCACCGAGGTTCAGCCAGAAGACGACGTAGTAGAAGAGCTCGCCGGCCTGCCAGACGAGCAGGTCGCGCCAGCGTGGCCGGGCCAGCACCGCGAGCGGCAGCAGCCACAGCGCGTACTGCGGCGAGTAGACCTTGTTGACGATCAGGAAACCCGCCACGACGAGGAAGCCGAGCTGGGCCAGCCGGGGCGGGGTCTTCGCGACGAGCCCGAGGACCAGCACCCCGAGGCACACGGCGCCGAAGAGCAGCCACGACCAGGCGTTGATGGCGTGCGGGGTCAGGGAGTGGCCGTGTCGCGCCAGCATCAGCCAGATGGAGCCCCAGTCGGCGCCCCGGTCGGAGTTGAACGTCCAGAACTCCGTCCAGCGACTCGGCCCGGTCAGCACGGCGGGCAGCTGGGCCACCGCCCAGGTGACCACGGCCGCGAGCACCGCCAGCAGCCCCTGGCCCAGGCGACGTCGTCGCCAGGCGAGGATCAGCACCGGCCCGAGCAGGAACAGCGGGTAGAGCTTGGCCGCGGTGCCGAGCCCGATCATCACGCCGGTCAGCACCGGCTTGCCTCTCGCCCAGCCCCACAGCGCCCCGGCGACGCACACCACCGCGAGCAGGTCCCAGCTGATCAGCGCGCTGCTGACCAGTACTGGTGAGAGCACGAACGGCAGCGCGTCCCACGGTCGGCCCCGGTGCGTGCCGGTCACGAACCAGGTGGCGCCGAACAGGCAGAGCGCGAGCAGCACCGCCGTGACCAGGTAGAAGCGGTTCACCTCCTGCGCCACACCGGGCAGGCCGTAGACCTTGTCGGCGGCGACCGCTCGTCGCTGGGCCACCGGTGGCCCCGTGCGCAGGGGGCCCGACTGGGTGATCTCGGCGGCCGCCCACAGGAGGTAGGCGATGCCGACGGGGTACTCGATGACGCGGTAGCGGCCGTGGTCGTCGGCGTAGGGCCAGCGACCCTCGATCACGCTGCGCCCGAAGTAGATGTAGGGGATGTCGGAGTAGCACATCTTCCCGTAGCGCGCCGCGTCGCTGGACCAGCTCGTCTGCAGGCACGGCTGGCTGTGCGTGATGGCCAGGCTCATCACGACCGCGGCCAGGACCAGCAGCACCCGCACGGGCGTCCACCACGGGTGCGGCCGCGCGTGCCGGCCGACGGGTCCGCCGATGACCTCGCTCATCGCGACCGCGACCGGGTCGGTGCGCGTCGGCGCCACGACGGCGGGATCCGCCGCCGGACCGGTTTCTGGGCCGGCTCCTGGACCGGCCCCTGGCCCCACCGCTGGCCCGGTCACGCTCACCTCACGGCGTGCAGGTCGGATCGGAGGGCTGGCAGGTGGCCCCCGCCGGCGCGCTCGAGGATGCCGGCGGGCTCGGTGGCGGCGGAGTGGTCGGTTTCGTGGAGGGCGGGGCGGCCGTCGGTGCGGTCGTCGCCGGGGCCTTGGTGTGCTTCGGCTTGGGCGCGGGCGGGGGCGGGGGGTGTACGGCGCGTGGCCGGACTCCGGTGGCGTGCCGTTGACGTTGGCCGCAGGGGGGAAGGTCGCCGACGGCAGCCCCTGCAGCACGGCGCTCATGACCGCGCGCCAGGTGTAGGTCGGGTAGTTCGCGCCGAAGTACGTCGGCAGGAAGCCGTTCAGCGCCTCGTTGCCCTTGCCGCGCACGTACATCACCGCGGTCGAGACCTGCGGGGTGTAGCCGACGAACCACGACGAGGACACGTCGCCGTTGGCGTTGGTGGCGGTGCCGGTCTTGCCGGCCGCCGGACGCTGCAGTGCCAGCGCGTTCTGGCCGGTGCCGCCCTTGACCACCTGCTGCAGCGCGTAGCTGACGTCGCGGTCGATGTTGTCGGGCAGCACCCGCTCGGACTTGTGCGGTGCCCGGTAGAGCACCTTGCCGTCGTAGGCGCGGGTGACCTTCTTGATGACGAACCAGTCGTGGAACTTGCCGTCGTTGGCGATGGTCGCGTAGGCGTTGGCCATCGTGATCGGGCTGACCGTGGCCGAGCCCAGCGCGATCGCGCGGTTGGGCTCGAGGCCCGGGGTGTTCTTCGGGATGCCCATCGCGATGGCGGTCTGCATGATCTTCTGCGGACCGTCGGGGATCGAGTCGGTCAGGTTGGCGTAGGCGGTGTTGACGGACTCCTGGGTCGCCTTCAGCAGGCTGAGGTGCGGTCCCGTAGTTGGTGCCGGTGCCCTCGCCCTCGTTGACGACCTGCCCGCCGCCCTGGCGGTAGTGGTAGGGCGAGTTGCCGGCGAAGGTGTCCTTGAGGCTGAACCCGGCCTTGAGCCCGGCCGCGAGGGCGAACGGCTTGAACGACGAGCCGGGAGCGCCGCCGAGGCGCGCCCAGTTGAGCTGGCTGTCGAGGTAGTTCTGCCCGGCGTAGAAGCCGAGCAGCGCCCCGGTCTGGACGTCGACGCTCGCGGCGGCGACGTGGAGGTGCTTCAGGCCCGGCGGGCGCTGCGCCAGCACGCCTGCCTCGGCCGCGCTCATGGCCTTGCGGGTGAAGGTCGTCTCGACGCGCAGCCCCCCGGTCTCGATGGCGTTGTCGTCGAAGCCCTTCGCATGCAGCTCGGCCTTGACCATGTCGAGCATGAAGCCGCGCTGGCCGGCGTACTGGTTCGGGTTCTTCTGCTTGGCCAGCGCGGGCAGCTTGCCGTAGTAGCGGTTCTCCTCGGTCGAGTCGAGGTTGCCCATCTTGACCATGCCGCCGAGCACGTAGTCGTAGCGGCCGACCAACGCCTGCCGGTTCGTCGAGAGGTAGCTCGGCGAGTTGAGCACGGCCGCCAGCATCGCCGACTCAGGGACGGTCAGGTCCTTGGCCGGCTTGGCGAAGTAGGCCTCGGAGGCCGCCTGGACGCCGTAGGCTCCGCGGCCGAAGTAGATGGTGTTCAGGTAGCCCTCGAGGATCTGGGACTTCGACTTCTCCTGCTGGACCTTGAGGGAGAGGAACGCCTCCTTGACCTTGCGGGAGAGGGTGCGCTGCTGGTCGAGGTAGAGGATCTTGACGTACTGCTGGGTGATCGTGGACGCGCCCTGGGTGGAGTTGCCCTGGGCGTTGGAGAACGCCGCACGAAGGATGCCCTTCGGGTCGATGCCGTTGTTGGTGTAGAAGGTGCGGTCCTCCGCAGCGATCGCGGCGTTCTGCATCGACTGGGGGATCTGCGAGAGCGGGATCGACTCGCGGTTCTGGTCGGCGAACTGCCCGATCTTCGTCTTGCCGCCCGCGTAGTAGACGTAGCTCGACTGCGCCTCGAAGGCGGTGTTCGGGTCCGGGATCTGGGTGTTCTGGTAGGTGAAGTAGAAGATCCCCATCAGCACGAGGATCCCCGCGAGCACGGTGACCGTGAACCAGCCGAGGACCCGCTTCCAGCGCCCGGGGCGGCGGACCTTGGTCGCCTTGCCGGAGGTGGCGGCTGGGCGTGCCGGATCGCGCCTGGGGTTGTCCTTGCCGCTCACGACACGCTCTTTCGTCTAGGGAGTCTCGTGCCGGGGCGGCACCTGCCTGTCGAGCGAGGATACGGGCCGCTGCCTGAATCCTCGCCCGGAACCGGGTGAGGTGTGGCGATTCGCACACGATATATCGATGCGATAGATTGTGCTGATAGCAAAGCCGGACGGCGGACCGTCCGGGAGACGACAGCGGCAGAGGTAGGCGAACAGCAGTGGCGAGCAAGGGCGCAACGCTCGAGCTGGCAGTTCTGGGACTGCTCCAGGACTCCCCCCTGCACGGCTACGAGCTGCGCAAGCGGCTCAACCTGCTGCTCGGGTGGACGCGGTTGCTCTCCTACGGCTCCCTGTACCCGGCCCTGAAGCGGATGCTGCGTGCCGGCCTGGTCACCGAGGTGGCCACGGCCTCACCCGGGGTCTCGCGGCGGCAGCGGATCGTCTACCAGATCACCGCGACCGGGCAGGAGTACTTCGCCCGCGAGATGACCGACGTCGGCCCGTCGGCCTGGGAGGACGAGGACTTCAACATGCGGTTCGCGTTCTTCTCCCGCACCGACTCCGAGGTGCGCATGCGCATCCTCGAGGGTCGCCGTGCGCGGCTCGAGGAGCGGCTGGCCCGGGCCCGCAGCAACCGCGGCCCCGAGGGCAGCGACCGCTACGTCAGCGAGCTCCAGCGTCACTCGATCGAGTCCGTGGAGCGCGAGCTCCGCTGGCTGACCGACCTGATCGCGGCCGAGCGGGGGGGTGCGCCCGGTCATCCGCTGGGTCAGGTCGCGCCCACCCGTCCACCCCGCAAGCCCGCCCCGCGCAGCACGACCGGAAGCACCGCCGGCCCGGGGCCCAAGAAGAGCACGAGTCACCCAGCGTGACGAGTTCAGTCAATCGAGAAGGAGAAGCCATGGGATCGGTCCGCGTTGCGATCGTTGGAGTCGGCAACTGCGCCAGCTCCCTGGTCCAGGGCGTCACGTACTACAAGGACGCCGACCCGTCGGGCAACGTGCCCGGCCTGATGCACGTCACGTTCGGTGACTACCACGTCTCCGACGTGCAGTTCGTCGCCGCGTTCGACGTCGACGACAAGAAGGTGGGCAAGGACCTCTCCGAGGCCATCAACGCCTCGGAGAACAACACCATCAAGATCAGCGAGGTGCCCACCCTCGGCATCGAGGTGCAGCGCGGCCACACCCTCGACGGCCTGGGCAAGTACTACCGCGAGACCATCGAGGAGTCGGCCGCCGACCCGGTCGACATCGTGCGTGCTCTGCGCGAGTCCGAGGCCGACGTCCTGGTCTCCTACCTGCCCGTCGGCTCCGAGCACGCCGACAAGTTCTACGCCCAGTGCGCGATCGACGCCGGAGTGGCGTTCGTCAACGCCCTGCCGGTCTTCATCGCCTCCGACCCCGAGTGGGCCCAGAAGTTCACCGACGCCGGTGTGCCGATCGTCGGCGACGACATCAAGTCGCAGGTCGGGGCCACCATCACCCACCGGGTGATGGCCCGCCTCTTCGAGGACCGCGGCGTCTCGCTGGACCGCACCTACCAGCTCAACGTCGGCGGCAACATGGACTTCAAGAACATGCTCGAGCGTGAGCGCCTGGAGTCCAAGAAGGTCTCCAAGACCCAGGCCGTCACCTCCAACCTCAGCGGTGAGCTCGCCGGCAAGGTCCACGACCGCAACGTGCACATCGGGCCCTCGGACTACGTCGCGTGGCTCGACGACCGCAAGTGGGCCTACGTGCGCCTCGAGGGCCGCGCCTTCGGCGACGTGCCGCTGAACCTCGAGTACAAGCTCGAGGTGTGGGACTCCCCCAACTCCGCCGGCATCATCATCGACGCGATCCGCGCCGCGAAGATCGCCAAGGACCGAGGCATCGGCGGCCCGCTGCTCTCCGCGTCGTCGTACCTGATGAAGAGCCCGCCGGTGCAGCGCCCCGACGACGAGGGCCGTGCGTCGGTCGAGGCCTTCATCAAGGGCGACGTGGAGCGCTGAGCGCAGCACGACAGATCGCGCCTCGAGCGGCCCCCGGACCTGGTCCGGGGGCCGCTTGTGCATTTGCGACACGATGACAAAGGCCCACGCGGGTCATGGATTTGACCCTCAGGTGTTTCTAAGGTTCGTCCATGAGCGAAGGCACCCCTCCTCCGGAGAACCCAGGCGCTGACTCCGGAGGCATCACGCCACCTCCTCCCCCCGAATCCACTCCCCCCACCGAGCCTGGGGGCTACGGGGCGGCACCGCCGCCGCCCCCGCCGCCTCCGCAGCCCGGTGGGTACGGCGCTGCACCGCCGCCCCCGCCGATGCCCGCCCCCGGACAGGGCGGCCGCTACAGCGCCCCTGACTCCTTCACCTACGGGTGGAACAAGTTCAAGAACAAGCCGGGCGAGCTGCTCGTGCCGTTCCTGATCGTGCTGGTGGTGCTGATCGTCGTCGAGGTCATCGTCCAGATCCTCCTGCGCGCCACGATCCTGCACACCCACGACTGCACCCAGACGGTCCTCGGCACGAGTGTCGTGACCAAGTGTGGGCCGAACCTCTTCGTCTCGCTCCTCGGTGCCGCCCTCGGCGGCCTGTTCGTCAGCCTGGTCACCCAGGCCGTGGGCGCCGGCCTGATCAAGAACGCGCTGAACGTCGCCGACGGTCTCGAGGCCTCGGTCGGCGAGATCGGCGCCTGGGCGACGAAGGGGCCGGTGATCCTGACCGCCCTCATCATCGCGGTGGCCACCGCCATCGGCACGGTGCTCTGCTACATCCCGGGCATCATCGTCGCGTTCCTGTTCAACTGGGCGATGTTCTACGTCGTCGACGAGGGCATGGCCCCGATGGACGCGATCAAGGCCAGCGTGAACTTCGCGACCTCACACCTCGGCGACACGATCGTGTTCTACCTGCTCGGCATCGTGGTGCTCATCGTCGGAGCTGTGCTCTGCCTGGTCGGCCTCCTCGTGGCCGTCCCGGTCCTGCTGGTCGCGTCGGCGTTCACCTTCCGCGTCCTCAACGGCAGGCAGGTGACCCCCGCCACCTGATCTCCTCCGTCGTCCACTGGCCCGTCCCGGGACTCCGGGGCAGGCCAGTGGTGTGATGGAGGGGTGAGCACGTCCACGCTGCACTGCCCGCCCACGCTGGTCGTGGCGCGGCACGCGCGGGCGGAGTACGTCGAGACCTGGTTCTCCGACGAGGGTGGGTCGCTGTCCCACGAGGGCCGGCGCCAGGCCAGGACCCTCGGCGACACGTTGCTCGATCGACGCGTCGCCGCCATCTGGACGAGTGACCTCTCCCGTGCCGTCCAGACCGCCGAGATCATCGCCGCCGGGCTCGGCGTCGGCGTCACCGCCCGCAAGTCGCTGCGCGAGGTGTTCATCGGCGACCTGCTCGGCCAGCCCTTCGACCTCGCGCGGTTGCACGAGGTCACCGATCAGTGGCACGCCGGCGACCTCGACGCCCGGTTCCCCGGTGGCGAGTCGGGCGCGGACGTCGTCGCCCGGCACGTCGACCAGCTCGAGGAGATCGCCGACCAGCACAACGGCGAGACCGTGGTGGTCGTCGGTCACCAGCTCGCGCTCGGGATCGTGCTGCCCACCGTGGCCGCCGGGTCAGCCGGTGCTCCCAGCGCCGACGATCTGGCCAACGCCACCTGCGTCGAGCTCGTGCTCAGCGCGGGCAGCTGGCTCATCGCGGGCCGTGGGAGTTGAGCCAGAGCACCGGCGTGGCGATCTCGCCCCGGCCCACGAGGTCGCGCACGGCCGCAAGGGCCTTGCCCGTGTAGACGGGCTCGAGCTCGAGCCCCTCGGAGCGGGCGTCGCCCACAGCAGCGGTGGAGGCCGGGGTCGGGTCGCCGTAGGTCTCGCCCAACCAGTCCTCGCGCATGGTGACCTCGCTCGGTTCGAGGTGGGGTACGTCGCCGCGCGCCGCGTTCCCGCAGCAGGTCGGCCGTGCGGTTGGCCAGCCGGGCGATGGCCACGTCGTCGAGGCGCACGGCGTCGTTGACGACGACACCGAGGACGCGAGTCTCCAGCCCGACCAGGCGCAGGCCGAGCGCGAGGCCGGCAGCGGTGCCACCCGACCCGGCGGCCACCACCACCGTCCCGGGGGCGGGAAGCTCGCCCGCACGCACCTGCGCGGCGAGCTCGAGCGCCGTCTCGACGTACCCCAGCGTGCCGACCGGGGTGGAGCCGCCGGGACCCAGGAACATCGGCCAGCGTCGGTCCTGCACGGCGATCCGGGCGAGCAGGGCCGGCGCGAGCAGCCGTAGCCGGGTCGGCGTGTGGTGGTAGAGCAGGTCGGCGCCCGACTCCCGCAGCCGCACCTGCTGCTCGCGGACGTGGTCGTCGACGGGCTGGTCGATCAGGCCGAGGACGGTCCGGATCCCCTGCTCCCGTGCGTAGAGCGCGCAGGCCAGCCCCCAGTGGGTGCCGATCCCTCCGACGGTGAAGATCGTGCGGGTGCCGCGCCGCTCGGCCTCCGGCAGGATCCACTCGAGCTTGCGGACCTTGTTGCCGCCCCACGCACCGTCGCCGAAGGAGCTCTCGTCCTTCAGCCACACCCCGGGGCGCCGGCCAGCGTCTCGGCGAGCGGGCGCACCGGCGTCGGGGCGATGCCGAGCCGAAGGTGGCCGAGGTCGAGGCCGGGCAGTGCGTCGTGGAGGAGGGCCATGGCGCGAGTCTGTCCCACCGCGCAGGTCGACGGTTAGGGTCGCGCGATGGCGGAGGTGTTCCTGACCGGCGGCGGGTGGGACGCCGACCTGGTCCCCCAGCTGTACGGCGGGTTCGTCGCTGCCGCGCGGCGGCGTGCTGGCGGGACCCCGACGATCGTGGTCGTCCTGATGGGCGACGACGAGGAGTCGGCGGAGTACCACCAGCGGTTCGCCGACACCCTCGGGGCCTCGGCGACCTGATCCTCACGATGCGTCGGCTGCCGCACGACGCCACCTTCGACGTCGGCGGACCTCGACGACGCCGACGCCCTCTTCGTCGGGGGCGGCCCCACGCCCGACTACCACGCGGCCCTCGCCCCGGCGTACCCGCGCATCCGCGAGCTGGTCGCGGGCGGCCTGCCCTACGCCGGCTTCTCAGCGGGCGCCGAGATCGCGGCGACCACGGCGTTCATCGGCGGGTGGCAGGTGGACGGGGTGCCGGTCGCGCCGGAGGACGCCGGCGAGGACCTCGACGAGATCACCGTGGTCGACGGGCTCGGGTTCGTGGAGGGCGCGGTCGAGGTGCACACCGCCCAATGGGGGACCCTCTCGCGGCTGGTCGCGGCCGTGCAGGCGGGCCGCGTCCCGCACGGGCTGGCCCTCGACGAGTGCACGACCCTGGAGGTCGCCACCGGCGCCGTCACCGGTAGTGGCCGGGTGTGGACCGTGCGTCGCGGCGCCGAGGACACCGACGGCGGCGTCCTGGTCAGCCGCGGCTGACCGCCCACGCCCGCAGCGCCTCGCTCGCCTGCTCCTGCGACATGGGCCCGCGGTCGAGGCGCAGCTCGAGCAGGTGGCGGTAGGCCTCGCCCACCTCTCGGCCCGGGCCGACGCCGAGGATCTCCATGATCTGGTTGCCGTCGAGGTCGGGCCGGATGGCCGCGAGCTCCTCCTCCTGCGAGAGCCGCTCGATGCGCAGCTCCAGGTCGTCGTAGCTGCGTCGCAGGCGGTCGGCCTTGCGCTGGTTGCGGGTCGTGCAGTCGGCCCGGGTCAGCACGTGCAGCCGGGCGAGCTGGTCGCCGGCGTCGCGCACGTAGCGGCGCACGGCCGAGTCGGTCCACTCTCCGGTGCCGTAGCCGTGGAAGCGCAGGTGCTGCTCGACCAGCTGCGAGACGGCGTCGATCTGATCCTTGGAGAAGCGCAGTGCCTGCATGCGCTTGCGGGTCAGCTTCGCGCCGACGACGTCGTGGTGGTGGAAGGTCACGGCGCCGCCGTCGACGAACTGACGGGTGCGCGGCTTGCCGACGTCGTGCATCAGGGCCGCGAACCGCGAGACGAGGTCCGGGCCGCCGAGGCGGTCCTCGAGGTCCATCGACTGGCGCAGCACCGTCAGCGTGTGCTCGTAGACGTCCTTGTGCCGGTGGTGCTCGTCACGCTCCAGCGCCAGTGCGGGCAGCTCTGGCAGGACGTAGGAGGCCAGGCCGGTCTCGACCATCAGCCGCAGCCCGGCCACCGGGTCCGGTGCCAGCAGCAGCTTGACCAGCTCGTCGCGCACCCGCTCGGCAGAGACGATGGTGATCCGCTCGGCCATGCCGCTCATCGCCTCGAGCACCTCGGGGGCGACGGTGAACCCCAGCTGCGCGGCGAACCTGGCGGCGCGCATCATCCGCAGCGGGTCGTCGGAGAAGGAGTCCTCCGGGCGGCCGGGCGTGCGCAGCACCCGGTGGGCCAGGTCGACCACTCCGCCGAAGGGATCCTCGAGCCGCTCCTCGGGCAGCACCAGGGCCATCGAGTTCACGGTGAAGTCGCGCCGCGCGAGGTCGCCGACGAGCGAGTCGCCGTACTCCACCTCGGGCTTGCGGCTCGAGGGGTCGTAGCTCTCCGAGCGGTACGTCGTGATCTCGATCTGCCAGTCGCGGTACCGGGCGCCGATGGTGCCGAAGGCACGCCCGATGTCCCACGTCGCGGACGCCCAGCCCTTCAGCAGCCGCTCGGTGACCTCGGGTCGCGCCGAGGTGGTGAAGTCGAGGTCCTGGTGCAGCCGCCCCAGCATCGCGTCGCGCACCGGCCCACCGACGAGTGCGAGCTCCTCGCCCGCAGCCGTGAAGCGCCGGCCCAGCTCGCTGGTGACCGGGGCGATCCGAGCGAGCTCGG
Organism: uncultured Actinomycetota bacterium; assembly: GCA_963756045.1. GTDB lineage: Bacteria > Actinomycetota > Actinomycetes > Propionibacteriales > Nocardioidaceae > Marmoricola. The sequence goes on from CAVWML010000016.1 coordinate 161,135, forward strand.
CCACCACGCGCGCCTGCACGTCGGTGATCAGCAGGGGCTCCTCGGACACGGGCCACGAGTCTAGATGAGGCCGTCCGCACGGAACGCGCTGCGCGGTCCGTGCCACGCCCGCCGATAGCCTCGGTGCGTGTCCCGAGCCCGTCGACTGCGCCGTGCCGCGGTCGCGCTCTCGCTGCTCGCGGCGGTCGCGGGCCCGGCAGCACTGCTCGGCTCGGCGGCGTACGCCGCCCCCGCCCGCCCCCGGGCGGCGGACGCGAGCGAGGCGACCCCGCTGGACGTGCAGATGACCGGCATGACGCCGGCCGTGATCCCCACGAAGGGCAAGGTCGTCATCCGCGGGGTGGTCACCAACGTCTCCACCGAGGACTGGACCGACATCAACGTGGCGCCGTTCCTGTCCTCGGAGCCGATGACCACGCGCGACGAGCTCGCCGACGCCGCCGCGACCGACCCGGCAGCCACCGTGGGCAACCGCCTCAGCGACCCCGGCACCTACCAGAACATCGGCGACCTGCTGCCCGGCGGATCGCGCAGCTTCGAGCTGCGGGTGCCCCGCGACTCGATGGGGATCACCGGCGAGCCGGGGGTCTACTGGATCGGCGTGCACGCGCTGGGGACCAACAGCGCCGGCCGCGACCTCGTCGCCGACGGCCGGGCCCGCTCCTTCATCCCGCTCGTGGCGCCGCACCGCGGCGTCACGAGAAGCGTCGACGTGTCGCTGGTGCTGCCGTTCCGCGAGCGGGCGCGGCGAGCCGCCGACGGCAGCCTCTCGGGACCGACCCGGTGGGCCGGCCTGACCGGACCCGACGGGCGGCTGACCCGGCTGGCGCAGTTCGCCGCCTCCGCCGGCACCGCCCGGGTCTCCTGGGAGGTCGATCCCGCCGTCCTCGACGCCCTCGACGACTACAGCCAGGGCAACCCGGCGCTCTCCCTGGGCGGGAGGGGGCGGGTGGAGCAACCAGGCGCGTCACCCTCCCCGAGCCCCTCGCCCAGCTCCCCGGCGCCGGCCTCCACCGACGCGGCCGACACCGACGGCTCGACGGGCTCGGCCGGGCAGGGTCCCGACGACCAGCAGCGCCAGCAGGCCGCCAGCGTGCTGAACCTCTTCCTCGGTGCCGTGCGCAACGACACCCTGCTGGCGATGCCGTACGCCGATCCTGACGTCGCCGCCCTGCTGCGCAACCAGCCGAGCCTGCTGACCCGAGCGCAGGCCCTGTCCGCGACCCGGATGCAGGCGCGCGGCCTCACCGGCACGCCTGCGGTGGCCCCGCCCGACGCGCTGTTCGACCCGACCTTGCTCGGTCGCATCCCGGCGCAGACCCTGATGGTGCTCGGTGACGGAGGCGACCTCCACTCCGAGCCGTACGGCCGCCTCCCCACGGGACAGCCCCTGGTGCTCACCGACGACCGCACGTCCTCGGGTGGGCCCTACCCCGACGGCCCCACCCAACCGCTCGCCATGCGCCAGCGCATCCTGGCCGAGGCGGCGCTCGACGACGACCAGCGCCCCATCGTGGTGCGGTTCCCCATGCGGTGGGACCCGGGAGCGAACTGGCGCGACGCCCACTTCTTCCAGACCCTGACCAAGCCCTGGCTACGCCTCGTCCCCGTGCAGGCCGGCGGCGGCCCGTCCACCTACGACGGGAAGCTCGACTACGGCAAGGCTCAGCGCGCGGCCGAGATCAGTGCGGCCAACGTCGCGACCACCCGCGTGCTGGTGCACACCGGTGACGTCCTCGGCGAGCTGCTTGCCAACGCCAACGACGTGCAGGACCGGCTCACCGGGGCGGCCCTCCAGGGATCGGCCTACAGCGCCCGCCCCGCGCCCAACCTGGCTGCCGGCCAGGTGCGCGCGCTCGACACGACCATGCGCGGGCGCATGGACCGCGTCCAGGTGACCGGCACCGACTTCGTGACGCTCTCCGGTGGCGACGGCACCCTGACCGTCACCCTGGTCAACGGGCTGCGGCAGCCGGTCGACGTGGGCCTGCACACCCTCACCCACAGCCCGGCGGTGCAGGTGGAGTCCGCCGCGCCCGTCGAGCTCGGCCCCGGGCAGCGGACCACGCTACGGCTCGCCGTGCGCAGCAGCAACGGCCTGCACGAGGTCTCGATGTTCCCGGTCACCAGCAAGGGCCACGTGCTCGGGACCCCGCTCACCTTCAGCGTGCGCACCAGCCAGGTGGGCGTGGTGATCTGGTACGTCATCGGCGCGGCCGGAGTGCTGCTCTTCGTGATGATCCTGCGCCGCATCGTGCTCCGGGTGCGCCACCGGCAGTGGCGGCTGGAGGACTCCTCGTGAGCACTCCCGGCGAGCTCCCCGGCGAGCTCCCCGGCGAGCTCCCCGGCGCGCGCGAGCGCAGCTCGCTGCTGAGCTCCAGCGCCGTGATGGCGGCCGGCACCGTGGTCTCCCGGCTCAGCGGCTTCGTGCGCACGATCCTGCTCGCGGCGGCGCTCGGCGTCGGCCTGCACGCCGACGTCTTCAACATCGCGAACACCGTCCCGAACATGCTCTACATCCTGCTGGCCGGTGGCGTGGTCAACGCCGTGCTCGTGCCGCAGCTCGTCCGGGCGATGCGCAACGACGCGGACGCCGGGGTCGCCTTCACCAACCGCGTGATCACGCTTGCTGCGCTGTTCCTGGGCGCGGTCACCGTCCTGCTGGTCGTGGCCGCGCCCCTGCTGATGCGGCTGTTCCTGGACCCCGCCTACCTCGATCCCTCGCGCGCCGCCGAGCTCGAGTCGGTGATCGACTTCGCCCGCTACTGCCTCCCGCAGGTCTTCTTCTACGGGATGTTCGTGCTGGTCGGGCAGGTGCTCAACGCCCGTGGCCGGTTCGGTCCGATGATGTGGGCGCCGATCGCCAACAACGTGGTCGCTGTCGGGGTGCTGGTGCTCTACCTGGTCGCGTACGGCACCGTCGAGGGCGCGCAGCGAGCAGGGCGGGTTCTCCTCCGGGCGAGGAGCTCCTCCTGGGCCTCGGCTCGACCGCCGGCATCGTCGTGCAGTTCCTGGTGCTGGTCCCCTACCTGCGCGCCACCGGCTTCCGGTTCCGGCCCCGCGTCGACTTCCGCAACAGCGGCCTGGGGCACACCCTGCGCCTCGGGCTGTGGACGGTGCTGTTCGTGGTGGTCAACCAGGTCGCCTACACCGTCGTCGTACGCCTGGCCAGCAGCTGGCACCGTGGGCGGGCACGGCAACGGTGCCGGCTACACGATCTACGCCAACTCGTTCCTGCTGACGATGGTCCCGCACTCGATCATCACCGTCTCGCTGGCGACCGCGATGCTGCCGCTGCTCTCGAGGTACGCCGCGGAGCACGACCTGCGCGCGATCGGGCGGGCCGTCTCCTCGACGATCCGCTCGGCGTACGCCCTGATCGTGCCGGCCGCGGCGTTCCTGGCGCTGATGGCCCGCGACACCGCCCACATCGTCTGGGGCTACGGCAGCGCGAGCGACGACTTCGGCAACTTCGCGCCCACGCTGGCGCTCTTCGGCCTCGGGCTCGTGCTCTTCACGTTGCACTACCTGGTGCTGCGAGGCTTCTACGCGCTGGAGCAGAACCGCCGGGTGTTCTTCATCCAGTGCGCGGTCGCGGCGACCAACATCCTGGCGGCGCTCCTGGTCACCCGCGGGGCGCCGGTCTCGCAGATCGCGCCGCGGCTCGTCGTGGCCTACGCGTGCTCGTACGCCGTCGGGGCGGCGATCTCCTTCCTCATCCTCGACCGCGAGGTCGGCGGGCTGTCCGGCCGGGTGCTGGTGCGCTTCCTGGTCGGCTCGCGATCACCGTCGGCGCCAGCTCGGCGGTGGCGTGGGGGGCGCGCGAGCTGCTGTCAGCGGCGCTGCCGGGCACCGCCAGGTGGCACGCGGTGCTGGCGCTCGTGGTCGTCGGGGCCGTCTTCTCCACCGTCTACGTCGCACTGTCCCGGACGCTGCGGATCACCGAGGTCAATGACGTGGTGGCCCTGGTGGCGCAGCGTCTTCCGGGCCGCCGCTGAGCCGCCCGGCCCTACGATGACACCAGTCCGCCCATCAGCCAGAGGAGTTCCGTGACCACCGGCCCGATCGGCCCCGGCACCGTCCTCGCGGGCCGCTACCGACTCGAGGACCTCCTCGCGGAGACCCACGGGGCCCGGTTCTGGCGCGCCACCGACACCGTGCTGGCGCGCAACGTCGCGGTGCACGCGGTGACCAGTGACGACGCGCGGTCGCCGGCGCTGCTCGAGGCGGCCCGCATCTCGGCCACGTTCTCCGACCCGCACCTGCTGCGCGTGCTCGACTGCGACGACTCCGACGGCGTGACCTGGGTGGTCAACGAGTGGGGCGAGGGGATCTCGCTGGACCTGATGCTCCAGCGCGGCACGCTGCCGCCCTCGCGCGCCGCCTGGCTGACCCGCGAGGTGGCGGAGGCGATCGCCGCCGGGCACGCGGCCGGCGTCGCGCACGGACGGCTCAACCCCGAGGTCCGTGCTGCTGACCGAGGCCGGGACGGTGAAGCTGATCGGCTACGTCGTCGACGCCAGCCTGGAGCGCGCCGCGACGCCCGACCCGATGTACGGCGACGTCGACGACCGCGAGGCCGACGTGATCAACCTCGCCGGCATCCTCTACGCCGCGCTCACCGGCCGCTGGCCCGGCATCGCCCGGTCGGCCGTGCCCCGGGCACCGCGCGACGGGCGCCGCCCGCTGCGACCACGGCAGGTGCGGGCCGGCGTACCCCGGACCCTCGACGCGATCTGCGAACGGGTGCTGCGCCAGGAGGCCTCCCAGCACGCGCTGCCCATCGAGACCGCGCAGGAGATCGCCGCGGCCCTCGCCGACTACGTCGGCGACCCGGCGCATGCGCACCCCTCGACGCCGGCCTCGATGCACGTCGAGCCGACGATGGCGATCCCGCGCGGCGACCTCGACGCCCTCCGCGCGCCCGACGCGGAGAGGGGCGCCGCAGCGCCCGCGACGCCCGAGGACGAGCAGGAGGAAGCAGCCGAGGAGCCCGAGCCGGAGGCGGAGCAGGAGGAAGAACCGGACCCGCCCGAGGACTTCGACACCGACAGCCTCGAGGACACCCGCCTGTCCGCGATCGTCGCCGACGAGCCCGACCCGCTCCTGACCCGCGCCACCGGAGCGCGCCGCGCACCACCTCCGCCCCTTCGAGGACCTCCCCGAACGGCCGCTGTTCGCCGACTCCGAGCGACGCGTCCCCCGCCGCGAGGGCGACGCCGCGGCGGCAGCCCCGGGAGCAGCGACGGCGTCCTCCACGGGCACCTCCGACGTCGCGACGTACACCGGGGACGGGGCCGGCACCTCGCCGGGAGCCGACGACCCGACCGGCTTCTGGCCCTTCGTCGACGCCGACGACGACCGCAACGACGTCCACACCGGCAAGGAGGGCCGGGGCTGGCTGCGCATCGGGATCCTGGTCGCGGTCGTCCTGGTCGTCGTCGTCGCGATGGCGATCGCCTTCAACCAGGGCCGCCAGAACGGCGGCGGCACTCCCTCCAGCGGCGGCTCGACCGGCTCGGCCGCCCCCAACACCGGCGCGAAGATCCCGGTCGTCAAGGCCACCGCCTTCGACCCGCTCGGTGACGGCTCGGAGAACGACGCCGAGGTCGGCAACGTCATCGACAGCGATCCCGCCAGCGGCTGGCAGACCAGCACCTACTACAACAATCCCGCGCTCGGCGGGCTCAAGGCCGGGGTCGGCGTGCTGCTCGACCTCGGCTCGGACAAGTCGCCCGCCTCGGTGGCCATCCACTTCAAGGGCCACCCCACCGACGTCGAGGTGTACGCCGCCTCCTCCGGCGTCACCCAGCCCCCCGACGCCCTCGACCAGCTCACCAAGGTCGGCGCCGACACCGGGCGCCCCCGAGACCACCACCGTCCGCGTCGACGAGGGCACCCGCACGCGCTACCTGCTGATCTGGTTGACCAGGCTGCCGCCAGTGCCCGGGGGGTACCGCGGCGAGATCACCGACGTCACGGTCCGCTCGTGACCGTTCCGCGACGCCGACGCGCGGGACGATCGCGAGCCTTCTCGAGGCCCACCTCGAGGGTGACCCCGACGCCTTCGGGCTGCTCTTCGCCCGGCACCGCGACCGGCTGTGGGCCGTGGCCCTGCGCACGACCGGTCAACCGCGAGGAGGCCGCCGACGCGCTCCAGGACGCGATGATCTCGGCCTTCCGCCGCGCCGACAGCTTCCGCGGCGACGCCGCGGTGACCACGTGGCTGCACCGCATCGTGGTCAACGCCTGCCTCGACCGGCTGCGGCGCCGCCAGGTGCGGGCGGCCGACCCGCTGCCCGACGACCTCGAGGAGCACGCCGCCCGCGGTGACGTGCTGCGCCTCGGCCACGGCCGTCGACCCCGCTCGACGAGGTGATCGTCAGCGACCGGCGCGCGCCGGCTGCTCGCCGCGCTCGACCAGCTGCCGCCCGACCAGAAGGCCGCGCTCGTGCTGGTCGACCTCGAGGGCTACTCGGTCGCCGAGGCCGCGGCCATCCTCGAGTCGCCCACCGGGACCATCAAGAGCCGGTGCGCACGCGGACGGGCCCGGCTCGCCGTGCTGCTGAGCGACCTGCTCGGAGGGAACCGACCCGGCCCCCGGAACGTCCCATCGAGGTCCCCCGCCAGGCAGCGCGGACGACCACGCCGGCCACCGACGCCGACGACCGGACCAGCCCGAGACAGGAGGTGAGCAGCCATGACGCACGACGAGCCCGAGCTCGATCCCGAGCGAGGAGCGGCAGGTCCGCGCGCTGCTCGCCGACCTGGGCTCCGAGCGGCGAGCGAGCACCGTGCCGCGCCGACGTCGCCGACCGGCTCGACGAGACGCTGGCCGCGCCTCGTCGCCGAGCGTGAGGCGGCCCGGCTGACCACCGAGCACACCGCCACCGGTCGGGTGGTCCCGATGCGCCCCTCGTGGATGCCGCGCGTGGCGGCCGCAGCCGCGGTCCTGGTGGTGCTGGGGTTCGGCGGCGTCATCGCGGCGAGCGTCGGGCACCACGGACCGACTGCGAGATCGACCGGCTCGGCGGCGCGAGGGCAGCGCGTCGGCGTCCACCCCGAGCAGTCCCAGCTCCAGCGCCACCGAGCCTCCAAGGGACCGAGACCGCCGGGCTGCCGCGGCTCGACGCACGTGCCGGGTTCTCGCAGCGACGTCAGCTCGCGTCGCTCGAGCGCTCGGCCACCTGGGCGCGCCCCCGGCCCGGCACGGCCAAGCGCCGGAGCCGACGCCTCGACGCCCTCGCGGCTCGCCACAGGCGCCGCGAGTCGGGTGCCCGGGCCCGCGCGTCACGGACGGCGCCCAGGTCAGCGCCGTGATCCTGGACGGCGCGCCGGCCGTCCTCGTCGTCCATCCCCCGAAGGCCGGCGGCCGCCTCGTCGAGGCCTGGAGCTGCGACGGCGCCCACCGATTGGCCAGCACCACCGTCGCTCCGTGAGACTGGGCCGGTGAGCGCCCCGACCACCCGCACCGTGCACGCCGAGGTCGAGCTCGACGTACGCCAGCCGGCCGAGCTGGTCTGGTCGGTGGCCGTCGCCGACGGCCCCGAGCGCGCCTCGGAGTCGCTGAGCCTGACGCGTCGACGGGAGCCCGGTCGAGGTCGAGGAGCTCCGCGTCGCCGACGGCGGTCGCCTGCACGTCTGCCGCGCGCCGCAGGGCCGCCTCCGCCTGCAGTACGACGCCGAGGTGACCGGCGACCGCGCGAGCCCGCCACTGGTGGACCCGGTCGACGACATCGTCTACCGCCGCCCCAGCCGCTACGCCGAGTCCGACGAGCTCGGCCCCACGGCCTGGGCGGAGTTCTCGACGCCTCGAGGGCAAGGAGCTGCTCGACGCGGTCAGCTCGTGGGTCGGCACCCAGCTCTACTACGTGAGCGGCTCCAGCCGGCACACCGACGGCGCCACCCAGACCCTGCTCGCGCGCCAGGGCGTCTGCCGCGACTTCGCCCACCTCGTGATCGCGATGCTCCGCGCCCGCAACGTGCCGGCCCGGCTGGTCGCCGTCTACGCGCCCGGGTCTGTCGCCGATGGACTTCCACGCGGTCGTCGAGGCCGCCATCGACGGCCGGTGGCGGGTCGTCGACGCCACCACGCTGGCCCCCGCGACAGCGCTCGTGCGGATCGCCACCGGCCGCGACGCCTCCGACACCGCGTTCCTCACCGTGCAGTCCGGGCGCGCCGACCTGGTGCGCGATGAGGGTCGACGCGACGGCCTCCCCGGCGCTCCCGGCCGACGACCTCACCCGCCTCGTCTCCCTCACCTGACCCACCGCCTCCGCAGGCGCCGCCACCGCGTACCGGAACAAGCGGTGCCTAGGATCTGTTGAGCCGACGTACCGAACCAAGGAGAGCTAGTGAGCGAACAGCAGCACGGAGATCCGCGACGTGATCATCGTCGGGTCCGGCCCCGCGGGCTACACCGCCGCGGTGTACGCCGCCCGCGCCAGCCTGCAGCCCCTGGTGTTCGAGGGCTCGGTGACCGCCGGTGGCGCGCTGATGAACACCACCGAGGTGGAGAACTTCCCCGGCTTCCGCGACGGCATCCAGGGCCCGGCGCTGATGGACGAGATGCGCGCCCAGGCCGAGCGCTTCGGCGCCGAGATCGTCTCCGACGACGTCACCGCGGTCGACCTCACCGGCGAGACCAAGACCGTCACCACCGCCGAGGGCACCTTCAGCGCCCGATGCGGTGATCCTGGCCATGGGCTCGGGCTACCGCAAGCTCGGCCTGCCCGACGAGGACCGCCTCTCCGGCCACGGCGTCAGCTGGTGTGCCACCTGCGACGGCTTCTTCTTCCGCGAGCAGCACATCGCCGTCGTCGGCGGTGGCGACTCCGCGATCGAGGAGGCCACCTTCCTCTCGCGCTTCGGCTCCAAGGTGACCCTGGTCCACCGCCGCGACGAGCTGCGCGCCTCCAAGATCATGCAGGAGCGCGCCTTCGCCGACCCGAAGATCGACTTCGCCTGGAACTCCGAGGTCGCCGAGATCCACGGCGACGACCAGCTCACCGGCCTGACCCTGCGCGACACGGTCACCGGCGAGACCCGCGAGCTCGACGCGACCGGCCTGTTCATCGCGATCGGCCACGACCCGCGCTCGGAGCTGCTGCACGGCCAGGTGCGGCTCGACGACGAGGGCTACGTGCTCGTCGACGCCCCGACGACCCACACCAACGTGAGCGGCGTCTTCGCCTGCGGCGACCTCGTCGACCACCGCTACCGCCAGGCGATCACCGCCGCCGGCACCGGCTGCGCGGCCGCGCTCGACGCCGAGCAGCTACCTCGCCGACCTCGACTTCGCCGCGACCACCCCGGCGGGTGCGGCGACGGTCGGCGCCGGCGCCTGAGCCACCCGGGCGCCGGCGACGGGAAGTTTTGTCATCGCCGTCGGTGTTGACTACCGATAGTCCTTGCGATCAATCACCCCATCAGAGGAGATCACATGTCCAACCTGCAGGCCGTCACCGACGACAGCTTCGAGACCGATGTCCTGAAGTCCGACAAGCCCGTGCTGGTCGACTTCTGGGCCGAGTGGTGCGGCCCGTGCCGCCAGGTGGGCCCCATCCTCGACGAGCTGAGCGCCGAGCACGGCGACAAGGTCACCTTCGTCAAGCTCAACGTCGACGAGAACCCGGTCACCCCCTCGACCTACCGGGTCAACGGCATCCCGACGCTCAACCTCTACAAGGACGGCGAGGTCGTCAAGCAGATCGTCGGCGCCCGTCCCGAAGGCCGCTCTGCTCAAGGAGCTCGCCGACTACATCGGCTGAGCCACCACCCCGACGCTGACGAGCGACCACTACAGTCGCTGCGTGGACTGCGGTCGTGCGCCACGGGGACTCGGGTCCCGCAGTCGCCCAGATCACCGGTCTGCTCGAGCGGATCGGTCTTCTGGGCGATGCTGCGTTCGAGGGTGAGCCGCCCCTCGGCGCCTTCTTCGACGACCGCGTCGAGCTCGCCGTACGCACCTTCCAGCAGCAGCGCGGCCTCACCGTCGACGGGGTCGTCGGGCCGCTGACCTTCCGGCGCCTCGACGAGGCCCGCTGGCGCCTCGGCGACCGCATCCTCACCCACCTGCCCGGCAGCCTGCTGGCCGGCGACGACGTCTACGCGCTGCAGCGGCGGCTGCTCGACCTCGGCTTCACCGTGGGCCGCGTCGACGGCTACTTCGGGCCGGAGACCGAGGCCGGGGTCCGCGAGTTCCAGCGCAACTTCGGCATCCCGCCCGACGGCACCTGCGGCCCGGCGACCTTCAAGGCGCTGCGCCGGCTCTCCCCGATGGTCAGGGGCGGCGCCCCCAACGCGCTGCGCGCCCAGGAGCACATCCGCGACGCCGGCCCCCACCTCGGCGGCAAGATCGTGGTGATCGACGTCGGCCGGGGCCACCACCTGCCCGACGAGCACGCCGAGGCCTCCGACGCGATCCTGCACGACCTCGCCGGCCGGGTGGAGGGTCGCCTGGTCGCCACCGGGGTCCAGGCCTTCCTGACCACGCCCGCGCTGGGCCGAGGCGCCCGGCGAGGAGTCGAGCGGGCCGGCGTTCGCCAACCGCACCGGCGCCGACCTGTTCGTCTCGCTGGCCCTCGACGCCTCCACCAACCCCGACGCGTCCGGCGTCTCGACGTACTTCTTCGGCGACGCGGACACCGGAGACCTGGTCCTCGGCCGGCGAGCGGTTCGCGGGACTCGTGCAGCGCGAGATCGTCGCCCGCACCGACCTGCTCGACCTGCGCACCCACCCCAAGACCTGGGAGCTGCTGCGCCACACCCGGATGGCCGCGGTGCGCCTCGACGCCGGCTACCTGACCAACGCCGCCGACGCCGCGCGGCTGCACGACCCCGCCTTCCGCGACCTGCTGGCGGAGGCGATCGTGGTGGCGGTGCAGCGCTTCTACCTCTCCCCCGACATCGACGCCCGCACCGGCGTGCTGCCGCTTCGACGAGATCCGCGAGGGCTTCCGCCGCTGAGCCGCGCTCGTGTGCTGAGCCGAGGGTGTGCGGTGGGCCTCGACCGCAGCACCCGACCCGCGCTGGGTGGCGGCGCGCTTGCCCGACACCGGCGCGAGCAGCCGCTCGAGCCCCTTCTCCAGCTCCTCGCGCAGCGAGAGCGTGGTGCGCAGGTCCATCCGCATCCGCGGGTTGACCGCGTGGGCGCGGACCGTCGAGAAGCCCACGGACAGCAGGAAGTCGGCAGGTACGACGCACCGGCCGGTGCGGCCGCGGGTGTCGCCGAAGGCCTCGACCGCCCTCACCCCGCCGCGCTTGACGAGGTCCTTGGCCATCCCCTGCACGAGCATCCGGCCCAGCCCGCCGCCGCGGTGGGCCGGGTCGACGTGCGCGGTGGTCAGCAGCACCGCGTCGCTGCTCACCGGCGCGGTCGCGAACCCGTCGGCCGAGGGCACGTGCACCGGCGGCGCCCAGATCATGTGGCCGACCACCTGGCCGTCGACGACGGCCACCCGCCCGCACGAGCCCCACTCACGCAGCACCATCGAGACCCAGGCGGCCTTCTCCTCCGCCTCGTGGCCCCGCACCGCGTCGCGGCGTACGGGATCGAGCTCCCAGAAGACGCACTGCCAGCACCGCCCCAGCTCGCCGAGGTGGTCGAGCGTCAGCCGCTCCGTGCTCCGCCCCACCCCCCCATCGTAAGCGCCCCCGAAACGGGTAGTCCGAGGTAGATGTACGGGGTTACTGCGCCGGTAACCCCGTACCTCTACCTCGGACTATCCGGTTTCGGGCTCAGCGCAGGGTGGCGAGGAACTCCGCGATGCGGTCGATGGCGTCGGTGAGGATGTCGAGGTCGGGCAGGGTGACCAGGCGGAAGTGGTCGGGCTCGAACCAGTTGAAGCCGGTGCCGTGGGTGACCAGGATCTTCTTGGCCCGCAGCAGGTCGATGACGAACTGCTCGTCGTCCTTGATCGGCGTAGACGTCGGGGTCGAGGCGCGGGAAGCAGTACAGCGCCCCGCGCGGCTCGGTGCAGGTGACGCCCTCGATCTCGTTGAGCATCCGCCAGGCGCTGCTTGCTCTGCTCGTAGAACCGGCCGCCGGGATGGATGTACTCCTCGATCGACTGGTAGCCGCCGAGCGCGGTCTGGATGGCGTGCTGGGCCGGCACGTTCGGGCACATCCGCATGTTGGCCAGCAGGGTCAGGCCCTCGAGGAAGTCGGCGGCGAGGTGCTTGGGGCCCGAGACCATCACCCAGCCGGCGCGGTAGCCGCAGACCCGGTAGGCCTTGGACAGGCCGCTGAAGGTCAGGCAGAGCACGTCGTCGCCGGCGTACGTCGCGGTGTGGTGGTGGACCGCGTCGTCGAAGAGGATCTTCTCGTAGATCTCGTCGCTGAAGACGACCAGCTCGTGGCGGCGGGCGATGTCGACCAGCCCCCGGACCGTGGCCTCGCTGTAGACCGCGCCGGTCGGGTTGTTCGGGTTGATGATCACCAGGCCCTGGGTCTGCGGGGTGATCTTGCGCTCGATGTCCTCGAGGTCGGGGTTCCAGCCGTCCTGCTCGTCGCAGCGGTAGTGCACCGGGATGCCGCCCGAGAGCGAGACCGCCCCGGTCCACAGCGGGTAGTCCGGCGCCGGCACCAGGATCTCGTTGCCGTCGTCGAGGAAGGCCTGGAGCATCATCGTGATCAGCTCGGAGACGCCGTTGCCGATGAAGACGTCGTCGACGTGCGGTCGTCGGTGAGGCCGGTGGGACTGGTAGTACTGCGCGACCGCGGTGCGGGCGGAGTAGATGCCGCGCGAGTCGGAGTAGCCCTGCGGCGTCGGGCAGGTTGTGCACCATGTCGGCGACGATCGCCTCCGGCGCCTCGAAGCCGAACGGGGCCGGGTTGCCGATGTTGAGCTTGAGGATCTTGTGGCCCTCGGCCTCGAGCCGCTGGGCCTCGACCAGGATCGGGCCACGTACGTCGTAGCGCACGTGCTGCAGCTTCGGCTCTGGACGATCGGGCGCATGCCGAGAAGTCTCCCAGAAGACCGCGAGGTGCCCTCGCCGGGTCCGTGCGAGTATCTGCCGGTGCGCGACATCACCTATCCGCCCGTCATCGTCACCGCGAAGGCACTGTTCCGGGTGCTCGGGTCTGCGCTTCCAGATGCACGGCACCGAGCACGTCCCGCGCGAGGGCGGCGCGCTGCTGGCCTTCAACCACGTCTCCTACATCGACTTCGTCCTCGGCGGTCTCGCCGCGCAGCCCTCCAAGCGGCTGGTGCGGTTCATGGCCAAGCGCGAGGTCTTCGACCACACGGTCGGTGGGCCGGTGATGCGCTCGATGCACCACATCTCGGTCGACCGGGCCGACGGCGGCGCCTCGCTGGAGGAGGCCCTGCGCTACCTGCAGGCGGGCGAGGTGGTCGGCATCTTCCCCGAGGCGACGATCTCGCGCTCCTTCGAGGTCAAGGAGCTCAAGACCGGAGCGGCCCGGATCGCCGCCCAGGCCGGCGTGCCGCTGGTCCCGGTGGTGCTGTGGGGCACCCAGCGGATGATGACCAAGGACCACCCGCGCGACTTCTCGCGCGGCAAGACGATCGGGATCCGGGTCGGCGAGCCGATGCGACCCGACCGGCGAGGACCCGGTCAAGGAGACCCTGGAGCTCCACGACCGGCTCAGCGGGCTGCTCGACCTCGCGATCGACGACTACCCCGCCGAGGAGCAGCCGCCGGGGTCCTGGTGGCTGCCGGCCTCCCGCGGCGGTTCGGCGCCCACGCCCGGAGCGAGCCGCCGAGCTGGACGCCGAGGAGAAGGCCGCCCGGGCCGCGCGCAGGGCCGCCCGCGGCGAAGTCCGGTCCTGAGCCGCAGGACGACGATCCAGCGGTGGGTTGATCTAGAAGCGATTCATCTGCTTTGTCGACAAAGCGATCAGATCGCTAGATCGGCAGATGCTGCGCTAGATCGGTCGGTCCTCCCGGTTGCGGGGGTCGATGATCGACACGATCCGCTCGAGGTCGCTCAACGAGGCGAACTCGATCGAGATCTTGCCCTTGCTGCGACCCAGGTCGACCTTGACCCGGGTGTCGAGGCGGTCGCTGAGCCGGTCGCCGAGGTCGGTCAGGCCCGGGGCGCTGGGCCGCGGCGGCCGCGACGCGCGGCGCGGCGTCCTCCTCGCCGGTGCCGACACGTGACCAGCTCCTCCAGGCCGCGGACCGAGATGCCCTCGGCGACGACGCGGCCGGCGAGCCGCTCCTGGGCCGTCGGGTCGGTGACCGCGAGCAGCGCCCGGGCGTGCCCGGCGCACAGCACGCCCGGCGGCCACCCGGCGCTGCACCGCGGGCGAGAGGTTGAGCAGCCGCAGCGTGTTGCTGATCTGGGGGCGGCTGCGCCCGATCCGGCCGGCCAGCTCGTCGTGGGTGCACCCGAAGTCGTCGAGCAGCTGCCGGTAGGCGGCCGCCTCCTCGAGCGGGTTGAGCTCCGCGCGGTGGAGGTTCTCCAGCAGGGCGTCGCGCAGCATGTCGGTGTCGTCGGTCTGGCGCACGATCGCCGGGATCGTGTCCAGGCCCGCCTCCGGGTCGCCCGCCAGCGGCGCTCACCCATGACCAGCTCGTAGGAGGACGGGCCGCGTGCGGCGCACCACGACCGGCTGCAGCAGCCCGATCTCGCTGATCGAGTGCACCAGCTCGGCCATCGCGTCGGCGTCGAAGACCTCCCGCGGCTGGCGCGGCGTTGGGGCTGATCGAGTCGACCGGGAGCTCGGCGAAGTGGGCACCGGCCACCGTCGTCGACGCTCACGCGGGGCCGGCGTGGGCGGCGGGCGGTGCGAGATCATCGTCGCGCTGTGCTTGGCCCGGCGAGGAGAACTCGCCGTCCGTGCTCGCCGCGGCTGCTCGGAGTCGGGCTCCGCGTGGGCTCGACTGGCGGAGGCGCCGTCGGGATCAGGGAGCCCAGGCCGCGGCCCAGACCGCCGCGGGTGGCCGGGTTCGGCGCTCGTGATGGGGTTGACGGTCATCGGTTTCCTCCGGTCTTGTCTGGTTTGCGAGTTCCCGTGGCCGCCTCGAGGTAGCACAGGGCCCCGGGCGAGCCCGGGTCGTAGGTGATCACGCTCTGGCCGTAGCTCGGGGCCTCCGAGACCCGGACCGAGCGCGGGATCGTCGTGCGGAGCACGTGGTCGCCGAAGTGCTGGCGCACCTCGTGGGCCACGCCGGCGGCCAGGTTGGTGCGCGCGTCGTACATCGTCAGCAGGATCGTGCTGACCACCAGCTCGGTCGTTGAGGTGGGCCCGCACCATCTCCACGGTCTCGAGCAGCTGCCCGAGACCCTCGAGCGCGTAGTACTCCGCCTGGATCGGGATCAGCATCTCGGCCCCGGCGACCAGCGCGTTCAGCGTCAGCAGCCCCAAGCGAGGGAGGGCAGTCGACGAAGACGTAGTCGAAGCGCTCCTCGGCCAGTGCCGACCCGTCGGCCGGCGCCTCGGTCTGCACCAGCGGGTGGGCATGGATGGCCTTGCGCAGCCGGGACTCCCGCGCCACGACGCTGACCAGCTCGATCTCGGCGCCGGCCAGGTCGATCGTGGCCGGCACGACGTGCAGCAGCGGGATGGTGGCGTGCTGCTGGGCCACCTCGGCCATCGGTACCCCGTCGACGAGCACGTCGTAGGAGGACGGCGTGCCCCGCGGTGTGGGCGATCCCGAGCGCCGTCGAGGCGTTGCCCTGCGGGATCGAGGTCGATCACCAGCGTGCGCAGCCCCTCCATCGCCAGGGCGGTGGCCACGTTGACCGTCGTGGTGGTCTTGCCGACGCCACCCTTCTGGTTGGCCACCACCATCACGCGGGTGTGGACCGGCCGGGGCAGCGCTTCCCCGCGCCGCTGGCGCACCAGGCCACCGGGGTGTCCACGAGGTCGGGGATGTCCGGGATGGGAACCGGCATCTCGGGCATTCGCCGGAGATATCGTCCGGGCCAGCCGTAGAGTCCTGACGTCACCGGGCGCTGCGCGGCCGGTCGCTCGGCCGTCGTCGTTTCACGTGAAACCGCGGCGTTCTGTGGATAACCGGCCGCTGCCTGTGGATCCACACGCTCACTGGGCCACCCCAGACCGGTGGAAAACCGCCTCAGCCGATTCATCGGCCAGCCGAGTCGCCGCTCGCTCGCCACCGTCATGTGCACCATCCGTCCCGTGCTCGTCACATCCGCCACTCTCCTCACTCTGCTCCTGGTCCCGGTGCGCGCTCGACCGGCGCCGGATCTGCGACGACCGTCGTCGGCGGCGTCGACCCATGGCTCGCCGACCGTGCAGCACGCGTGCGTCGGTGCCCCCGGACCGACGGATGGCCGCACGCGCCCGCTCGAGCTCGTCGGCGGCCGACGCCCCTTCATGGCCAGCACGAGGCCACCTGGACGGGCGAGGGGAAGGGACCAGCCGGCCAACCGCTCCATGGGAGCCACTGCTCGGGAGGTCACGACGTCGAACGCCATCTCGAATCCTGCTTCGCCTTTCACGTCCTCGGCGCGCCCGCGATGGACGCTCACGTTGGACAGCCCCATCTTGAGCACAACGAAGTCGAGAAACGTGGAGCGACGCAGCAACGGCTCCAACAATTTCACGTGCAGGTCCGGGACGCCGGATGGCGAGCGGGATTCCGGGCAGTCCGGCACCGCTGCCGACGTCGACGACGCTGCTGCCCTCGGGGATCAGGTCGGTCACCACCGCGCAGTTCAGGAGGTGTCGCTCCCAGAGGCGCGGCACCTCGCGGGGGCCGACGAGGCCGCGCACGGTGGCCTCGTCGGCCAACAGGGCGGCGTACTCCTCGGCCAGGTCGAGGCGGACGCCGAACACCCCCCGGGCCGCGTCGCGGCACAGGGGGTGTTTCACGTGAAACAGGGGGCTCTCGGTCACTCACCAGGCGAACGTAGCGGCCGGGTGCGGTTTCACGTGAAACCGACCCACGGCGCCACTCGCCGGCGTGCGCGGCCCGGCGGCTAGGCCGGGAGCACCACCACGAAGCGGCGCGGCTCGACGCCCTCGGACTCCGAGGTGAGGCCGGCGGCGGCGACTACGTCGTGCACGACCTTGCGCTCGAACGGCGACATCGGGTCGAGCGACTCGCGCTCGCCGGACTCCTGCACGCGGGCCACCACCTCGCCGGCCAGCGTCTCGAGGCGCTCGCGCCGGTCGGCACGGTGGCCGCTGACGTCGAGCATCAGGCGGGAGCGCTCTCCGGTCTCGCGGTACACCGCGAGCCTGGTCAGCTCCTGCAACGCCTCGAGCACCTGGCCGTCGCCGCCGATCAGCTCGGGGAGCTCGGCGCCGACGATCGAGACGGTGGCCCGGTCGCCCTCGACGTCCATGTCGAGGTCGCCGTCGAGGTCGGCGATCTCGAGCAGCTCCTCGAGGTAGTCCGCCGCGATCTCGCCCTCCTGCTCGAGGCGCTGCGCGACGGCTCGGGCGGTCCTCGTCGCTCCAGAGGACTCCGCGGCCTCGCCGGCCTCCTCGATCGTCACCGTCGGGGTCTCCTCGACGGCCTCGAGTGTCCTGGTCGGCGTCCAGCTCAGCGCTCTGCTCGGTCATGATGCTCTGCTCTCCGTCGTCACTCTGCTCGTGGGCGGGCTCGTCGGGGGGTCGTTGAGCGGCTCGTGGTCGCGGGTCCGGCAGGATCGCCGGGCCCGCTGGCCCTGCTTCTGGTTCTGCTGGTTCTGGTTCGGCGCCCGCGGTGGCTGCTTCTTGCGCTGCGAACGCGACTGCTTCTTGGGCTGCTGGCGCTGGGCCGGCTTCTCCGGCTCCTCGACGACCACCTGGGGCGCCGCCTCCGGCGCCTGGGCGCTGAGCCCCTTGCTGCGCCGCTTCTCGGCGTCGCGCTGCTCCTTCTGCCGGAACGCCTCGGTGTTGGGCGCCGGGTTGTTGCGGATCACGTAGAACTGCTGGCCCATGGTCCAGATGTTCGAGGTGGTCCAGTAGATGATCACGCCGATCGGGAAGAACGGCCCGGACAGCACGAAGGTGAACGGGCAGGATGTAGAGGAGCAGCTTCTGCTGCTGGGCGTACGGACCCGTGCAGCGCGTCGGCCGGCATGTTCTTGCTCATCAGCTGGCGCTGGGTCAGGAACGTCGTGCTGACCATGATCACGACCAGCACCGCCGCGACGATCTTGATGCTGGTGTTGCCGCCGTCGTGGATGAAGCTGTTGGACAGCGTGCCGCCGAAGATCGGCGCGTCGGCGAAGCTCGTGGCCAGCTCGTCGGTGAGCACGCCGTGCCCGTTGTGGTACTTCGCCGCGTTGTCGAGCAGCCGGAACAGGGCGATGAAGATCGGGATCTGGACGACCAGGGGGAGGCAGGAGGCGAACGGGTTGGTCTTCGTCTCCCGGTAGAGGTTCATCGTCTCCTGGGCGAGACGCTCCCGGTCGTGGCCGTACTTCTTCTGCAGCTCCTTGACCCTGGGCTGGAGCAGCTGCATGTTGCGGCTGGACTTGATCTGCTTGACGAACAGCGGGATCAGGGCCGCGCGCACCACCAGGGTCAGGCCGATGATCGACAGCGCCCAGGTGACGCCGTTGTCGGTGCCGAAGACGGGGCTGAGCACCGTGTGCCACGCGACCAGCACCACGCTGATCAGGTAGTACAACGGCTCCAAGATGAACGAAAAGATGTTGCCCACGCTGGTTCAGGCTCCTCGAGTCATCTTCGAATGGGGAGGGACTGGGTCATAACCGCCCAAAGCCCACGGATGGCACCGCCCGATGCGGCGTACGGCGAGCCAGCGACCCCTTCACACTGCCATGCACGGTGATGGCCTCGAGGGCGTAGGCCGAGCAGGTGGGGTGGTAGCGGCACACCTGCCCGTACAGCGGGCTGATCGCGAAGCGGTACCCGCGCAGCAGCGCGATCAGGACGGTACTTCATCCGCGACGCGCTCCTGGCAGCCGGCCAGGCACCGAGCGAGCTCGGCGTCGAGCTCGGCGTAGGAGGCGTGCGCCGCCGGCGGCAGGGCGCGCAGCACGAGCAGCGTGCCCGGCGGGCAGCGCGGCGAGGTGCTCGCGGACCAGGTGCCGCAGGCGGCGCTTGACCAGGTTGCGGGTCACCGCCGGTGCCGACGGCCTTGGAGACGACCAGTCCCGCACGGGCCGGCAGCGGCCCGCCGGTGGTCGGGTCGTCCGGACGGGCGGGACCGGTGGGGTCGGCAAGGGCCGCCGGCGCGTGCAGGTGCACGACCAGCAGCGGGCCACCGCAGCGGTGACCGCGCCGGACCACCTCGCGGAAGCTCGAGGGTGAGGTCAGGCGCTGGGAAACGGGGAGCACGCCTGGTAGCCGGCTCGTCGGGCGCTCAGGCTGCGAGACGGGCGCGGCCCTTGCGGCGGCGTGCGGACAGCACCGCACGGCCCGGCACGCGTGCGCATGCGCAGGCGGAAGCCGTGGGTCTTGTGGCGCCGACGGTTGTTCGGCTGGAAGGTGCGCTTGCTCAACGTGCTCACTCCACTCGGGGTTTTGAAGTCTGGTCGCTCCGCGGGCGGCCTCGAACCGGCTGCAGCGCGGCCATCCCCCTGGAGGCATCACGCGCACGCAGCACCGGTCGACCCGGTATCGACCTGCCAACGGTACGCGGTGCGCCCGAGGAGGGTCAATTTGGCCGGGCCCGGCGCCGGTCGAGGCCAGACCCCGAACCCACCGTTCAGTCGTGTTGCCGGACGCGCCGGTCCAGCCGGACGAGTCCGCCTCGCGGCGCGTCGTGGGCGACACGCCGATGGGCATGTGGAAGGAGGGTCAGGGCCTGTGGACAACGTGTTGATCCACAGGCTCACCGGTTGTTAGCGTCACACTTTCCGGGCAGTCGTGAGGTTGGCAGGGAGTCGTCCTCCGACCGGGACGAACCTTGTACGTTGCACAACCTGTGGACAAAGGTGTGGAGTGGGCGCTTTGCCCTAGCATGCCCGGATCTTGACATCAGGGGCCTTCGACGTTGCGTGTGCCCCGAGGCGGAACGGGAGGCGTGCACCGCGGTGGATGCTGGACGAGAGCGTGGCGGACCTGAGCAGTCGAGCGAGACCGAGGTGCACGGTGGGGAGCACGTCGCTCAGCTGACCGCCTTGTGGAACGGCATCGTCGACAACCTGCCGCCCAACCAGCGCGTCTGGCTGACCTCCAGCCGTCCGCTGATGCTCGCGGAGAACACCGCGGTGGTCGCGGTGCCCAACGACTTCACCCGCACCCAGCTCGAGGGCCGGCTGCGCACCCGGATCGAGGACTCGCTCAGCGAACGCCTCGGCAAGCCGGTGCGGCTCGCGGTGAGCGTGGACCCCGACCCTCGAGGTGACGGTGCAGGAGGCCGAGGCCCCCGAGACCGCGGAAGCGCCGCCCTGGCCGGACGTGAGACCAGAGCTGAGGCGTGACCCCGGTGCCCGCGGATCGCGCGACCCAGGGCTACCACCCGGCACATCGACATGACGATCTGTCGACAAACCGACACGGCGCCATGCCGACGAGCGCCTCGCTGACCACCGGCATCCCGGACAGCCCGCTGAACCCGCGCTACTCCTTCGAGACCTTCGTCATCGGCTCCAGCAACCGGTTCGCCCATGCCGCGGCGGTCGCGGTGGCCGAGGCGCCGGGCAAGGCCTACAACCCGCTGCTGGTGTACGGCGACTCGGGGCTCGGCAAGACCCACCTGCTGCACGCCATCGGTCACTACGTGCGCAACCTGTGGACCGGCGCCCGGATCCGCTACGTCTCCTCCGAGGCCTTCACCAACGACGTCATCAACGCGATCAAGGACGCCAACACCGCCGCCCTGCAGCGGCGCTACCGCGACGTCGACGTGCTGCTCGTCGACGACATCCAGTTCCTCGAGGGCAAGCAGCAGACCCAGGAGGAGTTCTTCCACACCTTCAACACCCTCCACAACGCCAACAAGCAGATCGTGATCAGCTCCGACCGACCGCCCAAGCGGCTGACCCAGCTCGAGGACCGGCTCCGCAACCGCTTCGAGTGGGGTCTGCTCACCGACGTCCAGCCCCCCGACCTCGAGACGCGTATCGCGATCCTGCGCAAGAAGGCCGCTGCCGACCGCCTCTCCGCGCCGGCCGACGTGCTGGAGTTCATCGCCTCGCGCATCCAGACCAACATCCGCGAGCTCGAGGGCGCCCTGATCCGGGTCACGGCGTTCGCCAGCATCAACCAGCAGGACGTCGACATGACGCTGGCCGAGATCGTCCTCAAGGACCTCATCCCCGAGGGCGGCGAGCCTGAGGTCACCGCCGGGCTGATCATCGCCCAGACGGCGTCGTACTTCGGGTTCTCGATCGAGGACCTGTGCGGGCCGAGCCGCACCCGCGCGCTGGTGACCGCTCGCCAGATCGCGATGTACCTGTGCCGCGAGCTGACCGAGCTCTCGCTGCCCAAGATCGGTCAGCAGTTCGGCGGCCGTGACCACACGACGGTGATGAACGCCGACCGGCGCATCCGCAAGGACCTCGCCGAGCGCCGCAACGTCTTCCACCAGGTCACCGAGCTGACCACGCGCATCAAGCAGCAGGCCAAGACCGCCTAGAACTACACGGGCGGAAGATGTGGTTACCCGCACCTCGTTCCGGGGAAGCACACGGGGAGTATTTGTGGACAACCCTGCCTCGGGGCCCACAGCGCCGCCCGGGACCACATCCGGCGCCTGGATGCGCACCCGTCGTCCACACCCCGTCCACCGCGCCGAACCGCTGCTGACCAGGGCGGACAGGCGTTGTCCACAGGATCCACCGCACCTACTACTACTGCTGAATTTCCAATTGATTCCTCGTCGTCCCATCACCGCTGTGCTGCCTGGGGTGTGGAGACTGGAACCGTGACAGGATGCTGTCCCCGCACCGCCCCCGAGAGGTCAAGCTGACGTGAAGTTCCGCGTCGAACGTGACGTCCTCGCCGATGCCGTCGCCTGGACGGCCCGCGCACTCCCGATCCGCCCGAGCACCCCGGTGCTGGCCGGACTGCTGATCGAGGCCGGCACGTTCAGCGACACCGCCGGAGGGGACGCGCCGAGGGTCTGCAGCTGTCCACGTTCGACTACGAGACCTCCGCGCGGGCCACGCTCAACGCCGACGTCTCCGAGGAAGGGCGGGCGCTGGTCTCCGGCCGGCTGCTGGCCGACATCTGCCGCAGCCTGCCCAACAAGCCGGTCGAGATGAGCGTCGAGGGCGTCAAGGTGTCGCTGACCTGCGGCTCCGCCCGGTTCAGCCTGCAGACGATGCCGGTCGAGGACTACCCCACGCTGCCCTCGATGCCCGAGGCGCGCGGCACGGTCGCCAGCGCGGCCTTCGCGACGGCGGTGGCCCAGGCGGTGACCGCCGCCGGGCGCGACGACATGCTGCCCGGTGCTCACCGGCGTGCGGGTGGAGCTCGACGGCGACTCGATCACGATGCTGGCCACCGACCGGTTCCGGCTCTCCCAGCGCGAGCTGACCTGGAACCCCGGCGCCTCCGACATCGACGCGGCCGCGCTGGTGCCGGCGCGGGTGCTGGCCGACACCGCCAAGGCGCTGACCGGCGGCAGCGAGATCTCGATCGCGCTGTCCTCGGCCGGTGCGGGTGGCGGGCGCCGGCGAGGGCATCATCGGCTTCGAGGGCTCGGCCGGCGGCGGCTGCGCCGTACGACGACCCGGCTGCTGGACGGCGAGTTCCCCAAGGTCCGCTCGCTGTTCCCCAGCGAGCACCTGACGGTGGCCCGCGTCGACAAGGCCTCGCTGGTCGACTCGGTCAAGCGCGTCGCGCTGGTGGCCGAGCGCAACACCGCGGTCCAGCTGGCCTTCGCCGACGGCGTGCTCACCCTCGACGCCGGCTCCGGCGAGGAGGCGATGGCCAGCGAGTCGCTCGAGGCCAACGTCACCGGCGACGACATCACGACCGGCTTCAACCCGGCGTACCTCCTCGACGGCCTGACCGCCATCGAGGCGCCGGTCGTGGAGCTCGCCTTCACCCAGCCCAGCAAGCCCGTCGTACTCTCGGGCGTGGACTCCCTCGACGGGGATGCCGACACCGACTTCCGCTACCTGCTGATGCCGCGCAGACTGCTGTCCTGACGCTCGACCCGGAGTCGGAACCACACGATCCGACGGAGGACGCCAGTGCATGAGCATTGGACTCATCGGCCTGGGCAAGATGGGCGGCAACATGCGCCAGCGCATGCGCAACGCCGGTCTCACCGTGGTCGGGCTTCGACCGCAACCCCGACGTCAGCGACGTCTCCTCGCTCGAGGAGCTGGTCGAGAAGCTGCCGAGCCCCAAGGTGGTCTGGGTGATGGTCCCGGCCGGCGACCCGACGCGGGAGACGGTCGAGGAGCTCGGCGAGCTGCTCTCCGAGGGCGACCTCGTCGTCGACGGCGGCAACTCCAAGTGGACCGACGACCAGGCCAACTCCGCGATGCTCGCGGAGAAGGGCATCGGCTTCGTCGACTGCGGCGTCTCCGGCGGTGTCTGGGGCCTGGAGAACGGCTACGCGCTGATGTACGGCGGCCCCGACGAGCAGGTCGCCAAGGTGCTGCCGGCCTTCGAGGCGCTCAAGCCCGAGGGTGACGCCGGCATGGTCCACGCCGGCAAGTCCGCCGGCGCCGGCCACTTCGCCAAGATGGTCCACAACGGCATCGAGTACGCCATGATGCAGGCCTACGCCGAGGGCTGGGAGCTGCTCGAGAAGGTCGACCTCGTCGACAACGTGACCGAGGTCTTCGACTCCTGGCGCGAGGGCACCGTGATCCGGTCCTGGCTGCTCGACCTGCTGGTCGCCGCGCTCAAGGAGGACACCCACCTCGACAAGATCCCCGGCTACGCCGAGGACTCCGGCGAGGGTCGCTGGACCGTCGAGGCCGCGATCGACAACGCCGTACCGATGCACGTGATCGCCGCCTCGCTGTTCGCGCGCTTCGTCTCGCGCCAGGACGACAGCCCGGCGATGAAGGCCATCGCGGCGATGCGCAAGGGGTTCGGCGGCCACGCCACGAAGGCCGAGGCGTCCGCCGACGACCGCCGACGTGGACTCACCCGCCGACAAGTAGCCGGACGACCAGCAGGTGTACGTCGCCCACCTCGACCCTGCACGACTTCCGGTCCTACGTCGACCTGGAGGTCGAGCTCGAGGCGGGGGCGACCTCGTTCGTGGGCCGCAACGGCCAGGGCAAGACCAACATCGTCGAGGCGATCGACTACCTCTCCCGGCTGGCCTCGCACCGGGTCAGCACCGACCTGCCGTTGGTCCGCGCGGGCGCCGAGCGCGCCGTCGTGCGGGCCGCGGTGGTGCGCGACGAGCGCCGGGCCGTGCTCGAGGTGGAGATCAACCCGGGCAAGGCCAACCGCGCGCGGGTCAACCGGGCGCCGCTGCCGCGCGCCCGCGAGCTGATCGGCCTGGTCCGGACGGTGGTCTTCGCCCCCGACGACCTCGCGCTGGTCAAGGGCGACCCGGGCGAGCGACGCCGCTTCGCCGACGACCTGCTGGTGCTCCAGTCGCCGCGGTACGCCGGCACCCGCGCCGACTACGACCGGGTGCTCAAGCAGCGCAACTCCCTGCTCAAGACCGCGCGCGTGCGGCGGTGGCTCGGCCGCCGAGGCGATGCTGGCCACCCTCGAGGTGTGGGACGAGCGGCTCGCCGCAGCACGGCGCGGAGATCATGGCCGCGCGGCTCGCGGCTGGTCGAGGAGCTGAACCCGCTGCTCGGCAAGGCCTACGAGGCGGTGGCCCGCGGGGCGACCCGTGACGACGCGCTCCTGGAGTACAAGCCCGTCGCTTCGAGCGGTCGCGGGCCGGAGCGACCTCGAGCAGGCGCTGCTCGCCGAGGTCGCGCGCCGGCGTCAGGACGAGCTCGACCGCGGGGTCTCCCTGGTCGGCCCGCACCGCGACGACCTGCTGTGCTCGCTCGGTGACCTGCCGGTGAAGGGGTACGCCAGCCACGGCGAGGGGTGGTCGTTCGCGCTGGCGCTGCGGCTGGCCTCCTACGACCTGCTCCGCAGCACCGGCGACGACCCGATCCTCGTGCTCGACGACGTCTTCGCCGAGCTCGACACCGGCCGGCGCGCCCAGCTCGCCGAGCTGGTGGGCGGAGCCGAGCAGGTGCTGGTCACCGCCGCGGTGCCCGAGGACGTGCCCGAGGGCCTGCGCGGACGCCGCTTCGACGTCGCCGACGGGGCCGTGGTCCGGCTTGGGTGAGCACGAGCAGCCCGAGCACGACGCGCCTCTCGAGCCGCCGACGGCCGCCGGCCGAGGAGGCCCACGACGACTCGGGGCTCGACCTCGCCCGCTCGATCGCGCGCGGTCTCGCCGCCGCCCGGACGCCCGCGCAGGAGCGAGAGCTGCAGGCGCGGGCCAGGAAGCGGCCGCGGCGTCGGGCCCGGGACGCCCAGGTCAGCGGCGCCCACCCCGACGACCGCGATCCGCAGACCCTCGACGACGCGATGACGCGGTTCGTCGGCGAGCAGGGCTGGGAGACCGAGCTGCGGGTGCAGGGCGTCTTCGCCCGGTGGTCGGCCCTGGTGGGCCAGGACGTCGCCGAGCACGCGCGACCCGAGTCCTTCGCCGACGGCCGCCTCGTCGTACGCACCGACTCCACGGCCTGGGCGACCCAGATCAAGCTGCTCGCCGGCGACCTCCTGCGGCGGCTCAACGAGGTGCTCGGTGACGGCACCGTGACGGTCATCGACGTGGTCGGCCCCCGGGCACCCTCGTGGACGCGCGGCCGGCTGCGGGTCAAGGGCCGGGGGCCCCGCGACACCTACGGCTAGGCGGCCCTCAGGGGGCCCGCAACGGGCTCCCGCGTCGTACAGGGACTAGGCGGGCCCCCTGAAACGGGCGTCCCGGGCCGTTTCTGGGGCTCTGAGAGGCAAATTTCGCGCCGGATCCCCACATTCCGTGGGACTGGTAGTTCGATTGTGCGCCCGTGACGGGTAGTATGAGCGAAGGTCGCCAGGACACGTGAACGGCGGCCTTTGCAGTGCCCCGCGACCGCAACAGAAGAGGACGCTCGTGGCCGACGAGAGCGACAGGCCGACCCAGGTCCCCCAGGCGGAGGCGGATCGCCGAGAGCCTGGCCGCGGAGGTCGTCGGCCGACCTGCCGGTGGTCTCCTCGAGCATCGTCGAGGACGGCTCCTACGACGCCAGCGCGATCCAGGTCCTCGAGGGTCTCGAGGCGGTGCGCAAGCGCCCGGGCATGTACATCGGCTCCACCGGCGAGCGCGGCCTGCACCACCTCGATCTGGGAGGTCGTGGACAACTCGGTCGACGAGGCGCTCGCGGGGCACTGCGACCGCATCGTGCTGACCCTGCTCGCCGACGGCGGGGTGCGCGTGGAGGACAACGGCCGCGGCATCCCCACCGACACCGCCCCCGGTCAGGAGCTGCCGGCGGTGACGCTCGCGCTGACCGTGCTGCACGCCGGCGGCAAGTTCGGTGGCGGTGGCTACAAGGTCTCCGGCGGCCTGCACGGCGTCGGCATCTCGGTGGTCAACGCGCTCTCCAGCAAGGTCGTCGTCGACGTCCGCAACCGCGGGCACGAGTGGCGCCAGACCTTCTCCGTCGGCGTGCCCGACGGAGGGCTGATCGACGTACGCCCGATGGCCGAGGGTGAGTCCACCGGCACGACGATCACGTTCTACGCCTCGCCCGACGTCTTCGAGACCACCGAGTACAACCTCGAGACGATCGTCAACCGGATCCGCGAGTACGCCTTCCTCAACAAGGGCCTCGAGATCGTCGTCCGCGACGAGCGGCCCGAGGCCGCCGAGGCCGAGACCCTCGACGACCGACCCGCTGCAGCAGGACTCGCCAGCGCGCCCGACGAGCGAGGACACCGCTCCCGAGCGCGGCGTCCGCGAGCGGCGGTTCAAGTTCGACCGCGGCCTCGTCGACTTCGTGGAGTACCTCAACCGCCGCAAGGACAAGGCCAACCCCTCGATCATCAACTTCGAGGCCGAGACCGCGGCCGGCGCCGAGAGCCACATGAGCCTCGAGCTCGCGATGCAGTGGAACAACTCCTACACCGAGTCGGTGCACACCTTCGCCAACACCATCAACACCCACGAGGGCGGCACCCACGAGGAGGGGTTCCGCGCCGCGCTGACCACGATGGTCAACAACTGGGGCGAGGAGTGGGGCCTGGTCAAGAAGCGCGAGGACCGCGTCTCGGGCGACGACATCCGCGAGGGCCTGACCGCGATCATCTCGATCAAGCTCGGCGAGCCCCAGTTCGAGGGCCAGACCAAGACCAAGCTCGGCAACACCGAGGCCAAGGGCTTCGTCCAGCGCGTGGTCAACGACCAGCTCGGCGACTGGCTGGAGAAGAACCCCGCCGAGGGCAAGGACATCATCCGCAAGGCCCAGGCCGCGGCGCAGGCCCGGATGGCTGCCCGCAAGGCCCGTGACCTCGCGCGCTCCCGCAAGGGGCTGCTCGGTGGTGGCGGACTGCCGGGCAAGCTCAGCGACTGCCAGTCGACCAACCCCGCCGAGTGCGAGGTCTTCATCGTCGAGGGCGACTCCGCGGGCGGCTCGGCCCGGCAGGGCCGCGACCCGCGGATCCAGGCGATCCTGCCGATCCGCGGCAAGATCCTCAACGTCGAGAAGGCCCGCATCGACAAGGTGCTGGCCAACACCGAGGTGCAGTCGATCATCAGCGCCCTCGGCACCGGCATCCACGAGGAGTTCGACGCCGACAAGCTGCGCTACCACAAGGTGGTGCTGATGGCCGACGCCGACGTCGACGGCCACCACATCAACACCCTGCTGCTGACGCTGCTGTTCCGCTTCATGCGCCCGCTCATCGAGCTCGGCCACGTCTACATGGCCCAGCCGCCGCTCTACCGGCTGCGCTGGAACAAGCCGGCCGAGCACGAGTTCGTCTACTCCGACGCCGAGCGCGACGCCCTGCGCCGCGACGGCCTCGCGGCGGGCAAGAAGCTGCCGAAGGAGAACCCGGTCCAGCGCTACAAGGGTCTCGGCGAGATGAACGCCAAGGAGCTGTGGGAGACCACGATGGACCCCGACCAGCGGCTGATGCTCCAGGTGACGCTGGACGACGCGGCCCACGCCGACGAGGTCTTCTCGGTGCTGATGGGCGAGGACGTCGAGCAGCGCCGTTCCTTCATCCAGCGCAACGCCAAAGACGTCCGCTTCCTCGACATCTGACGGGCGCGCGACTCGCGCGCCCTGGCGACGCTCGATACCGCGTCGACGACGAAAGAGACTGATGAATGACTGAGACGACCAGCAACCTCGGCGGCAGACGGCGGCGGGGGCGGCCGCATCGAGCCGGTCGAGCTGCAGGCCTCGATGCAGCGTTCCTACATCGACTACGCGATGGCGGTCATCGTCGGCCGGGCGCTGCCCGACGTACGCGACGGCCTCAAGCCCGTGCACCGCCGGGTGCTCTACGCGATGTACGACGGCGGCTACCGCCCGGACCGCGGCTTCTCCAAGTGCTCGCGCGTCGTGGGTGACGTGATGGGCCAGTACCACCCGCACGGCGACACCGCGATCTACGACACCCTCGTCCGGCTCGCGCAGCCGTGGGTGATGCGGGCGCCGCTGGTGCAGGGTCAGGGCAACTTCGGCTCGCCGGGCAACGACTCCGCGGCCGCGATGCGCTACACCGAGTGCCGGATGGCGCCGCTGGCGCTGGAGATGGTCCGCGACATCGACGAGGACACCGTCGACTTCCAGGCCAACTACGACGGGCGCTCCGAGGAGCCGGTCGTCCTGCCCAGCCGGTTCCCGAACCTCCTGGTCAACGGCTCGGCCGGGATCGCGGTCGGGATGGCCACCAGCATCCCGCCGCACAACCTGCGCGAGGTCTCCGACGGCGCACGCTGGCTGCTCGATCACCCCGACGCCACCCGCGAGGAGCTGCAGGACGCCCTGCTCGAGCGGATCAAGGGGCCCGACTTCCCCAACGGCGCCACGATCGTGGGCCACCACGGGCATCGAGCAGGCCTACCGCACCGGTCGCGGCTCGATCACCCAGCGCGCGGTGATCGAGGTCGACGAGGACAACAAGGGCCGCACCTGCCTGGTGATCACCGAGCTGCCCTACATGGTCAACCCCGACAACCTCGCGCTGAAGATCGCCGAGCTCGCCGACTCCGGCAAGGTCCAGGGCATCGCCGACGTCCGCGACGACACCTCCGACCGCACCGGCCAGCGCCTGGTGATCGTGCTCAAGCGCGACGCCGTGGCCCGGGTGGTGCTGAACAACCTGCTCAAGCACACCGAGCTGCAGACCAACTTCAGCGCCAACATGCTGGCGCTGGTCGACGGCGTGCCCCGCACGCTGACCATCGACCAGTTCATCAGCAACTGGGTCGACCACCAGGTCGACGTCATCCGCCGGCGCACCGAGTACCGCCTGCGCGAGGCCGAGGAGCGGGCCCACATCCTGCGCGGCCTGGTCAAGGCGCTGGACATGCTCGACGAGGTGATCGCGCTGATCCGGCGCATCGCCCGAGGTCGAGGACGCCCGCGAGGGCCTGATCGAGCTGCTCGAGATCGACGAGCTGCAGGCCAACGCGATCCTCGACATGCAGCTGCGCCGGCTCGCTGCCCTCGAGCGCCAGAAGATCATCGACCAGCTGGCCGAGATCGAGCTGGAGATCGCCGACCTGCAGGACATCCTGGCCAACGTCATCGCGCCAGCGGCAGATCGTCTCCGACGAGCTCACCGAGATCGTCGAGAAGTACGGCAACGACCGCCGTACCCAGATCATCGCCGGCCGACGGCGACCTCTCGATGGAGGACCTGATCCCCGACGAGGACCTCGTCGTGACGATCACCCGCGGCGGCTACGCCAAGCGCACGCTGGCCAGCAACTACCGCACCCAGCGCCGTGGCGGCAAGGGCGTGCGCGGCGCGACCTTGCGCGGCGACGACGTGGTCGAGCACTTCATGGCGACCTCCAACCACCACTGGCTGCTGTTCTTCACCACGGCCGGCCGGGTCTACCGCACCAAGGCCTACAACCTGCCGGAGGCCTCGCGCGACGCCAAGGGCGGTCACGTCGCCGGGCTGCTGTCCTTCCAGCCCGACGAGCAGATCGCGCAGGTGCTGGCGATCCGCGACTACGAGCAGGCGCCGTACCTCGTGCTGGCCACCCGCGCCGGGCTGGTGAAGAAGACCCGGCTGGGCGACTACAACAGCCCGCGCCAGGCCGGCGTGATCGCGATCAACTTCCGCGAGGACGACGACGAGCTGATCGGCGCCGAGCTGGTCGACAGCGACGACGACATCCTGCTGGTCTCCCGCAAGGGCCAGTCGATCCGGTTCACCGCCGACGACACCCAGCTGCGCCCGATGGGTCGGGCGACGTCCGGCGTGCAGGGGATGAAGTTCCGCGGCGGCGACTCGCTGCTCTCGATGTCGGTGATCCGTGCCGCGCAGGTCGCCAGCTCGAGGACGCAGGGCGAGGCCGAGAGGCCGCAGTACGTCTTCACCATCACCGACGGCGGGTTCGCCAAGCGCACCCCCATCGGCGACTACCGCACCCAGTCGCGCGGCGGCCTGGGCATCAAGGCGATGAAGCTGGCCAACGAGGACCGCGGCGTGCTGGTCGGCGCGTTCATCGTGGTCGAGGGCGACGAGATCCTCTCGATCACCTCCGGCGGCCAGGTGGTGCGCAGCCCCATCGACGAGCAGTTCCGCTCCACCGGCCGCGACACGATGGGCGTGAAGTTCGTGACGCCCAAGAACGGTGACAGCGTCGCCGTGGTCGCGCGCAGCGTCGAGCGGGACGCCGAGATCGAGGAGGCCGTCGAGGAGGCGTCCGACGAGGCGTCCGAGGAGCCGAGCGACGAGGTCGTGTCTGGTGAGGTTCAGACAACGGGTGCGACAATCGCGACTGATGCCACTGAGGCCGGCGGCGAGGACGCCGGTGGGGAGGACGAAGGCTGATGGCCGACGACAACGCCGACCGCCCACTTGCCCCTCGGCGCACCCTGAAGGGCCCCGTCCTGCCGCCGCCCCCGCCTGAGCTCGCCGAGCAGGCGAGGAAGCGCGAGGAGCAGCAGCGCGCCGCCGCGGAGGCGAAGCGGCAGAAGATCGCCGAGCGGGAGGCCCGCAAGCAGGCGCAGACCCAGGCACGCGAGGAGAAGTCCGCCGCCGCCAAGAAGCGGGCGGAGGAGAAGACCGACCGCCTCCGGCAGGCCGAGCGGGACCGCCAGGTCCGCGAGGAGGCCGCGCGGGAGAAGGCCGAGCAGGAGAAGGTGCGCGCCGAGGAACGCGCCACCGCCCGGCAGGCGCTGGAGGCGAAGTCCGCCCGCGAGAGGGCAGCGGCCGAGAAGGCCGCTGCCGACAGCGCAGCAGCCGAGCGCGCGGTCGCCGAGAAGGCGGTTGCCGACAAGGCTGCTGCCGCGACCGTACGGCTGCCCAGAGGAGTGCCGCACCGTGAGCACAGCGTCCGAGCCGGCGCGACGACCGTGGCGCCGGTCGCGACAGCTCCCCGGCCGCCCGCGACCTCGCTGGGAGGCTCCTCCTCCCGCCGTCCGCGTCGGGCCCAGCTGCGGCTCGTCCAGGTCGACGCCTGGTCGGTGATGAAGACCTCGTTCCTGCTCTCGATCGCCCTCGGCATCGTGCTCGTGGTCGCGGTCGCGATCATCATGGCCGTGCTCGGCGCCGCCGGCGTCTGGGACTCGATCAACTCGATCGTGCAGCAGGCCGTGGGCAGCGACAGCGGCCAGAAGTTCGACATCCAGAAGTACGTCGGGCCCTCCCGCGTGCTCGGCTTCACGATGATCGTGGCCGTCGTCGACGTCATCCTGATCACCGCGATCGCCACCCTCGCGGCGTTCCTGTACAACCTCGCCGCCGCCCTGCTCGGCGGCATCGAGGTGACCCTCGCCGAGGACTGATCGCCGGGCGCCCGCCGTTTTGTGGCGGGTCTCCGGCATCGGGTAGCCTTCCCTGTCGGTCCGTCGCTGGTCCCCCGCCGCGACGACCACCCGGGCCTATAGCTCAGACGGTTAGAGCGCTTCCCTGATAAGGAAGAGGTCAGAGGTTCAAGTCCTCTTAGGCCCACCGACACGTCCCCGGCGGCCCTCGGCGGTCCATCTGGCGGTCGCCCAGAGCTCGACCCGTGACGGTGAGCACGGCCTGCGCGGTACCCGCCGATGCCCAGCACACGTCTCCAGGAGCGGGTGTCATGGCCCGACCTGTCCGGCTTGAATACCCTAGGGGGGTATGGTAAACATGGGCATGAGCGAGACGCACGTGGACCCCGGCTACATGGGCCGCAAGGACGACTACCTCAAGCGGATGAGGCGGATCGAGGGGCAGGTCCGGGGGATCGAGCGGATGATCTCCGAGGAGCAGTACTGCATCGACATCCTGACCCAGGTCTCCGCGGTCACCAAGGCGCTGCAGGCCGTCTCGCTGGGGCTGCTCGACGAGCACATGGCGCACTGCGTGCAGGACGCCGTCCGCGCCGGCGGTCCCGAGGCCGAGGCCAAGCTGCGGGAGGCCTCCGACGCGATCGCCCGGCTGGTGAAGTCGTGACCACGTCCGAGACGACCGGGAGGGTCGAGCTCGAGATCACCGGGATGACCTGCGCCTCGTGCGCCAACCGCGTCGAGCGCAAGCTCAACGAGGTGCCCGGCGTCACCGCCAGCGTGAACTTCGCGACCGAGAAGGCCTCGGTCGACCGTCCGGGCACCGTCACCGACGCCGAGCTCGTCGCCGCGGTGGCCGCTGCCGGGTACGCCGCGGCGGTGCCGCAGACCGGTTCGCGTGACGAGGTGGACGACGGCGCGCCCTCTGCGCGTGCGGCTGCTGGTCAGCGCGGCGCTGACCCTTCCGGTCGCTGCTGCTGGGGATGGTGCCCGCGTGGCAGTTCCCCGGGTGGGAGTGGGTCTCGCTCGTCCTCGCCACCCCGGTCGTCCTGTGGGCGGCCTGGCCGTTCCACGCCGCCACCGTGAAGAACCTGCGCCACGGCGCCACCACGATGGACACGCTGGTCTCGATCGGCGTGCTGGCCGCGTTCGGCTGGTCGGCGTACGTCGTGGTCAGCGGCTCGGCTGGCCACGTCTACCTCGAGACGGCCGCCGTGGTGACCACCTTCCTGCTGCTCGGGCGCTACCTGGAGGCTCGAGCGAAGAGGCAGGCCGGCGCCGCGCTGCGTGCCCTGCTGGAGCTGGGCGCCCGCGACGTGGCGGTGCTGCGCGACGGCGTGGAGACCCGGTTGCCCGTGGAGGCGCTCGAGGTCGGCACGGTGTTCGTCGTGCGGCCGGGGGAGAAGGTCGCCACCGACGGCGTCGTCGAGGACGGTTCGTCGGCGATCGACGCCTCCCTGCTGACCGGCGAGTCCGTGCCGGTCGAGGTGGCGCCCGGGGACCGGGTGACCGGCGCGACGGTCAACGTGGGCGGCCGGCTCGTCGTGCGCGCGACCCGCGTCGGCGCCGACACCCAGCTCGCCCAGATGGCGCGGCTGGTCGAGGAGGCCCAGACCGGGAAGTCGTCGGCGCAGCGGCTCGCGGACCGGATCTCGGGCGTCTTCGTGCCCGTCGTGCTCGTGGTCGCTGCCCTCACGCTCGCGGCTGGCTGGTCGCCGGGCAGGGGTGGACGGACGGCGTTCACGGCGGCGATCGCGGTGCTGATCATCGCCTGCCCGTGCGCCCTCGGGCTGGCCACGCCGACCGCGCTCCTGGTCGGCACCGGCCGCGGGGCCCAGCTCGGGATCCTGGTCAAGGGTCCCGAGGCCCTCGAGCAGACGCGACGGGTCGACACGGTCGTGCTCGACAAGACAGGCACGGTGACCTCCGGCCAGATGACGCTCGTCGACGTGGTGCCGCTGCCCGGCGAGGACCGTGACGAGGTGCTCCGGGTGGCCGCGGCGCTGGAGCAGGCCTCCGAGCACCCGATCGCGCGAGCGGTCGCCGCCGGTGGCGTCCGCGCGGGCGTCTCCGGCTTCCGCAACCTCGAGGGGCTCGGGGTCGAGGGCGAGGTCGAGGGGCGTGCCGCGGTCGTCGGCCGTCCGTCGCTGCTCGCCGACCGGGGCATGCCGCTCCCGCAGGGCGAAGTCCGCCGGGAGCGGCACGATCGTCGCCGTCGGCTGGGACGGCCGGGCACGCGGCTGGCTGGTCGTCGCGGACCAGGTCAAGCCGACCTCCCGCGAGGCGCTCGTCGCGCTTCCGTGAGCTGGGGCTGCGGCCGATGCTGCTCACCGGCGACCGTTCGGAGGTGGCGCGGGCGGTGGCCGCCGAGGTGGGCATCGACGCCGGCGACGTCATCGCCGGCGTGCTGCCTGCCGAGAAGGTCGAGACGGTCGCGCGGCTGCAGCACGAGGGCCGCGTCGTCGCGATGGTCGGCGACGGGGTCAACGACGCAGCCGCGCTCGCCCAGGCCGACCTCGGCATCGCGATGGGCACCGGCAGCGACGTGGCCATCGAGGCGAGCGACCTGACCCTGGTGCGCGGCGACCTCCGCGTCGCAGCCGACGCGGTCCGGCTGTCGCGCCGTACGCTCGCGACGATCCGGGGCAACCTGGTCTGGGCGTTCGGCTACAACGTCGCCGCGATCCCGCTCGCGGCAGCCGGCCTGCTCGACCCGATGATCGCCGGCGCGGCGATGGCCTTCTCGTCGGTGTTCGTGGTGCTCAACAGCCTGCGCCTGCGGGGGTTCCGCCCGGATGCGGGCTGATCGGGCCGTCTAGAGTGTGGGCTCGGATTCACCGAGGAGGACCCATGAAGAAGATCCTGATCCTGGCGGCCGTCGTCGCCGGGGCCGTCTTCGCGAAGAAGAAGATGGACGAGAGCCGGCACGAGCAGGACCTGTGGCAGCAGGCCACCGACCCGGTGCAGCGCTCCTGATCGAGCGCCCGCACCAAGGGGCCTTGGCGCAATTGGTAGCGCACCTGCTTTGCAAGCAGGGGGTTAGGGGTTCGAGTCCCCTAGGCTCCACCGACGCCCTGGCTAGGGTCAAGACATGACCTCGATCACAGGGCTCGTGCAGCGCCGGCTCGGCCTGGCGCTGCGATCCCGTGTCGCCGGGGAGGATGCGCCCGAGCGAGCGAAGGCGATCTGGGGCGCGGAGGGTGAGCGCTGGTTCACCTCGGAGGATCCCATTTGGCGGGTCCACGCTGACGCCTCGATGTTTCCCGGCGGGCTGGCCGCCCTGCTGCTCCAGTCCCTGCACCCGCTCGCGATGGCCGGGGTGGCGGGGCACAGCGGCTACAAGGGCGACCCGTGGGGACGCCTCCAGCGCACGAGTCACTACCTGGCCGTCACCACCTTCGGCACCGTCGAGGGCGCCGAGCGGGCCATCGCACGGGTCCGGTCGGTCCATCGGACGGTTCGTGGTGAGGACCCCTTCGGTCGGCCCTACGCCGCCGACGACCCGCACCTGCTGCGCTGGGTGCACGTCGCGGAGATCTGGTCCTTCCTGACCGCGTTCCAGGCCTACGCGGCGGCACCGCTGTCAGCCGCAGAGGCGGACCTGTACGTCGAGCAGACCGCCCGCGCGGCGGGACTGCTCGGCGCGACCGACCTGCCCACGACCGTCGCGGAGCTGGAGGAGGTCATCGCGTCCTACCGCCCGGAGCTGGAGAGCACGCCGGCCGCACGCGAGGCCGTCCGGTTCATGCTGCTCAACCCGCCGGTTCCGCTCGTCGCGCGACCCGGCTACGCGCTCATCGCCGCCGGCGGTGTCGCGCTGCTGCCCGCCTGGGCGCGCCGCTCGCTTCGGATCCCGCTCCTCGGTCCAGGCGTCGCTGTGGCCACCCGGGCCGGCGTCGCGTCGGCGGCGCTGGTGCGCTGGGGGATGGCCGGGCTGGAGGATCGGCGTCCGAGCGAGCGCTCGAAGGTCGCCTGAGCCGTCTGGTCCTCGGTCGTTCGAGAGCCACATGGCCGGAGGTCGAGCGGGTACGAGCCGTTCGTGCCGCCACCCCAGCTCACGATGCCTCCCGCTGAGAACGCATCCGCCGTCGGCGGGCAGGTGCTGGCCGGGTTGGTGCGAGGGCTTGCGGCTGCGCGGCCGGCCGGCAAACCGCTGCACCCGCGGGGAGAGGTGCACCGCGGCCGGCTGGTGCGCTCGGGACTGCCGACGCCCACCGGGGTGGCCTGGCTGGACGCCCCCGGCCATGACGAGGTGCTCGTGCGGTGGTCGCGGGCGATCGGACTGCCACGGCCCTTGCCGGACATCCACGGGCTAGCCGTCCGCGTGCTGCCGGGCGACGGGCGACCAGGTGACCTGCTGTTGGCGACCACCGGGTGGTTGCCGCCCACCCGGATGCTGCTGAAGCCCGGGTTCAGTGCACAGCGGCCGATGACCAGCCTGCTGCCCTACGCCACCCCGAGCGGACCGGTGGTCATCGGCGCCTGTCCGGACGAGGCGTCTACCACGCTCTACGTCGCGTGTCAGCGCGGTCCCTGGCACCGGTTTGCCGAGCTGCGCGAGGTCGCGGGGGACGAGCGCGACGAGCCGGTCTCGTTCGACCCGGTGCACAACCCGCTGCCGGACCTCGCCTTCCCCTCCTGGGTACGCCGCCTGCGCGAACCGGCGTACCGCACGGCCCGGAGATCGCGTGGTGAGTCCGATCCCGTGTCGAGCCGGTCAGCCGACAGCAAGGATGCGGGCCGAGCGGAGCAGCCCGTCCTCGATCACTAGCTCGCCCATCGTCGCGTGCGGCTGACGCCGCTTGTCCGTCGGTGATCCGGGGTTGAAGGCGCGCTGGCCGTCGTGCACCTCGTCCCACGGGATGTGCGAGTGACCGAAGACGACGAGGTCGGCGTCGGGGAAGAGGCGTCGCAGGCGCGGCCCGCGGCCGGACCTCGGGCCGCTGTCGTGGACCATCGCGACCCGCACGCCGTCCAGCTCGAGCTCGAGCGCCTCCGGAGCACCCCAGGCGCCGATGTCGTCGCCGTCGTTGTTCCCACGCACGGCGTGCACGGGGGCGAACTGCTCCAGCTCCTCGAGGGTCTCGCGCAGGCACACGTCACCGGCGTGCAGGATCAGGTCGGTCCCCTCGAGCTCGGTCGCCACACGCGGGGGACAGCGCTTCCAGAACCGCGGTGAGTGGGTGTCGGAGAGCACGGAGATCCGCATGGCTCCAGTGTGACCGTTGAGGCAGTTTCGGGTTCCTGGCCTGGCAGACCGACCGCCGAGGCCGCCCCCGTACGCTGGCCAGGTGCACGTGCTGGTCCAGCCCCGGTCGTGGGCGGCGCACCTGCTGATGGTGCTGGCCGTCGCCGCGGCGTCGGTGCTCGGGGTCTGGCAGCTGCACGTGTGGCAGGCGGGGCGGGCCGCCGCGGCGGTGGACCCCACCACCGGCACCCCGCAGCCGCTGGACCAGGTGATGGGCGGCGACGACCCGTTCCCCGCGGGCGGGCTCGGGAAGCCGGTGCGGTTCTCCGGAACGTGGCTGCCGCAGGACACGACGTACGTCTCGGACCGCCAGCTCGACGGCCGCACCGGCTACTGGGTGGTGACCCCGGTGGTCACCTCCGGTGGCAGCGCCATGCCCGTCGTCCGGGGCTGGTCCGCGCACAAGGCAGCGCCCGCGGTCAGCGGAGCGACGGCGGTCGTCGGGTGGCTGCAGGCCTCCGAGGACAGCGGCGTCACCGACACCGACCAGAGTGACGATGTCATCCCCGACATGAGCACCGCGAGCCTCGTGGAGCGGGTCCACGACGACCTCTACAGCGCGTTCGTGGTGCAGAAGGGCGTCTCGGCGAGCGCAGCCGCCGGCGGCCTGCGCCAGGTGCACCCCACCTCGAGCCACGAGATCTCCAGCACCGACCACCTGCGCAACCTGCTCTACGCGTTCCAGTGGTGGGTCTTCGCCGGGTTTCGCGATCTACATCTGGCTGCGCTGGTGCCGCGACCAGCTCGAGGACGAGGCGGCCGAAGGCGTCCGCGAGCGGCAACCGGCCCCCAGTTAGGTTGGGCCCGTGCCCCTCTTCCCGGTCTACCGCGTGCTCGCGATGGTCGTCGGCGTCCTGCTGACCGTGCTCGTCTTCGTCGGCATGCCGCTCGCCTACCTCACGACGCAGGGCTCCTCGGCCCAGCACGCCGGGGAGACCATCACGATGGTCGTCGGCGTGGCGCACGGCTGGATCTACATCGCCTACCTGGTGGTGTCCTTCATGCTCTCGCGCAAGGTCCAGTGGCCGATCGGGTTCACCGTGCTCGTGCTGCTCGCCGGGCTGATCCCGATCCTGATCTTCTGGGTCGAGCGTCAGGTGAACGCGCGCGTGCGCCGCGAGAACCCGGAGCTCCTCAGCACCGCCTGAGGGTCAGCCGGGTCAGGGCTTCTTCCCGCGGCTTCGGAGCCGGGGCGTCGGCGCCCTCGACCGCAACCTCCTCGAGCGGGGCGTCCGGCGTGGTGACCTCGTGGGGTGCCTCGGCGGCGTCGGCGATCGTCTCGCCCGGGTTGGCACCGGCGGTGTCACCAGGCGAGTCGACCGTGGAGTCAACGGGGGAGTCGGCCACGTGGCTGCCCGCCATCGGCGCGGCCGGGCTGGCCGGGGCCGGCGGGGGTGTCGGGGGTGTCGGGGCGAAGTCGGGGCCGAAGTCGGGGCCGGAGTCGGCGTGTACGACGACTGCCAGTTGCTCGACTCGTTGCCGCTCTTGAGCTTCTTGAAGACGACGGCTCCGCCGGCGACCAATGCCGCGAAGAAGAAGAACTTCTTCTTCCCGCCCTTCTTGCGCTGGAGGTCCTCACCCTTGAGCGCCGCGGCCGCGAGCGTGGCCCGCTCCTTGGCCTCGTCGGCGATGGGCCCGGCCTGCACCTTGGCCTCGGCGTAGGCGTCCTTGACGGCTGGAACGACGTCCTTGACGAGCTTCTCGCGCGCCTGCTCGACGTACGGCGCGGCCTGGGTCTTCGCCTCGGCCAGCTTGGGGGCGATGGCCTCCTTCGCCTCGGCGACCTTGGGGGCGATCGCGTCGCGTGCGTCCGCGAGCCGCGGCCCGACCTCGTCACGAGCGCGCTCGACGTGCGGCGCGAGCGCCTCGGAGATGTCGCTCGCCAGGCCCTGAGCCTGCTCCACGAGCGTGTCGGTGCTGCTCTTCTTGAACATGGGTGCGGGATCCCTCTCGTCGATGGGCATCGATGGCCAGTCCTTCCATCCTGCCCGTACCCGGTGCGGAATTAAACCCGTGTCAGCCGGTGGGCGGTGGGTAACCGGGCAGGTCAGTGCGCGAGTCGGAGGCGTCTGGGGCTGCATGGGAGGATCGACGCGCACACGTACACACCAGCGGCACTGCCCGCACGGCGAAAGGCCTCCATGTCCGACCTGACCGCGACCCTGAAGACCAACCGCGGCGACATCACGCTGAACCTGCTGCCCAACCACGCCCCGGCGACCGTGGAGAACTTCGTCGGGCTCGCGGAGGGCAGCAAGGACTTCCGTGACGACGCCGGCCGCTCGGGGGTGAAGTACTTCGACGGGCTCGGGTTCCATCGCGTCATCGACGGCTTCATGATCCAGGGCGGCTGCCCGCTCGGCACCGGCACCGGCGGGCCGGGCTACACGTTCAAGGACGAGTTCCACCCCGAGCTGCAGTTCGACCGGCCCTACCTGCTGGCGATGGCCAACGCCGGCCCCGGCACCAACGGCTCGCAGTTCTTCATCACCGTCGGCGCGACTCCGTGGCTGAACAACAGGCACACGATCTTCGGTGAGGTCGCCGACCAGGAGGGTCGCGACGTGGTCGACGCGATCGCCCACGCGCCGTCGGCGCGGGAGACCGTCCGGTCGAGCCGGTGGTCATCGAGTCCGTGGAGATCATCCGGGGGTGAGCGGCGCCGAGCAGGGCCCGGTCGTCGAGCGGTCGTCCGGGCCGCCGACGTGCTACCGGCACCCCGGCCGGGAGACCTGGATCCGCTGCCAGCGCTGCGAGCGGCCGATCTGCCCGGACTGCATGAGCTCGGCCTCGGTGGGCTTCCACTGCCCCGAGTGCGTGAAGGAGGGTGCGCGGACCACCCGCCAGGCCCGCACGCCGTACGGCGGGACGCAGATCCGCGACCCCCGGCTGACCACGTTCGCGCTGATCGCCGTCAACGCGGTCGTGTGGCTGCTGATCGTGGCCACCGGCGGCAACAGCAGCAAGCTGCTGAACGCCTTCGCGCTGCTGCCGCAGTCGAGCGCCTACCGGGCCTCGGACGGGTCGGTCGTCATCGTCCGCGGCGTCAGCGACGGCGCCTACTGGCAGGTGTTCACCTCGCTGTTCACCCACGTCGAGGTGCTGCACATCGGCTTCAACATGCTCGCGCTGTTCTTCCTGGGCCCGATGCTCGAGGCGGTGATCGGGCGGGCCCGGTTCCTGGCCGTCTACCTCGTCTCGGGACTCGTCGGGTCGGCGGCGGTGATGTGGTTCTCCGACCCGCACGGTCAGACGCTGGGTGCCTCGGGCGCGATCTTCGGGCTGATGGGCGCGATCGCCGTGCTCGCGCTCAAGGTCGGCGGGCAGGCGCAGTCGGTGCTCGGCTGGATCGCCGTCAACCTGGTGCTCACCTTCACGCTGGGCAACATCAGCTGGCAGGGGCACCTCGGCGGCCTGCTGGGCGGCGTCGTGCTCGGCTTCGCGATGGTCTACGCGCCACGCCAGCAGCGCGCCCTGGTGCAGTGGGGCGTCACCGGGTTGCTGCTGGCCCTGGCGGTCGTCGCGATCGTGGTCCGGGCAGCCGCGCTCGGAGGCTGAGCGCACCGGGCGTTGTCCACAGCCTGGGGAGAACTCTGTGGAGAACTACACGCGTGTAAGTCGGTTCACTCCCACTTGGTGGCGAAGGCGAAGCCCACCGCCATGAAGCCGATGCCCACCAGCAGGTTGTACTGCCCGAGGTCCTTCATCACCGGGATCGCGGTGTCGCTGCCGGTGAAGTAGAACAGCACGATCCAGACCAGGCCGATCAGGAAGCAGCCGAGCATCCCGACGACCACGCCGCGGCCGCGGCCCAGCGGGGTGGACTTGTGGGCGCTGATGATCAGGCCGAGGAAGATCAGCCCGAAGCCGATCAGGTAGTTCCACTGGTCGAGGTGGGCCATCCAGGGCAGCGGGTTGGACGGCTTCGTGCCGACGCCGGGGGTGTACTCGGCAGCCTTCTGGGCGACGTTGATGTAGACGACCATCCAGATGATCCCGACCAGGACCAGGACGCCCGCGATCACCGTGCGGGGGATCGAGGTCTCGTAGGGGCTCGCGACCACGATGGGGCTGCGCGCGCGGGGCTTGGACACTGCTGCTCCTTGACGGGTGTCGACTGGCTCGACCGACGGCGGGTCGGGTCCGCCCTCATCAGGGGCGTGCCACACTCGACGGCAAGCGTAGTCACCGCCGTCACGTCAGAGAGCAGGCGCCCCGGTTGAGGTCACGGTTCCTCCGACCCCGGTGGCACCTGCCCGGACGGTGGCGGCTCGGCGCGGTCGTGGTCTTCGTGCTCGCCGGTGGGCTCTTCGTGGCGAGCAGCCTCGACTCCGGCGGCCTCGACCTGCGCGGCTCGAGCGTCACCGACCTCGACACCGTCGTACGGCAGCAGCGCACGCGCGCCGACGACCTCCAGCACCAGGTCGCCACGCTGAACCGACAGGTCGACACGCTCGGCAAGAACGTCGACGACCAGCAGGTCGCGCGGCTCCAGCAGCAGGTCGACGCGCTCAAGGGCCCGGCCGGCCTCGACGCCGTGCACGGGCCCTCGATCACGGTCACGCTGACCGACGCACCGCAGAGTGACGTCGACCGGGCGGTCAAGAACGGCGACACCACGGCCGACCAGCTCGTCGTGCACCAGCAGGACATCCAGGCGGTCGTCAACGCGCTGTGGAGCGGCGGGGCCGAGGCGATGACGCTGCAGAAGCAGCGCGTGGTCAGCACCACCGGCATCAAGTGCGTGGGCAACACCGTCGTGCTGCACGGCGTGCCCTACGCCCCGCCGTACGTCATCACCGCCGTCGGCGACGTCGGGAGCATGCAGCGCGCGCTCGACGAGAGCTCCTACATCGCGGGCTACCTCAGCTACGTGCGCGCCTACCACCTCGGCTACCACGTCGACACGGCCGACGACACCGTGCTGCCGGCGTACGACGGGGTGGGCATGCTGCGCTACGCCACGCCCGCGCCGCCCTCGGTGCAGCCCCGCGAGCTGACCCAGCTGATCGAGCCTCACGGCGAAGGCGTCGGCAACCCGGGTGTCGTCGGTGTCGGCGTGGGGGTCGGTGTCGGTGTCGGGTGGGTGTCGGGCTCGGCGGGGTGTAGCTGGAGACCACGATCGTCACGGTGCTGCCCCTGGTCGAGGGTGGTGCCCGCGGCGGGGCTCTGCTGCAGCACCGTCCCCTTGGTGGCCGGTGTCGAGGAGTCGGTGACCACGCTGGCCTTGAACCCGGCAGCCTCGATCAGCTTGGTCGCCTCGGCCTGGGTCTTGCCCCGCACGGAGGGCACCTGCTCGGGTCCGGTGGACCAGAACAGGGTCACCTTGGAGCCGTCGGCCACCTGGGAGCCGGCCGGCGGCTGCATCGCGACCACCTGGTTCTTCGGGTCGTCGCTCTGGCGCTGGGTCAGCACCACGCGCAGCCCGTCGGAGCGCAGCTGGGCCGCGGCCTGGTCCTTGTCCTGGCCCACCAGGTCGGGGAGGGTGACCTGCGGCTTGCCGTTGGAGACCACGAGGTCGACCTGGGTGCCGCGGTCCACCTGGGTGCGTCGGTGGGGTTCTGGGAGATGACCTGGCCGCTGGGGACGTCCTTGCTGGAGTCCTCGGTGACGGTGCCGACCACGAGCCCGGAGTTGGTGATCCGGGCCTCGGCCTCGGCCCGGGTCAGGCCGGTGACCGTCGGGACGGCGACCTGCTGGTTGCGGGAGTCGAAGAGCCGGGGACCGAAGATCAGCGCCGCCGCGATCAGCGCGATGAGCAGGATGATCAGCAGCGCGAGCGGGCCCCGGCGGCGGCGGTTCGGCTCGTCCTCCTCCTGCGGCAGGACGGTGACCTGGGTCGAGGTGTCCGTCGGCAGGAACGGCGCCGCAGGCACGGCCGGCACGAGCGGCGCCTGGACCGGCTTGCCCTCGAGGTAGCGGTCGATGTCGGCCTTCATCGCCGCGGCGCTCGGGTAGCGGTCGCCGACGTTCTTGGCCAGCGACTTCATCACGATGGCGTCGATCTCGGGGGTGAGGTCCTCGTCGTGGCTGGACGGCGGCGGCGCGTGCTCGCGGACGTGCTGGTAGGCCACCGCCACCGGGCTGTCGCCGACGAACGGCGGCCGGCCGGTGAGCAGCTCGTAGAGCAGGCAGCCGGTCGAGTAGACGTCGGAGCGCGAGTCGACGTTCTCGCCGCGGGCCTGCTCGGGCGAGAGGTACTGCGCGGTGCCGACGACGGCCGCGGTCTGGGTCATCGTGCTCGAGGCGTCGGAGACGGCCCGGGCGATGCCGAAGTCCATCACCTTCACGTCGCCGGTCGGGGTGAGCATCACGTTGCCGGGCTTGATGTCGCGGTGGATGATCCCCGCCCGGTGGCTGTAGTCGAGCGCCTCGAGCACCTGCGAGGTGATCTCCAGGGCACGCTCGGGCAGGATCTTGCGGCCCTCGCGCAGGATCTCGCGCAGGGTGCGACCGGCGACGTACTCCATCACGATGTAGGGCTGGGCCACGCCGCTGCCGTCGGTGGCGGTCTCCTCGCCGGTGTCGTAGACCGAGACGATGCGGGTGTTGTTCAGCGAGGCGGCCGACTGCGCCTCGCGGCGGAAGCGGGCCTGGAAGGTGGCGTCGCTGGCCAGGTCGGTGCGCAGCCGCTTGACCGCGACGGTGCGACCGAGGCGTACGTCGGTGCCCTTGCGGACCTCGGCCATGCCGCCACGACCGAGCAGCTCGCCGAGCTCGTAGCGCCCGCCGATGCGGTGCGGTTCACTCATCGCGCCTCAGCCTCCCTCTCCGCCGTTGCCGTTCGTTGCCGTTGCCGTTCCCGTTGCCGTCGGGCGTAGCGCTGGGGGTACCGCTGCCGGAGTCGGGAGCCGGGCCGTAGACCTGCAGCGTGATCGTCGATCCCTCGTCGACCTGGCCGGAGGGGCTGATCCCGGCGACGGTGTTCTCCTGCTTGTCGCCGGGGTTGTCGACGGTCTGCGTGGTGGTCTGCATGCCCAGCGCCCGCAGCTGGCTGCGGGCCTGGTCGGCCGGCTTGCCGACGTAGTCGTCGGGGTTGATCGTCACCTGCGGCGTCTGTGACTTCGTCGCGGTCGGGGTGGGCGTCGGAGGGAGTGACGAGGGAGTCGTCGAGGGAGTCGACGAGGTGGTGGCCGGGCTGCTGGGCGGGGTGCCCTGCTGGTCCCCGGTGTCGTCGGACTGCCACGGCTTGGTC
The DNA here is from genome assembly GCA_963756045.1 of uncultured Actinomycetota bacterium. Classification (GTDB taxonomy): domain Bacteria; phylum Actinomycetota; class Actinomycetes; order Propionibacteriales; family Nocardioidaceae; genus Marmoricola. The sequence goes on from CAVWML010000016.1 coordinate 205,347, forward strand.
ACCAGGAGCAGCACGACGACCAGCAGGGCGAGGGCGGCCAGGATCCACGGCCAGGGTGACCGGTTGCGCTGCTCGCTCGGCCGGCTCGTCGGCGACGCTCGTGGTCCGGGCCACCACGGGTGCGGCTGCTGGCAGCACCTGGGTCGAGTCCGGGGTCGAGTCCGGGGGCGGGACGGGCGGCGGGACGCTCGGTGGCACCCGCCTGGTCGGGGCGCCGCGCAGGGCGGCGGCGAAGGCGGTGCCGTCGGGGTAGCGGTCGGCGGGGTTCTTGGCCATCGCCGTGCGCACGACGTCGGCCAGGTCGGCGGGCACCGAGGCCGGCAGGTCCGGGACGTCCTCGCGGATGTGCGCCAGCGCCGTGGCCACCGGCGAGTCACCGCCGAAGGGGCGGTGACCGGCGAGGCACTCGAAGAGCACCACCCCGAGCGAGTAGACGTCGCTGGCGGCGGTGGCGCGCTCGCCGCGGGCCTGCTCGGGCGAGAAGTACTGCGGCGTGCCCAGGACCTGCCCGGTCGTCGTGATCGGCACCGAGTCGACGGCCCGGGCGATGCCGAAGTCGGTCACCTTCACCTGCCCAGCGGGGGTGACCAGCAGGTTCGCGGGCTTCACGTCGCGGTGCACGACCCCGGCGCCGTGTGCCGCCCCGAGGGCGTCGGCGGCCTGGGCGATCAGCCGCCGTGCCTGCGCGGGGTCGACGGGCCGCCCGCTCGCGAGGAGCGTGGAGAGCGGGTCGCCGTCGACCAGCTCCATCACGAGGTACGGCGTGTGGCCCTCCTCGAGCACGCCGAAGTCGAAGACCGAGGCGATGCCGGGATGGTGCAGGGCGGCCGCGTGCCGGGCCTCGGCCTCGAAGCGCGCGCGGAAGGTGGGGTCGTCGGCGTACTCGGGCTTGAGCAGCTTGACCGCGACCTCGCGGCCGAGCACGGTGTCGCGGGCGCGCCATACCTCGCCCATGCCGCCGGTGGCGATCCGCTCCTCGCGGACGTAGCGCTCGTCCGGGGTCGGGGTGGTCACTTGCCGATCACCGCCTCCATGACGGACTTGGCGATCGGGGCGGCCAGCCCGCTGCCGGAGATCTGGTCGCGGGCGACGCCGGCGTCCTGGACGAGCACGGCGACGGCGACCTTCGGGTCTTGTCGGCCGGGGCGAAGGAGACGAACCAGGCGTAGGGCGGCCGGTTGGGCGCGCTCTGGGCGGTGCCGGTCTTGCCGGCGACCTCGACGCCCGGGATCTGGGCGGTGGTGCCGGTGCCGCCGTCGACGACGGCGACCATCATCTTGGTCAGGTCGCGGGCCGCGGAGGGCTGCATCGCCGGCTGGTCGGGCATCGGCGACGGATCGGTCTTGCTCAGCGAGCTGAGCTTGGGCGACTTGATCTCGTCGACGAGGTAGGGCTTCATCACGGTGCCGTTGTTGGCGATGCCCGCGCCGACCATCGCCATCTGGAGGGGCGTGGCGGCGACGTCGAACTGGCCGATCGCCGAGAGCGCGGTCTCGGGCTTGTCGGGGTTGACCGGGAACCGGCTGATCGCCTGCCGGGTCAGGTCGTCGTCGAGGTCGTGGAAGGTGCGGGTGCCCCAGCCGAACTTGTTGGCGGTCTGGCGGATCGCGTCGTCGCCGATGTCGAGTCCGATGGAGCCGAAGGCCACGTTGCAGGAGAGCTGCAGCGCCCTGGGTCATCGTGATCTGGCCGCCGCCGCACGACTCGTGGTTCTCGTTGGTCAGGTTCTTGGTCGTCTGCGGCAGGTTGAGCACCGAGCCCCCGGGCACCTTGGTGTCCGGCGTGTACTTCCCGGTGTTGAGGGCGGCTGCGGCGGTCACCAGCTTGAACGTGGAGCCCGGCGGCAGGACCTCCTCGATCGCCCGGTTGTCCAGCGGCCGCAGGGGGTTGTTCTCCAGGCGGGTCTTGATCTTGCCCACCTGGTTGAAGTCGTGGCTCGCGAGCCGGTTGGGGTCGTAGCTGGGGCTGGAGACCATCGCCAGGATCTTGCCGGTGCTCGGCTCGAGCGCGACCACGGCGCCCTGGACGTTGGTGCCGAGCGCCTTCATCCCCTCGTACGCCGCCCGCTGCGCCTTGGGGTCGATGGTCAGCGAGACGCTGCCGCCCTGGGGCGGGGAGTTGTCGACGAGGTCGATCACCCGCTCGTAGAAGAGCTTGTCGTCGCTGCCGGAGAGGATGGAGTTCTGGCTGGCCTCGATGCCGCCGAGCCCCCAGTCGCGGGAGAAGAAGCCGGTCAGGTGGGCGTACTCGAGGCCCTGCGGGTAGTCCCGCTGGTAGACGTACTGGTCGTGCGACTTGTTGGACTCGGCCACCGCCTTGCCCGTGACCAGGATCGCCCCTCGGTCGCGGGCGAACTCCGCGTCGCGCACCCGCACGTTGTCGGGGTGCTTGCTCAGCGAGGTCAGGTCGCTGGCCTGCCAGTACTGCACCACCGTGACGTTCACCAGCAGCGCGACGAACAGCACCATGCAGGCGACGGCGAGGTTGCGGATCGGCCTGTTCATCGCGAGTCGCACCACCTGGGTGGCGTCGGCGTCGTAGTCCTCGTCGGGCTCGATGAGCTCGGGCGGTGGACGTCGTGCCTGGTCGGAGATGCGCAGGAGCAAGGCCACCAACGCCCAGTTGGCGATCAGGCTGCTGCCGCCGTAGGAGAGGAACGGCGTGGTCAGGCCGGTCAGCGGGATCAGCTTGGTGACGCCGCCGACGACGACGAAGACCTGCACCGCGACGACGATCGCGAGGCCGCAGGCGATCAGCTTGCCGAAGTCGTCACGGCAGATCAGGGCGGTGCGCAGGCCGCGCTCGACGAGGATGCCGTAGAGCAGGATCACCGCCATCACGCCGGTCAGCCCGAGCTCCTCGCCGATGGAGGGGACGATGAAGTCGGAGTAGGAGTACGGCGTGATCTGCGGGCGCCCTGCCCCAGGCCGCGTCCGACGAGGCCGCCCCAGGCCATGCCGTAGAGCCCCTGCACGATCTGGAAGGAGTTCACGCCCGGGTCTGAACGGGTGCAGCCAGGCCTCGACGCGGGTGTGGACGTGCCCGACGAGCAGGTAACGCCGGTAGCCGCCGACCGCGAAGAGCGACGGCGCCGACGAACAGCCACCCGGGACGCTCGGTGGCGGTGTAGAGCATCACCAGGAACAGGCCGAAGAACAGCAGCGAGGAGCCGAGGTCGTTCTGGAAGACCAGGATGCCCAGCGAGACCAGCCACATCGCCAGGATCGGGCCGAGGTCGCGGCCACGCGGCAGGTCGACGAAGAGGAAGCGGCGCCCGGCGAGGGCCAGCGCGTCGCGGTGCACGACGAGGTAGCCGGCGAAGGCGATCACCAGCAGCAGCTTGGCGATCTCGCCGGGCTGGAAGCTCATCGGTCCGAGGTGGATCCAGATGCGGGCGCCGTTGATGCTGCGCCCGATGCCCGGCAGCGAGCGGGAGCAGCAGCAGGAGGATCGCGGCGAGGCCGGCGGTGTAGGTGAAGGCCTGCAGGCGACGGTGGTCGCGCAGGACGACACGTCACCGCCATGAACAGGACGACGCCGATCGTCATCCAGACCAGCTGGGTGGGGGCGAAGCGACTTGGCGCCGGGGTTGTTCGTCTTGTCGGCGAGGTCGATGCGATGGATCATCGCCAGCCCGAGCCCGTTGAGCGCCGAGACGATGGGCAGCATGATCGGGTCGGCGTACTCGGCGAAGAAGCGGATCGCGAGATGGCAGGCGATCACCAGCCCCGCGAGCCAGGCGCCGTAGGTGTAGAGGTTGACCGGGGTCTCGCCGTTGACGCCGAGCCCGACGGCGGCGTAGGCGCCGATGCCGACGACGAGGCTCATCAGCAGCAGCACGAGCTCGGCGCCGCGTCGCCGACGGTGCACGAAGCCCATCAGGCCGGCCGGGGGACCTGAGGCCGAGGTCTGCGTGCTGCTCATGGCGTCGCCGTCCGCCCGAGGGGCTGGCCGAGGGGCTGGCCGAAGGGCTGGCGGTGGGGCTCTGCAGGCACACGGCCGGGGTGTGCGTGGCCGTGCCGGGGCTCGGGGTCGGGGACGCGGGGGCAGTCGTCGGCGCGGTCGGGGTCGGCTTGGGCTTGGCCGAGGCCGTCTTCTTCGGCGCTTCTTCGTGGCCGACGGGGTCGGCTTCCTCGTCGGTGTGGGGGTCGGCGAGGGCGGGCAGCTGACGTCGGAGCGCAGGCTGCTGATGATCGACCTCGCGTCGGCGAGGCTGTCGGCGCTGATGCCGTCGCGCACCTGCCGCGCGCGGTAGGACGGCAGGTCCTCGAGGGAGTAGATGCTGCGCTCGGTGACGTGGTGGAGCCGGATGCCGGGCAGGTCGGCCTGGACTCCCTTGAAGATCACCACGGAGTTGCCGTCGCTCGCCACGAAGTACTGGGTCTGGCTCCACTTGTAGCCGCCGACGGCGATCACCGCGAGCAGCAGCACGATCAGCCCCACCACGAGTCCTCGTCGCAGCCACGGGTGCCGACGAGGCGGTCTCGGGGCGTAGCGCGCCTCCTCGGGGTCCACCTCGTCGCGCACCGGCGGGAGCTCTCCGGTGTGGTACTGGTGCGGGCGGCCGCCCAGCAACCGTCGCCGGGGTGGCTCGGCGGCCGCGCCGACGACGAGCGGGTCGGTCGGCGCGGGCTCGTCGTCGGGGACGACGTCGGCCACGACCACCGTGACGTTGTCGGTGCTGCCCGCCGCGAGGGCGGCCTGCACGAGCTCGTGGGCGGCCTCCTCGGGCGTGCCCTCCGCGACGATCCGGGTGAGCGCGGCGTCGTCCAGGGAGCCCGAGCAGCCGTCGGAGCACAGCAGCAGCCGGTCGCCGGGGGCGAGCTCGAGGCTGAACACGTCGGGCTCGGGCTCGTGGACGCCGTCGACCGCGCGCAGGATCAGGTTGCGGTGCGGGTGCACGCGCGCCTCGTCCTCGGTGATCCGGCCCTCGTCGATGAGGCTCTGCACGAAGGTGTGGTCGGTCGTCAGCTGGGCCAGCGAACCGTCGCGCAGCAGGTATCCGCGGCTGTCGCCGACATGGCCGACGCCCACGTTGGTGCCGTCGAAGAGCGCCGCGGTCACGGTGCTGCTGGTCCCCTCGATGTCCGGGAACTCCTGCGACCAGCTGGGCGATCCGGTCGTGGCTGCGGTGGATGGCGCCGGCCAGCGCGCCGAGGACGTCGTCGGACGATCCGTCCTCGCTGGCCGCGGGAGCGACGTCGAGCTTGCGCACCATGTCGACGGTCGCGCTGCTGGCGATATCGCCGCGCGCGGACCCGCCGACACCGTCGGCGATGACGAGCAGGTGCGGACCGGCGTACCCGGAGTCCTGGTTGTCCTTGCGGACCCGGCCGACGTCGGAGAGGGCGGCGTACCTCAGCCTCACGTGGTGCTCACCCGGCGCCTCACTTGCGCAGCTCCAGGATGGTCTTGCCGATGCGCACCTGGGTGCCGAGGTTGATGGCCGTGGCCTGGGAGATCCGCGAGGTGCCGACGTAGGTGCCGTTGGTGGAGCCGAGGTCCTCGACGAACCACTGCTCGCCGGAGGAGGCGATCCGGGCGTGGCGGGTGGAGACGTAGTCGTCGTCGAGGCGGATCGCCGCGTCGCTGCCGCGACCGATCAGCAGCGGGGCCTCGTCGAGGGAGACCGTCTCACCCTTGTTGCCGCCCTCGACGACGACGACGTGCGTCGGGTCGCCGCGGCGCGGCTTGGTGGTCTTGGCGCGCTTGCGGGCCTTGCGCTCGGAGCGGGTCTGCCCGGCCGCCTGGCGTGCGACGCGCGCGCCGAACATGTCCGAGCGGATCACCGAGATGCACGAGAGCACGAAGATCCACAGGATCGCCAGGTAGGCGAACCGGATCAGGACCAGGGTGAGCTCGGACAACGGTCAACCGCCCTTGATCCGTAGGGACATCGTGGTGTTGCCGATCCGGATGGTGGACCCGTCGACCAACGTGGCCCGGTCGACACGCTTGCCGTTGACCGAGACGCCGTTGGTGGAGCCGAGGTCGTGCACCGTGATCCGCGGACCCGTCGCCGGGTCCTGCGGCTCCTCGACGCGGATCTCGATGTGCTTGCGGGAGACGCCGGGGTCGTCGATGCGCAGGTCGGCGTCGTTGCCGCGGCCGATGACGATGCCGGGTGGGGCGAGCGGGAGGTGCTCGCCGTTGAGCTCGAGGGTCGCGGTGGCCCGGCGTACCTGGGTGTCGGTCGGGTCGCCCCCGGAGAGGTGGCTGCTCGCGATCGCCTGGCTGCGGACGCGGAAGCGGCCGGTGGTCAGGTCGTCCTTGGTCTCCAGCGAGATGCTGACCGGGCCGGTGAAGACGTAGGACTGCTGCGCGGCGTGCTCGCGCAGCATCTCGGTGAGCTCGCGGTTGAGCTGCGGCCCGAGCTCCTCGAGGTGCTCGTGGTCGGTCGTGGAGAGCTCGACGTGGAAGTTGTTGGGCACCAGCCGGCGGTCGCGGCTGAGGATCTGGGCGGAGTTGTCGATCTCGCGGTTGAGGGCGGAGGCGATCTCCACCGGCTGCACCGCGGAGCGGAAGGTGCGGGCGAAGACGCCGGAGATGATCTGCTCCAGCTTGTTCTCGAAGCGCGACAGAGCGCTCACCACACCTCCTCGGCCACACTCGACGGGACTCGGGCAGGCTGGAACCGACTGGTGGTCCAGACTTGCTGGCGATCGTAGCGGGCACGCTTGTGCGCTCCGGGGAGCCCCTCACGTCCGGTTTTGGGGGCCGAGTCGGCGTGGGATAGCCTGTCGTTCGCTTCTGGCGCGAGTGGCGGAATAGGCAGACGCGCACGGTTCAGGTCCGTGTGCCCGAAAGGGCGTGGGGGTTCAACTCCCCCCTCGCGCACCCCAGGGTGGCTCCGGACGTCATACGAACTGGTCGCAATGGCTGCCAGAACGTATGACGTCCCGCGCTCAGGCGGCGTGCGTGGACCGCCGATCCCTACTGTCAACGATTGTTTGCTTTAGAATGTGGGCCATGACCACGGCCGAGCCGCCCGACCCGATCTCGCGGGTGGCGGCACTGGACGAGCCGACCCGCCGTCGGCTCTACGACTACGTGGCGCGCTCGCGCGAGCCGGTCGGGCGCGACGAGGCCTCGGAGGCCACCGGCGTGGCCCGCGCCACCGCCGCGTTCCACCTCGACCGGCTGGTCGAGGAGGGGCTGCTCGAGGTCGAGCACCGCCGCATCTCCGGCCGCACCGGGCCGGGCGCGGGCCGACCGGCGAAGCTCTACCGCCGCGCGGACTGCGAGATCGAGGTGTCGCTGCCGCAGCGCCGCTACGAGCTGGTCGGCGAGGTGCTCGCCGCCGCGCTCGACGCCGCGGACGCCTCCGGTCGGTCCGCGCGCGAGACCGCGGCGGAGCAGGCGGCCGAGGTCGGCCGTCGCGTCGCCCGGGCCGCCGGCACCACCGACGTGGTCGCCGTCCTCGAGTCGCAGGGCTTCGAGCCCTGCGTCGAGGACGGCTCGGTGCGGCTGGGCAACTGCCCGTTCCACCACCTGGCCCAGCGGCACACCGACCTCGTCTGCGGGATCAACCTGCACCTGGTCGGCGGGCTCCTCGAGGAGCTGCCCGGGTCCGGCTACACCGCCCGGCTGCGGCCCAGCCCCGGACAACTGCTGCGTGGTGCTCGAGCAGCGAGTGACGCAGGTGCCCGAGGCGGGCGCGCGCGGCCTGCAGGTGCCGAACCGCGCCCGGCCGCCACACGTGGCGCGCGCTGACCAGGGCCTGGGTGCCGAAGAACATCCAGAGGACGTTGCTGGCCGCCGAAGGCCAGTTGCCGTGGCTCATCGCGCTGACCGCGAGCAGGGCCGCGCCGCCGGCGTTGACCGCCTGGAAGCGCAGCGAGTTCGCATCGAGCCGCTGTCGGGAGACCAGGGCGTAGGCGCCCACCGTGCCGAGGGCCCCCACCCATCCCAGCGTCGACATGACCAGCAGTGCGTTCGTGCTCACGAGCAAATAGTGGTTCGGACGGTGTGTTAGCGCAATTGAACAACTCTGCACTATGGCTTAAGTTGTTCTACATGATCCAGCTCGACCCGCGCAGGCTTGCCGTGCTCCTCGACGTGCACCGGTACGGCGGCGTGCTCGCCGCCGCCGACGAGGGGAACGTCACAGCGTCAGCGATCTCCCAGCAGATGACGAAGCTCGAGTCCGAGGTCGGTGTCGCGGTCCTCGACCGGCAGCCCGGCGGCGCAGTGCTCACCGCTGCGGGGCGGGTGCTCGTCGACGCCGCCGAACGCATCGAGTCCGAGCTCACCGACGCCCGCCGCGCGCTCGCAGAGCTGCAGGGTGAGGTCACCGGCACCGTCGTCATCGGCGCCTTCCAGAGCGTCATCCAGGCTGTGCTGGTGCCGCTGGCCGCCGACCTCGCCGAGCGGATGCCCGGCGTGCGGCTCGTGGTGCGCGACGTCGTGGCCGACGAGGGCATGCGGGACCTGCGGGCGGGCTCGGTGGACCTGCTGCTCCTCGAGGCCGACAGTCCCGTGGGTCGCATCGCGCCTCGCGGGACCCACGACGTGGCCGTGCTCGACGAGCCCTGGATGGTCGTCGTCCCCGGCTCCGTGCCGGAGCCGACCGCCCTCGACGACCTCGCCCACCACACCTGGCTGGGGGTGGACCCGACGGCGGCGGCGCACCATGCGACCGACCGGGTGCGGGCGATGTTCACGAGTGCGCCGCCGACCGCGCACACCTACAGCAACAGCGACGTGGCGCTGTCGATGGTGGCCGGCGGGCTCGGCATCGCGCTGCTGCCCTCGCTGGCCCTCGTGGGCGCGGTCCGGCGCGACCGCATCCAGGCTGTCTCGCTGCCCGGTCTCGGCACGCGGCGTGTGATCGCGCGGCACCGCAGCACTCGTGCCGAGCCACGCCGCGAGGTGCTCACCGTGCTGGGCGAGGTGGTCGCCGCCGCCGGTGCCCTCGACCTGTCCGAGGTTTGAGACCAGGCGGAACACGGCAGTAGACAGGCCAGGGTGCACAGTCTGGACTGTCGATCTACAGTGGTCCGGTGCCCCACGACGTCCTCTCCGCCTCCTCTGTCCGGGCCGCGCACGAGCTGCGCGTCTTCGTCGGCCGGGTGCGGCGTCGACTCCGCGACGAGCTCGACAACGAGGACCTGACGCCGTCGCAGCTCTCGGTGGTCAGCCGGCTGGCCAAGGACGGCGCGGCCACGGCGAGCGAGCTCGCGGCCGCCGAGCGGGTGCGTCCCCAGTCCGTCGCTGCGACGCTGGCCGTGCTGGTGCAGCGCGACCTGGTCCGTCGCGACCCCGACCCGCACGACGGACGGCGTCAGCTCGTCTCGTTGACGCGCAGCGGGGAGGCCCTCTTCGCCGGCCGCCGGCGTACGACGGAGGAGTGGCTGGCCCGGGCGCTCGAGGAGTCCTACACACCGCTCGAGCGCCGCACGATCCTCGATGCGATCGCGCTGCTCGAACGGCTGCCGTCGGCATGAGCGGATCTCCTCCCGACCGGTTCGACCGACGCCTGGTCGCGCCGCTGATCCTCGGCTCGACGCTCAACCCGATCAACAGCGCGATGATCGCCGTCGCGCTCGTGCCGATCGGGGTGGCCTTCGGCGCCCCGCCGTCGCAGACGGTGTGGCTGGTCTCGGGCCTCTACCTCGCCACCGCCGTGGGACAGCCCGTCGTCGGCCGCCTCGTCGACAAGTTCGGCCCGCGCGCGCTCTTCCTGGTGGCGACGGCACTGGTCGGCGTGGCGGGCCTGGTCGGGATGCTGGCGCCGACCCTCGGTGTCCTCGTGCTGGCGAGGGTGCTCCTCGGCTTCGGGACCTGTGCGGCCTACCCGGCGGCGATGTCCCTGATCCGCAGCGAGGCCGACCGCACAGGCATCGACAGTCCCCAGGGCGTGCTCACCGCGTTGACCGTCGCCAACCAGGTCCTCGCGGTCGTCGGCCCGACCGTCGGCGGGCTGCTGGTCGGTCTCGGCGGTTGGCGGACGATCTTCAGCGTCAACGTGCCGCTGTCGCTGGGGTGCCTGGTGCTCGGTTGGATCTACCTGCCGCGAGGGCGGGCCGGCGACGACACGCAGCGCCACCCGGGCCTCGATGTCCTGGGGATGGCGCTGTTCGCGGGGATGCTGACCTCCGCGCTGTTCTTCCTGATGGAGCCCTCGCTCGACCACGCGTGGCTGGTGCCCCTGGCCTTCGTGCTGGGCTTCGGCTTCGCACGTCGCGAGCTGGGCCAGGACGACGCGTTCATCGACCTGCGGGTGCTCGGCGGCAACCGCCCGCTCCTGGCGACGTACGTCCGCCAGACCGTGAACTACACGGCGAGCTACTGCCTCCTCTACGGCTACGTGCAGTGGCTCGAGGACGGCCGCGGGCTGAACGCGACCCAGGCCGGCCTGCTGCTCCTGCCGGTCTTCGTCACCGGGCTGGTGACCACGCTGATCACCGGCCGGTACGCCGAGGTGTGGGTCAAGCTGGTCGTCGGCGCCATCGGGATCGTGGTGGCCAACGGGCTGGTGCTGGCCGCGGTCGGCACCCACAGCGCGCTGTGGCTGCTCGTCGTGGTGGGCGCGATCGCCGGGATCACGCAGGGACTCGTCGGCCTGGCCAACCAGAACGCGCTGTACCACCAGGCCGAGCCCGCCCGCATGGGTGCGTCCGCGGGCCTGCTGCGCACCTTCATGTACGGCGGCGCGCTGATCGCCGCCGCTGCCGTGGCCGCGACGCTGCGTGAGGAGGCCACCACGGCCGGGCTGCACGAGCTCTCGACCTTCATGCTCGGCTGCGGCGTCGTCCTGCTCCTGCTCACGCTGCCGGACCGGTCCCTGCGCCGGATCGGACGCACCCCTACCGAGACTTCGACCAACCCGACACCGAAGGAAGGCCTCCATGCCGCTGACCACGCTTGACCCCCGCAGCGCCCTCGTCGTCATCGACCTGCAGCAGGGCGTGCTGGGGATGGACACCCGGCCGCACACCGCCGCGGAGGTGCTCGACCGCACCCGACGACTGGCCCGGGCCTTCCGCGAGCGCGGGCTGCCGGTGGTGCTGGTGCGGGTCAGCTTCGGCGACGACCCGCTGACCGCCCCGCCTGGACGCACCGAGGCGCCACCGCGCCCGGCGCCACCGGCCGGGTGGGACGAGCTCGACCTGGAGCTGCTCGGACTCGGCGACCTCGTCGTCACCAAGCGCAACTGGGGCGCCTTCCACGGCACCGACCTCGACGTGCTGCTGCGCCGGCGCGGGGTCACGCAGGTCGTGCTCACCGGCATCGCCACCAGCGCCGGCGTGGAGTCGACCGCGCGCGCCGCGCACGAGCACGGCTACCACGTGACGCTGGTGACCGACGCGATGGCCGACCGCGACCCGCAGATCCACGCACACAGCATCGGACAGATCTTCCCGCGGCTGGGCGAGACCGGTACCACCGAGGAGGTGCTGGAGCAGCTCGACCACCTCGGCTGAGTGATGGAGCTCTGCGTCGGTCTCGACCTCGCCTGGGGGACCCGGGCACGCACGGGCGTGGCGGCCTGCGACGAGGCCGGCCGGCTGGTCGCCAGCGCGAGCGTGGTCAGCGACGACGAGATCACGGCCTGGCTCGACCGGCTCGACCGGCTCGACGGCCGGCCCGTGGTGGTGGGCATCGACGCGCCGCTCGTCGTACCCAACGCGACCGGCCAGCGGCGAGCGGAGAACCTCGTGCAGCGCGCGTTCGGCAGGTTCCACGCGGGCGCCTATCCCTCCAACCGGGCCAACCCGCTCTTCGACCCGCCTCGGGCCGCGGTGCTGGCCGAGCGGTTCGGCTGGGACCCCGACCCCGCGCGGGCGGGCACGCCCGAGCGTCCGACCTGCCTCGAGGTGCACCCGCACGCGGCCGTGGTGGCGCTGTTCGGCCTGGACCGCGTGCTGCCCTACAAGGCGAGGTCGGGACGTACGCCGCAGTCGCGGCGCGCGGCCCTCCTGGTGCTCCTCGACCACCTCGAGCAGGTCTCCGAGCTCCGCCTGCACGAGGACACCCGGTGGCGGCAGATCCGGACCCTCGTCCAGGACGCGACGCGGCACGTCCACCTCGAGCGGGTCGAGGACGAGGTCGACGCGGTCACCTGCGCTCACGTCGCATGGCTCTGGCGGCACCGCCCGGGCGTTCTCCAGGTGTACGGCACCCTCGAGGAGGGCTACATCGTGGCACCCCGGATCCACCGCGGCGACGGATCGACTTTGTAGAGTCGCAAGGTGTCCGCCTTGGCCGAGCCGCAGGCCCCGAGCACGCGGGCCGCTCCTGGCGCGACGACCCAGCGACCGGAGATCCAAGGCCTTCGCGCCGTCGCCGTGCTGCTGGTGCTGCTCTTCCACCTCTGGCCGCACCACCTGCCGGGCGGCTACATCGGGGTGGACGTCTTCTTCGTCATCTCCGGCTTCCTGATCACCTCGCTGCTCGTGCGCGAGGTGGAGCGCTCCGGCCGGGTCAGCCTGCGCAACTTCTGGGCGCGCCGGATGCGGCGGCTGCTGCCGGCGGCGTACCTCGTGCTCGCGGTCAGCGCCGTCGGCGTGCTCCTGCTCGAGCCGCGGCTGGTCTGGCCGCAGTTCTTCCGCGAGATCCTCGCCGCCGGGCTCTACGTCGTGAACTGGACCCTGGCGCTGGACTCCGTCGACTACCTCCAGGCCTCCAACACCCCCTCGCCGGCACAGCACTACTGGACGCTCTCGGCGGAGGAGCAGTTCTACGTGATCTGGCCGCTGCTGGTCCTGCTCGGGCTGTGGCTGGCCCTGCGGTGGCACCGGTCACGACGCGGCACGCTCCTCGGCGTCCTCGCCACAGCGGTGGTGGCCTCGTTCGTCTACTCGCTCTGGATCACCGGCCACAACGCCTCGTGGGCCTACTTCGTCACCCCGGCGCGGGCCTGGGAGTTCGGCGCGGGGGCGCTGCTCGCCTTCGCCCCTGCGGCACGCGGCCGTCCGGTCGCACGCGCTGCGCGGGCTGGGTCGGGCTGGGCACACTCGCCGTGCTCTCGCTCGTGTTCGGTCCGGACACCCCGATGCCGGGCACCGCGGCGCTCGGCGTCGTCGTCGCGGCGGCCCTGGTGATCTGGGTCGGCGACCCGGAGGGCGTGGGCGTCTCACGCGCGGCTCCTCGGCTCCCGGCCGGCCCAGTGGGTGGGCGACATCTCCTACTCGGTCTACCTGTGGCACTGGCCGCTGATCATCTTGATGCCCGGCCTGACCGGCCACCCGCTGACGACCCTCGACCGGCTCTCGATCCTGATGGCCACCTTCGGTCTCGCTGCCCTCACCAAGGTCTGGGTCGAGGACCCGGTCCGCCGGGCCCGTCGGTTCGGGCTGGCGCGCCCGCGGACGACCTTCGTGTACGCCGCCGTCGCTGCCGCAGCCTTGTCGGTGCTGTGCGTCGTCCCGCGCCAGGCCGTGCTGCGCCAGAGCGAGGACGCCGTGGCCACCGCCCGCGACGTCGCACGCCACCCTCCGCCGTGCTTCGGCGCGGCCGCGATGGACCCGCACGCCGCAGGCTGCCCCGACCCACGGCTGAAGAACGTCGACGTGCCCAGCCCGGAGGCAGCCGCCAAGGACAGTCCCCCCTACTCCGCGTGCTACTACCGCGCGTTCAGCCAGCCGACCGTCCCGTGCCGGTTCGGCAAGCCGTCACAGCCGGTGCCGCACGTGGCGCTGATCGGCGACTCGCACGCCCGGATCCTGATGGCCACCCTCGAGCCGCTCGTGCGGGAGGGCCGCATCACCGTCGACATGTACACGATGGGCGAGTGCGCCTGGTCGACGACGCCGCCGGACACCAGCACCGCGATCGGCGAGCGCTGCGCGCAGTGGCGGGCGAGCCTCTACCCCTATCTCGACCAGCACGCCAAGGACTACGACCTGGTGCTCACCACCGCACGGCTGGTCACGCTGCCAGGCAGCCAGGCGGCCCGGGTGCAGGGGCTCTCGCAGGCCTGGAGCAGGGTGACCCGGCAGGGCGTGCCGGTGGGGGTGGTGCGCGACAACCCGGGTGTGGGGAACCCGCAGGACAACCCCAACCTCTGCCTGGCCAAGGTGCCGGTCGCGCAGGCCAACAGCCAGTGCGCCTTCACCCGCGCGGCCAACCTCGATCGCTGGTTCGACGCGCTGAGCGCGGCCCAACGAGTGACGCCGGGCTCGAAGATGGTCGACCTCACCGACCTCATGTGCGACGCCCAGACCTGCCCGGTGGTGATCGGCGGGGTCGGTGTCTACGCCGACGGCAACCACCTCACGGTCACCTTCGCGCGCACCTTGGCGCCCTACCTCTACCGCACCCTGCGCCAGGACGGCCTGCTGAAGCACGCTCAGAGGTCGTAGGAGACCCCGGTCGACTGCTCGGAGATGGTCCACAGGCGCTGCGCGAGGTCGTCGTTGCGCGCGTGCGGCGACAGCTTGGCGTTGCCGAGCCGGCCGCGGGCCTCGCGCATCCGCTGCGGTCCGACGTACCCGCCCGGCTCGCCGTACGTCGCCGCCCACAGGGAGGGGTTCGCGCCGGCCGCCGCTGACTGGAGGACGATCGGCAGCACGTAGGGCATCACCCGGCGCACGACCGGGTTGGCGCCCATGCCGTCGGGCGAGGTGACCAGGTTGGTCGCCGAGACGCCGGGGTGCGCCATCGAGACGACGAGCCTGGAGCCCGCCGCCTGTGCGCGGCGGTCGAGCTCGCGGCCGAAGAGCAGGTTGGCCAGCTTGGTGTTGCCGTAGTCGCGGTTCGGCTTGTACGACGTCTCCGGGTTGCCCTCGAGGACGGACTCGTCACCCCGGTGGTGGGCCACCGACGCGACCGGCACGACGCGCGGCGCCTCGGCCTCGAGGAGGTGGGGAAGCAGCAGCCCGGTGAGGGCGAAGTGGCCGAGGTGGTTGGTGCCGAACTGGAGCTCGAAGCCGTCCTCGGTCTCGCGGTACTTCGGCGGCGTCATCACGCCCGCGTTGTTGACCAGCAGGTCCAGCGGCCCCTCGAACCGGTCGGCGAAGGCGTGCACCGACTTGAGCGAGGCGAGGTCGAGCTCCTCGACCTCGACGAGGCCGGGCAGCTTGACCGCGGCGGCACGGGCGAGCTCGAGGTTGCGGCAGGCCAGCGTGACCTCGGCACCGTGCTCGGCCAGCGCCTTCGCGGTGTGGAAGCCGACCCCGGAGTTGGCCCCGGTGACCACCGCGCGGCGGTGGGTGAGGTCCGGGAGGTCGGCCGGGCCGAAGCCGGCCAGCGAAGGCGTGCTCATGGGTGCTCCTGGTCGATGTAGAGGGTGCCGGGACTTGTCTTACCCAGGGAACGGGCGATCACCAACCTCTGGATCTGGTTGGTGCCCTCGAAGATCTGGGTGACCTTGGCCTCACGCATGAACCGCTCGACCGGGAAGTCGCGGGTGTAGCCGTAGCCGCCGAGCACCTGCACCGCGTCCGTGGTGACCTTCATCGCGGCGTCGGTGGCGACCAGCTTGGCGATCGAGGCCTCGCGCGAGAACGGCAGCCCGCGGTCCTTGAGGCGCGCGGCGTGCAGGTACGTCGCCCGGGAGGACTGCACGGCGGCTTCCATGTCGGCAAGGAGGAAGCCGAGGCCCTGGAACTCGATGACCGGTCGGCCGAACTGCTCGCGCTCCTTGGCCCAGGCCACGGCGTGGTCGACGGCGCCCTGGGCCAGCCCGACCGCGACCGCCGCGATGCCGAGGCGTCCGGAGTCGAGCCCGGCCAACGCGATCTTGAGCCCGTCGCCCTCCTGGCCGAGCCGCCGCTCGGCCGGGACGCGCACGCCCTCGAACCGCATGGTCGTGGTGGCCGAGCCGGTCAGGCCCATCTTGCGCTCGGGCGGGTCGGCGCTCAGGCCGGCGGTGTCCGCAGGGACCAGGAAGCAGGAGATGCCGCGGCTGCCTTCTTCGGAGGTCCGCGCCATCAGCTTGTAGAAGTCGGCCCGGCCCCCATGGGTGGTCCACGCCTTCGCCCCGTTGACGACGTACTCGTCGCCGGCTCGGACCGCCTTGGTCCTCATCGCCGCGGGGTCGGAGCCCGCGTGCGCCTCGGAGAGGCAGTAGGCGCCGAGCAGCTCGCCGCCGAGCATCTCGGGCAGCCACTTCTGCCGCTGCTCCTCGGTGCCGGCGGTGGCGAGGCCGAAGCACGACAGCGCGTGCACGCTGACCCCGACGCCGACGCTGGCCCACACCGAGGCGATCTCCTCGACGACCTGGAGGTAGACCTCGTAGGGCTGGCCGCCCCCGCCGTACTCCTCGGGGTAGGGCAGGCCCAGCAGCCCGGCGCGACCCAGGGTGCGGAACACCTCGCGCGGGAAGGTCTCGCTCGCCTCGGCCTCGGCCACCTGGGGCAGCAGCTCCACCGTCGCGAGCTCACGGGTCAGCTGCAGGAGGTCTCGCGCCTCGTCGGTGGGCAGCACGCGCGTCGCCGGCATGGGACCGACGGTAGTACGGCCGCGAGGGGCGGGCGTCCCTCCTCCACCCGTCCGTGAGGAGGGGCCGTGAGGGCCCGTCTCGAAGGGCCCGGGTCATGCAGGTCTCCGGCAAGGACATGATGGGGCCATGGACGAGTGGCCGAGGGCGAGCCGATATGGCTCGATGGAGTACCGGTTCACCGGGCGGAGCGGGCTGAAGCTGCCGGCGCTGTCCCTGGGGCTGTGGCAGAACTTCGGGACCGACCGGCCCGAGGAGGTGCAGCGGGCGATCCTGCGCCGGGCCTTCGACCGGGGGGTGACGCACTTCGACCTGGCCAACAACTACGGCCCGCCGTACGGACGCGCGGAGGAGCACTTCGGGCGCTACCTGCGCGACGACTTCGCCGACCTTCGCGACGAGCTCGTCATCTCGACCAAGGCCGGCTACGACATGTGGCCGGGCCCGTACGGCCAGGGCGGCGGCTCGCGCAAGTACGTGCTGGCCTCGCTCGACCAGTCGCTGTCCCGGCTGGGGCTGGACTACGTCGACATCTTCTACAGCCACCGCTTCGACCCCGAGACGCCTGTCGAGGAGACGATGATGGCGCTCGACACGGCGGTGCGCTCGGGGCGCGCGTTGTACGCCGGCATCTCCTCCTACTCACCGGCGAAGACACGCGAGGCGGCCACCATCGCCCGCGAGCTCGGGACGCCGCTGCTGATCCACCAGCCGTCGTACAACATGCTCAACCGCTGGATCGAGAAGGGCCTCCTCGACGAGCTCGAGGCACAGGGCATGGGCTGCATCGTCTTCACCGCGCTCGCCCAGGGCGTCCTCACCGACCGGTACCTCGACGGCGTCCCGCCCGACTCCCGCGCAGCCCGCCCCGACAGCACGATCGAGAAGAACCACCTCGACGACGCCACCCTGCGTCACGTGCGCGGTCTCAACGAGATCGCCGCCGAGCGCGGTCAGAAGCTCGCGCAGCTGGCCCTGCAGTGGGCGCTGCGCGACAAGCGCGTCACGTCGGCGGTGATCGGGGCGTCCTCGGTCGAGCAGCTCGACACCAACCTCGACGCGCTCGAGAGTCCTCCGCTCAGCGACGAGGAGCTGGCCCGCATCGACCAGGACGCGGTGGACAGCGGCGTGAACCTGTGGGCCGAGTCGAGCCAGGACTGACCCTTCGAGACGCTCGTCGCTCGCTCCTCAGGGGCCGGTGCTCACTTCACCTTGTCGCCGGCGACCGCGGCGGCGCCGACGATGCCGGCGGTGTTGCGCAGCGTCGCCGAGACGATCTCGGTCGAGATGTCGATCATCGGGATGAACTCCCCGCCGTGCTTGCTGACGCCTCCACCGACGACGAACAGGTCCGGGGAGAACAACCGCTCCAGCGCGCGGTAGTACGCCGTGAGCCGCTTGGCCCACTGCTCCCACGAGAGCTCGTCGCGCTTGCGGACGGAGTTGGCGGCGCGTGACTCCGCGTCGTGCCCGTCGACCTCGATGTGGCCGAGCTCGGTGTTCGGCACGAGCACACCGTCGTACAGCAGGGCCGAGCCGATCCCGGTGCCGAGCGTGGTCACGAGCACCAGGCCCTCGCGCCCGCTGGCCACGCCGTAACGCGCCTCGGCCAGTCCGGCGGCGTCGGCGTCGTTGATCACGCGCACCGTGCGGCCGAGCGCCTCGCCCAGCAGGTCGTCGGCGTCGGTGCCGATCCAGGACTTGTCGATGTTGGCCGCCGACGCCACCACACCGCTCTTGCGGACGACGCCCGGGATGGTCACCCCGACGGGGCTGTCCTTGGCCTCGAAGCGGTCGAGCAGGTCGGCCATCACCGCGGCCACGGCCTGGGGTGTGGACTCCTCGGGGGTGTCGACGCGCTCGCGCTCGGCCGAGAACTCGCCGGTGCCGAGATCCACCGGAGCGGCCTTGATGCCCGAGCCACCGAAGTCGATTCCGATCGGGTCAGCCATGTGGCCAACCTAGTCCCGTCGAACTCGCTCGGTGAACGGGTTCGCCGACGCCCGGGTCGCGGGCGTCTAGCATCCGGACGTGCGACGCCTCGTGCTCCTCGCCTTCGTGCTGTTCCTGGTGAACCTGCCGCTGGTCAGCCAACACCTCACCCAGCAGAAGCTCGCGCACCGCGGCCAGGACGTCGTCGCGACCGTGCTCGACACCCGCGCGAGCGGCGGGCGCAACTACGTGGACTACCAGCTGCCCGCGGACATCGACCCCCACCGGACCCGGTACTCCGCGATGGTCGACGACCCCACGTTCGAACAGGCCAGGTCCACTCACGAGCTGCCGGTCCGGGTGGTGCCCGGGGACCCGCGGACCAACCAGCCGGCGGGCGTCGCACACAACCACACCTTCCTGGTCGTCGCGCTCATCGGCGACACCGTGCTGGTCGTGATCGGGGTCCTGTGGTGGCGCCGGCAGCGTCGGTGGAGCCGCTACCAGGTGCTCGAGGTCGAGGCCGGCGAGGCCACCCTGAGCGGCGCCGTCGGCACGGTCGTGGCCGCGGTCTCGGAGTCGTGGTCGGCGCGGACCGTCGCCGGGCGCAGCGTGTCCGGGACCCTGCACCTGGCCGCCGAGCAGGAGCTGTACCCCGGCCCGCCGCTGAGCGGCCTCGAGCAGGTCGCGGGGGCGAGGTACGTCGTGCGCGGCCGCGTCGTGGACACCCGCGTCGGCTGGGCCCTCCTCGAGCTCGACGACGGCTTCCGGCTGCGGGTCGAGACCGGTCGGCACCGGATCCGCGCCGACATCCGCGACTCCACGGAGGCCACCGGCGTGCTCTGCTTCACGCCTCGCTGACTGCTTGACATCTGCCGGGCTCTTGTCAAGCGCGCTGGGCGGGCGCTACGGTCGGAGGACTTTACATCTGCGAGCGTTTTGTCAA
Organism: uncultured Actinomycetota bacterium; assembly: GCA_963756045.1. Taxonomy (GTDB): domain Bacteria; phylum Actinomycetota; class Actinomycetes; order Propionibacteriales; family Nocardioidaceae; genus Marmoricola. The sequence goes on from CAVWML010000016.1 coordinate 224,609, forward strand.
GGAGCCTTCGCCATGACCACGAGCACCGTGCCGACCGGGTCCGCCGAGACGTGGACCGACCACAAGCGCTACCTGTGGATGATCGGGCTGGTGGTGCCCTCGCTGGCGTTCATCGCCTTCGGGATGCACCGGCTGACCGGCTGGGACGTGTGGCTGTGGATCGGCCCGATCATCATCCTGGTCGTCGTACCCGCCATCGACCTCGTGGCCGGACTCGACCGCTCCAACCCGCCTGACGACGTGATCGAGCGGTTGGAGAAGGACAGGTACTACCGCTGGATCACCTACGCCTTCCTGCCGATCCAGTACGTCGGCTTCCTGGCCGCGTTCGTCTGGATCGCGCGGCCCGACCTGCTCGGCGTCGAGCCGCTGTCGGCGTTCGGCAAGCTCGGCATCGCGGTCTCGATCGGCTGCATCGGCGGGATCGGCATCAACACCGCCCACGAGCTGGGGCACAAGAAGGAGAGCCACGAGCGCTGGCTGTCCAAGATCGCGCTCGCGCAGAGCTTCTACGGCCACTTCTACATCGAGCACAACCGCGGGCACCACGTCCGCGTCGCCACCCCGGAGGACCCGGCGTCCTCGCGGCTGGGCGAGAGCTTCTACCAGTTCTGGCCGCGCACGGTCGTGGGCTCGATGAGGAGTGCGTGGCGGCTGGAGAAGCGCCGCTACGCACGCAAGGGCAAGCACCCGTTCCGCATCGGCAACGACGTGCTCAACGCCTGGGGGATGTCGGCGGTGCTCTGGGGCGTGATGATCGCCTGGCTCGGCTGGGGGATCGCGCCCCTGCTGGTCGTGCAGGCCGTCGTCGGGTTCTCGCTCCTCGAGGTCGTGAACTACATGGAGCACTACGGGATGCTGCGCCAGAAGGTCGGCATCGGCGAGCGCCGGCGCTACGAGCGGGTCGACCCCTCCCACAGCTGGAACTCCAACAACATCGCCACCAACGTGCTGCTCTACCACCTGCAGCGGCACAGCGACCACCACGCCAACCCGACGCGCCGCTACCAGTCGCTGCGCGACTACGAGGAGTCCCCGGTGCTGCCGACCGGGTACGCCGGGATGATCGTGCTCGCCGCCGTCCCGCCCGTGTGGCGCCGCGTGATGGACCGGCGGGTCGTCGCCCACTTCGGCGGCGACCTCAGCCGCGCCAACATCTCCCCCCGCAAGCGCGAGCGGATCCTGGCCCGGTACGGCGCCGGCGAGCAGGCCGTCGACGCCCGCGACGACGCGACCGTCGACGCCGTACCCACCGAGGTGCTCGCCGCCCGCTGCCCCGGCTGCGGCTACACCTACGAGGTGCAGCGTGGCGACGAGCACGAAGGCTTCGCCGCCGGCACCCCCTGGTCCGACGTCCCCGACGACTGGTGCTGCCCCGACTGCGGCGTCCGGGAGAAGGTGGACTTCGTGCCGGCGGAGAGCGAGCTGGCGGGGTGAGGTGGGCGTACGGCGCGGTCGTTCGGTTTCACCGGTCGACCGGTGAAACCGAACGTTGACGGGTGAAGTTACAGCCCACAACGTTCGGCATTGCCCATCAACCCCGCCCGATTCGGCCGTACGACGCGCCTAGGCTGACTCCGTGACTGCCACCCACGCGCCCGTCGGGCACCGTGAGCGCCTGCTGGCGACGGCCGCTCGGTTCACCGCCGAGCACGGCTGGGGTGCGCTGACGATGGGCAAGCTGGCCGACCTGGTCGGGGTCAGCCGGCAGACGGTCTACAACGAGCTCGGCGGCAAGCCGCAGCTGGCCGAGGCGATGGTGATGCGCGAGCTGGCGCTCTTCCTCGACGAGGTCGACTCCTCGTTCGCCGAGCACCCCGACGACCTCGTCGCCGCGATCGAGGCGGCCGCCGGGCGGGTGCTGGAGATGGCGGCCACCGACCCGCTCCTGCGCGCCATCCTGTCCAGCAGCCAGGGGGCCGACAACGGGCTGCTGCCGCTGCTGACCACCAACTCCGAGGCACTCCTGGGCGCCGCGGGGCAGCTGATCCGCAAGCACGTCGAGAGCTACGACGTCGCTCTGCCCGTGCACCGCATCGACGTCCTCATCGACATGGTCGTGCGGCTGGTGCTCAGCCACGTCGTGCAGCCGACTGGCACCCCGGAGGAGACGGCGGAGACCGTCGCCTGGATCGCGGAGCGCGTGCTCAGCGACGGCTAGCCTTCGGGCTATGGCCACGACCGAGACCCGGCTGCTCCTGCTCGGCGCGGTCTCGATCTTCGAGCCGGTCAACGGCTACCAGATCCGTCGCGAGCTGCTCTCCTGGGGCGTCGAGGACTGGGCCAACATCAAGCCCGGCTCGATCTACAACGGGCTGGCCACGCTGGCCCAGCTCGGCCAGCTCGTGCGCCACGACCTGCGCGACGGGGGCCGCGAGGTCGCGGTCTACGAGCTCAGCGACGCCGGCCGGACAGAGCTGCGGCGGCTGTTCTCGGCCGCCATCATCCGGGTGCAGCCGAACTCGCCCCTGGCCTTCCAGACCGCGTTCTCGATGATGCCCCTGGTCACCCGCGAGGAGGTCCTGGGGCTGCTCACCCAGCGGCTGGAGAACCTCGAGCGCAAGGCCGAGGAGTCGCGTCTCACCAAGCCGCCGCCGGAGCAGATGCCTCCCCACGTGTTCGCGATGATGGACTACTGGGAGCAGGTGGCCGACGTCGAGCACACGTGGCTCGCCCGCCTCATCGAGCGGGTCCGCGACGGCGGGCTCACGTTCCTCGGCGAGCCGGCCGACTGGGCGCCGGCCGCGGACGACCCGGGCTGGCAGATGAACGAGGACCGTGAGCGCTACCTCGCGCTTCTCGGTCGATGAGTTTGTCGGTCCTCGGTGGTCCACTCAGAGCGAATGCGCGCCCTCTTGACCGCGCGTGTTCAAACTTGAATACTATGCGTGTTCAAACTTGACCACGAAAGGATCGACGATGATCCACGCACGCGGGCTCGTGCAGACCTTCCAGACGCGCAACGGGCGCGAGAAGGTCCAGGTCCGGGCCGTCGACGGGGTCGACCTCGACGTCGAGGAGGGCGAGGTCGTCGGCTTCCTCGGCCCCAACGGCGCCGGCAAGACCACGACCCTGCGCATGCTGACCACGCTGCTGACCCCGAGCGCCGGCACGGCGACGGTGGCCGGGTACGACGTGGTCACGCAGTCGCGCGAGGTGCGCCAGAGCATCGGCTACGTCTCCCAGGCGGGCGGCACCTTCTCCTACGCCCGCGCCGGCGACGAGGTCGTCGACCACGGCATGCTCTACGGCATCAGCAAGGAGCAGGCCACCCGCCGCGGTCACGAGCTCTTCGAACGGCTGCAGCTGAGCGGGCTGTGGGAGCGCAAGCCCAAGCAGATGTCCGGTGGGCAGAAGCGCCGCCTGGACATCGCGATGGGGCTGATCCACGACCCCACGCTCGTCTTCCTCGACGAGCCGACGACCGGGTTGGATCCGCAGGCCCGGGCCAACCTGTGGGAGCACATCTCCGACCTGCGCGGCAAGCAGGGGATGACGGTCTTCCTGACCACCCACTACCTCGACGAGGCCGACGCGCTGAGCGATCGGATCATGATCATCGACCAGGGCCGCATCGTGGCCAGCGACACCGCCGAGAACCTCAAGGCCGCGGTGTCGGGCGACCTGGTCACCCTCGAGATCGCCGACGCCGACCGGGTCGGGGAGGCCGCACGCGCGCTCGAGGCGATCGCCTCGTCCGTCGAGGTCGACGGGCCCCACGTGCAGGGCCGGGTGCCGCGCGCCGGCCGCGCCGTTCCCGGGCTCGTGCGCGAGCTCGACCGGGCCGAGATCACCCTCGACGCCATCGAGGTGCACCGGCCCACCCTCGACGACGTCTTCCTCACCCTGACCGGCCGCTCGCTGCGCGACGCCGAGACCGAGAAGCGCACCGACCAGGCCGACGCCGCCGACGAGCCGTCCGAGACCCCCGCCGAGATGGAAGAGGCGACCCGATGACCTTCGCCCGCGAGTCCTTCATCGTCTTCCGGCGCCAGATCCGGATGAACCTCCGCAACCCCGCCTGGGTGCTGATCGGCGTGCTGCAGCCGGTGCTGTACCTCCTGCTCTTCGGGCCGCTCCTCAAGCCGCTCGTGCGCAGCTTCCCGGGCGGCGCCGAGAACGCCTACACGTTCCTGGTGCCCGGGCTGCTCGTCCAGCTCGGCCTCTTCGGCGCGTTCTTCGCCGGCTTCGGGCTGATCGGGGAGTGGCGCGAGGGCGTCATCGAGGCCGAGCGCGTCACGCCTGCCAGTCGTACGGCGCTGCTGGTCGGCCGACTGATGCGCGACGTGCTCCAGCTCTTCGTGCAGGCGCTGATACTCGTCGCTCTCGGCGTCGCGCTCGGGATGCGCGCGTCGTTCTGGGGCGTGGCCATCGGCATCGCGCTGACCCTGCTCATCGGTGGTGCCTGCGCCGCGGCGTCCAACGCGCTGGCCCTGACCACCAAGAGCGAGGACGTGATGGCCCCGGTGATCAACATGGTGATGATGCCGGTGCTGCTGCTCTCCGGCATCCTGCTGCCGATGACGCTGGGCCCCGCGTGGCTGGAGCGCACGAGCGACTTCATGCCGTTCCGCTGGATCGTCGACAGCGTCCGCGGCACCTTCGCCGGCCACGTCGCCGCGACCACGATGATGTGGGGCGTCATCTGGGCGGTGGGCCTGTTCGCGGTGGCCTCTGGTGGGGCACGGCGGTGTTCCGCAAGGAGAACGCCTGACCCCTGCGCTCCGCTCCCACGTACCCTGTCGGGAAGCCGGAGGGAGACCGGCGTTGCGGGGGGTGCGTTCGAGGGATGTCCATGCACGAGCTGTCCAGGCGCGAGGCGATCACGCTCGCGGCTCTCGGTCTGCTCGCGGCCGGCTGCGGCAGCGCCAGCGCTGACCCCCGCCGTACGTCGTCCGGCGTCGTGCGGGGCGGCAGCGGTGCGGCCTCCGCCAGCCCGAGCCCGAGCGACCTGTCCGTCTCGGCGCCGGCGGAGCTGAACGACTCGCTGCTCTCCTCCGACGTGCTCGTCTTCAGCAAGGACACCCTGCCCGCGAGCGTCATCGAGCGGATCAAGGCGATCACCGGCAAGGACGGCGAGAAGGCGATCGTCGCCGTCGAGCCGATGGCGATGGCACAGTTCTTCGTCGACGAGCAGCCGGTGACCTATGCGGCGGTCGACCCGAAGACGTTCTGGCGCTACACCGTGCCCGGCACCGCCCAGACGGCCGCGGTGTGGCAGCGGGTCGCGGGGGGTGAGATCGCGGTGCAGCCGACGATCGGCCACCGTCTGCAGACCAAGGACGGCTACCTCAAGCTCGGCAACGGCAGCGACGCCCCCAGCGCCCACGTCGGCGCCTATGCGCAGCTGCTCGACGCCGGCTACGCGCGCCAGATCGACGCGGTCGTCAACTACAGGTGGGCCAAGCCGCTGGGCATGACCACCGGGCAACGCGGCGCTTGATCTCGATGGGCGCCACCTCGCCGCAGTCGATCATGAAGAAGCTCCAGCAGGCCGCCGGCTCGGGCGCCTCGGTCCAGATCCTGGGGCCCAACCTCGACCTCGGCGCGACGCAGACAGCGGTCCTCACCGGCGGCTCGGTCGCCAAGGCGATCGGCTCGTTCAACTACACGGCCAGCTCGAACGGCACGATCAACCCCGACCCGGCCTGGGTGCGCGAGTTCATCGTCACCGAGCAGATGCCGATCATCGGAGCGGTCACGGGGCAACAAGATCATGCTGCCGCAGCTGCGCGGAGCGCTGAACGAGGTCGTCCACGAGGGGCTGTCCTCGAAGATCTACGAGTACGGCGGCTGCTACGTGCCGCGCTTCATCGCCGGCACGGACACCCCCTCCTTCCACAGCTTCGGCACCGCGATCGACCTCAACGTGCAGGACAACCAGCGCGGCACGGTCGGCAAGATGGACCGCCGGGTGGTGGCGATCTTCAAGGGCTGGGGCTTCGCCTGGGGCGGTGACTGGCACTACACCGACCCGATGCACTTCGAGCTGGCCCACCTCGCCAAGAACACCTGAGGCCCTTCGAGGCTCGCTCCGCTCGCGCCTCAGGGACCCGTAGGGTCCGGCTATGCGCGCAGTCCAGGTGACCCGGCTCGACGGCCCCGCGGCCGTGTCCATCGAGGAGATCGAGGAGCCCGGGCCCGACGGGCCGTGGGGGCCGCAGCTGCTCGTGGAGGTGCACGCCGTCGGCATCTCCTTCCCGGACCTGCTGCTGAGCAAGGGCGAGTACCAGCTCAAGCCGGAGCTGCCGTTCACCCTCGGCGTCGACTTCGCCGGCGTCGTGCGCTCGGCTCCCGAGGGCACCGGCTTCTCGGCCGGCGACCGCGTCGCCGCCTGCCTCGGCAACGGAGGCGCCTCCGACGTCGTCGGGCTCGGTCCCGACAGCGTCTTCCCGCTGCCCGACGAGCTCTCCTTCGAGCAGGGCGCCGCCATCCCGATGAACTACCTCACCGCCCACTTCGCGCTCGTCGAGCGCGGCGGGCTGCGTGAGGGCGAGACGGTGCTGGTGCACGGCGCCGCCGGGGGGGTCGGCACCGCGACGCATCCAGGTCGCCAAGGGGTACGGCGCCCGCACGATCGCCGTGGTCTCCACCGACGAGAAGGCCGCGGTCGCGCGCCGGGCCGGTGCCGACGAGGCCGTGCTGGTCGACGGCTTCCGCGACGCGGTCAAGGAGATCACCGAAGGCCGCGGCGTCGACGTCGCTGGTCGACGTCGTCGGCGGTGAGCTGATGACCGACTCGCTGCGATCGCTGGCCACGCAGGGGCGCCTGCTCGTCGTCGGCTTCACCGGCGGCGCGATCCCCGAGGTCAAGGTCAACCGGCTGCTGCTCAACAACGTCGACGTGCGCGGCGTCGGCTGGGGCGCCTACGCGATGGTCCGGCCCGGCTACATGCGCCAGCAGTGGGACGCGCTGGTGCCGATGATGCGCTCGGGCGTGATCGACCCGCCGATCGGCGCGACGTACCCGATGGAGGAGTTCGGCCAGGCGCTGCAGGACATGGAGGACCGCAAGACGCTGGGGAAGTCGGTCGTCACCCTGCGCTGAGGGCGAGGGTCAGCCGGCCGGTGCCAGCGCCGCCTTGGTGCTGCCGAAGGCGAACTGCAGCAGGTCGGTCATCTCGAAGGTGCCCTTGCGCGGCCCGAGGAACGGCTTCCAGGTCGGGTCGCGCACGATCGAGAACCGGCTGCCCTGCATGGCGCGTTGGAAGGTCTCGGCCACCAGCCGGCCGCCGACGCCCGGTGAGCCGTCCGCCGTTGAGCTCGGCCTCGCGCAGCACGTAGAACCACAGCGGCGTGTTGCGCCGCCGGGCTCGTTGCGCTCGGCCGTGGTCAGCTGGACAGGTCGGCGCCGCCGTTGCCGTTAGGATCTGCGTCTTGGTGAGGGTCGTGAGCGTGACGCCCTTGCTGCGCAGGAACGCCGCCATCTGCTGGCCGCTGGCCAGCTTGACCATGTGGGCGCGGGTGAGGTTGCGGAAGGCGAGGTTGCGGGCCATCGCCGGGGTGTTGTCCTTGCCGCCGAAGGTGCTCGGCGGCAGGTCGGCCAGCGGATGGGTGAGCCGGGTGTCGATCCGCATCGCGTGGTTGAGACCGAGCGGAGCCGAGAGCGCGGGCTTGCCGGCCGCCACGAAGTCGTACATCCGCCGCCAGTCCGCGACCCAGCTGCTGATCAGCCGACGGTCCCGCCGAGGTCGCCGCCGAGGGACGGGGCGTTCAGCGCCGGCTTGCCACCGGCGGGGAAGTCGTACATCCGCCGCCAGTCGGCGATCCAGCTGCTGATCAACCGCTTCTCACCGCCGAGGTCGCCGCCGAGGCGCGGAGAAGATGAACATGTAGTCGAGGCCGCCGGCGTTGCCGGGGAAGTGCGAGTTCCAGTTGTACGCCGGGCGCACCATGCTGTGGCCGAGCCGGAACGCGCCCACCGAGAACTCGATGGGCATGGTCGGCACGCTCGTCGGAGCGGCGCCGGGCTCGACGATCTTGCGCCTCCGTTCCGAAGACCTGGTTGACGATCGCGGGGTCGACGATCCGCGGCAGGTAGTCGTGGCGCAGCAGCCACTGGTAGTGCAGCGTCACCCGCTTGCGTGAGCGGCGGAAGCGCTGCGTGCGCGCGGCACCGACTCGGGAAGCGTGTCGACGACCTTGTTGTGGAAGGCGATGAAGGCGCCGTGGGTCTGGGCCACGATCAGGTTCTCGTCGTTGCGCGGGTCGGGGATCAGTGCCTTCCTCTTGGCCACCGGCCCTGGGCCCGTTCCCACACGCGGCAGGTCGTGCGCGCCGCCTTCGATCCGACGCCATCGGCCGCGGATCGTCGTGCCGGTCTTGAGGTGGTGCCCGTCGGCCTCGTAGAACTGCGCCGACCCGGGATCGGCCGGGCCCGCGCCGTACAGCGAGTCGAGGTCGAGGCGAGGGGACCGGCCCTGGAGCAGGTCGGTCGGTGAGACGTCGGTGCCGAGCATCACCTGGGTGCGGTCCATGGTCAGGTCGTGGTCGGTGAACTGGCCGAGGTAGGTGTAGCCCGCCGGGATGGTGCCCGGGGTGCTGCCGACGGCGGTCATCGCCTTGGCCAGCTTGGTGATCACCGGCGTGCTCAGCTGGGTGCCCTGGGGACCCACGCGGGAGAACCGGAAGGGTGGCGCGGTCGCGGCCGGCAGCGCCTTGGCCGCGGTGGCGCGTGGCCCGCCGGGCCGGTTGACCGGGTCGGCCTCCTCGCCCGTACGGCCGCCGACGGCCGAACCGAGCAGGCCCTCGCCCTCGATGAAGAAGCTCTCCGACCCGTGCGTCACCTGCGGTGCCTCGTCTGGCATGGCTCGTCCCTCCTGGTTCCATCTGAGCGTCATCGACGGGAGCGGGCAAGCACCTCGCGGGATACGCCGAGGTGTCGGCCACCCGGACCGGTCCGCCGATAGGCTCGGCGGATGAGGCGTGCGGTCGTGGTCGGGAGCGGCCCGAACGGGCTGGCCGCCGCCGTCACCCTGGCTGCCGCCGGTGTCGAGGTGGTCGTGCGCGAGGCCGCCGACGTGCCGGGCGGTGGCGTCCGCTCGGTCGAGGCGACGCTGCCCGGCCTGGTGCACGACGAGTGCTCGGGCTTCCACCCCTTCGCGACCGAGTCCGTCTTCGCGCGTCGCTTCGACCTCGAGGCCGAGGGGCTCCAGTGGGCGTGGCCGGAGGTGCAGTTCGCCCACCCGCTCGACGACGGTCGCGGCGCCCACGTCGTCCGCTCCGTCGCCGAGACCGCGGCGGGGCTGGGGCCGGACCGCCGCGCCTACACCCGGCTGTTCGGCGGCCTGACCCGCCACTTCGACACACGTCCACGGAGTTCCTCCAGCCGCTGGCACACGTGCCGCGCCATCCGTTCGGGCTGGCCCGGCTGGGCCGGACGGCGACGCTCTCGGCCTCGACCGTGGCCCGGCGCTTCGACACCGACGAGGCACGAGGCCTCTGGGCCGGTGTCGCCGCGCACGCCTTCCGCCCGCTCGACACCTCGTTCTCCGCGGCGGCCGGCCTCGCCCTGGCCGTCGCCGCACACCGCTTCGGCTGGCCGGTGGCCGTCGGCGGCTCGGGCAGCGTGGCGGAGACCTTGATCCGGATGCTCGAGCGGCTGGGTGGCCGGGTGGAGACGGGCGCTCGCGTGGACTCCGTGGACGACCTGCCCATCGACCTCTCCGCGGGCGACCTGCTCCTCCTGGACACCTCGCCGCCGGCCGCCTCCCGGCATCCTGGGCAAGCGGCTCTCCGAGCGCACCCGTCGCGGCTACGACCGGTGGACCTTCGGCGTCGCGGCCTTCCAGGTCTCGCTGGCTGTCGAGGGCGGCCTGCCGTGGAGCTACGAGCCGGCGCGGCGCTCCGGCGTCGTGCACGTCGGGGGCACCTTCGAGGAGATCGCCCGAGGCCGAGGCCCAGGCCAACGCCGGCACGATGCCCCGGCGCCCGTTCGTGCTGCTCGGCCAGCAGTACGTCGCCGACCCGTCGCGGTCGGTGGGCGACGTACACCCGTGGACGCGTACGCCCACGTCCCGCACGCGTACGGCGAGGACGTCACCGACCTCGTGCTCGGCCAGGTCGAGCGGTTCGCCCCCGGCGCCCGGGAGCGTGTCCGGGCCGTGACGACGCGACTCACCGACCCGCATCGAGCAGGACAACGCGAACTTCGTCGGTGGCGACATCGCGACCGGCGAGAAGAACCCCGTGCAGCTGCTCGTCGGGCCGCGCAAGGCGACCAACCCCTACCGCACCGGCGCGACCGGCGCCTACCTCTGCTCGGCCGCCCTGCCGCCCGGTCCGGGCGCGCACGGCATCGTCGGACACCTGGCCGCCCGCACGGCCCTCGAGGACCTCGGCATCAGCATCTGAGGTCGACGGCCCTTCGAGACAGGACTTCGCTCCTCAGGACCGGGGCGCGGAAATCCTCCTCTAGGACGGGGCGCGGAAATCTTCCTCAGGGAGATACCTGTCCCTGAGGTGCGAGCGGAGCGAGCCTCGAAGGGCGGCGGGGGGGCCCTTCGAGACAGGACTTCGTCCTTCCTCAAGGAGCCGAGGGAAAGACCGGTACGCCGTCGACCCAGGTGGAGACGACGCTGGTGGCGCCGATGTCGGCGGGGTCGCCGGCGAACGGGTCGCGGTCGAGGACGACGAGGTCGGCCGCCTGGCCGGGGGCGAGGGTGCCGGCGTCGTCGCGGGAGTTCACCCACGCCGAGCCCGAGGTGTGGGCGGCGAAGGCCGTCTCCAGGTCGAGCGCCTGCTCGGGCAGGAACGGCTCCGAGCCCTCACGCCCCTCTTCGCCGTGGGCCCAGCGGTTGACGGCGACGTGGATCGCCTCGAGTGGGTCGGGCGAGCTCACCGGCCAGTCGCTGCCGCCCACCAGCGGTGCTCCACCACGGGCCAGGGCCGCGAACGGGTACTGCCACGACGCCCGCTCCTCGCCGAGGAACGGCAGCGTCAGGTCGACCATCTGGTCGTCGAGGCAGGCCCACAGCGCCTGCATGTTGGCTCCGACGCCCAGGGTGCCGAACCGCCCGGTGTCCTCGGGATGCACGAGTTGCAGATGGGCGATGTGGTGACGACGGGCGCTGCGGCCGCGCTCGTCGAGGGGGAGCCCCTCGAAGGCGTCCAACGCCTCGCGGACCGCGCGGTCGCCGATCGCGTGCACGTGCACCTGGAAGCCCTCGGCGTCCAGGCGGGCGACGTGGCGGCGCAGCGCGGCCGGCTCGACGAAGGAGTGGCCGGTGTTGTCGGTCGGGCGTCCGGTGCGGTCGAGGTACGGCGAGGTCAGGGCCGCGGTGAAGTTCTCGGCCACCCCGTCCTGCATCACCTTGATGCTGGTCGCGCGGAAGCGTCCGTGCGACAGCTCGGCGCGGCGCTGCACCAACGACTCGACCTGCTCCTCGCCGGCGTCGCGGTCCCACCAGAGGGCGCCGACGACGTGGGCGGTGAGGTCGCCCCGCCGGGCTGCCTCCAGGTACGACGGACCGACGTCGTCCATGCCGCCGTAGTCACCCACGATGGCGTCCTGCCAGCCGGTGATCCCGAGCGAGTGCAGGTAGGCCTGTCCGGTGAGCAGCCCGGCGTAGTACTGCGCGTCAGAGATGCCGGGCAGGTGCGGCGCCACGACGTCCATCGCGCCCTCGTGGAGCGTTCCGGTGGGCTGCCCCTGCGCGTCACGCTCGTAGCGGCCGTGCGGTGGCTCCGGGCTCTCCCGGTTGATCCCGGCGATCTCCATGGCCCGGCTGTTGACCCAGGCACCGTGGTGGTCGCGGTTGGGCAGGAACACCGGACGGTCCGGCACGACGGTGTCCAGGTCGGCCGCGGTGGGCGTGCCGCCGGGGAAGGCCGCCATCGCCCAACCGCCGCCCAGGATCCACGGCAGCTCCGGGTGGCTCGTGGCGTACGACGCGATCGTCTCGAGGTAGTCCTCGCGGGTGCGCCCCTCGGCGAGGTTGCACCGGGTCAGCTCGAGCCCGCCCTGGACGGTGTGCACGTGGGCGTCGACGAAGCCGGGTGAGAGCAGGCCGCCCTGCACGTCGACGACCTCGACGCCCGGCGGGCACCTCGCCGACCGAGGCGATGCGCCCGTCGCGCACGACGACCGCGGCGCCCGTGCGGCCGAGGTAGCGGTGACCGTCGAAGAGGGCGGCGTTGACGAAGGCGGTGCTGGGGCTGCTCACGGGCCGATTCTGCGTCAGTGCGCCGGGTAGGTTGCCCTGGGGGCCGGAGGACCTGCCGGCCAGACTCGAGCGGGAGCAGGATGGACGAGGCGCTGCTGCGTGCGCTGGGCGACGAGGTGCTGCGACTGAGTGGCCGGCGCATGGCCACGCTGCCCGGCTCACGCCTGGACAGCTCGGCCTTCCGGATCCTGTGGCGCCTCGAGGAGTGCGGGCCCCTCACCCTGCGCGAGATCGCCGAGCAGCTGCAGCTCGAGCAGTCGACCATCAACCGTCAGGTGAACTCCGCGATCAAGCACGGCCTGGTCGAGCGCGTCCCCTCGCCCGGCCGCGTCGGCACCCCGGTGCGCCCGACCGAGACCGGGCGTGAGGCCTACCGCCACGACGGGCTGCTGCGGGCCGAGGTGATGGGCCGTGCGATCGCCGACCTCGGCCCCGGTCGCGCCCGCGACATGATCGACGCCCTGCGGGCCTTCAACGACGCGGTCGACCGCGTCCACCCGCCCGACGGCAAGGGGGCTCAGTCGAGCTGAGCCGCCAACGGCGCGGGCTCCGGCACCGTCACCCGTGGGGCCTGCGTACGACGCGGGATGGTGGCCGTGATCGCGACCCCGACGAAGGCCGCCAGCGCGCCGACCACGAAGCAGAGGTGGAACGCCGACTGCTCGGGGATCGCGAAGCCCTGCACGGTGGTGCTGTTGCTCGACAGGATCGTGCCCATGATGGCCGCGGCCAGGGTGGTGCCCATCGACCGCATGAGGGCGTTCAGGCCCACCGCCGCGCCTGCCTCGCGCATCGGGACGGCGTCCAGGATCAGGGTCGGCATCGCGGCATATCCGATGCCCACGCCGGCCGAGGCGACGCAGGAGGCGACCAGCAGCTGCCACGGCGCGTCCATCAGGAACAGCGCGACGGTGTAGCCGCAGCCGAGCACGGTGGCGCCGAGCATCAAGGTGCGCTTGGCGCCGACGCCGCGCATCAGCTTGCTCGAGACGGGCGCGAAGACCATCATCATCAGTCCGGCGGGGGCCATCCAGAGCCCGGCCTGGAGCACGGTCTGGCCGAGGCCGTAGCCGGTCGCCTCCGGCAGCTGCAGCAGCTGGGGGACGACGATCGACTGGGCCATCATCCCGAAGCCGATCGCGATGGCGGCGAGGTTGGTCAGCAGGACCGGCAGCTGGGCGGTCGTGCGCAGGTCGACCAGCGGCTCGTCCTGGCGCAGCTCGAACACCGCCCAGGCAACGAGCACGAGGAGCCCGCCGAGGATCGCGCCCAGGGTGCGGGTGTCGGTCCAGCCCCACGACGTCGCCTTGGACACCCCGACCAGGAAGGAGATCAGGCCGACCGCCAGCCCGACGGCGCCGACCACGTCGAGATGCCCGGGGTGGGCGTCACGCACGTGCGGGACGAGCGTGGCCGTGAGCAGCAGGATCACCAGGGCGAGCACGGCGGAGAGCCAGAAGAGGTCGTGCCAGTTGCCCTTGTCCGCGATCCACGCGGCCAGCGGCAGCCCGATCGCACCGCCGACACCCAGGGTCGCGCTCATCGCGGCGATCGCGGTCGAGGTGATCTCCGGGGGCGTGATCTCGCGCATCAGCGAGATGCCCACCGGGATGAAGCCCATGGCCATGCCCTGCAGGGCCCGGCCGACGAGCATCGGCGCCAGCGTGCTCGACAGCGCACACACGACCGAGCCGACCAGCAGGATGCCGGCGCTCGCGACGAGCACGCGCTGCTTGCCGACGAGGTCCGCCACGCGTCCGGCGACCGGCATGGAGACTGCGGCCCCCAGCAGCGTGGTGGTGACCACCCACGACGCGTTGGCAGCGGACGTGCTCAGCAGCCCGGGCAGCTCGCTCTGGATCGGGATGACGAGCGTCTGGGTCAGCGCGGCGGCGAGCCCGCCGAGGCAGAGCACCACGACGGAGACCAGGGGATTCGTGGCCCGGGCGGGCAGGGGGAGCGACACGGAGAGTTCCAGACGATGGAGGGCAACCTGATGTGTACGGTACACATGTTGCCCTGTGCAACGAAAATTCGCAGCCGTCTGAGGTCAACGGCACAAGCCGACGACCAAGCCGACGAACAAGCCGACCACCCGGCCGACACCCGCCGACACCCGGGCGTCGCGCAGGCCTCCTGGCGCCGTGTGGTACTCGTTGTGCTGACCTGACCCCCGGCCGAGAAGGAAGCCTCCGCGTGTCCGACCCGCTCGTCGAGTACGACCGTGGGTCGCAACGACGCTCCACCTTCCTCGTCGCCGCGATCGCCGCGATCGTGATGGTCGTCGTGGCTCTGGTGATCGTCCGCTCGCAGGGGCCGGAGGACCAGCCGGAGGTCAACCAGCCGATCAGCCCGAGCGAGCGCCTGGCGCACTCGTCCAGGCTCGTCGACACCGCCCTGCTGAACTTCCAGGAGCAGCACCGGGCCTGGCCCGAGCGGGTCTGGACCGAGGGCCGTGACCTGATGCTCACCAGTCCTGCCGCCTCGTCGAAGCTCACGCCCGGGGGTCGACCAGGGTGTTGCGGTGGGCTGGTACCGCGGCACGCACGAACGGTTCGCCTACTGCCTGACCCGTGACCTGCACGCTCTCGTCGTGATGACCACCGCCACCGAGACGCAGAAGCGCGAGACCGCTGGCGCCTGTCCGGCGGCGTCCCTCACGCCCGCCCCGGCCGGCCGAGGGCTAGTCGCTCCTCAGTCCCTCGCCAAGGCCGCCTGGAAGTCCCGCTCGCGGTCGACGTAGGCGTCCTCGCCGATGTTGATCTCGACCACCTTGATCCGTCCGCCGGTGAAGGTGAAGGGCGCCTGGTACTCCTTGCTCACCGGATCGGAGCTGTCGCGGCCGACGGTCAGGCCCTCGCCACACAGGGCGAAGTGACCGGGCTGGGTCTTCCACGCGGCCTTGGCGACGGCAGCGTCGTCGACGTAGAGCGTCGCCGTGCCGAGCGCCTCGCCCCGCTCACCGTGGCTCTCCTTGGCGAACTCCACGCCCAGCACGTGGCTGCCGGTGGTCAGCTCGTCGGGTGAGACCAGCTGCTGCTCCGGCGGGATGCCGATGAAGTTGTAGGCGTACCAGAGCTTCCGGTCCTTGACGAACAGCGAGTGCCCTCCGAAGCGGGCACCGTTGGCGAGGATCACTCCCTCGGCGGCCGCGTCGTCGAGCTCCACCTGGGCCAGGATCTTGAACGAGCGCCCGCGCAGCTCCGCGGCGTTGAACTCCGGCAGCGGTGAGGTGTCCGGGTAGTAGCGGTAGATGCCGCCCTCGGGGATGTCCAGCGGTGGGCATGGGCGGACGAGGATCTCGACGATCGACCGGTTGTCGAGCGGGAGCACGTCGTACTTGCCGGCCTCCACGTACCAGAGGTTGACCAGCTCCTTGACCTTGTCGGGGTGCTCGGCGGCCAGGTCGTGTGCCTCGGCCCGGTCCTCCTCGGAGTGGTAGAGCTCCCACGTCTCGTTCACGAGGTCGGTCGCAGTACCGCCCTGCTGCGGGGCTCGCTGGGCGACGACGTGCCACCCGTCGTGCCACAGGGCCCGCGTGCCGAACATCTCGTAGTACTGGATCGTCTTCTCGGTCGGCCCGTCGGTCGCGAAGGAGTACTTCATCGACACGCCCGGGCAAGGCGCGTCTGCTCGTAGCCCAGGACCTGCTCGGGCATCTCCAGCCCGGCGCACTCGAGGATGGTCGGCACGATGTCGACGGCGTGGTGGTACTGGTGGCGCACCTCGCCCCGCGCCGCGATCCCCTTAGGCCACGAGATCACCAGGGGGTCGGCGACGCCGCCCTGGTAGGTGTAGCGCTTGAACATCTTGAACGGCGTGGAGAAGGCCGTGGCCCAGCCCGTGGGGTAGTGGTTGTACGTCGCGGGGGAACCCAGCTCGTCGAGCATGCGCCAGGTTGTCCTGCAGGTCGTCGGGCCAGGCGTTGAAGAACCTGTTCTCGTTGACCGAGCCGTTGGGGCTGCCCTCGCCGGAGGCGCCGTTGTCGGCGCAGTACATGACGATGGTGTTCTCGAGCTGACCGGTCTCCTCGAGGTAGTCGACGATCCGCCCGACCTGGGCGTCGGTGTACTCGCGAGAACCCGGCGTACACCTCGGCCATCCGGCAGAAGAGCCGCCTCTCCTCCTCGTCCAGCGTCCGCCCAGGGCCGCACGTGGTCCATCGCCGTCGCGGCCTCGCCGGGCAGCGGGTTGATGTCGGTCAGCTCGGTGTCCTCGGGGAGGATGCCCCGCTCGACCATCCGCGGCAGCACCCACTCGCGGTAGGCCTCGTAGCCGTCGTCGAACTGGCCGGCGTACTTGGCGATGTAGTCGGCCGGCGCGTGGTGCGGCGCGTGGTTCGCGCCGGGACAGAACCAGAGGTACCACGGCTTCTGCGGCGCGCGAGGACTTGCTGTCGGCGATGAACGAGATCGCCTTGTCCGCGAGGTCCTTGGACAGGTGGTAGCCGTCCTCGGGCAGGTACGGCTGGTCGATGTAGTGGTTGTCCTCGGCGAGCGTCGGATACCAGTTGTTGGTCTCGCCGCCGATGAAGCCGTAGTAGCGGTCGAAGCCGCGGGCGAGCGGCCAGTTGCGCTTGCTGGCACCGACCGCCCACTCGTCGAGCGGCACGTTGTGGTTCTTGCCGACCCAGAAGGTGTTGTAGCCGTTCTCGCGAAGCACCTCACCGATGGTGGCGTTCTCCATCGGGATGTGTCCGGTGTGCCCGGGGAAGCCGGCCGCACCCTCGGCGATCTGCGCGAACCCGTTCTGGTGGTGGTTGCGCCCGGTGAGCAGGCACGAGCGGGTCGGCGAGCACAGCGCAGTCGTGTGCCACTGCGTGTAGGTCAGGCCGCTGTCGGCGAGCCGCTGCATGGTCGGCATCTCGATCCGGCCGCCGTACGGCGACCAGGCGGCCAGCCCGGTGTCGTCGTACAGCACGAGCAGCACGTTGGGGGCGCCCTCCGGGGCAGCGGCGCTCGCGGAACGGCGTCCAGTCCTCGACCGAGTCCCGCACGTCGAGGTTGACGACTCCCTTGAACTGCTTCGCCACGACTTCCTCCCGATGATCGACGTCTCCCCTCACCGTGGGTCGGGCCGGTGGGCTCGCCTCCCCCGATGCGGGTGAGGGGGTAGCCCGTTCGTCCTCCCCGTTCAAGGGCGGTGTAGGCCAGAATCCGCGAATTGCCGCGGCGGACGACGTTGTCAGGTACAACCGATGCGTGCGATCTCGGATCCTCCTGGCCGTCTCCTTGGCGACCGTGATGCTGGTGGCCCCTGCTGCGGCCGCGAGCTACAGCAACCGGCTCACCGATGCGCGCGCCCACGCGGGCGAGGTGGCGAACACCCCCGACACCGACCAGCGCGTCGGGACCCGGGGCTGGCGTGCCGGCGTCTTCATGGTGGGCGACTCGGTCACCCGCATCGGCCTCATCGAGGGCTTGCGCTCGCTCAAGCTGGGTGTCGGCTGGGAGGTCTCGTCGGTACCGGGCCGCGACGTCTCGACGCTGCCGTACTACCTGCGCGACCGGGTCGACGCGCAGCAGCGCGTCGTCGTGGTGAAGAGGAAGCACGGTCACCGGCGCAGGGTCGTGGGGTACCGCTACCCGCTGCGCACGGCGATCATCGCCCTCGGCTCGAACGCCTCTCTCGGCTGGACCTACGCCGACCTCCGCAGCGCCGTGAACGCGCTGCCACGCACGACCAGGGTCGTCTTCGTCACGCCGTACCGGAACCCGAGGGCGTGGCCAGACTCCGGGCTCTACCGGGTCCGGGCGTCGATGTCGACGGTCTACACCCACTGGGAGACGCGGATCGCGCAGCTGCGCAAGCACACCTGCATGGCCGACTGGGGCTCGTTCGCCGCTCGCTGGCCCTCGGTGCTGCACGACGGGGTGCACCAGACCGATGCCGGCGCCAAGGCCTGGGCCCGCATCGTGGCGGACGCCGTCGCCCGTTGCGGCTGAGGACTCGGGCCGCGGACCCTAGGTGGCCAGCAGGGCCTCACGCAGGATCTCGTTCACTCTCGAGGGCGCCTCCATGTTGACCATGTGCCCCGCGTCGGGGACGACCACCTTGCGGGCGCCGGGGATCCGTTCGGCGAGCACATCGGCCATCGTCTGGAAGCAGGGCACGTCGAGCTCGCCGACCACGACGGTGGTGGGCACGTCGAGGCCGGTCAGCAACGGCTGCGTCGTGGGGTGCGGTCCGTGGGGGTCCGGCCGGTCAGATCTTCCCCGAGTAGTCGGCGACCATCTGCTGCAGGCGGGCAGCGACCTCGGGCCGTTGCTGGGCCGGCCCGAAGAACGGATGCCGGAGCCAGGCCGCCTTGGCTGCCGCGAGCCCGCCCCTGCTCAGCTCCTCACCGATGAGCTCCATGCCGCGCGCGGAGGCCGCGTCCCAGCGCACGCCGTCCACGACCGCGTCGAGCAGCACCAGTGACCCGACCCGCTGCGGGGCCGCGAGGGCAGCCTCCAGCGCGATCCGGCCGCCCATCGAGAGGCCCACCAGCGCCACGCGGTCGAGGCCGAGGTGGTCGACGAGCTGCCAGAGGTCACCGGCATGTGTGTACCCGGTCGTCTCGTCGGCTACCGAGCGCCCGAACCCGCGTACGTGGTACCGGACCACCGTGCTCGTCGCGGCGAGAGCCGGCACCTGCTCGTCCCACATGCGCAGGTCGAGAGCGAGCCCGTGGACGAGGACGACCGGTAGCCCGGACCCGCCGACCCGGTAGCCCAGCCGGGCGCCCGGTAGCTCGAGCGTCCCGGCAATCTCCTCGCCTGGTGCGTCGAGGTCCTCACGTCGTGGTGCGGACATCCCCGGCTCCTCTCGCTGTCGGTTGACGAGCTGTCGGTTGAAGAGTGTGGACCGGGGTGTCGGGGAGGTGGCCCCACTCGGCCCACGACCCGTCGTACACGCGAACGGCAGTCCGCCCGAGCAGGTGGCTGAGCACGAACCACGCGGTCGCAGCACGGGCTCCGATGGTGCAGTACGTGATCAGCTCCCCGGTGCCGTCGAGATCGACGGCACGGAACACCTCGCGGAGCTCGGCGGGCGGACGGAACGCGCCACGCTCGTCGTACAGCCCGCCGCTACCGGCGTCGAGGGGGGTGTGCACGGCGTTCGGGACATGGCCGGCCCGCGCGCCGGGTTCGTTGCCGCCGGAGGGCCAGAAGCAATCGCCGGCGTACTCGGCCCTCGAACGGACGTCGAGCAGCGTGACGCCGGGGTCGGTGATCGCGTTCCGCACGTGCGCCCGGTCGACGCGCACCCCTCCGTCCTCCACGAGCTGTCCGTAGCCCACCGTCCTCGCCGTGGTCTCGGGCGGACCGCTCGTCTCCGTCGGGTGGCCGGAACCACGCCAGGTGTCGCGGGAGCAGTCGAGGATGCGCACGTCCGCGTGGCCGTGGCTCTTCATCAGCCACAGGCCAAGGCCGGGGCATAGCCGTAGAAGACCACGATGGACTCAGGGGCGATGCCCGTGCGCGCCAGCAGGTCGGCGACCTGGGCCTCCTCGACGGGCCGGAGGTCAGGGGTCTTGAGGTCGGCGTAGATGTTCCACACGGCGGCGCCCTCGATGTGCCAGTCCTGGTACGCCGCGTGGCTGACGTCGACCTCGACCACCCGCACGAGCGGGTCGGAAAGGTGTGCCTCCAACCAGGCAGCGTCGACCAGCAGGTCGTGGTCGGCGGTTGGTGTCGTCGTCATGGGAGTTCTCCTCACGGGCGGTTGGTTCGATGCCGACCGTTGTACGGCGAACCCGTTGCCGCGACGTTGGGGAAACCTTGTCGCGGCGTCTACTCGACCTGGATCCAGCCCAGCAGGTCGTCGGTGCTCACGGTGTCCACCAACACCGGGTGATCGGTCTCCATGTGGGCCCTGATCGCCGCCACCACCTCGTTGTCGGTGGTTCCCCGGGCGACGAACCCACACTCGCAGCGGATCAGCTTCGCCATCGCGCACTCCCTTCCTCGGCCAAGTATTGCCAGGATGGTTGGCGTGACGTTGTCGTCGCCGGTCGCGCTCCGTGTCCAGCTCTGTGGCCCACTCGTCCTGGAGCGCGATGGGCACCGTCTCGACGCGGACCTGCGGGCCGGCAGGGCCGGCTGCTGTTCGTCTACCTGGTACTCAACCGGCACCGACAGGTCCCGCGGGACGAGCTCGCCGAGGCGCTCTGGCGCGAACCCGACCCTGCGGCGGTCGACACCCGGCTCAACCCGCTGCTCTCCAAGCTGCGGCGCGTGCTCGGCGCGTCGTCCGTCCAGGGCCGGGCGGTGCTGCGCCTCGACCTGCCCGAGGCCTGGGTCGACCTCGAGGCGGCGGTCGAGGCCATCCACCGGGCGGAGTCCGCCGTCGCCCGGCAGGACTGGACCCGTGCCTGGGGGCCGGTGCTGGTCACCCTGTTCACCGCCGAGCGCGGGTTCCTGCCCGGCGAGGACGCCCCGTGGATCACCGAGACCCGACACCAGCTCACAGAGCTGCACCTGCGCGCGCTCGAGTGCTACGCCGCTACGAGCCTCGGTCTGGGGGGCACCGAGGTGGGAGGTGCCGTGCGGGCCGGGCGACAGCTCGTCCACCTCGCTCCGCTGCGCGAGAGCGGCTACCGCCACCTGATGCAGGCGCTGGCCGCGCAGGACAACCTCGCCGAGGCGCTCGCCGTCTACGGCCAGCTGTGCGAACAGCTGCGGGACCAGCTGGGCGCCTCGCCGAGCCCGGCGACCCGCGAGCTGCACCAGAGGCTGCTCGACGCGACCTGAACGGCGCTGGCGCGCCTGGAGGGATTCGAACCCCCAACCTTCTGATCCGTAGTCAGATGCTCTATCCGTTGAGCTACAGGCGCCGGTCCCGGGACAAGCCCTTCGGGGACGCGCCATGCTAGCCGACCCTCGGGGGCGGCCCGAAATCGACGGGGACGGTGGGGCCGTGCCGGCGACCGGATTTGGTCGCGCGCACAACCAATTGGCCTGCCAGGACAGGCGAAAGTGACCTGGGACACACCGATCTCAGCGCAGCGGCGAACCTGGATCGATCCAATGGTCGCGGCGAGCGGATGGACGTACATTCACTGTCACCTCGAGCGCGACGGTTCGTTGTTCAGGTCTCGCCTCCAGGCTGATCGGGCGCATGCAAGGGCGCGGCACCCGCACCGACAACTCCACGAGCTACTTCTGCGAGGGATCAGTGGCCATGACCACCAACACGTCCGCCCCCACCACGCACGCCGGCATCCTCGCCTTCGTCGAGGAGGTCGCCGCGATGACGACCCCGGACCGCGTGCACTGGTGCACCGGCTCGGAGGAGGAGTGGACCGAGCTGACCGACGCGCTGGTCGCGACCGGCACCTTCACCCGCCTCGACGAGAAGAAGAAGCCCAACAGCTTCCACGCCGCCTCGGACCCCAGCGACGTGGCGCGGGTCGAGGACCGCACCTACATCTGCTCGGTCGACGAGAAGGACTGCGGGCCCACCAACAACTGGATGGACCCCGGCGAGATGAAGGCCATCATGCGCAAGCTCTACCAGGGCTGCATGAAGGGCCGCACGATGTACGTCATCCCGTTCGTGATGGGCCACCTCGAGGCCGAGAGCCCGATGTTCGGCGTGGAGATCACCGACTCGGCGTACGTCACCGCGAGCATGCGGGTGATGGCCCGGATGGGCAGCCACGTGCTCGAGAAGATGACCGAGCTGGACGCGCCGTTCGTGCCGGCACTGCACTCGGTCGGCATGCCGCTCGAGGAGGGCCAGCAGGACGTCGCGTGGCCCTGCAACGACACGAAGTACATCGTGCAGTTCCCCGAGGAGCGCGCGATCTGGTCCTACGGCTCCGGCTACGGCGGCAACGCCCTGCTCGGCAAGAAGTGCTACGCCCTGCGGATCGCGAGCGCCATGGCGCGCGACGAGGGCTGGATGGCCGAGCACATGCTGATCCTCAAGCTGACCAGCCCCGAGGGCGTCACGAAGTACGTCGCCGCGGCCTTCCCGAGCGCCTGCGGCAAGACCAACCTCGCCATGCTCGAGCCGACCATCCCGGGCTGGAAGGTCGAAGCGATCGGTGACGACATCGCCTGGATGCGCATCGGCCACGACGGCCGGCTGTGGGCGGTCAACCCCGAGTACGGCTTCTTCGGCGTCGCGCCCGGCACCAACGAGCACACCAACCCCAACGCGATGAAGACCATCAACAAGGGCAACTCGGTGTTCACCAACGTCGCGCTCACCGAGGACGGCGACATCTGGTGGGAGGGCCTGGAGAACCCGCCGGCGCACGCCACTTCGTGGAAGGGCGAGCCCTGGACCCCCGAGTCCGAGGAGCTATCCAGCCACCCCAACAGCCGCTACTGCACCCCCATCAAGCAGTGCGACATGCTCGCCAAGGAGTACGACGACCCGCGTGGCGTCCCGATCGACGCGATCCTCTTCGGCGGTCGCCGCAAGACGACGATCCCGCTGGTGACCGAGGCCCGCGACTGGGTGCACGGCACGTTCATGGGCGCGACCCTCTCCAGCGAGACCACGGCCGCGGCGACCGGCGCCGTCGGTGTCGTGCGCCGCGACCCGATGGCGATGCTGCCCTTCATCGGCTACAACGCCGGCGACTACTTCGGCCACTGGATCGACATGGGCAAGCAGAACGACGCTGCCAAGATGCCCAAGATCTTCTACGTCAACTGGTTCCGCCGCGACGACGACGGCGGCTTCCTCTGGCCCGGCTTCGGCGAGAACAGCCGCGTGCTGAAGTGGGTGATCGAGCGCATCGACGGCCAGGCGGCCGCGGTGGAGACCCCGATCGGCCACGTCCCCGCGCCCGGTGCCCTCGACGTCGAGGGCCTCGACATGACCGAGCAGGAGCTCGAGCAGGCCCTCGCGGTCGACGTCGAGGAGTGGAAGGCCGAGATCCCGCAGATCACGGAGTGGTTCGAGAAGTTCGGCGACAACCTGCCGACCGTGCTCTGGACCGAGCTCGACGGGCTCGAAGGCGCGTCTCGGCGTCTGAACAACTGATCACGATCCGACCGACCCGTGCCCGGTGTGGTGCGGGTCGAGTCGTTTGTCGCCATGATGCTGAGCATGAGTCCAGACGACGGCTCCCAGCGTCGAGCCCTGCTCCAGGGATCGGCCGGGGAGATCTTCCGGGAGGTCGTCAAGGCGGGGGCGCTGCCCTACGACGACCCCCGGCTGAGTGAGGGGCACGAGTCGCACGACGACCTGGGGCTGCTCATCGACCTCGGACTCCTGCGCGACGAACCGGAGGCCGGCGGCTGGGTGGCCGCCGACCCGGCGACGGTGCAGACGGGCGTGGTGGCCCCGCTGGGGCGGCAGGTGGTCCAGCTCCTCGACGAGTCGGCGGCCTGGGCCGACGTGCTCAGCGGGCTCGGCCAGTCGTTCCGCCGTACGCCCCCCAGCGGCGACGGCAAGGTCACCGAGATCCGCGGCCTGCCCAACATCAACCGGTTCCTGGACGCGGCGGTCGACGACGCCGAGACCTCGCTGCTGACAGCGCAACCCGCCGGGGCGCGCCGTGCGGCCGTCCTCGAGCAGGCCGTCGACCGCGACATCCGGGCGTTGCAACGCGGGGTGCGGATGCGCACGCTCTACCAGCACACCGCGCGTCGCAGCAAAGCCACGCGCGAGCACGTCGCGCGCACCATGGAGCTCGGCGCCCAGGTGCGCACGCTCGATGAGTTCTTCAACCGGCTGATCCTCATCGACGGTCGGCTCGCGATCATCCCGGGCGACCAGCCGGAGATGGCCCTGGCCATCCACGAGCCGGGGATCGTCTCCTACCTCGCGGACGTCTTCGAGCGGTCGTGGGAGCGCGCGCGTGACTACGAGGACCGCGGGCGAGACCTCGGAGAGCGACATCGCGGCCGAGGTCAGGCAGCTGACCGTGCGCATGCTCACCGAGGGCCACAGCGACCCGGCGAGCGCCAAGCGGGTCGGCGTCAGCACCCGGACGTACGCGTCCTACGTCGCCGCGCTCAAGGAGGAGTACGGCGTGGAGACCCGCTTCCAGCTCGGCTTCGCGATGGGCAGCCGAGCCGGGAGCGAGGACTCCGAGTCACCCCGGCATTCCTGAGGAGCCACTGCCGGGCTTGACCGGGGTGGCTCAGAGCCGGCCCCAGCCGGTGTCAGAGGTGTGCATCCGGCCCCAGCCGGTGTCGGCGGAGGGGGCGGCGGTGGTGGCGACGCCGGCCAGGCCGACGGTCAGCAGGGCGGCGGCGATGGACGTGACGATGCGACGGAGATTCATGGAGCTCATCCTTCTCATTTGGGGGCGATTCCATCCTTCCCGGCCCGCCGAGTAGTCAACAGCCACACAAACCACAGAAACATGCATTGCAGGTTCACGCAGGTTTTTCGGGCACCACGAAAGCACCCCGGGTCGCGAACGGACCCGGGGCGCTGCGCACGCGGTTCGGTGCGCTCCAGCGGAGGTGGCGGGATTTGAACCCGCGAGAGGGTTGTGCCCTCAACCCGCTTAGCAGGCGGGCGCCATAGACCGGACTAGGCGACACCTCCAAATGGCAAGCAGCAGGGTACCCATGACGTGACCCACCCGCCGAATCAGGACGGGTCGGCCCACGGCGAGGTCAGGAGGCGCTGCTGCTGCGGCGGTGGCCGTCGAGCCGTGCGGTGAGCAGCTCGGTCAGCCGCCCCGGCCCACCCTCGACGCTGTCGACGGGCAGGGTCGTCGTGCTCCCGTCGCGCAGGCGCAGCACCAGGCAGCGCGTGCGGCCGGTGTTGACCGCCTGGAGGTCGAGCACGTCGACCCAGCGAGCGGACGACACCCCGGTACGCAGCACCCGGACGCGGTAGCCCACCGCGTCGAGCCGGAGCACCCAATGGCGGACGCCGAGCAGCAGTCCGAGGACCAGCACCGCGACACCGCCGAGCACGACGAGGACGATGACGATGGTCCCGGGTCCTCCGGTCAGCGCGGTCACGAGGACGCCCAGGACGACCAGCAGGCCGACGAGGAGGAGTCCGGCGCCGAGCAGGCGCAGCCGCAGCGCTGGGGCCAGGGCGAGCTCGACCGGTGCGTCGTTCGCGGTCGGTGAGGCGCTCACCTGGGAATTACATCTGCCGGGCGCCGTGTATCCCAAATCGGGTCTTGTGGGGCAGCGTGGGCTGGGTCACACTCGATATCCCCCCTCGTGAACGGCGGTCGGCCATGGCTTCTCTCGAGAGTGCGATCCGAGACCTACGTCAGATGCTCGCCGCCGATGCCACCGCCCCGGAGTGGCGCTGGAACCTGCGTCGCCGGCTCTCCGACGTCAAGGAGGCGCTGATCGACCCCGAGGGTCGGGTCGGCGAGGTGTGGCTCTCGGCCCGCGAGGCGGGCTCCAGCCGGTGCCGCCGACAGCTTCAGGCGCGGGTCACCGCCTTGGCCTCCGGTGTGCTCGACCGGCTCGACGCCGAGTCGATCATCGTCGAGCTGCGCCGGCTGCAGACCGACCTCGAGCACTACGTGCAGCGCGTCCACGACCTGGTCTACGACTCCGTCGCGCTGGAGCTCGGCGGCTCGGAGTAGCCCCGCTGGCTGGCTGGCAGAGGGGGCGGGATTCGAACCCGCGGCTGACATCGCTGCCAGCGACCGCTTTCAAGGCGGTTCCGATAGGCCACTCCGGCACCCCTCCAAGAGGGACCGAGTCTAGAGGTCGGCTTTCCGCCGGCACGGCTTCTCCGGTGGCACCCCTCCAGAGGGACCGAGTCTAGGGGTCGGCTTTCCGCCGGCACGGCTTCTCCGGTGGCACCCCTCCAGAGGGACCGAGTCTAGGGGTCGGCTTTCCGCCGGCACGGCTTCTCCGGTGGCACCCCTCCAGAGGGACCGAGTCCAGGGGTCGGCTTTCCGCCGGCACGGCTCTCCGGTGGCACCCCTCCAGAGGGCCGAGTCTAGAGGTCGGCTTCCCGCCGGCACGGGCTCTCGGGTGGCACCCCTCCAAGAAGGGCCGAGCGGCACCCCTCCAAGAAGCGCCGAGTCCAGAGGCGACGGTGAGTCATCACCCGCCTCACATCCGGCGGTTGGCCACCGAGGGGTTGGTACGCCGCACCTCGTCGACCGCCTCGCGGTCGAGCACGGCATCGAGCTCCGCGGGGTCCACGCCTGCCTCGACGACCACATCGCCGTCGGGGGCCACGACCATCGAGTGGCCGGTGTAGCGGGGTCCGGGCTGCCCGACACCGACCACCCAGACGGTGTTCTCGATGGCGCGGGCCCGCAGCAGGGTGCGCCAGTGCTCCACCTTGCGCTCACCGGCGACCCAGGCAGCGGGCACGACCAGGGCCTCGGCGCCGGCGACCGTGAGCGCCCGGGCGAGCTCGGGGAAGCGCAGGTCGTAGCAGGTCATCAGGCCCACGGGGAAGCCGCGCACCTCGGTCGCGGCCGGCTCGATCGGGCCGGCGCTGACCGTGCGCGACTCGTGGTAGCCGAAGGAGTCGTAGAGGTGGATCTTGCGGTAGGCCAGCTCCCGGTCACCGTCGGCGAGCACCAGGGTGTTGAGCGGGCGGTCCGGGTCGGGTGCGGACTCGAACATCCCGGCCAGCCAGGCGGCGCGGGTGGAGCCGGCCAGCTTGCGCAGGTGCCCCGCGAAGGGCCCGTCCAGCGTCTCGGCGTACGCCGCCAGGCTGGAGCCGGGCTGGCCGAAGTCGCGGGCAAAAGCCTCGGGCAGCACGACGAGGTCGGTGTCCGTCGGCAGGCTCGCGGCCACGTCGTCGAGGGCGGCCCGGTTGCGTGCCGGGTCGAGTCCGGAGGCGCGCTGCACCAGCCGCACACGCAGCCGGGTCGACGGGCTCGTCATGCCCACCAGAGTCTCATCCGAGGTGCCAGACTGCGAGCGTGGAGCGTCCGGAGCTGGGCGGGGTCGTGCTGACGGGTGGAGCCGCGGTGCGCTTCCAGGGCGCGGACAAGGCCACCATCGAGGTCGGCGGCACCACCCTGCTCGAGCACGTCCTCGGTGCCCTCGGTGAGATCCCGGACGTCGTCGTGGTGGGCCCGGAGGTGGGCACCAGCCGACCGGTGACCTTTCTCCGCGAGGACCCTCCCGGTGGTGGTCCGGCGGCAGGGCTGCTGGCGGGCCTGCGGGGCTTCCCGCGCACGCCGCAGCAGGTGGTGGTGCTGGCGGTGGACATGCCGCTGGTGACGACGGCGACCGTACGGCGCCTGATGCTCTCCACCGAGGAGGACGGCGCGGTGCTGATCGACGACGACGGCCGGGACCAGTACCTGTGCGCGCTGTACCGCACCGACGCGCTCCTCGCCGCCGCGCCGGAGCGCGGCCTCGAGCAGGGGCTGGCGATGAGGGCGCTGATCGCCGGGCTCATCCTCGGCCGCGTGCCCGCATTGGCCTGGGAGGCCCAGGACGTGGACACGTGGGACGACCTCGTCCGGATGCGCGAGCGACTCGAAAACTGATCTCGCCGGTCCGGAAATCCGACTTCGCGGTTCGTGTTGCACGGGGCGAGCCGGGCGTCCAAGACTGTCCTCGTGAACCTGCACGACTGGATCGACGAGCTCTGCGACGAGCTCGACATCGACGTCGAGGTCGACGAGGCGCTGATCCTCGACCTGGCCCGGGACGCCGCCCACAGCGTCGACCGGCGTGCGGCGCCGATCTCCACCTTCCTGCTCGGGTACGCCGCTGCCGGCTTCGAGGGCGACGAGGAGGAGATCGAGCGGCTGGCCGGGCTGGCCGCCGCGCTCGCCGCCCGGTGGGACAAGTCGCCCGAGGAGCTGGCCCACGAGGACGACGACGTGGAGGCCGACGCCGAGGTCGAGGTGGAGACCGCCGACTTCGAGGAGTGAGCCCGGAGCTAGGTTGGCACGCATGCGCGCCGTCACCGCTCCGGACCCCGGCGGTCCCGACGCCCTCGTCCTCGGCGAGCACCCGGACCCCGAGCCGGGCCCCGGCGAGGTCGTGCTCGACGTGGTCGCCAGTGCGGTCAACCGCGCCGACATCATGCAGCGGCAGGGGTTCTACCCGCCGCCACCGGGCGCCTCGGACATCCTCGGGCTCGAGTGCTCGGGACGGGTCGCCGCGGTCGGTGCCGGGGTCGACGGACCTGTCGGTCGGTGACGAGGTCTGTGCCCTGCTCTCCGCCGGCGGGTACGCCGAGAAGGTCGCCGTACCGGCCGGACAGGTGATGCCGTTGCCGCCCGGTGTCGACCTCGTCACTGCGGCCGCGATCCCGGAGGTCGCCTGCACGGTCTGGTCCAACGTGTTCATGATCGCCGGGCTGCAGCCCGACGAGACGCTGCTCGTCCACGGAGGCGCCGGCGGCATCGGCACGATGGCGGTCCAGGTCGCCGCAGCGCTCGGCGCGCGGGTGCTCGCGACGGCAGGATCGCCGGAGAAGCAGGCGCTGTGCACGAGCCTCGGGGCGGAGCGGGCGATCAGCTACCGCGACGAGGACTTCGTCGAGATCCTCCAGGAGACCGGCGGCGCCGACGTCATCCTCGACAACATGGGGGCGAAGTACCTCGGCCGCAACGTCGAGGCGCTGGCCATCGAGGGACGCCTCGTCATCATCGGGATGCAGGGCGGCGTCAAGGGCGAGCTCGACATCAACGCCCTGCTGCGCAAGCGCGGCGCCGTGATCGCCACCTCCCTGCGGGCGCGCCCGGCGAGCGAGAAGGCCGCCATCTGCGCGTCGGTCGTCGAGCACGTGTGGCCGTTGATCGGCGAGGGCAAGGTGCGCGCGCTCGTGCACGAGCAGGTGCCGCTCGAGGAGGTCTCCCGGGCCCACGAGCTGATGGAGTCCGGCGACCACAGCGGCAAGATCCAGCTGGTCGTCGGGAGCTGACCCGCGGTCCCGCCCGCAGGCGGGCCGGAGACGTGCCCTCGGTAGTGTCGAGGACATGTCAACCGAGCAGCAGGGTCCGGGGTCCGACGCCGAGCAGATGCTGGTCATCGGCCCCGACGGCAAGCCCGTGCCGGTGCCCGCCTCCCTCGGCGCCGACGCCGAGGCGAAGGACCACCAGCGCGAGCGCAACGTCACCGACCTGGTCGAGGAGCCGGCCAAGGTGATGCGGATCGGCCGGATGGTCCAGCAGCTCCTCGAAGAGGTGAAGTCGGCACCGGTCGACGAGCCGGGCCGCCAGCGGCTGGCCAAGATCCTGCACACCTCGCTGCGCGAGCTCAAGGACGGGCTCGCTCCCGAGCTCGACGACGAGCTCGACCGGCTGATCGAGCCCTTCGACGTGACCACCCCGACCGAGTCCGAGCTGCGCATCGCGCAGGCCCAGCTCGTCGGCTGGCTCGAGGGTCTCTTCCACGGGATCCAGACCGCGATCTACGCCCAGCAGATGGCGGCCCGGTCGCAGCTGGAGCAGATGCGACGAGCACTGCCGCCCGGCGCGATGCCCGGCATGGGCGCGGGCCACGACGAGGACGACGAGGGCCAGGAGCCCGGCAGCCAGGGCGGCATGTACCTCTAGAAGTACCGGCCCAGCTCGAGCGCCGCGCCGTCCTCCTGCACGGAGACCGTGGTGTCGTCGGCCGCCGCGATGACCTCCTCGACGGCTTGGCCCATGGCCACGCCGCGGCCGGCCCAGCGGAGCAGGTCGATGTCGTTGCGGCCGTCGCCGATGGCGAGGACGTCGGAGCGGTCGACGCCGAGCCGGGTGGCGACGTGCTCGACCCCGGAGGCCTTGTTGACACCCTGGGGGGACAGGTCGAGCCACGCCGTCCAGCCGATGAAGTACTCCGTGCCGTGCAGGCCGAGCCGGGACGCCGTCGCGACGAAGTCCTCGACCGAGGCGCTCGGGTCGCGGATGATCACTCGGCTCACCGGTTCCCCGATGATGTCGTGCAGGTCGGTCTCGATCATCTCGCCGGAGAGCTCACCGGGTGGGAACGGCCGGTTGACGCGGTAGCCGACGCCGCGCTCCTCGACCGCGACCAAGGCGTCGGGGTGCTCGCCGAGCACGCGCCGCACGGCCTCGCTGGCGTCGAAGGTCACCTCGTGGACGACCTCGACCGGCGGGTAGCGGAAGACGACCGCGCCGTTGGAGGCCACCGCCCAGAGCCGGTCGCTGCCCTCCCGCGGCAGGTCGAGCATGTCGGCCACCCGGTCCATCCCGTGGGGCGAGCGGCCGCTGGCGAGCACGATGTGGGCGCCCGCGTCGACCGCGCCCTGCACCGCGTCGTACACCGCGGTGGACAGGTGCTCCTGCTCCTGGCCGGTGCCCTCGACCCAGGAGAGCAGGGTGCCGTCGATGTCGAGCGCCACGAGGCGTGGCGACCATGCCTGCGCCAAGCTCAACCGCCCACGACCGGCCGGAGCACCTCGCGGCCCTGGAGGTAGGGCTGCAACGCCTGGGGGACGCGGACCGAGCCGTCCTGCTGCTGGTGGGTCTCCAGCAGCGCCACGATCGTGCGGGGTACCGCGCACAGGGTGCCGTTGAGCGTCGCGACCGTCGAGGTGGGGCCCGAGTCGCCACGGGTGCGGACGTCGAGGCGGCGTGCCTGGAAGTCGGTGCAGTTCGAGGTGGAGGTGAGCTCGCGGTAGCGGCCCTGGGTGGGGATCCAGGCCTCGCAGTCGAACTTGCGCTGCGCCGAGAGCCCGAGGTCGCCGGCGGCCACGTCGATGACGCGGTAGGCGAGCTCGAGCTTGTCGAGGAACTCCTTCTCCCACTGGAGCAGGCGTTGGTGCTCGCCGAAGGACTCCTCGAGCGTGGTGTAGGTGAACATCTCCACCTTGTCGAACCAGTGCACCCGGATGATCCCGCGGGTGTCCTTGCCGTGGGAGCCTGCCTCCTTGCGGTAGCAGGGGCTGAACGCCGCGTAGCGGCGCGGCAACGTGGCGGCGTCGAGGATCTCGTCGCTGTGGTACGCCGCGAGCGGCACCTCGGAGGTGCCGACGAGGTAGAGCTCCTCGCCCTCGATGCGGTAGACGTCGTCGGCGGCCTGGCCGAGGAAGCCGGTGCCCTCCATCGCGCGCGGCTTCACGAGCGCGGGCGGCACCACCGTGGTGAACCCGGCCGCACGGGCCTGGTCCATCGCCAGGTTGACCAGGGCGAGCTCGAGGTCGGCACCGATGCCGGTCAGGTAGTAGAAGCGCGCCCCCGAGACCTTCGCCCCGCGGTCGAGGTCGATGGCCCCGAGGAGCCGGCCGAGCTCGACGTGGTCGCGCGGCTCGAAGTCGAACTCGCGGGGCTCGCCGACGTGCTCGAGCACGACGTAGTCGTCCTCGCCGCCCGAGGGCGACTCCTCGGCGGCCGGGTTGGGGATCGCGTAGATCGCCTCGCGCCAGTCCTGCTCGGCCCCGGCCTGGGTGGCCTCGGCGGTCTTCACGTCGGCGGCGAGGGTCTTGGTGCGCGCGAGGAGCGCGGCCTTCTCCTCGCCCTGCGCCTTCGGGATCTGCTTGCCGAGCTGCTTCTGCTCGGCGCGGAGGTGCTCGAAGTCGGCGATGGCCGCGCGCCGCGCGGTGTCGGCCTCCAGGGCGCGATCCACGACGTCGCCGGAGAGGCCGCGCTTCTCCTGGGCCGCGCGCAGCAGGTCGGGGGCGTCCCTGAGCAGTCGTGGGTCGATCACCGCACGAGGATATCGGCGAGCGTCGGTGGTCCGGACCGAGCCGCCTCAGTGGGACGGGATGGCGAAGCCGAAGCCGGCGGCCTCGGGGGCCACGGCCGTGCTCGGCTTGCCGAACGACGCCCAGTGCTTGCTCCCCGGGGCGAGCACGTAGGTGCGCAGCCTGGCGCTGTCGGCGCAGAAGGTCCAGGTCGTGCCCGTGGAGGTCGTGAACGCGGCCGCGAGACGGCACGGGCTCGTCGGGAGGGCGGCCAGCCCGGTACTGCCCGAGCCGAGCACGGTGCCTCCGGCCCGGGTGGTCGGGCTCTTGTCGGCCATGCCGTTGCCGGCGGGCTTCGTGGCCGAGGTCGTGATGCTCTCGACGTACGGCTCGCCGGTGTTGCGGTTGAAGCCGTCGTTGAAGACCCAGGCCCCCTTGGCCAGGGTGCCGGTCTGCTTCGCCCTGCCCCCGGAGACGTCCAGCGTCCACACCCGGTTCTTCGAGTCGACGACGCGAAGCGACTCAGGCTTCTGGGGGTCGAAGGCCCAGCCGAGGGGCTGCACGCCCGCGTCACCCGTGCGCTGCCGAAGGTCGATCGTGCGGGTGGCCTTCGAGGTCGTGGAGTGGACGACGAGATGCCCGCTGTGCTGCTCGCTGCGCGTGGTGCCCGTGTCGGGGATCGCCCAGACGTGGTCGGTGCTGACCAGGAGAGGGGCCTCGGGGACGTCGGCGTTCGGGGTGTTCACGCCCGGCATCGCCCGGGCGTGCGCCACACCGGTCGACGGGTCGTAGGTGATGTACGTCGTCGTGGCCTTCTCGGCGTCGGCACCGCCGGCGCTGCTGAGCGAGATCAGCCAGGTGCCGTTGCCGAGCGAGGTGTCGGCGGGCGGCGCCGAGGGGCGGGCGGGCGACGGTGACGGCGAGGGGTCGGAGCCCGCGTTGGTCTGGGAGCCACCGGCGTTCCCGCAGCCGGCGACCAGCAGGGCGGCACACGCTGACCCCGCGACGAGCGCGGCCCGACGGCGGACGGTGGCGGAGAGCTGGTGGCGCATGGCTGACCCCCTTGCGGACATGCTCCCACACGGCGTGCGCGTCGGCGGCCATACTGGGGCGCGCGAGATCAAGCTGGTACCTGAAGGCGGGAGGAACGTGACCGGAGCCGAGCGTCGCCCCGCGCGGCTGGCCTGGAGTGCCCTGTTCCTCTGCCTGTTCCTCGTGCTGGGCCTGTTCGTGCACACCTACCCGAGCCTCTTCGGCTTCGACAAGCACCTCGGCAGCTGGCCGGAACAGGTGACCTACGACCACCCGTCGCTGTTCCACGCATGGCGCTGGGTGAGCCGCGCGTCGTCCACCATCCCCGAGGCAGTGCTCACCGTGGTGGTGGCTGTGCTGCTCTGGCTACGCGGACAACGGCGCGCGGCCTGGTGGACCGTCGGCGTGATGATCACGACCAGCGTGGCCGTGGTCGTCTCCAAGCAGCTCATCGGCCGCGACCGGCCGGTCTGGCAGCACCCGGTGCTGGTGCTGCGCAGCTACTCCTACCCCTCCGGGCACGCCACCGGGATCGCCGCCGCCGCCGGAGTCGCGATCGTGCTGAGCGCGATGCTGGTGCGGCGTCGCGCCGTACGTCGACTGGTCACGGTGCTCGCCGTCGTGGTGGCGCTCGTGGTCGGCGCCGACCGGATCTTCCTCGGCGTGCACAACGTCTCCGACGTCATCGGCGGGTACCTCCTCGGCGCCGGCATCGTGATGCTCTGGCTCGGCCTCTACGACCCCCAGCCTCGCTCGATCGCCTTGGTCAACGAGCCGCTGGCCGAGGCCGTCCCGACCGACCGCAAGCGGGTGGCCGTCGTGCTCAACCCGATCAAGGTCGACCAGCCGGGCCAGTTCCGCGAGCTGGTCGAGCTGCTGGCGCGCGACGCCGGCTACTCCTCGGTGACCTGGTGGAGCACGACGGTCGAGGACACCGGGCACGGCATGGCCCACGAGGCGGCCGTCAGTGGCGCCGACCTCGTCGTCGCGGTCGGCGGCGACGGCACCATCCGGGCCGTGTGCGAGGAGCTCGCCGGCACCGGCATCCCGGTCGGCATCGTGCCCGCGGGCACCGGCAACCTGCTGGCCCGCAACCTCGCCATCCCGCTCTACCTGCGTTCCGCGATCGACGTCGCACTCAACGGACAGGACCGCGCCATCGACATGGTCGAGGTCAGCGGCGACCACATGGAGCCCTCCACGTTCCTGGTGATGGCCGGGATGGGCCTGGACGCCGCGATCATGGAGGGTGTCAACGAGGACATCAAGGCCAAGGTGGGCTGGCTGGCCTACGTCTTGTCGGGCCTGAAGTCGATGATGTTCCCGGCGGTCCGGGTGGAGATCTCCGTGGACGGCGCCGAGTTCACGCGCCACCGGGCCCGCACGATCGTCGTCGGCAACGTGGGCTCGCTCCAGGCCGGGATGCCACTGCTGCCCGACGCGGCCATCGACGACGGCCGGCTCGACGTCGTGCTGCTCTATCCCCGCAGGTTCCTGTCCTGGCTGCCGCTGGCCATCCGCGTGCTGACCCGCAGCCAGCGGACCGACGAGCTGATCACCCGCATGAGCGCGCGCGAGGTCGTGGTGCGCACCGGCATCGACACGCCGCGCCAGCTGGACGGCGACCTGATCGCCCCCGGTCGCGAGCTGCGCGCCACCTGCATCCACGGCCGGCTGCTCGTCCGGGTGCCGCGCTGAGCGTCAGCCCGCCCTTCGAGACAGGACTTCTCCCTCCTCAGGGACGGGGGTGCGAGCGGAGCGAGCCTCGAGGGGCAGGCCGATCTCACGGCGCTCAGCGGGGGGGAGGACGAAGACCGGGATCGTACGGTCGGTGCGCTGCTCGTAGAGGGAGAAGTTGGGCCAGGTCTGCTTCATGACCTCGAAGTAGCGGTCGCGCTCCTCGCCGGTGACCTCACGCGGGGTCGCGGTCATCGTGCGGCCCTTGAAGCGGATCTGCACCTCGTCGGCGGCGCGGACGTTGACGACCCAGACCGGCATCGTCGGACCGCCGAAGTGCGATCCGGCGATCAGGTAGTCACCCTCGTGCGGCACGCAGAGCAGCGGCGTCGTGCGCGGCTGGCCGCTCTTGCGGCCCTTGACGGTCAGCATCAGGTTGGGCAGCCCGGCGATGTCGAGGATCGTGACGCGGCCCCCGGAGACCTTCTGGACGAACTTGTCGGTGGCGGTGATCTGCGGGAGCAGCTTCGGCATCCACGAGATCGAGCCGATCTTCACGGCCAGTGGCGTCAGCAGTCCCATGGCCAGGAGTTAGGGAGAGGTGGAACGTGTTCTACGCGATCTAGGTCACGGCCGGGCGTGACTGATCGCGTCCTCCTCCTCGGGGGAGAGCTGGGACTCGCTGGCCCAGCCCGTGACGTTCTTGGCGTAGGTGCGGGACTCGTTGCGACCCTGGATCGCGGTCACGATGACGCCGCTGCCGCTGTCGTCGAGCAGCGCCATCGACCAGGACAGCTGGCCACCGGTGTCGGTGAACGCGTCGTAGCGCACCACGGCCACGTGCCGCAGCGCAGCGCTGCTCTCCACCGTCAGGGCGGCGACCTCCTGGCGCAGGGCACGAGGGTCCTCGGGCAGGTCGCCGTCGTCGGTCGACCGTCCCGGCGTACGCCGGCCCTGCCGACCGCCCCACGCCAGGGCCAGCGCGACCAGCGCGACCAGCAGCGCGAGGACGGCGAGGAAGGTCTGCACGCGACGAGGCTAACCGTGGGCGCGCGCGTCGCACGTGCGAGACTCGCCCGGTGAGTGCGACAGCCAGGCGGATCGCCTACCAGGGCGAGCCGGGGGCCAACTCCCACCAGGCCTGCCTGCAGCACTACCCGGACTGGGAGCCGGTCCCGTGCGCGTCGTTCGAGGACGTCTTCGCCACGGTCGAGGGCGGCGACGCGGACCTGGCGATGATCCCCATCGACAACTCCATCGCCGGCCGGGTCGCCGACATCCACCACTTCCTGCCGGGCTCCAACCTCTACATCGTCGGTGAGCACTTCGCGCGCATCCAGTTCGCGCTGATGGCGCTGCCCGGGGCGAGCCTCGACTCGATCCGTACGGTGCACAGCCACGTCCACGCCCTCGGCCAGTGCCGCAAGGTGATCCGCGAGCACGGGCTGCGCGCCGTCATCTCCGGCGACACCGCCGGCGCCGCCCGTGAGGTCGCCGAGGCCGGTGACCTGACCCAGGCATCGATCTCGCCGCCGCTGGCCGCGGAGACCTACGGGCTGGAGATCCTCGCCACCGACGTCGAGGACGAGGAGCACAACACCACCCGGTTCGTCGTGCTCTCGCGCTCGTTCGTGCGGCCTCCTCGCGGTGGCGGCGCGGTCGTGACCACCTTCATCTTCAACGTGCGCAACATCCCGGCGGCCCTCTACAAGGCGCTGGGGGGCTTCGCCACCAACGGCGTGAACATGACCAAGCTGGAGAGCTACATGGTCGGCGGCCACTTCACCGCGACCCAGTTCCTGGCCGAGGTCGACGGGCACCCCGACGACGCGCCCCTGGGCCGGGCCCTCGAGGAGCTGGCGTTCTTCACCACCGACGTGAAGATCCTGGGCGTCTACCCGGCCGACGCGTTTCGGAGCGAATAACGATTCGGATAGAGCGTTTTATGTCCGAAAAGGACTAGACCGCATTCAGATATCCGTCTCAGGAATGATGCGGCGGCGTCATTTTGAGGTCACGATTCTGGCCATGCGATCTGCTTACAAGTATCTGGCCTATGCCATCGACGTCCTGATCCTGTTGCAGGCCGCCGCCATCGCGTGGGCGGTCTTCGGGCTCGACCAGTGGATCGACGCGGGCAACGGGCACTCCCTCGCAAGGCCGCCGCCGAAGCAGCAAGACGTTCTTCCCCGAGGAGACCGGGTTCGCCATCCACGGCATCAGCGGGACGCGGTGATCCCGCTCGTCGGCCTGATCCTGTTGATCATCTCGTTCTTCGCCAAGGTCCCCGAGGGACCGAAGTGGGCCGGAATGGTCTTCGTCGGCATCGTGCATCCAGGTGCCCTCGGCGTGCTGGCCACGGCCTGCCGATCCTCGGGTTCTTCCACGGGTTCTGGGCGCTGCTGCTGTTCTGGTTGGCCTGGCGCACCGCCAAGCAGGCTGACGTGGTGGTGGCCGCGGACGCCGGACGCCGCCGGGGCCGCCCTCTCGTGATCTCTCGCGGCCGGGTCCGGGTCCTGGTCGGAGTCGTCCTCACCCTCGCGGTCGTCGTGCCGCTGGGGATCATGTGGTGGAGCAGTCGCCTGCCCTCGACGTACTCCGTGATGGACATGGGGGCGATGGACTACGGCGGCGGCCCAGGCAGCTCCGCCCCGATGGACATGTCGGAGCACGGATCGATGCGCGCCCACTCGGTCAGCGTGCGTGACCTCGACACCCCGAAGAACCTGAAGGCCGACGTCGTCGTGCACCTGACGGTGCGCCAGGGCACCGTCACCCTCGCTGACGGGCACAAGGTCGACGGCTACACGGTCAACGGCACCTCGCCCGGTCCGCTCATCGAGGCCACCGTGGGTCAGCTGGTCGAGGTGCACGTGCACAACGCCAACGTCGTCGACGGGGTCTCGATCCACTGGCACGGCGTCGACGTGCCCAACGCCGAGGACGGCGTCGCCGGCGTCACGCAGAACGCCATCAAGCCCGGCCAGGACTACACCTACCGGTGGGTGGCCAAGCACGTCGGCACGTACTGGTACCACTCCCACCAGCACTCCCAGGAGCAGGTGTCCGGCGGCCTGCTGGGCGGCATCCTGATTCGGCCCAAGACTCCCGAGACGGGCGTGCGCGACGTGATGGCCGTCGCTCACCTGTACGACGAGGAGACGATCAACGGCCGCGGCGGGTTCTCCCGGGTGCAGGTCGATCCGGGCCAGAAGGTGCGTGTCCGCGTGGTCAACACCGACAACGGACCCCAAGCCGTGTGGGTGAGCGCGCCGTACCGCCTCGTTGCCAACGACGGGTACGACGTCAACCAGCCGACCGTGGTCAAGGACGAGGCTGTCGTGGTGCCGGCCGGTGGCAGGGTCGACCTCGAGACGACCGTGCCCAGCGACGGCTCCGCGGTCAGGATCTCCTACAGCGGCGACACCGGGCTCGTGATCGGCCCTGAGGGCTCCCGGGCACCGGTCTCGACCCAGCCCGCCTCGAACCTCGACCTGTTGCACTACGGCAGCCCGGCCCCCCTCCCGTTCGACGCATCGCACGCCGACCGCACCTTCACCTACTCCATCGGCCGACGACTCGGTTTCCGCAACGGCAAGCCCGGCTACTGGTGGAGCGTGGACGGCAAGATCGGCCGGCACATGCCGATGTTCGTGGTCCGCGAGGGCGACGTGGTCCACGTGACCATCTCCAACCACAGCGGCCAGGTGCACCCGATGCACCTGCACGGCCATCACGCCGTCGTGCTCTCCCGCGACGGGCACAAGGTCACCGGCAGCCCGTGGTGGTTCGACACGCTCGACGTCGGCAACGGGCAGAGCTTCGAGATTGCCTTCCTGGCCGACAACCCCGGCATCTGGATGGACCACTGCCACAACCTCAAGCACGCACAGCAGGGACTGGTCACACACCTGATCTACGAGGGCGTCACCACGCCGTACCGTCTGGGCAAGGGCTCCGGCAACGACCCGGAGTAGCCGGCAGATAGTTTGGTCCGGTGAGCGATCCGGACCGAACCGCGGACCTGGGATTCGCCCGCGTCGACCTGGACCGGGCCGAGCGCACCGGTGATCCCGAGGTCGTCTACGGCGCCGGCAAGACGTCCGAGCAGGTCGTCGCGATCCTGCGCACCCTGCACGACCGCCATCCCGGACGCGCCATCCTCGCGACCCGGCTGACCCCGGAGACCATCGACGCGGTGCGCGCCGAGCTGCCCGAGGCCGCGCTGCACGACATCGCCCGAGCCGTGACGCTGGGGCCGTTGCCCGCAGCCAGGGGCACGGTGGCGGTGATCAGCGCCGGCACCTCCGACGCCCCGGTGGCCGCCGAGGTGGCGCTCACCGCGGCCGTCTACGGCGCCGGCGTCGAGCGGATCGACGACGTGGGCGTGGCCGGCCTGCACCGACTGCTCGAGGTGCGGGAGCGCTTCGCCTCCGCCGACTGCCTCGTCGTGGTGGCGGGCATGGAGGGGGCCCTGCCCAGCGTGGTGGGTGGCCTGACCGGGGTGCCGCTGGTGGCGGTCCCCACGAGCGTCGGGTACGGCGCGTCGTTCGGCGGCCTCGCCGCCCTGCTGGCGATGCTCAACTCCTGTGCGCCGGGCATCAGCGTGGTCAACATCGACAACGGCTTCGGGGCCGGCGTCTTCGCTGCCCGCGTCGCCCGCAACGCTCGCCATGACTGACCTGGGCACGACCCTCGTGTGGGTCGACGCGTCCTCCGGCGCCAGCGGCGACATGCTGCTCGGCGCGCTGCTCGGCGCCGGCGTCCCCCTCGGCGTGCTGGCGGAGGCGGTCGAGAAGGTCGTCCCCGGCGAGGTCGACCTCACGGCCGAGACGGTCACCAGAGCTGGACTGGCCGCCACCCGCTGCCACGTGCAGGTGGCCGATCCGGTGGACTCCCGGACCTGGCGCGACGTCGAGCGCCTGCTCGCCGAGTCCGGCCTGCACGAGGACGTGCGCAGCCTCGCCCACGACGTCTTCGAGCGACTCGCCGAGGCCGAGGGCCGGGTGCACGGCATCGCACCGGCGGACGTGCACTTCCACGAGGTGGGCGCACTCGACGCGATCGCCGACGTCGTCGGGGTCTGCGCCGGCGTGGTGCACCTCGCTCCCCAGCGCCTCGTCGTCTCGGCGGTCGCCGTCGGGTCGGGCTCGGTGGGATCGGCGCACGGGCGGCTGCCGGTGCCGGTCCCGGCCGTGGTCGAGCTGCTCCGCGGGGTCCCGTCGTACGCCGGCACGGTGGCTGGGTCGACCACGGGCGAGCTGTGCACCCCGACCGGTGCCGCGCTGCTGACCACGCTGGCCGATGACTGGGGACCGCAGCCGGCGATGGTGGTCGAGCACGTGGGTGTCGGCGCCGGCGCGCGCGACCCCGAGGAGCAGGCGAACGTCCTGCGACTGCTGGCGGGGTCGGAGGTCGCCGGTCCTCCGGGACAGGCCTTCGTCCTTCCTCAGGGATCCGGAGCGGCCGTGGTCCTCGAGACCAACGTCGACGACCTCGACCCGCGCCTGTGGCCGGGCGTGCTGCGTGAGCTGATCGCCGCGGGTGCCAGCGAC
The DNA here is from genome assembly GCA_963756045.1 of uncultured Actinomycetota bacterium. Taxonomy (GTDB): domain Bacteria; phylum Actinomycetota; class Actinomycetes; order Propionibacteriales; family Nocardioidaceae; genus Marmoricola. Next base: position 264,528 of record CAVWML010000016.1, read on the forward strand.
GCCTGGCTGACGCCGATCCTGATGAAGAAGGGCCGCCCGGCGCACACCCTGAGCGTGCTGGTCGGCGCCGCCGGCGTCGAGGCGGTGCGCGACGTCGTGTACCGCCAGACCTCGACGCTGGGGCTGCGGATGCTGAGCGTCGGCAAGCACTCCCTCGACCGGCGGATGGCCACGGTGCAGGTCGGCGGCTGCGAGGTCGCGGTCAAGGTCGCGCTGCTCGACGGGCGCACTGTCAACGTGCAACCGGAGTTCGAGGACGTCGCGGCCGCCGCGGCGACGCTCGGCCGCCCGGTCAAGGACGTGATGGCCGAGGCCAGCGCGCTGGCACGGGGGGTCGGCTGATGGACTTCGCCGTCATCGCGATCACCTTCGCGGCGATCTTCGTCGTCGAGCTGCCCGACAAGACCTTCATCGCCGCGCTCGTGCTCGCCACCCGCTACAAGCCGCTCGCCGTGTGGGTGGGGGTCGGGCTCGCCTTCTTCGTCCAGACGCTGATCGCCGTCCTGGCCGGTGGCCTGGTCACCCTGCTGCCCGACCAGGTCGTGAAGGGCGTCGCGACGTTGATCTTCCTCGCCGGTGCCTTCGTGCTGTTCCGGGCGGCGCCCAAGGCCGATGCGGAGGAGCAGGCCCAGGAGGAGGAGTACGCCGAGCGGGCCACCGACAACCGCACCGGGTTGCGCGCGGTCGGCGCGTCGTTCCTGGTGCTCTTCGCCGCCGAGTGGGGCGACCTCTCGCAGCTGCTGACGATCAGCCTGATCGCGCACTACGGCCATCCGGCCAGCGTCTTCGTCGGCGCGTGGGGCGCCCTGCTGGTCGTCTCAGGGCTGGCCGTCGTGGTCGGTCGCGTGCTGCTCAACCACGTGCGGCTCTCGGTGATCCACTACGTCGGCTCCGCCGTCTGCCTCGTGCTCGCCGCCGTGACCGGCTTCGCGCTGATCACCGGCTGAGGCCGCGCCCCTACAGTTTCTTCCATGAGTGTCACCAGCGAGGTCGGCCGGCTGCGGACGGTGCTGCTGCACCGGCCGGGACCCGAGCTGCAGCGGCTCACGCCACGCAACAACGACAAGCTCCTCTTCGACGGCATCCCGTGGGTCAGTCGCGCACAGGAGGAGCACGACGCCTTCGCCGAGGCGCTCCGCGGCGCACGACACCGAGGTGCTCTACCTGACCGACCTGCTCTCCGAGACGCTCGCCAGCGAGGACGCCAGGGAGCACGCGATCCGCGGTGCCACCGCCTCGCTGCGCCTCGGCGACACGCTGCGCGACCACCTGCGCTCGGCGCTGGCGCACCTCTCGCCCGGCGAGCTCACCGACGTGCTCACCGCGGGCCTGCGCAACGACGAGGTGCGCGGCGGGTTCGGCCTGGTCACCAGCCTCCTGGCCAGCGACGACTTCCTCATCGACCCGCTGCCCAACCTGTTGTTCACCCGCGACTCGAGCGTGTGGATCGGCGACCGGGTCGCGGTGACCTCCCTGGCCATGCCGGCCCGCAACCGGGAGAGCCAGCTCACCGAGCTGATCTACACCCGGCACCCGCGCTTCGCCGATACCGAGACGATGCACGGCTGGCACCGCGAGCACGTCGAGGGCGGCGACGTACTCCTGATGTCGGCCGGGGTGCTCGCCGTCGGCGTCGGCGAGCGGACCACCCCGGCGGGCGTGGAGCGGCTGGCCCGGCAGGTCTTCGCCGACGGGTCCGTGCACACCGTGCTCGCGGTGCCGATCGCCCAGGAGCGGGCCACCATGCACCTCGACACCGTGTGCACGATGGTCGACATCGACAAGATCGTGATGTACCCCAACGTCGCGGACCGGCTGAGCGCCTACGCGGTCACGCCACGCCCGAGGGGCCGCTCGACGTGGCTCCCAGCGAGCCGTTCCTGGTGGCCGCGGCCAAGGCCATGGAGATCGACACGCTGCACCGCATCGACACCGGCCTGGACCCCGTCACGGCCGAGCGCGAGCAGTGGGACGACGGCAACAACACGCTCGCGATCGCACCCCGACTGGCGGTGGCCTACGAGCGCAACGTGGAGACCAACAGCCGGCTGGCCGAGGCCGGCATCGAGGTCATCGCCATCCGCGGCTCGGAGCTCGGCTCGGGCCGCGGCGGGCCGCGGTGCATGTCCTGCCCGATCGACCGCGAGGCGGTCTGAGGCTCTCAGAGGCCCAGAAAAGAAAGCGCCCGGCCGGTGTTGACGGGGGGGACAACATCGGCCGGGCAAAGTCGAGCGTAATGCATGCCACAGGGCCTCACAACCGATCTGCCCAAGTGTGGCCAACTGGTGTTCCAGTTGATGATCAACCGGGGCCACGAGCACTCAGGCCAGGGTCACCAGGGCGTGCACCGTCGTCCGCGAGCGGGTGGACTCGACCCACCAACGTGAGGCCAGCGCCTCCACGATCGAGAGGCCGCGCCCCGAGACGTCGGAGATGCCGGCGTCGATGCGCTCGGGGGTGGTGCGCGCGCCCCCGTCGGTGACGGAGATGGCGAGCTCGCGCTCGTCGGCGGCCCAGCGGACCTGGACCGTGCCGTCGGCGAGGGGCCGTGCGTGGCGCACGGCGTTGCCGATCAGCTCGCTGATCACGAGGCGGGCGTCGTCGGAGTTCTCCTGATCGACCTCGAGGCTCTCCATCCAGGAAGCGAGACCGTCACGCGCGGCGTGGGCGCTCTCCGCGGCGAAAGGCAACGTCATTCCGTCGCGTTCGGCGATCGAGGGTGCGCTCGCTGGCATCGGAGATCCTTGAGGAAGGTGTGGTCGGAGATCCGGTGCCCCGATGGTGCCCGTGGGGCACAGGCGCTAAACGCGGTGTCCAGACTGTGTCAGGTACGTCACGATCTCGCCTGGACGGTCGGTGATGATCCCCTCGATACCGAGCTCGGTGCAGAGGTCCACGTCGGCCCGGTCGTTGACGACCCAGCAGCTGACGGGCGTGCCTCCCGCGATGATCTTCGCGACCAGGTCGGGGTGCTCGCGGACCACCTCGATGTTCGGCCCGGCACTCCAGTCGGCGTCCGCGAACGGGCGGGTCCGGTACCACGCCGCGCGGTTGTCCAGCAGCATCACCAGCTCGAGGTGGGGGGCCAGCCGGCGTACCCGGCGCAGCGCCACCCAGGAGAACGACATCACCCGGGCCGGTGAGTGCGCTCCTGCCCAGCCGAACTCGTCGAGCAGGCGCACGAGCCGGCGCTCGACCAGCCCGGCGTAGCGGGTGGGGTGCTTGGTCTCGATCGACAGCCCGACCGGGCGCGGGTACGCCGCGACCGTCTCGAACAGGCGGCGCAGGGTGAGCACCTTCGACAGCGCGGGGTCGGTGTCGGGCAGCTCGTCGTCGAGGTCGGACCAGGGGTGCTTCCACGAGGCGAAGTCGAGGTCCTCGAGGTCGGCGAGCTCCATCCGCGAGACCACGCCGTTGCCGTGGTCGGGAGCCGCCGACGCCGTACGACGCACGTTGCGGTCGTGCACGCAGACGAGGTGACCGTCGGCGGTGAGCCGGACGTCGCACTCCAGCGCGTCGGCGCCCTCGTCGAGCGCGGTGACGTAGGCACCCAGGGTGTGCTCCGCCTTGATGGCGCTCGAGCCGCGGTGGGCGATCACGCGCGGCCGGCTCTGGACCATGCCTTCATTGTGCACGCGGGATCGTGGCGCCCACGGAAGGCACGGCGGACGTCACCGTCGGGTCGCTCACGTGCTGATGGCGTGCTGTGGCTGGTCCGGGTGTTCGCTGCCGTGATGAGCTTCCTCGCCGTGCTGCGTCGTGCTGCGCCGTGCTGCGCCGTGCTCCGAGTACGCCACGACCACCAGGTGCTGGAGCTGCGTCGTTCACCGGAGGTTGGTTGGTGGGACTGTGAGAAAACCTTGCATTCGAACAGATGATCGACTAAGGTATCTCCCAACAGCCCACCTGTACTGACCGGACCTCGGTCGTCCTCCTGACTTGGAGCGTGGGCTGTGAGCGTGCTCGTCGGAACCGATCCCGATGGGGGAGTCGATGCCGCGTTGGCGCAGGTCGGTGCCGCGCTGGACAGTCTGTTGCTCGCCACCGACGGTGAGCTGTCCGCGGCGGTGTGCGAGCGGGTGATCGAGTGCGTCGAGCGCCACGCCCGGCGGCTGTCGGGGGTGCGGTTGCGGGTGCTGGCCGCGGCCGCCCGGGCGCGGGCCGCGGACCGGGCGGGATTCGCCTCGACCGAGGCGTGGGCGGCGCGGCGCACGCGCATGCCTCGGGCTGCTGCGGCGCGTCAGGTGGCGCTCGCCGGCGAGCTGGAGTCGGGTCACGACGCGACCGCGGCGGCGCTGGACCAGGGGTTGTTGTCGCCGGCGCATGCCGCGGTGATCGTGGGTGCCTCGCGTGCACTGCCGGTGGGCCTCGGTGTCGATCAGCGACGAGTGGTCGAGGAGACGCTGGTGGCTGAGGCGCAGCGCCTGGATCCTGACCAGCTGCGGCGTCGGGCGCGGCGGGTGCTGGAGACGGTGGAGCCCGACGTCGCCGTGGTGGACGCCCACGAGGACGAGCTCGTGCGATCCGAGGAGGAGGTGGCGCGGGAGAGGTGCGCGCTGAGCCTGCACGACAACGGTGACGGCACCACGACGGGCACCTTCACCGTGCCGAGCCTGGCGGCGGCGATCCTGGGCAAGATCATCGAGTCGATGACCGCGCCCCGGCGCATGCGGCTGAGCCAGACACAGCTGGGTTCGGCGCAGCAGCCGGTCTCCTTCGACTGGCGCAAGCGTCGCGGCATCGCGTTCGCCGAGCTGCTCGAGCACCTGCCCACCGACCACCTGCACTCGAAGACCGCCGCGACCGTGGTGGTCACCATCGAGCACCGGGCGCTGACCGAGGCACTGAAGGTCGCCGGGCTCGATACCGGCGAGGCGATCTCCGCCGGGCAGGCGCGCCGACTGGCCTGCAACGCGGGCCTGATCCCCGCGGTGCTCGGCGGCGCGTCGGTGGCACTGGACCTGGGCCGGGAGTCGCGGCTGTTCTCCCAGGCCCAGCGCGTCGCTGCCGGACTGACCCACGACTCCTGCGCCGCCGCCGGGTGTGACCGCCCCTATGCCTGGTGCGAGCTGCACCACCGACACGGCTGGGCCGCCGGCGGCCGCACCGACCTGGGCAACGCGGTCCCGTTGTGCCACTGGCACCACCAACGCATCCACGACCACCACTACCTGCACGCCTACCTGCCCGACGGCACCCTCAGGTTCAGGCGACGACCATGAGCCGACAGCTGAACCCTGGGTCAGCGTTGGCTGCGCAGGAACTTGCCGAAGTGCGGGACCGTGAAGGCGACCGTGCCGCGCTCGCCGGAGAACACCAGGCCCTTCTTGATCAGTCCGTCGCGGGCCGGCGAGAGCGACTGGGGCTTGCGGGCCAGCAGCCGAGCCACGTCGGCAGTGCTGACCGCGATGTCGTCGGTGCCCTCGCCGAGGTCGGCCATGGCGACCATGTACTCGCGCTCGGCCGGGGTGGCGCGGTCGTGACGCGCACCGAAGAAGCCGACCGCGAGCTCGGCCTCGGCCTCGGGCGCGGCCTGCATCACGTCGGCCCAGGTGATCGGCGACTCCACCGCGTGGTCCCAGGTCACCTTGCCGTAGGCCTGCACGAAGTACGGGTAGCCGTCGGTGAGGCGGTAGAGCTCGTCGAGCGCCTTCGGCTCGTACGTCGCGCCCTCGGTCGACGCCGGTACCGTCCAGGCCCGCTCGGCCATCTCGCGGGGGAGCCGGTCGACCACGACGTAGCGGAAGAGCCGCTCGGCGTAGGACTTGGAGGCGGCGAGCGCGACCGGCAGGTGGGGCAGCCCGGCGCCGACCACGACCAGCGGCGCGCCCTGCTGGCTGATCTCGTGGCAGGCGCCGCACAGCGCGGCCAGCTCGACTGTGGAGACGTCCTGCATCTCGTCGACGAACAGCGCGATCCCCACGCCGAGGTCGCGGCCCAGCGACGCCACGTCGGTGAACAGCTCGACCAGGTCGAGCTCGAGGTCGCCGGAGTCGGCCCGGCCGCGGGCGGCGTTGACGTCGACCGGCGGCTGCCACCGCGGCTGCCGCGACGAGGTCTTGCGGTCCTTGAGGTCGGTTCGGAGGGCGAAGGCCTTGAGCACGCCGGTGACCTCGTCGACCCGGTCCGGGTCGCGGTGGCGGTGGCCGACCTCGCGTACGGCGGCGTGCACGGCCTGGGCCAGGGGCAGCCGCACGGACTGGTCGGGCCGGGCCTCGATCTTGCCGGTGCCCCAGGCCTTCTGCACCGCCAGGCTGCGCAGCGAGTTGAGCAGCACGGTCTTGCCGACCCCGCGCAGACCGGAGAGCACCATGCTGCGGTCGGGGCGGCCGGCGGCGACCCGTTCGAGGGTCACGCCGAACTGCTGGAGCTCGCGGTCACGGCCGGCGAGCTCGGGCGGCCGCTGGCCGGCGCCGGGGGCGTAGGGGTTCCGGATCGGGTCCACGATCGGAGGGTATCGGGCTGTCTAGCGCAATCCCTAGATGTGCTTAGCGAGCCGTATCGGCGTGTCTCAGCCGTTCGCCGCGCAGCCACCCACGTGGCCGACGTCGCCGTCGGAGAGCCAGCGCGTGCCCGAGCGGAAGCGGTAGGCCGAGCAGTAGTAGAAGCTCAGCTGCTTGGCCCGGTCCAGCGTCACCGGCGCCCAGACGCCGTTGCCCCGGGGCTCGAGGTAGCGGAACGAGGTGGCCAGCAGGGCCGCGTCGTTGCGACCGGTGCTTGAGGTAGCGGTCCAGCCACGCCTGGGTGTAGTAGCTCGCGACGTCCTGGCCGTAGCGGCTGGCGGGCAGCACGAGCGGCACGTCGGTGTACTCGAGGTGGGTCGAGGCCCGCGGCACGACGAGCATGCTGTTGACGCCCGCCTTCGTCCACGCGTCGTACCCGGTGTCCCGCTCGCGCATCGGGTCCGGACCGTTGGGCGAGGGCTCGGGGGTCAGCGAGGAGCCGCCGCTCTCGGTGTACGGCGTCACCGTGAAGCCGTACTCGGACTGGATCGCCAGGGCGGGGACGACGGGCTTGTTGCCGGTGCCGTCCAGCGGGCCGGAGCTGCCGGGGCCGGTCAGCTTGTCCAGCGCCACCACCGCCTCGACCCGCTTGTCGCTCGTCTGCACCTTGGAGACCGCGGCCGCGCCCATGGAGTGACCGATGATCGCGATCCGCGTCGTCCGTCCGGGGGCGGTCGGGTGCGGGTCGGGGGAGTGGTCGAAGAACTGCGAGTACGGGTTGTACGCCGTGACCTGCGCTCCCGCGGACCGCGGGTTGGCGTAGTGGTGCGCCGGCGTCGAGGTGAAGAAGGAGAGCGCGTCCTCGGTGCCGACGACGAAGTTCGACAGCTGCTGGGCCGGGGTGCCGGGGCAGCCGAACTGCTCGCCGTCCTTCGGGGTCGCGAACGGGTTGCAGAAGGGCAGCGCGTTGCTGGTTCCACCCGGCACCGGCTCGTGGGGCAGCGTCTCGCTGCCTCCCTGGCCCTGGACGTCGTAGGTGAGGACCACGTAGCCGCGCTCGGCGAGGTCCTCGGCCAGCCAGCGGTACATCCCCTCGCTGCCCTGCACCGAGCCCTCGGTGATCACCACGCCGGGGAACGGGCCCGTGAGGACCGCGCCCGTGTAGGGATCCCGGGCACCGGGCTTGGGCCGGTAGACGGTTCCGTGCAGCAGGGCGCCGTAGCGGTTGGTGAAGGCGATCCGCTGGCTCAGGCCACGGGTGCCGTTCCACCCCATCCGCAGGGGGTTGCCGACGTTCCACCCGGGCACCACCCGACCGGGGGTCACCGCCAGCCGGGTCGGCGAGGCGGCCTGCTCCATCAGCTGCTGGGTCTGGTCCGCGGTGCCGGCCAGCGTCAGCGAGGTCAGGTACGCCGGGTTCTGCAGCTGGCCGCCGGGGCCGATGACGCGGCCGTAGGCGTCGACGATGTTCTGCGCGTCGCGGGCGAGGTACGCCGGGCTGCCCGGAGATGGGGCCGGAGAGGAGGCCGGAGACGGGCTCGAGGATGGAGGTGGCGGCCTGGGCCAGCACGGGGGAGACGGCGGGCAGCAGGGCCGCGACGAACGCCGCGACACCGAGGCGGATGGGTGTACGCATGTCCACTCCAACGAACGCCTCGGCGCGCGGTTACCGCAGGTACCGTGGCGGGGTGCCGGAGCTGCCCGAGGTCGAAGCACTGGCCGCCGACCTCGCCCGGCGGCTCGACGGACGCGCGATCGTTCGGGTCGACATCGCGGCGTTCAGCTGCCTGAAGACCTACGACCCGCCGGTCACGGCGCTCTCCGGGGCGATGGTCGACGGCGTCTCGCGGCACGGCAAGTTCCTCGACATCGACGCGGGAGGCACCCACCTGGTGCTGCACCTCGCGCGGGCGGGATGGGTGCGGTGGAAGGACGAGGTGCCAGCGCTGCCGGCGCGGCCGAGCACCAAGTCACCCCTGGCCGCTCGGATCGTGCTCGACAACGGCGCGGGTCTCGACATCACCGAGGCGGGCACCCGCAAGAGCCTGGCGCTCTACGTCGTGCGCGACCCGGCCGAGGTGGAGGGCATCTCCCGGCTGGGGCCCGACCCGCTCGCCGACGACTTCAGCATCGAGGTGCTGGACGGGATCCTCCAGGGCGCCGGGCGCGCGCAGATCAAGGGCGTGCTGCGGCTGCAGAGCAACATCGCCGGGATCGGCAACGCCTACTCCGACGAGCTGCTGCACGCGGCGAAGATGTCGCCGTTCAAGCCAGCCAACAGCCTCACCGACGTCGAGCTCCAGACGCTGTACGACGCGATCCGCGACGTGCTCGGGGACGCGGTGCGCCGCTCCTCCGGGCTCGCGGCGAGCGAGCTGAAGGGCGAGAAGAAGAGCCACCTGGCGGTGCACGGACGGGCGGGGGAGAAGTGCCCGGTGTGCGGCGACACGGTGCGCGAGGTGAGCTTCGCCGACTCGAGCCTGCAGTACTGCCCCACCTGCCAGACCGGCGGAAAGCTCCTCGCCGACCGCAGGATGTCCAAGCTGCTCAAGTGAGGGTGACGTAATCTCGGCCCCATGCAGCAGGTGCCGACGGTGGAGGTCGCGCAGCTCCCGGATCCCATCCCTGACGAGGTCACCATCCTCGACGTGAGGGAGCCGGTGGAGTGGCAGTACGGCCGGATCGACGGGGCGGTCCACGTGCCGATGAACCAGGTGCCCGGGCGCATCGACGAGCTCCCGACCTCCGGGCAGGTGCTGGTGGTCTGCAAGGTGGGCGGACGGTCGGCCCAGGTCACGGCGTTCCTGCAGCAGAAGGGCTTCGACGCGGTCAACCTCGCCGGCGGCCTGATCGAGTGGGTCTCCGCCGGGCGTGCGCTGGTCGGCGACACCGACCGGCCGATGGTCGTCTGAGGGCGGCTACTCGGCGAACGGGGCCGGCAGCGGCAGGGCGAGGGCGCGGCGCAGCCGGGTCAGGTACTCGCGGCGGCCGATCTCGACGACGCCAAGCGTGGCCAGGTGCGGGGTCAGCCACTGGGTGTCGAGCACCCGCTGGGCGACGTGCTCGTCGTGCAGCAGGTCGACGAGGCCCATCAGAGCGACCTTGGAGGCGTCGCGCACCCGGGTGAACATCGACTCCCCGGCGAAGAGACCGCCGATCGCGACGCCGTACAGCCCGCCCGCCAGCACGTCGCCGCGCCAGGCCTCCACCGAGTGTGCCCAGCCCAGTCGGTGGAGCCGGGAGTACGCCGCGGCGATGTCGGTGTCGATCCACCGCACCGTGGCGTGCGGGGTCGGCGCAGCCCGCGACCACGTCGTCGAAGGCGGTGTCGACCCGGATCTCGAACCGGCGCGCGGACTGGCGCAGCGAGCGGCTCACCCGGAGGCCGTCGAGGGGGAGGACGCCGCGGTGCTCCGGTGACCACCAGCCGACCGGGGTGAGGTGGTCGTCGACGCCCATCGGGAACAGTCCCTGCCGGTAGGCGGCCAGGAGCGTGCCGGGCTCCAGGTCGGCCCCGATCGCCACCAGGTCGCCGTCGCCGGACTCCGCCGGCGGGAACGTCCAGGCGGACGGGGCTGGCTCGACGGGCACGGACCCATCTTCGCCGGGGACGCGTCCGTAGGCTGGTCACATGTCGATGGGCAAGGGTGTCGGTCGTGAGCTGGGTCGCCAGCTCGCGCCCAAGGCCGCCTTCGTCGCGCCCCAGATGACGGCCGGCTTCGTGCACCTGGCGCTCGAGCGGGCGATCCGGGGTGTCGGGCCGTTCGAGGGCGCCGTGACCGTCGCCGAGAAGGAGCTCGCCGAGCGGGGTGACAGCGAGGCCGCGGTCCGTGCCCTGGTCGACAGGCACGTGCGCTACGCGGGCACCCAGGGGTTCCTGACCAACCTCGGCGGGCTCGTCACGATGACGGTCACCGTGCCGGCGAACATCATGGGGCTGGCGCTGATCCAGTGCCGGATGGTGGCCGCGGTCGTCCACCTGCGCGGGTACGACCTCGAGGACCGCCGGGTGCGCAACGCGATCCTGGCGGCGATGGTCGGCGAGGAGAAGGTGCTGGGGCTGATCTCGAAGAAGCGGCTGCCGGGCACGCCGATGGCGATCGCCACCGCTCCCGTGCACGACCCCCACCTCGACATGCTCGTGGCGAGCGAGGTGGCCTCCGAGCTGCTGACCGTGGTCGCCGGCAAGAAGCTGGCCACCACCGTGGGTCGGCGCATCCCGGTCGTCGGCGGGCTCTTCGGCCTGGGGATCGACGGCGTCAACACCTGGCGGATCGGGCGCTACGCGACCCGGGAGTTCCTGCCGCGCAGGCGCCGGTAGACGGCGTACATGGCCCGCGCGAGCCCGTTGCGGTGGGCGAGCGCCACCAGCCGCTCCTTGAGCTGGTAGGTGCGGGTGCTGTGGGCGTCGTCGAGCTGGCCCATCAGGTCCTCGATGACCCCGTGCAGCTCCTTCTCGACCTTGCGCAACCGGGCGGCCTCGATGGTCATCACGGCGAGGGCGTCGAGAGCCACCTCGGCCACCTCGTGCTCATCGACGGTGTCGGGATCGACGAACGGTGGCGGGGCGGCGCTGGGGATGAGGTCGTCGAGGTCGCCGACGACGTCGTAGCCCCGCAGGGCGAGCTCGCTGACCCACGAGCGCGCCAGGTCCGCGGCCCAGGCGTGGGCGTCGGGTGGAAGGGAGAGCCGGGCGGAGTCCTGGCGCAGGGCGAGGTGTTGGTGCACGACGATCTCGCGCACGAAGCGGCGGTAGCCGTAACCGTCGAGGACGTTGTTGAGCCGGGTGTTCAGGCGGCGCACCGTCGTCGACTCGGGGACACCGAGTGACGCGTTCGCCCGCTCGGTCGGGCTCAGGTCCGGGTCGATGCCGAAGACGCCGGCGAAGCGCTCCCAGAGCAGGGTGGGCCTGGCGCCCGGGGGCGGCACGGTGACCAGGTGCACGCGTTCGCGCGGCACGGCCGAGGCCCAGCGGTCGAGCACGTCGGGCACCTCCTGCACCCCCCAGAACCACTGCGCGACCTCGGCCTCGCGGGCCGGGTCGCGGAGGTCGTCGAGGAAGGTGCCGTAGGGCTTGGTACGGCGGTGCTTCACGTTCTCCTGCCACTCGGCCGGGATCTGGCGCACCAGGTCGCGCGCCGAGAAGACGATGTGCACCTCGCGGTCGGGGGCGCCCAGGGATGCCAGCGCGCGGGCGGTCTGCAGCCGGGAGGCGCGGCCCAGGATCTCGTGACTGATGATGACCGTGCCGGGCCACTCACGAGCCTCGGCGGCGAGGAGGTCCCAGCGTCCGGCGGCCTCGCGCTCCAGCCCGCCCCAGGGCAGCTCCATCAGGTCCAGCGCCGCGAGGAAGTGGGCGTCGTGGCGGTCGGCGGGGTAGAGGATCCCCTGCTGGCGCAGGAGGTCACGGTGGGTGAACAGCATGTCCTGCACGAACGACGTACCGGTCTTCGGCGCCCCGACGTGGAGCAGGACGCGTGGTTCGCTCACGTCCGCTCCTCCCGTCGACGCCAGGCCTCGAGGCAGCCCCACAGGGCCTGGTCGAGCGTGCCCTGGGGGTCCACGCTGCCCTGCGAGCCCCCGGTGGGCGCGAGCACCTCGGGGTCGCCGTGCACAGCGTAGCCAGCGAGGACGTGCTCCCCGGCCACCCGGGCCGCGACCTCGCGCGCGGTGCGGCGGGCCCAGGGCAGCACCACACGGGGTGGCGCCGGAGCCGGTACCTCGAGGGGCGGACGTCCGTCGTCGAGGATGTGGGCGAGCCGCTCGGCCAGGGGTCGGACCTGGCCCGCGCCGTGCAGGACGGCAGTGTGGCGGTTCACCCGCCGCAGGAGGTCGATGCGCGTGGGGTCGGTGCGGGTGTGCAGGTCGAAGGCCCGCGTCCCCAGCACCGCTGCCACCTCGGCGGCGACCTCGGCGTCGTCGCGTGCCAGGACCAGGTGCACCGGTTCGCGGCGGGGGTCGGAGGAGCCCGCGAGCCGGCGAGCGGTGCCTTCGACGTCGAGCCGGGCCGGCAGGGCGTCGCGGGTGCGTACCCGATCCCACAGGGTCCCCCAGCGGAACAGGCCACCGGTGACCGTGCTCTCCGCCCAGTGCTCGGCCATCATCACCCCGAGAGGGCGGGCCAGGACGACGTGCGTGGGACGCCAATCGGTCTCGACGAGTCCCTGGGCGAGCAGCGCCCGCCGCACCGCGGCAACGGTGCCGGGGGAGCCGTGCAGCCGGAACCGGCGACGCCACGGGACCGGCCACCGGGTGAGCTCGGGCGTCGGCGGCGGGGGCGGCACCTCGGGAAGCAGTCGTGCCAGCACCCCGACCGCGAGCCGCACGAGCTCCTCGGGCGGCACGTCGGCAGGGTCCATCGGCGGGTGGCCGAAGCGAGGGCCGTCGGCTCCGCTCCAGGGCAGAGGGTACGTCGACCCGGCCACGCCCGGGCGACGCGGTCGCCAGCACCAGGTCGACCAGCCCGGGCACGGGTTCGCCGGCGAGCTCGCCGAGCCGGCGGGCGAGCTCGAGGTGAGGGGCATCGGGCAACGCAGCGACGAGTACTCACTGCCCGGCGGGGCGCTGCCCGTCGTCGCGCCAGGCGTGCCACGGCGTCGTACCACCTGCGCGCAGGTGCTCGGCCCAGTCGCCGACCGCTTCGGCGTAGGTCTGGCTCATCCGCGCCACCGCCGGGCGAGCCGGGCCACGGTTCCGGTCTCGACGGGAGCGGGTTCGGCCGGGCGGGGGCCGATCTGGGAGAGGACGTGGGCGAGTGCCTCGATGGCCAGTGTCGCGACGAGCGCAGGGTCCGAGGCGTCGGGGTCGACCCAGCCGCCCTCGTCGTCGGGCCACGCGGGACGCAGGTCGTCCAGGTCGCCGACGACGTCGACCCCGCTCGACCGGAGGCACTCGATCCAGCCGCTCGCTGACCTGCTCGACCCAGGGCCGGGCGTGGGGAGGAACGCTCGCGCGCGGTGAGGCGTGGCGTCCGGAGAGGACGTCCTGGACGACGTGCTCGCGCACCCATTCGACGTAGGTCTCGCGCGAGACCTCGAGCTCGGCCAGGGCCGAGTTGAGGCGGCGCAGGAAGGTGACCTCGGTCCCGCCGAGGGAGGCGTTGGTGTTCTCGCCCTCGGCCCAGCCTGACGTCGAGGCGAGGCCGAGCACCCGGGTGAAGCGGTCCCAGAGCAGGTCCGAGGGGCCGTCGAGGTGGCCGACGGTGACGACGTGCACCTGTGCGGGCGGTACCGCGGCCCCCCAGGTCGCCAGGATGCGGGGCACGTCCTGCACCCGCCAGAACGGCGTGAGCCTCTCGGTGCTGGCGTGGTAGCGCTGCGTGTGGCGCAGGTACGCCGCGAAGTCGCGCCGGGCGCGGTGCTTCACCCGCTCCTGCCACTCGGCGGGGATCTGCCGGCCGAGGTCGCGCACGGTGAGCACCACGTGCGGCTCGTGGTCGGGGAAGGAGTCGAGGGCGCGTGCGCACGGCGGCCTGGTTGGCGCCGGCCAGGATCTCGTGGCTGACCAGGACGTCGCGCCGGCTCCGGCGTGCCTCGATGGCCAGGGCCTCCCACTGCCCCCGGGCCGCGGCCTCGGCACCGGCCCAGCGCTGCCCCAGCAGGTCGAGCGCCGCCTCGAAGTGGTCGCCGCTGCGGGTGCGCACGTAGTCGATGCCCTCGCGCTCGAGCAGGTCGCGGTTGCGGGCGAAACGGTCCTGCACATAGCTGGTGCCGCTCTTGGGCGTGCCCACGTGGAGGTAGACGCGACGCCCGTTCATGGGTGCCATTGTGGCGAAAGGCTCTCAGGAGAGCGCTTGGACCACGCGCGAGGGGCTCGGCCGGCCCAGCACTCCCGCCATCCACGCGCTCGTCTCGACGAGCAGGCCGAGGTCGACGCCGGTCTCGATGCCGAGTCCGTGGAGCATCCAGACGAGGTCCTCGGTGGCGAGGTTGCCGGTCGCGCTCTCGGCGTACGGGCAGCCGCCGAGCCCGCCCGCACTGGCGTCGAAGGTGGTGACGCCGTGCTGGAGCGCGGCGTGGGCGTTGGCCAGCGCCTGGCCGTAGGTGTCGTGGAAGTGCACCGCCAGCGCCGAGTCCGGCAGGCCGGCCTCGTTGAACGCGGTGAGCAGGTCACCCACGTGACCGGCGGTGCCGACGCCGATGGTGTCGCCGAGGGAGAGCTGGCTGGCGCCGAGGTCGAAGAGGCGCTTGCCGACCTCGACCACCTGGTCGATCGGCACCTCGCCCTCCCACGGGTCGCCGAAGCACATGCTGACGTAGGCGCGGACGTCGAGCCCGGCGTCACGGGCGCGGGTCACCGTCGGCTCGAACATCGCGAACTGCTCGTCGAGGCTGCGGTTGAGGTTGCGCTGGGCGAAGGTCTCGGTGGCGCTGCCGAAGATCGCGACGTGGCGGCAGCCGAGCTCCAGGGCCCGGTCGAGGCCACGCTCGTTGGGGACCAGCACGGGCAGGTCCTTGCCCGGGTCGCCGAGCAGCCCCATCAGCTCGGCCGCGTCCGCGAGCTGGGGCACCCACCGGGGGTGCACGAAGCTGGTCGCCTCCACCACTGGCAGCCCGGCCGCGAGCAGCCGTCGGATGAAGGTGGCCTTGTCGTCGACCGGGACGATGCCGTCCTCGTTCTGGAGGCCGTCGCGGGGACCCACCTCGTAGATGGTCACGCGGGAGGGCAGGTCAGTCATCGGTCGCCTCCACCTCGAACAGCACGGACCCGAGCTTCACCTGGTCACCCGTCGCGGCGCCGACCGTCGTGACGGTGCCGTCGAACGGGGCGCGCAGGGCCAGCTCCATCTTCATCGCCTCGAGCACGCCGAGGCGCTGGCCGGCCTCGACGGTGTCGCCCTCGCTGACGTCGACCGCGAGCAGGGTGCCGGGCATCGGCGCGGTCAGGCTGCCCTCGCCGGCGGCCGGGCCGTGGTCGGCCATCACGTCGGGGCGCTCGAAGACGAACCGCTGCCCGTGCAGGGCCAGCTCCACCTGGTGGCGCCCGACCTCGCAGACGGCGCGGGTGGGTGGGGGCGAGCCGGTGAGGGTCGACCTGCTCGTCGAGCTCCACGGTGATCGGCGCTGCGGGCGCGCCCACGCGGAAGCCGTCGGAGCGGAACGGCCCGTCGGCCTCGCGCTGGGCGAGGAAGAGCTCCCACGCCGCGAGCCTGCGGGCGGCGTCGCGGTCGGGGGCGGGCACCTCGTGGCGGTCGAGCCAGGCGGTGTCGATGGTGGCGTCGCGGAACTCCTCGCTGGCCGCGACCGTGCGCACGAAGCCGGTGTTGGTGGTCAGCCCCAGGATCGCGGTGTCCCCGAGGGCGGCGACCAGCGCCCGCCGGGCGGACTCGCGGTCGCGGCCGTGGGCGATCACCTTGCCGAGCATGGGGTCGTACGACGTCGAGACGATCTGGCCGGACTCGAGCGCCTGGTCGACGCGCACCGTTCCGCCGATCGCTCCGGGCCAGCGCACCAGGCTGGCCGTGCCGGCCTGCGGCAGGAAGCCGCCGAAGGAGTCCTCGGCGTAGATGCGTGCCTCGATCGCGTGGCCCTGGAGCCGGACGTCGTCCTGGGTGAAGGCCAGCTCCTCGCCCGCCGCGACGCGCAGCTGGAGCTCGACGAGGTCGAGAGCTGCGCCGGCGACGGTGACGACGCCCTCGGTGACCGGGTGCTCCACCTGGAGGCGGGTGTTCATCTCGAGGAAGTAGACCTCCCCGGTCGCGTTGTCGAGCAGGAACTCCACGGTGCCGGCGTTGACGTAGCCGACCTCCGCGGCCAGCGCGACGGCACTGGAGGTCACCTGGGCGCGCTGCTCGTCGGTGATCGTCGGGGCAGGAGCCTCCTCGAGCACCTTCTGGTGGCGTCGCTGCGTCGAGCAGTCGCGCTCGAAGAGGTGCAGCACGTGGCCGTGGGCGTCCCCGATCACCTGCACCTCGACGTGGCGACCGGACTCGACGTACTTCTCGACCAGCATGGTGTCGTCACCGAAGGCCGAGAGCGCCTCACGGCGGGCCGCCGCCAGCGCCTCGGCGTACTCGTGCTCGTCGTGGACGACGCGCATGCCCTTGCCGCCACCACCCGCGGCGGCCTTGACCAGCACCGGGTAGTCAAGCCCCGCCGGGTCGTCCTCGAGGTCGTACGACGGGACGACGGGGACCCCGGCCTTGACCGCGACCTCGCGCGCAGCGTCCTTGCGACCCATCAGGTCCATCACCGCCGAGCTCGGGCCGACGAGCACCAGCCCGGCCGCCTCGATCGCCGCGGCGAAGGTGGCCCGCTCGGACAGGAAGCCGTACCCGGGGTGGATCGCCTCGGCGCCGGTCTCCAGCGCCGCCGCGACGACCGCGTCGACGTCGAGGTAGGAGCCGATCGGGACCGCCTCGTCGGCCTGGCGCACGTGCGGCGCGGTGGCGTCGAGGTCGGAGTGGACCGCGATCGTGTGGATGCCGAGCTCTCGCGCGGTGCGGATGACCCGGCAGGCGATCTCGCCGCGGTTGGCGATCAGGAGGCGTCGGATCATCACATGCGCCAGACGCCGTAGCGGGGCTCCGGGACGGGGGCGTGCGAGGTCACGGTCAGCGCCATCCCCAGCACTCGTCGCGTCTCGAGCGGGTCGATGATGCCGTCGTCCCAGAGCCGGGCGGTGGAGTAGTACGGCGAGCCCTGCGTCTCGTACTGCTCGCGGATCTCCTCCTTGAACGCCTCCTCCTCGCCCGGGTCGTCACTCTGCCGATTCGAGGGGGCACGCACGGCCGCGAGCACGGAGGCCGCCTGCTCGCCACCCATCACCGAGATGCGCGCGTTGGGCCACATCCACAGGAAGCGCGGGTCGTAGGCGCGTCCGCACATGCCGTAGTTGCCGGCGCCGAACGAGCCGCCGATGACCACGGTCAGCTTCGGCACGACCGAGCAGGCGACGGCGGTGACCAGCTTGGCGCCGTCGCGGGCGATGCCCTGGTTCTCGTACTCGCGGCCGACCATGAATCCGCTGATGTTCTGGAGGAACAGCAGCGGGACCCCGCGCTGGTTGCACAGCTCGACGAAGTGCGCGCCCTTGCGGGCCGACTCCGAGAACAGGATGCCGTTGTTGGCGACGATCCCGACGTCGTGGCCCCAGATCTTCGCGAAGCCGCAGACGAGGGTCTCGGCGTAGAGCTGCTTGAACTCGTGGAACCGGCTGCCGTCGACGAGCCGGTTGATCACCTCGCGCACGTCGTAGGGCGTGCGGGTGTCGGCCGGGACGAGGTCGTAGAGCTCCGACGGGTCGGCGGTGGGCTCCTCGACCGCGGACGCCGAGCTCGTCGGCTGGGCCGGGAGGGTGGCCACGATGCTGCGCAGGATCGAGACCGCGTGGTGGTCGTCGTTGGCCAGGTGGTCGACGACGCCGGACTTGCGGGCGTGCACGTCACCGCCGCCGAGGTCCTCGGCGCTGACGACCTCGCCGGTCGCGGCCTTCACGAGAGGCGGGCCGCCGAGGAAGATCGTGCCCTGGTTGCGCACGATCACGGTCTCGTCGGACATGGCCGGCACGTAGGCGCCGCCGGCGGTGCACGAGCCCATCACCGCCGCGATCTGGGGGATGCGCTCGGCCGAGAGGTTGGCCTGGTTGAAGAAGATCCGGCCGAAGTGCTCCTTGTCCGGGAACACCTCGTCCTGCATCGGCAGGAAGGCGCCGCCGGAGTCGACGAGGTAGAGGCAGGGCAGCCGGTTGGCCCGGGCCACCTCCTGCGCGCGCAGGTGCTTCTTGACGGTGATCGGGTAGTAGGTGCCGCCCTTGACCGTCGCGTCGTTGGCGACCACGACGCAGTCGCGTCCCTCGATGCGACCGATCCCCGTGACGATGCCGGCGCTGGGCACGGCGTCGCCGTACATGCCGTACGCCGCCAGCGGGCTCAGCTCGAGGAAGGGGCTGCCCGGATCCAGCAGCGCGTCGATGCGGTCGCGCACGAGCAGCTTGCCGCGGTCCGTGTGCTTGGTCCGGGCCGACTCGGACCCGCCCTGGCGCACCCGGGCCGTCCGGTCGCGCAGATCGGCCACGAGCGCGGCCATGCCGGCGGTCACGCGGCCATGTTAGCGATCGTTAACATCCGCCGCCACGGCAGCGTGCGGGATGACTCGGGACACCGCTCCCGGGACAGCGGGACACGCGCTCGCCGAGGGTCGGAGGCGAGCGACCGGATCACCGGTCCGGAGAACGGAGCCCGACCATGTCCAAGACAGTCCCCCTCGCCGACCGGATCGGCGCTGCCTGCGGTGCGGCGTACATCCTGCTCGTCCTCGTCGGCAACCAGATGTCCAGCGGGAGCAGCACGGATCCGCACCCCAGCGGGGCCAAGGACCTTGCTGCCTTCACCGCTGCGCCGACCGTCGCGCAGACCGTCGGCCTCACCCTGGAGCTGCTCGGCTTCCTGGCCTTCGTGCCCTTCCTCGGCTGGCTGGTGCACGCGCTGCGACAGCGAGGCGGGCCGGCGCCGTGGCTGGGCAGCGCGGCCGGAGGCTTCGGCCTCATCCTGCTCGCGGTCAAGCTGTCCTCGGCGATGCCCGTGCTGGCCGGCCAGCTCGACCACTCCGAGCTCACGCCGACGCTGGCACGCGTGCTCACGGACATGAACGGGGCCGCCTTCGTCGTCACCTTCCTGCCGTACGGGATGTTCCTGGCCATGACCGGGGCCGCGTTCCTGGCGACGGGGTTCCTGGGCCGGGTCGCCGGCTGGTCCGGTGTGGTCATCGGCGGCCTCATCGTGCTGGCCACCCTCGTCACGCAGGCCGACCCGATCAGCACCAACGTGATGCCGTTCCTCGTCGGGCTGCTCTGGCTGCTGGTCATCGGGATCCGGCTCGCGGTCGGTGGTCCCCGCGTCCGGGACGCTGTCTCGACCGAGCAGCGGGTCGCGGCGATGGCCTGACGACATGGCCGACGTGCTGCGGCGCCGTGCCCCCGAGGTGCATCATGCGCCCATGGGGGTACGGCGCCCGGTGCTGCTGTGGCTGCTCGCGGCGTGCGGGCCGGTCCTTCTCGGCGTGCTCTTCGTCGAGCTCGCCCTGATCCACGACGTCCATGCATTCGACGCCGCCGACTTCGAGAACACCTGGCCGAACGTCGTCTTCGGCCTGATGCTGCCGCCTCTCGGGGCCTTGATCCTGACCCGCCTGCCGCGCCACCCGATGGGCTGGATCTTCCTGGGTTGCGGCCTGGCCAGCGCCCTGACCCTCGCGGTCTACCCCTACGCCCACCAGGGACTCGTGCACCACGATCTCCCCGGCGCACTGGCGGCGGCCTGGGTCTCGGAGTGGATCTGGGGCCTGGGCCTGATCCCGCTCGTCACGCTCGGGGTGCTCCTGTTCCCCGACGGGCGGCCGCCGACGCCGCGGTGGCGCTGGCTGGTCATCTCCGACGTGACGTCGGTGGTGCTGGTCCTCCTCGGCAACGCCTTCCACCCGGGGAAGCTGCAGAACCATCCGTCCGCGACCAATCCGCTCGGCCTGCCTCTGCCCGACGCCGTCTTCGGAGTCCTGAGTACCGCGGGGATGGCGCTGTTCGTCGTCGGGTTCCTCGGGGGAGTGGTCTCGGCGGTCGTGCGCTGGCGTCGCGCCCGCGGCCCGGAACGGACCCAGCTGGCCTGGTTCGCCTTCGCCGTCGCCGCGCTCGTCGTCGCGCTGCTGCCGCACTGGCCGACCGGGCTGAACACCGTGATCCTCGTGGTGACCGTCCCGCTGCTGCCGCTCTCGATGGGCGCGGCCATCCTGCGCGGTCATCTCTACGGCATCGAGGTCGTGGTCCGTCGGTCGCTGGTCTACGGGACCCTGACCGTGGTCCTCGTCCTCGGGTACGCCGTCACCGTCGCCGCCCTCGGTGCTCTGCTCAGCGGCCGGTCCGGCACCGCTGCCGCCCTCGTCGCGACGGCACTGGTGGCGGTCGCGTTCGCCCCGGTCCGGCAGCGTGCCCAGCAGGGGGTAGACCGACTCCTCTACGGCGAGGGGCGCGACCCCTACGCCGTCCTCAGCGGCGTCGGCCGGCGCCTGGAGCGGCCGGTCGGGGACCCGGAGTCGGTGCTCGCCGACATGGCCGCCGCGGTCGCGGAATCGTTGCGGCTGCCCTACGTGCGGGTGGAGACGTCGGTCGACGGGCTCGGCCCGGCGGAGGAGGTCGGCCACCCGGTGGCCGACCTGCACGAGGTGCCGCTGACCTTCCGCGGCGAGGTAGTCGGGCGGCTGCTGGCCGCTCCGCGGTCGCCGCACGACCCCTTCCGGCCGGCCGACCTGCGCCTCCTCGACGACCTCGGCCGGCAGATCGGGGTGGCGGTGCACGCGACCCGGCTGGCCACCGACCTCCAGCGGTCCCGGGAGGGGCTGGTGGCGATGCGCGAGGAGGAGCGGCGCCGGATCCGGCGTGACCTGCACGACGGACTCGGTCCCACCCTGGCCGGGGTCGCGCTGGGTCTCGACGCGGTGCATCGGATGGCGGACTCGACCGCTCCGCAGGCGGCGGACCTCGCCGACCGGCTCAAGGTGGAGGTCCAGCAGTCGTTGGCCGACGTACGCCGGTTGGTGGAGGACCTGCGACCGCCCGACCTGGACCAGCTCGGCCTGGTCGGCGCCCTGCGCCATCAGGCGGGCAAGGTCACCGAGCGCGACCCGGGCCTCGATGTCGAGGTCGCGGGAGACGACCTGCCCCACCTACCGGCCGCGGTCGAGGTGGCGGCGTACCGGATCGCCACCGAGGCGCTCACCAACGTGGGACGGCACGCCGCCGCGCGGAGCTGCCGGATCCTGCTCGCCATGGACGACCCCGAGGGCCTGCGCGTGGAGATCGAGGACGACGGCGTCGGGCTGCGGCAGGGTCGTCCCGAGGGCGTCGGGCTGACCGCGATGCGCGAGCGCGCGGTCGAGCTCGGTGGCAGCCTCCAGGTGTGCGGGCGTGAGCAGGGCGGCACCCGGGTGACCGCGCGGATCCCGGTGGGTGGCCCGTGATCCGGGTCGCGGTCGTCGACGACCACCCGGTGTTCCGGCACGGGCTGGTCGCGCTGCTGGGCGCGGTCGACGACGTCGAGGTCGTGGCGACAGCCGCCGACGGTGAGGAGGGGTTGCGGTTGGTGGAGGAGTCGCAGCCGGACGTGGTCGTGATGGACCTGAACATGCCGGGCATGTCGGGGGTCGAGGCCACCCGGCACGTCGTCGCGACCTCGCCGTCCGTGGGCGTGCTCGTGCTGACCATGTTCGAGGACGACGAGTCCGTCTTCGCCGCGATGCGAGCGGGCGCGCGGGGCTACCTGGTCAAGGGCGCCGACAGCCCGGAGGTTGTCCGCGCGATCACGGCGGTGGCCCAGGGGGAGGCGATCTTCGGGCCCACGGTCGCCCAGCGGGTGCTCGGCTACCTGACCCGGCCGTTGACCGCGCAGGACGAGAAGGTCTTCCCGGAGCTGACCACCCGTGAGCGCGAGGTGCTGACGCTGCTCGCCGCCGGGAGGTGGAACGGCCAGATCGCGCAGTCGCTCTCGCTGTCGGCGAAGACCGTGCGCAACAACGTCTCCAGCATCTTCTCCAAGCTCCAGGTCGCCGACCGGGCCGAGGCGATCGTGCGCGCGCGGCGCGCTGGGATGGGCGTCGACGAGGACGAGCGGCGCTGAGGTGCGGCGGCGCGAGGACGGAGTTAACGACCGCTAACCTTGGCTGCGTGAGTGGGACAGTCAGCCGACGTGAGCAGATCCTGGCCACCGCGGCCGAGCTGTTCGCCGAGAAGGGCTTCCACGGCGTGTCCATCGCCGAGCTCGGCGCGGCCTGCGGCTTCTCCGGCCCGGCGCTCTACCGCCACTTCCGCTCCAAGGACGCCGTCCTGGCCGCGATGCTGGTCAGCATCAGCGACGAGCTGCTGGACGTCGGCCGTGCGCGCGTCCGCGATGCGGAGGGCCCCGAGGAGGCGCTGCGCTCGCTGATCGACTGGCACGTGAGCTTCGCCCTCGACCACAAGCCGCTGATCGTCGTCCAGGACCGCGACTGGTCCGCGCTCTCGCGCGAGGCCCGCGAGAAGGTCCGCGAGACGCAGCGCAAGTACGTCGAGGTGTGGGTCCGTCAGCTGCGCGCCCTCGACGCCGAGCTCTCGGTCCAGCAGTCGCGGGCCGCGGTGCACGCGACGTTCGGGCTGATCAACTCCACGCCGCACAGCACCTTCCTCGAGCGAGACGAGATGGCCGCGCTCCTGCGCGACATGGCGGAACGGGCGCTGGTGCCCGCACGGGTCGGCGCCGGCTCGTGACCTACCCGCCGATCCAGCCGCGGGAGAGCGGGCTCCTCCGGGTCGCCGACGGCGCCGAGCTCGCCTGGGAGATCTCGGGAGCGCCGGACGGCAAGTCGATGGTGTGGCTGCACGGTGGTCCCGGCGGGCACGCGGGGGAGACCTACCGGCGTCGGCTCGACCCGGCGCGGTGGAACATCGTGGGCTTCGACCAGCGCGGCTCCGGTCGGAGCCGTCCGCTCGCGACCGAGGTGGGATTCGACCTCGAGAGCCTGGCCACGCAGCGCCACGTCGAGGACATCGAGGCCTTGCGCGAGCACCTGGGGATCGAGCGCTGGCTGGTGGCGGGCGGCTCCTGGGGCTCCACGCTGGCGCTGGTCTACGCGGAGGCCCATCCGGACCGGGTGAGCGAGATCGTGCTGCTGTCGGTGACCACCTCGGCCCGGCGCGAGCTCGCGTGGATCAGCGAGGGCGTCGGCATCATCTTCCCGCGCGAGTGGGCCGAGCTCGAGGTGGCCTCGGGTCGCAGGCCGGGCCAGCCGCTGCTCGAGGCACTGCTCGAGCGCCTCACCGATCCCGATCCGGAGGTGCGGGAGGCCGCCGCGCTCGCGTGGGGTCGGTGGGAGGACACGCACGTCTCGCTCGACCCGGCGGCGACGCCCGCCTGGGCCCTGTTGGAACCGGAGACGCAGGTCCTCAAGGCCACACACATCGTCAACAACTGGGCCCACTCCGCCTGGCTCGGCGAGTCGGGCGTCCTCGACGGTCTCGACCGGATCACCCACCTGCCCGCCGTGCTCATCCACGGCCGCCTCGACGTGAGCGGACCCCTCGTCACGGCCTGGGAGGTGCACCAGCGGTGGCCGGGGAGCCGGTTGGTCGTCGTCGAGGGCGAAGGGCACGGCGGCGCCACGATGAGCGCCGAGCTCGAGGCGGCGTACGCCTCGTTCCTCTAGCGTTCGGTCCCGCGGATCGCCTTCGCGACCGCCTTGGGCACCTTGTCGTCGAACACGCTCGGGATGATGTAGCTGGGGTTGAGCTCGCGGTCGGTGACGACGTGGGCGATCGCGTCGGCGGCCCGCAGCAGCATCTCGACGGTGATGTCACTGGCCCGGGCGTCGAGGAGCCCGCGGAAGACGCCGGGGAAGGCGAGCACGTTGTTGATCTGGTTGGGGTAGTCGCTGCGCCCGCTGGCGACCACGGCCGCATGGCGCCCCGCCTCCGCGGGGTCGATCTCCGGGTCGGGGTTGGCCAGGGCGAAGACGATCGGCTTCTCGGCCATGTCGTCGATCCACTCGGGCTCGAGCACGCCGGGGGCGCTGACCCCGATGAAGATGTCGGCCCCCGTGAGGGCCGTGTGCAGGTCGCCCCGCACGCGCCGGGGGTTGGTGCGGGTGGCCAGCTCGGCCATCGCCGGAGGCAGGGTCTCGTCGTCGGCCGACAGGGCGCCCTGCTTGTCGCAGACCACGACGTCGGTCGCTCCCGCCGCGAGCAGCAGCGTCACGATCGCCGTCCCCGCAGCGCCCGCGCCCGAGACCACGACCCGGGTCGCGGCGAGCGGCTTGTCGACGCAGCGCAGGGCGTTGGTGAGGGCGGCCAGCACCACGATGGCGGTGCCGTGCTGGTCGTCGTGGAAGACCGGGATGTCCAGCCGCTCGCGCAGCCGGCGCTCGATCTCGAAGCAGCGCGGAGCCGCGATGTCCTCGAGGTTGATGCCGCCGAAACCGGGGGCGATGGCCTCGACGACGTCGACGATGCGGTCGGTGTCCTGGGTGTCGAGGCAGATCGGCCACGCGTCGATGTCGGCGAACCGCTTGAACAGCGCTGCCTTGCCCTCCATCACCGGCAACGCGGCGCCGGGCCCGATGTTGCCGAGGCCGAGCACGGCCGACCCGTCGGTGACCACCGCCACCGAGTTGCCCTTGATGGTCAGCCGCGGCACGTCCTCGGGGTGCTGGGCCAGCGCCAGGCTGACCCTGCCCACCCCGGGTGTGTAGGCCATCGAGAGGTCGTCACGGGTGCGCAGTGGCACCTTCGAGGTCACCTCGATCTTGCCGCCGATGTGCAGCAGGAACGTGCGGTCGGAGACCTTGTAGACCGTGACGCCCTTCAGCTCGCGGACCGCTGCGACGACCTCGTCGGCGTGCTCGGAGTTGGTCGCCGAGCAGGTCACGTCGAGGACGATGCGGTCGTGCCGCGACTCGGCGACGTCCAGCGCGGTGACGATGCCGCCGAGCGAGGCGATCGCGGTGGCGACGCTGCCGACCAGGGCGGGGTCCACGTCGGTGTGCAGCCGCATCGTGATCGAGTACGACGCACTCGTGGCCGCGCTGCGTCGCGGCGTGCTGTCTGCCATGTGGCTCATCCTGCCCGACGCCGCGAGGACTACCCACGCCGCATGACGACCGCGCTGGTGTTGGTCGCGACCCCGATCAGGCCGGGCGACACGACGACGGCGTAGGGCCAGAACGTGGTGTTGATGCCGTCGGTGGGCAGCGGCGCGGTGGCCGCGAACGCGCCCGTGCGCAGGTCGAGCTCACGCAGGCCCGTCGTGGTGCCGAGGAGGAGGTGGTCGTCGTCGAGCAGCGGCTGGCTGTCGAGCTCGAACCCGTAGGGCAGCAGCTGCGGGGTGCTCGGCAACGCGCGCTGCCACAGGAGGCGGCCGGTGCTCGCGTCGTACGCCGCGATCCGGTCGCCCTGTCGGACCAGCACCCGTCCGCTCCGCATGGCCACGTCGAGGGGGGCCGGGAGGGTGGGGAGCACCGACCAGGTGACCGCTCCCTCCTCGTCGTAGGCCACCAGCTCCTCGGCGCCCTCCCCGGCAGTGCGCTGCAGGACGACGACGCTCCCGTTGTCGGTCCCGACCACGTGGGAGCCGGCGTCCTGCAGCTCGGGGGTCTGCCAGACCGTGTGCCCGGTGCCGAGGTCGAGCGCCACGATCCGGCTGGCACTGCCGTGCAGGGCCTGCTGGTCGGCGAGCTCGTAGGCGGGTCGCCCGCCGGCGACGAGCAGTCCTTCGCCGGCCAGCCCCAGGTAGTCACCCTTCTCGGCCTGCACCTCGCGCACCCAGGTCCGGTCGCCGTGGGCGTCGAGGCGCACGACCCGCTGCCGCCCGTGGCTGCCGGGGCCGAGCACCACCACGCCGCCGTCGGCGAGCATCTGGGTGGCGAGGGGGTGGCTGCCGCTGACGTGCGGACCGCCCAACGAGGCGCACCAGGTGCGCCGGCCGGTGCGTGCGTCCAGCGCGACCAGGTCGGGCGAGCCGGTCCGGGGCAGCGTGGCCACCAGGTAGGTGCTGTCGTCGGCGTCGTACGTCGAGCGCTTCGTGTCCACCTGCACGCTCCACAACGGCTTGAGCGTGTGGTCGTCGAGCATGGTGAAGTCGGGGTTGTCGCGCGTCCGCACGCCGATGCCCTGGGCGTAGGAGGACAGCTGCGCCCACTGCTGGTAGTCGTAGCCGACCGCGCCGAGCACGGGTCCGAACGGCGGCGACGGCGCCGTGCCCAGCGAGGCCACCGCCCGGTCACGGTTGGCGTCGGGCTGCTGCTTGCGACCGGCCGCGCCGAGGAACGGTGAGTCCGAGCGGGCCGCGGACACGCTGGTCACAGCGCTGCCGCACCCGTGCCGGGAGCGGGCGAGACCGACCACGACCGCCGCGCCGAGGACGAGCACGGCAACGACGCCGAGGGCCACCCATCCCCGCCTGCTCATGCGGGGAGCCTAGGCTCAGCCGCGCCGGCGGTGGATCTCCTCGTTGATGGCGGGGACCACCTCGTGCATGTCGCCGACCACGGCGTAGGTCGCCTTGGTCATCATCGGCGCCTCAGGGTCGGTGTTGATCGCGACGATCACCTTCGAGCTCGCGCAGCCGGCCCAGTGCTGGATCGCCCCGCTGATGCCGCACGGCACGTAGAGCTCGGGGGAGATCCGGCTGCCGGTCTGGCCGACCTGCTCGTGGTGGGGACGCCAGCCGAGCGAGGTCACGACGCGCGAGACGCCGAGCGAGCCGCCGAGCAGCTTGGCCAGCTCCTGCACGTGGTCGAACCCGTCGGGACCACCGGCTCCGCGGCCGGCGCCGATCACCACGCGGGCCGACTTCAGGTTGTCGACCCCGGAGTCGGCGCTCTCGCGCTCGACGGAGATCGCGCGCACGGCCCGGTCGGCGTCGGTGAGCGAGACCGCGAGCGGCGAGACGGTGCCGGCTCCGGGCGTCTCGGCCGGCTTCGCCTCGACGGCGTGGCCGGCCACGGTGAAGATCGCGGGCCGGTGGCCGAGCTTCATCTCCTCGAGCGCGGAGCCGCCGACGACCTGACGGGTCACGACGAAGGGGGAGAGGCCTTGGAACGAGACGGCGTTGGCGGCCATCGGGACGCCGATCCGGCTCGCGACGCGGGCCATCACCTCGTTGCCGCGGTTGGTGCCGCCGGCCATCACGACGACGGCCTTGGCCGCCTCGCGGGCGGCGATCACCGCTGAGGCGGTGGCCGAGCCGGAGAACAGGGCGAGCTCCTCACCGTCGGCGTGGTGGACGGTGCGCACGCCGTACGACGCCAGCACCTCGCCGAGGTCGGCCGGGGCGGGACCGACGGCGACGGCGTCGACGGGCACGCCGTTGCCGGCGGCGGAGAGGCCGCGGGCGAAGGTCACGGTCTCGAGCGAGACCTCGTCGACGCCCTCGGCACTGGTCTCGACGTAGACGACGATCATCGCGTGACTCCCAGCTTCTCGAACAGGTCGACGACCGCGACGGCGGCCTCGGGGCCCTCGCCGAGCGTCACCGAGGTGCTCGACATCGACTCGGGCAGCGTCAGGAGCACCCGGCCGCTGCCCACCGCGGGGGTGGACAGCTCGCGGGTCTCGACCTCCACCTTCTTGGCCTTCATGCGGCCGGTGATGGTCGGGTATCGCGGCTCCACGCCGCCCTCCAGCACGCTGACCACGGCCGGCAGCGGCACCTCGTAGGTCTCGGTCCCCAGGGGCCCGTCGCCGGTGCAGCGCACGACGCCGTCGCGGATCTCGACGGTCTTCATGCCGGTCACGACCGGACGGCCGAGGGCGTCCGCGAGCCGGATCGGCACCTGGAAGTCGCCGGAGTCGGCGGCGTCGTTGCCGAGCAGGACCAGGTCGTAGGCGTTGCCGGCAGCCTCGTGCTCGCGCACGACGGCGGCGAGCTCGTGGGCCACGTCGGCCGGGCCCAGGGTGGCCGGGTCGGCCTCGACGAGGGTCGCGGCGGTGCAGCCGACACCGAGGGCCGAGCGCAGCTGCTCGACGGCCTCGGTCGCGCCGACGGTGACGACCGTGGCCGTCCCCTCGGTCGCCGAGGCGACCTGCACGGCGATCTCGACCGCGCACTGGTCGTGGTCGCTGGTCGTGAAGCCGACGTGGCGCGCGTCGACCGACTGCTGGTCCTCGCTCAGGAGGACCTCGCTGCCGACGTCGGCCACCCGCTTGACGCAGACGAGGACGTTGCTCATCGGGTCACCGCATCCGCTCGTTGCTGGGGTCGAAGAGCGCCGTGGCGTCGGCCGACCCGACGGTCACCGGGTAGAGCTCCTCCATGTAGGAGACCGCGAGCTCGTTGCCGACGCGGGCCTCCTCCGGGGGCAGGTAGGCGAGCAGCACGTGCTTGCCGAGCGACGGCGCCGACCCGGCAGAGGTGACGTACGGGTGGTGCCCGTGACCGTCGGTGAGGACGCCGCCCTCACGGGTGAGGATCGGCTCGCCGCCCAGCATGTAGCGCTTGGTCCCGCTCGCCGAGGTGTGGTCGTCGACGGTGAGCGTGCACAGCACCGTCTTCGGTGCCTCGTCGCGCTGCGCGAGGTAGGCGTCCCGGCCGACGAAGTCGGCGGCCTTGACCTTGGGGCGCTGCATGCCGGCCTCGACGATCGAGCGCTCCGCGTCGAGCTCGGCGCCGTACGCGCGGTAGCCCTTCTCGATGCGGCCGGTCGTGCCGTAGACGCCGATGCCGACGGGTACGGCGCCGTGGTCCTTGCCCGCCGCCAGGAGCGCGTCCCACAGCTGGGCGGCGGCGGCGAAGGGGACGTAGAGCTCCCAGCCGAGCTCGCCGACGTAGGAGATCCGCGAGGCCAGCACCGGCTCGTCGACGCCCTTGACCGAGATCTCGCGGCAGGTGAGCATCCCGAAGCCCTCGGCGCTGACGTCGTCACCGGTCAGCGAGGCGAGGATGTCGCGCGCCCTGGGGCCCCACAGGCCGATGGTCGCGACGTTCTCGGTGTTGTCCTCGAGCGAGGCGCCCTCGGCCAGCCGGTCGGTGAACGTCTTGCGGTCGGCCATGCCGTGGGCACCGCCGGTGACCACGCGGAAGTGGTCCTCGCCCAGGCGCATCACGGTGAGGTCGGAGAGGAAGCCGCCCTTGGCGTCGAGCACCGGGGTGTAGACGACCTTGCCGACCGCCACGTCGCACTGCGCGACGACGGCCTGCTGCACCGAGGCCAGCGCGCCCGGTCCGGTGATGTCGAGGATCTGGAAGGCGGTCAGGTCGATCACGCCGGCGTGCTCGCGCATGGCGAGGTGCTCGGCGTTGATGATCGGGCTCCACCAGCGCGCGTCCCACTCGTGCTCGCGCGGCATCACGGCGTCGCCGTAGTGCTCGACGAGGCCGGCGTTGGACTCATACCACCACGGCCGCTCCCAGCCGACGGTCTCGTAGAAGACCGCGCCGAGCGCCTTCTGCGACTCGGCCATCGCCGACCAGCGCAGCCCGCGGTCGGACTCGTACTGCTCGGAGGGGTGCACGATGCCGTAGGTCTTGATGAAGGCCTCGCTGGTGCGGGCGCGGACGTGCTCGCGGGTGGTCTCGTGGTCGTGGAAGCGGGCGATGTCGCTGTGCGCGATGTCGATCTCGCTGTGCCCGTTGACCATCCACTCGGCCACGGCGCGGCCGACGCCCGGACCCTCCTTGATCCAGACCGCGGCCGCGACCCAGAGGCCGTCGACCTCGCTCTCGCCCAGGATCGGCGAGCCGTCGGCGGTCAGCGAGAGCAGGCCGTTGATGGCGTAGCGGATCTCGGCGCCCTCGGCGCCCGAGCAGCTCGGGCATCAGCTCCAGCGCCTGCTCGAGCTGCGGGTCGAAGTCGTCCTCGGTGAACGGCATCTCGGTCGGGGAGAGCTTGGCCTGGTCGAGCGAGGGGATGTCCTCGGGCTCGTGCAGGATCGCGCGGTGGGCGTAGGAGCCGACCTCCATGTCGGCGCCGTGCTGGCGCTCGTAGCAGAGGGTGTCCATGTCGCGCACGATCGGGAAGGAGATCTCGCCCTCGCGCTCGGCGAGCTGGGGGCACGGGCCGACCGAGATCATCTGGTGCACCGCGGGGGTCAGCGCGATGCGGACGCCGGCCATGTCGCCGATCTTCGGGCTCCAGACGCCGCAGGCGATCACGACGTACTCGGCCTCGATCGTGCCGGCGTCGGTCTCGACGCTGCGGATGCGTCCGTCAGTCGACATCCAGCCCCGTGACCTCGACGTTGGGGACGACGGTCAGGGCGCCCTTGGCCAGCGCGTTCTCGCGCATGATCGTGCCGGCGCGCAGCGAGTCGACGACGCCCACGGACGGCGTCCAGAACGCGCCGATGATCTGGTCGGCGTCGAGGAAGGGCACCTTCTCCACGACGAAGTCGGGGTCGACGATCTCGGCCTCGATGCCCCACGCCTTCGCGCTGGACATCCGGCGGCGCAGCTCCTCCATGCGCTCCGGCGTGCGGGCCACCTCGAAGCCACCGGACTGGGTGAAGACGCCCATCTCCTGGTACTGGCGCACCGAGTCCAGGGTCAGGTCGGTGATCTCGCGGTTGTGGTCGACCGGGAAGATGAAGTTGGAGGCGTGGCCGGTGGAGCCGCCCGGGTTGGGCAGCGGGCCCTGGTCGATCTGGACGATGTCGGTCCAGCCGAGCTCGGCCAGGTGGTGCACCAGGCTGTTGCCGACGATGCCGGCTCCGATGACGACGCACTTCGCGGTGGCGGGGACTGTGGCCACGGTGATTCCTTCGGGTTCTCGAGAGATGGCTCTGTGTTGCGTATCATGCAACTAGGTTGCGTATAGAGGAACGAGATACCAGGATCACCCGGCGCCCCGGTCGGTGTCAAGAAACGACGACGGGCGGGGTGCGTGGCCGTCTGGACCACGCCCCCCGCCCGCATGCCGTTCAGTGGCGGGATGTCGGGATCAGCTCGCGCCGGTGCCCTGCAGCCACTGCTTGACCTTGTCCGGGTTGGCGTCGACCCACTTCTTGGCGGCGTCGTCGTTGGACATGTGGTCCTTGGCGATGTACTCGGCGACCTGGTTCTGGTCGTCGTTGGTCCAGCTTGAAGTTCTTGACCAGGGTCGCGGCGGGCGAACCGGAGTCGGCGAACTTCTTGGCCATCAGCTTGTTCAGGTCGTACGGCGGGTAGTCGCAGTTGACCTTCTTCGGGTCAGCGTCGCAGCCGGTCTTGTACGGCGGCAGGTTGACCTTGACCAGCTTCATCTCCGAGAAGAACCACTGCGGCTCGTAGAAGTAGGCGAGCAGCCCGGTGTGGTTCTTCTCCGCGGTGATGAAGCTCTGGATGAGGCCGGCCTCGGAACCGCCGACGACCACCTTGTAGTTCAGGTTCAGGTTCTGGACGAGGGCCTCGTCGTTGGTGACGTAGGACGGGTCACCGTCGAGCAGCTGACCCTTGCCGTCGGACTCGGAGGTCTTGAACAGCGAGGCGTACTTGTTCAGGTTCTGCCAGTTGGTGATGTCGGGGTACTTCTGGGCCATCCACGGCGGCACGTACCAGCCGATGATGCCCTTGTTCCCCGTCTGGCCCGCGTCCACGACCGACTTGAGCTCGTCGATGTACTTCTTGGCCAGGTCGGCGTGGCCCCAGTTCTCGAGGATGGTGTCGATCGTCCCCGAGTTCATGCCCTGCCAGCTGACCTCCTCCTTGGCGTTGATGTAGGTGACGTTGCACCCGAGGTCCTTCTTGGCGACATAGCCGACGACAGCGCCGTCCGCGGTGTAGCCGACCCATGGATTCATCGCGATCCGGAAGTTGCCGCAGGAGGTCTTGCTGCCGCCGCTACCTCCGCTCGCACTCTTGACGGTGCTGCCGCAGCCGGCCACGCCTGCGAGCCCGAGGCCCACGGCGGCGATGGCAGCAACGAACCGGGCGGTGCCCCGGCGTAACCCTCTGGCCATTCCAACTTCCTTTCGATCTCCACCTCCCGGGCTGGACCCGGGAGGTCGTCTGGTCACCGCCCGAAGCGGGCGGCGCTGTGCCGAGCGATCCGGTCGAGCATGATCCCGAGCGCGGTGATGGCGAATCCGGCGGCCAGGCCCTTGCCGAAGAGCTGGTCCTGGGAGAAGCCGGAGACCACGATGTAGCCGAGGCTGCCGCCACCGACCAGTCCGCCGATGACCACCATCGACAGCACGTAGAGCAGGCCCTGGTTGGTCGCGAGCACGAGCGCCTCGCGGGCCATCGGCAGCTGGACCTTGGCGATCATCTGCCACCGGGTGCTGCCCGTGGACCGGGCGGCCTCGACGGTGGTCGGTGCGACGCCGCGGATGCCGTCGGCCACCAGCTTGGTGGCGATCGGCACGGCGTACGCCACGGCGGCGATGATCGCGGTGAACCGCCCGACCCCGAAGAAGGCCAGCGCGGGCACGAGGTAGACGAACGGCGGGATCACCTGGAAGGCGTCCAGGAACGGGCGTGATCACGGTGTCGGTACGTCGACCACGACCCATCGCCACGCCGAGCGCGATCCCGATCACCATCACCAGCAGGGTCGGCGATCAGGGTCATCGACAGGGTCACCATCGAGTCGTTCCAGAGCCCGACGCCGAAGATCACCGCGAGGCAGCCGAGCACGGGGATCACCGGCCGCCAGCCGCCCAGCACGTAGGCGAGGGACAGGATCACGAGCGCCATCACCCACCAGGGCGAGTCCGACAGCAGGCTCTGGAAGGGGTTGATCAGCGCGTTGGTGACGGTCGTTCTTGATCGCCAGGGTGACTGTGTCGACGTGGTTGACCAGCCAGTTGGTGACGTCGTTGATGAACTTCTCCAGCGACGTGCGGTCGATCGGGCTGAGGATGGGCCAGTCGCTGCTGGTCGGGAAGAGTGCCAGGCCGAGGAAGGTGCGGGAGAGGTAGACGGCGATCAGCACCGGGATCAGCCCACAGCCCGCGCACGGCCCATCGGCCGGCCTTGGTGAGCCGCGGTCGCTTGGCGCCCTTGCCGGCGGACTCGGCGGCCCAGCGGGGCAGCTTCTCGAGCACGACCCCGGTCATCATCACGCCCGGACCGCTGACCGAGGCGACCCCGGCGCGTCCGAGGGCCTCGGAGCGCTCGCTGGCGGCGGTCGTCGTGCGGTCGAGCACGATGGCCATCACCACGATCGGCGAGGCCGGGAACGGCCGCCTGTCCGACGTCCTGGTTCTGCAGGCCCTGGTTGACCGGGTTGCCGAGGCCAGGGCCGCTGACCAGCGAGGCGATGGTGGCCATCGAGAGCGCCGCCATCATGCACTGGTTGACGCCCACGACGATGGTGCGGCGGGCCATCGGCAGCTGCACCCGGCGCAGCATCTGGCCCCGGGTCAGGCCCATCGACCGCGCCGCCTCCACCGTGGTCGGGGAGACCGCGCGGATGCCGTGCTCGGTGATCCGGATCAGCGGCGGGATCGAGTAGATCATCGTGATGATCAGCGCGGTGGCGGAGCCGATGCCGAAGAAGAGCGCGAACGGCGTGAGGTAGGCGAACGCCGGCATGGTCTGCATCGCGTCGAGCAGCGGCGTGATCGTCGCCGAGACGCTCTTGCTGCGCGACATCCAGATGCCGATGGGCAGGCCGATCACACAACAGATGAACACCGCCAGCCCGGTGATGATCAGCGTGTCCATGCTGTCGTCCCAGTAGCCGACGATGCCGAAGATCATCAGACCGACCACGACCATGACCATCGACCGCAGGCCGGCGAGCGCCCAGCTGGCCCAGGCGCCGATCGCGACGACGCCGAACCAGCCGATCTGCGGCACGATGCCGCCGAGCGAGGGCTGGCTCAGCAGGTTCTGGAACGCAGCGACGAGGTTGGCGCAGAACGTGCCGATGTGGCCCAGCACGCCGCCGATGAACCAGTTGTCGGGGTGCAGCTGGACCCAGTCGCGGACCTTGTTCAGCCACTGCTGGAAGCCGGTGGTGTCCTGCAGGCCGAGCGCCTTGGTGTTGTGCCCCTTCAGCAGCGTGTAGAGGACCAGCCACACGACCAGGATCGCCAGCACCTTGTAGCCGGTGTAGCGCTTCTTGCCCTGCTCGATGTAGGGCTGCTCCTCCTTGCTGACGCGGCTGTCCGGTGGCGCCGCGGGCGGGGGAGTCGTGATCGTGGCCATCTCAGTGGGCTTCCTCGGCCACGACCACGCGCAGGATGTCCTCGTCGTCGATCACGCCGACGACCTGGTCGCCGTCGACCACGCGGCACGGACCTCGGTGGTCGAGCACGATCCGCGCCGCGTCGCGCACGATCTGGTCCTGGCTCAGCGTCGGGCCGTCGGTCGGGGCCCCGCTGACGTCCTTGTTCATCACCCACTTGAGGGTGAGCACGTGGGACTTCGGCACGTCGCTGGTGAAGTCGCGGACGTAGTCGTCGGCCGGCGCGGCCACCACCTCGTCGGGAGTGCCGATCTGGACGATCTCGCCGTCGCGCATGATCAGGATCCGGTCGCCGAGCTTGAGCGCCTCGGCGAGGTCGTGGGTGATGAAGACCATCGTCTTCTTCACCTCGTCGTGCAGGCGGATCACCTCGTTCTGCATGTCGCGCCGGATCAGCGGGTCGAGGGCCGAGAACGGCTCGTCGAACATCAGCACCTCGGGGTCGGCGGCGAGCGCGCGGGCCAGCCCGACGCGCTGCTGCATGCCGCCGGAGAGCTGGTCGGGGTAGTTGTTCTCGTAGCCGGAGAGGCCGACGAGGTCGACCATCTCCTGCCCCCGGTTGCGACGGTCGCGCTTGCCCTCGCCGCGCACCTCGAGACCGAACGCGATGTTGTCGATCACCTTGCGGTGCGGCAGCAGGCCGAAGTGCTGGAAGACCATCGAGACCTTGCGGCGACGGGTGTCGAGCAGCTGGCGGTCGGCCATCCCGGTGATCTTCTCGCCGTACAGCTCGACGGTGCCCGACGTCGGCTCGATGAGGCGGGTGAGCAGGCGCACGAGCGTGGACTTGCCGGAGCCCGAGAGGCCCATCACCACGAACACCTCGCCCGGAGCGACGTCGAAGGAGACGTCACGGATGCCGACCACGTGGCCGGTCTTCTCCTGCAGATCCTTGCGGGAGAGCTGCGCGTCGGGGGTGCCGATGATCTTGTCGGCGCGGGGCCCGAAGATCTTCCACAGGCCGTCGACGTGCACGGCGGGGGCGCCGTTGGCCGAGGAGCCCTGGGTCGTTCCCGATGTGCTGGCCGTGCTCGAGGTGGTCGTCATGGCCGCTCCTCCTTGGAGTTGCGTGATGAGTTACGGGGGTCGCCGGGCGGATAGAGGGGGGAGTCGTCGCGGTGCCGGTAGAACGGCACGGCCTCGGCCGGGAGGGGAGTGTTGCCGAGGATCAGGTCGGCGGCCTTCTCGGCCACCATCATCACGGGGGCGTAGATGTTGCCGTTCGTGACGTAGGGGAAGACGCTCGCGTCGACGACGCGCAGGCCGTCGAGGCCGTGCACCCGCATCGAGGTGGGGTCGGTGACCGAGAGCTCGTCGACGCCCATCTTCGCGGTGCACGAGGGGTGCAGCGCCGTCTCGGCGTCCTGGCGCACCCACTCGAGGATCTCGTCGTCGGTCTCGACCGATGGGCCCGGTGAGAGCTCGCCGGCGTTGAACGGCGCGAAGGCCGGCTGGTTGAGGATGTCGCGGGCCACCCGCACCGCCTCGACCCACTCGCGGCGGTCGTTGGGCGTGGTCAGGTAGTTGAACAGCATCTTCGGGTGCTGCTGCGGGTCGGTGCTCGTGATCCGCACCCAGCCGCGGGTGTCGGCGTACATCGGCCCGATGTGCACCTGGTAGCCGTGCCCCTCGGTGGGCGCGGTGCCGTCGTAGCGCACCGCGATCGGCAGGAAGTGGAACATCAGGTTGGGCCAGTCGACGTCGTCGTTGCTGCGGGCGAAGCCGCCGCCCTCGAAGTGGTTGGTGGCCCCGAGGCCGCGACGGTGGAACAGCCACTGGTAGCCGATGCCCGGACGCCGGTGCCAGGCCATGCCGGGCGCGATCGAGACGGGCTGCTTGGAGGCGTACTGGATGTAGACCTCGAGGTGGTCCTGGAGGTTCTCGCCGACGCCGGGGAGGTCGTGGACCATGCGGATGCCGAGCGGTACGAGGTGCTCGGGGTTGCCGACACCGGAGAGCTGGAGCAGCTGGGGGGTGTTGATCGCGCCGCCGCAGAGGATCACCTCGCCCGCCCGGGCGCTGCGGTGGGCGCGCCCGCCACGGAGGTAGTCGACGCCCGTCGCGCGGGCGCCGTCGAAGTTGACCTTGGTGACCATGGCCAGCGTCTCGACCCGCAGGTTGGGGCGGTCCATCACCGGGTGCAGGTAGGCCCGCGCCGCCGAGAGCCGGCGGCCGCGGTGGACGTTGCGGTCGAACCGCGCGAAGCCCTCCTGGCGGTAGCCGTTGACGTCGTCGGTCAGCGGGTAGCCGGCCTGCTGGGCCGCCTCGAAGAACGCACCGAAGAGCGGGTTCGTCGCCGGCCCCCGCTCGAGGACCAGCGGTCCGCTGCCGCCGCGCCAGGCGTCGGCCGACGTACGTCCGTCGACGAGCAGGGTCTCCATGCGCTTGAAGTACGGCAGGCAGTGCAGGAAGTCCCAGTCCTCCATGCCCTTGTCGCCGGCCCAGCGCTCGTAGTCCATCGGGTTGCCGCGCTGGAAGATCATCCCGTTGATCGAGCTGGAGCCGCCGAGGACCTTGCCGCGCGCGTGGTAGATCCGCCGCCCGTTCATCTCCGGCTCGGGCTCGGTCTCGTACTTCCAGTCGTAGAAGCGGCTGCCGATCGGGAAGGGCAGCGCGGCGGGCATGTGGATGAACGGGTCGATCCGGAAGTCGGACCGGCCGGCCTCCAGCACCAGGACGGAGGTGGCGGGGTCGGCGCTGAGCCGGTTGGCCAGCGCGCACCCCGCGGAGCCGCCACCGACGATGACGTAGTCGTAGTGCTCGCGGCGGCTGCTCATGCGGGGTCCCCGCGACGTCGTGCCCGTCGTGAGCGAAGCGAACCCCTCGCGCGACTTCGTGGGGTGTTCATGCGCCACCCCCGAACCAGCCGGTCTCGGCGGGCGCGATGTTGTGCCAGACGTGCTTGGTCTCGAGGTACTCCTCGAGGCCCGCCCGGCCGAGCTCGCGGCCGATGCCGGACTGCTTGTAGCCGCCCCACTCGGCCTGGGCGACGTAGGGGTGGTAGTCGTTGATCCACACCGTGCCCATGCGCAGCCGCGCGGCGACCCGCTGGCCCTTGCCGGCGTCCTGGGTCCACACCGCGCCGGCCAGGCCGTAGATCGAGTCGTTGGCGATGCGCACCGCGTCGTCCTCGCCGGAGAAGGTCTCCACGGTGAGCACGGGACCGAAGGACTCGTCGCGCACGACGCTCATGCCGGTGCGCACGTCGCCGAGGACGGTCGGCGCGAAGAAGTAGCCGTCGGCCAGGGCGCCCTCGGTGACCCGGTGGCCGCCGACGAGGACCTTGGCGCCCTCGGCGAGGCCGGCCTCGACGTACGCGGTCACCTTGTCGAGGTGCCCCTGGGAGATCAGCGCACCGGTCTCGGCCTTCTCGTCGAAGGGGCCACCCAGCCGGATGTCGCCCGCACGCTGCGACGAGCTCGGCCACGAAGTCCTCCGCGATCGACTCCTCGACCACCAGGCGGGCGCCGGCCGAGCAGACCTGCCCGGAGTGCAGGAACACCGCGGTCATCGCGTTGTCGAGCGCCGCGCGCAGGTCGGCGTCGGCGAAGACGATGTTGGGGTTCTTGCCGCCGAGCTCGAGGGCGACCTTCTTCACCGTGGCGGCCGCGGTGGCCATGATGCGCTTGCCGGTGCCGAGGCCGCCGGTGAAGGAGACCAGGTCGACCCGCTCGTCCTCGCTCAGGGCCGCGCCGGCGTTGGGGCCGTCGCCGAGGACGAGGTTGCCTGCGCCGGCGGGCAGACCCGCCTCGTCGAGCAGGCGCATCAGGTGGATCGACGTCGACGGGGACAGCTCGCTCGGCTTGAGGACGAAGGTGCATCCCGCTGCCAGCGCGGGCGCGACCTTCCAGGAGACCTGGAGCAGGGGGTAGTTCCACGGGGTGATCAGCCCGCACACCCCCACGGGCTCGTGCACGACCCGGCTGACCACGCTGTCGTTGCCGGTGTCCACGACCCGACCGGCGTCGGTGTCGGCGACCCGGCCGAAGTGACGGAAGACGCTGGTGACGTCGTCGATGTCGATCTCGCTCTCGACGAGCCGCTTGCCGGTGTCGAGCGACTCGGCCCGCGCGAGCTCGGCGCGGTCACGCTGCAGGAGGTCGGCCACGCGCAGCAGCAGGTCGCCGCGCTCGCGGGCACTCGTGCGCGGCCACGGACCGTGGTCGAACGCCTCGCGCGCGGCCGCGATGGCCGCTTCGGTGTCGGCCCGGGTGGACTCGTCGACCTCCGCGACCAGGCTGCCGTCGGCGGGACAGCGGATCTCGCGACGGCCCCCGTCGACCGCCGCCACCCACGCTCCCGCGATGAAGTTCTCCGGCATACGCTCCTGATTCCCGGCTCAGTCGTTGCGCTATCCGCAACGCTCGTGCGTGATGCGAAACACAATGGTCGGACTGGCGGGCGACGTCAAGATGCGCAACCCGATCGCAACCGACTCGTCTGTACCGGCTGCCGGCCTCATCGGTGCCCCCATCCGAGCCGGTGCGAGAGCTCGTCGGCGGCATCGACCACCTGCGGCACCACCGCGGGGATCCGCTCGGCGTTGAGCCGGAAGGAGGGCCCGGAGACGCTGATCGAGCAGACCACCTCGCCGTGCGCGCTGTGCACCGGAGCGGCGATCGCGGTCAGCCCGATCTCCAGCTCGTCGACCGCCACGGCGTAGCCGTCGTCGCGGACCTGGGCCAGCTGCTTGCGCAGCACGGCCTTGCTGGTGATGGTCTCGCCGGTGTACGCCGGCAGCCGGCCGAGCAGGTCGGCGAGCTCGGCGTCGGTCAGCCAGGCCATCAGCACCTTGCCGTTGCTGGTCGCGTGCAGCGGGATGTGCTGGCCGACCCAGTTGTGCGACTGCAGCGCCGACGTCCCGGCCACCTGGTCGAGGTAGAGCGCGCTGTTGCCGCTGAGGGTGGCCAGGTTGACGGTCTCGCCCGTCGAGGCGGCCAGCTGCTTGCACAACGGGCGCGCCTCCTGCACGACGTCGAGCCTCGCGCTGGTCGCGCCGGCGAGGCGCAGCAGCCCGACGCCGAGGCGGTACTTGCCGCGGCCCTCGACCTGCTCGACGAGCCCGTGCTGCTCGAGGGTGGTCACGAGGCGGAACGCCGTGCTCTTGTGGACCTCGAGCGCGGCCGCGATCTCGGTGACGCCGCACTCGCCGGAGCGCGCCAGGATCTCGAGGATGCTCAGTGCCCGGTCGACCGACTGGACCCCACCGGTCGTCTCGACGGCGGTGGCGTTGCTCATGGCGCGAACCTAGACCGTATGGCGCAACAGGGGAACCCTGTGGACAAGACCACCGCGAAGGAGGGATCGATGGGCGAGCGGGTGCTGCGCGCGCCGGGCGAGGTCCTCGTCCACCTGCGGCGCGCACGTGACCTCATCGACCGCGAGTACGCCGAGCCGCTCGACCTCGAGCAGATCGCGGCCGAGGCGGGCCTCTCCC
The DNA here is from genome assembly GCA_963756045.1 of uncultured Actinomycetota bacterium. Classification (GTDB taxonomy): domain Bacteria; phylum Actinomycetota; class Actinomycetes; order Propionibacteriales; family Nocardioidaceae; genus Marmoricola. The sequence goes on from CAVWML010000016.1 coordinate 304,028, forward strand.
GCTGGCACTTCCACCGGTTGTTCACCGCGACCTACGGCAGCACCCCGGCGGCGTACCTCTCCTTCCGCCGGGTCGAGCGCGCCCAGGACCTCCTGCGCGCGACCAACCTGTCGGTGACCGAGGTCTGCCACGCCGTCGGGTTCACCAGCCTCGGCTCGTTCAGCTCGCGGTTCAAGGAGTTCACCGGGGAGACCCCGCGCGCCTACCAGCAGCGGTGGGGCGCCGACGCGCCCCGCATCCCCGGCTGCTGGGTCTTCATGGCCGGGATCGTGGAAAGAGCAAGCGAGGAGAAGCGCGACGGTGCCGGGCCGTCCTAGCGTCGTCCCCATGATCACCAACATCTCCCTGACGTCGCTGTTCGTGAAGGACATCGACGAGTCGAAGGCCTTCTACGTCGACACGCTCGGTTTCGAGGAGCGTGCCGACCTCAACCTCGGTGACTACCGGTGGTGCACCGTCGGCCACCCGGACCAGCCGGAGCTCGAGATCCACCTCGCCACCCCGGGGCCGCCGTTCTCGCCCGACCTGGTCGAGGCCATGAACCGGGCCCTCGACGAGGGCGGCATGAACGGCCCCGGACTGCGCGTCGACGACTGCCGCAAGACCGCGGAGCAGCTCAAGGCCAAGGGCGTGGAGTTCCTCCAGGAGCCCACCGACCGCCCGTACGGCGTCGAGGCCCTGATCCGCGACAACTCCGGCAACTGGCTGGTGCTCGTCGAGCCGAAGCCGTTCGACCCCTCGGTCCCCTTCGAGTAGCCGGGGTCGCTCAGCGGAAGACGACCGTGCGGCCGCCGTCGAGGCGCACCCGCGACTCGGAGTGCCAGCGGACGGCGCGGGAGAGCACCTGGGCCTCGACGTCGCGGCCGGCGGCGACGAGCTGGTCCTGGTCGTGGTTGTGGTCGACCCGGATCACGTCCTGCTCGATGATCGGCCCCTCGTCGAGGTCGGCGGTCACGTAGTGCGCGGTCGCGCCGATCAGCTTCACGCCCCGGTCGTAGGCCTGGTGGTAGGGCTTCGCGCCCTTGAAGCTCGGCAGGAACGAGTGGTGGATGTTGATCGCCTGGCCGGACAGCTGGCGGCACAGGTCGTCGGAGAGCACCTGCATGTAGCGGGCCAGCACCACGAGGTGGATGCCGTGCTCCTTGTGCAGCCGCATCAGCTCGGCCTCGGCCTCCGGCTTGGTGTCCGGGGTGACCGGCAGGTGCACGAACTCGAGGCCGTAGCTGCGCACCAGCGGCTCGGCGTCGCGGTGGTTGGAGACGACGAGCGGGATCTCGATGTTCAGGCCGCCGTTGCGGTGCCGGAAGAGCAGGTCGTTGAGGCAGTGGAGGTACTTGCTGACCATGATCATCGTCCGGTACGGCGTCGCCGCCTCCCAGATCTCGAAGGTCATCGAGAACCGCTCGGAGACCGAGGAGAAGTCGGCGCGCAGCGAGTCGAGATCGGCGCCCGATGCGTCGACGGTGAAGTCGATGCGCATGAAGAACCGGCCGTTCATGCGGTCGTAGAACTGCTGGCTCTCCATGATGTTGCCGCCGTGGTCCACGAGGAACCCGGAGACGGCGTGCACGATGCCCGGCCGGTCGGGGCAGTCCAGCACGAGGATGAAGTCGCCGGTCGGAGCGCCGGCGTTCACGGCGGGCGGGGCCACGGGTGTGCTCATCAGTCGCCGAGCTCCTTGCGGCGGCGTACGACGAACGCCTCCATCTCCTCGCGGATCGCCTCGTCGATCGACGGCTGCTCGTACTCCTCGAGCTTCTGCCGGTAGATCTTCGTGGCCCGTGCCGCGGCGTCGTTGCCGCCGTTGCGCATCCAGCGCTCGTAGTTCTCCGAGGAGGAGAGCATCGGGCGGTAGAAGCAGGTGCGGAAGCGCTCCATCGTGTGCATCGCGCCGAGGAAGTGCCCGCCCGGGCCGACCTCCTCGTGCGCGCCGAAGGCCATCGAGTCCTCGTCGATCTCCAACGGGGTGAACTCCACCCGCATCATCTGGAGCAGCTCGACGTCGACGATGAACTTCTCGTAGCCCGCGACCAGGCCGCCCTCGAGCCAGCCCGCCGAGTGCATCACCCAGTTGGTGCCGGCCAGGAAGGTCGGCAGCATCGTCATCAGCGCCTCGTAGCCCGCCTGCGCGTCGGGCACCTGCGAGGAGGTCAGCCCGCCGCCGGAGCGGAACGGCAGCCCGAAGTGGCGCGCGATCTGGCCGGTGCAGAGCAGGCCGATGCCGGACTCGGGGGTGCCGAAGGTGGGCGAGCCTGACTGCATGTCGATGTTGGACAGGAACGACCCGAAGATGACGGGGCAGCCCGGCCGGATCGTCTGGGCCAGCGCGATCCCGGTGAGCGCCTCGGCGATCTGCTGCACGAGGGCCGCCGGGATGGTCACCGGCGACATCGCGCCCATCAGGATGAAGGGCGTGAGCACGACGGCCTGGTTGGCCTCGGCGTACTCGAACAGCGCGTCGAGCATGCGGTCGTCCCAGCGCAGCGGGCTGTTGCAGTTGATCAGCGAGATCGTCGCCGGTGTCGCCTCGATGCTGGCCCGGCCGGCCTCGATGCCCTTGCCGCCGCTGTGCAGGATCGAGGCGAGGTCGATGGTGTCGCGCGCGTTGGGACCGGAGACGACGTTGCCCATGAAGAACTTGTCGGTCAGCGTGGCCAGCGCGTAGGTCATGTCGAGGTGGCGGCTGTCGAGCGGGGTGTCGTTGGGCTCGCAGATGACGCCGCCGGCCGAGTCGAGCACGGGGAAGGACTGCGCGAGCTTGGTGAAGTTGCGGAAGTCGTCCATGGTCGCGTCGCGGCGCACGTCGCCCGCACGGACGAAGGGCGGCCCGTAGACGGCGCCGAAGACCATCGAGTCGCCGCCGATGTGCACGTTGTTGGCGGGGTTGCGGGCCTGGACGTCGAACTCGCGCGGCGCCTTGGCGACCTGCTCGAGGATCCACTCGGGGTCGAAGAAGACCTTGTCGCCCTCGACCTTCTGGCCCGCGGCGCCGAGCACGTCGAGCGCTCGCTGGCTCATGAACTCCACGCCGATCTCCGTGACCAGCCGTCGCCAGCCGCGATCGAGCGTCGCCATCGCCTCCTCGGAGAGGATCTCGTAGCGCGGCATCGTGTTCTGGAACATCGCTCTCCCTGGATCTTCTGCCGGATCTGGCATTCGGCTTGACCGGCGAGGCTCGGAAAATCTAGCCTCACCATGTGGGCACAATGTTCCACATCATGGGAGTGGGAGGTCAAGTGGGCACGGCGAGCGGTTTGCCTGAGTCTTTGGGCTCGGGCGCCTCCAGCCAGGGCGGCACCCAGGCGGTGGACCGTGCTGCCGCGCTGCTCACCTACGTCGTCGAGGCCGACCACCCCGTCACCTTCGCCGAGGTCGTCGAGGCCGCCGGCCTGGCCCGGTCGACCACCTCCCGGCTGCTCTCCGCCCTCGAGCGCACCCAGCTGCTGGAGCGCTCCTCGACCGGGGAGTACGTCGGCGGCCCGCTCTTCGTCCGCTACGCGGCCCGCCACGACCACAACCTGCAGCTGGCCAAGCTGGCCCTGCCGGTGCTCGAGGAGATGGGCGAGGAGACCGGCGAGGCCGTGCACCTCGCCGTGGCCAACGGCGACCACGTGGACCACATCGCGCAGGTCGACACGACCTACCTCCTCGGCGCCCGCGACTGGTCCGACGTGGAGATCCCGCCGCACTCCTCGGCACTCGGCAAGGTGCTGCTGGCGTGGGGTGCCATGGAGCTGCCCGTCGGCCGGCTCGAGACGCCGACGGAGCACACGATCAGCACCCGCACCGAGCTCGACGCCGACCTCGCCTGCACCCGCCAGCGCGGGTTCGCCACCACCTGCGACGAGCTCGAGGTCGGCCTCACCGGCGTCGCAGCCCCCGTGTTCGGCCCTGACGAGGGCTCGTCCTCGCGCCCCGGACGGGCGCGCCGACTTGTCGCCGCGGTGGGGGTCTCCGGACCCACCGGGCGGCTCGAGGAGCGGATCGAGGACCTCGGCCGCCTTCTCGTCGACCGTGCGGAGGGGCTCTCCGCGCTCCTGATGCACGGCACCGTTCCCCAGCACCCAGCACGCCCGGAAAGGGAGACAGCATGACGCCAGACGAGATCCTCAAGGGGCTCTACGACGAGACCCTGGTGGGCAATGCCCCCCGGGTCCTCGAACTGACCCATCAGGCGCTGGAGATGGGGATGGAGCCGCAGTCGCTGCTCTTCGACGCCCTGATCCCCTCGCTCGAGGAGGTCGGCGCCCGCTTCGAGCGCGGCGACTTCTTCGTGCCCGAGATGCTGATCGCCGGTCGCGCGATGGCCGGCGCCATGGAGGTGCTGCGCCCGCTGCTCGCGGAGACCGGCGTCGAGACCATCGGCAAGTTCCTGATGGGCACGGTCAAGGGCGACGTCCACGACATCGGCAAGAACCTCGTGAACATCATGCTCGAGGGCGCCGGCTTCGAGGTCATCGACCTCGGTGTGCAGGTGGCGCCGGAGACCTTCCTCGCCAAGATCGAGGAGCACCACCCCGACATCGTCGGCTTCTCGGCGTTCCTCACCACGACGATGCCGATGTTCAAGGCCAACATCAACGCGCTGCAGAAGGCCGGCATGCGCGACGACGTGATCGTGATGGTCGGCGGCGCCCCCGTCACCCAGGAGTACGCCGACGCGGTCGGTGCCGACGGCTACGCCGCGGACGCCTCCGCCTGCGTCAAGCGCGCCAAGGCCCTGCTGCACGAGAAGCGCTCGAAGGTGCTGGCCTGATGGCGGCCCCCCTGCTGGAGACGAAGATCCGCTCGGCCTCCCGTGAGGTCGTCATCGGCGGGAACCACCGGTTCTGCCTGATCGGCGAGCGGATCAACCCGACGGGCCGCCGGATCTTCCAGGAGCAGCTCCGTGCCGGTGACCTCTCGGCGATCGAGCGCGACGTGAAGGCCCAGGTCGAGGCCGGCGCCGACATGCTCGACGTCAACATGGGCGTGCCGCTGACCGACGAGGCCGAGCTGTTGGCCAAGGCCGTGACCATGATCCAGGAGCTGACCGACCTGCCGCTGTGCATCGACAGCTCGGTGGTCGAGGCGCTCGAGGCCGGGCTGGCGGCGTACAACGGCCGAGCGCTGGTCAACTCCATCACCGCCGAGGACGAGCGGATGGAGCAGATCCTGCCGCTGGTCAAGAAGTACGACGCCGCCGTCGTGGCGCTGCCCAACGACGTCGACGAGATCCCGATGGACCCGTACAAGCGGCTCGAGCTGGTCGACAAGATCGTCGAGGTCGCCACCAAGGAGTACGGCATGGCGATCGAGGACATCGTCATCGACCCGTTGGCCATGCCGATCGGCGCCGACCAGGAGACCGCGGTCAACACGATGCTGTGCATGCGCGGCATCCGCGAGAAGTACGGCATGAACATGACCTGCGGTGCCTCCAACGTCTCCTTCGGCATGCCCGGGCGCCACGAGCTCAACGGCACCTTCCTGTCGATGGCGATGACGGCCGGACTGACGAGCGCGATCATGGACGCCCGCACCGAGGAGGTCATCGCCTCGGTGAAGGCCGCCGACCTGCTGCTCGGCCACGACGAGTGGGGGATGGCATGGATCTCCCGGCATCGCGCGGCGCAGGCGGCAGCAGCCGCCACGTGACCCGCAACCTGCCGGGCGACGCGAGCTTCTCCGCGCCCGCGGACGAGCTCGCGACCTCGCTCGGGACGGTCGGGCGCGAGGGTCTGCTGGCGCCGCCCGGAGCCCCGGCCGAGCCGCACGACGGCACCGGGCGGGTGCAGCTGTCCTTCACCGTGGCCGAGGGCCAGGACAAGGCCGTGCGCGTGCCGCCCGGCGTCAACGTCTTCGACGCGGCGTCGTGGAACGGCATCGCCATCGACTCCACCTGCGGCGGCCACGGCACCTGTCACAAGTGCAAGGTGAGGCTCGACCTCTCCACGCCGATCTCGCGCCACGACCGACGCACCTTCTCCGAGGAGCAGCTCGGCGACGGCTGGCGGCTGGCCTGCCTGGCCACCGCGACCCACGACCTCAAGGTCGAGGTGCCCGAGCTCACCACCCGGCCGAAGGCCGCGACCGTGGGGGTGGGACGGCAGGTGATCCTCCGGCCCGCCGTGCAGAAGCGGTACGTCGAGCTCGACGACCCGACCCTCGCCGACCAGCGCACCGACCTCGCCCGGCTCACCGACGCCATCGACGACCTCGAGCTGACCGTCGACCTGCCCGTGCTGCGCCGGCTGCCGAAGGTGATGCGCGAGGCCGACTTCAAGGTGACCGCCGTCGTGGTCGACGAGGCACTCATCGACGTCGAGCCCGGCGACACGAGCGAGCTGCGCTACGCGATCGCCTTCGACCTCGGCACCACCACCGTGGTGGCGACGCTGCTCGACCTGAGCCTCGGCACGCCGGTTGCCGTCGCGTCACGCCTCAACAAGCAACAGCCGTTCGGCGGTGACGTGATCACCCGGATCAGCGCCACGATGATGGACCCCGACGCGCTCGGGGTGCTGCAGACGCTCGCCGGGGAGACGCTCGACGAGCTCGCCCAGCAGGTGTGCGCCGAGGGCGGTGTCGACCCCGTGCACGTCTACGAGGTGGCGCTGGCCGGCAACGCGACCATGACCGCGCTCGCGCTCGGCATCGACCCCGAGCCGCTCGGGGTGGCGCCGTTCGTGATGACGACCGCACACCCGCCCGTCGTCCAGGCCGCCGACCTCGGGCTGCACCTGCACCCGCGGGCGCGCGCGGCGATCTTCCCCTCGCTCGGTGCCTACGTCGGCGGCGACATCGTGGCCGGGATGCTGGCCACCGGGATGGACCGCGACAAGCGCACCCGGCTGTTCATCGACGTCGGCACCAACTGCGAGATCGTGCTCAGCGACGGCGACACCCTCGTCTCCACCGCGGCCCCCGCCGGGCCGGCGTTCGAGGGTGGCGCGATCCGCTGCGGCATGCGGGCGGCCGACGGGGCGATCGAGGTCGTCCGGTCTCGCAGGCTCGACCACCGAAGGGGGCGGCGTCGAGCTCGGCGTGATCGGCGACGTCGAGCCCAAGGGCCTGTGCGGGTCCGGACTCGTCGACGCCGTCGCCGAGCTGGTCAAGGCCGGGCTGCTCGACCACAGCGGCCGCTTCATCAGTGACGAGGCCGCCGCCGAGAGCGTCCCCGGCCTGGCCGACCGGCTGGCCAAGATCGGCGAGGAGCGGGTCTTCGTGCTCTACCGGCCCACGCCGGACGCCGAGGTCACCGACTGCGTCTACCTCTCCCAGCGCGACGTGCGCGAGCTCCAGTTCGCCAAGGCCGCGATCGCCACCGGCTGGACCCTCCTGCTCGAGCAGCTCGGCCTCGAGCACGCCGACATCCAGCAGGTGCTGCTCGCGGGCTCCTTCGGCTCCTACCTCTCCCCGGCCTCGGCGATCCGCATCGGCCTGGTGCCGAAGCTGCCCGTGCTGCGGATCGTCTCGGCCGGCAACGTCGCGGGGGAGGGAGCGAAGATGGCCCTGTTGTCCCTGCGCGAGCGCACGGGGGCGACCACCCTGCTGGAGGAGGTGGAGTATGTCGAGCTCAGTGACCGCGCCGACTTCAACGACAAGTTCATCGAGCAGCTCGCCTTCCCCTGACCGACGTACGGCGCTGATCGCCTGCGGGGCGATCGCCCAGCCCTGTGCGCGGATCGTGGAGTCGCGCAACTGGCCGGTCGACGTGCACCCGTTGCCGCCCCTGCTGCACAACCAGCCCCAACGGATCGCGGGTCAGGTCGAGGAGCTCGCCGGCTCCCTCGTCGCGTCCTACGACGTGGTGGCGGTGGGCTATGCCGACTGCGGCACCTACGGTGCCCTCGACGAGGTGTGCGACCGGCTCGGCCTGCGACGGCTCGAGGGGCTGCACTGCTACGACGTCTTCGGTGGCGCCTCCCGGATCGAGCAGATGCTCGAGGACCAGCCGGGCACCTACCTGTTCACCGACTTCCTGGTGAAGTCCTTCGCGCGCACGGTCGAGACCGAGCTCGGCCTCGACCGCCACCCCGAGCTGCTCGCCGACTACTTCCGCCACTACACCCGCGTGGTGTGGCTGGCCCAGGAGGAGACTCCCGAGCTGCGCGCCGCCGCCGAGGCCGCGGCCGCCCGCCTCGGCCTCCCCCTCACCGTCGTCCCGACCGGCAACGGCGGGCTGGAGCGCTCGCTCGAGGCGCTGCTCGGCTGAGTCAGCTGACCTTGGCGAGCAGGTCCTGGCGCCACGCCTCGGTCTCGGGGATCTGGTTGAAGGTGAAGACGTGCAGGCCCTCGACGAGGGACTCCGGCTTCATCGCCATCGGGGCGCAGTCCTCGAGGAACTTCTGACCGGTCCAGCCGCCGGGGGCGGCGAGGCGGGCGAAGAAGCCGGCGTTCTTGGTCAGGAAGCGGGTGCTCTCGCCGACGCCGATGCGGGTCGCCATCGTCAGCAGCTTGGTGCGGTCGACGGGACCCGGCAGGCCCAGCAGGAGCGGCTGGGTGATCCCGCGCGCCCGCATGCGCTCGACCCACGCCTTGACCGCTCCGGAGTCGAAGGTCAGGTTGCTGACCACGTGGGTGGCGTGCCGCCGCTTGTCCCACATCGCCTGCACGGTCAGGTCGTCGTGGATCTTGGGGTGGGTCTCGGGATAGCCCGCGATGCCGACGTGCGCGAACTTGTTCTCGAGCTTGTTCAGGTCCTCGAGCAGGCTGAAGGAGTCGGGGTAGACCCCGACGGGGTCGGCGTCGCCCCCGGGCACGAACACCCCGGTGATGCCGGCCTCACCGAGCCGGGCCCGGATCTCCTCGACCTCGGCGAAGTCGTGGATCATCCGCGCCGCCAGGTGCGGGATCGTCGTCCAGCCGTCGCGCGAGAGCGACTCCGCCAGCGTCAAGGTGGCCTCGAGCCCCTTCGACGCCGAGGCCGTCACCGTCACGGCGACGTCCTTCGGGACCGACGTCCGGACCTTCTCCTCGGTCGTCGCGGTCGGCAGCACCTCGTAGCGGGCATGCTCGAGGAGACGCTTGATCGTCTCGTTGCGGGTCTGCCGGCGGCCGTGCAATTTGTTGCGCATGGTGAAACTCGTTTCGTACTACGCACCGCTGTCGGCTCACGCTACAACCGTCCCGACGACCGGGACAAGACATGGAGCGACCAGATGACTACCAGATGCGGACGCGGGCGTCCGGGTCGAGCCAGAGGCCGTCTCCCGGCTGGACGTCGAAGGCCTCGTGGAACTCCTCGAGGTTGCGCGCGATGTTGGCGCGGAACTCCGGCGGGCTGTGCGGGTCGGTGGCGATGAACTGCTGGGCGAGCTCGGTCCGGCGCTTGGTGCGCCAGGCGTAGGCCCACGAGAGGAACAGCCGCTGGGTGCCGGTGAGGCCGTCGCGCACGGGCACCTCGGAGCCGTCGAGGGAGATCAGGTAGGCCCGCAGGCCGATCGTCAGACCGCCGAGGTCGCCGATGTTCTCCCCGACCGTGAGCTGACCGTTGACGTGCTCGCCGGGCAGGTCGCGAGGCTCGAAGGCGTCGTACTGCGCGACCAGCTTCTGCGAACGCTCGTCGAAGGCCTCGCGGTCGGCCTCGGTCCACCAGTTGTTCAGGTTGCCGGCGCCGTCGTACTGCGAGCCCTGGTCGTCGAAGCCGTGCCCGATCTCGTGGCCGATGACGGCACCGATCGCACCGTAGTTCTCCGCCGGGTCGGCGTCGGCGTCGAAGAAGGGCCGCTGCAGGATGCCTGCGGGGAAGCAGATCTCGTTGGTGCCCGGGTTGTAGTAGGCGTTCACCGTCTGCGGGAGCATGAACCACTCCTCGCGGTCGACCGGGGAGTCGATCTTGTCGAGCTCGAAGTCGGTCTCGAACGCGGTCGCCGACAGCACGTTGCCGAGCAGGTCGTCGGCGCTGACCTCGAGGCCCGAGTAGTCGCGGAACTTCGTCGGGTAGCCGATCTTGGGGTAGAAGGTGTCCAGCTTCGCGAACGCCCGCTGCTTGGTCTCCTCGGTCATCCAGTCGAGGTCGGTGATCGAGCGGCGGTAGGCCTCGAGGAGGTTGGCGACGAGCTCGTCCATCACCTCCTTCGAGCGCGGCGGGAAGTGCCGGGCGACGTACTCGCGTCCCACGGCCTCGCCGATGCACCCCTCGACCAGCCCGACGCCGCGCTTCCAGCGCGCCCGCAGCTCAGGGGTGCCCGACAGCGTGCGCCCGTAGAAGTCGAAGTTCTCCTCCACGAACGCCGAGGAGAGGTACGCCGCCGCCGTGCGGATCGCCCGCACGGTCAGGAACGCCTTCCAGTCCTCCATCGAGGTCTCGGCGAGGACGGTCTCGAGGTGCTCGAGGTAGGAGGGCTGGCGGACCACGGTCTCGGCGAGGGTCGCCGCCGTGCCGCCGAGCTCCTCGATCCAGCCGTCGAAGTCGAAGCTGGGCAGCAACGCGCGCAGGCCCTCGGCGGAGACGAGGTTGTAGGTCTTGAGCACCTCGCGGGTCTCCTCGCGGGCCCAGTGGCCCTCGGCCAGCCGGGTCTCGAGGGCCATCACCCGGGCGGCGGTGCCGGCGGGGTCGGGCCGCTCGGCCAGCTCGAGGATCCGCTCGAGGTAGGCGACGTACTTCTCGCGGATCTCGGCGAACTTCTCCTCGCGGTAGTAGCTCTCGTCGGGGAGGCCGATGCCGCCCTGCAGGACGTTGAGGACGTAGCGGTCGGAGTTCTTGTCGTCGGTGTTGACGTAGGAGCGGAACACGCTGCTGCCGCCGCGTCGCTCGAACGAGCCCAGGAAGCGGGCCAGGGAGGCGAGGTCGCCGAGCCCGTCGATCTCCTCGAGGAGGGGCAGGATCGGGGTGTGGCCGAGCGCCTCGATGCGGTCCTCGTCCATGAAGCTGCTGAACAGGTCGCCGATCTTCTGGGCCTCGGGACCCTCGACCTTCCCGGAGGCGCAGTCCTCGATGATCTGGCGCACGTGCTCCTCGGCCACGTCGGCCAGGGCCACGAAGGGCCCCCACGCCGCCCGGTCGGCGGGGATGTCGGTGCTGTCGAGCCAGGCGCCGTTGACGTGTCCGAACAGGTCGTCCTGCACGCGGATCGCGGTGTCCATGCCCTCGCGGGCGTCGTCGAGGATCGTCATCGGGGCCCCCGCGGAGGCGCGAGCGCAGCGAGCGGCTTCGTGGGGTAGATCGTCACGGGGGCGAATGTACCGGCCGGGCGGCCCGGGACGACTCGCCGTGTATCCGGAACCGAGCCGGGTCGCAATTAACTCGTCTGAGGAGGATTTGTCCAGTTATGGGGATAGTTGACGGATGAACCACCGACGTGGACTACTCGCTGGTCTAGTCCCATTTCGGTACTTCATCCCGATTCTCCGGTTTGATTTGTTTATGCCATTTGTCGTAAGCCGAAACTCTTCTCGACCGGCCCGAACAGCGCGGCCGACCACCGTGAAGGAAGCACCTCCCATGTCTCGACAGATCAACAAGAAGCGGCTCATCGCCGCTGCCGCCGCCCCGGTCGCGCTGCTCGCTTCGGGCGCGATGGTCTGGGGCGCGTCGTACTCGGCGTTCTCGGCCACCACGGTCAACCCCACCAGCAACTGGACCGGCGGGCACCGTCGCGCTGTCCGACGACGACAGCAACACCGCGATGTTCACCGCGAGCGGCCTCAAGCCCGGCTCGACCGGCACCAAGTGCATCGCGGTCACCTCGACCGGCACGCTGCCCTCGGCGGTGAAGCTCTACGGCACGTCGTACAGCACCACCAACAACCTCGCCGGCAACGTCACCCTCACCGTCGAGGAGGGCACCGGCGCCACCTCGTCGAGCTGCACCGGATTCGTCTCCGGCACGACGCTCTACAACGGCACGATGGCCAGCTTCGGTACCGGCAAGACCAGCTACGCCACCGGCGTGGGCTCCTGGACGCCGACCGGCTCCGGCTCGGAGACCAAGTCCTACCGGGTGACCTACACCCTCTCCAGCAGCACCCCGGACACCGCCCAGGGCGGCACCGCGGCCCTCGGCTTCACCTGGGAGTCCCAGAACAGCTGATCGCCGTACCCCGGAGATCTCTCGGAGAGACACGATGAGCACCCTTCACGTACCAGCCCAGCGTCCGGGGCCGACCACCGCGTCGGCCCCGGCGGTGGAGCTGGTCGACCTCGGGTGGCGTCGCATCCTCCGGGTGAGCGCGGCGCGGGTCGTGCTCACGCTCGTGGCCTCCCTGCTCATCTGGTCGCTGCTGCCGCTCGTCGTGGGCTGGACGCCGCGGGTGATCCTCTCGGGCTCGATGGAGCCCCGCATCCACGTCGGTGACGTCGTCGTCACCCGCACGGTGCCCGCCGCGAGCCTCGTCAAGGGGCAGGTCATCACGGTCAAGGACCCCGACCACCCCGGCCGCACCCGCACCCACCGCCTCTACGGCCGCGCCGCTGACGGGACCATCGTCACCAAGGGCGACGCCAACCCGCAGGCCGACTCCTCGCACGTCGCGCCCGGGAACGTGCTCGGCCTCGCCGTGCTCCGGGTGCCCTTCATCGGCCGCCCCGCCTACTGGCTCGCCGAGCGCAACTGGCTCGGGGTCGGCTCGAGCATGCTCCTGCTGTCGTGGGCCGGCGTCTCCGCGTTCGCCGCGACCCGTCGCCCCCGCTCCTCCGACCAAGGCCCGACGAGGCTCGACGCAGGCCTCGATGACGACTCCGACGACACCGGCCGGGCTCCCCGCTCCGGCAGCGGCCTCCGTCGTGCCCGCCAGGGCCGCGGCGCTCGCGGCCACCGGCGCGGTCGCCGTCGGCCTGGCCGCCGCTCCTGCCGAGGCGGCCTTCCGCACGACGGCCACCAACCCGGTGAGCACTCTCGCGGCCGCCGCCAGCTTCTCGTCGGCGACCGTACGCGCAGGTCGTCCAGGGCGACTCGCCGCAGTTCTACTGGCGCCTCGGGGAGAGCAGCGGCTCCACCGCGGCCGACGCCGTCGGCACGCGCACCGGGAAGCTCAACGGCTCCTGGACGTGGGGCCAGTCCGGCGCGCTGCCGAGCCAGACGGGCAACACCGCCCTCCACGTCGACGGCGGCTACGTCGACCAGTCGGCGTCCCTGTCCAGCGGCACCGCCTTCTCGCTCGAGACCTGGTTCCGCACCAGCCGGACCTCCGGCGGCGCCCTGCTGTCGCTCATCACCGGCTCGGGGGTGGACCGCTCGCTCTACCTCGGCAGCGACAGCAAGGTCCGCTTCGGCGTCGGGGGGTCAGCCCTCGTCACCAGCAAGACCGCACTCAATGACGGGCAGTGGCACCAGGTCGTCTACACCAATGCCAGCACGGGATCGAGCAAGGCGAAGCTCTACGTGGACGGAGCCCTGGTGGCCTCGGCCAACAGCGGGAACAACGGGACGGCCACGGGCAGCTGGCGCGCCGGTCAGGCCACCTGGAGCAGCACCTGGCCCGGATCTCCCGACCAGTACTTCCGTGGCGACCTCGACGAGATCGCCGTCTACACCTCGACGCTCACCGCGACCCAGGTGGCCGCGCACTACGACGCGTCGGGCAGCTGAGCCGATGCCAACATAAAGTCAGTCTTGACTGTTTGTTGGTGGGGCAGCGATCATCGTGCGGTGACCAGTGCACCGTCGACACGCGTGTCGCAGGAGGAGCGCACCCGCGCGATGCGGCTGCGGCTGCTCGACGCGACGATCGAGTGCCTGGTCGAGCACGGGTGGAGCGGCACCTCGACCACGCTGGTCTCCCAGCGCGCGGGTGTCAGTCGGGGTGCACAGCTGCACCACTTCCCGACCAAGAACGACCTGGTGCTGGCCGCGGTCGCCCACCTGAGCGAGATGCGGGGGCAGGAGCTCCGTGAGGCCGCCCAGCACCTGCCGAGCGGCCGGCGGCGTACCAAGGCGGTGCTCGACATGTTCGCCGATCACTTCACCAGCCCCGTCTTCAACGCGGCCCTCGAGCTGTGGGTGGCCGCCCGCACCGACGAGACGCTGCGCGCGGCGGTCGTCCCGCTCGAGCAACGGGTCGGCCGCGTGGCGCACCAGATCGCGGTGGAGGCGCTCGGCGTCGACGAGAGCCGGCCCGGCGTGCGCGAGCTCGTGCAGGCCACGCTCGACCTCGTGCGCGGACTCGGCCTGGCCAACACGATCAGCGACGACACCGCTCGGCGCCGCCGGATCCTCGGCGCCTGGGCCCGGACGCTCGACGAGGCGCTCGCATGAGCCTCCTGGACGACGTGCTCGACGACCTCGCGGCCGAGGGCGACGCCCTCGAGGGCGCCGTGGCTCCGCTGGACGAGGCGGGGTGGCGCACGCCCACGCCGGCCGCCGGGTGGGACGTCGCCACGACAGTCGTGCACCTGGCCTGGACCGACGAGGTCGCCTGCCTGGCCGCGGCCGCTCGGCGGGACAAGGAGGCCTGGGACGCCGTCGTGCTCGAGGCGATCGCGGACCCCGAGGGCTACGTCGACGCCCAGGCGCTCGCCGGAGCGACGGCGTCGGGCGCTGAGATCCTGTCCCGCTGGCGCACCGCCCGGCCGGCGCTCCGCGCGGCGCTGCGGGCGGTGCCGGAGGGCGGGCGGCTGCCGTGGTTCGGGCCGCCGATGAGTCCGACCTCGATGGCCACGGCCCGCTTCATGGAGACCTGGGCGCACGCGCTCGACGTGTACGACGCTCTCGGCATCGCCTACCGGCCGACCGACCGGATCCGGCACGTCGCCCACCTCGGCGTGCGCACGCGCGGCTTCGCGTTCGCCCAGCACGGCCTGGAGGCTCCGGCCGACGACGTGCACGTCGAGCTGACGGCGCCTTCCGGCGAGGTCTGGGAGTGGGGCCCGCCCGAGGCCTCCGACCGGGTCAGCGGACCCGCGTACGACTTCTGCCTGCGGGTGACGCAGCGCCGCCATCGCGACGACCTCGACCTCGTGGCCGAGGGCGACACGGCGGAGCGGTGGCTCGAGATCGCCCAGGCCTTCGCCGGCCCGCCAGGCCGGGGCAGGTCCCCGCGATGAGTGGTGCGCTGAGGATCGCCAACTGCAGCGGCTTCTACGGCGACCGTCTCTCCGCCATGCGGGAGGTGCTCGTCGGCGGCGAGGTCGACGTCGTCACCGGCGACTACCTGGCCGAGCTGACCATGCTGATCCTGGGCCGCGACCGGATGCGCGACCCGGCGCTCGGCTTCGCGAGGACCTTCGTGCGCCAGGTCGAGGACTGCCTCGGGGACGCCCTCGAGCGCGGCGTGAGGATCGTGAGCAACGCGGGTGGCCTGAACCCCTCCGGACTGGCCGACGCGCTCCGCGGGGTCGCGGCCGGTCTCGGTCTCGACCCGGCGGTCGCCTTCGTCGACGGCGACGACCTGCTCCCGCGGGCCGCCGACCTCGGCTGGGACGACGCCCTGACCGCCAACGCCTACCTCGGCGGCCTCGGCATCGCGCGGGCGCTGGCCGCCGGTGCGGACATCGTGGTCACGGGCCGGGTCACCGACGCCTCGCTGGTCGTCGGACCAGCTGTCTGGCACCACGGCTGGACCCCGGAGTCCTACGACGAGATCGCCGGTGCCATGGTCGCCGGGCACGTGATCGAGTGCGGGACGCAGGCCACCGGTGGCAACTTCTCCGGCTTCCTCGACCTTCCCGCGCGACGCCACGTCGCTCGGCTTCCCGGTGGCGGAGGTGGCCGCCGACGGCTCCTCGGTGATCACCAAGCACGACGGCTCCGGCGGGCTGGTCAGCGTCGACACCGTGACCGCCCAGCTGATGTACGAGGTGCAGGAGCGGCACTACCTGGGCCCGGACGCGACCGCCGACCTCGTGTCCGTGACGCTGGAGCAGGTGGGTCCGGACCGCGTCGCCGTCTCCGGCGTCCGCGGCAGCGCGCCGCCGGCGCGGCTGAAGGTGTGTGTGAACGAGCTCGGCGGCTTCCGCAACCAGGTGGAGCTCGTGCTGACCGGCCTCGACGTCGAGGAGAAGGGTGCCTGGGTGCGGGCCCAGCTCGAGCCGCTCCTGTCGGCGTCGTCGGTGACGTGGTCGCAGGTCGCGGGCACCCGCCGAGGACGCCGACACCGAGGAGGGCGCCTCCGTGCTCCTGCGGTGCACGGTCCGCGACCCGGACCAGGCGAAGGTCGACCGCGCGTTCACCGGCGCCGTCGTCGAGCAGGCGCTGGCGTCCTATCCCGGCTTCACGATGACCGCGCCGCCCGGCAAGGCCTCGCCGTACGGCGTCTACCGCGCGGAGTACGTCGACCGTGCGCTCGTCGAGCACACCGTGCACCTGCCGGACGGGACGTCGGAGGTGCTCGCGGACGGACCCTCCGAGCTGATCGCGGAAGGGCCCTTCGGGACAGGACTCCGCCCTTCCTCAGGGACCGTCGCGCGCTGCCGGAGGAGGACGCCATCACGATGCGGGCGCCGCTGGGCACCTTCGTGCATGCGCGGTCGGGTGACAAGGGCGGTGACGCCAACCTCGGGCTGTGGGTGCGCAGCGGCGAGCGGCGGGCCGAGCGGGCCGCGTGGCTGCTCGCCTTCGTCAGCGAGCGGAAGGTGCGCGAGCTGGTGCCGGAGGCCGCCGACCTCGACATCACGATCACCGAGCTGCCCAACCTGAGCGGACTCAACGTGGTGATCCACGGGTTGCTCGGAGAGGGTGTCGCTGCGTCGTCGCGGTTCGACCCGCAGGCCAAGGGGCTCGGCGAGTGGGTGCGCTCGCGGCTGGTGAGCATCCCGGAGGACCTCTTGTGACGGAGGAGCAGATCGCCCTGCGGGAGTCGACGCGCGCGTTCGTGCGTCGCGAGGTGCTGCCGCACCTGCAGGAGTGGGAGGACGCCGGCGAGGTCCCGCGGGAGCTGCACGTCGCAGCTGCGCAGGCCGGCCTGATGGGCCTCGGCTTCCCCGAGGAGGTCGGCGGTCAGGGCGGCACGCTGCTGGACTCGGTCGCGATGCAGGAGGCCTTCTTCGACGCCGGCGGCTCCTCCGGTCTCGCCGCCGCACTGTTCACCGGCGGCATCGCGCTGCCGCACCTCGCGGCGCACGGCACGCCCGAGCAGGTCGACGCGTTCGTCCGCCCGACTCTGGCCGGGCAGAAGATCGGCGCGCTCGCGGTGACCGAGCCCGGTGGCGGCTCGGACGTCGCCGGCCTCACCACCCGGGCGGTGCGCGATGGCGACGGCTACGTCGTCAACGGTGCCAAGACGTTCATCACGAGCGGGGTGCGAGCCGACTTCGTCACCACCGCCGTGCGCACGGGCGACCGCGCCACGCAGGCAGGGCACCGGGGGATCAGCCTGCTCGTCGTCGAGAAGGGCACGCCCGGCTTCACCGTCGACCGGTCCCTGGCCAAGATGGGCTGGCACTGCTCGGACACCGCCGAGCTCTCCTTCGTCGACGCGCGCGTCCCCGCGGGCAACCTCGTCGGCGCGCAGGACAGCGGGTTCGCCATGATCGCCGAGCAGTTCGTCGTCGAGCGGATCGCCCTGGCGGTGCACGCCTACGGCATCGCCGCGCGGTCGCTGGCGCTCACCGCGGCGTACGTCCGCGAGCGGGAGACGTTCGGCAAGCCGCTCGTCGCCAACCAGGTGGTGCGCCACCGGCTGGTCGAGATGCACAGGCAGGTCGAGGTGGCCCGCAGCTACACTCGGGCGATCGCCGCGCGCCACGATGCCGGGGAGTCCGTCATCGCCGAGGCCTGCCTGGCCAAGCAGACCGCGGTCGAGGCGTGCACGTACGTCGTCGACCAGGCCGTCCAGCTGCACGGCGGCAGCGGCTACATGCACGGCACCGAGGTGGAGCGGCACTACCGCGACGCCCGGATCCTCGGCATCGGCGGCGGCGCCACCGAGGTGCTCACCGACCTGTCCGCACGACTGTTGGGATATTCCGCATGAGCCTGGTCCGTCCGTTGTCCGGTGAGGTCTCCGTCCACGTCGACGCGAGCCCCGAGAAGGTGTGGGCGTTGGTCAGCGACGTCACCCGGATCGGCGAGTTCTCGCCGGAGACCTTCGAGGCGCGCTGGACGCGCGGCGCGACTGGTCCCGAGGTGGGCGCGTCGTTCAAGGGCCACGTCAAGCGCAACGGCGTCGGTCCGACGTACTGGTCCGCGTGCCGTGTGACGGCGTGCGTGCCCAACGAGCTCTTCGAGTTCGCCGTGGGCAGCGACGACGTGACCCTCAACAACTGGGGCTACCGGATGGAGCCCGACGGGCGCGGCACCACGGTGACCGAGTACTTCCGCCTCGAGCCCAAGCTGTACATGCGGGCCTACTGGCTGCTGCTCGGCCACGCCCGCGGGCGCAGCAACGAGCGGGGGATGCGCACGACGCTGGAGCGGATGAAGGAGGTGCTCGAGTCGTGACGAATCGCGAGGCGATGCTGGAGAAGCTCGCCGACCTCGACAGCGAGCACGCCAAGGCCGTGGCCGGTGGCGGCGAGAAGTACGTCGACCGCCACCACCAGCGCGGCAAGCTGATGCCGCGCGAGCGGATCGAGCTGCTCGTCGACCCCGGGTCCGCGCTTCCTCGAGCTCTCTCCGCTCGCCGGGTGGGGCTCGGACTTCACCGTCGGCGCCAGCGTGGTCACCGGCATCGGCGTCATCGAGGGCGTCGAGTGCATGATCACCGCCAACGACCCGTCGGTGAAGGGTGGCGCCAGCAACCCGTGGACCGTGAAGAAGATCTTCCGGGCCTCCCAGATCGCCGAGGAGAACAACCTCCCGACGGTGGCTCTGGTCGAGTCCGGTGGTGCGGACCTCCCGACGCAGAAGGAGATCTTCATCCCCGGCGGCAGGCTGTTCCGCGACATCACCCGGTCCTCGGCCCGCAAGGTGCCGACCATCGCGATCGTCTTCGGCAACAGCACGGCGGGTGGCGCCTACGTGCCGGGCATGAGCGACTACACCGTGATGGTCAAGGAGCAGGCCAAGGTGTTCCTCGGCGGTCCGCCGCTGGTGAAGATGGCCACCGGCGAGGAGTCCGACGACGAGTCGCTGGGTGGCGCCGAGATGCACGCGCGGGTGAGCGGGCTGGCCGACTACCTCGCCGTGGACGAGCACGACGCCCTGCGCATCGGTCGCCGGATCGTGGCCCGGCTGAGTCGTCGTGGCGGCCGTTCGAGACGGCACTCCGTCGTCCTCATGGACCCGGGCTGGCCAGGGGCTTCGCCGAGCCCGGCGGTGACGTCGACGACCTGCTCGACCTGATCCCGACCGACCTGAAGGAGCCCTTCGACCCGCGCGAGGTGATCGCACTCGTCGTCGACGGGGTCGGCCCGGACAACGGCGCGGTCTTCGACGAGTTCAAGCCGCTCTACGGCAGCTCGCTGGTCACCGGCTGGGCCACCATCCACGGCCACCAGGTCGGCATCCTGGCCAACGCGCAGGGCGTGCTGTTCTCCGAGGAGGCGCAGAAGGCCACCCAGTTCATCCAGCTCGCCAACCAGGTCGACACCCCGCTGCTGTTCCTGCACAACACGACCGGCTACATGGTCGGCAAGCAGTACGAGCAGGGCGGGATCATCAAGCACGGCGCCCAGATGATCAACGCGGTGAGCAACAGCACCGTGCCGCACATCAGCATCATCATGGGTGCGTCGTACGGCGCCGGGAACTACGGGATGAACGGCCGCGCGTACGACCCGCGGTTCCTGTTCACCTGGCCCAGCGCCAAGTCGGCGGTGATGGGGCCGGCGCAGCTCGCCGGCGTGCTCAGCATCGTCGCCCAGGCCGCGGCCGAGGCGCGTGGTCAGGAGTACGACCTGGAGGCGGACAAGGGGATGCGGGAGTTCGTCGAGGCGAGCGTCGAGGAGCAGAGCCTCCCGTTCTTCCTCTCCGGGATGCTCTACGACGACGGCGTCATCGACCCGCGCGACACCCGCACGGTGCTCGGCATCTGCCTCTCGGTGATCGCCAACTCGACCTGGGAAGGCGCCAAGGGATACGGGGTGTTCCGGCTGTGACAGCTCCTGGGATCACCAGACTCCTGGTCGCCAACCGGGGCGAGATCGCTCGCCGTGTCTTCGCCACCTGCCGCCGGCTCGGGATCGAGACCGTGGCCGTGCACTCCGACGCCGACGCCGGCCTGCCCTTCGTGCGCGAGGCCGATGCCGCTGTCCGGCTTCCCGGGAACGCGCCGTCCGAGACCTACCTGCGCGCGGACCTGGTGCTCGCCGCGGCCGCCGCACCGGCGCCGACGCGATCCACCCCGGCTACGGATTCCTCTCCGAGAACGCCGAGTTCGCCCGCGCCGTCGTCGGGGCCGGCCTCACCTGGGTCGGGCCGTCCCCGGAGTCGATCGAGGCGATGGGCTCGAAGGTGCGGGCGAAGGAGCTCATGGCCGAGGCCGGCGTACCCGTGCTGGAGGCGCCCGCCCAGCCGACCGAGAGCCGACCTCCCGCTGCTGGTCAAGGCCAGCGCCGGTGGAGGTGGCCGCGGCATGCGGGTCGTCCGCGACCTGGCGGCCCTCGAGGGCGAGATGGCCGCGGCGGCGGCCGAGGCCGAGTCGGCCTTCGGTGACGCGAGGTGTTCGTCGAGCCGTACGTCGAGCGCGGCAGGCACGTCGAGGTCCAGGTGGTCGGCGACACCCACGGGGACGTGCTCGTGCTCGGGGAGCGCGACTGCTCGATCCAGCGGCGCCACCAGAAGGTGGTCGAGGAGGCGCCCGCGCCCGACCTCGATCGCCGGCGTCGCCGGCGATGCACACCGCCGCCCGCAAGGCCGCCGAGGCGATCGGGTACGTCGGTGCCGGCACCGTGGAGTTCCTCTACGACCCGGACCAGCGAGCGATTCTTCTTCCTGGAGATGAACACCCGCCTCCAGGTCGAGCACCCGGTCACCGAGGCGGTCTTCGGGGTCGACCTGGTCGAGCTGCAGCTGCGGGTGGCGGAGGGGATCGGCGCTCGACGCTCTGGGGTCGCGGCTCCGCACGGCGGGCACGCGATCGAGGTGCGGCTCTACGCCGAGGACCCAGCCGCCGAATGGCAGCCGCAGAGCGGGATGCTCACGACCGTTCGACGCTCGGGCACGAGCTAGAGTTCACCCAACCCACACACGGGGATCGGCTGGACTCAGGCTTCGAGTCGGGCAGCGAGGTGTCGACCTACTACGACGCGATGCTGGCCAAGGTGATCGCCTGGGCGCCGACCCGCCGCGAGGCCGCGCGGATGCTGGCGCGGAGCGCTCGGCCGGGCCCGCCTCCACGGCATGGTCACCAACCGCGACCTGCTGGTGGGCGTGCTCACCGACCCGGCGTTCGCGGGAGATGTCGGCATCGACGAGCTGCTGGCGCACCAGCGCGGCGAGCGGCTCTGCACCAGCCGGGCCGCTGCGCATCGTCGCCGCGGCCGGTCGTGCTGGCCGCGCGCGACCCGCCCGCCGAGCGGTGCAGCAGGGTATCCCGGTCGCCTGGCGCAACGTGGTCTCCCAGCCGCAGCGCACCACCTTCGGGCAGGCGACGAGGAGCACGCGTCGAGTGGTGCGGCACGCGCGACGGCTAGCCGCGGTCGACGGCGCAAGTCCTGTCGCGTCCTCGACGCCTCGCCGCGGCAGGTGCTGCTCGAGGCGTCGCGCGGGGTCGAGGGCGCGCTACGAGGTCGCCGACGCCGGGGACGCGCGTGAGATCGGGGTGGACGGCGCATCGGGTCGGCGCAGCTACGCGCCGTCCCCGCGGTTCGTCGACCCAGCGAACGCCGTGGCCAGCGGCAGCCTGCTGGCGCCGATGCCGGGCTCGGTGGTCCGGGTGGCGGTCGAGGACGGTGCGAGGGTGCAGCGCGGCGAGACGGTGCTCGTGCTCGAGGCGATGAAGATGCAGCACACGATCAGCGCGCCCACCGACGGGGTCGTCTCCGACCTCGTCGCGGTCGGCGCCCAGGTGGCCGCGGGCGACGTGCTCGCGGTCGTGAGCGACAGTGACGACGAGGAGACACAGGCATGACCAGCTTCACCGAGTCCGAGGAGCGCCAGACCCTGCGCCGCGAGGTGTCCAAGCTGGCCGGCACCTACGGCCGCGAGTACTTCACCCGCCAGGCGCGCAGCGGCGAGAAGACCACCGACCTCTGGCTGGCGGTCGGCAAGGCCGGCTACCTCGGGATCAACATCCCGGAGGAGTACGGCGGCGGCGGTGGCGGTATCGGTGACGTCGCGGCGGTGTGCGAGGAGCTCGCCGCCCAGGGCTGCCCGATGCTGATGATGGTGGTCAGCCCGGCGATCTGCGGCACCGTGATCACCCGCTTCGGCACCGACCAGCAGAAGCAGAGGTGGCTGCCGGGGATCGCCGACGGCACCGAGACGATGGCCTTCGCGATCACCGAGCCGGACGCCGGCACCAACACCCACAACATCACCACGACGGCTCGCCGTGACGGCGACGAGTGGCTGCTCAAGGGCCAGAAGATCTACATCTCCGGAGTCGACGAGGCGAAGAACGTGCTCGTCGTCGCCCGCACCGAAATTGGACGGCCGAAGACCGGCAGGCTGAAGCCGTGCCTCTTCGTGGTGCCGACCGACGCCAAGGGCTTCAGCTTCACCCACATCCCGATGGAGATCGTCAGCCCCGAGCTCCAGTTCCAGGTGTTCATCGACGACGTCCGGCTGCCGGCCGACGCGCTCGTGGGTGACGAGGACGCCGGGCTGGTGCAGCTGTTCGCGGGCCTCAACCCCGAGCGGATCATGGCGGCGTCGTTCGCGACCGGGCTCGCGCGCTACGCCCTCGACCGGGCCACCGACTACGTGAAGACGCGCGAGGTGTTCGGCGCCCCGATCGGCACCCACCAGGCCATCGCGCACCCGCTGGCGCAGTCGAAGATCGAGATCGAGCTGGCCCGCCTGATGACGCAGAAGGCCGCCGCGCTCTACGAGGCCGGCGACGACATGGGCGCCGGCGAGGCGGCCAACATGGCCAAGTACGCCGCCGCCGAGGCCGCCTGCGACGCCGCCGACCGGGCCGTGCAGGCCCACGGCGGCAACGGCATCACCCAGGAGTACGGCGTGGCCGGACTCCTGGTCGCCGCCAGGGCAGGACGGATCGCCCCGGTCAGCAGGGAGATGATCCTCAACTTCGTGGGGATGCACTCCCTCGGCCTGCCGAAGTCGTACTGATGCCCGAGCAGACCGCAGGGCTCGTCCACTACGAGGTGGCTGACGGCCTCGCCACCCTCACCCTCGACTCGCCGCACAACCGCAACGCCCTGTCGCGCCAGCTCGTCACCGAGCTGTTCGAGCGGCTGGAGACGGCCGAGGGCGACGAGGCGGTCCGGGTGGTGCTGGTGCGCTCGTCGGGCAGGGTGTTCTGCTCGGGCGCCGACCTCTCCGAGGCCACCTCGCAGGGGATGGAGGAGGGGGCCCGGCGCATCGTCGCGCTCCAGCGACTGGTCGTGACGATGTCGAAGCCGGTGGTCACCGAGGTGCTCGGCGCCGTCCGAGCCGGCGGCATCGGGGTGATCGCGGCGAGCGACGTCGCGGTCGTCGCGGAGGACGCCACCTTCGCGCTGACCGAGGTCAAGCTCGGCCTCGCCGCGGCGATCATCAGCCTGACCGTGCACGCGCCGGATGAACCCGCGCGCCGCGGCGCTGACCACCCTCGGCGGCGAGGTGTTCACGCGGCGTCGAGGCGGCGGCCTACGGGCTGGTGACCAAGGCCGTCCCGGCGGACGCGCTGGCCGACGAGGTGGCGGCGGTCTGCGCGAGCCTGGCCACCGGTGCGCCGCAGGGGCTGCGGGAGTCCAAGCGGATCCTCAACCGCGACCTGGTGGCGCGCATCGACGCCGGCGGCGACGAGATGGCAGCGCTGTCAGCCGAGCTGTTCGCCTCCGACGCCGCGCGCGAGGCGATGCAGGCCTTCCTCGACCGGAAGAAGTGAGCCTCAGCCCCGGGTGACCCAAGGGCTCGACCCGCGCTTGTCGCCGGTCGGGTCGTAGGCGCTGTAGGCGTCGTCGGCGTAGCCCACGCCGGAGCGGTCCCAGTCGAAGGCGCTGGCCTCGAGGCGGACCACCTTGGGCCGGTGCATGCACGAGCGCGGGATGACCACGCGCACCCGGCGTGCTGGTGAGGTCGACCGAGTGGTGGACCCACTGGCAGCGGGTGGCGGAGTACCGGCCGTCGGTGAGCTTGCGGACGCGCAGCTGGTTGTCCTGGTTGAGGTCGAACACCTTCTCCCGCCCCCGCCCGTTGATCACGCTGAAGCGGAACAGCGTCGGGCGGAAGCTCGATCCGCCGTCCGCGTCGATGCTGGCCACGGTCATCAGCAGCCGCACCGTGCTCGTGCGGTAGCTGATGCTGACCGTGCGGATGTCGCCGTCGGTGTGGGCGGCATCCTGCTCGGGCGCACCGCCGCGGTGCGCCCAGACGTCGGCCTGGGAGTCGTTGAAGTACGACCGCTCGGCCTGCGCCGGAGCGACGAGGACGGCCATCAGGCCGAGGGCGAGCAGGGTCCCGAGAACAAGTGAACGCATGCGCGCCATCATGGCGTGACCACGCCCGTGGCGGGAAGTGAGGTCCATCCCCGGGTGAACGCCGAGCGGTGGCGCACCCCGGCGTCGCGGTCGACCCCGATCTGCGGTTGTGCGGCCAGCAGCTCCTCGAAGGCGACCCGGGCCTGCAGCTTGGCGAGGTGGTTGCCGATGCAGAAGTGCGGTCCGCTGGAGAAGCCGAGATGGCGCGGCGCGTCCCGTCGTACGTCGAGCCGGTCGGCGTCGGCACCGAACTCGCTCACGTCGCGGTTGGCCGAGCCGTAGAGCATGAGCACCTTCTCGCCGGCCGGGATGGTGACGCCGCGGACCTCGACGTCGCGCGTGGTCGTGCGCGCCAAGCCCCTGCACGGAGGACTCCATCCGCAGGAACTCCCCGACCGCGCCCGGGACCAGGCCTGGGTCGTCGAGCAGCAGCGTGCGCTGGTCGGGGAACTGGTCGAGGAGTCCGATCCCGTGGGAGATCAGCGCACCGGTGGTGTCGTTGCCCCCGGCGACCATCACGAAGCAGAAGCCGAGGATGTCCCAGTCGCTGAGCCGCTGGGTCGTCCCGTCGGGGCTGTCGACCTCGGCCGCCACGAGCGCGCCGACCAGGTCGTCCTGCGGGTGCTCGCGACGCTGGGCGATCACGCCGGCGAAGTACTCGAACATCTCGGCCACCGCCGCTGCGCCGGCCACCGCTGTCGGCGCGAACCCGTCGTCGGCGAGCACGGTGAGCGCCGAGACCCAGGGATCGAACCGCTCGCGCTCGCCCTCGGGCACCCCGAGCAGCTCGGCCAGCACGAAGGTCGGGATCCGGGTCGAGAAGTCGCGGTGCAGGTCGGTGTCGGGACCGAAGTCGGCCAGCAGCGACCGCACGAACGTGCGGATCCTGTCCTCCAGCGCTGCCACGCGGCGAGGCGTGAACCCCTTGCCGATCAGCCCGCGCAGCTGGGTCTGCACCGGCGGGTCGAGCATCACGATGGTCGGCGCGAGGCCCGAGCTGGCCGATCTCGTCGGGGTAGAAGGTGAGGCCCTGGGCCGAGGAGAAGTCCTCGGGTCGTCGTACCGCGTCCCAGACGTCGTCGAACCGGGTCAGTGCCCAGTACGCCGGCGCCTGCTGGGTCTTCGGCCGGTGGTGCACCGGGTCGTGCTCGCGCAGCCAGGCGTACGCCGGGTAGGGGTCGTCCTGGAACGCCGGGTCGAACGGGTCGTAGACCGGGTGCATCCGGGCCAACCTAGTGGAGCCACGCCCCCATGCGCTCGATACCTTCGACGATCTCGCGTTCGGAGCCGGCGAAGGACATCCGCACGAACTGGTTGCCGCGCTGGGTGTCGAAGTCGATGCCCGGAGCGGTGGCGACGCCGGTCTCGTCGAGCAGTCGCTGGCACCAGGCGTAGGAGTCGTCGGTCAGGTGGCCGATGTCGGCGTAGACGTAGAACGCGCCATCGGCGGGGGCGAGCCGGTGGATGCCGATGCGAGGGAGTCCGACGAGCAGCTGCTCGCGGTTGGCGGCGTAGCGCGCGACGTGACCGTCGAGCTCGGCGTAGGACTCCGGGGTGAAGGCAGCGACGGCGGCGTGCTGGCTGAGCACGGGCGGGCAGATGGTGAAGTTGCCCGCCAGCACGTCGACCGGGCGCCGCAGGTCCTCGGGCACGAGCATCCAGCCGAGCCGCCACCCGGTCATCGAGAAGTACTTGCTGAACGAGCCGAACACGATCGCCGACCGTGAGCTGTGCCAGGCCGAGCGCCGACCGCTGTGCCGACCGACGTTGGCGTACTCGATGCCGTGGTAGATCTCGTCGCTGACCAGGCGCACGCCGCGGGCCTCGCACCACTCGGCGATCGCGTCGAGCTCGTCGGGCAGCAGCATGGTGCCGGTGGGGTTGGCGGGCGAGGCGATCACCAGTCCCGCGATCGGGCCGGGGAGGCCTCGAGCTGGCGGACCGTGGGCTGGAACCTGCTCTCGGGACCGCAGTCGATCTCCACGACCTCGCAGCCGAGGGCCGTGAGGACGTTGCGGTAGCAGGCGTAGCCCGGGCGTGCCATCACCACGCGGTCGCCCGACCTCGAAGGAGGCGAGGAACGCGAGCAGGAAGCCGCCCGAGGAGCCGGTGGTGATCACGACGTCGTCCAGCGTCACGTCGATGCCGCTGGCCCGCCGGTGGTGCGAGGCGACCGCCTCGCGCAGCGACGGGGAGGCCGGTCGCGACGGTGTAGCCGAGCACGTCCTCGTCGAGCAGGCGCTTCGCCTCCTCGCGCACCGGGCGCGGGGCACCCGTCGAGGGCTGGCCCGCGACGAGGTTGACCAGGTCGCCGTGGGTCGCCTGTCGCCGGGTCGCGGCGGCGAGCAGGTCCATCACGTGGAACGGAGGGACGTTGGCCCGCTGGGCGACCCGCATGCGGTTGCCGACAGCGGTCACGCGGTGAGGTTAACCCTCCATCCGCCGGCCCGCTGCCGGACTAGTCTGTCGGACGTGTGGTCGGTCGCGTCGGAGAACTCGGTGCTGTCGCTGTGGTCGCAGGACTCGGTCCTCTCGATCGGGAGCGCCGCCTCGTTCGGATCGATCGGCAGCGTCTTCTCCTTCGCCTCGGCGGGGTCCATCGCCTCGGCCCTGTCGAGCGCGTCGCTGATGTCCTTCCAGAGCAACGGCTCCGCGCTGTCGCACCAGAGCAACGGGTCGATCCTGTCGAGCCGGGCCGACCACGCCCTGCTCGGGAGCGAGTCCCGCGGCCGGGTCCCAGGCCGGGCGGTGGCACTCGCCGTCCTCGCGACCCTGGCCGCCACCGCAGTGCATCGCGTCCGCAGGTCGTAGGTCGTTCACGCCGGCGGCGGCGGTGAGCCCTTCGGGGCCAGGGCCATGCCGAGCAGGCCGAAGGGCAGCGGCAGCCAGTAGCTGAAGAGCCGATAGGCGAAGGTGGCGACGACGGCGTCGCCGGGGTTGACCCCGGCCAGGACCAGGAGCGCGGTCATCCCCGCCTCGACGAAACCGAGGCCGCCCGGAGTTGCCGGGATGTTGCCGAGCGCCTTCGCTCCGCAGAACGCCATCAGCGTCAGCCCCGGCCTCGGGTGCGAGCCGATGGCACCCAGCGCCACCTGCAGCGTGGCGAAGTCCAGGAGCCATCGGGCGACGCCGTCGGCGAGCGCACGCTTCCAGTGGGCTCCCAGCACCGCGGTGATCTGGTCACGCTCGGCCAGGAGGGTCTGGGGGAGGTCGGTCAGTGGCGCGGCCTTGCGCCGACGGACACGGTTGCGCACCTTCTGCACGGTGGTTCCGATCCATGCCAGCGGTCGGTCGGTGCGCATCAGCACGGCTCCGAGGGCGGCGATCACGACGAACGCGACGATCGTCGCGACAGCGGCGTCGAGCAGGTTCCTGTTCACCGAGCCGCGTAGCAGCGCGGGAACGGCCAGCACGGGGAGGCCGAACACGACCGCGAACATCAGCAGGTTCACCGCGGTGAGCGCGCTGATGATGCGGTTGCGGTTGAGTCCGGCGGCGACCAGCATCCGGTACTGCAGGGCCGCTCCGATCGGCCCGCCCCCCGGGGCGATCTCCACCACGGCGTTCGACGCGAGCTGAGCCGCGATCACCGGCCGCCAGCCGGCCCCGCCCAGTGCGACCCGTTGTACGTCCCACTGACACGCGAAGAGCCCCACCTGCAGGGCGAACATGCCCAGCAGCGACCACGCGGAGAAGGCGGTGATCTGGCGCCAGGACGAGAAGGTGTCCACCAGGCTCGGGAACACGAGGTACAGCGACACCAGGGTGATCACGAGCCAGACCACGTTGCGTCGAAGCGAGGTGGGCTTCTGCCGCTCGCCCCGCTCGATCTCGCCTGCGGTGTCGGCATGCCGCTCGATCGCCCGCTCGAGCCGATCGCCGATCGAGACTGCGGCGTCCTCCTCACCCACGGCCGTCAGCGTCCCACACGTGGGCTCAGACGTAGTCGCGGCGACCGAGCCAGAGCAGTGCTGCCCACCCCCAGATCGGGGGGATGTAGAACGTGGCCATCCGCGCGATGATCGCCGCTGCGGCAGCCTCGCTCTGCGGCACTCCGAAGGCCGTGAAGCCCGCGATCAGCGACGCCTCCATGACACCGATCCCGCCGGGCACCGGGATGACCGTCGCCAGCACGGTCGAGAGCTCCTGGACCAGGATCAGGCTGGGCAGGCTGAGCGACTGCCCGTAGGCGTGGAGTGCTGCCCCCAGGACCAGGGCATAGAGGAGGTGCGAGCCCAGCTGCCCGCCGAAGAGGGCCGTGATCCTGCGTGGCGACCTGAACACGTCGGCCAGGTGCTGGTGCAGGGCCGTGACCTGGGGCTGGAGCCTGGACCTCACCATCGACCGCACGCGGGGCACGAGAGCCCAGAGCCCCACGGCCACGCCGATCACCACGATCGCGAGCAACCAGAACCCCGCGTGGCCCCCGCCACCGGTCTGCGACAGGTGGATCTCGCCGCTCGACAGGGGCAGGCAGACCAGGACGAGGCCGCACTGGACGGTGATGGAGACCAGGTTCGAGAGCACGCCGGAGCTCACCGCGGCGGTGGCCGCGAGCCCCCGCCGTTGGAAGAAGCGGATGTTCAGCGCCAGGGTCGCCACGGCTCCGCCGATCAGTGCCGTGAACCTGCCGGCCATCTGGACCACGGACGTGGGCCCCAGGGGGATGCGCTGGGGAGCCGCCGCGGCCAGCGCGACCGCGCCGGTGAAGTTGCTGCAGAAGGCGATCAAGAAGGCCGCGAGCACCCATGCCCACTCGGCGGAGGCGATGGTCGCCGCCAGGTCCTCGATGCCAGCGAGCTGGCTCAGGACCAGGTAGAGGCCGATCAGGGTGGCGCTCACCATGAACAGGTGGCGCGGCGACACACGTCGCAGCTCGACGAGCTCGGGCGGGGCGGCACCCGTCTCGCGGGTGATCGCCGTGCGCAGGCTCGGCAGCAGGCTGCGGTCCGCTCTCACGAGGCGGCGCCCGACGGGTGAGAGCGCCTCAGGCTGCAGCAGGGGCTGCACGACCTGGAGCCGCTCCGGACCGAGCGCGCGCAGGGACACGACGACGGCGCGCTCAGGACCTGCCACGGACGCCATGGTCACCAGCGCCTCGGCACGGTCGGCCGCGACGCGATCCCGTGACGCAGAGACGCCCGATCGGTCGAACGACAGCAACGCCGCGCGGCGTCCGGCGGAGACCAGGACGTCGGCGGGGCCGATCTGGCCGCAGACCAGGCCCGCGTCGTGCAACAGCTCCAGGTTGCGCCAGAGGTCCTCGAGGACCTCGTCGTCCAGGCGGGACGGATCCGTGACCGACAGGGGATCGCCGGGCGGAGGCACGGTCACGACGACAGCGTCGTCCCGGGGGCCCGCCCTACCCAGTGCGAGCAGGTGAGGCACGGAGGCACCGGAACGCTCGGCCAGCACCAACCCGAGGGCGAGGTGCTCGACCGACTCCATGCGCGTGAGCGCGAGCCCCGGACCCGAGTCCTTCAGCCACACGGTGCGCCAGATCTTCCCCAGCAGCTGCCCGTCGGAGTCGTCGCGGCCGAAGGCGGTCACCGCCAGCTCGGTGCCGTCCGTGGTGCGAGCGGTGAACTTCGTGATGCCCCCCCGGTCCCGGGGTACCGGGCGGACGTCGACGGCATCGACACCGAGCTCACCCAGCGCGGTAGCCACCTCAGTCGCCGTCGGCTCACCCACCGGGCAACCGAACACGAGCCGCGCGGCCGCCGCGGTGCCCCATCCTGCGATGAGCGCGGCCATGACGTCGCTGGTCAGGCCGTCGACGAGCGCCACGGCGCTCAGTGCCGTCACGAGCAGGGTCATCCGGATCAGCGACCGCGTGGGACGCGCGAGGAACGGCGACGCGGACAGGAGGACCGCGGTCGCCACCGCCAACCGGACGTTGGGGAACGAGGGCCAGGCCACGTCGCCGCCGAACTGCGACGTCCGCACCGCCATCAGGTCGGTGGCCGCGCCGAGGGCCACGGCGAGCAGGAACGCGCCGGCACCGGCGAGGGCCATCGATCCGGCCAGACGCCACTTGCGGAAGACCACCGCCGAGCCGACGATCAGCACGATGCTGGCGAGGGACCCGATCCGCCACAGCAGCTGGAAGATCCAGTCGAGCGAGGCCGGGAGGTCGCCGGCGAAGACGGCCAGCTGCTTATCGACGTGGGTGGTCGCCTGGGCATAGCGCGTCACGGCCACCAGGGCGACGACTGCCACCACCACGCGGATGACGTCGCTGGCGCCCCGGCGGACGGTGCGCGGCGGGACGGCACCGAACAGGCCCACCAACCGCTCGGTCAGGTGGGCCTCGAGCACGACGCCACGATCGGCCACCCCCACACTGTGCCCGAACATGGCATGATCCGGCGGAACCGTGCGGCCAAGGGGGTGTGTCACCGATGCAGCTGAAGCTGGAGCTCGTTCCCCTGCCCGTCTCGGACGTGGAGCGGGCCATCGACTTCTACGTCGAGAAGCTCGGGTTCACCAAGGACGTCGACATCGAGCCCGCGCCGGGCGTGCGGATCGTGCAGCTGACGCCTGAGGGGTCGGGGTGCTCGATCGGCTTCGGCACGGGCATGGACGTGTACGGCGGCGAACCCGGCAGCGCCCGCGGCCTGCACCTGGTCGTGGAGGACGTCGCCGCGGCGCGGGCCGAGCTGATTGGTCGCGGGGTGGACGTCGGTGAGGTCCATGACTTCGGCGGAGGGGTCAAGGGCGCCGGCTTCACCGACCCCGACGGCAACGGCTTCGAGCTCCAGGAGATGGCCTGGCGTCGGGGCGAGACCTTCTAGGCGCCATGACGACGACGCTGTACCGCGCGGGGTGGATCGTGGCCCTCCAGGAGGGCGAGCACCGGATCCTGCGCGACGGCTGCCTGGTGGTGGACGACGACCGCGTCACGCACGTCGGGGCGACCTACGACGGGGACGTGGACCGGACCGTCGACCTGCCCGACCGGATCATCACGCCGGGCTTCATCAACACCCACGCCCACCTCGACGAGTCGCCGATCGACAAGTCGGTGCAGGAGGACGTCGGCAACCGGCAGTTCTGGCTGACCGGCCTGATCGAGATCCTGCCGACCGAGATGGCCGGGCTCGACGACGACGGGGCGCGTGCGTGTCTCGACTACTCGCTGATCGAGCTCGCCCGCACCGGCACCACGACCGTGCTGCAGATGGGCGGGATCGAGGAGTACGCCGCCGACGCGATCGAGGCGAGCGGGCTGCGCGGGTACGTCGCGCCGATGTACCGGTCCGGACGGTGGTTCACCCCCGACGGCAAGCGCGTCGACTACGAGTGGGACGCCGACGGCGGGCGCTCCGGGTTCGACCGAGCGACGTCGTACGTCGAGAGGCTGCGCGGCCGTGCGGACGGCCGGGTGCAGGGCTTCCTCGCCCCGGCCCAGGTCGACACGTGCAGCGAGGCGCTGCTGCGTGACTCCAGGCAGGCGGCCGACGACCTCGACGTCCCGATCTCGCTGCACGCCTCGCAGGGCGTGTGGGAGTTCCAGGAGATGACGCGCCGCCACGGCCGCACGCCGGTCGAGTGGCTCTCGGACCTCGGCTTCCTCGGCCCGCGCACGGTGCTCGGGCACGCGATCTTCATCAGCGGCAACTCGTGGGTGAACTTCGCCGGCGACGACCTCGGCCTGCTCGCCGCCTCGGGCACGTCGGTCTCCTACAACGCGTGGTGCTTCATCCGTCGCGGGATCGTGATGGAGTCCTTCCCCGACTACGTCGAGGCCGGGGTGAACATGTGCCTCGGCACCGACACCGCCCCGCAGTCGATGATCGAGTCGCTGCGCTGGACCGCGATCGCCGGCAAGGTCGCTGCCCGGCGCACCGACGTGTCCACGGCGCGCGACGTCTTCGACGCCGCGACGATCAACGCGGCCAGGCTGCTCGGCCGCGACGACCTCGGCCGCATCGCTCCGGGCGCCAAGGCCGACCTGCTGTTCTGGCGTGCCGACGGGTTCACGATGACGCCGGTGCGCGACCCGATCCGCAACATCGTCTTCTACGCCCAGCCCTCCGACCTCGCCGATGTCCTCGTCGACGGCAGGCCCGTGGTCGAGGACGGCGTCGTGCTCGGCGCCGACGTCGAGACGGCCGCCCGGCGGGTGCAGGAGGCCGGCGAGCGCATGTGGGCGCGCTGGCCCCACGGCGACTGGGCCGGTCGGAGCCTCGACGAGGTCGCGCCGCCGACGTACGCCGCCTTCGACGACTGAGGCCGACCTCAGACCCGCAGGGCGAGCAGGCGTCCCTCGGTCGCGGCCTTGCGGGCCTCGTCGTGGAAGTCGGGGGCGGCGCAGGCGAACAGCGTGTGGCCGTCGGCGCCGCCGACCGCACAGGCGAAGACGGGCGTGCCGGGCTCCACCTCGTGGGTGATCTCGCCGCCCTCGAGCACGCGCAGGAGACGGCCGCCACCGGCGTCCGCGACCCAGATGGCACCGTCCGGGGCGAGGCCGATGCCGTCGGGGGCGACGGAGAGCGTCGGCAGCACCTCGCCGACGTCGGTGCTCTGCGGCAGCGGCCCGAACTCGGCCCACACGCGACGGTTGACCAGCTCGCCGTCCTCGGTGAGGTCGAACGCGGTGAGCCGGTTGCCGAACGTCTCGGCCACGACGAGCGTGCCGCCGTCGGTGATGACGCTGCCGTTGGGGAACCACAGGTCGTCGGCCACCTCGGTGACCGTGCCGTCGGGGTCGACCCGGTGCAGCGAGGTCGGGGTGAGCGGGGCACCGGTCATCAGGTCGAAGCCGAAGTTGCCGACGTACGCCCGACCTCGGTCGTCCACGGACATGTCGTTGCACAGGCCGGTCGCGTGGTCGCTCAGGTCGCCGTGGGTGACCATCGTGCCGTCGTCCTCGCGACGGAGCAGCTGCTTGTCGGTCATCGAGACGACGAGGAGGCGGCCGTCCGGCAGCCAGCCGAGCCCGGCCGGTTGCCCCGGCACCTCGGCCTCCTCCCGCAGGTCCGAGCCGTCCTCCTCGGCGGAGAAGACCCGGTAGCCGTAGAAGTCGGAGAACCAGATGCGGCCCCCGCGCCAGCGCGGGGCCTCCAGGAAGTGGTGGCCGTCGGCCACCGTCGTCACGTCGCTCATCGGTCCATCGTGCCTCTGCCCGGCTCAGCGGCGCAGACGCCGCCACGGTGAGGAGGACCTCAGCACTGCCCTACGCCGTTCGTGCCGGAGTCGCTCCACGAGTGGGTCCTCCAGCGGTGGCAGCGGTCCCGCGACGAGCTGCAGGAGGTGGTCCGCGAGCCGACCGTTGCGGACGAGCACCGGACCGTGCAGGTAGGTGCCCACGACGCTGCCCTGCACGGCGCCCTCGGTGCGGCCGTCCCCGTTGCCGACTCCGCTGACGAGGAGTCCGAGCGGTCGGGCCTCCGAGCCGAGGACCGCGTCGCCCTGGTGGTTCTCGAAGCCGGTGAGGAAGCCGACCTCGATGGTGCCGGCGTCGTCGGCGAGCACCTCGCCGACGGCACGTGAGCCCTCGAGCCTGCCGCAGGTCACGTCCAGGAGGCCGAGTCCCTCGTGGAGCACGCCGTCCGGGCCGGCGAACCGGCGCGAGAGCATCTGGAAACCGGCGCAGACGCCGAGGCACGCGGCGCCTGCGTCCAGCGCCGCGGACAGGTCGCCCGTGCCCGTCAGGTGCTCGAACGCGAGCAGCATGGCCGCGTCCTCGCCTCCGCCGAGCAAGTAGATGTCGCCCTGCCGAGGTATCGGGTCGTGGAGGCCGACGGCGACGACCCGGGCGCGCAGGCCTCGAGCCTCGGCCCGGCGCATCAGCGCCTGGGCGTTCCCCCGGTCGCCGTAGGTCCCCAGGTGCTCGGGGTAGACCTGGACGACGGTCAGCTCGGAGTCACCGGTCATGGCGGAGCTCGCGTCGGGCCTGCTGGAACGCCGAGTAGTTGGCCACCAGGTCGACCGGTCCGGCCGGCAGCAGCGTCACGGCGGTGGGCACGTCGGGGGCCTCCCGCACGTCGGTCAGGCCGTCCATCGAGAGTCGGACCAGCAGGTCGGTGGCCCGCCGGCCGGTGACCACGACCTCTCGGCCGGAGAGCTGGCCGAAGGGGACGTCGTACAACCAGGACGGGTCGCGCCCGTCGACGCCGTCGGCGTTGAAGGCCAGCACGAGCGGCCCGTCCGTCGCGGAGACCAGGTCCAGGGCCTCGACCCAGCTCGCCGGGTTCTTGGCAAGCAGCAGGCGCACCCGACGGCCGTCGCGCTCGACGATGCCGAAGCGTCCGGCCACCGCGTCGATCGATGCCAGAGCCTCGGCGGCGACGGAGGGTGGCACGCCCAGGGCGGCGGCCGAGGCGACGGCGACCGCGGCATTGGCGCGGTTGGCCTGTCCGGGGAGTGCCGGTCGCAACCGCACCCGGCTCGTGGCGCTCACGAGGTCGTCTCCCTCGAGCCACCAGTCCGGCTCCGGCCGGCGTAGGGCGCACCGGGTGCAGTGCCACATCGAGGTGGTCCGTTGACAGTCCCCGCCGCACGCGGGGCAGATGATGGAGTCCTGGGTCCAGCGGAGTCCGAGGGCGACCCACGTCTGCCGCTGCGCGCCGAGGGCGGCGAAGGCCACGTCCGGGTCGTCGGCGTTGGCCACGACGTGCTCGGCGCCGCTGAGCCCGTCGCGCCACTTGGTGGCCAGGGCGGCTACCTCGTTGTGCCGGTGGAGCTGGTCGCGCGAGAGGTTGAGCAGCACGGTCAGCGCGGGCTGTGTCTGGGTGACGGCCCAGGGCAGCCAGGCCTCGTCGGTCTCCAGCACGGCCGTGCCGGGTCCCGACGCGAGGGCGTGCACCAGTCCGGGTGGGGTGTTCGCGCCGTCGACGTTGCCGACCACCGGGCGATCGGTGGCCAGGCACGCGAACAGGTGCGCAGTGGTGGTCGTCTTGCCGTTGGTGCCGCTGACCAGCACGACCTCGCGCCCGCGCGCCATCCGGTGCGCGGCGTCCGGGGTCAGGGTCAGGATCAGGCGCCCGCCGATGACCCCTCCGGCACCCGCTCCGGTCGCTCGCGCCGTCTTCTCGGCGGCGCGGGCCAGTCGGCGGGCTGCCCACAGGCGCCACGACGAGTCCGGCCTGCTCCCGAGCGACATCACCGTCATCGGTTCAGTGGACCACGGCGTTCCTGATCAGAGACTGACGGTCAGGCGTGACCTAGAACATGTCAGGGCACCACGGCGCCCGGTGCCACCCGAACGCCGTCGAGGTGGCGTCGACGGCGCCGGGCGTGTGCTCGACGACCCGGCGCACCCGGAGGAGCTGGGTGAGCGGCACGCCGCCGAGGTAGATCGTGGCGAGCTCGAGCACGCCCATGCTGAGGTCGGGGGTCGTGGTGACGCGGGTCACCTCCGCGGTCGAGCCGGCGGGGTCGCCGTCGGTGACGATGCGGTAGCGACCGGAGTTCGCGGGCAGCAGCGGGTCGTCGATCTCGATGACCACGTCGATCCCGGCGGCGTACTGGCGGGCACGCAGCGCTGCCTCGACGTCGGTGATCCGCAGGTAGAGGTTGTCGGTGAGCCGGGTCTCCACGGCCCGCGCGTCGGCCACCAGGTGGCGCAGCGGCTCGTCGACCGGCACGTTCCAGTGACGGAAGGTGCGGGCGAGGTCGAGGTCGAGCAGATGACGCCAGATGCCGGCGTACGCCGCGGGGTCGTCGGCCCAGATCTCGCGGATCCGGATCTCGCCCTCGGGAAACTCGCCGAAGTCCGCCTTGAAGCGGTAGGTCGCGAACCCGTCGGCGTCGCCGGCCTCGTCGTAGTGCACGACGTAGCGGATCTCGGTGGCACCGTTCCGTGCGAACTCGAGGTCGAAGACGGCGTACTCCCAGATGTCGTCGTCGCGCACGAATGCCCCTGGGTGCTCACCGACCATCCCGTCGTGCATGGGCCTCGCGATGGCGAGGTACTCCTCGCGGGTGACCTCGTCGACCGACCCCGAGAGGCCGATGCCGGGCAGGAAGTCCAGCCGGCGGGTGTGTCCCGTGAGCACCGCCCGGCTGGAGGCGGGGCCGTAGCCGAAGCGGCCGTAGATCAGCGACTCCGAGGCCCACAGCACGGCGAGCGGCTCACCGCGCTCGGCCACCTGCTGGAGCTGGTGGGTCATCATCTCGCTCAGCAGCCCGCGCCGCCGGTACGGCGGGTGCACGGTCACCACGGTCACCGCGGCGGCGGGCACAGCCGCGCCGCCGGGCACGGTCAGCCGACGCGCCAGGTCACCACACGTCGAGACCCAACGACGGCCGACCTTGAAGCCGAACATCCGGTCGAGCTCGAAGCCCTTCCGGTCGAGCTCGAGGAGCTCCTCGTGGTACTCCTCCTGGAACCCCCGCGCGATCGCGCGGTGCCACTCGGCGAAGGTCGCCTTGGTGACCTGCTTCAGCTGGGGCTCGACGAGGTGGGGAGCGGTCGGTCGCCGGGTGGATGCGGTGTGGATCTCGGGTGTGGATCTGGGGGTCATGTCCCCCATTCCACCGGACCCGCCCGACAGCGGCTACTGGATTAGCCGGCGAGTCAGAGAGCTGCTGCGTGGCGCCCGGCCCGG
The DNA here is from genome assembly GCA_963756045.1 of uncultured Actinomycetota bacterium. Classification (GTDB taxonomy): domain Bacteria; phylum Actinomycetota; class Actinomycetes; order Propionibacteriales; family Nocardioidaceae; genus Marmoricola. Next base: position 340,970 of record CAVWML010000016.1, read on the forward strand.
CGGCCGAAGTAGGAGCCCTCGGCGAGCTGGGTGCCCGACGCGTAGCTCTTGCCGTCCAGCGCGATGTTGACCGCGCAGGCGCCGGCGGCGTACAGCCCCTCGACCACCGAGAGGTCCTCGCGCTGCACCCGCCCGTCGAGGTCGACGCGCAGACCACCCATCGTGAAGCCGGCATACATCGCCTTGCCGAGGGTGAGGTCGTAGGCGCCCCACGGCCCGACGTCCTGCGGCTCGAGCCAGTCGGGATGCTTGTGGAAGTCCGGGTCCTCCTTGCGCTTCGCGTGCTCGTTGTACGACGTGAGGGTCTGCTCCAGCTCACCCGTGGGGATGCCGAGCGCCTGCTCCATCTCCGCGACCGTCTCCCAGCCGTCGATGAAGGGGCACAGCGGCAGCTCGGGGTGCGCGATGTGCTCGGAGTCGACGATCAGGTAGGCCGCCTGGCCGGGCTGGTCGAGCACGAACCCGGACGTGCGCGAGTGGTAGGAGTCCTCGGCGACGAAGCGATGCCCGTCCTTGTTGACGACGATGCCGGTGACGAGCTGCTCCGGCGGGTAGAACGGGCGCGCTGATGAAGGCCTCGTGCATCCCGCGCAGCTCGCCGCCGACGCTGGCACCGAGCCGGATCCCGAGCCCGTCGTCGTAGGTGGAGGCCAGCGGGAACAGCTTCGAGCCCAGCTGGGGCGTGTACGCCGCGACCATGTCGGCGTTGCCGACGTAGCCACCGGCCGCGATCACGACGGCCTTGGCGCGGATGGCGCCCCGCTCGTCGTAGCGCCGCCACCGCACCCCGACGACGGAGCCGCCGCCGACGACCAGGTTGGCGGCGCCGGTCTCGAAGCGCACGTCGACGTCGGTCTCGGCGATCCGGTCGGCGAGGGCGTCGAGGACGATCTTGGCGCCGCCGGTGTCGCCGGGCTTGGGCACCTTGTGCCCGCGCGGCGCCGGCCGGGCGAGGTCGCGGAAGGGGTGCACCTTCTCGTTGCCGGTGTACATCAGCCCCTCGGTGCCGGGCTGGATCACCGCCTTGTGCGGGTAGAGCGAGCGCTCGAACTGCATGCCGAGCGACTCGATCCAGTCGAAGTGCTCGACGCTGTCGTCGCAGAACGCTCGGATCTTCGGCTCGTCCGGGTCGGGGCTGACCGCCACCAGGTAGGCGAACATGTCGTCGGCGGTGTCCTCGACGCCGACCGCCTGCTGCACCGCCGTACCTCCGCCGAGGTAGAAGTGCCCCCCGGCCATGGAGCTGGTGCCGCCGTGCTCGGCGGCCCGCTCGAGGAGCACGACCTTCGCCCCGGCGCGCGCGGCCTCGAGCGCGGCGCAGCCGCCGGCGATGCCGAAGCCGACCACGACGACGTCGGCCTCGTCGGTCCAGTCCTCGACGTCCTCGGCGCGGACGAGGTCGGGCAGGTCGGTGGCCATGGCGGCGAGTCTACGCAGCAAACTAGAACAAGTTCTAGTACGGGCCGCGACCCCTAGACTGGCCGCCCGCACCCGACCGCCGAGGGCCTCCCGTGACACTCGACGTGCAGCAGCTCGACCACATCCTCTTGGTGGGTGCCGGTGTGCTCCTGCTCGCGATCCTCGCGGTCCGGCTGAGCGTCGGCGTCGGTCTGCCCAGCCTGCTGGTCTACCTGCTGATCGGCGTGGGGCTGGGGGAGTCCGGTCTCGGGCTGCACTTCGACGACGCCGAGGTGGCCCACGCGCTCGGCTTCGCGGCCCTGATCCTGATCCTGGCCGAGGGCGGGCTGACCACCCACTGGCCCGAGATCCGGCCGGTGATGCGGCTGGGCGTCTCGCTGGCCACCGTCGGGGTGGCGGTGAGCGTGCTGGTGATGGCCGTCTTCGGCCACCTCGTGCTCGGGCTCAGCTGGGAGGTGGCGCTGCTGCTGGGGGCGGTCACCTCGCCCACCGACGCGGCCGCCGTCTTCAGCGTGCTGCGCCGGGTGCCGCTGCCGCGGCGGCTCACCGGCACCCTCGAGGCCGAGTCGGGGCTGAACGACGCGCCCACGGTCGTGCTGGTGACCCTGATCAGCGAGGGCGGCCACCACAGCGGCCTGGAGTTCGTCGGCACGATCACCTACGAGATCGTGCTCGGCACGCTGGGCGGCCTGGCCGTCGGCTTCGCCGGCGCCTGGCTGCTGCGCCGCTCGGCGCTGCCGAGCTCGGGCCTGTACCCGCTGGCCGTGCTGTCGTTCACCGTGGTCGCCTACGCGGGCGTCGCTCTCCTGCACGGCTCCGGCTTCGCTGCGGTGTACGTCGCCGCGCTGATCCTGGGCAACACCGACCTGCCGCACCGCGCCGCCACGCGGTCGTTCTCCGAGGGCGTCGCGTGGCTGGCCCAGATCGGGTTGTTCGTGATGCTCGGACTGCTGGTCTCGCCGAGCAGCATCGGTGCCCACGACGTGCTCTTCGCGGTGCTGGCCGGGCTGGCACTGACCTTCGTGGCCAGACCGCTGTCCGTGGCGCTGTCGGCGATCGCGCAGCCGATGGGTCCGCGCGCGCTGGCGTTCATCTCCTACGCGGGCCTGCGCGGCGCGGTGCCGATCGTGCTGGCGACGGTGCCGCTCGCCCAGCGCGTGCCCGGTTCGGGCGAGCTCTTCGACATCGTGTTCGTGTTCGTCGTGATCTACACGCTGGTGACCGCTCCGACGCTGCCGGCGGTGGCCAAGGTGCTGCGCGTCGCCCGCCGCAGCGAGCCGCGCGACCTCGACGTCGAGGCGGCACCGCTCGAGCGCATCGCCGCCGACCTGCTGCAGGTGACCATCTCGCCGCGATCGCTGATGCACGGAGTCGAGGTCGGCGAGCTGCGCCTGCCCGTGGGCGCCTCGGTGGCGCTCATCGTCCGCGACGGGGCGACGATCGTGCCGGAGCGGCGTACGGTCCTGCGCCACGGCGACGACATCCTCGTCGTGACGCCGCGCAAGGTCCGGGAGGCCACCGAGCAGCGGCTGCGTCAGGTCTCGCTCGGCGGCCGCCTCGCCCAGTGGCTCGGCAAGGGACCGCCGGGTCGGGGCTGAGCTCTGCTCAGCTCCTCAGCCCTGCCGGCCACGTTGGTCCCGATGGGAAGCAAGCCGCTACGTATCAGCTGACCTGGACGCAGGTCTGGATCGGCTTGGGCAGCGTGATCTGCCGGGGCGCCTTGCGGTCCAGCCCGTTGAACTTGTTGCCGACGAGCACGTCGATGCCCGGGCCGAGGTCGGTGGTGGTCACCACGACCGGCGTGTGCGGCCCGAAGGCGAGAGCCACGAGCTTGGCGCTGTAGTCGTTCTCCTTGGTGGTCCACACGGCGGCGCGGGTCACCTGGGCCGTGCCCGGGGCGTTGCCGGAGTTGCCGCCGACGAAACCGGCCTTCTGCACCTTCTGGAGCGTGTCGCTGGCCAGGCCGCTGCGGTCGCCGGCGTTGAACACGCTCACCTGGACGTCCTTGCGGGTCAAGACGCGCAGCACCTGCTTCTGCTTGTTCGAGCAGGTCGGGCTGCCGGCCTTCTTGCTCGACGGGAACGGCTTGAGCGCCTGCTGGATGCCGATGCCGCCCATCACGAGGAGGATGCCGAGCAGCACGCCGAGGGTGACGGCGGTGATGAGGTGGCGACGCGTGGAGACGGCCATGCCTCACCCCCCGGCCCGGTGCACGCGTGCGTGCACGACGTGGCGCTGCTGGAGCGCGGCGCGCAGGGCACGGTGCAGGCCGTCCTCGAGGTAGAGCTCGTCGCGCCACTCCACGACGTGGGCGAAGAGGTCGCCGAAGAAGGTGGAGTCCTCGTCGAGCAGGGTGGCGAGCTGGAGGGTGTCCTTGGTCGTGACCAGGTCGTCGAGGCGCACCGGCCGTGGCGGCAGCGCCGCCCAGTCGCGCGGCGTCAGCTCGTGGTCGGGGTAGGGCCGGCCGTCGCCCACGCGCTTGAAGATCACGCGGTCATAGTAGAGAGCAACGGGGCACGACTGTCGGCCCACGACCACCCCGGAGGGCGACGACGACCCGATCCGCATCGCGGTATGCACCGGCCCCTGTACGTCATGGACCGCTCAGGTCGACAGGCGTAGGCAGGTCGGTGGGCGTGGACAGCCCTCGCCCGCAGGCCCGAGGAGGCCACCGTGAGTGTTCTGATGACGATGCGAGTGACAGCGGACCCGAAGGCGGTCGAGGCCACGCCTGACGAGGTCCTCCAGGGGATCGCGGCGAAGGCCAAGTCGGCAGGGGCGACCTACCACCGCTTCTACGGCACCGACAAGGAGGTCTTCGTCGTCGACGAGTGGCCCGACGAGGCGACCTTCCAGAAGTTCTTCGAGTCAACCCCCGAGGTCGGCGACATGATGCAGCGGGCCGGCGCCGGCCAGCCGGACATCACCTTCTGGCACCAACTCGACGTCCACGACGACATCGGGTGACCTGCTCGACCCCGGTGAGCCCCCCGTGACCGGGGCCTGGGCCCGGCCACCTCGGGGGGCGTGACCTCGCCGTTCGGAGCGGTGGCTGCTACCGGTGCGACGCGCTGCAGCGCACGGACCTGCCGGTGGGCACGCAGCCTGTCGGACGTCACCGTGGCCCAGAACTTCGCGGCACCGGCCGCCTGCTCCGGCGGCGCCTACATCTGCTAGGCGGGCAACGGGTACGACGGCCCGACCGGTAGCGGCATCCCAGCGGACTGGCGGCCTGGCGGCCCTGGTGAGGTGTCCGCGGGGCTGACGGCGATGCGTCGAGCCGGGGTGGTCACGCGGGCTCCTCCTCGAGCTCCTCGGCGGGCTTCTCGTCGCTGTGGCCGGGCCACCAGGCGGCGTGGCCGATCTGCGCGGTGATCGCGGGGGTGAAGAACATCGCCATCACGAACGCCGCGATGAAGATCCCGACGGAGATCGAGAAACCGAGCGCGGTGAGCAGCGCGTTGCCGCCCAGCATCAGCGAGGCGAAGGTGCCGGCCAGGATCAGGCCGGCCGCCGCCACCGTCGGCCCGGCGTGCTTGAGGGCCTCGGCCGCGGCGTTGCGCGGTGTCTCGCCCTCGCGCGCCTCCTCGCGGAGCCTGGTGATCATCAAGATGTTGTAGTCGGTGCCCAGCGCCACCACGAACAGGTAGATGTAGATCGGCAGCAGGAAGATCAGCCCAGCGTCGCCCTTGATGTGCTGGAAGACGAGCACGGCGGCGCCCAGCGTCGCGCCGAAGCCGAGGCCGACGGAGACCATCAGGTAGAGCGGCGCGACCAGGCTGCGCAGCACCAGCGCGAGGATCAGCAGGATCACCACGGCGGCGACCGGGAAGACGACGGTGTAGTCGCGGTTCATCGCCTTCTGGAAGTCGACGAACACCGACGTCGTGCCGCCCACGAGCGCGGTGGTGCCGTCGGGGGCCGACTCGTGCGCCGTCGTACGGATGGGGCCCTTGACCGCCGCCAGCGCGGCGTCCGAGGTCGGGTCAGACTTCAGCACGACGTTGTACGCGACGGTGTCGCCCTTCGGGTTCGGCACCCCCGGCCCCACGGTCGCCACGCCCTCGGCGCCGGCGAGGTCCTGGGCGAAGGAGGCCTGCGTCGCCTTGTCGATCGGGGTGCCGTCGTTGGAGGTGAGGAAGACCTGGGTGGGGTCCGTCGCGCCCGCGGGCAGCCCCTTCTGCAGCGTCTTCAGCGCCACCGACGACTCGACCGTGGACGGCGCACCCGAGTCGCCGAGGTCGAAGTTGGGGTTGAAGCCGAGCGCGAACAGCGAGAGCACGGCGAGCAGGAGGCCGGAGGTCAGCGCGTAGCGAACCGGGTGTCGGCCGAGCGAGCGCCCGACGGCGGCGAACCGTGCGGACTTGGGCTCGGCCCGCCACGACTTCGAGGGCCAGAAGACCTTGGTGCCGAGCAGCGAGACGATCGCCGGGACCAGGGTCAGCGCGGCGAGCACGGTCACGAGGACCGCGATGGCCAGGGCCGGACCGATGGAGCGGAAGATCCCCAGCGAGCTGAGCACCAGCGCCATGAACGAGACGATCACGACACCGCCGGCCGAGGCGATGGCCTCGCCGGCCCGCTCGACCGCGTGCGCCACGGCGGCCTTGCTGTCCTCGCCCTCCCGCAGCCGTTCGCGGTAGCGGAACAGGAAGAACAGCATGTAGTCGGTGCCGATGCCGAAGAGCACCACGATCAGGATCACCTGGATCGAGGAGTCGGTCTTGAGGTCGAAGATCTGGTTGGCGAGGGCGACCAGGCCCACGGCGACCTGCGAGATCAGCCCGATCACGACGATCGGCATGATCGCGAGGATCGCGCTGCGGAAGATCAGGATGAGCAGCAGCAGGATCAGCAGCACCGTCGCGATGCCGACGATGGCCTCGGCGTTCGCCGACGCGTCCTGGGAGTCCAGCGCCTGGGCCGCCGGGCCGGTGATGCCGAGGTGCAGCCCGGTGCCCTCCACCAACGGCTTGGCGTCCTTGCGCAGCTGCCTCGCGGCGTCGATCGAGGGCTTGTCGTAGGGGTTCTTGCCCTGGGCCATCCCGATGACGCCGATCTGCACGAGCTTGTTCTGCGACGCCGGCTGGGCGGCGGCTCCCTCGAAGACCGCGGGCAGGTTGCTGCCGAGCTGCTTGACGACCGAGGCCACCTTGGCCTGGTCGGCGTCGCTGAGCGGCTGACCGTCGGAGCGGTCGAAGACCAGGATCGCGCCCGGTGCGGTCTGCTGCGGGAACGCCTTCTGCTGCAGCGTGGCCGCCTGGATCGACTCGTAGTGGCTGGGCAGGAACTCCGACTGGTCGCTCGTGGGCGACAGCTTCGGGGCGGTCGCCACGATGACGACGGAGACCACGATCCAGCCGAGGATCACGAACCAGGGATGACGGGCGGCCAGTCGGCCCAGTGAGGCGAACACAAGTCGCAACAGTATCGACTAACGATGCCACGCCGTATCGCAATACCGGCTAACGCGGCTCGGCCCGGGTGCGGCCGCGCTGCGCGGGCACGATCGCTGCGTCGAAGGTCACCCGGAACGTCGTCCCGACGCCGTGGGTCGAGGACACCGCGATGCGTGCTCCGTGCATCTGCGCGATCGAACGCGCGATCGAGAGACCGAGGCCGGTGCCCTGGATCGCGTTGTCCTGGGCGTACGTCGAGCGGTAGAAGCGGTCGAAGAGCTGGTCCTGCTCGGTGGTGCTCAGCCCGATGCCGGTGTCGCTCACCTCGACCACCGGGCCTTCGGGGGTGCACGCCACGCGGATGGTGATGCGTCCTCCGTCGGGGGTGAACTTGATCGCGTTGGTCGCGAGGTTGCCGACCACCCGGTCCAGGAGCCGCTGGTCGCCCAGCACCATGACCGGCTTGTCGGCGAGATCGACGACGAGGTCGTGGTCGTGCTGCGTGACCGCCGGCCCGAGGTCGGCGGCGACGGCCTCGGCCACGTGGCGCAGGTCGAGCTCGGTCAGGTCGGGCCGCAGCTCCAGGGCCTCGGTGCGCGAGAGCAGCAGGAGGTCGTTGACCAGGTCGAGCAGCCGCAGGCTGTTGCCCTCGATCCGGGTCAGCGCCTGGAGCTGGTCGGGGCTGGGCTCGCCGTAGTCGCCGTCGATGAGCAGCTCGAGGTAGCCGACGATGTTGGCGATCGGGGTGCGCAGCTCGTGGCTGACGTTGGAGGTGAACACCTCCTTGGTGCGGTCGAGCTCGACGAGACGCGACACGACGTCGCGCTCCTTCTCCAGGGCGGCCTCGAGGGCGTGCTGGGCGCGCACCCGGTCGGTGACGTCCTCGCCCGCGCTCAGGAAGCCGGTGAAGCGGCCGTCCTCCTCCACGGGCGTCAGGGTGATCGAGAGCGTGACCAGCTCACCGTCCTTGCGGCGGTAGACCCACTCGCGGCGCTGGTCGGGGGTAGCGGCCTGGGCGTACGCGACGCTCCTCGAGTCGGGCGGCACTGCGAGCTCGCGCGCGTGCCGTGCCAGCTCCTCGACGGCGATCAGGCCGTAGGGGATCTGGCCGACGATCTCCTCGGAGGTGTAGCCCAGGATCGCCTCCGCCCCGGAGTTGAACAGGAGCACCCGACCCTCGGCGTCGGTCTCGATGATCGCGGTGCTCGAGGCGTTGTCCAGGATGCGCGCCAGCCGTCGTCGTTGGGACTCGGTGTCGCGCGCGGTGTTGCGCAGCCGGTTGACCGCCATGGCGAGCGGGATCACCACCAGCGAGCAGCCGAGCACGAAGGTCAGCTGCGGCACGTGCGCGACCTCGGCGGGCAGCGGGGAGCGCATGCGGGGCAGCCCGAACGGACCGCCGTCCGTCGTCGCGGCGATCGTGGTCATCGTGCTGACGAAGAGCAGGCTCCAGAGGGCCTCGACCCAGCTCGCCCGCAGGGCGGTCCACGCGAGCAGCGGCAGGACCAGGTAGATGACCGACCCGGTGCTCGGCAGGATCGCGACGAGGGTGACCACGCCCAGCCCGGACCATCGGACCACCCGGTAGGCCAGCGGCTCGCCGGTGCGCTCGTGCCGGCCCTCGAGGAAGAACCCCAGGAAGAGCACCTCGGAGAGCAGGTGGGCCGGCAGCACCGCGAGGGCCACGGTGGCCGCCTCGCCGTACCCGGTCATCCAGGACACGACCCCGAAAGCCGCCGCGCCGGCGAGGGCTGCGGCCACGACCGCGATCCCGAAGCGCCGGGCGCCGTCGCCGGTGATGCCCGGCCGGGGTTCCTCGCCGGGGGCCAGCAGGCGGGCGGCGAGCGCGACCTCGAGGGCCAGCGCGAGCCCGAAGCCGATCGCCGCACCGGCAGGGGCGCGCAGGAGGAAGGTGGCGCTGCCCACGAGCAGCACGCCGAGCACGGTCGCCTGCCTCCGGCGCCCGCTGACCGAGACCGCGAGCCCCGAGGCGAGGCCCACCGGCCAGCCGGCCGCGGCGTGCGTCGTCGGGGGGCTGATCACCGTGGCCGCTCCCAGCGCGACCACGATCGCCCACAACCCCGCGAGCCGCAGCTGATGCGACGTCATCGAACACCTCGCGCGTAGTCCCACGTGCCCGAGGGCTCCGCCGCCCCCCGGGTCGAGAGAAAGCAGACCATGTGTCGCGCCCGGGCGTGGGCATTTTCGAGCACCCGTTCGTGGCGGCAGGCCCACCCGGGGGCGGGTGATGGCCCCCGACCCGGGGGCGGGCCATGATGCCAGCGTGCGACTGACCTGGCTCGGACACGCGACGGTGGTGCTCGAGGTCGCCGGGACCCAGGTGCTCACGGACCCTCTGCTGCGGCCCAACAACGGCCCGTTGCGACGCCGGGGGCCGCAACCGCGCCGGGAGCAGTGGAGGGACAGCGACGTCGTGCTCATCTCGCACATGCACTACGACCACGTCGAGCTGGGCTCGCTGCGGATGCTGCCGGACCTGCCGCTGGTCACCACGCCGGGCAACGCCCACTACCTGCGGCGCCGGAGGCTGCGCGGGATCGGGCTGCGGCACGACGAGTGGTACGACGTCGGGCACGTGTCGGTGCGGCTCACCCGTGCCGACCACAGCTCCCGGCCGATGCCGACCCGCCCGAACGAGGCGTGCGGGCACCTGCTGCGCTCGGGTGACCAGCGCGTGTGGATCGCCGGTGACACCAGCCTCTACCCCGAGCTCGAGCAGATCCCCGACCTCGCGGGCGGGCCCATCGACCTGGCCGTCGTACCGATCCACGGGTGGGGGCCCCGGCTGTCGGGGGGCCACATGAACTCCGAGCTGGCCGCCGAGGCGTGCGCCATGGTCGGGGCCGCCGCAGCGATGCCCTACCACTGGGGCAGCCTGTACGCGCCCGGGATGCAGCAGCGACCTCCCGGCTGGATGGACCGCCCGGGTCCGGCCTTCGCCGAGGCGCTGGCGCGGGAGGCGCCCGGCTGTCGCCCGCTCGTGCTCGCCCCCGGAGAGACCACCGAGGTGGGCGCATGAGCCGCGAGGTCCGCCAGGCCCGCCTGCGCACCGGCGACGTGGTCCGCCTGCTCGTCGTGTGGGTCTGGTGCGCCCTGGTGCTCGGGCTCACGGCCGCGGTGCTCCCGGGGCTCTCCGCCTCGACGCCCGTGGGCGTGGTTCGCCGCCACGGGGATCGCGGCGCTCGCGGGGCTGCTCGTGCGGCCGCTGCTCGTCGTCGTCTCGGCGCGGATCGGCTGGTTCATGGTGGTGATCGTCGGCTTCCTCGGCCAGGCGTTCATCGTCTACCTCTCGTGCAACCTGGTGCCCGGCGTCGAGGCCACCTTCCGCGGCGCGTTCGGCGCCGCCATCGCGGTCGCGCTGGCCTCGCTGCTCGCCACCTGGGTGATGACCACGGGCACCGACGACGGCTTCACCTCCACGCTGGTGCGCCGGCACAAGCCGGCCGAGGTCGAGGACCCCGAGGTCGACGGGGTGGTCTTCGTGCAGCTCGACGGGGTGCCGTTCCCGGTGCTCCGGTGGGCGGTGCAGGGGGGCTCGGTCGCGACCATCCGCCGGTGGCTGGCCACGGGGCAGTACGAGCTGCACGAGTGGACCCCGCAGATGCCGTGCACGACCCCGGCCAGCCAGCTCGGCCTCCTGCACGGCACCGTCGACGGCGTACCGGCCTTCCGCTGGTACGACCGGGAGCTGGGCCGGGTGCTGGTGGCCAACCGCCCGAGGGACGCCGCCGTCATCGAGGAGCGCGCCTCCACGGGCCGCGGCCTGCTCGCCGACGGCGGCCTGTCGCTGTCGAACCTGTTCACCGGCGACGCGCCGCGCTCGATGCTGACGATGAGCCAGGTCACCCTGTCGCGGGGATCGACACGGGCCCGCACCACGGTGGCCCGCTACATGACCGACCCGCGCGGCCTGCTGAGCGGCCTGCTGCGCGTGGTCGGCGAGGTCACCAAGGAGCGGTTCCAGGCGCGGCGCCAGATCCGCCGCAACCTGGTGCCGCGCGTGGAGCGCAGCTGGACCTTCGCGATCCTGCGGGCGGCGACCAACGTGCTCCAGCGCGACCTCAACACCGCGATCCTCGCCGAGGAGATGGCCCGCGGCACGCGCAGCATCTACGTCGACTACGTCGACTACGACGAGGTGGCGCACCACGCCGGGATCACCCGGCCGGAGTCGCTGGCCGCGCTGGACGGGCTCGACCACGTGCTGGGCACCCTGGAGCAGCTCGCCGCGCGCGCACCGCGCCGCTACCACCTCGTGATCGTCTCCGACCACGGCCAGTCGCAGGGGGCCCCCTTCGCCGACCGGTACGGCGTCGAGCTCGGTGACCTGTGCTCCGACCTGGTCGCGGCACCGGTCGAGACGCTGGGCGAGGACATCGAGGGCTGGGGCCGAGCGAGTGCCCTCGCCCAGGACGTCGCCGGCACCGGGCTTCCCGGCAAGGTCGCCGCGCGTGCGGCCGTGCAGGCCAGCCAGAAGGTCGAGCACGCCGCCGGGTCGGAGGACGTCGGCATGAGCGTCCTCGGTTCCGGCAACCTCGGCCTCTTCTACGTGCACGAGCCAGATCGGCTGACCCTGGAGGAGCTCGGGGTGCGCTACCCGCGCCTCGTCCCCGGCCTCGCCGGGCACCCCGGCATCGGGTTCGTCGCCGGGATCACGGCCGCGGGGGGCGGCCGGGTCGTGGGGGCGGCAGGGGAGCACGACCTCGACACCGGCGAGGTGCGGGGGGTCGACCCCCTGGCCGCCTTCCCGGCGCACTCCGCCGAGGTGCTGGCGCGAGCGCTGGCCATGCCCGAGGCGCCGGACCTCTACCTGAACAGCCTGGTCGATCCGACGACCCACGACATCGCTGCGTTCGAGCCTCTCGTCGGCGCCCACGGCGGCCTCGGTGGCTGGCAGGACCGCGCCGTGCTGCTGGTCCCCAGCGTGCTCGCCGAGCTGGTGCCCGACGACATCGTGGTCGGGGCCGACCGGCTGCACGAGGTGTTCGTCTCCATGCTCGAGCGGCTGGGGCACCGCCAGCACCTGCACGCCCAGGCCGATCTGCCCGATGACGCCCTCGACCGATGAGCTCGTGGTCGCGACGGCCAACGTCCAGCAGGACCTCTCGACCTACACCGCGGCCCGGGCCCTCGGGCTCGTCCTCGACGCAGGGCCCCACGTCCTCGCCCTGCAGGAGTGGTACCCGCGCCGGTGGCGGCTGCTGACCCGCTGGGGCTCACTGAGGCCGGTGCCCGGCGCGGGGATGACGTTCCGCGGTCACCGGGGCGGCCGGCTGGACTGGTGTGCCGGGGTGGTCGGCGGCTGCGTCGTCGGCCTCGACCGGGCGCGGTTCCGGTTGACCGGGTGCGAGCCGCTCGTGCTGAGCCGTCCGGGTCGCGCCGACCGCGGCGAGGGATGGCCCGGCCTCGAGCCGTCGCGCGTCGCGGTCGTGGCCCGCGGCGAGGAGCGCTCGACCGGCAGGCGGCTCGCCGTCGTCGGGTACCACCTCGTGCACGGCGTCCAGCAGGCCGGCCGCTACCGCGACGACCGCCCGCGGCTGGCCGAGCGGCACCAGGGGGAGGTGGTTCGGCTCTCCCGCGAGGTGGACCGGCTGCAGGCCGAGGGGAACCTCGTGCTGGCTCTGGGTGACTCCAACTTCCACGGACTGCGGCTCCGGGGGACGACGTCCGCGTGGGCCTCGTCAGGCTTGCAGGGCGGCACCCTGGGCCCGCGCCAGGTGGACGACGTCCACGCGACCTGGGCACCGACCTCGCTCGCGACGCTCGCGACGCCCTCGGACCATCGCGCCCTGGTCGTGCGCTACCCGGCGCCCGTGCGCTGGTGAGGCCGGCTTCACCGGGCCGCGTCGAGCACGTACGGCGTCCGGCGTACGACCGCCGTCATCACGACGGCCGTCGTGACCATGGCGAGGCCGATGCCGGCCAGGACGACGAGCTGGAACTTGGCCGCGTCGAGCGGGCTGGCCCCACCGAACAACGCGCCCACGAACGCGCCCGGCAGGGTCACCAGTCCCGTCGACTTCGTCTGGTCGAGGTTCGGGATCAGCGACTCGTGGACCGCCTCGCGCGCGATGTCGCGGTGGGCGAACCACGGCACGGCGCCCAGGGACAGCCAGGCCTCGATCTCGCTCGCCCTCGCCCGGGAGGTGCGCAGGAAGTTGCGTCCGGACAGCGTGGCGGCCGACATGGCGTTGCCGATGATGATCCCGCCGACGGCCACGACGTACCTCGCCTCCAGCTGGACCAGGTGCAGCGCGAAGATGACCGCGAGGCTGACGACGGAGCCGGCCAGCACGCCGAGGGCGGCGGCCATCCGGCCGTTCCAGAGCTCCCGGGTGCGTCGCATGGAGGTCAGTGACGCGGTCGTGAGCATGAGGAGGAGGAAGGCAGCGGCCGTCGCCGGGAAGGCCAGCACGCCGCGCAGCAGCAGCGCGACCACCGAGAGCTGGAGCCCCGCCCGCAGGATCGCCCAGACGGGCAGCCAGCGCAGGCCCACGCCGTAGGCCGTGGCCAGCAGCACGGTCAGGCCGGCGACGACCAGGATCCGGGCGGCGAAGGAGGATTCAACCCAGACGGCGGACACGCTGCCCAGCCTCCACCATCAGACGCCGGCCAGCTCGCGCACCTCCGTCGACCGGGCGTCGGCCGGGGGTGCGGACCGCCTGCGTCGAGCAGCCCGCACGAGGATCGACACGATGCCCACACTGGCCAGGGCCATGGCCATCAGCTCCACGTGGTGGGCCACCAGCGGGATGCCGCCGGCGATGGCGGCGAGGGCGCACGCGGGGAGGAGCACCCAGATCGAGACCGGCAGCGTGTGAAAGGCCACGAGGACGCAGCCGTGAACAGCAGCTCCTCTCCGTGCGGAGGCATGAAGTGCGGGACATGCGGTACACGTTGTCGGATGTGGATGACGTGGTCCTGACGAGCGTGTGGTGGGGTCAGGGTGCGTTCAGGATGTGTTCACCTGGCTTCGAGAGGCTCTGACTGATGGCTGCTGAGGTGGGTACCGCCCCTGCACGTGCTTCCGCGCGCGCTCGTCCACGCTTCCTCCCGACGTGGAGCGCCCCCGAGAGCACCGGGTCCGTGACCGCCAGGCTGCTGCTGGGCAGCTCCACCATGCTGTTCCTGGAGCTCGCGCTGATCCGGTGGCTCGGCGCCAACGTCGTGCACCTCAGCTACTTCTCGAACTTCGTGCTCCTCGGGTCGTTCCTGGGCATCGGCCTGGGCTTCCTGATCAGCAAGAAGACCTGGACGGTGCTGCCCTACACCGCTCCACTGCTCGCGGCGACCGTGGTCCTGGTGCTGCGGTACCCGGTCAACATCCAGCGCTCCGGTGCGGACGTCATCTACTTCACCGGCCTGCACACGACCGGCCCGCCGGCCTGGCTCGCGCTGCCGATCATCTTCCTGCTGGTGGCCGCGATGCTGGCCGGACCGGCCGAGGTCGTGGGGCGCTGCTTCGGGCACCTCGCACCGCTGAGTGCCTACCGCTACGACCTGATCGGCTCGCTCATCGGCATCGGGCTGTTCACGGTGCTCTCGTTCGTCTGGGCCCCGTCGCTGGTCTGGGGCCTGCTGATGGGGGCCTCGCTGATCGTGCTGACGGTCGGCACGAAGGCGCGGCTGCTCGCGGCCGTGAGCGCCGTCGTGATCTTCGTGATGCTGCTCGGGGAGTCCATGACGGCGGGCGTCGGCTGGTCGCCGTACTACAAGATCTCCACCCACCACTCGAGCTTCGGCCCGGGCGCGATGAGCATCTGGGTCAACGGCGTGCCGCACCAGACCATGGCCCAGGCCCAGTGGCGGCTCACCAACATGGCCCAGCAGTACGGCACGCCGTACGAACGACTGCCGCACGCGAAGCTCGACAACGTGCTGATCGTCGGCGCCGGGTCCGGCAGCGACGTCGCCATCGCGCTGAGGAAGGGGGCCAAGCACGTCGACGCCGTCGAGATCGATCCGCGGATCCTCCAGCTCGGGGTGGACCACAACCCCGACCACGCCTACCAGGACCCCCGCGTCACCCGGCACGTCAACGACGGGCGGGCCTTCCTCGAGCGGACGAACACGAAGTACGACCTGATCCTGTTCGCGCTGCCCGACTCGCTGGCGCTGGTCAGCGGTGCCTCCCAGATCCGGCTGGAGTCCTTCCTCTTCACCGAGCAGGCGCTGCAGTCGGCCGCGGCGCACCTGAAGCCGGACGGCGGCTTCGCGATGTACAACTACTACCGCGAGAACTGGCTGATCGACCGCCTCGCCGGCACCGCGAAGTCCGCGTTCGGCCACGAGCCGTGCGTCGACCAGTTCGCCGCGCACCAGGCCGTCGTCACGGTCGCCAAGCACAGCGCCGACCAGGCGTGCGCCACGGTGTACAAGCCCTCGGGCGCCGTGGTGCGCACCGGCCACCGACGACGCGCCCTTCCTCTACTTCAAGGGCGGCATGATCCCGTCGCTGTACCTCTGGACCCTCGCGGGGATCATCCTGATCTCGCTCGTGCTCGTCCGTGCCGTCGGAGGGCCGTTCCGCGCGGATGCGCCCCTACGCCGACCTGTTCTGCATGGGCGCTGCCTTCCTGCTCCTCGAGACCAAGAGCGTGGCGAGCTTCGCCCTGCTCTTCGGGACGACCTGGGTCGTGAACGCCTTGGTCTTCGCGGGCGTGCTCGTCACGGTGCTGGCCGCCGTCGAGGTCACCCGACATCTGCGAACACCGCCACTGCGCGTGGTGTACGGCGGTGTGCTCGCCGCCCTGGCGCTGGCCTGGGTGGTGCGACCGGAGTGGCTGCTGGGCCTTCCGCTGCTGCCGCGCCTGGTCACCGCGACGGTGCTGGCGTTCCTGCCGATCTTCCTGGCCAACATGGCCTTCGCGAAACGGTTCGCCGCCACGGCGGACTCCCAGGAGGCCTTCGGGGTGAACCTCCTGGGCGCGATCGTCGGCGGCTGCCTGGAGTACGTCGCCCTGCTCACCGGCTACGCCGAACCTGCTGATCGTGGTCGCCCTGCTCTACCTCCTCGCGTTCCTGCTGCTGCCGAAGGCACAACGGGCCTGAGCCACGCATCGGACGCCTGTATTGACAGGTGTCCAACTGCGGCTAGGGTGGTCCCCGTCAAGCCCGTCGGCGTGCGGTTCGCGCCCAGCTGCATGGAGACCAGGTGACCGACACCGTCCAGAAGTTGTTGCTCGGGCAGGCGGACTCGGACCGACCCGCACTCCTGTCGGGTGAGCAGCGGTGGACCTGGCGGGAGCTGGTCGAGGAGAGCACCCGTCGCGCGGACGCCCTGCTCGGGCTGCTGGCATCCGGCGACGGCCCGCCCCATGTCGGCGTGCTGGGCGACAACACCCCCGAGATGGTGATGGCGCTGTGTGCGGGTGGCATCGGCGGCTACGTCACCGTCGGCATCAACACCACCCGGCGCGGCGAGGGACTGGCCAAGGACGTCGCGACGTCGGACTGCCAGGTCCTTCTGGTGGACCCGGCGTACGCCCCGCTGCTGGAGGGGCTCGACCTGGGCGGCGTCCAGGTGGTCGACACCTCCTCGACGCGGTGGCGCGACCTCGTGGGCGCGCCGACGCCGCGGGCGCACCGCGAGGTCGAGACGATGGACACCTTCATGCTGATCTTCACCTCCGGGACGTCGGGGGAGCCCAAGGCCGTTCAGGCGTCGAACTTCTTCGCGACGATCTCGGGCACCACGCTGGCCGAGCGGTTCGAGCTCTCCGACCAGGACGTCTGCTACGTCTCGATGCCGCTGTTCCACTCCAACGCCGTCGTCGCGGGATTCGCGCCGGCGGTCGCTGCCGGGGCCGCCATCGCGCTGGCACCGAGGTTCAGCGCTTCGTCCTTCCTCGCCGACGTCCGCCGGTACGGCGCGACCTACATGAACTACGTCGGCAAGCCGCTCGCGTACGTGCTGGCCACGCCGCGGCGGCCCGACGACGCCGACAACCCCTTGCGCGCGGCCTTCGGCAACGAGGCCTCGGAGCGCGACCAGCGGGACTTCGCCGAGCGCTTCGGGTGCACCGTCTCGGACGGCTTCGGGTCCACCGAGTGCGCAGTGATCGTGAACGCGGTGCCGGACATGCCTTCGGGATCCATCGGGCAGCCCTGGGACGGCGTCGCGGTCTACGACCGGGAGACGCTGACGGAGTGCCCGCGAGCGCAGCTCGACGCCAACGGCCGGCTCACCAACTTCGACGAGGCGGTCGGCGAGCTGGTCAACACCCAGGGCGGCGGCATGTTCATGGGCTACTACAACGACACGGCGGCCACGGAGGAGCGGCTGGCCCACGGCTACTACTGGTCCGGCGACCTCGCCTACCGCGACTCCGCGGGCTTCGTGTTCCTCGCGGGTCGGACCAGCGACTGGCTCCGCGTCGACGGCGAGAACCTCGCGGCCGCCCCCATCGAGCAGACGCTCCTGCGCCACCCCGCGGTCAACCGGGTGGCGGTGTACGCGCTCCCCGACCCGGCCGTCGGCGACATGCTCGTCGCCGCCGTCGTGCTCAACACGGAGCCGTCCCTCGACCCGACCACGTTCGAGGCCTTCCTGGCGGCCCAGCGGGACCTCTCGCCCAAGGCGTGGCCGCGCTACGTGCGCCTGGCCGACGACTTGCCGAGCACCGCGACCAACAAGATCCTCAAGCGCGAGCTCGCCGCCCAGGGACTGCACACCACCGACGTGCTCTGGGAGCGCGAGGAGCGTGGCACGGCGTACTCGACGGCGAGGGCCTGAGTCGGTGCCGGCACTCGAGAGCCTCGACGGCAGGGTGGCCGTGGTGACGGGCGCGGCCTCGGGCATCGGCGCGGCGCTGGTACGTCGCCTGCTGGACGGCGGGGCGCACGTCGTGGCCGGGGACCTGCAGGACGGCACGACGTCGGCGCACCCACGCCTGAGCACCGTGCACCTCGACGTGACCGATGCCGAGGCCGTGCAGCGAGTCGTCAACGAGGCGCAGCAGGAGCACGGACGTCTCGACCTGATCTTCAACAACGCGGGGATCACCTTCGGCGGCGAGACCGAGGACCTGACCCTGATCCAGTGGAACGCGATCATCGACGTGAACATCCGCGGCGTGGTGCACGGGGTGGCTGCGGCGTACCCGCTGATGGTCCGCCAGGGCCACGGGCAGATCGTGAACACCGCCTCCATGGGCGGGCTGATGGCGGCCGGGCTGATCACCAGCTACGTGATGACCAAGCACGCCGTGGTGGGCCTCTCGCTGGCGCTGCGCTCCGAGGCGGCCAGCAAGAACGTCGGCGTCACGGCGATCTGCCCCTCGGCGGTCGAGACGCCGATCCTCGACTCGGGTGAGATCGGCCTGTTCCGCGGGCGCGACTACTACCTCCGTGGGCAGGGCATCCGCCGGCCGCTCTCCGCGGACGTCCTGGCGCAGCAGGCGGTCGAGGCCGCCCTGAAGGACCAGGCCTTGCTGGTCACCCCACGTGTCTCGCGGATGGCCTGGCGCGTCGGACGACTCTTCCCGGGCCCGACCCAACGGGCCGCCGCCAGGTTCGTCGACAAGCAACGACGCCTTCAGAGGATGGAGCCCGCTCGATGACCGCAGAACGCAGTGCCCTGGTGGTCGGGGCGGGGTCCGGCATCGGCGTCGCCGTCGCCGACACCCTCGAGCGCGACGGCACCCGCGTCGTGCGGGCCGACCTGGTCAACGCCACCGAGGTCGTCGACGTCACCGACGAGGACAGCGTCGCCGGTCTCGTCGCCGAGGTCGCCGGGCGCGAAGGCGGGCTCGGCATCGTGGTCAGCACGGCCGGCACGAGCACGCTCTCGGCCATCGCCGACCACGACGCAGCCGACTTCCGGCGAGTGCTGGACGTCAACCTCACGGGGTCGATGCTGCTGCTCAAGCATGCCGCCAAACATCTGCCCGCCGGCGGCGTGCGTCACGGTCGTCACCTCGCTCAACGCGCGTCAGGCCGGTGCCGGGATGGCGGCGTACTGCGCCTCGAAGGCTGGCCTGGCCATGCTCGTCGAGGTCGCCGCGCTCGAGCTCGGTCCGCGCGGCATCCGCGTCAACGCCGTGGCGCCCGGCCTGGTGCCGACCCCGCTCACGGCCCCGGCCCTCGAGATCCCCGGCATCGAGGCGGACTACGTCGAGAACACCCCGCTGGGGCGCGCGGGAACCGTCGATGAGGTGGCGCAGGCAGTGCTCTACACGACGCAGGCGCAGTGGCTCACCGGTGCGACCCTCGACCTCAACGGGGGAGCCCACCTCCGGCGCTACCCGGACCTGCTCGGCCACGTGGAGCGGGCGTTCTCGTGAAGCGCTCCCTCACCGAGCCACCGACCACGGCCGTCATCGGCGCGGGCATCAGCGGTCTCACCGCGCAGAAGATGCTCGCCGACTACGGCGTCCCGTACACCGCCTTCGAGTCCTCGGACCGGGTCGGCGGGAACTGGGCCTTCGGCAACCCGAACGGGCACAGCAGTGCCTACCGCTCGCTGCACATCGACACCTCGAAGCACCAGCTGTCCTTCAAGGACTTCCCGATGCCCGACTCCTACCCGGACTTCCCGCACCACACCCAGATCAAGGACTACCTCGACGCCTACACCGACGCGTTCGGCCTGCGCGAGGGCATCGAGTTCCAGAACGGGATCGAGCACGCCGAGCGACTGCCCGGCGGTGGGTGGGAGCTGACCACCCAGCGCGGCGAGACGCGGCATGCCGACCTGCTCGTCGTCGCCAACGGCCACCACTGGGACCCGCGCACCGCTGAGTTCCCCGGTGAGTTCACGGGCGAGACGATGCACTCCCACCACTACGTCGACCCGTGGACGCCGCTGCACCTGATGGACAAGCGGATCCTCGTCGTCGGGCTCGGCAACAGCGCCGCGGACATCACCGTCGAGCTGTCGCAACGGGCGATGCGCAACGAGGTCACCCTCTCGACGCGCAGCAGTGCGTGGATCGTGCCGAAGCTGATGTTCGGCAAGGCTGCCGACATGAACTACCGCACCAACCCGCACCTGCCGCTGAGCTGGCAGCGCAAGCTCGCGCAATGGGGGCAGCGGCTCACCGCGTCCGACCCGACGCTCTACGGGCTGCCGGCGCCCAACCACAAGTTCTTCGAGGCGCACCCCACCCAGTCCGGTGAGCTGCCGCTGAGGTTGAAGTCCGGCGACGTGACGCCCCAGGGCGACGTTGCGTTCCTCGACGGGCGGACGGTCCACTTCCAGGACGGCACTTCGGCCGACTTCGACGTGATCGTCTACGCGACCGGCTACAACATCACCTTCCCGTTCTTCGACGAGCAGCTCATCAGCGCGCCGGAGAACCAGATCCGGCTGTTCAAGCGGATGTTCAAGCCGGGCATCGACGACCTGGTCTTCATGGGCTTCGCCCAGGCCACCCCGACGCTGTTCCCGTTCGTCGAGGCACAGGCCCGGTTGCTGGCGGCGTACTGCGTGGGGCGGTACGCCCTGCCCGACATGTTGGAGATGGAGCGCATGATCGACGCCGACCACGCCCTCTACCTGGGCCACATGCTCGACCGCCCGCGCCACACCCACCAGCTCGACTACTTCGTCTACGAGCACGACCTGCGCACGCGCGAGCTGCCCCACGGCATGGCACGGGCAGCCCGATGACCGCGCAAGTGTCGCCGGTGGAGTTCCCCTCCGGGGACGCCTGCTGCCGCGGGGTGCACCTCGTGGGGACCGAGGCCCTGTCCGGCCCCGCAGGCAGACCGGTCGTGGTGATGGCGCACGGGCTCGGCGGCACCGTGGACTCCGGGCTCGAGCCGTTCGGCCGCGGGCTCGCCGACGCCGGCCTGGACGTGCTGGCCTTCGACTACCGCGGCTTCGGCGCCTCCGACGGGACGCCGCGCCAGACCGTCTCGATGTCGCGGCAGGTCGAGGACTACCGCGCGGCCGTCGACCGTGCCCGCGGGCTGCCGGGCGTCGACCCGGCCCGCGTGGTGCTCTGGGGCGTGTCGCTCTCCGGCGGACACGTGCTCGAGGTCGCCGCCCGCGACCCGCGGGTCACCGCGGGCGTCGTCCTGACCCCGCTCGTCGACGGACCCGCCGCCGGTCGGCACGCCCTGCGCCACCACCGCCCGTCCTCGATCGCGCGCAGCACTGCGGCCGGCGTGCGCAGCCGGGTCTCGGGCGGCGCGATGATGCCGTTGGTGGCGCGCCCGGGGGAGCTGGGCGCGCTGACGCTCGACGGCTCGTACGAGTCCTACACCGCCCTGGCCGGTCCCACCTGGCGCAACGAGATCGACGCCTCGGTCGGACTCCTGCTGGGTCGGCACCGGCCGGGCCGGCTGGCCGCCGAGGTCAGGTGTCCGCTGCTGTTCCAGATCGCCGACTTCGACCGCTCGGCTCCTCCTCAGGCCTCGGCCAAGGCCGCCTTCGCTGCGCGGGCCGAGGTGCGCCACTACCCCGGCGACCACTTCGACGTGTGGCCGGGCCACCCGCAGTTCGACCGGGTGCTGGAGCACCAGATCGACTTCCTGCGTCGCGTGCTGGACCGCCCGTGATGCCCGAGATCGGCTGCTACGGCCTGGCCGGGCACGCCGAGAGCCCGCGTGCGGTGATCGACGAGGCTCTGCTGGCCGAGCGGCTCGGGATCGGCGCGATGTTCCTCTCCGAGCGGTTCAACGTGAAGGACGCCGGCGTGCTGGCCGGTGCCGTCGCCGCCGTCACGACCGGGCTGGGCATCGGGACCGCCGCGACCAACCACAACACGCGGCACCCGCTCGTCACCGCCACCATGGCGACCACGCTGCACCGCCTCTCGGGCGGGCGGTATGCGTTCGGCCTGGGTCGCGGCTTCGACGTGCTCTTCGACCTGATGGGCCTCCCGCGCGTCACCGGCGCCCAGATGAGCGACGCGGTCGGGATCTACCGGCGGCTGTGGCACGGGACCGCGGTGGTGGGGCACGAGGGTCCGGCGGGCCGGTTCCCGTACCTCTCCCAGGACGACTCCTTCGACGAGGACATCCCGGTGCTGATGATGGCGATCGGCCCCCGGAGCATGGAGCTCGCCGGCCAGGTCGCCGACGGGGTCGTGCTGCACACGTTCATGACCGACGAGACCGTCGCACGCTCGGTCGCCGTGGTCCGGCGCGCCGCGGAGCAGGCCGGTCGCGACCCGGCGAGCATCCGGATCTGGTCGGTCCTGGCCACGGTGCCCGAGGAGCTCCCGGAGGAGCTGCGCCTGCGCAAGCTCGTCGGGCGGCTGGCGACCTACCTGCAGGGGTACGGCGAGGTGCTGGTCCGGGCCAACGGCTGGGACGCCGCAGGCCTCGACCGCTTCCGGACCGACGAGATGGTGCTGGGCCACCGAGGCGCGTTCGACGCGGTCGGCACGGTCGCGGAGCTGGAGCACCTGCGCGACCAGGTGCTCCCTCCCGCGTGGCTCGCAGCCTCGGCGACCGGTGACGCGGCCGCCTGCGCCTCCCGCATCCAGGACCAGCTCGACGCCGGCGCCGACAGCGTCGTCCTCCACGGCGCCACCCCGTCGGAGCTGGCCCCGGTGCTCGAGGCCTGGTCGTCGGTCCGGGACCCGGCGTGCGACCGGCTCCCCGCCAATCCCGGGAAGGCCGTGGCGTGACCGACTTCCCGGTGCTGGTCGAGGAGATCACGCCCAACTGGCTCTCCCAGGTGCTGCGGCGCCACGTCGAGACGTTCACCGTCGAACCGATCGGGACGGGACAGATCGCCAACTGCTACCGGATCGCGCTCTCCGGGCCGGACGCGCCGAGCAGCGTGGTGGCCAAGCTTCCGCACGTCGATCCCGCCTACCGCGCCTTCGTCGCCGGCGCCTACCGGGCCGAGGCGCGCTTCTACCGCGACATCTCCCGGACCGTCGACGTCCGCGTCCCGGCCTGCCACCACGTGGAGTTCGAGGGCGACGGCGACTTCGTCCTGCTGCTGGAGGACCTCGCGCCCGCCCGGCAGGGCGACCAGGTCGCCGGCTGCTCGTTCGACCAGGCGCGTGACGCGGTGGTCAACCTCGCCGGGCTGCACGGGCCACGCTGGTGTGACGAGACCCTGCCCGGCGGCACCGGCCTGAACCCCGTCACCGACGAGGAGGTGGCCGGGCTCGTGGAGGTGTTCGCGCCGTCCACCGCCACGTTCGTCGACGACATCGGCCCTCGACTCAGGCGCGCAGGACGTCGAGGTGCTGACTGCGGTGCCCGACCTGATGGGGGCCTGGATCACGGCTCGCAGCGAGCGGTTCGGGCTCGTCCACGGCGACTACCGCCTCGACAACGTCCTGTTCCCGCCCGACGGGGGTGCGGGATCGGTCGCGGTCGACTGGCAGACGCTGACCCTGGGGCTCCCGGCCCGGGATCTCGCCTACTTCGTCGCCACCAGCCTGGAGCCGGACGAACGGCGCTGGTACGAGCCCGACCTCCTGGCCGCCTATCACGCCGCGCTCCCCGCCCAGGTGGCCGCGGCGTACCCGCTCGAGCAGTGCTGGGACGACTACGCCTTCGCGATGCTCCAGGTGCCGCTGACCGCGGTGCTCGGCCAGGTGTACGGGACCAGGACCGAGCGCGGCGACGCGATGTTCGCCGCCATGGTGCGGCGTGGCTGCGCCGCGATCCGCGACCTCGACACGCTCGCCAAGGTCGCGTGATGGAACCGGAGGCTTGCCACCCCGCCGCTGGTGCGAGAGACTAGACACATGTCCAGCCAAGTGTCTTCCCTGCCTCGGCGGAACCTCAACCCACGCCAGGTCGAGACCGTCGACCGCCTCTTCACCGCGGGCCTCGAGGAGCTCCGGGCCGTCGGGCACGAGGCGCTGACCATCCGCACGGTGGCCACCCGGGCAGGGGTGTCGCCCGCGACGGCGTACACCTACCTCGCCTCCAAGAACCACCTCTTCGCCGAGCTCTTCTGGCAGTTCCTCGCCGAGGACGGCGAGGCCGAGCCCGTGGGCACGCAGCCGGCCGAACGGCTCCAGTCGGTCACCAGGCACCTCACCACCCGGCTCGCGGGCGCCCCCGAGCTCGCGGCGGCCGTGACCACGGCGCTCCTGGGCGCCGACCCCGACGTGGAACGACTGCGGCTGCGGATCGGTGCGGAGCTCGTACGCCGCTTCAACACCGCGCTGGGCCCGCACGCGGACCCGGCCGTCGTCGAGGCCGTCGCGCTGGCCTTCTCGGGCGCGCTGCTGCAGTGCGGCATGGGGCTGATGTCCTACACCGAGATGGGCGACCGGCTCGACGCCGTGATGGCCGTGATCCTGCGAGGCAACCCGTGACCGGCGCCGACGTGCAGGCCGGGCCGATCGACTTCGACCCCTACGACTACGCCTTCCAGGAGGACCCGTACCCGACCTACCGTCGGTGCCGTGACGAGGACCCCCTGCACCACAACGAGGAGCACGACTTCTGGGTGCTGACCCGGCACGCCGACGTGCAGGCCGCGGTGCGCAACGACAGCGTCTACTCCAACGCGATGGGGGTCTCCATCGACAAGAGCGCGTGGCGGCCCGACGCGCACAAGGTGATGTCCTTCCTCGCCCTGGACCCGCCGCGACAGACCCGGCTGCGCCAGCTCGTCTCGCGCGGGTTCACCCCGCGCCGGGTGGCCGAGCTGACCCCGACGGATCCAGGCGCTCACCGACCACTACCTCGACCAGTGCCAGGAGATGGGGTCCTTCGACTGGATCGCCGACTTCGCGGGCCGGCTCCCGATGGACGTGATCTCGGAGATGATGGGCGTCCCGGAGCCGGACCGGGCCGAGGTGCGCCGGCTGGCCGACCTGGTGGTGCACCGCGAGCCCGGCGTCGCCGACGTGCCGCCCGCCGGGATGGAGGCGAGCCTCGAGCTGGTCGTCTACTACGCCGACATGGTCGAGCAGCGCCAGAAGAGGCCGACCGACGACCTCACCAGCGCGCTGCTGGCGCCGGAGATCGACGGCGACCGGCTGGCCGTCGAGGAGGTCATCGCCTTCCTGTTCCTGATGGTGGTCGCGGGCAACGAGACCACCACCAAGCTGCTGGGTCACGCGCTGTTCCACCTGAGCCGGCACCCCGAGCAGCAGGACCTCGTCTTCGCCGACCCGGCGCAGCCGAGGACCTCGTGGTGCCGTGGATCGAGGAGACGCTGCGCTACGACACGTCCAGCCAGATGCTCGCGCGGCACCTCCTCGAGGACGTCGAGCTGCACGGCAAGGTGGCTCCACGCGGGTCCAAGCTCGTGCTCGTGCTCGGGTCGGCCAACCGTGACGACCGGGTCTTCTCCGACCCCGACCGCTACGACGTCCTCCGCGACAAGGACGAGGTCTCGCAGCTGCTCAGCTTCGGCGGGGGGCGGCACTTCTGCCTCGGCGCCAACCTGGCCCGGCTCGAGTCACAGGTCGCCCTGCGCGAGCTGGTACGCCGCGTCGGCCGGGTCGAGGTGGACCACGACGCGTGCCGTCGCGTGCACTCGGTCAACGTGCGCGGCTTCGCCTCGATGCCGGTGCGCACGGAGGCACGCTGATGCCCAGGCCCGTGCACCCGGACCGCAGGCCGGCCGTCGTCACCGGGGCGTCGTCGGGCATCGGCGCTGCCACGGCGCTCGCGCTCGCCGAGCACGGCTTCCCGGTCGCCCTGGGGGCTCGCCGCGTCGACCGGATGAAGGAGCTGGCAGCTCGCATCCGTGAGGGCGGAGGTGAGGCCGTCGTACACGCGCTGGACCTGACCGACGACGACTCGGTGGCGGCCTTCGCGGAGAAGGCGGCGGCCGACCTCGGCGACATCGAGGTCGTCGTCAGCAACGCCGGGTCGGTCGGCCCCGGCACCATCCACGAGGTGGAGACCGACCAGTTCGCGCGCGAGATCGACCTCGCAGTCCTGGGGGCGCACCGGCTCGTCCGGGCCCTGGTGCCGGGGATGGTCGAGCGCCGGCGGGGCGACCTGGTGTTCGTCTCCAGCGACGTCGCGGTGCGGGTGCGCCCGTTCATGTCGTC
This sequence comes from uncultured Actinomycetota bacterium, assembly GCA_963756045.1. Taxonomy (GTDB): domain Bacteria; phylum Actinomycetota; class Actinomycetes; order Propionibacteriales; family Nocardioidaceae; genus Marmoricola. The sequence goes on from CAVWML010000016.1 coordinate 366,744, forward strand.
CTACAGCACCGGCAAGTGGGGTCTCGAGGGCATGGTCACGCGCTGCAGATGGAGCTCGAGGGCACCGGCATCCGCGCCTCGCTCGTGCGTCCCGGCCCCACCAGCAGCGAGATGGGCTCGGACTGGGACGAGGAGTCGGCCGCCTTCGTGATCGACCAGTGGGTCCGCTTCGGCCTCGCCCGGCACCCGCGCGTGCTGCCCGCCGCTGCCATCGCCGACGCGATCACCACGATCGTGGGCGCACCCCGTGGCGTGCACCTGAACCTCGTCGAAGTGACACCCGAGGCCACCGTGGAGGGCCGATGACGCTCGAGGACATCCGGGAGGTCTCCTACACCGTGCCCGACGACGGGCACGGTCACCTGGCCGAGATGCGGGTCGACCCGATCGGGCTCTTCGACCGCCTCCGGCAGGAGTGCGGGGAGATCGGCCGGTTCCGGCTGGCCGACAAGGACGTCGTGCTCGTCTCCGGTGCCGAGGCCAACGAGCAGTTCTTCCGGGCACCCGACGCGACCCTCGACCAGGCGGCCGCCTACCCGTTCATGACGCCGATCTTCGGCAAGGGCGTGGTCTTCGACGCCTCGCCCGAGGAGCGCCAGCAGATGCTGAAGAACCAGGCGCTGCGCGGCGACATGATGCGCGGGCACGCCGCGACGATCGAGCGCGAGATCAACCGGATGGTCGCGGAGTGGGGCGACGAGGGCGAGATCGACCTTCTCGACTGGTTCGCCGAGCTGACGATCTACACGACGTCGGCCTGCCTGATCGGCACGCCCTTCCGCGAGGAGCTCGACTCCTCCTTCGCGCAGCACTACCACGACCTCGAACGCGGGACCGACGCGATCGCGTACGTCGACCCGTACGCCGACATCGAGAGCTTCCGGCTCCGCGACGCCGCCCGCGAGCGGCTCGTCGGGCTCGTCCAGGCGATCATCGACAAGCGGCAGGTGCGGGGCACTGTCGCTCGCGATGACCGCGACCTGCTCGACGTGCTGATCTCGGTCGACATGAGCGCCGACTACATCACCGGGATCTTCATCTCGATGATGTTCGCGGGGCACCACACCTCCTCCGGCACGGCGTCCTGGGCGCTGATCGAGCTGATGCGCCATCCGGAGGTGATGGCGGGACGTGGTGGCCGAGCTCGACGAGCTGTACGCGGACGGCTCGGAGGTCTCCTTCCAGGCCCTGCGCGCGATCCCGCAGCTCGAGGCGGCGCTGAAGGAGACCCTGCGGCTGCACCCGCCGCTGGTCATCCTGATGCGGGTCGTCCAGCAGGAGTTGGAGCTGGCCGGGCACGTCGTCCCTCCGGGCACGGTGGTGGCGGCCTCGCCGCGGGTCTCCAACCGCCTGGCCGAGGACTTCCCCGAGCCCGAGCGGTTCGATCCCGCGCGCTACCTCGACCCGCGGCAGGAGGACCTGCAGCACCGGTGGACCTGGATCCCCTTCGGCGCCGGCAAGCACCGCTGCGTGGGCAACGCCTTCGCGATGATGCAGCTGAAGGCGATCTTCTCGGTGATCCTGCGCGACTACGAGTTCGAGCTGACCCAGCCTCCGGAGAGCTATCGCGACGACGTCTCCAAGATGGTGGTCCAGCTCCAGCAGCCCTGCCGGGTGACCTATCGGCGCCGAGGTGCCTGAGATGGCGTGGCGGGTGGTGGCCGACCTCGAGCTGTGCCAGGGGCACCAGATGTGCCAGGGCGAGGCCCCCGAGGTCTTCGGCTTCGACGAGGACGCCGACCACGTCGTGCTCCTCCAGGAGCAGCCCGACGACGGCCTGCGCGCACAGGTGCGGTCGGCCGTGACGTACTGCCCAGCCATGGCGCTGGCGATCGAGGAGGAGTGAGCATGTCGCTGTCCAGGGCGGAGATCGAGGAGTTCTGGGACTCGTGGCTCGAGGCCAACCGCGAGGCCGAGCGCCGCAACGACTGGCGGATGATGGCGGACTGGTACGCCGAGGACGCGACGTACGGCTGGATGTACAGCCCGGACGAGCACTTCATGGCGGTCGGCCGCGACGAGATCCGCGACTGGGCGATCGGCATCGAGATGGACGGGCTCGACGGATGGCACTACGACTACCAGTGCACGATGATCGACGACGCCAAGAGCATGGCGGTCGGCTTCTGGAAGCAGCGCTCCGGCATCCTGGACGACGCCGGCCAGGAGTACGAGATCCTCGGCATCGGCGGCAGCTGGTTCGGCTTCGAGCGGCAGGTGGGCGGCGCGGACGACGGGCTGGTGAAGATCGCCTGGCAGCGCGACTGGTTCGACATGCCCTCCACCGCCCACACGTTCATGGCGATCGTGGACGCCGGCAAGGCACCCGACACGCTGCTCAAGCGGATGTCGGTCGGCGGACTCCAGGTCCCGGGTCACCACCGGCTCCGCGACCTCCCGTCGTCGGTCTGGCCCCCGCCGGTGGAGCGTGGCGACTTCGTCACCCAGGAGCGCGCACCGGGGACAGGCGATGAGCGCGCTCCCACCCCCGGCCCGGCAGCTCGTCGACGGCAGGCTGGTGGGAGGCCTCCGACGGCGCGTCCTTCGCCATCCTGAACCCCGCCACCGGCGAGGAGATCGGGACGGCACCGGATGGCACCGCCGCCGACGTCGACGCCGCGATCGGGGCGGCCCGCCGCGCGTTCGACGAGTCGGGATGGGCCACCGATGCCGCGTTCCGCGTGCGGTGCCTGCGCCAGCTGCACCAGGCGCTGCTCGACCACGCGGACGCCTTCCGCGAGCTCACCACCGTCGAGGTCGGGATGCCGGCCTTCATGATGGGCGCTGCCGGCTTCGACGTACCGGTCGAGGGGCTCTGGTGGGTGACCGACCTGCTCGAGCAGTACGAGTTCGAAAGCGACCTCGGTGTCGCCGCGCCGATGGGGATCCGCAGCCGACGGACCGTCCGCCGCGAGCCGGTCGGGGTGGTCGCCGCGATCACGCCGTGGAACGTGCCGACGCAGATCAACCTCGCGAAGGTGGGTCCCGCCCTCGCCGCCGGCTGCACGGTCGTGCTCAAGCCGGCGCCCGACACCCCGTGGGTCGCCTGCGAGCTCGGCCGCCTGGTCGCCGAGCACACCGACATGCCGGCCGGTGTGTTCAACGTCGTCACGCCACGGTCGAACGCGGTCGCGGCCGTGCTGGGCACCGACCCCCGGGTGGACATGGTCTCCTTCACCGGCTCGACGGCCACCGGACGCGCGATCATGGCGGCGGCCGCGCCGACGTTGAAGAAGGTGTTCCTCGAGCTGGGCGGGAAGTCCGCCGCGATCGCCCTCGACGACGCCGACGTCGCCGCGGTGGCCGGCGCCACCGCGTTCACGGCCTGCATCCACGCCGGCCAGGGCTGTGCGATCACGACCCGGCTCGTCGTCCCCCGGGACCGCTACGACGAGGCGGTCCAGGTGGCCGCCGCCACGATGGAGTCCATCGGCGCCCACGACCCCGCCGACCCCGGCGCCATCTGCGGTCCGGTCATCTCCCAGGCCCAACGCGACCGGGTGGCCGCCTACCTCGACCTCGCGATCGAGGAGGGCGGCACCTTCGCCACCGGGGGAGCAGTGATCGAGCAGCCGGGGTTCTGGGTCCAGCCCACCGTCGTCGCCGGTCTCGACAACTCCTCGCGGCTCGCGCAGGAGGAGATCTTCGGTCCCGTGCTCGTGGTCATCGCGCACGACGGCGACGACGACGCGGTCCGGATCGCGAACGAGTCGGCGTACGGGCTCTCCGGCTCCGTCGACTCCGGTTCGCTCGAGCGGGCCAAGAGCGTCGCGGCCCGGATCCGCACCGGGACGCTGTCGGTCAACGGTGGCGTCTGGTTCAGTCCCGACGCGCCGTTCGGCGGCTACAAGCAGTCCGGCATCGGCCGCGAGATGGGCGTTGCCGGGTTCGAGGAGTACCTCGAGACCAAGACCATCGCGGAACCGGCCTGAGCCGGGGAGAGAAGTCGAGATGAGCAAGCGGTTCGAGGGCAAGGTCGTCGTCGTCACCGGCGCAGCCCAGGGCATCGGCGAGGCGTACGCCAAGGCGATCGCGGCCGAAGGCGGTGCCGTGGTCGTGGCCGACCTCAACGTCGAGTCCGGGGAGCGGGTCGCCACGGAGATCGAGTCAGCCGGCGGTCAGGCGTTCTTCGTGCGCACCGACGTGTCCTCCGCCGACTCGGCGGCCGCGCTGGTGAGGGCGACCATCGAGGAGTACGGCGGGATCGACGGGTTGGTCAACAACGCCGCGATCTACGGCGACATGCAGTTCGACCTCCTGATCTCCGTCGACTGGGACTACTACCGGAGGTTCATGTCGGTGAACATGGACGGCGCCCTGGTGATGACGCGCGCGGCGTACCCCGTGATGCAGGGCCGTGGCGGCGGCTCGATCGTCAACCAGTCGAGCACGGCGGCCTACCTCTACTCCGGCTTCTACGGCCTGGCCAAGGTCGGGGTGAACGGCCTGACGCAGCAGCTCGCCCACGAGCTGGGTGGCATGAACATCCGGGTCAACGCGATCGCGCCGGGGCCGACCGACACGGCCGCGACCCGCGCCCAGGCCGGCGACGCCGCGAAGGAGCTGGTCAAGGGGCTCGCCCTGAAGCGGATGGGCCAGCCCGAGGACCTGGTCGGGGCGTGCCTGTTCCTGCTGTCCGACGAGTCGTCGTGGGTGACCGGCCAGATCGTCGCCGTCGACGGCGGACAGACCTTCCGCGCATGAGCGGCAGCACGCGGGTCGGGTTCGTCGGGCTCGGGAACATCGGCAAGCCGATGGCCTTACGGCTGGCCGCCCACGACGCGATCGAGCTGTCGGTCTTCGACGTGGCGGCAGCGCCCCTGGCCGAGCTGGAGGCGGCCGGAGCCACCGTCGCGGCGAGCGTCGCCGAGCTGGTCACCCGCGCCGACGTCGTCTGCGTGATGGTGCGCGACGACGACCAGGTCCGCGGCGTCCTCGACGAGATCCTCGAGACCGCGGACGACGGGCGGACCGTCGTCATCCACTCCACCGTCGCGCCGGAGACACCCGGCCGGCTCGCTGACGTCGCCGCCGCGCACGGAGTCCGGGTCGTCGACGCGCCTGTGAGCGGTGGGGCCATGGGAGCGAGCGCCGGCACCCTTGCGATCATGGTCGGCGGCTCCGAGGAGGCCTTCGCCGCGGCGCAGCCTGCGCTGCGGGCCATGGGCTCGCACGTCGTCCACGTCGGGCCCGTCGGCGCCGGCACCCGGTTCAAGCTGGCGCGCAACCTGATGCACTTCGTCGCCTTCACCGCGGCGACCGAGGCGCAGCGCCTCGCCGAGGCCGCCGGCCTCGACCTCACCGAGCTGGGCAGGGTCGTCCGGCACACCGACGCGATCACGGGCGGACCCGGGCGCGATCATGCTGCGCGACACCGCGAAGCCGATGGAGCCCTCCGACCCGTGGTACCCGATCTTCGAGCACGTGGTCGCGCTCGGGGAGAAGGACCTCCGCTTCGCCCTCGACCTCGCCGGTGACCTCGGCGTCGACGTGCCGCTCGCCGAGCTGGCGCACGCAAGACTGGCCTCCGGCCTCGGGCTGCCGGCCTCCACCGCCCCTACCAAGGACTGAGCATGGGAAAGTTCGACGACCTCCCCGAGACGCGCCGCCGCGGGCTCGAGCGGATGGAGCAGGTCTACGGGTTCGAGATGACCGACGGCACCGGTGACTTCTTCCGCTACACCGCGGACCACCTGTTCGCCGACATCTGGAACCGCCCGGGGCTGAGCGACCGCGACCGCCGGCTGCTGCTGATCGGGCTGCTGACCGGGTCGAACCAGCACGACGTGCTGACCATCCAGATCCCCGCGGCGTATGCCGCGGGCGAGCTCGACGACGACCAGCTGCGCGAGATCGTCATCCTGCTGTGCCACTACGCCGGCTGGCCGAGCGGCTCGCGGGTGAACCAGATCGTCGAGGAGACCATCGCGAAGGCGAAGCGCCCGTAGGCTGTGCCGGTGCCCGGTCCGCAGCCCACCATGCCGCGCCGTGGGCTCAACGCCCGTCAGGCCGAGACCGTCGAGAAGCTGTTCGCCGCGGCGCGCGAGCTGCTCGGTGAGGCGGGGTACGACGACCTGACGATCCGGATCATCGCCGCCCGGGCGGGGGTCTCCGTCGCCACGGCGTACACCTACTTCTCCTCCAAGGACCATCTCTTCGCGACGCTCTTCTGGCGCCACCTCGCCGACGCCGAGACGCCCGAGCTGACCGGTGACGCGGCGGAGCGCCTGCAGACGACGGTCCGCCACCTGTGCGAGGTCATCTCGGGCTCCCCGGCGCTGGCTGCGGCCGCGAGCAAGAGCCTGCTGGGCGGCGACCCGGACGTGGAGCAGCTGCGGGTGACCATCGGCAGCCACTGGATCGACCGGTTCCGGGCCGCACTCGGCTCGGCGGCCGACTCCGCGGTGCTGCGCACGCTCACCTTCGCCTTCGCGGGCGCGCTGCTCGAGGCAGGCATGGGCATCCTCGACTACGCCGAGCTCGGCGGACAGCTCGAGGACTCGGTGGCGCTGATCATGCAGGGAACAGCGGGAGCGACCTCCGCGGAGCGAACCGGAAGCCGGCGCCCCCGCTGAACCGGGTGATCGCCACCTCGGCCGGCTCCGGCGAGGCGTCGGCGGTGTGCACCACCGTGGCCGCCCAGTCGTCCTCGGACCCGGTGACCTCGACGTCGAGGTGCGGGTCGACGGCGCGGACGATCGCCTGCAGGGCTCGCGGGGACGACGGGCCGCACTGGCTCACCCAGCGCGCCGTCCTCGTGCGCCGCGGACCGTCGCACCGTGCACGCTCGCGCCCTGGCGCTCCAGGTCGACGTACGCCGCCGGGTTCGTCACCGGGTGCAGCTCGAGCAGCCTGGCGGCGTCCTCCGGGGTCCTGCCCAGGCCCAGGGCCCGGTGGAGGCGTTCGGCGGTGAGGCCGGCATGCCCGACGAGCTGGCTGTGCGTCACCCGGCGGTAGGTCGCCTCGTCCGCGGCGCGCCGGGCGACCGCGTGCGCGAAGGAGAGGTTCAGCAGGTGCATCTGCAGGCACACCTCGTCGGCGATCCGGACCAGCGCCGAGTGACTGAAGCCGGGGAAGTCGATGTCGCTGACCAGGCTCCCGGCGTAGTCGCCGGCGCCCGGCTCGTCCGGGTCGATCGGGTCCAGCTCGAGCGTCGCGGCGCGCGTGCGCTCGATGACCGCGAGCGAGGGGATCGGCACGGCCTCGGGGGAGTCGTCGTCGATGGTCACGGTCCACGCGCAGTGCGGCACCCGGTCGGCGGGCCGCCGCGGGGGGCGGTGGATCGGGCGCACCCGGGCCCTCGGGTTCGTCGCCACCGCCGTCGCGTCGAACGTCGGGTCCTCGATGTCGTGGCACATGCCCCTGACGTAGCTCTCGCCCATCGGCTCGACGTCCAGCAGTGCTCCGCAGTGGTCGAGGTGGAACCCGCCGTGGTACCGGTCCTCGACCGTGAAGCGGAAGTCCATGAACTGCGGCGGCGCCCCGATCTCGAGCTGCATGCCCTTGAAGATCGTGACGACGTCGTCGCCCTCGAACCCCAGGGCTCGCTGCATGCGCCGGGTGTAGACCGGGCTCGAGCCGGCCCACTCCTCGATCGCGATCCGGGTCATCCCGTCCTGGCCGAAGGCCTCGATGCAGTAGGGCATGCCGGCCCGGTCGATCAGGTGGCCGGTCAGCAGGAGCTCGGGCACCAGTGCCACGAGCTGCTCGTGGGTGAGGTGGCGGTAGCGGCTGGGCACGGGTTCCTCTCGGGTCCCGCTCAGCCTAGACAGGTGACCAGAAGAGTGTCCAGTCGGAACGCCAGGCCCGGGACTGGTGCAGAGCCGCGGCGTGTCACCTGTCTGGAAGGGGCCTGGGTGCACATACCGTGCTTCGCATGTCGCCTGCCGCCCTCTCGGCCGTCGTCCCCGACCGGGTGGCCTGCAGGAGGGTGTAGTGCCGAGCCGGGCGCTGGTTGCGGTGGTCACAGCACTTGCAGTGACCCTGCTGATCATGTCTCCCCTCCCGGAGACCGATGCGAGCGTGCGCCGGCTTGACCCCGCGCCTCGCGCGGCACCGGCTCGATCGACGTCGCACCTCGTCGTCGCCCTCGGCGACTCCGTCCCATCGGGTGCCGCCTGCGGCTGTCGGCCCTTTCCTGCCCTCTACGGCTCCCTGTTGCGGGCGCGCACCGGGGTGCCGGTCACGGTGAGGAACTTCGGCGTCGACGGCCTCACCACCTCCGGACTCCTCGCGCAGCTGCGGCAGCGCTCGGTCGCGGCGACGGTGCGTCGCGCCGACGTCGTCCTGGTCACCATCGGCGCCAACGACGTGGCCGATCATCAGTCGGAGGTGGTGGCAGGCGACTGCAAACTCGATACGCCCTCGGCCTGTGTCAGCGACGAGCTCCGCGCGATGCGGACGAACCTTCGCAGCATCCTGACGACTGTTCGCGAACTGCGGCGAGGGGCGCCGACCACCGCGCTCGTCAGCGGGTACTGGAACGTCTTCGAGGACGGGGATGTCGCCCGGCGGATCTCCGGCTCGGCTGGCCTGCTGGCCTCGATCACGCTGACCCGTGCGGTCAATGCTGCGATCCGGTCGGACTCGGCCGTGGCCGGGGCCAGCTATGTCGACCTGTTCACGCCGTTCCAGAGCCATGGCCGCGGCATCACGTCCCTGCTGGCGTCTGACGGCAACCACCCGGACGCCATCGGGCACCGGCTCATCGCCACGACCCTGCTGGACGCGGGGCTGCCGCGCGCCTCCTGGCACTGAGCCGGGTGGCGGCCGGGGCCTGTGAAGCGGCTCGGCAACAGCCGTCGACAGATCCGATGGACAACGACGAATGCTGGCAATCCGACTTCACCCATTGGCACCTGGCCGACGGCACCGACATGGAGATCCTCAACTGGCTCGATGACCACTCCCGCTACCTCCTGGGCATCACCGCACACGCCCCGGTCACCGGCGACCTGGTCACCACCAGATTCCTCGCCACCGCCGAGGAGCACGGATACCCCGCCTCGACCCTGACCGACAACGGCCGCGTCTACACAGCCCGCTTCGGCGGCGGGAAGAACGCCTTCGAATACCTCCTCGCCCTCCTCGGAATCACCCAGAAGAACGGCCACCCCGGCCACCCCCAGACCCAAGGCAAGATCGAAAGATTCCACCAGACCCTCAAACGCTGGCTCGCCCAGCAGCCCCCAGCCACGACGCCGATCGAACTCCAAGCCCAGCTCGACGCCTTCCAGCAGACTCTACAACCACCAACGACCCCACCGCGAGCTCGCCAGACGCACCCCCGCCACCGCCTACGCAGCCCTGCCCAAAGCTGCCCCAGACGGCCCCAACGCCCGCGCACTACCGACTCCGATACGACCGCCTCGACCCCGCCGGGAAGATGAGCATCCGACGCGCCGGACACATGCACCACCTCGGCGTCGGCTCTGCACACGCCCGCAAACGCGTCCTGGCCATCGCCGACGACACCACCATCACCGTCATCGACCTCCACACCGCCGAGATCCTCTCCACCCACCAGATCCAGCCCGAGAAGAGCTATTGGCGCAACACACAAAAAGCCCCGGGCCGATGGCCCGGGGCTAAATGAGTGAGACCCATGTCGCGACTCAGATGAGACCCATGTCGCGACTCATCACAGTGGCGGAGGATAGGGGATTCGAACCCCTGAGGGCGTTAACCCAACCCGCTTTCCAAGCGAGCGCCATAGGCCACTAGGCGAATCCTCCGCCGGAGACAGTACCGGGACCACGGGACGTCATACGAATCGAGGGCCATAGGCACCATTTCGTATGACGTCCCGAGCGAGAGGACGCTGAGGATGGTCGTTACACTCGCGCCAACCCCCCGTGCGGCGGTACCTCACTGAACTCCCCCAGGGCCGGAAGGCAGCAAGGGCAGGTGGGCTCTTCCGGGTGCGCGGGGGGCCTTTCCATGCCTGGGCGCGGGTCAGGGCGCGGGTCAGAGGCCGCCGGTGACCAGCTCGAGCCGCTTGCTGGCGCCGGTCTTGGCCATCAGGCGCGCGACCAGCTTCTCGACCGTGCGCGGGCTGATGAACAGCGTCGTCGCGATCTCGGTGTCGCTCAGGCCCTGACGCAGCAGACCGAGCACCTGGCGCTCGCGCGTCGTCAGCTCCTCGAGGCCCCTCACGTCTGGCAGCGTAGGGAAGGTTCGGCCGCCGGTCAGGGAGTTGTCCCAACTGCTCGTTAGGGTGACCGGGTGGAGCCGCGCCTCGCCCTGTACCGCCGATACCGGCCGGAGACGTTCGCCGAGGTGATCGGGCAGGAGCACGTGACCGAGCCGCTGCGCTCCGCGCTGGCCAACAACCGGGTCAACCACGCCTACCTCTTCTCCGGCCCGCGCGGCTGCGGCAAGACCACCAGCGCCCGCATCCTCGCGCGCGCGCTCAACTGCGAGAAGGCGCCGATCGCCGACCCCTGCGGGGAGTGCCAGTCCTGCCGCGACCTGGCGCGCGGTGGGCCCGGCTCGATCGACGTGATCGAGATCGACGCGGCCAGCCACGGCGGCGTCGACGACGCCCGTGACCTGCGCGAGCGCGCGTTCTTCGCCCCGGTCAGCAGCCGCTACAAGGTCTACATCATCGACGAGGCCCACATGGTCAGCACGCAGGGCTTCAACGCCCTGCTCAAGCTGGTCGAGGAGCCGCCCGAGCACCTCCGCTTCATCTTCGCCACCACCGAGCCCGAGAAGGTCATCGCGACCATCCGCTCGCGCACCCACCACTACCCGTTCCGGCTGATCCCGCCGCGCGTGCTCTCGGACTACCTCGCCGGCATCTGCGCGCAGGAGGGCGTCACGATCGACCCGACGGCGCTGCCGCTCGTGGTCCGCGCCGGTGCCGGGTCGGCACGCGACTCGCTCTCGATCCTCGACCAGCTCATCGGCGGCGCCGGCCCCGAGGGCGTGACGTACGACGTGGCCACCGGCCTGCTCGGCTACACCCCCGACAACCTGCTCGACGAGGTCGTCGACGCGTTCGCCGCCCAGGACGGCGCCGGGGTGTTCCGGGTCGTCGACAAGGTGATCGAGACCGGGCAGGACCCCCGCCGCTTCACCGAGGACGTCCTGCGCCGGCTGCGCGACCTCGTCATCGTGGCCGCGGTGCCCGACGCTCCGGCGACAGGCCTGGTCGACGCGCCCGAGGACCAGGCCGAGCGGCTCGTCGCCCAGGCGGCCCGTTTCGGCAAGACCGAGCTGGTGCGGGCGGCCGACATCGTGGCGGCCGGGCTGACCGAGATGCGCGGCGCCACGACACCCCGGCTGCTGCTCGAGCTGGTCTGCGCGCGGGTGCTGCTGCCCGCGGCCTCGCACGACGACCTCGGCTTCGGCGCGCGCCTCGACCGGCTCGAGCGCCGGGCAGCGGTCACCGGGGTGGCCCCGTCTCCCGCCAAGCCGGCGCGACCCGGCGCGGCCCCGCCGCGCCCCCGGTGCCACCGGCTCCTGCCGAGCCCCCGGTGCCGGAGACCGTGCGCGTCCCGGAGCCCGAGCCCGCTGCTCCCGAGCCCGCTGCTCCCGCGCCCCTGCTCCCGCTGCCCGCAGCTCCCAGCGAGGGCGCCTTCGGCCTGGCCGACGTACGCCGCATCTGGCCCGACCTGCTCGAGCAGGTCAAGCAGATGCGCCGCTTCACCTGGGTGCTGCTCAGCCAGAACGCCCAGGTGATCGGGGTCGACGACAAGGTGCTGACGGTGGGGTTCAAGAACGCCGGCGCGCGTGACTCCTTCCTCACCGGCGGCAGCGAGGAGATCCTGCGGCAGGCCGCGATCGACATGATCGGCGCCGACTGGTTGGTCGAGGCGACCGTCGACCCCAGCGCCCAGCCCGGTCAGGAGACCGCTCCGCAGGTGCGCAAGGCCGCGGTCGAGGCGGACACCACGCCTGCGGCCGCCCCCACGCCCGTCGAACCACCGGCCGCCGAGGCCGACGCCGACGTCCATCGTGACGACCCGCCCGCCGACGACGGGGTCGACGGTGCCGAGCTGTTGGCGCGCGAGCTCGGAGCGACTGTGATCGAGGAGACCACCCATGACTGATCTGCCCGGACTGCCCGGCCTGCCCGACGACGAGCAGGGCGGGGGAGGATTCGACCTCGGCGCCATGCTGGAGCAGGCGCAACAGATGCAGACCCAGCTCGTCGCCGCCCAGGAGGAGCTGGCCCGTGCCAGCGTGGAGGGCCACGCCGGCGGCGTCGAGGTGACGCTCACCGGCACCGGCGAGCTGACCGCCGTGCGGATCGAGAAGGGGTACTTCGACCCCGAGGACGACGACTCGCTGGCCGACCTCGGCGACCTCGTGGTGGCCGCCTACCGCGACGCCAAGGCGCGTGCCGACGAGCTCACCCAGCGCACGCTCGGCCCACTCGCGGGTGGCTTGGGCGGCTTCGGTGTATGACGGTGTCCTCCAGGACCTGATCGACGAGCTCGCCCGACTGCCCGGCGTCGGGCCCAAGGGCGCGCAGCGGATCGCCTTCTACCTGCTCGCCGCCGAGTCCGCCGACGTACGCCGGCTGGCCGAGACGATGCTGGAGATGAAGGCCAAGGCGAGGTTCTGCAAGGTCTGCGGCAACGTCTCCCAGGACGAGCTGTGCCGGATCTGCGCCGACCCCCGTCGCGACCCCGCGCTGATCTGCGTGGTGGAGGAGCCCAAGGACGTCGTCGCGATCGAGCGCACCCGCGAGTTCAAGGGCCGCTACCACGTGCTGGGCGGGGCGATCTCGCCGCTCGACGGCATCGGTCCCGACCAGCTGCGCATCCGTGAGCTGATGACCCGGCTCGCCGACGGCGCGGTCACCGAGGTGATCCTGGCCACCGATCCGAACATCGAGGGCGACGCGACCGCCGCATATCTCAGCAGATTCTTGAAGGACATGGACTTGCGCGTGACCCGGTCTGGCGAGTGGACTTCCCGTAGGTGGTGATCTCGAGTACGCGGACGAGGTCACCTTGGGCAGGGCTTTCGCTGGGAGGCGTAGTGCCGGTGAGTGAGACACAGGTCGAGGCGCTGGACCCTGAGCTGGAGGACTTCGCCCAACAGATCACCGATGCCGTCGAGTCCTTCCTCGTCGCGCTGCAGGCGATGTCACGCGAGCCGGAGGCGGGCACCGTCGTGCCCCTCCTGCTGGTCGAGGTCAGCCAGATCCTGCTCGCCGGCGCCCGGCTCGGCGCGCAGCAGGACTTCGAGCCGCGCGGGAAGTACCAACCGGACGTCGGGCCCGACCCCGACCTCGACGCGATGCGGCTGCGCCTCGCCCGGCTGCTCGACAGCGTCGACACCTACACCTACAACTTCGACCCCTACGACCCCGACATCACCGGGGCGCTCCTCTCCGACGACCTGACCAGCATCGCCACCGACCTCGCCAACGGGCTGCGCCACTACCGCGCGGGTGACGTCACCGAGGCGCTGTGGTGGTGGCAGTACTCCTACGTCGCCACCTGGGGCTCGATGGCCAGCGCCGCCCTCCGGGCGCTGCAGTCGGTGGTCGCGCACGACCGGTTGGACGCCGACGTCGACGACGCCGTCGAGGCCGAGCAGATCGCCGCGGCCGACCAGCTCGACGAGGCCCTGGACGCCGACCCGGCTGCTGGCTAGGTCACCGTAGAATCGCCCCTCGTGGGCATTGTCGTTCAGAAGTACGGCGGGTCGTCGCTCAGCGACGCCGGCGCCGTCAAGCGGGTGGCCCGGCGCATCGTGGAGCAGAAGAAGGTCGGCCACGACGTCGTCGTCGCGGTCTCGGCGATGGGCGACACGACCGACGAGCTCCTCGACCTCGCCGGCGGCGTGAGCCCGGTACCGCCGGCGCGTGAGCTCGACATGCTGCTCACCGCGGGGGAGCGGATCTCGATGGCGCTGGTGGCGATGGCCATCTCCGACCTCGGCTTCACCGCGCGCTCGTTCACCGGTTCGCAGGCCGGCGTGATCACCGACTCCGTGCACGGCAAGGCCAAGATCATCGACGTCACGCCCGGACGCATCCAGGACGCCATCGCCGAGGGCCACATCGTGATCGTCGCCGGCTTCCAGGGCGTCAGCCAGGACACCAAGGAGATCACCACGCTGGGTCGTGGTGGCACCGACACCACCGCTGTCGCGCTGGCCGCGGCATTGGCCGCCGACGTGTGCGAGATCTACACCGACGTCGACGGCGTCTTCACCGCCGACCCGCGGATCGTGCCGAGCGCGCGCAAGCTCTCGCACGTCACCTACGAGGAGATGCTCGAGCTCGCCGCGTGCGGCGCGAAGATCCTGCACCTGCGCTGCGTCGAGTACGCCCGCCGCTACGACATCCCGATCCACGTCCGCTCGTCGTTCAGCCAGCTCGACGGCACCGTCGTGGCCGGCAGCATCAACGACGGCCCCCAGGAGGCACGAATGGAAGCAGCCATCATCGCGGGCGTGGCCCACGACCGCAGCGAGGCCAAGATCACCGTCGTCGGCGTGCCCGACAAGGTCGGCGAGGCCGCCCGCCTGTTCGACGCACTGGCCCGCGCCCAGATCAACCTCGACATGATCGTGCAGAACGTCTCGGCGGCGGCGACCAACCTCACCGACATCTCCTTCACGTTGCCGCGTGCCGATGGCAAGACGGCCATGGAGGCGCTGCAGGCGCTCAAGGGCGCGATCGGCTTCGAGTCGCTGCTCTACGACGACAAGATCGGCAAGGTCTCCCTCGTGGGTGCCGGTATGCGCTCGCACCCGGGAGTCAGTGCGAAGTTCTTCACTGCGCTCGCCGAGGCCGGCGTGAACATCGGAATGATCTCCACCTCGGAGATCCGCATCTCCGTCGTCGTCGACGAGAACGACGTCGACGCGGCGGTGGCCGCCACCCACACCGCGTTCGACCTGGACTCCGACGAGGTCGAGGCCGTGGTGTACGGCGGGTCCGGCCGATGACCTCGTCGACGAGCGGGGTCCGTCTCGGCGTCGTCGGCGCCACCGGTCAGGTCGGCGTCGCGATGCGCCAGATCCTGCTCGAGCGCGGCTTCGCCGTCGACGAGATCCGCTTCTTCGCCTCCGCCCGCTCGGCCGGCACCGTGCTGCCCTTCGGCGACCGCGAGGTCACCGTCGAGGACGCCGCCACCGCCGACCCGTCGGGCCTGGACATCGCGTTGTTCTCAGCGGGCGCCACCACCTCGCGCGCCCTGGCGCCGCGCTTCGCCGCAGTCGGGCGCGACGGTGGTCGACAACTCGTCGGCCTGGCGGATGGACCCCGACGTGCCACTGATCGTCTCCGAGGTCAACCCCGAGGAGATCGCCAACGCCCGCAAGGGGATCATCGCCAACCCCAACTGCACCACGATGGCTGCGATGCCGGTGCTCAAGCCGCTGCACGACGCCGCCGGGCTGACCCGGATGGTCGCCTCCACCTACCAGGCGGTGTCCGGATCGGGCGTCGCCGGTGTCGACGAGCTCGCCGGCCAGGTCGAGGCGGCCGGGGACAAGGCGCGCGAGCTCTCCTACGACGGGAGCGCGATCGACTTCCCCGCGCCGGTGACCTACGAGCGCACCATCGCCTACAACGTCGTGCCGCTGGCCGGGTCGATCGTCGACGACGGGCTCGACGAGACCGACGAGGAGAAGAAGCTGCGCAACGAGTCGCGCAAGATCCTCGGCATCCCGGACCTCCTCGTCTCGGGCATCTGCGTGCGCGTGCCCGTCTTCACCGGCCACTCGCTGGCCATCAACGCCGAGTTCGCCGCGCCGATGCCGGTCGAGCGGGCCCGCGAGATCCTCGCCACGGCGCCGGGCGTGCAGCTCAGCGACATCCCGAACCCGCTCGAGGCCGCAGGCACCGACCCGTCGTACGTCGGGCGGCTGCGGCACGACCCCGGCGTGCCCGACCAGCGCGGGCTGGCGCTCTTCGTCAGCAACGACAACCTCCGCAAGGGTGCGGCGTTGAACACCGTCCAGATCGCGGAGCTGCTCGCGGCTAGGTGACCGTCGTCGACTCGTCCTCGTCGCGAGGTACCTCGACCAGGGCGGCCGTGACCCAGTAGGAGACGGCGAACGCGACCCCCGCCATCACCGGCACGACCACGAACATCCACACCGACTCCAGCGACCCGAGGAAGAAGACCAGGGTCAGCACGGCCACGATGCCGACGCCGAGGAAGCTGGTGCCGGTCGGCTCGGAGACAGCGAAGCCGCGCAGCAGGATGGCGCCGATGGCGATCGTGACGACCAGGATGATCAGCAGGGCGACCACGCCGACGCCGCCGCAGCTGCCGACGCCGCGGACGCTCTCGCAGCCGCGCTGGGTCGCCTGCTCGAGGAGCACGGCGACCAGGCCGCAGACGAGGCCGGTGACGATCGCCGCGAGGTAGGGGTTGACCCGGGGCAGGGTGAGCGGCTTGCGCTCGCGCCGCGGCTTGGAGCTGGCTCGGGCGGCTCGGGCTCCTCGTCGGTGACCGGCAGGAAGGGCTCGTCGGCGAACACCGTGGTCTCCTCCACAGCGGCCGGGGCCGGGGTGGCCGGGGTGGGGCCGGGGTGGGGGCCGGGGTGGGATCGGTGACCGCCTCACGGGCAATGCGGATCGGGTCGTTGCGGGGTGTCGGGTCGGGGGCGGCAACCGGCGCTGGCTCGGGCCGGCGGCTCGGGCTCGGGCTCGGGCGCCGGCTCCGGCTCCGGCTCGGGCTCCGGCTCGGGCTCCGGCTCGGGCTCCGCCTCGGGGGCGGCGCGGACGGTGGCGGCACGGGTGGCAGCCGCCGGGTGGCGTCGTCCTCCTCGGCGGGCTCGACCGGCCTCGGCTCGTTCACCGGCTCGTTCACCGGCTCGTTCACGGGCTCGTACAGGCTCCGGCTCGTCGATGGGCTCGACCGCGGCCGGCTCTGCCGGCGGCGTCGGGTGCTGCTTCTTGCGCTTGCGGCCGAACAGCTTGGGCAGCTCGAGGTCGGGTGCCTTGCTGTCCTGCCCGGTGCCCTCGTCGGAGTCGTCGGCCATGAGGCGAATAGTGCCACGCAGCCGTCGCTCCGATCCCGGTGATCCGGGTCACCGGTGTCACGTGCTGGACACGACCTCGATCCCGAGGTGCTCGGCCAGCACGGGCGCGAGCTCGACGAGCTGCGCGGCGCTCACCGTCGCCCCGCGCAGGCCGTCGGGCGCCGTGATGCGGGTGAGCCGGGCGCCGCGCAGGTCCACGTCCGTGAGCCGGGCCCCGTGGACGAGCAGGTGGTCCACCGTGCAGTCCACGAGGGCCAGCCGCTCGACGGAGGCCGAGCCGAGGTCGAGGTCCTCGACGTGGCAGCCCTCGAGCAGCACGTCGTGCAGCTGTGAGCCGCGGAGGTTGACGTAGCCGAGGCGCGACTGGGTGATCCGGACCTGGCGCAGCTCGGCGTCGTACCCGTCCAGCGCACCGATCCGGCAGCCGTCGATCTCGACCTCACGCAGGTCGCCGCCGTCCAGCCGGAGTCCGGTCGCCTCGCAGCGCTCGAGCCGCGTCTCCCGCAGCCGGCTGCCGGTGAGCTGCGCGTCGTCGAGACGGACGCCGGTGAACAGGCACTCGACCACGTCGCGATCGAGTGCTCGGGCCCCCGCGAGGTCCACGTCGGCGAAGTGGACCCCGTCGTGATCGCGCGTGCCGACGAAGGACTCGGCCGTCCCCTCCTCGAGCTCACCGAGGCTGATGGACGGCGCCCTCGGGGCGGTTGGCACGCTTCCTCGATCTCCCGGGTCCGGATGGAAATGGCAGAGCTCCCGGCCGAGGGAACGGCCGGGAGCTCGCACATGGTCGGGCTGACAGGATTTGAACCTGCGGCCTCCTCGTCCCGAACGAGGCGCGCTACCAAGCTGCGCCACAGCCCGAAGCCCCGAAGGGCACCGCGCGAGTCTAGCGAACCGGTGACCCTGCTCCGAATCGGGATTCCGCGACGCTCAGGAGGCGGCGGTCAGGGTGAGCAGGGTGGCCTCCGGACGGCAGAACAGCCGCACCGGTGCGTACGGCGAGGTGCCGGCTCCCGCGGACACGTGCAGCCAGGCAGAGCCGGATCTCCGGGGCGCGAGCGGGCCGGGTGGCGGTGCAGACCCTTGGCCCGGTCGGGCTCGAGGTCGCAGTTGGTGACGATCGGGCGGCCGCCCGGCAGGCACACCTGGCCGCCGTGGGTGTGGCCCGCGACGAGGAGGTCGTAGCCGTCACCGGCGTACTGGTCGAGGACCCGTTTGTACGGCGCGTGGGCGACCCCGATCCGGAGGTCGGCGTCGGCGGGCGCCGGGCCGGCGACGGCGTCGAGGTCGTCATAGCCGAGGTGCGGGTCGTCCACGCCGGCGAAGGCGATCGTGGTGCCACCGATGACCAGTCGACCACGGGTGTTGGTCAGGTTGGACCAGCCGCGGGACTCGAACGCGGCGCGCAGGTCGTCCCAGGGCAGCTTGGGGGTGTGGATGTTGCGCCGGCCGTCGTCGGGGAAGAGGTACCAGAGCGGGTTGCGCATCGACGGGGCGAAGTAGTCGTTGGAGCCCATCACGAACACGCCCGGCACGTCGAGCAGCTGGCCGAGGCCCTCGACCACCGGGCCGACGGAGTCCGGGTGGGCCAGGTTGTCCCCGGTGTCGACGACGAGGTCCGGCTCGAGGGCGGCCAGCGAGGCCAGCCAGCGACGCTTGGCCCCCTGCGAGGGCGTCAGGTGCAGGTCGGAGACGTGCAGCACCTTGAGCGGACCGTGGCCGGCGGGCAGCACCGGCACCTCCACCCGGCGGACGACGAAGCTGCGCACCTCGATCCCGGCGGAGTAGGCGAGGGTGCCGAGTCCGAGGGCGAGACCGGCGCCCGTCACCGTCCCGGCGGCACGCAGCCCCCGGGAGCTCGAGGTGCGCCTTGCTGCACGGCGCGAAGCGGCGGGGAAGAGGCGCCTCGAAACCTGCTGGGACGGCATGTCACCAGCCTGCCAGACTGGCTCCCATGTCTCTCAAGGAGCAGCTGCGCAGCGACCTGACCACCTCGATCAAGGCGCGCGACGAGCTGCGCTCCTCCACGCTGCGGATGGTGCTCACCGCGATCACCAACGAGGAGGTGGCCGGCAAGGAGCACCGCGAGCTCACCGACGACGACGTCCTCGGCGTGCTCGCCAAGGAGGGCAAGAAGCGGCGCGAGGCCGCCGAGGCCTTCGGTGGCGCCGGGCGAGCCGAGCAGGCCGCCAAGGAGGAGGCCGAGGCCGCCGTGATCGCGGAGTACCTGCCGCAGCAGCTCTCGGCCGAGGAGATCGAGGAGCTCGTCACCCGGACCATCGACGAGCTCGGCGTCCGTGGCGACGGGATGCGCGCGATGGGCCGCGTCATGGGCGTGCTCACACCGCAGACCAAGGGCCGCGCGGACGGCGGAGCACTCTCCGCGGTCGTCAGGGCTCAGCTGGGCGGTCAGTGACCGCCGCCGCCGTGACCGTGGCCGTGACCGTGGCCGCCACCTCCACCGTGGCCGCCACCTCCACCGGACTTGTGACCGCCCTGCTTGCTGCCGGCTGACGGTGACGGCGGGACGAACGCCGCGGGCTCGCCATGGATCGGCGGGTGGAAGCTCGCGTTCGGGATCAGGTCCTGGACCGCGCGCATCGCGATGGCCCACATGGGCCCGGCGACCGTCGAGCCGTGGGCGACGCCGATGACCTGGCCGCCGACCGACTGCCCGTTCAGCGTGATCGGGTGTCCGAGGCTGTTGGCGCCGGCGACCATCGCGGCGGCGGCCAGCTTCGGGGTGTAGCCGTCGAACCAGACCGCCATGTTGTCGTCGATGGTGCCGGTCTTGCCGGCCGACTCCTTGTCGAGGTTGAGCAGGCCGCCGAACCCGCCCGGCTTCATCACACCGTGGAGGATGTCGTTGATCGTGTCGGCGGTGTCCTGCTTCATCACCTGGCGGCACTGGTCGGGGTAGTTCTTGAACACCTTGCCGGCGCTGTTCAGGATCTCGGCCACCGGGTGCGTGACGCAGTACTTGCCGCGCGCCGCGACGGTGGCGTAGGCGCCGGCCATCTCCAGCGGGCTCACGTCGGCGACGCCGAGGGTGAAGGACGGCACCCGCTCACGGCCCGGGTTGTCGAGCTGGACGCCCATCGAGCGTGCCATCGCGAACGGCGCGCACAGCCCGGTCTTCTTCTCCAGCTGGGCGAAGTAGGTGTTCACCGACAGCTGGGTGCCCTGGTACATGTTGAAGTAGCCGTTGTCGGTGGAGTTGTGCGGCTCCCACAGCGCGGTGGAGGGGTACGGGCCGTTGCAGTCGGCGAACTCGTTCTGCGGGATGTGCACCTGGGCCGGCGAGTTGAAGCTCGTCGAGGCGGGGAGTCCCTGCTCCAGCGCCGCCGCGAGCACGAACAGCTTGAACGTCGAGCCCGCCTGGAACCCGCCGGAGTCGCCGTACTGGCTGTTGACGATGTAGTTGAGGTAGGTCTGGCCCAACTTGCGGTCGCGTCCCATCGGGCGCGACTGCGAGATCGCCAGCACGTCGCCGGTGCCCGGCTTGACCATCGCAAGGGCGCCGATGGCCTGGTCGGTCGGCTTGACCGACTGGGAGGTGGCCTTGTCGGCGGCGCGCTGGAAGCGCATGTCGATCGTGGTCTTGATCGTCAGGCCGCCGCCGTTGAGCAGCTGCTGGCGGTCGCCGACGGTGCGGCCGAGCGACGGGTCGGCGAGGAGGTAGCGGCGTACGTAGTCGCAGAAGAACGGCGCCTTGGTCCCCACGCAGCCGTTCCGGGCCGGGCTCACCTTGAGACCCAGGGGGCTGGCCTCCAGCGTGCTGGCGGTCTGGTCGGGCACGATGTGCAGCTGCGCCATCCGGGCCAGCACGACGTTGCGACGGGCCATGGCGGTGGACGGGTGGTCGGTGGGGGTGAAGCCGACCGGGTTCTTGACCAGGCCGGCGAGCAGCGAGGCCTGCTGGAGGTTGAGCTGGCTGGCGTTGACCGAGAAGTAGTGGCGGGCGGCCGCCTGGATGCCGTACGCACCGTCGCCGAAGTAGGCGAGGTTGAGGTAGCGCTCCAGGATCCAGTTCTTGGAGTAGTTCTGCTCGAAGGCGATCGCGTGCCGCAGCTCGAGGATCTTGCGCTGGTAGGTGTTGGCGGTGGCCGCCTTGCGCTCGGCCGCCGTGTGCGCGTCGGCCAGCTGGGTCATCTTCGCCATCTGCTGGGTGATCGACGAGCCACCCTGGGTGCTGCCGTTGGTCTGGTTGTTGACGAACGCGCGCAGCGTGCCCTTCAGGTCGATCGCGCCGTGCTGGTAGAAGCGGTAGTCCTCGATCGCCACGATCGCCTTCTGCATGATCGGCGCCACCTTGGACAGCGACACGTTGACGCGGTTCTCGTCGTAGAAGGTGGCGATCGTGTTGCCGTTGCGGTCGAGCACGCGGCTGCGCTGCGCGAGCGGTGCAGCCTTGAGCTCGGCGGGCAGGTTGCGCAGCGAGTCGGCGGTCGCCTTGGTGCCGTAGCCGAGGGCTCCGACGAACGGCACGACCAGCCCGGCGACGAGCACGCCGAGCACCGCGGCGACCGCGATGATGACCCCGAGGTGGGAGACGACGGTGCCGAAAGTCGGGCCCTGACGGCGCGGGCGACGGGGGCTCGGCATGCCCGGGATTGTACGGGCGGTACTTATGTGAAACCTGAGCGATCGACCACATGGCCGGACGGATGTAGTCATATCGGACTATACGAGAATGCTCACGCTGGGTCTGTACCGGTTCTCAGCGTCTCCCTACTCTTAGCAGTGGGTTAAAACGGACGTATGGGGCGTTCCGAATCACCCGGGACCTGGATCTGGAGGGAACATGTCCTGGAACGAGATGTGGGCCGGCTCGGCTCTCTGCAAGGAGTCGGCACCGGACGAGCTGTTCGTCCGCGGTGCGGAGCAGCACAAGGCCAAGGTCGTGTGCGGCGCGTGCCCGGTACGGGCCGAATGCCTCGCCGAGGCGCTGGACAACCAGATCGAGTGGGGCGTGTGGGGTGGCCTCACCGAGCGTGAGCGCCGGGCGCTGCTGCGCAAGCGGCCCAACGTGACCTCGTGGCGTCAGCTGCTCGAGACGGCCAAGGCCGAGCACGAGGCGGCCGAGGTCGTCGAGGCCGTCGAGATCGCCTGACCCGTCCTTCGACTGGTCACTGGGCCCTCACTGGGCCCTCACTGGGCCTGTCACTGGGCCCGGTCGCTCGACCGGGCCTGGGCGAGTCGTTGAGCCTCTGGCTGCACGGCCAGGAGCTCGCCGATCCGGCGTAGCCCGTCGAGGTCGTGCACGTCGGTGGACAGCGCCGGCAGCACGGCGGTGGGTATGCCGGGGTGGCTGGCGGCGAACCGGCTGGTCAGCCGCTTCTCCCGCTGGACCACCTTGAGCCGGTCGGCGTGCAGGCGGAGCAGGCCCGCGGTCAGCCCGTGCTCCTCGCCGGCCGCGCGGAGACGCTCGACGCCGGCCATGGCCGCGTTGGCGGTCAGGTCCGAGTCGCCCGAGGGTGGCTCGCTGGTGGCCCGGTTCACGACCAGCCCGGCCAGCGGCATCTGCTCCTCGCGCAGCCGCTCGACGAAGTAGGCGGCCTCACGCAGGGCGTCCGGCTCGGGCGCGGCGACGACGAGGAACGCCGTACGCCGGTCCTGGAGCAGCTCGAAGGTGCGCTGGGCCCGGGCCCGGAACCCGCCGAAGAGGGTGTCGAAGGCCGCGACGAACGCCTTCATGTCGCTGAGCACCTGCGCGCCGATGATCTTGGTCAGGGCGTTGGTGACCATCCCGAACCCGGCGCTCATCAGCCGCGCGGGGCCGCGCGCCGGGGTGACGAGCAGCCGCATGAAGCGGCCGTCGAGGAAGCTGGAGAGCCGCTCGGGCGCGTCGAGGAAGTCCAGCGCGCTGCGCGAGGGCGGGGTGTCGACCACGATCAGGTCCCAGCGCCCGGACTCGCGGGCGTCGCGGTCGAGCTGGCCGAGCTTCTCCATGGCCATGTACTCCTGCGTGCCCGCGAACGAGCTCGACACCGCCACGTAGAACGGGTTGGTGAGCACCTGCTCGGCCTTCTCCGCCGTCGCCTGGCTGCGCACGACGTCGTCGAAGGTGCGCTTCATGTCGAGCATCATCGCGTCGAGCGAGCCGCCCTCGGCGGCCGCGGTCGAGACGCCCGGGACCGGTCGTGGGGTGTTGTCGAGGGACTCGATGCCCATCGACTGGGCCAGGCGGCGGGCCGGGTCGATGGTCAGCACGACCACCTTGCGTCCGCGCTCGGCGGCCCGCAGCGCCAGCGCCGCCGAGGTCGTCGTCTTGCCGACGCCGCCCGAGCCGCAGCACACGATGATGCCGCGCTCGCGGTCGTCGAGCAGGGCGTCGACGTCGAGGACCTCCTGGGGCTCGTGGGTCGCGATGAGGGGGCCGACCCGGGCCAGCGTCGTGGGGTGGCTCATCCGAGTCCCTCCTGGCTGAGCACCGCGGCCAGCTCGTAGAGCCCACCCTCGTCGACGCCGCCGGGCAGCCGTGGCAGCTCGTAGGTCGGTACACCGAGGGGGCTGCACAGCTTCTCGATGACGGCCCGCTGCTCGTCCTCGACCGCTCGCCGCTCGGCGTGGGCGTGCCCCTCGTCGAGCAGGCCCTCCACCATCGCCTCGTCGGCGTCCATGCCGACCTTCTCCAGCCCGGCGCGGATGGTGCCGCGGTCGGCGGTCTCCTCGAGCAGCTGGGCGCGCTCGTCGGCGTCGAGGTCCTGCGGTCGCACCAGGTTGAGGATCACCCCGCCGACGGGCAGGCCGATCGCGCGCAGCTCGGCCACGCCGTCGACGGTCTCCTGCACCGGCATCTCCTCGAGCACGGTGACCAGGTGGATCGCCGTACGCCGCGAGCGCAGCAGCTTCATCACGACGTCGGCCTGGCTCTTGACCGGCCCGACCTTGGCCAGACCGGCGAGCTCGTCGTTGACGTTGAGGAACGCAGCGATGCGGCCGGTCGGGGGTGCGTCCAGCACGATGGCGTCGTAGTGGCGGGCGCCCTTGTTGCGCCGGTTGCGGTTGGCGGCCTCGTAGACCTTGCCGGTCAGCAGCACGTCGCGCACACCGGGAGCGATCGTGGTGGCGAACTCGATGACGCCGAACCGGTCGAGCGCCTTCCCGGCCCGGCCGAGGCGGTAGTACATGTCGAGGTACTCCAGCAGCGCCGACTCGGCGTCGATCGCCAGGGCGTAGACGTCGCCCGAGCCGCGGGGGCCGGCCTCCCCGCGCACCACGAGGCGCTCCTCGTAGGGCAGGGGAGCGACGTCGAGGAGCTGCGCGATGCCCTGGCGTCCCTCGACCTCGCAGAGCAGGACCGTGCGGCCCCCGGCCGCCAGCGACAGCGCGAGCGCGGCGGCCACGGTCGTCTTGCCGGTGCCTCCCTTGCCGGTGACCACGTGCAGCTGCACGTCCGGGAAGTCCGCCATGGCGAGCGAGCGTAGTCGCCCGGGGTGACCGGGTTTCGACAGCCTCAGCGGGTGGGTGGCAGGATCGCCCGGTAGGTCTCCAGGGAGGTGGATCAGCCATGGACAAGGTGGTGGCGTCGGCGGCGGAAGCGGTCGCGGACATCCCGAGCGGGGCGACGCTGGCCGTGGGCGGGTTCGGGCTGTGCGGGATCCCGTCGGTGCTGATCGAGGCGATCCTCGACGCCGGTATCGACGAGCTCGAGGCGGTCTCCAACAACTGCGGTGTCGACGACTGGGGCCTCGGGCGCCTGCTCGGCGCGAAGCGGCTGCGCCGGATGATCTCCTCCTACGTCGGGGAGAACAAGGAGTTCGCGCGGCAGTACCTCTCCGGCGAGCTCGAGGTCGAGCTGACGCCGCAGGGCACGCTGGCCGAGCGGATGCGGGCCGGCGGCTCGGGCATCCCCGGCTTCTACACCGCGACCGGTGCCGGCACGCAGGTCGCCGAGGGCGGCCTGCCGTGGCGCTACGACGACCAGGGCAACGTCACCATCGCGAGCCCGCCGAAGGAGACCAAGGTCTTCGCCACCGCCGAGGGCGACCGGGAGTTCGTGCTCGAGCACGCGATCGTCGCGGACTTCGGGCTGGTGCGGGCCTGGAAGGGAGACCGGCACGGCAACCTCGTCTACCGGGACTCCGCGCGCAACTTCAACCCGCTCGCGGCCATGAGCGGACGGGTGAGCATCGCCGAGGTCGAGCAGCTCGTCGAGCCCGGTGAGCTCGACCCCAACGAGGTGCACACGCCGGGCGTGTTCGTGCAGCGGGTCGTCGTACTCACTCCCGAGCAGGCGGCCGACAAGCGGATCGAGAAGAGAACGGTGCGCCAGAGGGAGGTGGCGCAGCGATGAGCTGGACCCGGGAGGAGATGGCCGCGAGGGCGGCCAGCGAGCTGACCGACGGCTCGTACGTGAACCTCGGCATCGGGCTGCCGACGCTGGTGCCCAACTACGTCGACGACGACGTCGAGCTGGTGCTGCAGAGCGAGAACGGCATCCTCGGCGTGGGCGCCTACCCGTGGGAGGGCGAGGAGGATCCCGACCTCATCAACGCGGGCAAGGAGACGGTGACCCTGCGGCGCGAGGGCGTCGTTCTTCGACTCCGCGACCAGCTTCGGGATGATCCGCGGCGGCAAGATCGACGCGGCGATCCTCGGCGCCATGCAGGTCAGCGCGACCGGCGACATCGCCAACTGGATGATCCCCGGCAAGATGGTCAAGGGCATGGGCGGGGCGATGGACCTCGTCAACGGCGCCAAGCGGGTGATCGTGCTGATGGAGCACGTCGCCAAGGACGGCAGCTACAAGATCGTCGAGGAGTGCTCGCTGCCCTACACCGGGCGCGGTGTCGTGGAGCGCATCATCACCGACCTGTGCGTCCTCGACATCACCGACAGCGGCCTCAAGCTCGTCGAGCTCGCCCCCGGGGTGACCGAGGACGAGGTCCGCGAGAAGACCGAGCCCGCGGTCAGCCGATGAGTTCGCCCGTCGTCGTGGGTCACTCCTGACATGACCACCATCGCCGGCATCACCGTCTCGCTGGACGGCTACATCACCGGTCCCGACGACCGGCCCGGGCAGGGCCTCGGGGTGGGCGGCGAGCGGCTGCACTACTGGGTCTTCGGCGGGCCGTGGACCTACGACGGCGAGCACGACTTCAGCGGGATGTCCGGGGACGACAAGACCTTCTACGACGCGCTGACCTCGCGGATCGGCAGTGGCATCGTCGGTCGCGGGATGTACGACGCGGCCGGCGCGTGGGGCGGCCGCAACCCGTTCCCGGGGACCCTGGCCGTGCTCACCCACCGGGTGGAGGACCCGCACGACGAGAGCTTCCTGTTCGTCGACGACCTGGCCGAGGCCCTCCGGATCGCGCGCGAGGCCGCAGGTGACAAGGCGGTCAGCATCAGTGGCGGCGCCGACCTGATCCGGCAGGCGCTGGCCGCGGGCGAGGTCGACGAGCTGTGCCTCTCGACGGCGCCGGTCGTGCTCGGCGCCGGCAAGCCGCTCTTCGACGGCAGCCTCGAGCTCGAGCTCGAGCCGCTCGACGTGCACCAGTCCCGCTGGGCCACGCACGTGCGCTACGCCGTCAGCCCTCGCTGAGCCCGCCTGCTCGGTCGAGCGCGTCGACCACGGCCGGCCAGGCCACCGAGCCCGGCTCGATCACCTCGAAGTGGCCACCGGGTGTCTCCCGCAGGTCGATCCACGGGTGCCGCTCGACGAGTCCGCGGCTGAGCGAGACCGGGACGCTGTCGTCGTCGACACTGTGCACGACGGCTGATGCTCGCGTCCGGGCGCTCGTCGAGCAGGGTCATCGGGTCGGCCGCAGCCGGGGTCGGCGCCGCCCAGCAGCCTCTCGGTCGCGTGGTCGCCGAGACCGAGCCGGATCGCCTCCCGCAGGTCGCACACCGGGGCAAGGGCGACCACCCCGTCGAGGGGGGCGCCGGTCGCGGCCAGCCAGAGCACGAGGTGACCGCCGGCGGAGTGGCCGACCGCCACGGTCCGCTCGGGGGCGAGACCGACCCGCTCCGCGATCGCCGGCAGCGCGTCGAAGGCGCGTCGTACGTCGTCGCCGGTGGTGGGCCACCCGCCGCCTCCTCGGACGCGCCGGTACTCCGGCGTCGCGACCAGCCAGCCGGCGTCGGCCAGGGCCCGCGCCATCGTGCGGGTGTGGGTGCGGTCCCACTCCTGCTTCCAGAAGCCGCCGTGCGACCAGGAAGAGCAGCCCGCCCGAGGGCTCCTGCGGGAGGTGGACGTCGACGACGGCGTCGCGGCGCTCGTCGTAGGCGAAGGTGGCGTCGGGCGACATGCGCGCCAACCTAGCCGGGGCCTAGGGTGCTGGACATGACCGATGGCAACACCAGGTGGGAGTACCTCACCGCGCCCGTGCTGGTGCACTCGACCAAGCAGATCCTCGACAACTTCGGGTCCGACGGCTGGGAGCTCGTGCAGATCGTGCCGGGCATGAACCCGGAGAACCTCGTCGCCTACTTCAAGCGGCCGGCCGAGGAGCGGCCCAGGGAGGCAGATGAGCACGCCCGAGGACAGGATCCAGGAGCTCGGCCTGACGCTGCCCGACGTGGTCCCGCCGGTGGCGGCCTACGTCCCGGCCGTGCGCTCGGGCCAGCACGTCTTCACCGCCGGCCAGCTGCCGATGCGTGAGGGCGCCCTGATGAGCACCGGCAAGGTGGGTGCGGAGGTCAGCGAGGCCGAGGCGACCGCCGCTGCCCAGCAGTGCGCGCTGAACGCCCTGGCCGCGGTCAGGTCCGTGGTCGGCGAGCTCTCGGCCGTCAAGCGCGTGGTCAAGGTGGTCGTGTTCGTGGCGTCCACGCCCGACTTCACCGCCCAGCCCAAGGTGGCCAACGGCGCCTCCGAGCTCCTCGGCGAGGTCTTCGGGGACGCCGGCGTGCACGCGCGCTCGGCGGTCGGCGTCGCCGTGCTCCCCCTCGACGCACCCGTCGAGGTCGAGCTCGTCGTCGAGGTCTGATGTCCGGACCCCAGCGGGCGTCGGTGCGCGTCCAGCTCCCGCCGCAGTTCGTCGAGAGCGCCCGGGAGTTCAGCGACGGCAGCCGTGAGCCGGCCGAGCCGCGCAACGCCGCCACCGTCGTCCTGATGCGTCGCGGAGACGACGGGACCGGAGGTCTACCTGCTGCGCCGGCAGACCTCGATGGCCTTCGCCGGAGGCATGTGCGTCTTTCCCGGGGGTGGCGTCGACCCCCGCGACTTCGACCACGCGATCGCGTGGGCGGGCCCGCAACCGGCGGAGTGGGCCGCGCAGCTGGGCACCGACGAGGCCATGGCGCGTGCGCTCGTGTGCGCGGCGGTGCGCGAGACGTTCGAGGAGTCCGGCGTCCTGCTCGCAGGTGAGTCCGCCGACTCGGTCGTGGCCGACACGACGGGGGAGGACTGGGAGCGCGACCGGGCCGCCCTCGAGGCGCGCGAGCTCGCCCTCACCGAGTTCCTCGACCGTCGCGGGCTGGTGCTGCGCACCGACCTGCTCGGGGTGTGGTCGGCCTGGCTGACGCCGGTCTTCGAGCCGCGCCGCTACCGCACGTGGTTCTTCGTCGCCGAGCTTCCCGAGGGCCAGCGCACCCGCGACGTCTCCTCGGAGTCGACCTCGGTGACGTGGTCCTCGGTCATGGGGGCGGTGGCGGACGTCGAGGAGCAGCGCATGCTGATGCTGCCTCCGACGTACCTCACCTGCCTCGAGGTCGGCCAGCACGACGACCCCGACGCGGTGCTCGAGGCGGCCCGTGGCCGGCAGGTGGAGATGTTCATGCCGGAGGTCGAGGAGACCCCGGACGGAGGCGTGCTGAGCGTGCCGGAACGGCTCGAGGCGCTGCTCGCGAGCCGGTCGTGAGCCGCCTGGACCGGCGGCAGCTTCGGCAGCTCCGGGCAGTGCGTGCTGGCCCCGAACGCCAACATGATGACCCTCGACGGCACCAACACGTGGGTGCTGCGCGAGGCCGACGGGCGCCGCTCGGTGGTGGTGGATCCGGGCCCACCGGACCAGGGGCACCTCGACGCGGTGGCCGAGGCGGCCGGCGAGGTCGCCGTCGTGCTGCTGACCCACCACCACCTCGACCACTCCGAGGCGGCCAAGGAGTTCGCCGAGCGGATGGGTTGCGGCGTGCGCGCCCTCGACCCGGAGCTCCGCCTCGGGTCGGAGGGGCTGGGCGCCGGTGACGTCGTCGCCGTCGACGGCCTCGAGCTGCACGTCGTGGCCACGCCCGGCCACACCGAGCGACTCGCTGTCCTTCGTGCTGCCGGCCGAGGGCGCGGTGCTCACCGGCGACACCGTGCTGGGCCGTGGCACCACGGTGGTGGCGCATCCCGACGGCCAGCTCGGGGCCTACCTCGACTCGCTCGACCGCCTGCACGCGCTGGCCGAGTCGCAGGAGGTGCGCACCATCTGGCCCGGCCACGGACCGGTGATCGACGACGCGCTCGGCGCGCTCGACTACTACATCGCCCACCGCCGCGAGCGGTTGCAGCAGGTGCGCGACGCGCTGGCGGAGCTGCGTGCCGAGCCGCACCCCGAGGGTCTGGCCGCCGACGAGCTGCCCCGCCGCGTGGTGGAGATCGTGTACCAGGACGTCGACCCGGTCCTCTGGGGCGCCGCCGAGCTGTCCGTCCGCGCCCAGCTCGCCTACCTGCAGCAGTAGGAGCTCACCGGGCGTCTCGGGCCGTCTCGCACCTGTGGACTTCCGGGGCGGCGACGTGGCGCGCGGACATACCCTGTGCGACGTGCGGGAGAAGCTGGGGACGGCCGCGGTCGTCGTGGTCCTCGTCGCGGTGTGGGGGGTCGGCTTCCTCTGGTTCCGCGGCGACCTCACGCTCCCGCTCGTCGGCGCCAAGGGGAAGCCCTCGGCCGCGAGCACGCACGCCCCGAAGGCGCCGGCGGTCAGCACCTCCTCGCCACCCACCGCCTCCGCCACGCCGTACGCCGGCACGGTCACGCTCGCGCAGGAGCACCAGCCGGTCGCCATCAACCCCGTGCCGCAGCGACCCGCCCCGGTGCCGCTGCCCCCGGTGGCGACCTGGCGGATGGCCACCTTCAACGTGCTCGGCGCCGCGCACACCGGTGGCCGCGGCAAGGACCCCGGCCGGCCGAGCGGCACCCGGCGGATGCAGGCGGCGCTGCAGATCATCGCCCAGCACCAGGCCAGCGTGGTCGGCTTCCAGGAGATGGAGGGCAGCCAGCGCGCGGCCTTCCGCGCCGGCGCGCCGAAGTGGCAGCTCTTCCCCGGCGACTCGCTCGGCAACGCGGGGGAGAACTCGATCGGCTGGGACACCGACGTCTGGCAGCTGATCAAGACGCAGACCATCCCGATCCCCTACTTCGCGGGAAAGATCCGGCCGATGCCGTTCATCCTGCTGCAGAACAAGGCCACCGGGGTCGTCGCCTACTTCGCCAACTTCCACAACCCCGCCGACATCCGTCAGTTCCAGCACCAGTTCAAGTACCGCCTCGAGGCCGAGCGGCGCGAGGTCACGCTCTTCAACGCGCTCGAGAAGACCGGCATCCCGGTGTTCGTGACCGGCGACATGAACGAGCGCGAGCAGTTCTTCTGCACCGTCGTGGGCGGTACGACGCTCCACGCGGCGGCCGGCGGCAGCGTCACCGGGGGCTGCAGCCCGCCGCGGCCGACCCAGATCGACTGGATCCTGGGCAGCAAGGACGTCACGTTCAGCGACTACAACATCGACAAGAGCGCGCTGGTGCGCTTCACCACCGACCACCCCGTCGTCTCGGCGGCCGTGACGGTCGACGCGCTCAAGTACCCGAAGGCCTTTCAGCCCTCGGCGACGCCCGCCGTGCCCTGAGCCGCGGCTGAGCGCCCGAAGTTCGAGAGCATCATGAAGCGCGGCGTGAGGCCGTGCCTCGCGTAGAAGCGGGCGGCCGACTCGTTGGCCACCATCACGCCGAGCTGGAGGTCGGTGATGCCGCGGGCGCGTGAGCTCGGCGACGGCCGCGTCCATCAGCGACGTGCCGAGACCCTGGCCGCGGCTTGCGGGCGAGACGGACAAGGTCTCCACCTCGCCGATCCGATCGCCGGTGCTCCACATCTCGTCCGGGCCGGTCCGCACCTTGACGAACGCGTAGCCGACGAGCCCTGCGGCCGACTCCGTGGCGGTGACGACGAACGCGTCCGGATGGCGGAGGTAGTCGAGGTAGGCGGCGCACTCGACGGCCCAGGACGATCGCCGCGTCCTGCACGGGTGGCGCGTCGTCGAGCCGGGCGTGGTGCTGTCGGAGCGACTCCCAGAGCGGCTCGAGCAGGGGGACTGACCGCGCCGTCGCGGCGTACCTCCAGCTCGACGCTCACGGGTCAGGGTGGTCGAGCGGCTCAGCGGGCGCGGCGGCGCATCCGCTCGACGTCGTGGATCACGACCGAGCGGGGCTCCAGACGCAGCCAGCCTCGGCTGGCGAAGTCGGCGAGCGCCTTGTTGACCGTCTCGCGGGAGGCGCCGACGAGCTGGGCGAGCTCCTCCTGGGTGAGGTCGTGGTGCACGTGCACGCCGTCGTCGGCCGTGCGCCCGAACCGGTCGGCGAGGTCGAGCAGCGCCTTGGCCACCCGGCCGGGGACGTCGGAGAAGACGAGGTCGGCGACGACCTCGTTGGTCTTGCGCAGCCGACCCGCGAGCTGGGCGAGCAGGCCGAGGGTCACGCCCGGGCGGCCCTCGAGCCAGCGCAGCAGGTCGTCGTGGGCGAGCGAGAGCAGGGTGGTCTCGGTGACGGCGGTGACGGTCGCCGAGCGCGGGCCGGGGTCGAAGAGCGAGAGCTCACCGAACATCTGGCCCGGTCCGAGGATCGCGAGGAGGTTCTCGCGGCCGTCGGAGGACGTGCGGCCGAGCTTCACCTTGCCCTCGGTGACGATGTAGAGCTTGTCGCCGGGGTCGCCCTCGTGGAAGAGGACCTCCCCCCGACGCAGGCGGATCTCCCCCATGGAGGAACGCAGCGCCACGGCCGCCTCGTCGTCGAGCGCGCTGAACAGCGGTGCCTGGCGGAGTACGTCGTTCTCCACGTGATCCCCTTCCCGGTGGTGCAGGTCACAGTCTGGACCATGATCGCGCCGGGCGTCACGCAGGGTCGGCCTGGCCGTGGACGCCACCTCGGCGGAGTGGTGGGCGCCGCGCCGTACCCTGTGCGTCGTGCCGCGCTCGTCGACTCCGCCTGCCCCCGCCAGGCCGGACACCTCGCTGGTCAGGCGCGCGCGCAAGATCGACCGGGTGCTGGCGCAGACCTGGCCCGACGCGAAGTGCGAGCTGGACTTCTCCGACCCCTTCGAGCTGCTGGTGGTCACGGTGCTCAGCGCGCAGACGACCGACCGCCGGGTCAACGCGGTCAGCCCGACGCTCTTCGAGGCCTACCCGGACGCCCGCGCGATGGCCGCCGCCGAGCGCGCGGACCTCGAGCGGATCATCGGCCCGCTGGGCTTCTTCCGCGCCAAGACCGAGTCGCTGCTCAAGCTCTCCGCGGCGCTGGTCGAGCGCCACGAGGGCCAGGTGCCGCCGCGGCTCGACGACCTCGTCAAGCTGCCCGGGGTCGGGCGCAAGACGGCCAACGTCGTGCTCGGCAACGCCTTCGGGATCCCGGGCATCACCGTCGACACCCACTTCGGCCGGCTGATCCGCCGCTTCGGCTGGACCGAGGAGACCGACCCGGTGAAGGCCGAGCACGCCGTCGGCGCGCTGTTCCCGAAGAGCGACTGGACCATGCTCAGCCACCACCTGATCTGGCACGGCCGGCGCGTCTGCCACGCCAAGAAGCCCGCGTGCGGCGCGTGCACCGTCGCGCGCTGGTGCCCGGCGTACGGCGCCGGGCCGACCGATCCCGAGGTGGCGGCCAAGCTGGTCACCACCCAGGGCCCGGCATGAGGGTGCTCGTGGCGCTGGTGCTCGGACTGCTCGTGCTCTCCGGCTGCTCCTCGTCGCCCTCGACCAGGCCCACGGCCAAGGCGCTCCCGGCCGCCACCCTCGCCGCCTTCGGGAGCGGCCGCCCGCTCGACCTCGCCGGGCTCCGCGGGCCGGCCGTGCTCAACGTGTGGGCCAGCTGGTGCGGGCCCTGCCGCCAGGAGCTCCCGCGCTACCAGTCCTTCGCGGAGAAGTACGCCGGCAAGGTGCGCGTGCTCGGCGTCGACTTCGAGGACACCAACGCGGCCGCGGCGCGCGCGCTGATCAGCAAGACCGGCGTCCGCTACCCGCTCTACACCGACCCCGACGGGCACCTCGGTGCCCGGGTGCTGCCCGAGGTGATCCTGGTCGACGCCCACGGCCACGTGGCCTACCGCCAGTACGTCGAGATCGCCTCGGTCGGCCAGCTCGAGCGCCTCGTCGAGGACCACCTGGGGGTGAGCCTGTGACCGACAGTGACAAGCGCTGTCGACGTCGAGGACGCCTCGCGGCCGGCCTGGCTGCGACCCGTCGTCGAGGGCGCGCGGACGATCACGGCCGCCGACATCAGCCGCTTCGTGCCGCCGGCCGGCTCCGAGGCCCGCAAGGGAGCGGTGCTGATGCTCTTCGGCGAGGCCGACCACGGCCCCGACCTGCTGCTGACCGAGCGCGCCCACGACCTGCGCTCGCACCCCGGACAGGTGTCCTTCCCCGGTGGCTCCATCGATCCCGGCGAGACCCCGGTGGCCGCGGCCCTGCGCGAGGCCGAGGAGGAGACCGGGCTCCAGCCCGCCGGTGTCGACGTCTTCGCCACCCTGCCCGAGCTGTGGCTGCCGCCGAGCAACTTCGCGGTCACCCCGGTGCTGGGCTGGTGGCGCGACCCCTCGCCGGTCTCCGTGGTCGACCCCCAGGAGGTCCACGAGGTGCTCCGGGTGCCGATCGAGGAGCTGCTCGAACCCGCCCACCGCGTCACGGTCGTGCACCCGATGGGCTACCGCAGCCCGGGGTTCCTGATCGGGGACGACAAGGACCTCATCCTGTGGGGCTTCACGGCCGGGATCGTGAACCGGCTCTTCGACCACCTCGGCTGGACCCGTCCCTGGGACGACACCGTCGAGCAGAGGTTGCCGGATTACATGCTCGGTCTCGGACAGGATTGAGCTCGCGATGAACTTCCTCGACTGGTGCTTGCTGATCCTGGTGGTGGCCTACGCCATCTCCGGCTACTGGCAGGGCTTCGTCACCGGCGCCGCCGCCACGATCGGCCTGCTGCTGGGTGGGCTGCTCGGCATCTGGCTCGCCCCGATCCTGCTGGGCAACGCGGCTCCGTCGCTCTGGGTCTCGCTGGGCGCCCTGTTCGTCGTGCTCGTCGACAGCGTCGCTGGGTCAGGCGATCTTCCAGTACGGCGGGTCGCGGCTGCGCGCGCACATGACCTGGCAGCCCATCCGCGCCGTCGACGCCGTGGGTGGCGCGGCCCTCAGCGTGGTCGCGGTGCTGGTGGTGGCCTGGGCGCTGGGCGTCGCGGTCAGCGGCTCGCGGATCCCGGGCGTCAACGCAGCAGGTGCGCGACTCCCGCCTCCTCGTGGCGGTCAACCGGGTGATGCCGTTGGAGGCCCAGCGGGCCCTGCGCTCCTTCGACCAGGTGGTCGGGTCGAGCTTCTTCCCGCGCTACCTCGAGCCGTTCGCGCCCGAGCGCATCGTCAACGTGCCGCCTGCCGAGGCGCGAGTCGTGCGCGACCCCGACATCCAGCGGGCCGGCAGTTCGGTGTTCAAGGTCCGCAGCACCAACCGGTGCGGCAGCGGCGTCGAGGGCAGCGGCTTCCTCTACGCGCCCCACAAGCTGATGACCAACGCCCACGTCGTCGCCGGGGTCACCGATCCCACGGTGCTGGTCGGCAGGCGCACCCTGCACGGCACCGTCGTGGTCTACAACCCCGACCTCGACGTGGCCGTCATCGACGTGCCCGGGCTCGACGGCCCGACCGTCCACTTCGACCTCAACGGCCACGAGCGCGAGCAGGGCGCCGTCCTCGGCTTCCCGCAGGACGGCCCGTTCGACGCCGAGCCTGCTCGGATCCGCAGCGACGAGCGGCTGCGCTCGCCGAACATCTACGGCAACGGCACGGTCACCCGCAACGTCTTCGCGTGCGCTCGCTGATCCGGCCCGGCAACTCCGGCGGTCCGCTCGTCTCGACCGCGGGGCGCGTGCTCGGGGTCGTCTTCGCGGCCTCGGTCAGCGACCAGCAGACCGGCTACGCGCTCACCGCCGACCAGGTGCGCCAGCCGGCCGCGGCGGGCCTGGAGACCGACTCGCGCGTCTCGACCGGCGCCTGCGCCTGACGCGCCTGACGAGCAGGTCAGGCCTGGCCCTTGAGGGCCCGCGGGATCTGCTTGCCCTGCTCGATCGCGCGCTCGGGCGCCTTGACCTGCTTGATCTTGCGCACCCCGATGAAGGCGAGCAGCCCGGCCACCGCGACGTACGCCGCGAAGACGATCAGGAAGCACCAGGCGAGGTCGAGCCCGGTGAAGTGGATGAAGTAGGCGATCGCGACCGAGAGCATGATGATCGCGAGCAGGCTGAGGAACGCGGCGGCCGCGAACAGGCCGACGCTGATCCCGCCGGCCTTGACCGAGACCTTCAGCTCGGACTTGGCCAGGGCGATCTCGCTCTGGATCAGGCTGGAGACGTCGCGGCTCGCGTCGACGACCAGCTTGCCGATCGTCGGTTCCTCGGCGGCGACGGACTCACGGTGTGACATGGAGGTGGCGGTCCTTCCGTGGCGAGGCTCGGTGATAGACCCTACCGTCAGGCCCGGACGGGCCCGGTGCCACTCCAGGAGGAGGATGCGTGTCCGACACCTACGCCTTCGCGGCGACGGCTGTGGCGTCGGCCGGCGTGATCCTGGTGGCGCTGGTGTCGAGCCGGCTGACCCGCACGCTGCGGATCCCCGCGCCGGGGCTGATGCTCGCCGCCGCAGCGGTCGTCGCGGCCGTCGTTCCGGGCCTGCACCGCCCTCCGGCGACCGCGGTGGAGGACGTCGTCAGCATCGCGCTGATGCTGATCCTGTTCGACGGCGGCATGAGCATCGGCTGGCCGACCTTCCGCACGGCCGTGCGACCCATCGCCCTCGTCGGCGTGGTCGGCACCTTCCTCACCGTGCTGGGCGTGGCGCTGCTGGCGCACTTCGCCGTGGGCCTCGACTGGTACGTCGCCTGCCTGGTGGCCACCGCCGTCGCGCCCACCGACCCCGCGGTCGTCTTCTCCGTCCTCGGCGAGCGCGAGGTGGAGGGCCGCAGCGGCACGCTGCTCGAGGGCGAGTCGGGGGCCAACGACCCGGTCGGCATCGCGCTGATGACCAGCCTGCTCGCGGCGGGGAGCGTGTCGGGCCACGCTCTCGAGCCAGGTGGCGGTGCAGTTCGTGCTCCAGATGGCGGTCGGCCTGGCGGTGGGCGTGGTCGGGGGCCGGGCCCTGCTGTGGCTGATGCGCCACGTGCCCCTGCCCGGCGAGGGGCTCTACCCGTTGCGCACGCTGGCCGGCGTGCTCGCGCTGTTCGGGCTGGCCACGCTGGCGCACGGCTCGGGGTTCCTGGCCGTGTTCGTCGCCGGGATCCTGGTCGGCGAGGAGCGGGCGCCGTACAAGCGCGAGATCGAGCACTTCCACTCGGCGCTGGCCAGCCTGGGCGAGATCGTCGCCTTCGTCGCGCTGGGGCTCACCGTCGACCTCGCCGTGCTCACCCACGAGGACGTCTGGGTCCCCGGGCTGCTGATCGCCCTGGTGCTCGCGCTGGTGGTCCGGCCGCTGGCGCTGGAGCCGCTGCTGGTGAGGTCGGGGCTGAACCGGCGCGAGAAGAGCTTCGTGATGTTCGCCGGCCTCAAGGGCGCGGTCCCGATCCTGCTCGGCAGCCTGGTCGTCGCCGAGGGGGTGGCGCACAGCGCGCGGCTCTACGGGATCGTCATCGTCGTCGTGGTGCTCTCCGTCGTGGTGCAGGGCGGCCTCGTGCCGACGGCTGCGCGCATCCTCCGGGTGCCGATGCGGCTGGTGGAGCAGGAGCCGTGGACGCTCGGCGTCCGGCTGCGCGACGAGCCGCGTGGTGTGCACCGGGTGACCGTGGCGCGGGGGGCTCCCGCCGACGGGTCGCGCATCAGGGAGCTGTCGCGGCTGCCCGAGAGCGCCTGGGTGAGCCTGCTGGTCCGTGACGGGCAGGCTGGTGCCGGTGCGGGCCGACACGGTGCTCGAGCCCGGCGACGAGGCGCTGGTGCTGGGCGAGCCGCAGGACGCCGACCTGGTCGCCGACCTCTTCGAGCACGGCGACGGGGCCTGACCGTCCGATTTCCCCAGCCGATGGTCGTCTGGGAGGATGAGTGACCGGTGGAGGGGAGTACTCCCTCGCGGCGATGTCGTCATCACGGTCGGGCCCGGTCCCGACCCGGAATCGTCGGTCGCCAGGGCTCCGGCCCGGCGGCGGAGGAGACCTCCGGATCGTCGACGACTCCGGAGACCCCGCATGCACGTCACCCCCCTCGTCTGGTGGCTCACGATCGGCATCACCGTCGCCGTGCTCGCCTTCGACGTCATCGTCCTCGCCCGGCGGCCGCACGAGCCGTCGCGCACGGAGGTCGGCATCGCGCTGGCCGTCTACGTCGGCCTGGCGATCGCCTTCGGCATCGGCGTCTGGGTGGTGGCGGGCCACGACTACGGCACCCAGTTCTTCGCCGGCTGGCTGACCGAGTACTCGCTCTCGGTCGACAACCTGTTCATCTTCATGATCATCATGAGCCGGTTCGCCGTACCCCGGGAGCTGCAGCAGAGCGCGCTCCTGGTCGGGATCGTGCTGGCCCTCGTGATGCGCGGCATCTTCATCGCGGTCGGCGCCGCGGCCATCGAGACGATCAGCTGGGTCTTCTACGTCTTCGGGGTCTTCCTGCTCTACACGGCGGTGAAGCTGGCGCGCGGCGGCGAGCACCGACGACGACGAGTACCAGGAGAACCGCCTGGTCACCTTCATCAGCGGCCGGCTGCCCGCGACCACGCGCTGGCACGGCACCCACCTGGTGGCGCACGAGCACGGCCGGCGGGTGATCACGCCGATGTTCGTGGTGATCCTGGCGCTCGGCACGACCGACCTGCTGTTCGCGCTCGACTCGATCCCCGCGATCTACGGGCTGACCCAGGAGCCGTACCTCGTGCTGACCGCCAACATCTTCGCGCTGATGGGCCTGCGCCAGCTGTACTTCCTGATCGGCGGCCTGCTGAAGCGCCTGGTCTACCTCTCCTACGGGCTGGCGTTCCTCCTCGGTTTCATCGGCCTCAAGCTGATCCTGCACGCGATGCACGAGAACTCGCTGCCGTTCGTCAACGGCGGCGAGCCGATCAGCTGGGCCCCGGACATCCCGGTCTGGCTGTCCCTCGCGGTCATCGTGCTCACTCTCGCCGTGACCGCCGTCGCCAGCCTGCTGAAGACGCGGCACGACGAACGCCGGGCGGTGTGACCCGGCCCGACAGCGGGGTCGGGGAATCCGCCCGTGACCCTCGAGTGTTGTTGAACGTTGAACGAGATGACGTACGACGACGAAGGGGAACCGATGCAGATCCTGGTGCTGGTGGGCAGCCTGCGAGCCGACTCGTGGACCGGGCAGGTGGCCGCCGCGGTCGGTGACCTGCTGCCGGGCGACGTCGGGGTGCACACCTACGACGGCATCGGCGACCTGCCCCACTACGACCAGGACGTCGACGGCGACGCCGTCCCCGCCCCCGTCGCCGCCTTCCGCGAGGCGGTGGCCTCGGCCGACGCGCTCGTGGTCGCGACGCCGGAGTACAACGGCTCGGTGACCGGCGTGCTCAAGAACGCGATCGACTGGGCCTCCCGCCCGCGCGGCTCGGCCGCCATCGACGGCAAGCCCGTGGCGGTCGTCTCCGTCAGCCCGTCACCCCGCGGCGCCCAGTGGGCCCGCGAGGACCTCGTCAAGATCCTCCGCGTCGCCGGCGCCAGCCCGGTCGAGCCCGCCGTCGGCGTCGCCGGCGTCCACGACGTCCTCGAGGCCGGCCGCCTCGTCGACGACGACGTCCGCCGTGCCCTGCAGTCCCTCGTCTCCGCGCTCCTCGAGGGGCACGCCCAGGCCGCCGCCTGACCCCCCGGCAGCGTCATACGAACCGGTCGCGATAGCCGCCACTTCGGATGACGTCCCGCGGGACGTCATACGTTCGGGTCGCCATGGCGACCAGCTCGTATGACGTCCGGCGCCGACGTGTGCCTCAGTCCTCGTCGGACTTGGCGGCGCCCTGCTTGATCGCCTCCATCACCGCGGAGTCGGCGAGGGTCGTGACGTCGCCGACGTCGCGCTTCTCGGCGACGTCCTTGAGCAGGCGGCGCATGATCTTGCCCGAGCGGGTCTTGGGCAGCTCGGCGACGACCATGATCGACTTGGGGCGCGCGATCTTGCCGATCTCCTCGGCGACGTGGTCGCGCAGCTCCTTGATCAGGGCGTCGGGGGCCTCCTCGCCGTCCTTGAGCGCGCTCTCGCGCAGGATCACGTAGGCGTTGACGGCCTGGCCGGTGTCCGGGTCCGCTGCTCCGACGACGGCGGCCTCGGCGACCTTCGGGTGCGAGACCAGCGCCGACTCGATCTCCGTGGTGGAGAGCCGGTGGCCCGAGACGTTCATGACGTCGTCCACCCGGCCGAGCAGCCAGATGTCGCCGTCGTCGTCGAGCTTGGCTCCGTCGCCGGCGAAGTAGTAGCCCTTGTCGGCGTACTTCGACCAGTAGGTCTCCTTGAACCGGTCGTCGTCGCCCCAGATCGTGCGCAGCATCGCCGGCCACGGCTCGGTGAGCACGAGGTAGCCGCCGTTGCCGTTGCCGACCGAGTTGCCCTCGTCGTCGACGACGTCGATGGAGATGCCGGGCAGCGCCTTCATCGCCGAGCCCGGCTTGCCCTTCGTGACCCCGGGCAGCGGGCTGATCATGTGCATGCCGGTCTCGGTCTGCCACCAGGTGTCCACCACGGGCGTCTGGCTGCCGCCGATGTTCTCGCGGTACCAGACGTAGGCCTCGGGGTTGATCGGCTCACCGACCGAGCCGAGGATCCGCAGCGAGGACAGGTCGAACTTCTCCGGGATCTCCTGACCCCACTTCATGAACGTCCGGATCGCCGTGGGCGCGCAGTAGAGCAGCGTCACCTTGTACTTCTCGATGATCTCCCACCAGCGGCCCTTGTGCGGGGTGTCCGGCGTGCCCTCGTACATCACCGACGTCGCGCCGTTGGCGAGCGGCCCGTAGACGATGTAGCTGTGGCCGGTGACCCAGCCGATGTCGGCGGCGGTCCAGAAGACGTCGTCGTCCTTGAGGTCGAAGACCGCCCAGTGGGTCCACGACGTGCCGACGAGGTAGCCGCCGGTGGTGTGCAGGATGCCCTTCGGCTTGCCGGTGGTGCCGGAGGTGTACATCACGTACAGCGGGTGCTCGCTGTCGAAGGCCTCGGCCGTGTGCTCCGTCGACGCCTGCTCGACGGTGTCGTGCCACCACACGTCGACGTCGTCGTTCCACTCGACGTCCTGGCCGGTACGACGGACCACCAGCACGTGCTCGACGTCCGGGCACTCCTGCAGCGCCTTGTCGACCGCCGGCTTCAGCGCAGCCGGGTCGCCGCGGCGGTAGCCGCCGTCGGCGGTGATCACCACGTGGGCGTCGCAGTCCTGGATGCGGTCGCGCAGCGCGTTGGAGGAGAAGCCGCCGAAGACGACCGTGTGCACGGCCCCGAGACGGGCGCAGGCCAGCATGGCCACGACCGTCTCGGGGATCATCGGCATGTAGATCGCGACCCGGTCGCCCTTGGCCACCCCGAGATCGGTCAGCGCGTTGGCCGCCTGGCAGACCAGGTCCTTCAGCTCGGCGTAGGTGATGTCGCGGGTGTCGCCCTCCGGCTCGCCGACCCAGTGGTAGGCGACCCGGTCACCGTTGCCGGCGTCGACGTGGCGGTCGACGCAGTTGGTCGCCGCGTTGAGCGTGCCCCCGACGAACCACTTCGCGAAGGGGGCGTCGTCCCAGTCGAGGACCTCGTCCCACTTCTTCTCCCAGTCGAGACGCTCCGCGGCCTTCTCCCAGAACGCCAGCCGGTCCTGGTCGGCCTCGTCGTAGGCCGACTCCTTCACGTTCGCGTTCTCGGCCAGCTCCTTCGGCGGCTCGAAGCGCCGGTCCTCGTGGGACAGGTTGGCCAGGGTCTCGTTGCTCACGATGCCTCTTCTCTCGACTGAGGTGTTGCGGACATGGTGGTCCGCCGGGGGTTGCTCGAAGGTTGCTTGCTCAGCGAGCCCCGGTCGGCAAGAGCGGCCGCTTGTGCGTGAAGGCGACCACGCCCGCGAACGAGGCGTACCAGGCAGCCAGGGCGGTCAGCAGGCCGATGTACCCGCCGATCTTGGTGATGTTCGTCGAGGTCTGGAAGTCACCGAGCGCGAGCACCAGGAAGGTGAGCGTCAGCAGCGCGAACACGGCCAGCACGGCCCCGCTGACCCGGGTGGCGCCACGGTCATGTAGGCCGTGAAGATGCCCCAGGCCAGCAGGTAGAGGCCGAGGCCCTTGCCGACGTCGGCGGCCGGGATCTTGTAGCTGTCGATGTGGGCGGTCAGCCACCAGAAGGACATCCAGAAGGCGCCGTAGGAGGAGAACGCGGTCGCGCCGAAGGTGTTGCCCTTGGCGAACTCCCACATGCCGGCGAGGAGCTGGGCGCCGCCGCCGTAGGCGAGCGCGAGACCGAAGACCACGGGCTCCACCGACGCCGGCACCCAGCCGGCGTTGACGGCGCTGAGGAAGAAGGTCGTGAGTGCGAAGGCGGCCAGGCCGAGTGGGGCCGGATCTGCGATGTGGGCCCCGGGCAGCTGCCGGGGGAGTACTTCTGAGTCGGTGCCGTCTGCGTCATGAAGGTCTCCCGAGAACTAGTTGATTGTTTCGACTTTAAGAACCTCTGACGCATTTCGGGAAGGGCCCGTGAGACGACAGGCATGTCGGGACGCAGTCGGTCAGCGGAAGTCGATGAGCTGCATTCCGGGGTCCTCGGGGGGCGGCACCTCGTGGTGGCGCGGGCTCGGGCACCAGCGGGCCGGTGTCCTCGGTCGAGGCGTGCAGGCGTGACCGGCTTCTCCGGCGGCAGCTCGTCGTGGCGTACGACGGCCCGGTAGCAGTGGGTCACGTAGGGCAGCTGCATGCCGTCGTGCCCGCGGCCGTAGCCGGCGTACAGGTCGTCGACCCGGCGCAGCAGGTCGCCCTGCGCGCGCTCGTCGAGGGTGGAGAAGTAGGAGACCGAGCGGGCCAGGTCGGCCAGGCTCGCGGCGGTGTGCGACGCCCAGAAGCGGAACTGCTCCATCTCGACGAAGCCGAAGTACGGCGTCTGCATCAGCGGCTCGACGGCGTCGTCGACCTCGCCGAAGTCGGGCGCGATCAGGTCCTGGAAGCGCCGCACCCACGGGATGCCGGTGTCGTAGCGGTTCCAGACGAGCGCGAGGTGGCCGCCGGGGCGCAGCACGCGCGCGATCTCGGCCATGGCCCGCTCGTGGTCGAACCAGTGGAACGACTGCCCGCACACCACCACGTCGGCGGAGCGCGAGGGCAGCGGGATCTGCTCGGCGTTCGCGACGGCCGGGCTGATCGGCAGCCGGTCACGCAGCCGGCGGACCATGTCGGGCAGCGGCTCGGTCGCGACGACGTCGTGACCCGCGCGGACCAGCACCTCGGTCAGCTTGCCGGTGCCGGCGCCGAGCTCGAGCACCAGGGAGCCACGCTGCACCCCGCCGGTCAGCCACGCGACGGCGGCCTCGGGGTAGGACGGCCTGGCGCGGTCGTACTCGTCGGCGACGGCGGCGAAGGACCGTGCCCGGGACCGGCCCCGCGAGGGAGTCGAGGATGGGGGGTTCGCCGCGCTCATGCTGCGCTCGAACGTACCCGATACGTTTCATCCGATGAGTGCTCCCCCGCCCGACCCGCTGGCCTGGCTGAGCGACCTCGAAGGCGTGCCGTCCGCCTTCGCCGCCACCCGCGACGGGATCGACGCGCTGCTGCGCGACCGCGGGCTGCGGCGCACCTCGCCCGCGCAGACGACGGAGTCGCTGCTGCTCGGCGCCCACGCCTCGGCGGTGCTGGAGGGGTCGGCCTCCTCGGAGGAGGAGGTCCGCGCCGGATCGGGCGACGGCGGTCGCGCTGGCCGCGCTCCGGCTGAGCAGCGAGATGCTGGCGCTGGCTCCCGTGCTGGCCCGGTCCCCGGTGCAGGCCTTCGCCCGGCTGCACGTGCTGGCCGGAGGCGCCGGTGCGCCCGCGTCGACGGAGGGCGCCGAGCGGCTCCAGTCGCTGTCGCGGACGCTGCTCGCCACGAAGGCACCCGCACTGCTGGTCGCCGCCGTCGCGCACGCCGACCTGGTCACCGCCCGGCCCGTTCGGGGCCTCGACGGGCTGGTGGCGCGGGCGGTGGAGCGGCTGGTGCTGGTCTCCCGCGGGGTGGACCCGGCGTCGCTCGTCGTGCCCGAGGCGGGGCACCTGGCGCTGCGGGCGGCGTACGAGTCCAACCTGCGCGGCTACCGCGACGGGGGACGGGCGGGGGTGCACGCCTGGCTGCTCTACGCCGCCGAGGCGCAGGCCAAGGGTGCCGAGCTCAGCCCGCTGCACCAGCCCCCGCACTAGTGAGCGGCACCGGGACCAGGCAGGAGATCCTGCCTACTCTCGATGCCGCTCGAACACACAGGAACCGGCTACCAGGCGTGCATTCATCCAACTGCTGATCCCCGGCAGTTCCGGGTCGATCACGCGCCCTGTAGGAAGGGTAGATCGCCGCGTGGGTACCAGTCCCGTGTGTGGCTCTGGAGTTGTTGGCTCCTGTGTACGCCGATCCCCAGGGCTCCACAAGGCTTGACTTTCGCCGACCGCGAGGGATGGGCGAGTCGGGCTCCCGGAACCCTCAGGCGCTGAGCCGGCGGCGGCGCGCACCCAGCCACATGGCGGCGCCGATCGCCGCGAACCCGCCCACGGTCAGCGTCGCCAGGGTGGGCTTCGACGGGCGGCAGCTTGACCCGGCGGCGCAGCGCCACCGGCTTGGCGAAGACCAGGATCGGCCAGCCGCGCTCGCGGGCGATCCGGCGCAGGTCCTTGTCGGGGTTGACCGCGTAGGGGTGGCCGACCGCCTCGAGCATGTGGACGTCGGTGACCGAGTCGCTGTAGGCGTAGCTGCGCTCGAGGTCGTAGCCGTGCTCCTCGGCGAGCTGGCGGATCGCGGTCGCCTTGGCCTCGGCGTAGGCGTAGAAGGCGATGCCGCCGGTGTACTTGCCGTCCGCGACCTCCATCCGGGTGGCCACCACGCGGTCGGCGCCGAGCATCTCGCCGATCGGCTCGACCACCTCGGTGCCGCTGGCCGAGACGATGACGACGTCGCGGCCGGCGAGGTGGTGGTCCTCGATCAGGCCGACCGCCTCGTCGTACACGATCGGGTCGACGATGTTGTGCAGGGTGTCGGCGACGATCTCCTTGACCGTCTGGACGTCCCAGCCGGTGCACAGCTGCGACATGAACTGCCGCATCTTCTCCATCTGGTCGTGGTCGGCGCCGCCGACGAGGTAGACGAACTGCGCGTACGCCGAGCGCAGCACCGCTCCCCGGGAGATCAGTCCGCCGGCCTGGAACTCGCGGCTGAACGCGAGCGTGCTCGACTTGGCGATGATCGTCTTGTCGAGGTCGAAGAAGGCCGCCGTGGGGCGGACCGTCGAGCTCATGCCTCGATCGTAGGCAGAACGGGTGGTTCTGGACGGCGGGGTGACCATTTCGCGTCCACAGGTCCGATTCGCGGCGGGTCGTCCACAGGCGCCTGGCCCTCGTGGCGTCACGGTCGGTGCGAGCGACGGAGGTTCGGAGCGTGCCCCTCCTGACCCCGCCCCCTTGCTCGCCCCTTGCTCGTCTCCGCCGACGCCGCCCTCGTCGCCGAGGTGCAGCGGCTCGCGGCCGCCGCCGGGGTCGCACCCGACGTGGCGGCCGACCCCGGCGCGGCGCTCGGCCGGTGGGCGGCGGCGCCGGTGGTGCTGGTGGGTGCCGAC
Organism: uncultured Actinomycetota bacterium; assembly: GCA_963756045.1. GTDB lineage: Bacteria > Actinomycetota > Actinomycetes > Propionibacteriales > Nocardioidaceae > Marmoricola. The sequence continues at coordinate 411,613 of CAVWML010000016.1, forward strand.
GCGGCGGCGACGACTCGCCGTCGGTGGGCCCGCCGCGGCGTCCGCGGGTGCACGTGCTCGGCCGGGCACCGGTCGCCGACGAGGTGTTCCGCGACGCGCTCGGGGTGGGGGCCGAGACCGTCGCGGGGCTGCCGGCTGCCGAGACGTGGCTGGTCGAGCTGCTCACCGACGTCGGCGACGGCGGCGGCGGCGCCGGGAGCGTGCCATCGGGGTGGTCGGCGGGTCGGGTGGCGCCGGGGCGACCGTGTTCGCCGCCGCCCTCGCCCAGACCGCGGCCCGCACGCGGCCGACGCTGCTCGTCGACGCCGACCCCCTCGGCGCCGGCGCCGACCGGGTGCTCGGTCTCGAGGGCGAGCAGGGCGTGCGCTGGGACTCCCTCTGCGCACCTCGGCGGCCGGCTCAGCTCGCGCTCGCTGCGCGAGGCGCTGCCGCGCGCGGACGGGCTCTCGGTGCTGTCCTGGCCGGTCGACCGGGCCGCGACCGCTCGAGCCCTTCGCCGTACGCGAGGTGCTCTCGGCCGGCCGACGCGGGTTCCCGGTGGTGGTCGTCGACCTGCCGCGGCACCTCGACCCGGTGGTCGAGGAGACCGTGTCGCGGTGCGACCACGTGGTCGTCGTGGTCAGCTCCGACCGTGCCGGGCGTGGCCGCGGCGGCGCGGCTGGTGCGGCACCTGCCCGAGCGCGGCCCCAGCCGTCATCTCGTCGTCCGCGGCCGGGCCGGCGGCGTCGACCCCGACGCGGTCGGTCAGCTGCTCGGAGCTGCCCCTCGCTCGGCGGCGATGGCCGACCAGCGCGGCCTCGACGAGGCGATCGACCTCGGGCGTCGGTCCGGCCCGCCACCGGCGCGGCCCGCCTGGCGCGGCACCGCCGCGCGATGGCGGTCGACCGGCTGGTCGGTGGCGGCCTGATGACCACGCGCGCCGGCCGAGCTGCTCGACGGCGTCCGCGAGCGGCTGGCCCGCGAGGCGGCGCCGCTCACCCCGCAGCTGGTCGCCCGCGCGCTGCGCGAGCAGGGGCGCCCGGTCGGCGACGCGACCGTGCTCGCGGTGCACGACGCGCTGCGCCGCGACGTCGTCGGGGCCGGTCCGCTCGAGCCGCTGCTGCGCACGGAGGGCGTCACCGACGTGCTCGTCAACGGTGCCGAGCAGGTCTGGCTCGACCGCGGCGCCGGCCTCGAGCTCACCGGCGTGCGGTTCCCCGACGACCAGCACGTACGCCGCCTCGCCCAGCGCCTCGCCGCCTCGGCCGGGCGCCGGCTCGACGACGCCTCGCCCCACGTCGACCTGCGGCTGGCCGACGGCTCCCGGTTCCACGCCGTGCTGGCGCCGGTCGCCCGGCCGGGCACGGTGCTGTCGCTGCGGGTGCCGCGCCACCGCGTCTTCACGCCTCGAGGAGCTCGTCGCGGCCGGCGTCGGTGCCCGCGGCGGGCGCCGAGCTGCTCGGCCGGGATCGTGCGGCGGCGGCTCGCGTTCCTGGTCAGCGGCGGCACCGGCTCGGGCAAGACGACGCTGCTCAACGCGCTGCTCACGCTGGTCGGCCCCGACGAGCGGCTGGTGCTGGTCGAGGACGCCTCGGAGCTGCGGCCCGACCATCCCCACGTCGTGGCGCTCGAGGCCCGGCCGCCCAACATCGAGGGCGCCGGCGAGATCACCCTGCGCACGCTGGTGCGGCAGGCGCTGCGGATGCGGCCCGACCGGCTGGTCGTGGGGGAGGTCCGCGGCGGCGAGGTCGTCGACATGCTCGCCGCGATGAACACCGGCCACGAGGGTGGCTGCGCGACGGTCCACGCCAACTCCGCCGCCGACGTGCCGAGCCGGGTCGAGGCGCTCGCCCTCGCGGCCGGGCTGTCCCGGGAGGCCGCCCACAGCCAGCTGGCCTCGGCGGTCGACGTGGTCGTCCACCTCGGCCGCGGCCGCGAAGGGCGCTCGGCGGGTGCGGGAGATCGGCGTGGTCACGCGCGCGGGCTCGGGCGCCGTCGAGGTGGTGACCGGCGTCGGCTTCGACGACCGCGGAGCCACTGGTGCCCGGGCCGGCGCTGGACGAGCTGACCGCGCTGGTCGAGCCGTGACGCCGGCCCTGGTCGTCGGCGGCCCTGCTCGGCCTCGCGGTGCTGCTCGTGCTGCCCGCCCGGCGCGCGCCGGTCGGTGCCCCGGGCGAGCCGGGCCCCGGTCCCACCCTGGCGCTCGCTGCGGTGGGCCTCGTCGGGCTGTGCCTCGGGGCGGGGTGGGCCTGGCGCGACGTCCACGACCTCGTGCTCGGGGTGCATCGGCGCCCTCGTCGCCGTGGGCGTGCTGCGCGTCCTGCGCCGTCGCCGAGAGGCGGCCGCGGCCCAGCGGCGGTCCGAGCAGGTGCTGGCGGCCTGCGACGCGCTGGCCTCCGACCTGGTGGCCGGCCAACCGCCCTCGGTCGCCCTGGACCGGGCCGCCGCCGAGTGGGACGAGCTGGCGCCGGTGGCGGCCGCCGGGCAGATGGGCGCCGACGTGCCCGACGCGCTGCGGCAGCTGGCCGCGCGGCCCGGCGCCGCACACCTGCGCCGGGTCGCCGCCACCTGGCAGGTGGCCCACCAGACCGGTGTCGGGCTCGCCGAGCGCCATGGAGTCAGCGGCCGCGGCGATCCGGGCCGACCTGCGCACGGCGCGGCTGGTCGCCACCGAGCTGGCGGCTGCCCACGCCACGGCCCGGATGCTCGCGGTGCTGCCGATCGGCGTCCTGCTGCTCGGCATCGGCGTCGGGGGAGACCCGCTCGGGTTCCTGTTCGCGCACGCACGCCGGGCGTGGTGGTGCTCGGCCGCCGGGCTCGGGCTCAGCTTCGCCGGGCTGGCCTGGCTGGACCGGATCGCCGACGGGGTGCTGCGGCGGTGACCCCGGTGGCCGTGCTCGCCGCCGGGCTCGCTGGCGCCGCGGCCGCTGCTCGCTGGCGCGGTCCGCGCGTCACCGCGGTCGGCGGGCCCGGCGCGCGTCCAGCCGCCGACACGGTCGAGCCGGTGCGCCGCTGCGCCGGCTGCGCCCGCTGCTCGCCGCGGTCGCCGCCGCCGGTGGCTGGGCGATGGTGGGCGGCCCTGTCGGGACTGGTGGCCGGCCTCGTCTGCGCGCGCGGTGGTGTGGGTGGTGCTGGGCGGGGCGAGGACCCTGCCGTCGTACGTCGTCGGGAGCGGCTGCTCGAGGAGCTGCCCGCTGGGCGTCGACCTGCTGGGCGCCTGCCTCGACGCCGGCGCGGCGCCCGAGCGCGCGCTGGCGACGGTCGCGCGCGCGGTCGGCGGACCGGTGGCCGAGGAGTTCCTCGGCCTGCACCACCTGCTCGAGGTCGGGGTCGACCCGGTGCGGGTGTGGCGCTCGCTCGCCCAGCACCCCCAGCTCGGCTCCGCTGGGTCGCGCGGTGGTCCGGGCCCACGAGTCCGGGGCCTCGGTGAGCCGGGCCGTGCACCAGCTGTGCGGCCGAGCTCGCCGAGCGCTCGCGGGCCGAGGTGGAGGCGCGGGCCCGCAGCATCGAGGTCAAGGCGTCGGTGCCGCTCGGGTCTGTGCCTGCTCCCGGCCTTCGTGCTGCTCGGCGTGGTGCCCATGGTCGCGGGCGTCTTCGCGTCGATGCGGATCTTCGGATGAGGCGCCGGAGTGACCGGCTGTCGTCCACAGGGCCGGCCCGGAGGGGCTTGTCCACCGCTCGCGAACTCGTCCTCGCCCGCGCGCGCGGCACGCGCGAACCTCCTCCTGTCAGCACACCCGTCCGGGCCCGACCGGGGCCGGACACCGATCCCGAGGAGAACCCATGCACCAGACCGCACTCGCCACCACGGCCCGACCGACCCGCCGACCGGCGACCCGCCTCCTGACCTCGTCCGCGACGAGGCCGGGGCCAGCACGGCGGAGTACGCCACGGTCACCGGCTGCGGCGTCGGCTTCGCCGCCGTGCTCTTCAAGTTCCTGACCAGCACGGCCGGGCAGCAGCTGATCTCGGTCATCTTCCGGGCGATCCGCGCGCTGCTGCCCTTCTAGGCCGACCCGAGACCGGCCGGCGGGGCGGGACCGGGCTGCCCGCTCCGCCGGCCGACCACCAGAGAGACGAGCGAGAAGAGAGAGGAGAGCGCGTGCGCGGAACCTGACGAGCAGGAGCGCGACCGTGGAGAGCAGGGCGCGGTCACCGCCGAGACGGCGGTCGTGCTGCCGGTGCTCGCGCTGTTCACCGTGGCGATGGTGTGGCTGGTCTGCGTCGGGCTCACCCAGGTGCGCGCGATCGGACGCGGCCCGCGAGGTGGCCCGCGCCGCCGCGCGATCGGAGTCGGCCGGCCGCGGCCACCTCGCTCGGGCGTCAGGTGGCACCGCGCGGGTCGAGCATCTCGGTGCACGACGGGACGGAGACCGTCGTGGCGACGGTGCGCAGCCCGGTCCGGGGCCCGGCGGGCATGCTCGGTCAGCCTGGCCGGCGTCCGGGTCACCGGCCGGGCCGTGGCCGCGCAGGAGCCGGACCAGTGAGCGCCGGACGGCCGCGACGACCGGGGCGCCGGCAGCGTCCTCGGCGATCGCGATGATGGCGCGTGCTGGTCACGGTCACCCTCGCGGTCGGCTGCGGGGTCGCCGTCGTCGCGGCCCACCGGGCCGCCCAGGCGGCCGCCGACCTCGCGGCCCTGGCGGCCGCCGGGCGCCCTCCAGGACGGCCGCGACCCCTGCGCCTCGGCGGCCGACATCGCGACGGACAACCGCGCCGCCCTGCGGGGCTGCCGCGTCGAGGGCTGGAGCGTGGCGGTCGTCGTGGTCAGCGCCGCCCGGCTGCCGGTCGGTCGGGTCGAGCTGCCGGCCCGCGCCACGGGCCGGGCCGGTCACGACCTGAAGCATCGCGCCTGGGTCGGCGCGCGTCCTCGTCGTCGGCGGTCTCGTGCTCGTCGCGCTTGTACTCGTCGAGCTTCTGGCTCAGCTCGCTGACCCTCTTGCGGTCGGCGCGGCGGGCGCTGGCGCGACGGGCCGCGGTGCGGAACAGGGCGAGGCTGAGCACGAGCAGCGAGCAGCGTGCCGGCGCCGAGGAAGAAGACACCGCCGGCGCTGGCGTTCAGGTTGAAGGAGCCGAAGTCGATCGTGGTCGGGTCGTTGCCGCCGAAGACGGCGGCGAGGACCAGCAGGACCACGACGATGAGCAGGAGCAGCGCGGCGACGAACACGTCTCGACCCTAGAGGAGTCGGTGCCGCCGCGAAATGAGGAGGTCGAGCAGGATCGAATCGCGCCGGGCTTGTCGAGCGGGTTGTTCTGGTTGCCGCACTTCGGCGACTGCACGCACGACGGGCAGCCCTCGGCGCAGCCGCAGGAGTCGATCGCCTCACGGGTCGCCCGGAGCCAGGTCGACGGCCGCGCGGTAGCCGCGCTCGGCGAAGCCCGGCGCCGCCCGGGTGGCCGTCGTGGACGAACACGGTGAGCCGTCCGGTGTCGGCGTGCAGGGCGGTGGAGACACCGCCGATGTCCCACCGGTCGCAGGTCGCGAACAGCGGGAGCAGGCCGATCGAGGCGTGCTCGGCCGCGTGGGCCGCGCCGGGCAGGTCCGCGCGCGGCGACCCCGCACTCGTCGAGCACGTGCTCGGGCAGCGTCCACCACACCGCCGTCGTCGTCGAGCACCCGCTCGGGCAGGTCGAGCGGCTCCTCGCCGATCACCTCGCCGGAGGGCACGCGTCGCTTGAGGAACGAGACGACCTGGTGGGTCACCCGGACGTCGCCGAGGCTGAGCCGGGCCTCGCCCCACGGCCTGCGCCTCGCGCTCCTGGAGGATCTCGATGTCGGTGACCTCGCGGGCCGAGGTCGAGTAGTCCGGCTCGGCGCGCGACGACCACGGCCACCGACTCCTCGAGGTCGAGCTCGCTGCACCAGCCAGGTCTCGCCCTGGTGCAGGTAGACCGCGCCGGTGTGGGCGGTGCCGTGGGCCGCGTGGGCGTCGACCGTGCCGAGCACCCGGCCGGTGCGTGTCCTCGACCAGCCGCACCGGCGTACCGCCGGAGGAGCGGATGTCGGCGAGGTCGCTGGCCCGGCGCCGGTCGGTCCAGAACCAGCCGCGCGGCCGGCGGCGCAGCAGGCCGCCCTCGGTGAGCGCGTCGACGGCCGCCTGGGCGCCCGGGCCGAACATGGCCAGGTCGGCCTCGGTCAGCGGCCACTCGGCCGCGGCCGCGCACAGGTGCGGGCCCGAGGACGTAGGGGTTGTCGGGGTCGAAGACGTTGGCCTCGACCGGCTGGCCGAGCAGGGCCTCGGGGTGGTGGACGAGGTAGGTGTCGAGCGGGTCGTCGCGCGCGACCAGCACGCCGAGCGCGTCGCGGCCGCTGCGTCCGGCCCGGCCCACCTGCTGCCAGAAGGCCGCGCGGGTGCCGGGGAAGCCGGCGAGCAGCACGGCGTCGAGCCCGGTGATGTCGATGCCGAGCTCGAGCGCGTTGGTGGCGGCCAGCCCGGCGAGCCGGCCCGGCGCGCAGCGCCTCCTCGAGCGCGCGCCGCTCCTCGGGCAGGTAGCCGCCGCGGTAGGCCGCGACCTGGTCGACCAGGGACGGGTCGACCTCGCCGAGCAGTCGGCGCGCGGTCAGGGCCACCGTCTCGACCCCGCGGCGCGACCGCACGAAGGCCAGGGTGCGCAGCCGCGTCGAGCACCAGGTCGGTCAGCAGGTCGGCGACCTCGCTGGTGGCCGAGCGGCGCACGGGCGCGCCGTTCTCCCCGACGCCGGGGACGAACGGCGGCTCCCACAGGGCCAGCGCGGCGCGGCCGCGCGGCGAGCCGTCGTCGGTCACGGCGCGTGACGTCGAGCCCGGTGAGCCGTCCGGCGGAGGCGGCGGGCTCGGCCACGGTGGCCGAGGCCAGCACGAAGGTGGGGTGGGCGCCGTAGAGCGCCGCGACCCGCCGGAGCCGCCGCAGGATCTGGGCGACGTGGGCGCCGAAGACGCCGCGGTAGTGGTGGCACTCGTCGACCACGACGTAGCGCAGGGACCCGAAGAAGCGCGACCAGCGGGCGTGCCCGGGCAGCAGCGAGCGGTGCAGCATGTCGGGGTTGGTGAGCACGTACTCGCCGTGGTCGCGGGTCCACTCGCGCATCTCGGGCGTGGAGTCGCCGTCGTGGGTGGCGCAGCGCAGGTCGGGCAGCCCGTCGAGCCGAGCGCGCGCAGGGTGGCGAGCTGGTCCTGGGCCAGCGCCTTGGTCGGGGCAGAGGTAGAGGACGGAGGCGCCGCGCTGCCCCTTGGGCCCGCGGCGGGTCTCGATCGCCTGCAGCGCCGGGAGCAGGTAGCACAGCGACTTGCCCGAGGCCGTGCCCGTGGAGACCACGACGTGGCGGCCCGCGTGGGCGAGGTCGGCCGCTGCGCGCTGGTGGGTCCAGGGCTCGGGCACGCCGGACGCGCTCGAAGGCCGCGCGCACGGGGTCGGCGAGCCACGTCGGCCACGGCGTCGTACGTGCGGGGCGGGGCTCGACGAGCTCGAGGTGGGTGAGGCTGTCCTCGCGCGCCCGGGGCGCCGCTGAGCCGCGCGAGCGTCGTCTCGAGGTCCACCACGTGCACGCGCACCAGTCTCCCAGCGAGCGCCCACACGAGTCACACCGCTGTCACCCGTCTCGCCCACGGAGCGCCGCGCAGGTCGTGGTTGAATAACGCACACCTGTTACGAATGCGTGGGAGCGGTTGGACGACGCCCGTGTCCTCGCTCGGAGGAGAGACAGTGGACCTTTCGCTGCAGACCCGTGAGGTCGACAGCCGGACGATCGTCGCCGTCGGCGGCGAGATCGACGTCTACACCGCTCCGAAGCTCCGCGACAAGATCACCGAGCTCGTCGGCGAGGGTCACCACCACCTCGTGATCGACATGGAGGGCGTCGACTTCCTCGACTCCACCGGTCTCGGCGTGCTCGTCGGCGGGCTGAAGAAGGTGCGCGCGCACGACGGCTCGATGACGCTGATCTGCTCCCAGGACCGCCTGCTCAAGATCTTCCGGATCACCGGCCTGGCCAAGGTCTTCACGATCCACGACACGGAGGCCTCCGCGCTCGGGGGCTGACCTACCCGTAGACTCCCCGGCTGTCACACACCAGACAGACCTTTCCCGAGGAGAAACATGACCGGGTTCAACCCCATGGTCGTCGATCTCACCGGCGGGAACCTCGTGCTGGTCGTCATCGTCCTCCTGATCGCCCTCGGGGCGCTCGGGATGGCCGTGGTGTTCCGGCGAGAGGTCCTCTCAGCCGCTGAGGGCACCGACAACATGAAGAACATCGCCCACGCGGTGCAGGAGGGCGCCAACGCCTACCTCCAGCGCCAGTTCCGCACGCTCGGCATCTTCGCCGCCGTCGCCTTCGTGGGGCTGCTCGCACTGCCTGCGGACGACATCACCGAGCGCATCTTCCGCTCGGTGTTCTTCCTGGTCGGGGCCGGTTTCTCGGCCGCGATCGGCTACCTCGGCATGTCGCTGGCCGTGCAGTCGAACCTGCGCGTGGCCGCGGCCGCCAACACCGTGGGTCGCGACCCGGCCATGAAGATCGGCTTCCGCACCGGCGCGTTCGTCGGCATGGCCACCGTCGGCCTCGGCCTGCTGGGCGCCAGCCTCGTCGTCATCCTGTTCCAGGACCGCGCGCCGAAGGTGCTCGAGGGCTTCGGCTTCGGTGCCGCCCTGCTCGCGATGTTCATGCGCGTCGGTGGCGGCATCTTCACCAAGGCGGCCGACGTCGGCGCCGACCTCGTCGGCAAGGTCGAGCAGAACATCCCCGAGGACGACCCGCGCAACGCCGCGACGATCGCGGACAACGTGGGCGACAACGTCGGCGACTGCGCCGGCATGGCGGCCGACCTCTTCGAGTCCTACGCCGTGACGCTCGTCGCGGCCCTGATCCTCGGCTCGCTCGCCTTCGGCGACAAGGGCCTGGTCTTCCCGCTGCTGGTCCCGGCGATCGGCGCCCTGACCGCCGTCCTCGGCGTCTACATCACCACCCCGCGACCCGGTGAGAACGGCCTGACCACGATCAACCGGGCCTTCTACATCTCCGCGGCCGTGGGTGCCGTGGCCTCGGTGGTCGCAGCCTTCCTGTACCTGCCGTCGTCGTTCGCGCGAGTTCCGTGGGGTGACCGGCTCGGCGCTGAACTCGATCTCGATCCACGCGGCCCACGGCGACCCGAGGCTGATCGCCTCGGCCGCCGTCGTCATCGGCATCGTGATGGCCGCCGGCATCCTCGGCCTCACCGGCTACTTCACCGGCACCGAGTACAAGCCGGTCAAGGACGTCGGGGCGACCTCGCTCACCGGCGCGGCGACCGTCATCCTGAGCGGTCTCGCGGTCGGCTTCGAGTCGGCCGTCTACACGACGCTGGTCATCGGCGCGGCCGTGTTCTGCGCCTTCCTGCTCGGCAGCGGCTCGCTGGTCATCTCGCTGTTCGCGGTCTCCCTCGCGGGCTGCGGTCTGCTGACCACGGTCGGCGTGATCGTGGCGATGGACACCTTCGGACCCGTCTCCGACAACGCCCAGGGCATCGCGGAGATGTCGGGCGACGTCAGCGAGGAGGGGGCGCAGATCCTCACCGAGCTCGACGCGGTCGGCAACACCACGAAGGCGATCACCAAGGGCATCGCGATCGCGACGGCCGTGCTCGCGGCGACCGCGCTGTTCGGCTCCTACGCCACCTCGGTGCTGGAGAAGCTGCGCGAGACCGGGTCCAACGGCTCGGAGCTGCTCGACTTCTTCGTCTTCAACCCCGGCGTCCTGGTGGGCGTGCTCCTCGGTGCTGCGGTCGTGTTCCTGTTCTCCGGGCTCGCGATCAACGCCGTGGGCCGGGCTGCGGGCGCCGTGGTCTTCGAGGTGCGCCGTCAGTTCCGCGAGATCCCCGGGATCATGGAGGGCACCGGTCGTCCGGAGTACGGCCGCGTGGTCGACATCGTGACCAGGGACTCGCTGCGCGAGCTCGTCACGCCCGGACTGCTCGCGGTGCTCGCGCCCATCGCCGTCGGCTTCGGCCTCGGGGTGGCCCCGCTCGCGGGCTTCCTCGGCGGTGCGATCGGCACCGGCACCCTGATGGCGGTCTTCCTGGCCAACTCCGGTGGTGCCTGGGACAACGCCAAGAAGCTGGTCGAGGACGGTCACCACGGTGGCAAGGGCTCGCCCGCGCACGAGGCGACGATCATCGGCGACACGGTCGGTGACCCGTTCAAGGACACCGCCGGTCCGGCGATCAACCCGCTGATCAAGGTGATGAACCTGGTCTCGCTGCTGATCGCCAGCGCGATCGTCTCGATGAGCGTCGGGGCCGACAAGAACACCCCGCTGCGCCTCGTGATCGCGCTGGTCGCGGTGGCGATCATCGTGGTCGCGGTCGTCATCTCCAAGCGCCGCTCGACGGTCATCTCCGACGAGGCACCGGCGCCCGCGGAGGCCGCCCGCCTAGTCCGCCGACCGGGGAGCTTGCTGCACGTTGTACGACGCCGACCGGGGAGTTCTTGCACACCAGGTGTGCACGAACTCCCCGGTCAGCGCGTTTCGGCGTACATCAATCCCCCCGCGTCGGGGGGTTGGGGTGACGTGAGGTGGCGGCGGCGGCTGCGGGACGGGCTGCTCGCGGCGGGGTTCGGGTACGACGCCGTGGTCGAGGTGCTCGGGCGCGCAGGCGCACGCGGCGCTGTCGCGCAACGAGACCGCACCCGGGCTGCGGGCGACCACCGGCGGCAGCGCCGTCGAGACGCTGACGCGGCTGTGGCTGCTGCAGGCCGCAGGTGTCCGTCGGCCGCGGTCGAGCAGGCGCTGCCCGGTCTGCTGGACGACCTCTGCGCGGCCGGGGTGCTGGAGCAGGCGTCCGGGCAGGTGCGGGCGCTCCTCGACGTGCGCCCCTACGCCACCGACGACACCGACCTCTGGGTGGTCAGCGACCTGACTCCCGGGCTCGACGGGCGGCCGGCGCGGGTGGCGACCGACCACGTGCTCGGGATCAGTCCCGCGGCGACGTCGCTGGCCCAGATCACGGTGCGCGACCAGGTCGGCACTGCCCTCGACCTCGGCACCGGCTGCGGCGTGCAGTCGCTGCACCTGGCCGCCGCACGCCGGACGGGTCGTGGCCACCGACGTGAACCAGCGCGCCCTCGAGCTGACCCGGTTCAACCTCGCCCTCAACGACGTCACGGGGTCGAGGTGCGCGAGGGCAGCCTGTTCGAGCCGGTCGCCGGCGAACGGTTCGACCTCGTGGCCACCAACCCGCCCTTCGTCATCTCGCCGGCGACCTCCGAGCGCCTGGTCTACCGCGACTCCGGCCTGCCGGGCGACGAGGTCGTCGAGCGGATCGTCCGCGGCGTCCCGGCGCACCTCCGACCCGGTGGCGTCGCGCAGGTGCTCGCCAACTGGGCGATCGCCCGCGACCAGCCCGTGGGACGAGCGGCTGTCCGGCTGGGTCACCGGCTGCGACGCGTGGGTGGTCCAGCGCGAGGTGCTCGACCCGCCGGCGTACGTCGAGCTCTGGCTCAAGGACGCCGGGCTGCACCCGTCGACCGGCGGCACGGTGGAGGACTACGTCCGGCGCTACGACGCGTGGCTCGGGTGGTTCGAGGAGCAGGGCGTGGAGGCCGTCGGGTTCGGCTGGATCATCCTGCGCGCGACCGAGGCGCAGCCCGTGCTCCTGCTGGAGGAGTGGCCCTACGACATCGAGCAGCCGCTGGGCGCCGAGATCGCGGCGTACCTGCGCCGGGTCGAGGTGCCTGCGCCACGTCACCGACGACGAGCTCCTCGCAGAGCAGGCTGGTCGCGCGGTCCGACGTCCGCCAGGAGACGTACGGCGCCCCGGGAGCCGCCGACCCGGAGCAGGTCGTGCTGCGCCAGCAGCGGTGGATGCGACGGGCCCGGCAGGCCGACACGGTCGAGGCCGCGCTGGTCGGCGCCTGCGACGGGGAGCTGACGCTCGCGCAGATCCTGGACGCGCTGGGCCAGCTGCTGGCGAGCACCGACGACCTGCGCGCCACCTACCTGCCCGTCGTGCGCGACCTGGTCGCCGAGGGGTTCCTCGAGCCGCCCGGATAATCGGTCGCGCGGAGGTCGGCCCGATCCGTAGCGTGGACCGGTGCGCCGCCTGCCCCTCGATCACCCCGGCACCGCCGACCACCGGTCGCCGGGTCGGCTGCTGTGGTGGCTGGCGATGGGTCAGTGGCACACCCTGGCGCTGGGCATGCTCTTCGGCATCGCGTGGATGAGCGCCCAGGCGGTGATGCCGGCCGTGATCGGTCGCGCCATCGACCGAGGCGTGGCGGCCAAGGACGGCCACGAGCTGGTGAAGTACGGGTGCGTGATGCTCGTCATCGGCCTGGCGCAGGCCGTCTTCGGCATCGTCCGGCACCGGTTCGCGGTCACCAACTGGCTGACCACGGCGTACCGGGTCGTGCAGCTCGTCGGGCGCCAGGCGGTCGAGCTCGGCGGCACGCTGCCGCGCAGGGTCTCGACCGGCGAGGTCGTCGCGATCGGGACCACCGACCTGTCCCACCTCGGCAACGTGATGGACGTGTCCGCGCGGTTCGCCGGGGCGATCGTCTCGTTCGTGCTGGTGGCCGTGATCCTGCTGCAGACCTCGGTGACGCTCGGACTCGTCGTCCTGTTCGGGGTGCCGGCGCTGACGGTGCTGATCGGCCCACTGCTCTCGCCGTTGCAGCGGCGCAGCGCCCACCAGCGCGAGCTGATGGGCCACCTGTCCAACACCGCCACCGACATCGTCTCCGGCCTGCGCGTCCTGCGCGGGATCGGCGGCGAGGAGGTCTTCCACGCCCGCTACACCCGGGAGTCGCAGGAGACCCGGCGCGCGGGGGTCGAGGTGGCACGGCTGCAGTCCGTGCTCGACGCGCTGCAGGTCTTCCTGCCCGGCGTCTTCGTGGTCCTCGTCGTCTGGCTGGGAGCGCGGTACGCCGTCGAGGGCACGATCAGCCCCGGCGAGCTGGTCGCGTTCTACGGCTACGCCGCGTTCCTGATGATCCCGCTGCGCACGGCGACCGAGTTCGCCAACAAGGTGATCAGCGGCCGCGTCTCGGCCCAGCGGGTGTGCCGGGTGCTGGCGATCCAGTCGGACTTCGCCGACCCCGAGGTGCCCGCGCCGTCGCCGGCCGAGGGCGGCGAGCTGGTCGACGTGCGCTCGGGGCTGCGCGTGCGGCCGGGCACGCTCACCGCCCTGGTCGGCGAGCGGCCCGACGAGACAGCTGCTCTGGCCGACCGGCTCGGCCGGTGCGCGCCGCCGGAGGACTCCGCGCCGGACGAGGACGTGTTCCTCGGCGGCGTTCCGCTGTCGGCGCTGCCGCGCGCGGAGGTACGCCGGCGCATCGTGGTCTCCGACACCGCGGCCATGTTCTTCGCCGGCCGGCTGGGCGACGCGCTCGACGTCGCCGGTGGCGGCGACGTGGACAGCGCCCTGGACACGGCGTCCGCCCAGGACGTGCTGGTCGGGCTGCCCGCGGGGCTCGACGCCCAGGTCAGCGAGCGCGGCCGCACCTTCTCCGGCGGCCAGCGCCAGCGGCTCGTGCTCGCGCGGGCACTCGCCCTCGACCCCGAGGTGCTCGTGCTGGTCGAGCCGACCTCGGCCGTCGACGCGCACACCGAGGCGCGGATCGGCGCGCGGCTGCGCAAGCACCGGGCGCGCCGGACGACGGTGGTGACGACGTCGAGCCCGCTGCTGCTCGACCACGTCGACGAGGTGGCGTTCGTGCGCGACGGCCGGGTGGTCGCGACCGGCACGCACGCCGACCTGCTCGAGCACGACCCCGACTACCGGCGCCTGGTGATCCGGGAGAGCGAGGTGCCGTCGCGATGAGCGAGACCACCTCGCTGCCGGTCGCCGACCAGGGCGCCGTACGCCGCCACGCGCAGTCGATCGCGCGCCGGCACCCGCGGCGGCTCTGGAGCGCGCTGGGTCTGCACGCCCTCGCGGCCGTCGCCGGGCTCGCCGCGCCCCGGCTGCTCGGCGACCTCGTCGAGGCCGTGCAGCAGGGCACCACGGTCGCGCACGTCGACGACGTGGTCGCGCGTGCTGGCCTGCTTCCTGGTCGTCCAGACCGTGCTCACCCGCTACGCGCGCTACCTGAGCCAGTCGCTCGGCGAGCAGGTGCTGGCCGAGCTGCGCGAGGACTTCGTCGAGCACTCGCTGGCCCTGCCCGTCGGGGTCGTCGAGGCCGCCGGCTCCGGCGACCTGCTCACCCGCACCGGTCGCGACGTCGACCAGCTCGAGCTGGTCGGTGCGGTGGGCGATGCCCGAGTGGATCACCGCGCTGGTGACCGCGGTGGTCACCTTCATCGCGGCCGTCCTCGTCGGCTGGTGGGTGCTGCTGCCGTGCGCCCTCGGCGTGCCGGCGATGGTGGTCGGGGCCCGCTGGTACCTCGCCCGCGCCCGCGACGGCTACCTGCGCGAGGGTGCGTCGTACTCCGCCATCAACGCCTCCCTCACCGAGACCGTCGAGGGTGCGCGCACCGTCGAGGCGCTCGGGCTCGGCGACCAGCGCCTCCGCCAGATCGACGGCGACATCGCGGAGTCGTACGCCGCCGAGCGCTACACGCTCTTCCTGCGCACGGTGTTCTTCCCGAGCATGGAGCTGTCCTACCTGGTGCCGACCGTGGCGACCCTGCTGCTGGGCGGCTACCTCTACATGCAGGGCTCGGTGTCGCTCGGCGACGTCACCGCCGCCACGCTGTACGTGCAGATGCTGATCGACCCCGTCGACCGGTTGATGGGGATCCTCGACGAGCTGCAGGTCGGTGCCTCGTCGCTGGCCCGGCTGCTCGGGGTCGCCCAGGTGCCCGACGACCGGGAGCCGAGCGGTCGCGAGCCCGTGGGCGAGCAGATGGTGGCCGAGGACGTGCGGTTCGCCTACGTGCCCGGCCGCGACGTGCTGCACGGCGTGGACCTGCAGGTGGGCGTCGGCGAGCGGATCGCGATGGTGGGTCCTTCGGGTGCCGGCAAGTCGACGCTGGGTCGGCTGCTCGCGGGCATCCACCCGCCGCGCACGGGCTCGGTCTCCGTCGGCGGGGTCGGGCTCGTCGAGCTGCCGCTGGAGGACCTGCGCGGGCACGTGGCCCTGGTCACGCAGGAGCACCACGTCTTCGTCGGCAGCCTGCGCGAGAACCTCGCGCTCGCCTCGCCCGGGGCGTCCGACGAGCAGCTGCGCGACGCGCTGGACGCCGTGGACGCGCTGGGCTGGGCGGAGTCGCTGCCGGAGGGCCTCGACACCGTTGTCGGGTCGGGCGGCCACGAGCTGACGGCCGCGCAGGCCCAGCAGGTGGCGCTGGCGCGGCTCGTGCTGGCCGACCCGCACACCCTGGTGCTCGACGAGGCGACCTCGCTGATCGACCCTCGCGCGGCCCGTCACCTGGAGCGATCGCTGGCCGCGGTGCTGGACGGCCGCACCGTGATCGCCATCGCACACAGGCTCTTCTCGGCGCACGACGCCGACCGGGTCGCGGTGGTCGAGGAGGGGGAGATCACCGAGCTCGGGTCGCACGACGAGCTGGTCGCCGCGGGAGGCTCCTACGCCGCGCTCTGGGACTCCTGGTCGGGCAAGCGTTGACCCGACGCGCTACCTTGACTGCGCTCGGCGGTCCCCTGACCGCGAGTGACGCCGTACGCAGAGGATGAGTACCAAGCAGTGGCACACAAGCTCGTGATCGTCGAGTCGCCGGCCAAGGCCCGCACCATCGAGGGCTACCTGGGCCGCGGCTACGTCGTCGAGTCCTCGATCGGGCACATCCGCGACCTGCCCCAGAGCGCGGCCGACATCCCGGCCAAGCTCAAGGGCGAGCCCTGGGCGCGCCTCGGCGTCGACATCGACAACGGCTTCGAGCCGGTCTACGTCGTCGCGCGGGACAAGAAGTCCCACATGACCAAGCTCAAGGGCCTGCTCAAGGACGCCGACGAGCTCTACCTCGCCACCGACGAGGACCGCGAGGGCGAGGCCATCGCCTGGCACCTGCTCGACGAGCTGAAGCCGAAGGTGCCCGTGCACCGGATGGTCTTCCACGAGATCACCCCGCAGGCCATCACGACCGCTGTGCAGAACCCGCGCGAGATCGACATGGACCTCGTCGAGGCGCAGGAGGCGCGGCGCATCCTCGACCGCCTCTACGGCTACGAGGTCAGCCCGGTGCTCTGGCGCAAGGTGATGTCCGGGCTCTCGGCCGGCCGGGTGCAGTCGGTGGCCACGCGGCTGGTGGTCGACCGCGAGCGGGAGCGCATGCGCTTCCGCGTCGCGTCGTACTGGGACCTCGAGGGCACCTTCGACGCCGGCGAGAAGCACGAGCAGCGGATGTTCCCGGCCCGGCTGCACTCCATCGACGACGTCCGGGTCGCGCGCGGCTCGGACTTCGGGCAGGACGGCGACCTGGTCGCCAACCGCAAGGTCGTCCACCTCGGCAAGACCCGCGCCGAGGCGCTGGTCTCCGCGCTGCACGACACCGACTTCGAGGTGCGCTCGGTCGAGTCGAAGCCCTACACGCGCCGGCCCTACGCGCCGTTCCGCACCACCACGCTGCAGCAGGAGGCCAGCCGCAAGCTCGGCTTCGGCGCCTCGCGCACGATGTCGGTGGCCCAGCGCCTGTACGAGAACGGCTACATCACCTACATGCGCACCGACTCCACGACGCTGTCGCGAGACGGCGATCACGCGCCGCAAGGTCGCAGGCCCGCGACCTGTACGGCCCGGAGTACCTGCCCGACGCGCCCCGCGTCTACGCCTCGAAGGTGAAGAACGCCCAGGAGGCGCACGAGGCGATCCGCCCAGCCGGCGACTCCTTCCGCACGCCGGCGCAGACCGGCCTGACCGGCGACCAGTTCCGCCTCTACGAGCTGATCTGGATGCGCACCATCGCCTCGCAGATGAAGGACGCCGCAGGGCCAGTCGGTGACGATCCGGCTCGGCGGTGCCGCCCGCACCGGCGAGGACGTCGTGTTCACGGCCAGCGGGCGGGTGATCACCTTCCACGGCTTCCTCAAGGCCTACGTCGAGGGCAGCGACGACGCCGACGCGACGGCCGACGACCAGGAGACGCGGCTGCCGAACGTCTCCGAGGGCGACCCGGTGAGCGCGGCCTCGATCCGAGCCGAGGGGCACCAGACCAAGCCGCCCGCGCGCTACACCGAGGCCTCGCTGATCAAGGAGCTCGAGGAGCGCGAGATCGGCCGCCCGTCGACGTACGCCTCGATCATCGGCACGATCCTCAACCGCGGGTACGTCTACAAGAAGGGCACCGCCCTGGTGCCGGCCTGGCTGGCGTTCTCGGTGGTGCGGCTGCTGGAGGACCACTTCGCGCGACTGGTCTCCTACGAGTTCACCGCCGGCATGGAGGACGTCCTCGACGAGATCGCGGGCGGCCGCAAGGACCGCAACTCCGAGCTCGCGGACTTCTACTTCGGCACCGGCGAGATCGAGGGCCTGCACAAGCTGGTCAACGAGCTCGGCGACATCGACGCCAAGGAGCTGGCCACCTTCCCGATCGGCGAGGCGGACAGCGGGATCCAGCTGCGCGTCGGCCGCTACGGGCCCTACCTCGAGGGACCGGGCGACGACGGCGCCGTCTTCGCCAAGCGCGCCAACGTGCCCGACGACCTGCCGCCCGACGAGCTCACCGTCGCCAAGGCGAAGGAGCTGCTCGCCAACCCGGCCGGCGAGGAGACCCGCCTCGGCCAGCACCCCGAGACCGGCCTCGAGGTGGTCGCCAAGAACGGCCGCTACGGCCCGTACGTCACCGAGCTGCTCCCGGAGGACGCCCCGAAGAAGGCCAAGCCGCGCACCGGCTCGCTGTTCAAGGACATGTCGCTCGACACGATCAACCTCGAGACCGCCGTGCTCCTGCTGTCGCTGCCGCGGGTCGTGGGCGTGGACGAGGACGGCGAGGAGATCACCGCGCAGAACGGCCGCTACGGCCCGTACCTGAAGAAGGGCACCGACTCGCGCTCGCTGCAGACCGAGCAGCAGCTCTTCGACATCACCCTCGACGAGGCCAAGGCGATCTACGCCCAGCCGAAGCAGCGGGGTCGCGCCGCCGCCACGGCTCCGCTCAAGGAGCTCGGCAACGACCCCGTCTCCGGCGCCCCCGTCGTGGTGAAGGCCGGCCGGTTCGGCGAGTACGTCACCGACGGCGAGTACAACGCCACCCTGCGCAAGGACGACTCCGTCGAGGCGATCACCCTCGCCCGCGCCGCCGAGCTCCTCGCCGAGCGCCGCGCCAAGGGCCCGGCCAAGAAGGCCGCCAAGCGCGCGCCAAGAAGAGCACCAAGAAGTCGGCCAAGAAGAGCACCAAGAAGTCGGCCAAGAAGACCGCGAAGACGGCGAAGAAGTCCTGAGGCTGGCGCGTTCCCTGCGCAACACCGGCGTGCTCGTGGCCGGGTTCCTGATCCTCGCCGGCTGCGGGAGCACGGCTGCGCCGGACCCGAAGGTGCCGCAGGCGTCGCCCTCGCCGCGGCACGAGCGCGACCACGTCGCAGGCTCCGGCTCGGCTCACGAGTGCTCGGTGTGCCGAGGTGGTGGTGCTCGGGCTGCGGGGGCAGGGTCAGTCGCGGCACGGGCACGACGGGGCCGGGCCGTGATGTCGACGGCGTGGCGCGGGCGATGGTGCGCGCGCCTCCCGCGGGGCACGACGGTGCGGATCGCCGGGGTGCCCTATCCCGCGCGGCCGGGCGACGACGCGACGTACGACGCGGACGTGAGTGCCGGGAGTGCGACTCGTGCGCGACCGGCATCGCCAGCCTGGCCGAGGACTGCACGCACAGCCGCGTCGTGCTCGTCGGCTACAGCGAGGGCGCCGAGGTGGTGCACCGGGCTGCGACGACGGTGAGCGCACCGACTCGTCGTCGTCAGTGGTGCTCATGGGTGATCCCGCTGCGCAACCCGCGCGACACGGTCGCGACGACGAGCCTCGGCGACCGGCGCCCTGACCGGTCGAGGCAACGGAGGAGTCGGCGCGCGCGTTCCCGGCCGCTCTGCGCGAGCGGGTGCTCGAGGTCTGCGCCCGCGGTGACGACGTCTGCAACGCCCCGCCCGGCGGCCGGGTCGGCCCGCCCTCGGCGACCCACCACACGGCGTACAAGGATCCGGCCGCGCAGCGTCGCGTCGCGCGCGAGGCGGACCGGCTCGCCGTCGGCGGTGGCAACTAGGGTGAACGCCGTGTCCGACCGCTTCCCCGGTGCCTACTCGCCGACCGGGCTGTTCGTCTGCTTCGAGGGCGGCGAGGGCGCCGGCAAGTCCACCCAGGCCACGATCCTGGCCGCGAGCCTCGAGGCCGAGGGGCACCGCGTCGTGCTCACCCGCGAGCCGGGCGGCACCCAGGTCGGCTCCGACGTACGCCGCATCGTGCTCGACCCCGCGACCGGCGAGCTCGCCGACCGCACCGAGGCGCTGCTCTACGCCGCCGACAAGGCCGAGCACGTCCACGCGGTGGTGCTCCCGGCCCTCGGGCGCGGCGAGGTCGTGCTCACCGACCGCTACGTCGACTCGACGCTGGCCTACCAGGGCGCCGGGCGCTCGCTCGACTCCGCCGAGCTCGAGTGGGTGGCGCGCTGGGCGACCGAGGACCTGCGTCCGCACCTGACGGTCCTGCTCGACCTCGAGCCCGACGAGGGGCTCACCCGCTTCGAGGAGCGCGACCGCATCGAGGGGGAGTCGATCGAGTTCCACCGCCGCGTGCGCGCGGAGTTCCTGCGGCTGGCCGAGGCCGACCCCGACCACTACCTCGTGCTCGACGCCCGGGCCCGGTCGAGGAGATCTCCGCAGGCCGTGCACACGCACGTGATGAAGCTGGCCGGCACCCTCCAGGACGGGCGCTGGTCATGACGGTCGTGCAGGGCTCGGGATCCGTGTGGGACGGGCTGGTCGGGCAGCGCAGCGTCATCGAGCGCCTGCAGCGGGCCGTCGAGGGCGACATGACGCACGCGTGGCTGTTCACGGGCCCGCCCGGCTCGGGTCGCTCCAACGCGGCGGTCGCGTTCGCCGCCGCGCTGCAGTGCGAGCGCGGGGGCTGCGGCGAGTGCCACTCCTGCCACGAGGTCGCGGTCGGCTCGCACCCCGACGTCCGCGTGACCCGCACCGAGAAGCTCTCGATCGGGGTCGACCAGGTGCGCGAGCTGGTGCGGATCTCCGCGCTGGCGCCGGTCGGCCGGCGCTGGCAGGTGATGGTCGTCGAGGACGCCGACCGGCTCACCGACCAGGCCGCCAACGCCCTGCTCAAGGCCATCGAGGAGCCGACCGAGCGCACCGTCTGGCTGCTGTGCGCGCCGACCGTCGAGGACGTGCTGCCGACGATCCGCTCGCGCACCCGGCTGGTCGTGCTGGCCACCCCCTCGGCCGACGACGTCACCGACTTCCTGGTCCGCACCGAGGGGCTGGCGGTCGAGACGGCGTCGTACGCCGCCCGCGCGAGCCAGGGCCACATCGGCCGCGCCCGTGCCCTCGCCCGCGACGAGGACACCCGGCGCCGGCGCCGCGAGGTGGTCGCGATCCCCGGCCGGCTGCGCTCGCTGGGCGCGTGCATGGCCGCGGCCGCCGACCTCAACGACCTCGCCAAGGAGGAGGCCGACGCGCTGACGACCGCAGGCCGACCAGCGCGAGAAGGACGACCTCGACCGTGCCTACGGCGTGGTCGAGCGGGGCCGGCGCCCGCGGGAGTACGCCCCGGCCCTGCGTGACCTCGAGAAGACCCAGAAGACGCGGGCCAAGCGTCGTCACCTCGACGTCGTCGACCGCGGGCTGATGGACCTCGTCTCGGTCTACCGCGACGTGCTGGTCTGCCAGCTCGGCACCGGCGGCGACCTGGTGAACGAGGAGGTGCGCGGCGACGTGCGTCGCGCTCTCCCACGCGGCCAGCCCGGCGGAGACCCTGTCCCGCATCGAGGCGGTCTTCGAGGCGCGCGAGCAGATGCTCGAGTTCAACGTCCCGCCGCTCCTGGCGCTGGAGTCGCTGATGGTCGCCCTGCAGATTCCGGCCGCGACCTGACTGCTCCACCGCCGCTGGCCCACCTACCCTTGCGCCATGGCGGCAGGCCCTTCCCCCCGCCGCCGCGCGCGGAGCACGCGGTCGGTCGTGCTGACCGTGACGTCGGCGCTCGTGGTCCTGGTGGTGGGTGCGGTCGCGGTGGGATGGGCGGCCGTCGCGCTGGTCAAGCACGACAACGGCTCCACCTCGTCGTCGAGCAGCTCGGCCCCCGCGCCGCCACCTCCGATCACCGACCGGGCCGATGCCGTCGTACCGACCCGACCTGACGCGCTTCTACCAGCAGAAGCTGCAGTGGCACTCGTGCGTCGGGGGCGACCAGTGCGCGATCCTGACCGTGCCGCTCGACTACGCCCACCCCGACGGGCGCACCATCCGCCTGGCCGTCCTGCGCGTGCCGGCGCAGGAGCGCTCCCACCGCGTCGGTCAGCTCGTCGTCGACCCGGGCGGCCCGGGGTGCCGGCGACGCAGTACGCCGCCGCCGGCTCCTCGGCGTTCGGCACGACGGTGGCCCGCTACTTCGACCTCGTGGGGATGGACCCGCGCGGGGTCGGCGAGAGCACGCCGCTGCAGTGCCTGGACACCCAGCAGGAGGACGCGTTCCTCGACACCGACCCCTCGCCGGACACCCCGGCCGAGGTCGCGCAGGTCGACGCCTCGATCCGCAAGCTCGGTGACGCCTGCCTGGCCCACGACCGTGGCCTGACCGAGCACATGAGCACCGTCGAGGCCGCCAAGGACATGGACATCCTGCGGGCGGCGCTCGGCGAGCCGAAGCTGGACTACCACGGGGCGTCGTACGGCACGCTTGCTCGGCGCGACGTACGCCAACCTCTTCCCCACGCACGTCGGCAAGATGGTGCTCGACGGCGCGATCGACCCCGCGCTGAACAACGAGCAGCTCTCGCTGGGGCAGGCACACGGCTTCCAGACCGCGCTCGACGCGTTCGTCGCCGACTGCCTGGGCAGCGGCTCCTGCCCGCTGGGCACCGACAAGCAGGCCGCCTTGGACCGGATCAGCAAGCTGCTGCTCCAGGTCGACCAGCACCCGATGCCGACCGGTACCGACCGTCCACTCACCGAGGGCCTGGCGACGGCCGGCATCGCGTACCCGCTGTACGCGCGGCAGCTCTGGCCGAGCCTGCGTGCCGCGCTCCAGCAGGCGATCGGGCAGGGCAACGGCAGCCAGCTGCTGGCCCTGGCCGACACCTACAACGACCGCGGACCGAGCAGCTTCAACGACAACAGCACCAATGCGCTGTACGCCGTGAACTGCCTCGACCACGACGACTTCGTGCCGAGCAGCCAGGTGCCGCGCTACCTGCCCGAGTTCGAGAAGGCGGCGCCCACCTTCGCGCACTGGTTCGCCTACGGGCTCTCTGCCTGCTCGACGTGGCCGGTGCACAGCGGCCAGCACACGGTCGCGCTGCACGCGAAGGGTGCGCCGCCGATCGTCGTGATCGGCACCACCCGTGACCCTGCGACGCCGTACCCGTGGGCGCAGGGGCTCGCGCGCGAGCTCGACTCCGGCCACCTGATCACCCGCAACGGCGACGGCCACACCGGCTTCGCCGTGGGCAACCAGTGCGTGGACGACGCGGTGGACAGACTACTACGTCCGCGGCCTCGTGCCACGAGCGGGACTGACCTGCTGACAGGCTGGGGACATGGGCGTCGTCGAGGCTGTGGACCGCACCCAGCGTCGACACCGGGCGCTGGGGCTGCCGCTGGCCGTGATCTACAAGTTCTTCGACGACCAGGGCAACTACCTGGCGGCGACGATGACCTACTACGGGTTCGTGGCCATCTTCCCGCTGCTGCTGCTGGCCACCTCGATCCTCGGCTTCCTCTTCCAGGGCAGCGAGCACGTGCGCGAGTGGGCCGTGGAGTCGACGCTGCGCAACTTCCCGATCGTCGGTGACCAGCTGGGGACACCCTCCGGGCTCCAGGGCTCGGTCGCCGGGGTGGTCATCGGCAGCCTGATCGCGCTGTACGGCGCGATGGGGCTCGGTCAGTCGACGCAGAACGCCATGCACGTGGTGTGGTCGGTGCCGCGCAACAGCCGGCCGAACCCGATCAAGCTGCGGGTGAAGAGCCTGCTGCTGCTCCTCTTCGCCGGCCTCGCCCTCGTGACGATCACGGCGGTGTCGCTGATCGGCCGGGAATCGACCGTCCTCGGCCAGGACGTCGGGCCGGCGCTGCGCTGGCTGATCAGCGTCGTCGACACGGCGCTGATCGCGCTCGTCCTCACCTTCCTCCTGCGCCTGGCGGCCGCGGACCGGCTGACCTGGCGGCGGGCGGCTCCGGGCGGCATCTTCATCGCGCTGCTGTGGCAGGTGCTCCAGCTGCTCTCCGCGTCGTACGTCGCCCGGATGACGCACGAGACCTCGTCGATGAACAAGACCTTCGGCCTGGTGCTCGGCGTCATCGGGATCACCTTCCTCGCGGCCAACATCGGCGTGCTCGGGATGGAGCTCAACGTGGTGCTCGCCCGGCGGCTCTGGCCGCGGGCGCTGCTGACGCCGTTCACCGACGACGTCGACCTGACGCACGCCGACCGCAAGGCCTACACGAGCTACGCCCGCGCCCAGCGACACAAGGGTTTCGAGGAGGTGACCGTGAACTTCGAGGAGCAGGAGCCGGCACCGGAAGCGGAGGACGCGGAAGAGCCGCGGGTGCCTCCCGGCTGATTGGGAGCCCGCCCGAACCCGCCCCTATACTCGTCCGGCGTGCTCGGCTGACCGGCCGGGCACTGCGCCGCCTTAGCTCAGTCGGTAGAGCGATTCACTCGTAATGAATAGGTCGTCGGTTCGATTCCGACAGGCGGCTCCATCCTCCCGACGCCTCTCTCGCACTGGTGACGGGAAAACTAGAACCTGTTACATTTTCGCGCATGATTCTGGACCGGTTCAGGCTGGACGGGAAGGTCGCCGTCGTCACCGGCGCCGGACGAGGGATCGGTGCGGCGACGGCGATCGCCCTGGCCGAGGCCGGGGCCGACGTCCTGCTCTCGGCGCGCACCGAGGAGCAGCTCGGCGAGGTGGCCGCGAAGGTGGAGGAGGTCGGCCGGCGGGCGCACGTCGTACCGGCCAACCTGATGAAGCTCGACGCGGTCGCGGCGCTCGCCGACGCGGCCTACGGCGAGCTGGGGCGCCTCGACATCGTGGTGAACAACGTCGGCGGCACCATCCCCAACGCCCTGCTCGACACGGACCCGGCGTACCTGGAGGAGGCGTTCCACTTCAACGTCTCCACCGCCCATGCGCTGACGCGGGCGGCGGTGCCGCACATGCTGAAGAACGACGGCGGGTCGATCGTGAACATCTCCAGCGTCATGGGCCGGGTGGCCGGGCGGGGCTACCTCGCCTACGGCACCGCGAAGGCCGCGCTGGCGCACTACACGCGCCTGGCCGCCCAGGACCTCGCGCCGTCGATCCGGGTCAACGCGATCGCGGTCGGCAGCGTGCTCACCAGCGCGCTCGACTACGTGGTCAGCAACGACTCGATGATGAGCGAGATGACCGGCAAGACCCCGCTCGGCCGGATCGGCGAGGCCGAGGACATCGCTGCCGCGGCGGTGTACCTGTCCAGCCGGGCCGGTGGCTTCGTCACCGGCAAGGTGCTCGAGGTCGACGGCGGGCTGCAGCAGCCCAACCTGGATCTCGGACTGCCGGACCTGGAGGCACAGGCATGAGCGAGAAGAAGCGCGTGGTCGCGTGGTCGACCGGGACGGTCGGCCGTCACGCCATCGCCGGCATCGACGCCCGGCCCGACCTCGAGCTGGTCGGCTGCTGGGTCTCCAGCGACGCCAAGGTAGGTCAGGACGTCGGACGCCTCGCCGGGCTCGACCGCGACCTCGGCGTGCTGGCGACCAGCGACAAGGAGGAGCTGTACGCCCTCGAGCCCGACTGCATCGTGCACACCGCGATGACCGACGACCGCATCTTCGAGGCGATGGCCGACCTCACCGAGATGGTCGAGCGCGGCATCAACGTCGTCTCCAGCGGGCCGGTGCTGCTCTGCTACCCGCAGGGCCTCGGTCTCGACGAGCTGGTCGGGACGATCGACGAGGCCGGGGAGCGGACCGGCGCCAGCCTGCACGTCAACGGCATCGACCCCGGGTGGGCCAACGACGTGCTCCCGCTGGCGCTGTCCTCGCTGTCGCAGCGCATCGAGTCGGTGCGCGTGAGCGAGATCGCCGACTACTCCACGTACTACCAGCCTGTCGTGATGCGCGACATCTACGGCTTCGGCAAGCCGATGGACGAGGTCGCCATGCTCTGGCAGCCGGGCATCCTGACCACCGCCTGGGGACCCGTCGTACGCCAGATCGCGGCGGGCCTCGACCTCGAGCTCGACCCCGACCTCGAGGAGATCGTCGAGCGGGTGCCCTCCGACGAGGACCTCGAGACCGTGAGCGTCGACATCGCCGCGGGCACGATGGGCGCGGTGCGCTTCCAGGTGGTCGGCAAGGTCGACGGCGTGCCGCGGGTGATCCTCGACCACGTCACGCGCACCCAGGTCGACCAGCAGCCGCAGTGGCCCCAGCCGCCCGAGGGCGGTGGCTGCTACCGCGTCGAGATCGAGGGCGAGCCGGTGATGCGCATCGACTTCACCCACCACGGTGCCGACGGCGACCACAACGTCTCCGGGATGATCGTGACCGCGATGCGCCTCGTGAACTCCGTGCACGCGGTGTGCGACGCGCCGGGCGGCCTCGTCTTCGCCAAGGACCTTCCGCCCGTCACCGGGAGAGGACTAGTAGCGTCCCCGAGGTGAGCACCGGCCGGGGGGAGTGGACCGAGCCCGGCGCCTATGAGGTCGCCCCCGGCGTCCACCGGCTCCCGCTGCCGCTTCCCATGGACGGCCTGCGGGCGGTCAACGTCTACGTGATCGAGACCGACGACGGGCTCGTGCTCGTCGACGGCGGCTGGGCGGTGCCCGAGTCCCGCCAGGTCTTCGAGTCCTCCCTCTCGCAGCTCGGCTACGGCTGCGCGACATCCGCCGCTTCCTGGTCACGCACATGCACCGCGACCACTACACGCAGGCATCCGTCGTCGGCCGCGAGGTGGGCGCCCACGTCAGCCTCGGTCTCGGCGACAAGGCGACCATGGACCTGATGCACTCCGACGCGCTCAACGAGGATCCCAACCGGGCCCGCCTCGAGCTCGCCGGCGCCGGGTCGCTGTACGACGACTGGCGATCGATGCTGCCGGCCTCGCGGCCACCGATGGACGACTACGGGATGCCCGACGAGTGGCTCGACCGCGACCTGGTCGTCGACCTCGGTGCGCGGCAGCTCGACGCGGTCTCGACGCCGGGCCACACGCAGGGGCACTACGTCTTCGCCGACACGGCCGGCCGGTCTGCTCTTCGCCGGTGACCACGTGCTCTCCACGATCACGCCGTCGATCGGCTTCGAGCCGGCGTACGTCCAGCAGCCGCTGCGCGACTACCTCGCCTCGCTGGCCAAGGTGCGCGCTCTGCCCGACCTGACGCTGCTGCCGGCGCACGGCCCGGTCACCGCATCGTCGCACCAGCGCATCGACGAGCTCGTGGCCCATCACGACGTGCGGCTCGCGCAGTCGCAGACCGCGGTCGAGGGCGGTGCCCGGACGGCCTACGAGGTCGCGCGCGAGCTGCCCTGGACCCGGCGTGAGCGGCGCTTCGAGGAGCTGCACGCCTTCGACGCCGTGCTCGCCTGCTTCGAGACGCTCGCCCACCTCGAGCTCCTCGCCCTCAGGGGTGACGTGAGCCGCGCGGATGGTGCGACAGTGGAGTTCGGACCACTGCCTCGGGGCTGACCCCGGAGGCGACCGTGCACCTGACCGATGGCGGACTCGAGACCACGCTCGTCTTCCAGGACGGCCTCGAGCTCCCGGACTTCGCGTCGTTCCCGTTGCTCGACGACGAGACCGGGACAGCCCTGGTCGATCGCTACTTCCTGCCCTACCTCGACCTCGCCGAGCAACAGGGCTGCCCGTTCGTGCTGGACACCGCGACCTGGCGGGCCAACGCTGACTGGGGCCTCCGCTTGGGCTACGACGCCAGTGCGCTGGCCGAGGCCAACCGCCGTGCCGTCGACCACGCCGACCGGTTGGCGGCGACACACCCGTCGGTGCCGACCGTGGTCAACGGTGTGGTCGGACCTCGCGGCGACGGCTACGTCGTCGGTGAGGCGATGAGTGCTGAGCAGGCAGCGAGCTACCACACCCTCCAGGCGATGGCCTTCGCCGCGGCCGGCGCCCAGATGATGACCGCGGTCACGATGACCTACGCCGACGAGGCGGTCGGGGTGGTGGAGGCGGCCAGCGCGGTGGATCTCGACGTCGTCGTGTCCTTCACCCTCGAGACCGACGGGCGGTTGCCCTCGGGCCAGGAGCTCGGCGAGGCGGTCCACGAGGTCGACGAGCGGACGGCGGCCGCCCCGGCGTACTTCATGGTCAACTGCGCACACCCGGTCCACTTCGCGTCCGTGCTCGAGACCGACGAGCCGTGGGTGGACCGCATCCAGGGGATCCGGGCCAACTCGTCGACGATGAGCCACGCCGAGCTGGACGTGGCCGAGGACCTCGACCGTGGCGACGTCGCCGGGCTGGCGCGGCACTACGCCGACCTCCAGCGGACGCTGCCCGCCCTCCGGGTGGTCGGCGGTTGCTGCGGCACCGACATCGAGCACGTGACCGCGATCGCCGAGGAGCTCGCGACGCCCTGAGCACCCGGCCGCCACGGCGCGCTACTGTGGCCGCGTCCGACAGGGGAGCACCCATCGCGGTGCTGAGAGTGCGCATCAGCGCAGACCCTTGAACCTGCTCCGGTTAGCACCGGCGAAGGGAGTCGTCATGACCGTCCTGCGTGGGGTGCTGGCTGCCCTCCTCCTCGTTGTGCTGACCGCCTGCGGCAGCGACGACGGCGGGGGCTCGCACCCCAAGACCCTCGTGCTGGCCACCCACGACAGCTGGGCGATGTCGAAGAAGGTGATGGCCGACTTCACCAAGGAGACCGGCATCACCGTGAAGGTGCAGCCGCAGGGCGACGCCGGTGAGCTCACCAACCGGCTGGTGCTGACCAAGGACTCCCCGACCGCGGACGGCTTCTTCGGCATCGACAACACCTTCGCGAGCCGCGCGGTCGACGGCGGCATCGTCGCCGGTCGCGAGCTCACGCCGATCGACTACGGCGACGTGTGTGTGAACGTCGACGACACCTGGTTCGCCAAGCACAGGCTGGCGCCGCCGAGGACGCTCGACGACCTGACCCAGCCGGCCTACAAGAACCTGTTCGTCACCCCGGGCGCCACCACCTCCTCGCCGGGACTGGCCTTCCTGCTGACGACCATCGCCGCGAAGGGCGCCGGCTGGCAGGGCTACTGGAAGGCGCTGATGGCCAACGGCACCAAGGTCGACGCCGGATGGTCCGACGCCTGGGACGTCGACTACACCTCGGGCGGCGGGCACGGCACCCGGCCGATCGTGCTCTCGTACTCCTCGTCCCCGCCGGACACGGTGCCCAAGGGCGGCACCGTGCCGACCACCAGCGCCCTGCTCGACACGTGCTTCCGCCAGGTGGAGTACGCCGGCGTGCTGACCGGATCGCACAACGCCGCGGGGATGCGCAGGTTCATCGCCTTCATGCGCGGCCGGGAGTTCCAGGCGGCCATGCCGGGCCAGATGTACGTCTACCCGGTCGACCGGAGCGTCCCCCTGCCGGCGGACTGGAAGAAGTTCGCGCCGGTCTCCCCGAAGCCCTACGTCATCTCGCCGAGCCAGATCACCGAGCACCGGAGCACCTGGCTGCGGCAGTGGCGTGACCTGATCAGCCAATGACGCGAGCGGGGTGGACCCGGCCGGCGACGGTCGTGCTCGCCGCGGTGCCGCTCCTGGCGCTGGCGGTCTTCTTCGTCTACCCGGTGGCCGGGATGCTGGCGCGCGGGCTGTGGCCCGACGGGACCTTCTCGCCCGCCGCGGTGCTCGAGGTGCTCGGGCGCCCCCGCGTCCACCGGGTGCTGTGGTTCACGCTCTGGTCGGCGGCTGCGGCGACGTTGCTCTCCGTCGTGCTGGGACTGCCTGTCGCCTACGTGCTCTACCGGCTTCGCTTCCCCGGCCGCGAGGTGGCGCGCGCCCTCGTGGTGGTGCCGTTCGTGCTGCCGACGGTCGTGGTCGGCGTGGCCTTCCGCCAGCTGATCGTGCCCGGAGGACCGCTCGGCGATCTCGGCCTCGACGGCACGGCGTGGGCCATCCTCGCCGCGATGGTGTTCTTCAACGTCGGCGTCGTGGTGCGCACGGTCGGTTCGTTCTGGGAGGCGCTCGACCCGCGCCGCGAGGAGGCGGCCGCGGCGCTGGGGGCGAGCCCCTGGCAGGTGCTGCGGACCGTGACCGTCCCCGCGCTGCTGCCGGGCGTGGTCTCCGCGGCGAGCGTGGTGTTCCTGTTCTGCGCGACCGCCTTCGGCGTGGTGCTGACGATGGGCGGGCTGCGCTACTCCAACGTCGAGACGGAGATCTACCTGCTCACCACGCAGGAGCTCGACCTCACGGCCGCGGCGGCGCTCTCGATCCTCCAGCTCGTCGTGATCAGCGTGCTCCTCGTGCTCGCGGGGCGGACCCGGCGCACCGTCGTACCACTGGACCGGCTGGCTCGTCGTACGCCCCGTCCGCGGGTGCGCGACCTGCCCGCGCTCGTGTGGACGGCGCTGGTGTCGGTCTTCCTGGCCGCGCCGATCGTCTCGCTGGTGCTCGCCTCGTTGCGGCGCGACGGCCAGTGGGGCCTGCAGAACTACCGCGACCTCGGCACGACCGGCACCCGCAACGCGTTGCTGGTCCCGGCCGACCAGGCCCTGCTGACCTCGCTCGAGATCGCGGTGGTGGCGGCGGCGATGGCGCTCACGCTCGGGGGCATCGTCGCGTTCCTCGTGACGCGCACCACCGGTCGTCTGTCCGGCCTGGTGGACGGGGTGTTCATGCTCCCGCTGGGGGTCTCCGCGGTGACGGTGGGCTTCGGCTTCCTGATCACCCTCGACAAGCCACCGCTCGACCTGCGCAGCTCGCTGCTGCTGATCCCGATCGCGCAGGCGATGGTGGCGCTGCCGCTCGTCGTGCGCACCGTCGCGCCGGTGCTGCGCTCGGTCGACGACCGGCAGCGGCAGGCCGCCGCGACCCTGGGGGCGGGCCCGGTCCGCGTCCTGCTGGGCGTCGACCTGCCCGTGGCCTGGCGGGCGCTGCTGGCCGCCGCCGGCTTCGCGTTCGCGGTCTCGCTCGGCGAGTTCGGGGCCACCAGCTTCCTGGCCCGCGAGGACCACCCGACGCTCCCGGTGGTGATCTACCGCCTGATCGACTACCCCGGTGCAGCGAACTTCGGGATGGCGATGGCCGGCTCCGTCGTGCTGGCGGGCGCGACCACCCTGGTGATGCTGCTCGTCCAGCGGCTGCGCGTCGGCTCCTTCGGGTCGTTGTGAGCACCGCCGGTCTGGAGACCTGCGGTCTCAGCGTCCGCTTCGGCGACCTGCTGGCCGTCGACCGCGTCGACCTCGCGGTCCCCACCGGCTCGGTGACGGCGGTGCTCGGGCCGTCGGGGTGCGGCAAGTCCAGCCTCCTGCGCGCCGTCGCCGGCCTGGAGCGTCCGGAGTCCGGATCGGTGCAGTACGACGGCCACGACCTCGCCCGCGTCCCGGTCCACCGTCGTGGCTTCGCGCTGATGTTCCAGGACGGCCAGCTGTTCGCCCACCTCGACGTCGGTGCCAACGTGGCGTACCCGCTGCGGCTGCGCCACGTGCGTCGCGACCAGCGTCGGGCGCGGGTCGCCGACCTGCTCGCGCTCGTCGGTCTCGAGGGGTACGCCGACCGGCAGGTCGGCACGCTCAGCGGAGGCGAGCGCCAACGGGTGGCGCTGGCCCGGGCACTGGCTGTCGAGCCGCGGCTGCTCCTGCTCGACGAGCCGCTCAGCGCCCTCGACCGCGACCTGCGCGAGCGGCTGGCGGCCGAGGTGCGCGAGATCCTGGTCACAGCCGGCGTCACGGCCGTGCTGGTCACGCACGACCACGAGGAGGCCTTCGCGGTCGCGGACCGGATGGCTGTGATGCGCGACGGCCGGCTCGTGCAGCACGGCACCCTCGAGGAGGTGTGGAGCCACCCGGCCGACGCCTGGACCGCCCGGTTCCTGGGCTACGCGAGCGTCGTCGACGGCCCGGCCGCGCTGCACCTGCGGCGGCTCTGCGAGCCCGACGCCGCCTGGACCGCGGTGGCCCTGCGTCGCTCGGCCCTGCGCGTCGCCGGCGACGGACCCCTGCGCGCGGTCGTGCGCGAGGCCCGGCTGACACCCGAGCTGATGCGCCTGGAGCTCGACGTCGACGGCATCGGCCCACTGCCCGGCGTCGCCGACCGCGGCAGCGACGTACCGGTCGGCGCGGAGGTGCGGCTCGGCCTCGACCTCTCCCGCCTGGCCGTCTTGCCCTGAGGCTCGCGGGTGCTGGCCGTGGGCACGCGCCACTAGAATCGCCGATGTGCATCGCCGGGCCTACACACTCATGGTGACCATCGCGGTCACGATGAGCCTCCTGGCGTTCTTCACCGGCAAGGTCGTCGGCTACCCGCTGCGCGACCCCGACGGCTTCCTCGGCCCGGCCTGGGTGCGGCTCCCGCTCCTGCTGATCGGTGCCTTCGCCGTCGACATCGTGCCCCGCACCCTGTGGCGCTCACGGGGCCGGGTCACCCGCTTCTACGCCGAGGGACGCCTGCTGGTGCGCGAGCACTGGACCCGCGAGCGGGTCACCCTCGTCGTGCTCGGGCTGATCTGCTTCTACGCGACGTACGTCAGCTATCGCAACCTGAAGAACTTCCTGGTCTTCGTGCGCGGCCACCAGACCCGGCAGGGCGACTACGAGCTGCACAAGCTCGACCGGTGGCTGCTGTTCGGCCACGACCCCGGGGTGATCCTGCACTCGCTGCTCGGCACCACGATCTCCGCCCAGCTGCTCAGCGTGGTCTACCTGTTCTTCCTGCCGATGGTCCCGATCTCGGTGACGGTCTGGCTGGTGTGGTCGCGCAACGTCAGCTTCGGCTACTGGTTCGTGACCGCCCAGTGCATCGCCTGGACCCTCGGCACGGCGAGCTACTACATGATCCCGACGATGGGCCCCAACTTCGCCTTCGAGTGGATCTACCAGGGCCTGAACAACAGCGGCGCGGGCTCGCTGGTCAACTCGTTGTGGTGGGGCCGCTACAACGTCATGCACGATCCGATGAACACGACCGGCGTGCAATCGGTGGCGGGATTCGCGTCGCTGCACGTCGCGATCACGTTGACCATGGCGCTGATCGGCCAGTACACGCTGCGCCACCGAGCCCTCAGGATCACGCTGTGGGTCTACATGGGCGTGACGACGCTCTCGACGACGTACTTCGGCTGGCACTACATCGCCGACGACATCGCCGGTGCGCTGATCGCCTTCGTCGCCTTCTACGTCGGCGGCATCGCGACCGGCCAGAGGTTCGACGCCCACGGGCGACACTCGCACCCGACGACGACCACGAGCGACATCCCGATCGACCGGGACGAACGCCGTGAGTCGCTCAGCCCGTCAGGCGGCTGAGCAGCGCTTTTGGCGCGCTCGACGGGTGCGGCTCCGTTCCCGTTGTCAAGACGACACGCAGATTACAGGTCTGTAATTCGCGCAAACCTGTTCCGCGTGTGACTCGTGAGCCCTAACGTCCTATATG
Source organism: uncultured Actinomycetota bacterium (assembly GCA_963756045.1). Classification (GTDB taxonomy): domain Bacteria; phylum Actinomycetota; class Actinomycetes; order Propionibacteriales; family Nocardioidaceae; genus Marmoricola. The sequence continues at coordinate 444,238 of CAVWML010000016.1, forward strand.
TCTCGTGCGTCAGTGGAGGGCCTCGAGACCGTCGATCGAGAGGGTTTGGTTTTCCGTGCGACCCGCTGTCCGGATGGTCCTGGTCGCTGCGACGACCCTCGCCGTCGGCACCCCGATCGGCCTCGCGACGAGCGCCCACGCGGCGCCGACCCCCGACCCCGGCACCCCGACGATGCCCAGCCAGTCCCAGGTCGACCAGGCCAAGCAGGACGTGGCGAAGAAGAAGCAGAGCGTCGCCGACATCGAGGCCCAGCTGAACGCCGCGCAGGCCCGGATGCAGGCCGCCGAGCAGGCCGCCGAGATCGCCTTCGAGAAGTACAACGGCGCTCGCTGGGAGCTCCAGCAGGCCAAGGCCGCGACCAACCGGGCCCGCACCGCGTCGGCGAAGGCCGCCCTCGACGTCGAGGCCGAGCGGGCCGGCATCGTCTCGCTGGTCACCGAGAGCTACCAGAACGGCACCCAGCTCAACGCCGCCACGGCACTGATGAGCGACGAGGGCCCGCAGGGTCTGATGAACCGCTACGGCGTCGTGCAGAGCGCGGGCGACTCGATGCACGCCGCCTACGACCGCTACACGACCGCCTCCGCCAAGGCCAAGGCGTACGCCGCCAAGGCGGCCAAGGCCGAGGAGCACCAGAAGGCGCTCGCCGCCGACGCCAAGCAGCTGGCCGTCGCCGCCGGCCAGGCCGCGGCCAACGCCGGCGCGGTGGCCAACCAGATCGCCACCCAGAAGCAGCAGCTGGTGCAGGCCCTGTCCAAGGCCGAGAACATCTCGGTCGACCTGGCCAAGAAGCGTGCCGACGCCCTCGAACAGATCGCCGCGGCGAAGAAGGCCGAGGAGCAGCGCGCCCACGAGGAGGCCGTCCAGGCCGCGCTGCACGCCGAGGCGGTCGCTGCGGCCAAGCAGGCCAAGGAAGCCCAGAAGAACTCGCACAAGACCTCGCAGGAGTCCGACGACTCCACCGGCGGCGACTCGACCGCCCCCGTCTCGTCCTCACCGATCCCCGTCATCAACCCGGCGCCCAACCAGACCGTCGCCGTGCAGCGCGCGATCGCCTACGCCCGAGCCCAGATCGGCAAGCCCTACCGCTGGGCCGCGGCCGGCCCGTCGTCGTTCGACTGCTCGGGGCTGACCATGCAGGCCTGGGCCCGCGGCGGGAAGAGCCTGCCGCACTACTCGGTGGCCCAGTTCGCCCAGAGCACGCCGATCTCGATGCTCGACGCCAAGCCCGGCGACCTCCTCTTCTGGAGCTTCAACGGCAGCCCGAGCGGCATCCACCACGTGGCCCTCTACATCGGCGGCGGCCAGTTCATCGAGGCCCCCCACACCGGCGCCGACGTGCGCTACAACTCGATCTACGACGAGTACCCGGACTTCGTCGCCCGCCCGTAGCGGACTTTCCGGGTCGGAGGCTGTCAGGCGGCCCGGTACCACGCCGGTGGCGACCACCAGGCTGGCGGTTCGAGGGACGGCGGCTGGGCGATCCGCGAGCTCAGCTGTGACGATCTCGAAGTAGGTCAGCCCGTGCTCGAGGAAGCCGTCCTCGCGCTCCCGGTCTCTGCGCCGCCGGTCCTTCGCACGATGGTCGCTCCCGCCGTACTCACCCACCACTCCCGCGACCGGATCGAACAGGTCGGGATAGCCGAGGAGTCGTCCGCCGATCGCGAAGACCGGCTTGTTGCCATGTGGTTCGGACTATCCGGCCGGCCGGTTGGGTGCACATCGCCGAGACGACCGCCTGCCGCGTGCGGCACAGTGTGCCCATGTCCTACGAGCCTCCGAAGGTCGACGTCCCTGCCCTGACCGCGCTGCTCGACGGGCGGTACGGCGAGATCCGCCAGATGGTGCGGAAGAACCTCGTCGACTACGCCGGGGTCCTCGACGAGGCGATCGAGCTGCCGCGCGAGGAGTTCCGCGAGCGCGTGCTCGAGCTGGTCCGGGAGATGGCGGCTATGGGGTCGACCGGTCTCGGCTTCCCGACCAAGTACGGCGGCGGCGGCGACATCGGGGCCTCGATCGCGGCGTTCGAGACCCTCGGCTTCGGGGACCTCTCGATCCTGGTCAAGGTCGGCGTGCAGTTCGGGCTCTTCGGCGGGGCGATCCTGCAGCTCGGCTCCGAGCACCACCACGACGCCTACCTCGCGGACCTCGTCAAGGGCGACCTGATGGGCTGCTTCGCGATGACCGAGACCGGTCACGGCTCCAACGTGCAGGCGCTCGGCACCGTCGCGACGTACGACGCGGAGGCGCAGGAGTTCGTCATCACCACGCCCGACGACTACTCCCGCAAGGACTACATCGGCAACGCGGCGGCCCACGCCAGCGTGGCCGTGGTCTTCGCCCAGCTCGAGATCGACGGCACCGGCCACGGGGTGCACGCGTTCGTGTCGCCGATCCGCGACCGGAAGGGCGCGCTGCTCGACGGCGTCCGGGCCGAGGACGACGGCGCCAAGATCGGGCTCAACGGCGTCGACAACGGCCGGCTCTGGTTCGACCACGTCCGCGTGCCGCGGACCAACCTGCTCAACCGCTACGCCGACGTCGACGAGGACGGCAGCTACCGCTCGCCCATCGAGAACGCCGACCGGCGCTTCTTCACCATGCTCGGCACCCTGATCCAGGGGCGGGTATGCGTGGGCGGCGCGGGCATCACCGCCAGCAAGACGGCCTTGGCCATCGCGATCAAGTACGCGAACGTGCGTCGTCAGTTCGGCTCGCCCGGCACCGACCGCGAGGAGCTGCTGCTCGACTACGGCATGCACCAGCGTCGGCTGCTGCCGCTGCTGGCTCGCACGTACGCGCTCCACTTCGCCCAGGAGGTGCTGCTCCACGAGCTGCACAACGTGCTCTCGACGACCGAGGCGCCCGAACGCCAGCGGCGGGCCCTGGAGTCGCGTGCCGCCGGCACGAAGGCGTTGGGCACCTGGCACGGCAGCCGCACCGTCCAGGAGTGCCGTGAGGCGTGCGGGGGCGCGGGCTACCTGCTCTCCAACCGGCTGGGCTCGATGCGGGCCGACATCGACGTGTTCACCACGTTCGAGGGCGACAACCACGTCCTGCTGCAGCTGGTGTCCAAGGGCCTGCTGACCGACTTCTCCTCGAGCTTCAGCGACCTCGACCAGATGGGCATGGTCAAGTTCGTGGCCGGCCTGGCCGTCGACACGGTGGTCGAGCGCACCGCCGTGCACAAGCTGCTCGAGCGGATCAAGGACGTGCTGCCGGGCGGCGACGACGCCTGGGACTCCGAGGCCGGCATCCTCGACCGGGAGTACCAGCTCGCGATGTTCCGCTGGCGCGAGGAGCACATCCTCGGCGCCGTGGCTCGTCGGCTCAAGCGAGGGATGGACAGGGGGATGGATCCCGTCGAGGTGTTCAGCCGGGTGCAGGACCACGTCATCGCGCTGGGCAACGCCCACGTCGAACGGCTCGTGCTCGAGGCCTTCGTCGACAAGCTGGAGCCGATGGCCGACAGCGACAACAAGGTCGCCCTGGGGCTCGTCTGCGACCTGTTCGCGCTGTCCGCGATCGAGGCCGACCGCGGCTGGTTCATGGAGCACGGCCGCCTCTCCAGCCAGCGTTCCAAGGCCATCACCGGCTGAGGTCGGCTCGCTGTGCCGCAAGCTGCGGCCCATCGCCGAGGACCTCGTCGACGGCTTCGGCGTACCGGCCGAGATGATCGACGCCGAGATGCTGCGCGATGCCCGCGCCCACGAGGAAGCCCTCGGCTGACGTGGTGCTCGACCGACTGCGCCTGCCCGGCCTCGGCGGCTGGGGCGAGGACCCGCTCTGGGGCCGCTTCTACGACTGGACCGTCGAGCATCCCGGCCCGGGCGGCACCCTGTGGCGGCTCGGGGTCGGCAGCGACCTCCAGCGGCTCTACGACGCCGCTCGCGAGATCGCGCGTCAGCCCGCCGGCTCCTCGGTGCTCGACGTGCCGGTCGGCGGCGGGGTCGCGATCCGGGCACTTCGCCGCGGGCAGGGGGTGCGGTACGTCGCGGCTGACATCTCCCAGGCCATGCTCGACCGCACGATGGCCCTGGCGCGCGAGCACGGGGTCGCCGGCCAGGTCGAGCCGGTGGTCGCCGACGTCGGGGAGCTGCCGTTCGCCGACGGCGAGTTCGACCTGGTCGTCTCGTTCACCGGCCTGCACTGCTTCCCCGACCCGCGTGCCGCCGTCACCGAGATGGTGCGAGTGCTGCACCCGGGCGGGGTGCTCACCGGCTCGGCCGTGCTCACCGACTCAGGGCTCCGGCACCTGCCGATGCGCACGGTGGGTCGCTTCTCCGGCCTCCTCGGGCCGGGCGCGACCGGCTCCGACGTCCGCGACTGGATGGAGGCGGACGGCCTGCGCGAGGTCACCCTCGAGCGCTCGGGGGCGATCGGCTACTTCCGCGGCGTCAAGCCCTAGGGCGCCGCCCGGCTCCGTGCCCGTCGGGCCTCGGCCTGCTTGGCGCGCTCGAAGGACTCGAGGACCTCGGCCTCCGCCTCGGCGCGGCCGACCCACTCGGCGCCGTCGACGGACTTGCCCGGCTCGAGGTCCTTGTAGACCTCGAAGAAGTGCTGGATCTCCAGCCGGTCGAACTTGGAGACGTGGTTGATGTCGCGCAGGTGCTCCAGGCGCGGGTCGGAGGCAGGCACGCACAGCACCTTGTCGTCGCCGCCGGCCTCGTCGGTCATCCGGAACATCCCGATCGCGCGGCACTTGATCAGGCACCCCGGGAAGGTCGGCTGCTGCAGCAGCACGAGCGCGTCCAGCGGGTCGCCGTCCTGGCCGAGGGTCTCCTCGATGAAGCCGTAGTCCGCGGGGTAGGCGGTCGAGGTGAACAGCGTGCGGTCCAGCCGGATCCGGCCCGATTCGTGGTCGACCTCGTACTTGTTGCGCTCACCCTTCGGGATCTCCACGAGTACGTCGAACTCCACTGCTCTGCCTCCGGTCGTCCTGCGCTGCGAGTGTCCCGTGCCGCACTAGTCTCGCGCACAAGCAGCGCCGCGTGCACGTCGAGACGAGGAGGTACCCAGGTTGGAGCGACGAGCCCCCTGGCCCGTGCGATGGCTCGCGGAGATCGTCGTGCTCCTGCTCCTGGCCTCCGGCGTCGCGATCGTCGCCTTCCACCTCGACGACCGGCTCTTCGGTGGACCGAACCCGGTGACCCACCCGGCCGCCGTACCTCCGCCCGAGGGCCTGCGGCTCCCGGCCGAGGCGGCGGCCGCCCCGGTGAGCTCGCCCGAGCGCGAGGTGGCGGCCGACCCGGCGAAGGTCGCGGCGGCGATCGGCGCGCTGGTCAGGCGCAAGGGCGTGCTCGGGCGCCACGTCGGGGTGCTGGTCACCCAGCTGGGGTCCGGGCGCCCCCTCTTCCGAGCCGGCTCCCCGCTCATCACGCCGGCCAGCACGACCAAGCTGCTCACCACGACCGCGGCCCTGGAGTCGCTCGGCCCGATGGCGCGGTTCCGTACCTCCGCCCGCTACGAGCCGGCCGGCCACCGGCTCGTCCTGGTCGGGGGCGGTGACCCGTTCCTGGCCAGCAGCCCGCGTGCGGCCGGCACCAGCTACCCGCCGAGGGCCGACGTGACCACCCTCGCGCGCACGGCGGCGCAGGCGCTGCGAGCCAAGGGGGTGCACCGCGTGCGGGTGGCCTTCGACGACTCCCTGTTCTCCGGCCCGGCGGTCAACCCGGCGTGGCCGGCGTCGTACATCCCCGACGACGTCGTCCCTCCGATCAGCGCACTCTGGGTCGACGAGGGCCACGTGCCCGGCGGTGAGGCGTTCGTCTCCGACCCGGCGGCCGAGGCAGGTCGTGTGTTCGCCGCTGCGCTGCGCCGGGCCGGCGTGGCCGTTGGCCCGGCGGTCGTCCGGGCCAAGGCGACACCGGATGCCACCGAGGTCGCCTCGGTGGAGAGCCCGCCCCTCGGCGAGATCGTGGAGCGGACCCTCGAGGTCAGCGACAACCAGGCGGCCGAGGTGCTGGCGCGTCACGTGGGTCTCGCGCAGAAGCAGCAGGGCTCCTTCGCCGCCGCCACCGTCGCCGTGCTGGACACCTTGCGCAAGCTGGGGGTCGACGTCACCGGGGACCGGCTCTACGACGGCAGCGGACTCTCGCGCCTCGACCGGCTGACCACCGACTCGGAGGCGCAGGTGGTCCGGCTGTCCACGACTGCGGAGCACCCGGAGCTGCGCCCGGTGATGACGGGACTGCCCGTGGCGGGGTTCACCGGCTCGCTCACCTACCGCTTCGCCCAGGGTCCGCAGGAGGCCAAGGGACGCGTTCGTGCCAAGACCGGCACCCTCACCGGCGTGCACGGCCTCGCCGGGATCGCTGACGACGTGAGCGGTGCTCGGATGGTGTTCGTGATCGTGGCGGACCGGGTGCGGCTGCTGAAGAACTTCGAGGCCCAGACGCTGGTCGACCGCATCGCCGGCGCGCTGGGCGCGTGCAGGTGCGGGGTAGGTTCGTCGCCATGAGTGCGCCTCGCCCCCCCATGGTCGACTGGGACCTCGCCGTACGGGTGGGGTCCCGCCTGGTGGGTGAGGGGCCCGAGGTGAGCCGGTCCGAGGCCGTCGACGCCGTCGAGGAGCTGCGGGCCGGCGCCGAGCGCTCGACGCCGCTGGTGCGCGAGTACACCGGCCTGGTGGCCACCGAGCGCACCGCTCCGGTGCTGGTCGTCGACCGGCCCGGCTGGGTGCAGGCCAACGCCGACGGGTTCGCCGCGATCATCGCGCCGCTCGTCGACAAGCTGACCTCGGGGAAGAACGCCCCCGGGCCGTGGACCGAGGCGATCGGGTCGCGGATCACCGGCGCCGAGCTGGGCGCGATGCTGGGCTTCCTCGGCTCGAAGGTGCTCGGGCAGTTCGACCCGTTCCACGACGAGCCCGGCGAGCAGGGCCGGCTGCTCCTCGTCGCACCCAACGTGGTGCACGTCGAGCGCGAGCTGTTCGTCGACCGCAGCGACTTCCGCCTCTGGGTGTGCCTCCACGAGGAGACCCACCGGGTGCAGTTCACGGCGGTGCCGTGGATGACCGACCACCTGCGCGCGCAGCTCGACGAGATCGTCAGCACCGTCCAGACCGACCCCGGCGAGATCGCCCGCGACGTGGTCTCCAAGATCGGCGAGCTCGTCTCGGGGCAGACCGACGGCAGCCTGCTCGACATCTTCGGCAGCCCGGAGCAGAAGGCCATCATCGATCGGGTCACCGGCGTGATGAGCCTGCTCGAGGGCCACGCCGACGTCGTGATGGACGGCGTCGGCCCCGAGGTGATCCCCACCGTCGCCGAGATCCGCCGCAAGTTCACCGAGCGCCGCAAGGGCGTGGGCGGCCTCGACCGGCTGCTCCGCCGGCTGCTGGGGCTGGACCAGAAGATGGCCCAGTACCGCGACGGCGCCATCTTCGTGCGCGCGGCCGTCGACAAGGTCGGCATGGAGGGCTTCAACGCCGTCTGGGCCGGGCCCGAGAACCTCCCCACCAAGACCGAGATCCTCGATCCGTCGCTCTGGATCGCGCGCGTCCACGGCTGAGTCCGCTCGACATGGGGCTCGACCCGGCTCGCGCGGCCACCCGGCTCGCCGTACGACCCTGGTGCACGCGTGACCGGGGCGCCGTCCTGGTGGCCTGCTCGGGCGGCGCCGACTCGCTGGCCCTCGTCGCCGCGTGCGTCTTCGAGGGGCACCGGGCCGGCGTACGTGTGATCGGGGCGGTCGTCGACCACGGGCTACAGGACGGCTCCGAGGCGCACACCGACCGCGTCGTGGCGCAGATGGCGGAGCTCGGCGTCGACGAGACCGCGACCGTCCGGGTGACCGTGGACCCCGGCCCGGCGGGGATCGAGGCGGGCGCGCGGCAGGCGAGGTACGCCGCCCTCGCCCAGCTGGCCGAGCACGTCGGCGCCACGCTCGCGCTGGTGGGCCACACCCGCGACGACCAGGCCGAGACGGTGCTGCTCGGGCTCGCCCGGGGGTCGGGCGGGCGCTCGCTGCAGGGGATGCGCCGGTCGTTCCGCGAGGGCGACGTGCTCTTCGCCCGGCCGCTCCTGGACCTGACCCGCGCCCAGACCGAGGCGGCCTGCCGCGCGGACGGCATCGAGTGGTGGTCGGACCCGCACAACGAGGACGAGCGGTTCCTGCGGTCCCGGGTGCGGCATGCGGTCCTGCCGGTGCTCGAGCGCGAGCTCGGCCCCGGCCTCGCCGACGCCCTGGCGCGGACGGGCGAGCAGCTGCGCGAGGACATGGAGCTGATCGACGACCTCGCCGCGACCGCCTATGCCCGCGCCCGGGTGGACGAGGGCCTGGACCTCTCACTCCTCGAGGGCGCCGCCCCCGCCCTGCTGAGTCGGTGCGTGCGCCGCGCGTGCCTCGACGCCGGAGCGCTCGCCTCCGAGCTGACCCGCGCCCAGGTGCTGGCGGTGATCGACCTCGCCCCCGGCAAGGAGATCCAGCTCCCCGGCCACGTCACGGCGCACCGCTCGGGCGAGATCCTGGTGTTCCGCCGTACCCGATAGTCGAGGACGTTCTCGTGGTCAGGAAGGCTCCCCGACCACGGATCCGTCCTCGACTATCGGGCTCTGATGGCCTCGGCCAGGAGGCGGAGGGTGGTCTCGCGGGCGGGGGAGTGGTCGGGGGCGGTGCCCTGCTCGGCGCCGGCGACCGGGTGGAGCATCACCTCGTCCACGTCGTACGTCGAGGCGAGGGTGCGCAGCTGCTCGGCGGCCTCCCCCGGCGACCCGATGACCCATCGAGTGAGCATCGAGTCGGCCAGGGACTGGTGCTCGGGGGCCAGCGGCGCGGCCTCGGCCTCCTCGACGAGCGGCTGCGGGCGCAGCGGCTGACCGGTCCGCAGGGCCACCATCGCGTGCAGGTTGGGCTGCGCGAGCCGGTAGCGCCTCCTCCGAGGTCGGCGCGACCACCGCGTTGACCGTCAGGAAGGTCCGCGGGGAGTCCAGGTGCTCCGAGGGCTGGAAGGTCGAGCGGTACAGCGCGAGCGCCTCGGCCGTGCCCTGCCCCGAGAAGTGGTGCGCGAAGACGTAGGGCAGCCCGCGTGCGGCCGCCAGGCGTGCGGAGTAGTCGGAGGAGCCCAGCAGCCACACCGGCGGCGGCGAGACGGCGTGCGGCGTCGCGTTGAGGGCGTGCATCCGGCCGGCCACCTGGAGGCCCACCCCGCCCGGGCTCATCATCGAGATCACGTTGTCGACGTACGTCGGGAACTGCGAGACGGCCTCGTCGCTGACCCCGCCGGCGCCGTGCCGCAGGGCCCAGGAGGTGACCGGGTCGGATCCGGGGGCGCGGCCGATGCCGAGGTCGATCCGGCCCGGGTGGGCCGCCTCGAGCAGCGCGAACTGCTCGGCCACGACCAGCGGCGCGTGGTTGGGCAGCATCACCCCGCCCGAGCCCACCCGGATGCGCGAGGTGGCGGCGGCGACCATCGCGATCAGGACGGGCGGGTTCGTCGCGGCGACGGCCGGCATGTTGTGGTGCTCGGCCAGCCAGTACCGCTCGAAGCCGAGCTCGTCGGCCACCCGTGCCAGTCGGCGGGTGGCGGCGAGGGCGTCGCCGGTGGTCTGGTCGGTGCGCACGGGCACGAGGTCGAGGACGGACAGCAGCATGCCTGCCCCAACGCGCGCGAGGGCCGAAGGCTTCCGTGTGACACGCTGTGACCATGGACGCAGCCGACGTCGATGGCGACCTGGTCGAGATCCTGTTCACCGAGGCGCAGATCCAGGAACGCGTGGGCGAGCTGGCCAAGGAGATCGAGGCCGACTACGAGGGCCAGGAGCTGCTGATCGTCGGCGTGCTCCGCGGCGCCGTCATGGTGATGGCCGACATCGCGCGGGCCTTCAGCCGCCACGTCGAGATGGACTGGATGGCCGTCTCGTCGTACGGCTCGGGCACCAAGAGCTCCGGCGTGGTGCGGATCCTCAAGGACCTCGACACCGACATCACCAACCGGCACGTGCTGATCGTCGACGAGATCATCGACACCGGCCTCACGCTGAGCTGGCTGACCGCGAACCTGGCGTCCCGCAGCGCCGCCTCGGTGGAGGTCTGTACCCTCCTCCGCAAGCCGGAGGCGCTGCAGATGCAGGTCGACATCCGATACGTCGGTTGGGACATCCCGAACGAGTTCGTCGTCGGGTACGGCTTGGACTACAACGAGAAGTACCGCAATCTACGCGACATCGGCACCCTGGCGCCCCACGTCTACTCGTGACGGGGGAGCACCGCCCCGCCGCCATGTGTGGAGTGACCTGAGAGTATGGCGTTTGTGAAGAAGATCCTCCGCAGCCCGATCACGTGGATCGTCGTGGCCGTGGTCGGTGTGCTCCTCGCGCTGCAGTACCTCGTTCCCAACGGGGGCTACAAGGAGATCAACACCTCGACGATGGTCAAGAAGATCGACGACGGCAGCGTCAAGCAGGTGATCTTCAAGGACGGCGGCAACCAGCAGATCCTGGCCACCCTGGACAACGGCGACAAGGTGATCGCCACCTGGGTCACCGGACAGCAGCGCACGCTCGTGCGATGAGGTCCAGAAGGGCGTCAACAACGGCACGATCGAGCAGTACAACGTCCAGAACCCGAAGCCGAGCATCCTCGGCTCGCTGCTGGCCACGATCCTGCCGCTGATCTTCATCGTCGTGCTGTTCCTGTTCCTGATGAACCAGGTCCAGGGCGGTGGGGGCCGGGTGATGCAGTTCGCCAAGTCCAAGGCCAAGCTGATCAGCAAGGACATGCCGAAGACGACCTTCGCCGACGTCGCCGGGTGCGAGGAGGCGATCGAGGAGCTCGGGGAGATCAAGGAGTTCCTCCAGGAGCCGGCCAAGTTCCAGGCGGTCGGCGCCAAGATCCCCAAGGGCGTGCTGCTCTACGGCCAGCCGGGCACCGGCAAGACCCTGCTCGCTCGCGCCGTCGCGGGCGAGGCGGGCGTGCCGTTCTACTCGATCTCCGGCTCCGACTTCGTCGAGATGTTCGTCGGCGTCGGCGCGAGCCGCGTGCGCGACCTGTTCGAGCAGGCCAAGGAGAACGCCCCGGCGATCGTCTTCATCGACGAGATCGACGCCGTGGGCCGCCACCGCGGCGCGGGCATGGGCGGCGGCCACGACGAGCGCGAGCAGACCCTCAACCAGCTGCTGGTCGAGATGGACGGCTTCGACGTGCGCGGCGGCGTCATCCTGATCGCGGCCACCAACCGCCCCGACATCCTCGACCCCGCGCTGCTGCGCCCGGGCCGCTTCGACCGCCAGATCTCCGTCGACGCCCCCGACCTCAACGGCCGTGAGCAGATCCTCAACGTGCACGCGCGCGGCAAGCCGATGGCGCCGGACGTCGACCTGGTCTCGGTGGCCCGTCGTACGCCGGGGTTCACCGGTGCCGACCTGGCCAACGTGCTCAACGAGGCGGCGCTGCTGACCGCGCGCGAGAACAAGAAGCTCGTCGACAACTACGCCCTCGACGAGGCGATCGACCGGGTCATCGCCGGGCCGCAGAAGCGCACCCGCCTGATGAGCGAGAAGGAGAAGCTGCTCACCGCCTACCACGAGGGCGGTCACGCGCTGGTCGCAGCGGCCATGCCCGGCAGCGACCCGGTGCACAAGGTCACCATCTTGCCGCGAGGTCGCGCGCTCGGCTACACGATGGTGCTGCCTGACGAGGACAAGTACTCCCAGACGCGGTCGGAGATGCTCGACAAGCTCGCCTACATGATGGGCGGGATGGCCGCCGAGGAGCTGATCTTCCACGACGTCACCTCCGGTGCCGGCAACGACATCGAGAAGGCCACCCACCTGGCCCGGGCGATGGTCACCCAGTTCGGCATGAGCCAGAAGGTCGGCGCCATCAAGCTGGGCGAGAACAACGCCGAGCCGTTCCTGGGTCGCGACATGGGCCACCAGCGCAACTACTCCGAGGAAGTCGCCGGCGTCATCGACGAGGAGATCAAGAACCTCATCGCCGGGGCCCAGCAGGAGGCGCACGACGTGCTCGCGCAGAACCGCGACGTGCTCGACGCCCTCGTGCTCGCGCTGATGGAGAAGGAGACGCTGGACAAGGGTCAGGTCGCCGACATCTTCACCGCGCTGCAGCGTCGTCCCGCTCGTCCGGCCTGGACCGGGTCGCCGACCCGCACGCCCTCGGCGATCCCGCCCGTGGAGATCCCGGCCAAGGTGCGGGCCGCGGCCGCCAACGGCCACCACGCCGACGAGGAGCAGTCCGCCGTCGTGATCACGCCACCTGGTGCTGGGGGTGACCTGCACGGAGGCCTCGAGCCCGGCGGCAACCAGCCGAGCCCACCGAGCCCTCCCGGAGCACCGTGAGCATCGACCCCGTCGGCCGGGCCGGCGGAGCGATCGCCCCGTTCGACCACGCCCGCGCCGAGGCTGCCGTGCGCGAGCTGCTCATCGCGATCGGCGAGGACCCCTCCCGTGAGGGCCTGCACGACACCCCGGCCCGGGTGGCGCGCGCGTACGCCGAGCTGACCGCCGGCCTGCACCAGGAGCCGCGCGACGTGCTCAGCACCGTCTTCGACATCGGCCACGACGAGATGGTGCTGGTGCGCGACATCGAGCTCTGGTCGATGTGCGAGCACCACCTGGTGCCGTTCACCGGCGTGGCCCACGTGGGCTACATCCCCAACGAGAACGGCAAGATCACCGGCCTGTCCAAGCTGGCCCGCCTCGTCGACCTCTACGCCAAGCGGCCGCAGGTGCAGGAACGGCTGACCACCCAGGTCGCCGACGCGCTCGTGGAGATCCTCGAGCCCCGTGGCGTGATCGTGGTGATCGAGGCCGAGCACCTCTGCATGACCATGCGCGGTGTGCGCAAGGCCGGCGCCCGCACCATCACCTCGGCGGTGCGCGGCATCATGCACCGGGCCCCGACGCGGGCCGAGGCGATGTCGTTCATCAACGCGGCCCGGTAGCCATGGCCTTCGCAGAGCCCACCGACCTCGCAGCCTGGCGGGTGGGTCTGCCCGTGCTCGGGCGTCCCGTGGTGATGGGCGTGGTCAACGTGACCCCGGACTCCTTCTCCGACGGCGGCCGCTACGAGACCACCGACCACGCGGTGGCGCACGCCATGTCGCTGCGCGAGGAGGGCGCGGACATCCTCGACATCGGCGGCGAGTCGACCCGCCCCGGCGCGACGCGCCCGTTGGTCGCCGACGAGCTCGGCCGGGTGGTGCCGGTGATCCGCGCGCTGGCCGGCGAGGGGGTCCCGGTGTCCGTCGACACGATGCGCCACGAGGTCGCGGAGGCGGCCCTGGACGCCGGCGCGGTGATGGTCAACGACGTCTCCGGGGGCCTCGCCGACCCGGGCGTGCTGAAGGTCGTGGCCGAGCGCGGTGCGGCGTACGTCGCGATGCACTGGCGTGGCCACTCCGACGTGATGCAGCAGCACGCGTCGTACGTCGACGTGCTGGGCGAGGTCCGCGCCGAGCTGGCGGAGCGGCTCGACGACGCCCGCGCGGCCGGCATCGCGCCCGAGCGGCTGGTGGTCGACCCCGGGCTCGGCTTCGCCAAGACCGCCGACCACAACTGGGACCTCCTCGGCCGACTGCCCGAGCTGTCGACGCTGGGGGTGCCGGTGCTCGTCGGGTCGAGCCGCAAGGCGTTCCTCGGCGCCCTGCTGGCCGCACCGGACGGCAGCCCGCGGCCGGTCTGGGACCGCGAGGACGCCGGTGTGGCGCTCACCACGATCGCCGCGGTCCACCAGGTCTGGGGCGTGCGGGTGCACGCCGTCCGGGGGAGCGTGGACGCCGTCAAGGTGGTGTCGAGGTGGATCGACGCCGCGGGTAGTGTCGACGCGTCATGACCCACCCCGCACCCCCTCCCACGCTGGCCACGGACCGCTTGGTCGTGCGCGGGATCACGGTGCGTGGGCACCACGGTGTCTTCGAGCACGAGCGGCGAGAGGGCCAGGACTTCGTGGTCGACGTCACGCTCGGCCTCGACTCCACGACGGCGGCCGGCAGCGACGACTTGCGCGACACCGTGGACTACGGAACCCTCGCCGAGGAGATCAGCCAGGCCGTCGCCCATGATCCCGTCGACCTGATCGAGACGCTCGCCCAGCGCCTCGCCGACGTCTGCCTGGCCCACCCCCAGGTGCTCGACGTGGAGGTGACAGTGCACAAGCCGCACGCCCCGATACCGGTGCCGTTCGAGGACGTCGCCCTGACCATCTCGCGGAGCCGAACGTGACCGAGACCCCTAACCCGAACATCATCGACGCCGACACGATCACCGGCGAGATGCACCCGATCCGTCGAGCGGTGATCTCGATCGGGTCCAACCTCGGCGAGCGGCGCACCAACCTGCAGGGCGCGCTGGACTCGCTGGCCGACACCCCCGAGGTCTGGGTCACGGCGGTCTCGCCGGTCTACGAGACCGATCCGGTCGGCGCGCCCGAGGGCTCGCGCGACTATCTCAACGCCGTGGTCCTGCTGGACACCACCCTGTCGGCGCGCACCCTCCTCGAGCGGGCCCACGCCATCGAGGCGGCCTACGGGCGCTCGCGCGAGGACGACGAGGAGCGCAACGCCCCGCGCACCCTCGACGTCGACCTGATCGTCGTGGGCGACCGGCGTGCGGACGAGGACGACCTGCAGCTGCCCCACCCGCGGGCCCACGAGCGGGCGTTCGTGCTCGTGCCCTGGCTCGAGATCGAGCCCGACGGCGAGATCCCGGGGGCCGGACCGGTCGCGGAGCTCGTCGAGAAGACCGGCCGCGACGGCGTACGTCTGCGTGAGGACATCGAGCTCGAGTTCCACGAGTGACCCGCGAGTGAGCCCCGGATGACGCACGGATGACCCACGAATGACGACGGATCGACCCGCAGGAGCGGCCACCGAAGGACCCCTCGGGTCCGGAGGAGCCGGACGGTACGGTCCGGGTGACCGGACCCGGTCCGCTGGTGCTCTTCGGCGTGGTCGGCCTGGTCGGCGGGTGGTCGGTGCGGCCGCTGTCGATCCGGATGAACTTCCTGGCGCCGTCGGTGCCGATCGCCTCCATCGCGGCCCTGTTCTTCGTCGCGGCGGTGGTCGGTACGACGGCCTACCTGACCCGTCGCGTCGTACGCGGTGACCGGTCGGCGCTCGCCCACCACCAGGCGGTCAACCGGCTGGTGCTGGGCAAGGCCTGCGCCCTCGCAGGGGCCCTGATCACCGGTGGGTACCTCGGCTACGCACTGGCCCAGCTCGGGGTCGACGCACCTGCGGCCGACCAGACGCAGTGGCGATCGCTCGTCGCCGCGCTCGGCGGGGCCTGCATCTGCGTCGCGGCGCTGCTGCTGGAGCTTGCGTGTCGCGTCCCGCCCGAGAAGGGCTAGAAATCTAGGCTGCGCTCATGGCACGAGCGAGTTCTTCCCCTCGCACCACTCGCACTCCCTCCCCCCGGCGAAGCTCTCGGCGTCGGCGCCAACGCAGCGTGCGGGTCACGCTCGCGGTGTCGCTGCTCGTCACGGCGACGGTCCTGGTGGTGCTGGCCCTGCCGACGCAGTCGGTGCTGTGGCTCAGCGTCGCCTCCGTGGCCGCGATCCTGCTCTCCTGGGCCGCGCTGCGGATGATGTGGACCGAGGTGCTCCAGTCGCGGCGCGAGAACGCCGCCGACCGATCGGCGGCCGCGGCCGCCTACCGCACCCTGTTCACCGCGCGCGCCGCGGAGCACGCGGAGTTCACCACCGCGATGACCGAGCGGCTGGCCGAGGCCCACCTGGGCCGGCGCGAGCTCGAGGGCCGGGTGGCCGTCCAGCGCACCGAGCTGGTCGCGGGCAAGCAGGCGCTCACGGTGGCCCAGGACCGGGTCCAGGAGCTCGAGACGCTGCTCGCGGTCCGCGAGGCGGAGGCCGACGACGCCCTCGCCAGCTGGGAGCCGACGTCTCGCCCCAAGCGCCCGCGGCTGGTCAAGGAAGCCTAGGCGTCTAGTCTCGCGGGCGATGCGTGCCCGTTCCCTGCTCCTCCTCCTGCTCGTCGGCCTGCTGGCGCTGGCCGCGTGCTCGCAGGGCACCCCGGACCGGACGTCGGCCGGTCCGCACGTGCGGATCGTGGGCCAGAACTTCACCGAGGCCGACGTGGTCAGCCAGCTCTACCGGGCGCTGCTCGACCGCGCCGGGTACACCGCGACCGTGACGCCGATCGGCGCCCGCGACCTCTATCTCGGCCCCCTGGAGAAGGGGCGGGTGCAGGTGGCGGCCGACACGATCTCCTCGACCGCCGAGGCGCTGGAGAACCGGGCGGAGGGCGACGCCCAGCCGGTGTCCTCGCCCGACCGGTCCACCGCGCTGGGCACGCTCACCCGGCTCGGCGCCGACGCCGGCCTCACCCCCCTGCGCCCCACGCAGGCCGAGCTCAAGTCCGGGTTCGCGGTCACGCGTGCCTTCGCCGAGCAGCACGGGCTGCACACCCTCAGCGACCTCGGCCGCCTCGGCCAGCCGGTCGCGCTGGCCGCCAGTCCCGACTGCAACGAGCGCCCCGACTGCGCCGACGGCCTCGTCAAGGTCTACGGCGTGAAGCTGTCCAAGGTCGAGCCGCTGGGATCGGGCACCAACGACACCAAGGCGGCGCTGCTGCAGGGCAAGGTCCAGCTCGGCCAGGTCGCCACCACCGACGGGCAGGTGGGGCACGGCCTCGTCCTCCTCGCCGACGACCGGCACCTGCTCTACGCCGAGAACGTCCTGCCGATCGTGAACTCCGCCTGGCTGCACTCGCACGATCGCGCCCGCGCGGCGATGGACCGGCTGGCCGGCGTACTCACCACCGACGACCTGCGCACCATGACCGCCCAGGTCAACGCCGGGAAGACCGCCCGCAGCGTCGCCCGCGCCTACCTGAAGGACCAAGGGCTGCTCTGACTATGGGGTTCGTCGGACTGCCCCGACGTGGTCGGCCAGGTCGGTGACGCTCGCCTCGGCCATCACCAGCTCGTCGGTGAGGTCGTGGTCGTGCATGTCGGGTACGCCGCCGTCGCGCTCGTCGAGCCAGGCCAGGGCGGCGGCCAGGGGGGCCGGGCGGGCGCTCTGCATGCGCAGGCAGCGCAGGGCGGCGACCAGCTCGGCGGCGAGGACAGCGCGGTAGCGCGAGACCGCACCGAGCGCCTGCTGCGCCGCCAGCGTCGCGAACGAGGCGTCCTCCTCGACCCCGCGCGAGAGGGTGACCACCTGGGTGCCGGCCGGCGTGGCGAGCGCGCGCAGCTCGGCGAGGGCGGAGGCGGCGCTGTACTCCACGATCATCACGCCGGACGCCGCCGGAGTGCCGTCGCCGAGGAAGGGGTGCAGGCCGGTGTACGCCGGCTCGGCGAGCATCGTCAGCCGGGCCAGGCTCAGCTGCGCCGACTGGGCGAGCGCGAGCACCAGCGCGTCCAGCGACTGCACGAGGTAGGCCGCGTGGAAGGCGCCATGGTGGGCGATGCCCAGCCGGGCCGAGACGATCGGGTTCTCCGACGGCGCGTTGGCCATCTGGGTGACCACCTGCTCGGCGAACCCGAGCCGGTCGGTGAGCGCGCCGTGCACCTGCGGGAAGGTGCGCAGGCCGAACGGGTCCTGGATGCGGGCGGGTACGGCGTCGGGGTCGATCAGCCGGCGCATCGTGCGGCACACGTGCTGGGCACCCGGGAACGGCGTCGCCACCTCGACGGCCTCGTGGAAGGCCTCGGCGTTGCCGTGCACGGCGGCGAAGGCCATCGCGGCGACCACGATGGAGCTGCGCGCGAGCCGGTCGAGGTCGGCGACGGCGAGCGCGGCGTCGCCGAGCACGGCCGCGTTGCTCGACATGAACGCGAGCGCGTCGCCGGCGCCGAACCGCACCGTGTGGTCCAGCGGCGGATCGCTCGGCCGCTCGCCGCAGAGCACCAGGGCAGTCGTCGCCAGGGCCGCCAGGTCGGCCGTACCGACGCTGCCGCCCTCGCGCACCGGCGGCAGCGCGTCCGCGGCGACCATCTCGGCCAGGGCGTCCGCGACGCGGGGGTCGAGGCCGTTGCCGTCGGCCGCCAGCTGGTTGAGGCGTACGACGAGCATCGCCCGCACCCGCTCGGCGGACCGGCGCTCACCCGAGCTGGTCGCGTGCGAGCGCAGCAGCTGCAGCGCCTGCGACTGCGGCTCGACCACGATCTGGTCGCGGTTGGCCCCGACGCCGGTCGAGCGGCCGTAGATCCACTGCTCCTCGGCGACCTGCTCGGCGAACGCGTGCGAGGCGGCGATCCGCTCGCGCGAGGCCGGCGCGAGGGTCACCGGCTCGCGATGCCGGGCCACGGCGACGATGTCGTCGACCGAGAGACCGGTGCCGTCCACGCTCCGCACGTCCGCATCCTCTCGCGGACCCGCGAGTCTCGCGCAGCGGCGTGGTCATGACCCGGGCTGAAGTCGTGCTCTAAGGTCGACAATGGCGGCAGCGAGGAGCCCACCCCATGATTCGTTTCGACCACGCGACCAAGCGGTACCCCGACGGCACGGTCGCCGTCGACGACCTCGTGCTCGAGGCGCCGACCGGCCAGATCACGGTGCTGGTGGGTCCGTCGGGCTGTGGCAAGACCACGTCGCTGCGGATGATCAACCGGATGATCGAGCCCACCCAGGGCACGATCTGGATGGACGACACCGACACCGCGAGCATGCCGGCCCACGAGCTGCGCCGGCAGATCGGCTACGTGATCCAGCACGCCGGGCTGTTCCCCCACCGCACCATCCTCGACAACGTCGCCACCGTCCCCTACCTGCTGGGCACCGACAAGGGCACCGCCCGCTCGAGGGCGATGGAGCTGATCGAGCGGGTCGGTCTCGACCCGGCCTTCGCCAAGCGCTACCCGGCGCAGCTCTCCGGCGGACAGCAGCAACGCGTCGGTGTCGCTCGTGCCCTGGCCGCCGACCCGCCGGTGATGCTGATGGACGAGCCGTTCTCGGCGGTCGACCCGGTCGTGCGCGAGCAGCTGCAGGACGAGTTCCTGCGCCTCCAGGGCGAGCTGGGCAAGACGATCGTCTTCGTCACCCATGACATCGACGAGGCGATCAAGCTCGGCGACCAGGTGGCGGTGCTGCGGGTCGGCGGCAAGCTGGCCCAGCTCGCGTCGCCCGCAGACCTGCTGTCACGACCGGTGGACGCCTTCGTCGCCGCCTTCGTGGGCCGCGACCGCGGCTACCGGGCGCTCGGCTTCACCGAGACCGCCGACCTGCCGGTGAGCGACGAGCCGACCGTCACGCTGGGTGCGGCGGTGCCCGACGGTGACGAGCCGGTGCTCGTCGTCGACGACCAGGCGCAGCCGCAGGGGTGGGTCCGCGGGTCCGACGCGGACGGCCGCGCCACGATCACCGACGAGCTGCTGCTGCGCGGGGGCACCCTCGCCACCCAGGGCGGCACCCTGCGCGCCGCCCTCGACGCCTGCCTGTCCTCGCCGTCCGGTCGCGGCGTGGTGGTCGACCCCCAGGGTCGCCTCCTCGGCACCGTGACCGCGCGCGAGGTGCTCGACCTGATCGAGAAGCAGGCGAGCGCGACGTGAACGTGCTCGCGGTCCTGCCGCTGCCCGCCGCCAGCTCGTCGGCGAGCTCTTCCCCGCTGCACTTCTGGGGCTACTTCCTGGACCACCGCTCGGAGGTGCTGCACCTGTTCTGGGACCACACCTGGCTCTCGGTGCTGCCCGTGGTCGCCGGCCTGGTGATCGCGCTGCCCCTGGGATGGGTCGCGCGGCGCTACTCCTGGGTCTACCCGCCGATGATGTCGATCACCGGCCTGCTCTACACGGTGCCCTCGATCGCGCTGTTCGTGCTGATCCCGCCACTGTTCGGCTTCTCCGACCCGCTGACGCCGTGGCAGGTCCCGATCGCGCTCACCTTCTACTCCGCGGCCCTGCTCGTCCGCGTCGTGGCGGACGGCCTGGGCGCCGTACCGACCGACACCGTGCAGGCCGCGACGGCGCTGGGCTACCGGCCGCCGGGCCGGTTCTTCCGCGTCGAGCTGCCGATCGCGGTGCCGGTCATCACCGCGGGGCTGCGGGTGGCCGTGGTGGCCAACGTCAGCCTCGTGGCCGTCGCCGGCACGATCGGCCAGGACAACCTCGGCCGGCTCTTCGACGAGGGCTTCAAGCTCTCCACGGACACGCCGTACTTCCCACCGATCGTGCTCGGCATCCTGCTGTGCGTGCTGCTGGCGCTGGCGCTGGACGCACTCGTCCAGCTGGCCAGCCGGGCGATGACCCCGTGGCGACGGGCGGTGCGAGCGCGATGACCGGCGACGTCTTCAAGTGGCTCACCGACCCGGCCCACTGGCGGAGCACCAACTTCGACACCGGCATCTGGGACCAGCTGGTGGCCCACGTCGCCTACTCCGCGGTCGCCCTGGCCATCGGGCTGGTCCTGGCGCTGCCGCTCGGGCTCTGGATCGGCCACACGGGCAGGGCGACCTGGCTGGTCAGCGCGGCCAACGCGCTGCGGGCGCTCCCGACGGTCGGCGTGCTGGTGCTGCTCGTGGTGATCATCGCGCCGCACTTCTACGGCGCCACCAACAACGGCTACCTGATCCCGACCGAGATCGTGCTCTTGCTGCTGGCCGTGCCGCCGATCTTGTCCAACACCTTCGCGGGGGTGCAGAACGTCGAGCCGGCTGTGCGTGACGCCGCGTTCGGGATGGGCATGACCGACCGCCAGGTGCTCTACCGCGTCGAGCTGCCCAACGCGCTGCCGCTGATCTTCTCCGGGTTCCGCTCGGCCACGCTCCAGGTGATCGCCACGGCCACCATCGCGGCGTACGTCACCCTGGGCGGCCTCGGGAGATTCATCTACGACGGGCTGGCGCAGCAGGACTATCCCCAGATGATCAGCGGCGCCCTGCTCGTGGCGGCCCTCGCGCTCGTCGCCGACCTGCTGCTCGCCCTCGCGCAGCGTTACGCCGTCTCGCCCGGCATCACCGGGCGCCGCACCCGCAGTCGACAGAAGGGAGCCGACTCGCGCACCGCCATCGTCACCGAGGAGCTCGAGAGCGAGTACGTCTCGGCAGGCCGCTGACCTGTCGGACCCGTCCGATAGCCCTGTCCCACCCCTCATTTGGAGAGAACCCACGATGAAGTCCAAGATCCTCGCGGCGGCCCCGGTCGCCGTCATCGCCACCGCGCTCGCCCTCGGGCTGAGCGCCTGCGGCTCGAGCTCCAGCTCGGGCAGCGGCTCGGGCGGCGGCACCATCGGCTCGCAGATGACCTTCGGCGGCCCACCGGAGTTCAAGACCCGGCCCGACGGCATCCCCGGCATCAAGAAGAACTACGGCGTCGAGTTCGGCAAGTACACCGTGACCGACACCGGCGGCCCGGTGACCGTGAACGCCCTCAAGCGTGGCCAGATCCAGGCCGCTGACCTGTTCACCACCGACCCGTCGATCGAGGCCAACCACTTCGTCGTCCTCCAGGACCCCAAGTCCAACTTCGCGGCACAGAACGTCGTGCCGATCATCAACAAGGCGAAGGCGAGCGCCGGCGTCAAGACCGTCCTCAACGGCGTGCAGGCCAAGCTCACCTCCACCGGTCTCGCCGAGCTCGTGGGCAAGGTGCAGAACGACAAGCAGGACCCGAAGGCCGTCGCCCAGGGCTGGCTGAAGGACCAGGGCCTCGACGCGAGCGGCACCGGCGCCAAGGGCTCCTCGATCACGGTCGGCTCGGCCAACTTCCCCGAGAACGTCATCCTGGCCGAGATCTACGCCGGCGCGCTCGAGGACCAGGGAGCCACGGTCAACCGCAAGCTCAACATCGGCAGCCGCGAGAAGTACTTCCCGGCGCTGAAGGCCGGCTCGCTCGACCTGTTCCCGGAGTACACCGGCGTCACGCTGCAGTACCTCGACAAGACGGCCACCGCGACCTCAACGGACGACGTGTACGCCGCCCTGACCAAGGCGCTGCCCGCCAACCTGATCGCCCTCGACAAGGCCCAGGCCGAGGACAAGGACGCGATCGTGGTGACCAAGCAGACGGCGGACAAGTTCCACCTGACGACGATCGCCGACCTGGCCAAGAAGAGCTGACCCTTCGAGGCTCGCTGCAGCTCGCGCCTCAGGGACCGGATGCCCGGTCACCGACGAAGGGCCTGCACTCCGGTCCCTGAGGAAGGACGAAGTCCTGGCTCGAAGGGCCGCACTGGTGCGGCATGATGCGACGCCATGAGCCCCTCGCTGCGTGACCGAGCGCTGCGAGGGGCTGATGGCATCCAGGGCCGGGTGCTGCGACCCGCCGTGAGCGTGGTCGTCGAGGCGCGCGGCCGCGAGACGGACGTGCAGGCGTCGATCGACTCCGTCCGCGACCAGGACGAGCGGCGGCTGGAGATCCTGGTCGTGCTCGTCGACGAGGTCCTGGGCGCCACGGTCGACGACGCAGCGTCAGGCGACTGGCGGGTCCGGGTGGTCGACGCATCCGGTGCCGATCCCGGGGCCGCGCGGCAGCGCGGGCGCCGAGGCCGCCCGGGGTGAACGGCTTCTGTTCCTGCCGCCCGGCAGCGGCTGCTGCCCCGCGCGCTCCGGGCGCTCCGAGCGCGGACCGGCCGAGGTGGTGGCCGGCGCGGGCACGAATCCGGTGCTGGGGCGGCTGCTCGTCGCCCGGGACGCCTGGCTCGCGACCGCCGACGATGGCGAGCCGCCGGGACAGACGGCGTCGCTGGGGCTGCTCGCCCGGCCGCACGAGACGCTCGCCGTACCGGTGGTCGACGACGGCGGTCCCGTCCGGCCCCGGCCCTTCGAACCGCAGGTCGACCCGTTGCCCGGCCTCCGCGTACGGATGGCCTTCGATCGGGCGATGCTGGAGGCGGCCGAGGACCATGCCCAGGTCGCCGCCGGCCTCCTCGCCCGCGACCTGCCGCCGTTCCTCGACGCCACCGAGCGCTGCGACGACGCACAGTGGACCACGTTGCAGGCCCACGTCGCCGGCCTGGTGCACCAGGCGGGTGCGGCCCTGGCGGACGTGCCGGTCGAGGACCGGGTGCTTGCGTGGCTGGTGGCCGAGGGCCGACGCGACGACGCCGTCGGTCACGTCGCCTCCCGTCGCTTCACGCGGGGACAGTTCCCGACCGTGGTGCGCGACGGGCTGATCCGGGCCGAGCTCGCCGCCGACGTGCCCGACCACCTGCTGGCGCTGACCGAGGCCGAGTCGCCGCTGAGGGTGCGCGTGGACCGGGTCGCGGCCGGGCAGGTCGTGCTCTGGGTGGGCGTGGCCCGCCTCGACGAGGACAAGCCGCAGGTCGTGGTGACTGCCGGCGGCAGACCGCTGGAGGTCGAGCCGTCGCGCGACCCGGCCGTCACCCGGTGGATGGGCGAGGCGCACCAGCGCCACGACCTGGGAGTCGTCACGGTGCGGCCTCCGGCCGCGGCGACCGCCGAGCTCGAGGTCGAGGTGACCGACCGGGGAGTCCGGCGACGCGCGAGGTTCGTGCCCGAGGCCGATGCGCCGACCGGGCGCAAGCACCCCGACCTGACCGACGACGAGGCCGGTCCCTACCGCCAGCGCCTGCTCCAGCGCGGGTACGCCGCGATCAGCGAGGTGGTCGACCCCCGGCTCGTCTACTTCCAGGCCTTCCTCGGCCAGGCGGCGACCGACCACACCGGCGCGATCCAGGCGGCGCTGCAGCGGGTGCGCCCCGAGGGCGTCGCGACTGCTCTGGGGCGTCGCCGACTCCTCCGTCGCCGTGCCCGAGGGCGCCGAGCCGGTGCTGCTGCGCAGCCGGGCCTGGTACGACGCCCTGGCGCGCGCCGCCTGGGTGGTCACCAACGTCGAGCTCGAGCCGTGGTTCGTGCGACGTGAGGGCCAGGAGGTGCTCCAGACCTACCACGGCTACCCGTCCAAGCTGATGGGCCTGTCCCAGTGGCACGCCCGCAACCTCACCCGCACGCACGTCGACGAGCTGTTGCGGCGTACCTCCGGCACCTGGAACAACCTGCTCACCCCGATCCCCGCGATGGACCACTACTACCGCGAGAACTACGCCTTCGAGGGCCGCATCATCAGCCAGGGCTACCCGCGTGACGACTCGCTCGTCGACGGCGGCCACGAGCGTCGCCGGGAGGAGACCCGGACCCGGCTCGGCATCGGAGCGGGCCAGACGGTCGTGCTGTACGCGCCGACCTGGCGCGACGACCTCGCCACCAACTTCCGCAGTGCCGAGGCCGTGCTGCACCTCGACGTCGGGCAGGTTGCGAGCGAGCTGGGCCCCGACCACGTGGTGCTGCTGCGCGGGCACCGCTTCCACGCGCCGTCCCGGGGAGGCGCGCAGGTCCTCGACGTGACGGCCTACCCCGAGGTCAACGACCTGCTCCTCGCCGCGGACGTCGCCGTGCTCGACTACTCCTCGATGCGCTTCGACTTCGCGCTCACCGGGCGCCCGATGGTGTTCCTGGTGCCCGACCTCGAGGCCTACACCGAGCAGACGCGGGGATTCCTGTTCCCCTTCGAGGACTCCGCGCCGGGCCCGCTGCTGCGCACCACCGGCGAGGTGGTGGACTCGCTGCGCGACCTGCAGGCTCTGGAGCGCGCCTGGCGCCAACGGATCGCCGACTTCAACGCGACGTACCAGCCCAACGCCGACGGCCGGGCCGGCGACCGTGTCGTGGCAGAGTTCTTCGCCCCGCTCCTGGAGGCTCGATGAACGACAAGAGGCTGGCGCTGGTCACCGGTGCCGGCCGCAGCGGCACGAGCACGATGGCCGGTGCCCTGCAGCTGCTGGGCCACCACCTGCCGCGCCCGGTGCTGCACGCGAACGACTCCAACCCGAAGGGATTCTTCGAGTCGCGCTGGCCGGTGCGCTTCCACCGCCGGCTGCTCGACCGGGCCGTCGTCGAGCAGACCGACGGGAGGCCGGTCGCTGCCGACCTGGTGGCCCAGCAGGTCGACGACGACGTACGCCGTGAGCTGGGTGCCTGGCTGGCCACCCAGCTCGAGGCCTCGGACGACGTCGTCGTCAAGGACCCGCGGGCCGCGTGGGTGCCGGAGCTGTGGGCCGACGAGGCGGCGGCACTCGGCGCCACCACCGGTTTCGTGACGATGCTGCGGCATCCCGCCGAGGTGGTGCGCAGCCGGGCGACCCACTACGGCGAGAACCGGCCGTGGATGGACGAGTTCGCCTTCGCGACGATGAATCTCGCGGGCTGGGTCAACCTCAACCTCGTGCTGGAGCGCCGTACCCGCGAGCGGTCCCGGGCCTTCGTGCGCTATGACGACCTGCGCACCGACTGGCGCTCGGTGATGCGCGGGCTGCACGACGACCTCGGCCTGCGCCTCGACCACCCGCTGACCGGGGAGCCGCACGCCGAGGTGGACGCCTTCGTCGAGCCGGGTCTCAACCGCCACCAGGGCACCTGGGAGGGGCTGGACCTTCCCGCCGAGCTGGTCGCGATCGCCGACGACCTCCACGCCCGGCTGGGTGCGCTGGCGGATGCCTCCGGGCACGACGCCGTGAGCGAGCAGGCCATCGACGACCTGGCCGCGCGCTACGCCGACCTCTACCACCGGTCGCAGGCGATCGCCGTGGACGCCGCGACCGCGCACGCCAAGGTCGAGCGCCGCCGCGGACGCGAGGAGGGGCTGGCGGAGGGACAGGACGAGGGACCCGAGCGCCGCTCCTGGCGCAGTCGTGTGCTCAAACGAGGGTCCTAGCACCCGACTCAGCACACGACCCGGGTCAGGAGAGGGCGCGCAGCACCCGCTCGGCCGCGTGGCCGTCGTTGTGCGTGTTGAAGCGCGCGTTGAAGGCGGCCACCTCGTCGCCCCAGGTCTCGCGCAGCCGCGCGGTGTCGCGCAGGCAGCCGGCGACGGCGTCGGCGGTGCGCACGCGGGGACCGGGCGCGGTCTCCTCCCACGGCTGTGCGGTGACGCGCGAGGCCGTCCACGAGTCGAGGTCGGGCACGTGGAACACCGCCGGGCGGCCGGTCAGGAACCAGTCGAAACGTGCCGGTGAGTAGTCGAGGACGGCCACGTCGACGGCCACCAGCAGCTCGACCAGGTCGTGGCGCGAGACGTCGACGACACCGGTGAGGTCGGGCGCCCGCCTCCGGTCCGCCGGGTCGGTGCGCCGCAGCACCGTGAAGGCGGGTCCCAGCTGACGAGCCAGGGCGGCCACGTCGAGGTCGGTGCGCCCGGCGGCGGTCGCCACGTCGCGCGAGTCGCGGGCCGCGGGCGCGTGCAGCACCAGCGTGGTGTCGGAGGGCAGGCCGAGCGACTCCACGAGCTCGCGGCGTACGGCGTCGCGGTCGGCGGTGACCAACCGGTCGGTGCGGGGGCTGCCGGCGACGAGGACCTCGCCAGCCCACTGGAAGGCGTCGCGGAGGTAGGTCGCCGACTCGTCGTCCGGAGCGAGGAGCACGTCCCACTCGCGGTGCCGGTGGCCGACCTCGCGAGCGACGAGGTGCTCGATCATCCCTGCCCGGCGCCAGGCGTGCACCCCGAGGGGGCCCCACGGGTGCTCGCCGAAGACGCGTAGTGACCGCTGGCCCTCGCGCCGGACCACCCACGGGCCGAGGTCGTCGTCGCGGACCAGGAGTCGGGAGGAGGCGAGCGCGTCGTACCACTCGCGACTGCTGCGCAGCACACCCTCGGCGTTCGCAGGCGGCTGCTCGGACCGATCACCCACTTCCCACAGCACGTCCCCGGCGGTGCCGGCCACGTTCGCGATCGCACGGGCATCGGCCCCTCCGCCGAGCAGGGTGGCGTCACCGACCTGGCAACGCAGGCCGCGGTAGCGCTCACGCTGCCGCTGCTGGTTGACCGGGCCACGCTCGTCGTCGCGCAGTGGCGGTTCGAGCACGACGACCGCGCGTCCGTCCGGCCGCTGCCCGACGCGCACGTGGACGTCGGGGCCGGTCAGTCGCACGGGCGCGACGCCGGCGAGCGATCGAGCCAGGCGAGCCGGCGAGACGCCGGAGGTCAGGGCGTAGACGCCGCTGGGCGCCACCGCGCCGTCGGCGGCGAGGTCCACGACGAGGAGGTCGTCACGGGTGCGGGCCTCCAGCCGGACGGCACCCGAGGCGAGCGCCACGTCGGGCCCGGCACCGTCGAGGGCGAGCTCGAGCGAGGTCCCCGAGAGCCGGGCGTGGCTCAATCCGGCCTCCGCGCCGGTCGGACGCAGGGACGCGTCCAGCTCGACGACCAGGCCCCGGCCGGCGTCCCAGCGCACTCGGGCGCCCTCGCTGCCGCTCTCGGCCACCGCCGCCGACCGCGCCACCCGGTGGTGCACCTCGCCCTCGGCGACGAGGCCGTCCTGCTCGACCCGGACCATGAGGGCCCAGGCGCGTGAGCCCAGGCCGCGGAGAGCGTCCAGGTCGAGGGTGGCCACGAAGCCGCCGCCGGCGGGTGAGGAGAACGACAGCGGGGACCACTCGTCGGCCTCGGGGAGTCGGACCGACCGGACCTCGACGGGGATCGACTCCTGGCCGTCGACGAGGCGGGCCGACACGGCCGGTTCGGCCATGTCGAGACCGCGGGACCACGCCCATCCGGTGACGCGCAGCGTCGACGGCGTCCACTCGAGGTGCTCGACGGCCCCCTCGAAGTGCGACTCCAGCCGCGCCATCACCTGCTCGTCCGCGAGGCAGCGCGTCGGCCCATCCGCAGCTCGCGGGGAAGTCGGCGACGAGGCGGCCGTCGCGCACCGCGGTGGGCGGCATGTTCTGCACCGAGCGGAACCAGTCGTCCGCGCGGCGCAGGTCGCTCCAGCGCTCCTGCCCGGCGAGGTGCGCGCGGACGCGCATGGCGACGCGCACGTGGTCCAGCGACGCCGGGGTGACGCGGTCGAGGAAGGTCCGGTACGTCTCGGCGAGCAGCGCAGCGGTAGGCGTCGTCGCCGGTCAGGGCGAAGGGCAGGAACGGCGGGAAGTCGACCTCCAGCGCGCGTCCGACCCACGCGTCGTGGACGGCAGGCGCGCCTCGGCGCTGAGCAACCGGTGCGCCTGCTCCATCACCGCGACCCGGTCGCGCAGGTTGCCGCAGGCGGGCCTTCTGCTGTCCGGTGGAGGTGAGGTCCTCGCGGATGCGCCAGTGGTAGGTGACCTTCTGGAGCACGTCGAAACGCCTCGCCCGGACGTACGCCGTCAGCATCGGCACGTGGTCCTCGTAGGCGATCCCGCCCTCGAACCCGCCGACCTGCTCGCGCCAGAACGCGGTCCGGAACATCCGGTTGCAGGCGATGATGTCCTGCAGCGCCGCGGGGAACTCCTCCAGCGTGGTGCCGAGCCGGTCCTGCCGGTGCACGGTGCGCGACCAGATGATCCGCTGCAGCTCGCCGTGGCGCAGCCGGCGCAGGTTGCCGACCGAGAAGTCCGAGCCGCTCGCGCGCAGGCCCTCGACCATCGCCTCGTAGGCGTCGAGCGGCACCACGTCGTCGGAGTCGAGGAAGGTCAGGAACTCGCCGCGCGCGTCGGTGACCCCGAGGTTGCGGGCCGACGCCCTGCCCGGCGTTGTCCTGGCGGAGCACCCGGAGCGCGGTAGTCGCGTGCGGCGTACTCGCGCAGGATGCTCGGTGAGTCGTCGGTCGATCCGTCGTCGACGACGATCACCTCGAGGTCCTTCAGCGTCTGCGAGAGGGCGCTGTCGAGGGCGGCGGGGAGGTACTCGGCGACGTTGTAGACCGGCACCACGACGCTGAGCGTCGGCTGCTGCCGACGGCGGCGGTACGTCGCCAGGGGGCGCCCGCCGGCCTGTCGGAGGGCAGCCTTGAGGCGCGTACGCATCAGAGCGGGTCGTCCTTGCGGATGTCGATGACCATGCCGGTCTCGCTGCTGATCAGCACGTCGAGCGAGCGGCGGGCGACCTCGGCGGAGTCGAGCAGCGTGCCTGGCGGCTCCTGACCGAACGCGCGGGTGCGCATCGGTGTGCCGGTGCGCTCGGGGTTGATCACGTTGATCCGCACGCCCGCCGTCGGACCACTCGTCGGCCAGGGCCTGGGTCAGGTTGACCACGGCCGCCTTCGTCGAGGAGTACAGGCTGTAGCCGCGGCGACCGCGGGTGTAGGAGCTCGAGGTGAAGTTGAGCATGCTGCCGCCGGTGGCCTGCAGGTGCGCGAAGAACTCCTGGGCGATCACCACCGGGGCCAGGTAGTTGACCTCCATCGTCGTGTAGACGGTCTCCTCGGAGGTCTCCACGAGCTCGCCGCGCGGCAGCACCGCGGCGCAGTTGACGACGAAGTCGATCTGCCCGGTGGCGGCGACCACCTGCTCCGCGGCGGCCCGGACGTCGTCGCGCCGCTCGACGTGCGTGCGGGTGGTCGAGCGGCTGAAGCTGAAGACCTTCGCGCCGTACCCCTCCGCCAGCCCGGCGATGTCGGCGCCGATGCCGTAGCTGCCGCCGAAGACCACGACCGTGCGGCCCTCCAGCGCCGCCTGGTACTCCTCGGGCGAGCGCTCGGGGGCGAGCTGGTCCGAGGCGAGCTGGAAGAGCTTGTCGGCGATGTAGACGTCGATCGGCTCGGTCACCTTCATGTTGCGCTCCTCGCCCGTGACCACCCAGATCGGGGTCTCGGGCAGGTAGCGCAGGACCACGCTGCAGTCGTCGGTGGCGGTGAAGTCGGGGTCGACCCCGGCGCGCTCGTACGCCGCCCGGATGGTGCCGGCACGGAAGGCCTGCGGGGTCTGCCCGCGCCGCAGGCTGGCGCGTGGCGGGATGTCGTGGATGACGTTGTCGGCGTCGACCTCGATGATCGTGTCGGCCGAGGGGATCGCGACGTCGACGGCGTCGTAGCTGTCGAGCGCTGCGAAGCAGTCCTTGATGATCCTCCCGCTGACCAGCGGTCGGACGGCGTCGTGGAAGAGCACCTTGGCGTCGTCGGGGCCGACCACCTCGAGCGCCCTGCTGGTGGTGCCGTTGCGGGTCTCGGCGCCCTCGAGGATGTGTGCGACCTTGTCGTAGCCTCCGCTGCGCACGATCGCCCGGACCGCGTCGAGGTGGCCGCCGCCATCATCACCACGATCTCGTCGACGTCGGGATGGGCGTCGAGGGCCTTGAGGGTGTGCTCGAGGATCGTGTGGCCGGCGATCTTGAGCAGCTGCTTGGGGATGTCGAGGCCCACGCGTGCGCCGACGCCGCCGGCCAGCACCACGGCCACGTTGGGGGACGTCACGAGGACTTCCTACCGGTTCGCGTGCGCAGCCGCTGCCCGACCGCGAACTTCAGGCCACGCGCGAGCCCGAGCGTCTCGAGCTCCTCCACCCGCCCGCGAGCCTCCTCGAGCTGCCGGGACTGGGTCCGGTTCGCCGCCAGCTCCACCTCGAGCCGGCGGTGGTCCGGCTCGGCCGCCGACGACTCGATGCGTGCGATCTGCTCGAAGGTGTCCTCGTCGAGACGATCGCGCAGCGACAGCTTGAGCAGCTCGGCGAGGAACCGGTGGTAGTAGTCGGGCGTGTAGTGGACGAAGAACGGGCCCCAGGGGTGCGTCGGCGAAGGTCGGCGCCTCCAGGTCGCGCAGGTCGATCTGTCCCAGCCGTACGTCGCGACGGCGTGGTCGTCGAGCCGGGCCCAGAACGCGTTGTAACGGCGACGTCGATCGGGGAGACGCTGATGTGCTTGCGCAGCGGGATGGCCCGAGCCCGGCCCGGCACCAGCACCCGGTCGGTGTTCCAGCCGCGATGCACGACGATGCGGGTGTCCGGGCAGATCGTCTTGACCTGCTCGGCGAAGCGCTCCAGCGCCTCGGCCCAGAGCTCGAAGTAGGCGTCGGCGTCCGTGAGGTGGTCGAGCTGGTCAGCTCGCCCGCGTCGCGACGGTCGCGGTAGTAGTCGGTGTGCTGGATCTTCCAGCGGTTGTCGGTGAAGTAGCGCCCGTCGGGGAGCCGGGCCACGCCGAAGTGCACGTCGCCGAACCAGTCGAGGATCAGGATCTCGGGTTGCTTCTCGGCGACGTCGACCAGGAACTGCCGGGACAGGTCGTCGCCGATGTTCCAGAGTCGTAGTCGCTCATCTTGCGCAACGGCTGCCACTCCGCGTCGATCGGCGGCGACATCAACGAGATCAGCGAGGTCTGGTTGGCGCTGAGCACGACCTGGAACCACTTCTTGTAGCCGGGGTTGAAGGTCGAGTTGAAGTTGTCGCGGGTCACGCAGCTGCCCATGACCGCGACGGACCGGCTCACCGTGGGGCCTCGGCCACCGGGGTCGGGGACCTGCTCGGTCCCACGGTCGCGACGCGTGGAGGCCAGCACGGCCTGCACGACGCGCTCGGAGCAGCCGCCGTCGCGGTGCGGGAAGGTCGACTCGATGCGCTCGAGGTACTCGGGCAGCGGGGCGCCGCCATGGGCGAGCGCCTCGCTGATCGCCTTCACGGCGCCGGTCCGCTCCTCGACGACCGGTCCGAAGCCGTCGCGCTCGTACTCGAAGTAGCCGCGCTGGCCGACGTGGGCGCCCATCAGCACGCCGCTCGGCGTCGAACTGGAAGTACACGACCGGACGCTCGAGGTAGGCGGCGTTGAAGGCGATCGACGAGTAGTCGGTGACCATCACCCGGGCTCGCGCGAACAGCTCCTGCACGTCGTTGCCGTCGTAGGTGAGGCTCAGCACGTGCGGGGGGAGGTCGAGCGAGGGCAGCAGCTTCTCCAGGTTGGGGTGCGGCAGGAAGGCCAGGCGCACCCCGGCCTGCTCGCAGGCCGCTGGCGAGGTCGGGGTCGCGCAGCAGGCCGACCCACTCCTGGACGAATTCGCGAGTCCAACGCGGTGGACCCGAGGTTGCGCTCCTGCGAGCCCGCGCTCGAGGGCCTCCACCAGCCACTGGCGCCAGGTCGGGGTCAGCAGCACCAGGTCGCGGCTGGTCGACGGGGAAGCGCTGACCGACCTGCTGCAGCCGGTCGAAGCGGGGCAGGCCGGTGAGGACGGTCTCCTTGGTGGTGAACGGGTAGCCGGTGTGGTCGCCGGCGATCGAGGCGTGCTCCGGCGACGGTGCTGGTGACGAACAGGTCGATCTTCTTGTAGTTGAGCCAGCGCGACAGGTCGTCCTTGATGACGCCGTGCTGGAGGAAGGTGAAGCGCCACTGCGGCTCGGTGAACTCCTGGATCCGCGGCGGGTTGATCACGGGCGCGTCGGCGTGCGAGGCCAGCAGGTGCTCGCAGTTGGCCATCAGGTTGAGCCACTGGCGCGACCCGTGGGCCACGAGCCGGTCGCCGTACCCCTCCTTGCGCAGACGCTCGAAGTCGGCGGTCCCCTTCTCGAGCACGAACCAGGCGTTGATCGACGGGTGGTTCTCGCGGATGTGCTTGAACAGGATCTCGCCGCTGTCGCCGGCGTTGTGGATGCGGTCCATCAGCACCCAGCTGCGGGCGTACTTCTTGCGCACCGGCGGTGAGTGGACGATGCGGCGCAGCACCTTGTCCTGCGTCGTCTTGGGCAGGTAGCGCATCGGGTTGTACGCCGGCGCGGCGCTTCTCGACCATGTAGCGGCGCACCATCGTCGGCGTGGTCTTCGTCGGCAGGGATGGCTCGGGCTGGTCGAAGACGAGCTTCGCCCAGTGTCCGTCGAGGCGGATGCGGAGGTCGGGGCGGTAGCGCAGCCAGAGGATCCGTTCGCGCATGAGCACGCGGCCGAAGTAGCTCAGGTCGCGCGTCTTCGCGTGCCGCGGTCGGCTCGGGGCGTCGCCGTTGCTGATCTCCTCCACGGGCGCCTCGCCGGTGTAGCGGTAGCGGGCCCGGACGAGGTGCTGCTCGGGGTCGAGCTTGTCGAGGAAGACCGCGCGGTCGCGCCAGGGCTCGTCGCGGTAGCCGTGCATCGTGACCAGGCGCGCGTGGCCGGCCACCCGGAACTCGTGGTGGGTCAGGGTGACGCTCGGGCTCGACCTTGGAGAGCACCTCTGCGACGTGCCGGTGCAGCTCCTCGACCAGGGGTCCCTCGGTCAGCACCGCGACGGAGTTGTTGTGCGCCGCGCCGAAGTAGCCGGCCATCTCGTAGCAGAGGAAGTGCTTGAGCCACTGCGGCACCTCGCCCCGCAGCCGCTGGCCTCCTCGAGGATGGCGAGGTAGCCGTAGGTGAAGACGTCGGTGTAGCGGCCGGGGTGGCTCATGCTCGAGCCGAGCGAGGAGGTCTGGTCGCCGCGCTTGCGGTAGTGGTAGCGGGTCGACTGCAGGAAACCGACCTGGGGCCGCTCGCTGCCGCAGCAGGTAGCGCGAGCAGAAGTGGCCGTCCTCGAAGTTGGGCCGGATGCGGTCGTCGTAGCGGATGCCGTGCTCGCGGATCCGGTCGAGCCGGAAGAACGCCGCCGGCGCACTGCCGTGGAACCGCCCGTCGGAGTCCTCGAGGTCGACGAGCCGGTCGTAGCGGAAGAAGGTCTCGAGCGGGTGGCTGTTGACCAGGCGGCCGTCCTCGTCGAACCAGAGCCAGCGGTTGGCGGCCACCATGTCGGCGGCGGGGTGCTCGTCGAGGAACCCGGCCACCACGGAGAAGTAGTTGGGGTCCAGCACGTCGTCGGGGTCGGGGAAGGTCACCCAGGCGCCCCGGGCGAGCTCGATGCCGTGGTTGCGGGCGGCGCCCTGACCGGCGTTGGCCTGGGAGACGACCCGGACCAGGCCCGGACGTCGCTGCGCCCACTCCTCCAGCAGGGCGAGCGAGCCGTCGGTGGAGCCGTCGTCGACCGCGATCACCTCGACCCGGTCGAGGTCGAAGTCCTGCTGCTCGATCGCCTGCGATGAAGGCAGGGAGGAACCGCTCCACGCCGTAGACGGCGGTGATCACCGAGAAGAGGGGGTCGGAGCCGGGGGTCTCCATGGCCGCGAGCATATGCAAACGCCATGGTGTGACCGACCAGACAGGCCCGATCGGTTCACGGACGGAACGTCCGCGGCGTAGCCTCGTTGTGCTCGATGTCGGTGAGTAGTCCGGTACCCGCGAGGGACTGGAACGAAAGGGATGTCAGATGGCCCGAATCGGGGTTGTCGGCGCTGGTCGTGTCGGCGCCGTGGTGTCCGCAGCACTGCGTGCTGCGGGTCATGAGGTCGTGGCGGCCGCGGGTGAGTCCGCGGCGACGCGTGCGCGGATCGACGCGCTGCTGCCCGGCGTGCCGAACGCCAAGCCGACAGCCGTGGCCCGTGCCTGTGACCTGCTGCTCCTGACCGTGCCCGACGACATGCTCGAGAACGTCATCACCCAGCTCGTGGGTGCCGGCGCGATCCGCTCCGGCCAGGTGGTCTGCCACACCTCGGGGCGCCACGGACTGGCCGTGCTGCAGACGGCCACCGACGTCGGCGCCCGCCCGGTCGCGATGCACCCGGCGATGACGTTCACCGGCACCGACCGCGACCTCGAGCGCCTGCGCGGCTGCGTCTTCGGGATCACCGCCGGGCCGGCCGAGCGGGAGTACGTCGAGAGCCTGGTCGCCGACCTCGGCGGCGTGCCGATGTGGGTTCCCGAGGACAAGCGCACCCTCTACCACGCGGGTCTCGCCCACGGCGCCAACCACCTCGTCACCCTGGTCAGCCAGGCCATGGAGCTGCTCGCCGCCTCCGGCGCGGAGGACCCCGCCGCCACGCTGCGCCCGCTCCTCACCGCGGCGCTCGACAACGCCCTCGACCAGGGCGACGCGGCGCTGACCGGCCCGATCGTGCGCGGCGACGTGAACACCGTGCGGGCGCACCTCCACGACATCGCGGAGAACGCCCCCGGCACCGTCCCGTCGTACGTCGCGATGGCGAAGGCCACCGCCGACCGGGCGGTGCTCGACGGCCGGCTGCTGCCGATCCGCGCGAACCGCATCGTCGCGCTGCTCGACGAGGCTCTCGAGCGGGTCGGCGAGAGCGACCCCGCCCGCCGTACGCGCAGCTCCTGGAGATGAGCGACAAGCCCGTCCTCGCGAGCACGCGCGGGGAGCTGCAGCTCGCCCTGGGGGGTCCCCGTCGGGTTCCTGAGGAGCGCCGTGAGGACCGAGCGGCGCGTCTCGAAGGGCGGGTCGCGCTCGTGCCGACGATGGGGGCCCTCCACACCGGCCACGCCGCGCTCATGCAGCGCGCCCGCCAGGAGGTCGGTCCCGACGCCCCCGTGGTGGCCTCGATCTTCGTCAACCCGCTGCAGTTCGCCCCGGGGGAGGACCTCGACCGCTACCCGCGCACCCTGGACGCCGATCTCGAGGTGTGCGCGGAGCAGGGCGTCGACGTGGTCTTCGCGCCGGCCCCCGACGAGGTGTACCCCGGCGGTGACCCGCTGGTGACGATCGCCCCCGGCCCGCTGGCGCTGGTGCTGGAGGGCCGCTCGCGCCCGACCCACTTCGCCGGGGTGCTGACCGTCGTGGCCAAGCTGCTCGGCCTGGTCCGGCCCGACGTGGCCGTCTTCGGTGAGAAGGACTACCAGCAGCTCGCGCTGGTGCGGCGGATGGTCGCCGACCTCTGCATGGGAGTCGACGTCGTCGGCGCCGAGACGGTGCGCGAGCCCGACGGCCTGGCCCTCTCCAGCCGCAACCGCTTCCTCGACGCCGAGCAGCACGGGCGCGCCCTGGCGCTGTCGCGCGCGCTGTTCGCCGCCCGCGACCGGGCCGGGCTCGGCGGCGGAGGCCGCCCTGGCCGCCGCCCGGTCCGAGCTCGATGCAGCCACCGGGGTCGAGCTCGACTACCTCGAGCTCACCGCCCCCGACCTCGGCCCCGCACCGGAGGCCGGGGCGGCGCGCCTGCTCGTCGCCGCCCGTGTCGGCAGCACCCGGCTGATCGACAACCTCGCCCTCGACCTGGGCTGAGACCCACCGGACTCCTGGAGGTCCCCATGCTCCGCACGATGATGACGAGCAAGATCCACCGCGCCACGGTCACGCAGGCCGACCTGCACTACGTCGGCTCGGTCACCGTGGACGAGGACCTGCTCGACGCCGCCGACATCCTGCCCGGCGAGCTCGTGCACATCGTCGACGTCACCAACGGCGCCCGCCTCGAGACCTACACGATCGCGGGCCAGCGGGGCAGCGGTGTCCTGGGCATCAACGGCGCCGCGGCCCGGCTCGTGCACACCGGCGACGTCGTCATCCTGATCGCCTACGGGCAGATGGAGACCGCCGAGGCACGTGAGCTCGTGCCGCACGTCGTCTTCGTCGACGCTGACAACCGCGTGCTCGACGTCGGCGGGGACCCCGCCGCGGTGCCCTCTCCGGTCCCTGAGGAGCCGAGGAACGAGGCGTCTCGAAGGGCCACCGGCCTCCTGCGCGGAGACGTCGTGGCGTGACCACCCTCCTCTGTGCCGACATCGGAAACTCGCACACCACGCTCGGCGTCCTCGACGACGGCGAGGTGCTCGACCACTGGCGGGTGGCCACCGATGAGCGCCGTACCGCCGACGAGTGGGGCGTGCTCGTCCGCGGGCTGCTGCGCGAGAGCCTGGTCGGTCACCAGGTCGAGGGCGTCGCGCTGTGCTCGACGGTGCCGTCGGTGCTGCACGAGTGGCGCGACATGCTCGTGCGCCACTTCGGGACGATGCGCAACGTCGTCGTCGAGCCCGGCGTGCGCACGGGCGTCCCCGTGCTGATGGACAACCCGCGCGAGGTGGGCGCCGACCGGATCGTCAACGCGCTCGCGGCCGCCACGCTCTACGACGGCCCGGCGATCGTCGTCGACTTCGGCACCGCGACCACCTTCGACGTGGTCAGCCCCCGCGGGGAGTACGTCGGCGGTGCGATCGCCCCCGGCATCGACATCTCGCTCGAGGCCCTCGGCCGGCGCGGCGCACAGCTGCGCAAGGTCGAGCTCCTGCGCCCCCGCACCGTGATCGCGAAGAACACCGTCGAGGCCCTGCAGTCCGGCATGGTCTTCGGCTTCGCCAGCCAGGTCGACGGCATCGTCGAGCGGATGGTCGAGGAGCTCGACGTGCCCCTCCACGCGGTCCACGTCATCGCCACCGGCGGCCTCGCTCCCGTCGTGGTCTCCGAGTGCCGCACGATCACCGACCACCAGCCCTGGCTCACCCTCCGCGGCCTCGAGATGGTGCACGCGCGGAACAGCTGAATTTCGCGGTCGCCCTCGGACTATCCGTTCGGGGCGATCAGGATCTTGGCGTGCTGCTCGGCGGAGGCGAGGTCGTCGAAGGCCTGGGGTACGGCGTCGAGGCCGACGGTGCCGGTGTGCAGCGGCGACGGGTCGACCTTGCCGGAGGTGAGCATCTGGAGGGTGTCGTGGAACTCGCCGGGGTCGTAGGCGAAGACGAACTGCAGCGCGATCTCCTTGTTGATCGCCATGGCGGGTGAGATCCGGTCGGGTTCCATGCAGACACCGACCACGACGACGCGGGAGTACAGCGGGGCGTTGTTGATGACGTGGTCGATGATCCCGGGGACGCCGACGCACTCGAAGACGACCGGCCCGCGCGGGGTCTTCCCGGCCGCCTCCGCGGCGCGCAGCACCTTGGACCAGGGCAGGAACGGCACCTTCTGGAGCTGCTCGATGCTCCCGAACGCGAGGTCGAGCAGGGGCGGCGCCGAGGTGAAGTAGCGGCTGTCCTCGAACGACGTCCAGGGCGACTCGGCGCCCGGGTCCACGACGAGGTCCGCGCCGCAGCGCACGGCCAGCCTGCGTCGAGCGGCGGAGTAGTCGCTGGCCACGACGTGCCGCACGCCCCGGGCCTTGAGCATCAGGATCACGGCGAGACCGATCGGGCCGCAGCCCACGACCAGCGCGGTCTCGCGCTTGCCGATCCCCGACTTGCGGACCGCGTGCCAGGCGACCGCCATCGGCTCGGTCAGCGCGGCCAGCTCAGGGGAGTACCCGTTGCCGACCGGCCAGGTGAACAGCTCCTGGGCGAGCACCCGCTCGGCGTACCCCCCGGCGGCCTTGGCCGAGAGCCCGGTCATCTGCACCTCGGTGCCCCGGCGCAGCATCGGCAACGCCACCACGGGTGCGCCGGTCGGCCAGGCGCGCTTGGTGTCCGGGCCGTACTCCAGCACCCGCCCGCTGAACTCGTGGCCCATCACCACGGCCTGGTCGCGACGCATGATGTCGGGGAAGCCGATCGCCGCCGCCGCGTCGGCGACGTCGTCGGCGTGGTGCCGGGCATGCAGGTCGGAGCCGCAGATGCCGCACCTGACCACCTCGAGCAGCACCTGCCCCGGGCCGGGGCGCGGGTCCTCGACCTCGCGGACGGACAGGTCACCTTGCTCACAGACCACGGCCTTCATGTCGGTGGAGGCTAGCGCCCTCAGTAGCCTGTGCCGCATGCCCGAGCAGGTCGACGACGTTCCCGAGCAAGTCCGCGTCCGGCGCGAGAAGCGCCAGCGCCTGCTCGACTCCGGCCGGCCGGCGTACCCGACGGTGGTCGAGCGCACCCACACCATCCGACAGCTGCGCGAGCAGTACGACGGGCAGGACCTCGAGCCCGACACGCACACCGGCGAGCGGGTGGCGATCACGGGCCGCGTCATCTTCCAGCGCAACACCGGCAAGCTCTGCTTCGCCCGCCTGCGGGAGGGCGACGGCTCCGAGATCCAGGTGATGCTGAGCCTGGCCGACGTGGGCGAGGAGTCGCTCGCGGAGTACAAGGCGCTCGTGGACATCGGCGACCTGCTGGCCGTGCGCGGCGAGGTGGTCACCAGCCGGCGGGGCGAGCTCAGCGTGGCTGCCGGCGAGTGGGAGATCGCGGCCAAGACGCTGCGCCCGCTGCCCAACGAGCACCGGCCGCTGTCCGACGAGGCCCGCATCCGGATGCGCTACGTCGACATGATGGTCCGCCCCGAGGCGCGCGAGATGGTGCGCACGAAGGCGACGGTGCTGCGCAGCCTGCGCGACACCCTCGACGAGCGCGGCTTCATCGAGGTGGAGACCCCGATCCTCCAGCTCACCAACGGCGGTGCCGCCGCGCGCCCGTTCCACACCCACCTCAACGCGCTCGACCAGGACATGCTCCTGCGGATCGCGCTCGAGCTCGACCTCAAGCGCGCGATGATCGGCGGCGTCGACCGGGTCTTCGAGATCGGCCGGATCTTCCGCAACGAGGGCCTCGACTCCACGCACGCGGCGGAGTTCTCGATGCTCGAGGCCTACCAGGCCTACGGCGACCAGTTCTCGATGATGGAGCTGACCCAGGCGCTGGTCCGCGACGCGGCCCGGGCGATCGGTCGCACGGTCGTGCCCGCCCGCGACGGGACCGAGATCGACCTCGAGGGCGAATGGCGCCAGGCGGCGATCATCGACCTCGTCTCCGAAGCCGTGGGCGAGGAGATATCCGTGGACACCTCAGCGCAATCTTTGCGCGAGATAGCGCAAAGGCACTACGTCGAGCTGCAGTCGAATTGGGGAGCCCCGGAAATCGTGGTCGAGCTCTTCGAGCAGCTCGTCGAGGATTCGTTGATCACGCCGACTTTCGTGATGGATTATCCGAGCGCCGTGAAACCGCTGGCGAAGTCCCACCGGAGCAAGCCCGGCCTGAACGAGGCGTGGGACCTGATCATCAACGGTGTCGAGCTGACGGCCGCCTATTCGGAGCTGAACGACCCTGTGGTGCAGCGGGATCGGCTCGAGGAGCAGTCGCGGCTGGCGGCGGCCGGCGACCCGGAGGCGATGGAGCTCGACGAGGTCTTCCTGCGTGCGATGGAGTTCGGCATGCCGCCGGCGGGCGGTATGGGGATGGGGGTGGACCGGCTGATCATGCTGCTCACCGGCACCGGAATTCGCGACACCATTCTGTTTCCCTTGTTGCGACCGGAGTAGCGCTGTCCGTTCTCACGATGTGGTCTGTTAGTGTGCTATTCGAAAATCACAGACATTGCTCGGGAAGAACGGCGGATTACCTGATGGCTCAGAAAGTTCACATCGTCCTCGTCGACGACATCGACCAGACCGACGCCGAGGAGACGGTGGCGTTCGGGCTCGACGGCAAGGAATATGCCATCGACCTGAACAAGAAGAATGCCAAGGCGCTGCGCGACTCGCTCGCGCCGTACGTCGCCCACGCCCGCTCGGTCAGCGGTCGTCGCAAGGGCTCGTCGGCCAAGGCCTCGGGTGGGACCGCTCCTGCCGAGATCCGTGCCTGGGCCCGCGACAACGGCTTCAACGTCCCCGACCGTGGACGTGTCGCGGCCGAGGTGCGCGAGGCCTACGCCGCCGCCCACTGACGGCCGCTCTAGCCTGTGCGCATGTCGCGCACGGTGTTCACCCCAGGCGACGAGGGCGTCAACCCCTACGCGCTGCTGACGTCGCTCGTGGTGCCGCGCGCCATCGCCTGGGTCTCCACCGTGGGCCCCGACGGGCGCGGCAACCTCGCTCCGCACTCGTTCTTCACCGTGGCGAGCAACCGGCCCCCGACGGTGCTGTTCTGCTCGCTGGGCCGCAAGGACACGGTGCGCAACATCGAGGCGACCGGGGAGTTCGTGGTCAACGTGGCCTCCGAGCCGCTGTTCGAGCAGGTCAACGCGAGCAGCGCGCCGTTCGACCACGGTGACGACGAGGCCGAGGAGCTGCACATCGAGACCGAGCCCTCGGTGACCGTGACGCCGCCCCGCGTCGTCGCCTCGCCGGCCTCGATCGAGTGTCGTCTCGACCGCATCGTCGAGGTCGGCACGTCGTACGTCATCCTCGGCACCGTCACCACCATCACGGTGCGCGACGACGCGCTGGTCGACGGGCGTCCCGCCATGGAACGTCTCCGGCCCGT
This sequence comes from uncultured Actinomycetota bacterium, assembly GCA_963756045.1. GTDB lineage: Bacteria > Actinomycetota > Actinomycetes > Propionibacteriales > Nocardioidaceae > Marmoricola. The sequence goes on from CAVWML010000016.1 coordinate 484,744, forward strand.
GTCGCGACTCGGCAGCGACGAGTGGGGCCTGCCCCCGGAGGTCTTCCACCTGACCCGGCCGCAGTCTCCGGACGACGTGCGCTGAGGCCGGACCCCGGACACCGTCCCGCGCGCCGCGACGCACTGCTCGTGGCGGGCGTCTTCGTGCTGGCCTGCTGGTGCGCTGGTGGTTCCTGTGGGCCGGCGCGCGGGACGGTGGCCTGGCCGGGTACGACCCGCCGACGTATTACACGGCCGCGGCGGCGCTGCTGCACGGACGGATGCCGTACCACGGCGACTTCATCTTCGTGCACCCGCCGCTGGTGATCCTGGTCGGGCTCCCGTTCGCGCTCCTCGGCCGGCTCACCTCGGCTCGGCCGGGTTCATGACCGCGTGCATGGCGTTCGGCGCGATGGGCGCCGCGAGCGCCGCCGGCGTCACCCGGGTGGCGCGGGACTGGGGCGCCTCACGGCTCGCCGCGGGCACCGGAGGCGTGGTGCTGGCGGTCTGGACGGTCCCCGTCGCGGCCCAGGGCGTGCTGCGGCTCGAGCCGCTGGGTGACCTGCTGCTCGTCGTGGCCCTGCTGGCGCTCGGACCGCCGCGGGCGGTGCCCAGCACCACCCGGCTCGCCGTGGCCGGCATCGCGCTCGGCCTCCTGGTCAACGTCAAGGTCTGGTGGTTCGCGGTCCTGGTCGCCGTGCTCCTCCTGCGGGTCTGGCGCACCCGTCGCTGGCGCGAGGCCGGGCTCCTGGTGCTGGTGGCGGCCGGCACCGCCGTGGTGCTCGACCTGCCGTTCCTGCTGGTGGCTCGCGGACGGATGGTCCACTCGATCGTCACCGCCCAGCTCGACCGCGCGGCGGCTCAGGGGACCCCCACCGGTGGCGTGGAGAGGTACCCCGCGGTCGTCCGGCTCGAGAACCTCACCGGGGTGGCGGACGCCGGCCGGCGCTTCCTCACCGAGGCGCACGTCTTCACGAGCACCTCGCTGCACGTCCTGGGCCTGCTGGTCTGCCTCGGCTTCCTGGCCACCGCTGCCCTGGCCCTGCGCACCGAGCTGGGCAAGCTCGCCGTGCCCCTCGCTGCCCTGCAGGTGGCGCTGGTCCTCCTGGCCCCCCTCTACTTCGGCTACTACGGCGACTTCACCTCGGTCGGCGTGGGGCTCGTGGTCGCCGCCGGCGTCGATGGCCTGTCGCGACGCGCCCCTTCGCGCGTGCCTGCCCTGGTGGGCACGACCTGGGTGGCGGTGGCGCTGCTGCCGATGCTGGTCTCGGCGACCGGCTCCGGCCTGCTGGGAGGTGGCGTCGGGGTCAGTGCCGACGACCGACGTGCCCTGGTCATCCCCGCGAACGGCTGCGTGGTGGCGGACGGTTCGCGGGCGCTGGTGGCCCTCGACCTGGTCGATCGCAGCCTGGCTCCCGGCTGCCGCAACTTCGTCGACGTCCAGGCCGTGGGGCACGGCGCCGGCCCCGACCCGGCGGCCCGGGTCACCCTCGGGGCGGCGAACGCGGCGTGGCGCCGCGACGTCACGGCGTACCTGCGCTCGGGCCGCGTCCTCCTGCTCGGGGACCCCACCCTCCGCTACCTCCTGGGGCCGCAGGCGACCCTCGTCGCCACTCGTGGCCGGTCTCCCACGAGGGTCGGTCAGGTGTACGTGTACGGCGCCCGCTGAGGGTGTTCGCCGACAGCGATCACCTGCTCTGGTCGGAACACGTAGGCTGTCGAAAGGGTTCGACTACCCGCGGGGGCCAGTCTCCCGCACCCAGTCTTTCGAGGAGAAGCCCATGTTCGAGCGGTTCACCGACCGAGCCCGACGCGTCGTCGTGCTGGCCCAAGAAGAGGCCCGCATGCTCTCGCACAACTACATCGGCACCGAGCACATCCTGCTCGGCCTGATCCACGAGGGTGACGGCATCGCGGCCAAGGCGCTCGAGAGCCTCGGGGTGTCGCTCGAGGCCGTGCGCGCGCAGGTCGAGGAGATCATCGGCCAGGGCCAGCAGGCACCGAGCGGTCACATCCCGTTCACCCCGCGCGCCAAGAAGGTGCTCGAGCTGTCCCTGCGCGAGGCGCTGCAGCTCGGCCACAACTACATCGGCACCGAGCACATCCTGCTCGGCCTGATCCGCGAGGGCGAGGGCGTGGCCGCCCAGGTGCTGCACAAGCTCGGCGCCGACCTCAACCGGGTGCGCCAGCAGGTCATCCAGCTGCTCTCGGGCTACCAGGGCAAGGAGCAGCAGACGGCGGGCACGGCCCCCGAGGCCGCCCCCTCGAGCTCGCTCGTGCTCGACCAGTTCGGCCGCAACCTGACCCAGGCGGCCAAGGAGGGCAAGCTCGATCCGGTGATAGGCCGCGAGCAGGAGATCGAACGCGTCATGCAGATCCTGTCGCGGCGTACGAAGAACAACCCGGTGCTGATCGGTGAGCCCGGCGTCGGCAAGACCACGATCGTCGAGGGGCTGGCCCAGGACATCGTCCGTGGCGACGTGCCCGAGACGCTCAAGGACAAGCAGATCTACACCCTCGACCTCGGCGCGCTCGTCGCCGGGTCGCGCTACCGCGGCGACTTCGAGGAGCGCCTGAAGAAGGTGCTCAAGGAGATCCGCACCCGCGGCGACATCGTGCTGTTCATCGACGAGATCCACACCCTCGTCGGCGCCGGTGCGGCCGAGGGCGCCATCGACGCCGCCAGCATCCTCAAGCCGATGCTGGCCCGCGGCGAGCTCCAGACCATCGGCGCGACGACGCTCGACGAGTACCGCAAGCACCTCGAGAAGGACGCCGCGCTCGAGCGCCGGTTCCAGCCCATCCAGGTGCAGGAGCCGTCGATCGCGCACACGATCGAGATGCTCAAGGGTCTGCGCGACCGCTACGAGGCGCACCACCGGGTGACGATCACCGACGAGGCGCTGGTCTCGGCCGCGACGCTGGCCGACCGCTACATCTCCGACCGGTTCCTGCCCGACAAGGCCATCGACCTGATCGACGAGGCCGGCTCGCGGCTGCGGATCCGCCGGATGACCGCGCCGCCGGACCTGCGCGAGTTCGACGACAAGATCGGTGAGGTGCGCCGCCGCAAGGAGGGCGCCATCGACGGCCAGGACTTCGAGGCCGCCGCTCGTCTGCGCGACGAGGAGAAGCAGCTGATCCTGGCCAAGGGCGAGCGCGAGAAGCAGTGGCGCGCCGGCGACATGGACGTCGTGGCCGAGGTCGACGAGGAGCTGATCGCCGAGGTCCTCGCCGTGGCGACCGGCATCCCGATCGTGAAGCTCTCCGAGGAGGAGTCGACCCGGCTGCTCAAGATGGAGGACGAGCTGCACAAGCGGGTCATCGGCCAGGAGGAGGCCGTCAAGGCGCTGAGCCGGGCGATCCGCCGTACGCGCGCGGGCCTCAAGGACCCCAAGCGCCCCGGTGGCTCGTTCATCTTCGCCGGCCCCTCGGGCGTCGGGAAGACGTGGCTGTCCAAGACGCTGGCGGAGTTCCTCTTCGGCGACGAGGACGCCCTGATCCAGCTCGACATGTCGGAGTTCAGCGAGAAGCACACCGTCTCGCGGCTCTTCGGCTCGCCTCCCGGGTACGTCGGCTACGAGGAGGGCGGCCAGCTCACCGAGAAGGTGCGCCGCAAGCCGTTCTCCGTGGTGCTCTTCGACGAGGTCGAGAAGGCCCACCCCGACATCTTCAACAGCCTGCTGCAGATCCTGGAGGAAGGTCGCCTGACCGACTCCCAGGGCCGGGTCGTGGACTTCAAGAACACCGTGATCATCATGACCACCAACCTCGGCACCCGCGACATCAGCAAGGGCGTCAGCCTGGGCTTCAACCAGGCCGGCGAGGCGGGCGACTACGACCGGATGAAGAACAAGGTCACCGAGGAGCTCAAGCAGCACTTCCGGCCCGAGTTCCTCAACCGTGTCGACGAGATCATCGTGTTCCCGCCGCTCACCAAGGACCAGATCATCTCCATGGTGGACAACATGATCGCCTCGGTGGAGCTGCGCATGAAGGACCGCGACATGTCCCTCGAGCTGACCCAGGACGCCAAGGACCTCCTGGCCACACGCGGGTTCGACCCCGTGCTGGGCGCCAGGCCGTTGCGTCGTACCGTCCAGCGCGAGATCGAGGACGTGCTCGCCGAGAAGATGCTCTACGGCGAGGTCGGCCCCGGCCAGATCGTGCTCGTCGGCGTCGAGGGCGAGGGCGCCGAGGCCAAGTTCACCTTCCGCGGCAGCGCCGCAGGGCGGCCCGGTCCCCGACTCGCCTCCGCTGGAGACCGTCGGTGGCCCGTTGCCCAACGAGGGCCCCGACGACACCGACGGCCCGGTGGACATCCCCAAGGTCGACTGACCCCCGCAGACGTCATACGAGCTGGTCGCTATTGCGACCAGCTCGTATGACGTTGTGGCGCTACAGGACCTTGGTGCCGTACATCTCGCCGAGCGGGTCGGCGATCAGCTCGATGCGGGCGCCGTCGGGGTCGGTGAAGTAGACCGAGACGCCGCTGTGGACGACGTGCTCCACACCGGCCTCGTCGAGCCGGGCGACGATGGCCCGCCAGTGGTCGGGGTCGACCGAGATGGCCATGTGGTGCAGCCCGCCGAGCACCTCGGCGTACGGGCCGACGTCGAGGCCGGGGAAGTCGAAGAAGGCCAGCAGGTTCTGGTGGCCGATGTCGAAGAAGAAGTGCGAGGAGCCGGGGTAGTCGCGGTTCTCGATGAGCTCGGTCAGCGGGAAGCCGAGCAGGTCCTGGTAGAAGCGCACCGTCCGCTCGACGTCGCTGCTCACCAGCGCCGTGTGGTGCAGCCCGCGCGCGGTCGAGGCCGGCCGCTCGCCGGTCGGCCTGAGATGGGCCTCGCGGATCCTGGCTCGTTCGGTCTCGATGGCTGCGAGCTCGTCGTCGTTCATGTGACCCCTCCCTGAGCGGGTGCCGGAGTCGTCAGTCTAGTTGTAGGTTCACCTATCCGGGCAGGGCGAACCGGTGGTCGGACGTCCGCACGACCAGCCCGTCGTCGAGCAGGCTCGCCAGCGCCCGCTCGCGCTGCTCGGCCTCGGACCAGACGGTGTCCAGCTGTGCCTTGGCGACGCTGTCGCCGCTCTCGCGCAGCACGGCCATCAGGCGGCCCCGCACCATGCGGTCGGTGCCCGCCCAGGCCTGCCCGCGCCGCGGCGGTCCGTCGTACGCCGGCCGCCCAGACGCCCACCACGCGCAGTGATCCGTGATCGGGCAGTCGTCGCAGCGCGGGTGGGTGGCCGTGCACACCAGCGCGCCCAGCTCCATCAGGCCGATGGCCCACGCCGGCGCCAGGTCGTCGTCGGGGAGCAGCGACTCGGCCTGCGCCCGCTCGGCGCGGGTGACCGACTGCGCCGGGAGCTCCACGCCGCCGACCGCACGCGCGAGCACCCGCCGCACGTTGGTGTCGAGCACCGCGTGGCGGGCGCCGAAGGCGAACGACGCGATCGCACTCGCGGTGTAGTCGCCGACTCCCGGCAGCGCGATCAGCTCGTCGTAGGACCCGGGCACCTCGCCGCCGTGCCGCTCCACGATCGCCGTGGCGGCGGCGTGCAGGCGCAGGGCTCGTCGCGGGTAGCCGAGGCGCCCCCACGCACGCACGGCCTCCCCGCTCGGGGCGGCGGCCAGCGCGGTCGGCGTCGGCCAGGCCTCCAGCCACGCGTCGAAGACGGGCAGCACCCGCGCGACCGGCGTCTGCTGGAGCATGAACTCCGAGACCATCACCCGCCACGGGGTGGCACCCGCGCCGCGCCAGGGCAGGTCGCGGGCGTGCTCGTCGTACCAGCTGATCACCCGCTGGTGCAGGTCGTCGACGTCTCCGCTCATCCCGGCACGACTCTAGGGCGGTCGTGAGGTGTCGAGGAACGAGGCTTCTCGAAGGGTGGTTCCTGAGGTGCCGAGGAACGAGGCCTCTCGAAGGGCGTGGCACCGCCGACCCGAGCGCGAGTCTCGTTACCGTGCGGTCATGGCTGCCCAGAAACGCGGCCAGACGACGCGCCGGACGGGCCGGGTGCCTCAGCGCGTCTACTGGTTCAGGCGCACGATCGTGCTCGTGGTGGCGGCTGCCCTGGTCTTCGGCTTCGGCAAGCTCCTCGGCGGTCTCGGCTCCAACCAGTCCCCTGACCAGGCCAGCACGGTGGCCTCCTCGGCGTCGGCCTCCGGCTCGCCCTCCGCAGGCTCCGCGACGCAGGGTCCCGTCGGCCCCGCGGCGCCCAGCACGCTGCCTGGCGGCGCGAGCGGGGCTCCTGCTGGTGGCGCCGACAGGCGCCTGCGCCGCCAACGAGGTGAGCGTCGTGCCGTCGGTACCGGTCGCCCAGGCGGGCCGGCCGATCGTGATCCTGCTGCAGCTCGCAGGGCACCCAGCCGGCCTGCACCTTCGCCGTCTCCCCGGACGCGCTCGCCGTGAAGGTCACCTCCGGCGCCGACCGGATCTGGTCGAGCCAGGACTGCCCGAACGCGATCCCGCGCACCAGCGTCGTGGTGCGCAGCGGCGTACCCGCCGACGGTGCCGATCACCTGGAGCGGGCGCCGCTCCGACAGCGGCTGCAGCAACGCCACCACCTGGGCGATGCCGGGGTACTACCACGTGGTCGCCGCAGCGCTCGGCTCCGCGCCGACCGACGTGCAGTTCGCGGTGACCTACCCCAAGCCGCGGCACCGTCACCAAGACGGCCAAGCCCAAGCCGAAGCCCAGCGCGAGCGCCCACCCCGAAGGCATCCACGTCGACGAAGCCGGCCACCCCCACCAAGGCCCCACCCCCTCGCCCAGCGCCTCGGCGAACGGCAAGGGCACCAAGTGCGGCGGCGACAACGCCGCGGGCAGCTGCTGAGGGATCGTTGCTGGAGGTTTCCCGAGTCAACTAGGGAAACTGCGCCATCAGCACGAAACTTCGCGAGGTCGGTGGCAGTTTCCCGTGTTAACTAGGGAAACCGCGGGCTCAGACGTACCGCTCGAGGATGCTGGACTCGGCCAGGCGGGAGAGGCCCTCGCGGACGCTGCGGGCGCGGAGCTCGCCGACGCCGTCGACCAGCTGGAGGTCCTCGACGCTGGCCGAGAGCAGCTTCTGCAGCGTCTCGAAGTGGTCGACGAGGCGGTCGGCGACCGACGAGGGCAGGCGGGGCACCTTGGCCAGCAGCCGGTAGCCGCGCGAGGTGACGGCGCCGTCGAGGTGCTCGCCCTGGCCGAGGTTGAGCGCGCGCGCCACCTGGGCGACGTCGACCAGGTCGACGGGGGAGAGGCTCTCCAGCTCGGCGAGCACGTCGGCCGCGGGGCGGGCGCGCTTGCCCCCCGGCTGGTAGTCGCGTACGACGAGCTCGCGCTCGGTCTCGACGCCGGTGACCAGCTCCTCGAGCTGCAGCGAGAGCAGCCGGCCGTCGGTGCCGAGCTCGTTGACGTAGTCGTCGATCTCGCGGGCGATCCGGCTGACCATCTCCAGGCGCTGGGAGACGACCGCGACGTCGCGCACGGTGACGAGGTCCTCGATCTCGAGGGCCGAGAGGGTGCTGGAGACCTCGTCGAGGCGCACCTTGTAGCGCTCGAGGGTGGCCAGCGCCTGGTTGGCCCGGGCCAGGATCGAGCCGGAGTCCTCCAGCACGTAGCGGGTCTCGCCGACGTAGATCGCGATGATCTGCATCGACTGCGAGACCGAGATGACCGGAGCGCCGGTCTGCTTGGCCACCCGGTCGGCGGTGCGGTGCCGGGTGCCGGTCTCCTCGGAGGGGATCGTGTGGTCGGGCATCAGGTGCACGTTGGCGCGGTGGATCCGGGTGATCTCGCGGTCGAGCACGATGGCGCCGTCCATCTTCGCCAGCTCGCGCAGCGCGGTCGGCGAGAACGTCACGTCGAGGGTGAACCCGCCGGTGAGGATGCCCTCGACCTCGTGCTCGTCGCCGAGGACGATCAGGGCGCCGGTGCGACCGCGCAGGATGCGCTCGAGCCCGTCGCGCAGGGAGGTGCCGGGCGCGATCTTCGCCAGCGTCCTGCGCAGGCGGGCTGCGTCGTCGCGCTCGGGTGGGGCCACGTCGTGATCCTAGGGCCTACGGGCACTGCGTCGTCTCGCAATTACCCGCACGCGCACGGCTTCCTCGCGACTCAGGTCACGCTGAGCAGCGGCGGCCGGGGCGGCGCGCCCGATTCCGTCGTCGACGGGTGCAGGTCGAGCAGCCCCAGGGCGCGCTGGACGTGGTCGACCTCGACCACCCGCAGCCCGTCGAGGTCGCGGCACTGCCGGCCGGCCTTGCCGGGGCGCTCGTTGGCCACCAGCGCCGAGGTGAAGCCCATGCGCGCCGCCTCGCCGAGCCGGAGATCGAGGTCGCGCACCCGCCTCAGCTCACCGGAGAGCCCGAGCTCGCCGATGGCCACGACGTCGCGGTTCAGCGGCCGGTTCAGCGCGGCCGAGGCGATGGCCAGCGCGATCGCCACGTCGTTGCTGGGGTCGGTCAGCCGGGCACCGCCCACGCTCGAGACGAACACGTCCTGGCCGTGCAGCCGCAGCCGGAGTGCTGCTGCAGCACCGCGAGCATCATGGCGACGCGCGAGGAGTCGACCCCGGACGTCGTACGCCGCGAGTGCTCGCCGGCCGCCCGGGTCACCAGCGCCTGCACCTCGCTGAGCAGCGGGCGCCGACCCTCCAGGGTGACCGCCACGCAGGTGCCGGGCACCGGGGCGTGGCGGCTGTCGAGGAAGAGCCCGGTCGGGTCGGTGATCGCCACGATGCCCTCGGCGGAGAGGTCGAAGCAGCCGACCTCGTCGACCGGGCCGAAGCGGTTCTTCACCGCGCGCACCATCCGCAGCCGCGAGGTGCGCTCGCCCTCGAAGTGCAGCACCACGTCGACGAGGTGCTCGAGCACGCGCGGGCCGGCGATGGTGCCGTCCTTGGTGACGTGGCCGATGATCACGAGGGTGATGTTGCGCAGCTTGGCCATCCGGATCAGCGCGGCGGAGACCTCCTTGACCTGGGTGACCCCGCCGGGGACGCCGTCGACGTCGCCGGCGCTGATGGTCTGCACCGAGTCGATGACCAGGAGGGTCGGCTTGACCGCCTCGACGTGGCCGAGCACGGCGCCGAGGTCGGTCTCGGCGGCGAGGTAGAGCTCGTCCTGGATGCCGCCGGTGCGGTCGGCGCGCATGCGCACCTGCGCGGCCGACTCCTCGCCGGTCACGTAGAGCACGCGATCGCCCTGCGCCGCCGTCTGCGCCGCCACCTCGAGCAGCAGCGTGGACTTGCCGACGCCGGGCTCGCCGGCCAGCAGGATCGCGGCGCCGGGCACCAGGCCGCCGCCGAGCACGCGGTCGAGCTCGGGGACGCCGCTGCCGCGGGCGTGGGAGTCCTCGATCGGCACCTGCCCGATCGGGCGGGCCGGCGCGGTGACCGGCCCGGCCTGCACCCGGCTCTGCGGGGCGGCCTGCTCCACGACGGTGCCCCAGGCCTGGCACTCGCCGCAGCGCCCGACCCACTTGCCGGTCTCCCAGCCGCACTCGTGGCAGTGGTAGCTGGCGCGCGGGCCGCGCGGGTGGAGGTTCGGCTCGGCATGGGTCGCACGTTAGGTGTCGGCACCGACACCCGCGGGTACGACGCCCCGCATGATCTACGATTTGGAACGATCCACAGCTCCGGGGAGAGCGATGAGCCAGTCCAGCCAGTCGAGTGGCCGCAACGACGCGGGTACCCAGCCCGGCACCGACGCCGGCGTACCCGTCGCTCGCGCGCGCTCGGCGGTGCTGCCGCAGACGCCGCCGACCCTGGCCACCGTCGCCGACGAGGCGGGGGTCTCGCGGCAGACCGTCTCCAACGCGCTGAACAACCCCGAGCTGCTGCGCCCGGAGACCCTCGACGCGTGTCCAGTCGGTCATCGACCGGCTCGGCTACTCGCCCAACCGGGCCGCCCGCCAGCTGCGCACCCGCTCCTCGCACCTGTTCGGGCTGCGCTTCGAGGCGGCCGAGGAGGGCACCAGCAACGCGCTGATGGACCGCTTCCTGCACACGCCTGGTCGAGGCCGCCTCGACGCACCGGCCACCACGTGCTGCTGTTCTCCGGCGACCCCGAGGACCCGCTCGACGGCTACGACGACCTGCTGCGCTCCACCGCCGTCGACGCGTTCGTGGTCACCGACACCTACGCCGGCACGCCGCAGGCCGGGTTCCTGCAGGACCGGGGGGCGCCGTTCGTGGCCTTCGGCCGGCCGTGGGACGACACGCTGGCCGACCACGCCTGGATCGACGTCGACGGCGCCCACGGCGCGCGGATCGCCACCGAGCACCTGCTCGCGCAGGGCCACGAGCGGGTGGCCTGGCTGGGCTGGGAGAAGACCTCGCGCATCGGCCAGGACCGCCGCTCCGGCTGGGAGGACGCCATGCGCGCCGCCGGCCAGGACGTCACCGAGCTCGCCGTACGCACGAGCGACAACGTCGACGCCGCCCGGATGGCGGCCCACGAGCTGCTCAACGACACCTCGGTCAGCGGCTTCGTCTGCGCCAGCGACACCCTGGCCATCGGCGTGCTGCACGCGCTGGCCGAGCGCAGCCTGCGGCCGGGCGCCGACGTCGGCGTGGTCGGCTTCGACGACTCGCTGGCCGCCCAGGTCACCTGGCCGGGGCTGACCAGCGTCCGCCAGCCGCTGGAGCAGGTGGCCGAGGAGCTCGTCTCGATCCTCCACCTGGTGCTCGCCCACAAGCCGCTCGCCGAGCGCGGCCGGATGCTCGAGCCCTCCCTCGTCGTACGCCGCTCCAGCCAGCGCTAGCCCGTCCGAGGGCCAGCGTAGACGTCAGTAGGTCCGGGTCCAGACGGTGACGGCGTAGTCGACGTCGAGTGCCCTCGTGGGTGGCGAGGATCTCGTCGGCGACCTCGTGGGGGAACTCGATGCGTACGACGGCCTCGAGGTCCTCGCGCGAGTCGAAGGTCCAGGCCATGTCCAGGGGGTACGCCTCCCAGCCGAGCGCGGTCCAGAACGCGCGTGACCTCGGCCATGTCGCGGTCGGGGTAGCCCCGGCGCAGCCACGCGCCGAAGGTCGAGCGGGTGGCGTCGTTGTCGATCACGAAGGCGCGGCCGCCCGGACGCACCACCCGGTCGAGCTCGGCCAGCCCGGGCTCGCAGCCGGGCCCGAAGAAGTAGGCCCAGCGGGCGTGCACGACGTCGACCGAGTGCGTCCGGCAGCGGCAGGTCGGCCGCCGAGGCCTGCAGCACCGAGACGTTGTCGCAGGCGTCGGGTGCGGCGTCGCGCGATCGCCAGCAGGTCGGCGTGCGGCTCGATGCCGGTCACCGTGCGCGCGGTCGCGGCGAACACGGGCAGGTGGAAGCCGGTGCCGCAGCCGATGTCGAGCACGTCGCGCCCGTCCCACGGCGCGAGCGAGTCGCATCAGCGCCGAAGATCACGCCGGCGCGGTCGACCGCGCGGTTCTCGATCTCGTAGACCTGCGGGCGAGCCCCAGATGTTGGGGCTCGGGATGGCGCCCTCGGGCAGGTCGGGGCGCGGGGTGGATCAGATGCGGACGAGGCCGTTACGGGTCTGGAACTGCGCGGCCACGATGCCCGGGGTGCCGTTGGGGGCGACCCACTCGACCTTGACGTCCTCGAGCGGCTGCTCGACGGGTCTGGCCGAGCCACTCCGAGACGCGGGCCGGGTCGCCGGCGATCTCGAGGGCCTCCAGCGAGACCTCGCCGGTCGCGCCGGCGCTCGGGTGCAGCTCGGAGCCGACCTCCCACTGGATGAAGAACGGCAGCTGCGGGTCGGACTGCAGCCCCTTGACGCCCAGCTGCTTCCAGAGCAGCTCCACGCCGTCGGGGCGGTGCCGGTTGCCGTTGACGGCCTCGCGGCCCAGGCGCTGCTCGAACGGGGCGATGTCGTCGACGGAGACGGCCCAGCCGAGCCAGCCGCCACCGAGCTCGGAGCGGGCGCGCACGGCCTGGCCGAACGGCGCCTTGTCGGAGGCCGGGTGGTCGAGCACCTCGACCACCTCGAGGTAGGTGCCCTCGGTCAGCGGCAGGATCGCGTTGCGGGTGCCGAAGCGCGGGTGCACGCCGCCTCCGGCGAACTCCTCGCCGAGCAGTGCGGACAGGTCCTTCGTCGTGCCCGCCAGCCCGCCGGGGCCGGCGGCGAAGACGATGTGGTCCAGACGCATGACTGGATTGTCGCTCTCTGGGCATCGCCGCAGGACACCGGGGTACTGCAACAGGTTGTTCGGTGAGGTGTTCAGCGCCCTCCGCCTCCAGGATCCGCCGGGTGCAGTGCGAGGGCGGATCGCGAGCGCAGGTGGGCCTCGCAACGGTCGGCCAGCACGTCGTACGCCGCCTGCCCCATGAGCTCGATCAGCTCGCGGGCGTTGGAGAGGTAGAGCGGCTCGGCGCCGACGTGCGCCTCGGTGTTGCCGGTGCAGTACCAGTCGAAGTCGTGGCCGCCGGGACCCCAGCCGCCGCGCTCGTACTCGCCGATGCTGACCTCGGTGTACGTCGTGCCGTCGGTCCGCTCGACGTCGCGGAACTGCCGGCGCAGCGGCAGCTGCCAGCACACGTCCGGCTTGGTCTCGACGAAGTGCACGCCCTCGCGCAGGGCGAGGTGGTGCAGCGCGCAGCCGTAGCCGCCGGCGAAGTCGGGGGAGTTGGGGAAGATGCAGGCGCCGCCGGCGACGCGGGTCTTGCGCTCGTCGTCGTCGTCGGTCTCGACCCAGCCCTTGCGACGCAGCCGGCCGTTCTTGCCGACGGCGAGGTGCCGCTTCTCCCACAGGGAGTCGTCGAGCCGCTCGACCCAGTCGGCCACCCGGTTCTCGTCGTCCTTGTCGGCGAAGTGCGCGCCGAGGGTGCAGCAGCCGGCGTTCGGGGCGTCGGCGTAGATGCCGGGGCAGCCCTGGCCGAAGATGCACGTCCAGCTGGACGTCAGCCAGGTCAGGTCGCACTTGAAGACCTGCTCGGCGTCGCCGGGATCGACGAACTCGATCCAGAGGCGGGGGAAGACGGGGTCGACCTCGGGCACGGATTCAGCCTAGGCGTCGGCGTGCGGGCGACTAACCTCGACCCTATGCGCCTAGGCGTCCTCGACATCGGCTCCAACACCGGACACCTGCTCGTGGTCGACGCCTACCGGGGTGCCGCGCCGCTGCCGGCCTCCTCGTTCAAGGAGCCGCTGCGGCTGGCCGAGCACCTCGACGAGGACAACAAGGTCAGCGCCACCGGCCTCGACCTCCTCGTCGAGTTCGTCGGCCACGCGCTCGAGATGGCCGAGGACAAGGGCTGCGAGGAGATCTACTCCTTCGCCACCTCGGCGGTCCGCGACGCCGACAACGCCGACGACGTGCTGCGCAAGGTGCGCAAGAAGACCGGGGTCGACATCCGCGTGCTGCCCGGCGAGGACGAGGCCCGGCTGACGTTCCTCGCCGTACGCCGCTGGTTCGGCTGGTCCTCGGGCCGGCTGGCGGTCTTCGACATCGGCGGTGGCTCGCTCGAGATCGCCGGCGGTGACGACGAGTCGCCCGACGTCGCCTGGTCGCTGCCGCTGGGCGCCGGACGGCTGACCCGCGAGCACTTCCGCGACGGCCACATCGACGACGACGACCTGCGCCAGCTGCGCAAGGACATCCGCACGCAGATCGCCCACGACGCCGGGACGCTGCTGCGCGGCGGGCGCTCCCGACCACGCCGTGGCGACGTCCAAGACGTTCCGCTCGCTCGCGCGCATCTGCGGTGCGGCGCCCTCCGAGCGACGGCCTGTTCGTACGCCGGATCCTGGCCGCCCCCGACCTCGAGGAGTGGATCCCCAAGCTGCTCGAGATGGACGCCGACGAGATCGCCGAGCTGCCCGGCGTCTCGCGGGACCGCGCCCACCAGCTCGTCGCCGGGCGCGCTGGTCGCCTCGGCGGTGCTCGACATCTTCGACCTGCCCGAGCTCGAGATCTGCCCGTGGGCGCTGCGCGAGGGCGTCATCCTCGACCGCCTCGACCAGCTCAGCGCGGACGGGTGACGACGACACCCGTGTCCTCCCTCTTCGCGCTCTCGACCGCCTCGGTCTACCCCGAGAACACCGCCCACGCCTTCGAGTACGCCGAGCGGCTCGGCTACGACGCCGTCGAGGTGATGGTCGGCATCGACGTGGTCAGCCAGAGCATCGAGAAGCTGCGCAGCCTGCGCGACTACCACGAGGTGCCGGTGTGCGCGGTGCACGCGCCGTGCCTGCTGATCACCCAGCGGGTCTGGGGGACCGACCCGTGGGTCAAGCTCGAGCGCAGCGCCGAGATGGCCCAGGCGCTCGGCGCCGACGTCGTCGTCGTGCACCCGCCGTTCCGGTGGCAGCGCGACTACGCCGAGGGGTTCGTCGAGGGCATCGCCGAGCTCGAGCGCAGCACCGGCATCGCCTTCGCGGTCGAGAACATGTACCCGTGGCGGGCCACCTCGCGCCGGGAGATGAAGGTCTACCAGCCGGGCTGGGACCCCTCCGAGGAGTCCTACGCCAACACCACCATCGACCTCTCGCACGCCGCGACCGCGCAGTCCGACCCGATCGCGATGGCCGAGCGGCTCGGGTCGCCGGCTGCGCCACGTGCACATGACCGACGGCAGCGGCTCGGCCAAGGACGAGCACCTCGTGCCGGGCCGCGGCAACCAGCCGTGCGGGCCGTTCCTCGAGCGGCTGGCCACCAGCGGCTTCGAGGGGCACATCGTCGCGGAGATCAACACCCGCAAGGCCGGCAACCGCGAGGCCCGCGAGGCCGACCTGCTGGAGACGCTGGCCTTCAGCCGGCTGCACTTCGCCGGCACCGGGGTGTGACCGCGGTGCGACACTGCGGGCCATGACGACAAGCCCGCGGGGGCGGCGGCCCGGGTCGCCCGACACCCGCGCGCGAGATCCTCGAGGCCGCCCGCGCGCTGTTCGCCGACCGCGGCTTCGGGGGTACGACGATCCGGGCGATCGCCGCCGATGCCGGCGTCGACCCCGCCCTGGTGCACCACTACTTCGGCTCCAAGGACGACCTGTTCATGGCGGCCCTCGAGCTCCCGGTCGACCCGCGCGACGGTCCTCGCCCCGGTGGTGGCCGGGGGCCTCGACGGCGCCGGCGAGCGGCTGCTGCGCACCTTCCTCACCGTCTGGGACGACCCGGTCAACCGGCAGCGCTTCATCGGGCTCTTCCGCCGGGTGATCGAGCCCGACGGGGGCCGGCTGCTCGGTGACGGCTTCGTGCCGGTCGTGCTCGGCCCGGTCGGCCAGGCCCTCGGGATCGACCACCCGGAGCTGCGGATGCCGCTCGTGGCCAGCCAGATGATCGGCCTGATCGCTGACCCGCTACGTGCTGCGGATCGAGCCGCTGGCCTCGATGGCCGCCGAGCAGGTCGTCGCGACGTACGCCCCCACGATGCAGCGCTACCTCGCCGGACGCCGCTGCCCTCTTGACGCCCGGCGCCGCGCGGAGTGCTTAATTCAACACATGGTGAATAACGCCGTGGAGGTGCGCGACCTCCAGGTCTCCCGCGGGGGCAACGAGGTCCTGCGCGACCTGACCTTCCACGTGGCCGCCGGCCAGGTGACCGGCCTGCTCGGCCCGTCCGGGCTGCGGCAAGACCACGCTGATGCGCACGCTCGTCGGGGTGCAGCGGATCACCGCCGGCTCCGTCGAGGTGCTCGGCGCCGCCGGCGGGCTCGGCGTCGCTGCGCTCCGAGATCGGCTACGTCACCCAGCAGCCCAGCGTGTACGACGACCTGACCATCGCCGAGAACCTCCGCTTCTTCGCGCGCATCCTCGGTGTCGGCGACGACCGGGTGCGGCACTGCCTCGAGACGGTGTCGCTCGCCGACCGCGCCGACTCGCGTGGTCTCCCGGCTCTCCGGCGGCCAGCGCTCGCGGGTCTCGCTCGCCGTCGCCCTGCTCGACGAGCCGCGGCTGCTGGTGCTCGACGAGCCGACGGTCGGTCTCGACCCCGTGCTGCGCGTCGAGCTGTGGCAGACCTTCCACGAGCTGGCCGACGCGGGGGCGGCCGTCCTGGTCTCCAGCCACGTGATGGACGAGGCCTCCCGCTGCGACCGGCTCCTGCTCATGCGCGACGGCCGGCTGATCGCCGACGACACCCCCGACGGCCTCCTGCGGCGTACCGGTGCCGAGCGAGGTCGAGGGCGCCTTCCTGGCGATCGTCCAGGACACGCACGACCCGACACCGAGCAGGAAGGGGCGGCCCGATGAGCCCGACCATGACGACCGCCGTCGCCTCGCGCGTGCTGACCCAGGTGCGCCGCGACCGCCGCACGCTGGCGATGCTGCTGGTGCTGCCGTGCGCGCTGATGGCCCTGCTGTGGTGGATGTTCAACAGCCTGCCCGGCGACGGCTTCTCCTCGCCTCGGGCCGGCCCTGCTGGCGCTGATCCCGTTCGTGATCATGTTCCTGGTCACCTCGGTGACGACCCTGCGCGAGCGCACCTCCGGCACCCTCGAGCGGCTGCTGGCGATGCCGATGGGCAAGCTCGACTTCCTGGTCGGCTACGCCCTCGCGTTCGGCCTGCTCGCCGCCGTGCAGTCCGCGCTGGCGGTGGCGCTCTGCGTCTGGGTGCTGAACCTGACGATCGTCGGGTCGGCCTGGATGCTGATGGTGGTGGCCGTGGTGGACGCCGTGCTGGGCACCGCGCTGGGCCTGTTCGTCTCCGCGTTCGCCCGCACCGAGTTCCAGGCGGTGCAGTTCATGCCCGCGCTGGTGATCCCGCAGATCCTGCTGTGCGGACTGTTCGTGCCGCGCGACCAGATGCCGCCGGTGCTCGAGGCGATCAGCAACGTGCTGCCGCTCTCCTACGCCGTCGACGCGATGCAGTCCGTCGCGAGCAGCACCGACGTCGCGCAGGTCTGGGGCGACGTCGTGCTCGTCGCCGCCTTCGCCGCTGGCCTGCCTGGCCCTCGGCGCCCTCACCCTGCGCCGCCAGACGCCCTGACCGACGCCTCGACGGGCGAGCAGGAGAGGGCGGCGGTAGCCTCGCCGTATGTCGGTTCTCCGTGCGCCGCTGCTGGTCCTCGCCCGCAGCCACCGGATCCGGGACATCGTCACCCGGCTGCCGGTGAGCAGCGGGATCGTCAACCGCTACGTGCCCGGTGAGGCCACCGAGCAGGCGGTGGTGGCGACCAAGGGGCTGGTCGACGACGGCCTGCACGTCACCCTCGACTTCCTCGGCGAGGACACCCTCGACGAGGCGCAGGCCGAGTCGACCGTCTCGGCGTACCTCGACCTGCTCGACCAGCTCGCCACCGCCGGCCTGGCCCGCAACGCCGAGGTCAGCGTCAAGCTCTCCGCCATCGGCCAGGCGCTGCCCGAGATCGGTCCCAAGCTGTCGATCGAGAACGCGCGCCGCATCTGCCGGGCCGCGCAGCACGCCGGCACGACGGTGACCCTCGACATGGAGGACCACACCACCACCGACCTGACCCTGAGCGCGCTGCGCGAGCTGCGCAAGGACTTCCCCGAGACCGGCGCCGTCGTGCAGGCCTACCTCTACCGCACCGAGCAGGACTGCCGCGCCCTCGCCCACGAGGGCAGCCGGGTGCGGCTGTGCAAGGGCGCCTACAACGAGCCCGAGGAGGTCGCCTACCAGGACCGTCAGGACGTCGACAAGTCCTACGTGCGCTGCCTGAAGGTGCTGATGGCCGGCGAGGGCTACCCGATGATCGCCACCCACGACCCGCGGCTGATCAAGATCGCCTCGGCGCTCGCGACGCGGTACGGCCGGATGCCGGCCAGCTACGAGTTCCAGATGCTCTACGGCATCAGGCCGGCCGAGCAGAAGCGGCTCGCGGACGCCGGCGAGAAGGTGCGCGTCTACGTGCCCTACGGCGACGAGTGGTACGGCTACCTGATGAGAAGGCTCGCCGAGCGACCGTCGAACCTGACATTCTTCCTGCGTTCGCTGATCTCGCAGAAGTAGCCCGACCCAGCCCGCCCGTCCTTCGAGGAGGTGCCCCATGACCGTCGCCATCATCGGCGCCGGCGTGATGGGGGAGACCCTGCTGTCCGGGCTGATCCGCGGCGGCTTCCCCGCCGACGACCTCGTCGTGGGGGAGAAGCGCCCGGAGCGCGCCGACCCAGCTGCGCGAGAAGTACGGCGTGACGGTCGGCGACAAGCTCGTCGACGTCGTGCACGCCGACACCGTCGCGCTGGTCGTCAAGCCGCAGGACATGGGCGACGTGCTCACCGAGATCGGCCCGCGCATCACGGCAGGCCAGCTCGTGGTCAGCCTCGCCGCCGGCATCACCACCGACTACATCGAGCGACGGCTGGCCGACGGCGTCGCCGTCGTACGCGTCATGCCGAACACCCCCGCGCTGGTCGACGAGGGGATGGCCGCGATCTCGGCCGGCACCCACTGCGACGAGGAGCACCTCGTGCGCGCCGAGCAGATGCTCGCGGCGACCGGCCGCGTCATCCGCGTGCCGGAGAAGCAGCAGGACGCCGTCACGGCGATCTCCGGCTCCGGTCCGGCGTACCTCTTCTTCGTGGTCGAGGCGATGATCGAGGCCGGCGTCCACCTCGGCCTGCCGCGCAGCACCTCGACCGAGCTGGTCGTGCAGACGGTGGTCGGGTCGGCCAAGCTGCTGCGCGAGACCGGTGAGCACCCCACCGTGCTGCGCGAGCGGGTCACCTCCCCGGGCGGTACGACGGCCGCGGCGATCCGGCAGCTCGAGGACCACAAGGTGCGCGCCGCGTTCATCACCGCGATGGAGGCCGCGCGCGACCGCTCCATCGCCCTCGCCGCCACCGATGACTGAACCCGACGGCTGCCGCGCCTGCCTGGTCTACGACGCCTCGCTGACCGGCTACGACTTCGGCCCGGCCCACCCGATGAACCCGGTCCGGGTCGACCTCACCGTCGACCTGGCCCGCGACCTCGGCGTGCTCGACGGCCTCACCCGGGTCGACGCGCCCGACGCCAGCGACGACGACCTGCTCACCGTCCACGACCCCGCGCTCATCGAGGCGGTGATGGCCAGCAGCGCCGACCCGGGCGTCATCGACCTCGCGCGCGGGCTCGGCACCGACGACGACCCGACGTTCGCCGGCATGCACGAGGCGAGCCGGCACGTCGTCGGGGCGAGCATCGAGGCCGCGCGCCGGGTGTGGAGCGGGCGACAGCGACCACGCCGCCAACATCGCCGGCGGCCTGCACCACGCGATGCCCGACCGGGCCAGCGGCTTCTGCGTCTACAACGACGTCGCCGTGGCGATCCGGTGGCTGCTGGACCACGGCGCGCAGCGGGTCGCCTACGTCGACGTCGACGTCCACCACGGCGACGGCGTCGAGGCGGTCTTCTACGACGACCCCCGGGTGCTCACCGTCTCGCTGCACGAGACCGGCCAGATGCTGTTCCCCGGCACCGGCTTCCCCGGCGACTCCGGCGGCCCGGACGCCCCGGGGTCGGCGGTCAACGTCGCCCTGCCGCCCGGCACCTCCGACGCGGGCTGGCTGCGGGCCTTCCACGCCGTCGTACCACCCCTGGTGCGCGAGTTCGCCCCCGAGGTGCTGGTCACCCAGCAGGGCTGCGACAGCCACCGTGACGACCCGCTCGCGCACCTCGCGCTGAGCGTCGACGGCCAGCGGGCGAGCTACCTCGCGCTGCACGACCTGGCCCACGAGGCCGCGGGCGGCAAGTGGGTCGCCTTCGGTGGGGGCGGCTACGCCGTGGTCGACGTGGTGCCGCGCGCCTGGACGCACCTGCTCGCGACGGTCTCCGGGCACCCGCTCGACCCGCTCGTGGACACTCCTGAGTCCTGGCGCGACCTGGTCGCCGAGCGCCTCGGCGTCCGTGCGCCGCTGCGGATGACCGACGGCCGGACCCCGGCGTACCGCGACTGGTCGGAGGGCTACGACCCCGACACCTGGCTGGATCGGGCCGTCGCGGCCACCCGCGAGGCGGTCTTCCCGGCCAACGGTCTGGTGCTCTGAGGGGATCGCGCGGTTTCCCTCGTTCACGAGGGAAACCACCCTCCGAGATCCCAACCGCCCCCACCGCCCACAGGAACAGCACAGGAAAGCCCTGACCTGCACGAATCGGGGCACGCCTCCGCAAGCCGACACGCCGGTGTCTCAGGGATCACTTTGAGGATTCTGTGGAACATTGGCCACATCTGGCTCTATATTCTCAGCAGCCTGCACGTGACATCCGTGGTGGGGAAGCCGCGGCCCGTGTGAGAGAAAGTATGGTGCGCCATGGCCACGAACATCCCAGGGGACATCTCCGAGGTGAAGTTCCTGACCGTTGCCGAGGTTGCCTCGGTGATGCGTGTCTCGAAGATGACGGTCTACCGTCTCGTGCACAACGGCGAGCTCCCTGCCGTGCGTGTCGGTCGTTCCTTCCGCGTGAGCGAGGACGACGTCAACGAGTACCTCAAGAGCAGCTTCTACAACGCCGGTTGAGCCCCGGCCCGGCGTCCCCTCATCGTGCCCTCATCGTGAGAGCACCCAGCTCGATTCGTTGACCTGCACGAAGGCCCGTTAGGCTGAGGCCTTCACAAGCATCGTTCGACAGATGGGTCACACGTGGGTTCGGTCATCAAGAAGCGCCGCAAGCGCATGGCGAAGAAGAAGCATCGCAAGCTGCTGAAGAAGACGCGCGTGCAGCGTCGCCGTCTGGGCAAGTAGCCCGGAGCCGACACCACACCTGGACCGGGGCGGAGCACATGGGTCAGGTCGTACTCGTCACCGGCGTCGCCGGTGACCTCGGGCGACGCCTCGTCGCCCAGCTCTCCCACGCCCCGGAGGTCGAGCGCGCGATCGGCGTCGACGTGGTCCCGCCGCGCGGCGACCTCGGTCGCGCCGACTTCGTCCGCGCCGACATCCGCAACCCGGTGATCGCCAAGGTCATCGTCCGCGAGCGCGTCGACACCGTCGTGCACGCCAGCGTCGTGGCCGGCCCGGCTGCCGCCGGCGGTCGTACGTCGATGAAGGAGCTCAACGTCATCGGCACGATGCAGCTCCTCGCCGCCTGCCAGCAGGCCCCCGACCTGCGCAAGATCGTGGTCAAGTCGAGCTCGTCGGTCTACGGCGCCTCCAACCGCGACCCCGCGATGTTCACCGAGCAGATGGGCGCCAAGCGCCAGCCCGCGAGCGGCTACGCCAAGGACGTCACCGAGGTCGAGTCCTACGTGCGCGGCTTCGCCCGCCGCCGTCCCGACGTCGCCGTCACCACGCTGCGGATGGCCAACGTGATCGGCCCGCGGATCATCTCGGCGATGACGGGGTACTTCCGGATGCCGGTCATCCCGACCGTGCTCGGGTTCAACCCGCGGCTGCAGTTCGTCCACGAGGACGACGCGCTCGACGTGCTCCAGCACGCCGCGACGGCCGACGTCACCGGCACCTTCAACGTCGCCGGCGACGGCATCATCACGCTGAGCCAGGCCGTACGCCGTCTCGGGCGGCCGACCGTCCCGCTGCCGTCGTTCGCCGTCTCGACGTTCGGCTCCGCGATCCGCCAGACGCGGGTGGCCGACTTCTCGCCCGAGCAGGTGGCCTTCCTGACCTTCGGGCGGGGCCTGGACACCTCGCGCATGCGCAGCGAGCTCGGCTACGAGCCGAAGTACAGCACCGCCGAGGCCTTCGCCGACTTCGCCGCCTCGGTCGCCCCCGGCCTGATCAACGCCGACCGGGTGCGCGCCACCGAGGACGCCCTCGTCGGCGCGCTGTCGCGCACGGAGAGCCGCCCCTCGATCACCGGAGGTGAGCCACGTGGGTGACGCCGAGATCATCCCGCTGGGGACCCGTGGCCGACCCGGCCGCGGCACCGGCAGCACGACGCCGTCCTCGCGCAGCCGCGACCTCGCGCCCGGCTCGCGCGCCGCGGCCCGCGAGCAGCACCCGAGCGTGCGCGTGCCGGCGCAGAAGAAGGCGCCGGCCGCCGACCGCACGGACCGTTCGGAGCGACCGAGCCGACCGCGACGGCCGAGCGCGCCGCGAGACCAGGGGGACGACACCATGCCCGAGCCGAAGCCGGACGCCGCGGTCTCCCCGCTGCCGACCCGCGCCCCGGTCACCACCGAGCACCGCGAGCCCGGCGGCGGCATCCCTCCGCTGGAGTGGATCTCGGCCTTCACCTCGGCGTCGAAGGAGATCTTCGGCGAGAGCTGGGAGCCCCGGCTCGCGCAGTTCCTGGCCTTCCTGCGCCGCCGGCTGACCGGCGACTTCGCCGTCGACGACTACGGCTTCGACCGCGAGGTCACCGAGCAGCTCCTGATCACGGCGCTGCGCCCGATCGCGCGCCGCTGGTTCCGCATCGAGGTGCGCGGCGCCGAGAACATCCCGGCCGAGGGCGGGGCGCTCGTCGTCTCCAACCACTCCGGCACGGTGCCGATCGACGGACTGATGACGGCGGTCTCGATCCACGACCACACCAGCCGCTTCCTGCGCCCGCTCGGCGCCGACCTGGTCTTCAAGCTCCCGCTGGTCGGCGACCTGGCGCGCAAGGGCGGCGCCACGCTCGCCTGCAACGAGGACGCCGAGCGGATGCTCCGCGGCGGTGAGCTCGTCGGTGTCTGGCCCGAGGGCTTCAAGGGCATCGGCAAGCCGTTCAGCGAGCGCTACAAGCTCCAGCGCTTCGGCCGCGGCGGGTTCGTCGCGGCGGCGATCCGCACCGGGGTGCCGATCATCCCGACCTCCGTGGTCGGCGCCGAGGAGATCTACCCCCTGGTCGGCAACATCCCGTCGCTGGCCCGGCTGCTCGGGCATCCCCTACATCCCGATCACGCCGCTGTTCCCGTGGCTGGGCCCGCTCGGGCTGGTCCCGCTGCCCAGCAAGTGGCTGATCGAGTTCGGCGAGCCGATCCGCACCGACGAGTACGACGCGGGCGCGGCCGACGACCCGATGCTGGTCTTCAACGTGACCGACCAGGTGCGCGAGTCGATCCAGCAGACGCTGTACGGCCTGCTGATGCAGCGCAAGTCCGTCTTCAGCTGACCCCAGACATGCGAAATCCGCCCGACCTCGGCCGGGCGGGCGTGCTGAGCGGGCCTACTTGTGCGGGTTCAGGGTCTTGTCGAGGCCGTCGGTCACGCCCTTGACGGTGCCGGTGACCGTGCCGGTCACACCGCCGACGGTCCCGCCGACGGCGTCCCCGGTGCCCTTGAGCGTCGTGGAGACGCCGGTGCTTCCGCTGCTGCCACCGCCCCCGCCACCGGTGACGCTGGCCACCGTGCCGGTGAGCCCGCCGACGAGGTCGTTGACCGCTGTTCCGCCGGTCTTGGTGAGTGAGGGGACGAGCTGTCCGGCGCTGTTGATCGTGCCGCGCAGCTGCTCGCCCACCGCCGTGGTGAGGCCGGCCCCGGACTTCGAGGACGCGCCCAGCGCGTCGGCCTTGCCCTGAGCGGCGTTCTGGAGCCCCTCGAGCTGCGCAGTGGCGAGCGCGGTCCGGGCGGCGCGGGCGGCCGCGAGGTCGGCGCGCACCTGGGTGATCGGACGGGCGATCAGGTTGGTGACGGTGGCCGCGCCGGCACTCGAGGCGAGCACGCTCGGCGTGGAGATCGCCGAGCCGCCGCCGCAGCTGGCGCACAGCGTCGCCGCCTGCTGGTCGAGGTCGGCGAGGGTGTCGGCGACGTCGCGCAGCGAACCGGCCTGCGACGGGTCGGCGCCGTCGGCCATCGAGCTGACCTGGCTCATCGCGCCGGAGGTGAAGTCGCGCACGGTGGTGATGTCGGCGGAGTTGCCGTCGGCCTGGTAGGCGCTGAACAGCTTCTCGGCGCCGGAGTTGGCGGAGCTCTGGAAGTCGGCCGTCGTCGCGTCGAGGAGCGACTGGTCGGTCTCGCCGGAGGCGAGCATGCGCTGGACCTCGCCGAGACGGGTGTCGGCCTGGTCGAGCAGAGCACTGCCCTTCGAGGCGTCGCCGACGTGCGCCGCGATCTGGACCTGCTCGATCCCGCGCTTGACCGGGTACAGCGGGTCGCCGGGCAGCGCGCCCGAGGCGGCGGCAGCCATGCCGGCGGAGCCGCCGACGATGACCAGTGCGGCGGCCACGGTGCCGAGCCGGCGGTTGCGGCGAGTGGTCGACGGGGCCCGGCGTACGACGGGAGCGGCCGGGACCATCTCGGTGGCCGCGGCCAGCATCAGGCGTTCGCGGAGGTCGGCGACGAACTCGGCCCGAGGCATCACCTCGGGCTGGTCGCGGAGCACCTGGGCCGTGGCGGCGAGGCCGGCGTAGCGCTCGGCCACTGCGGCCGGCGCTCGTCCGTCGAGAACACTGTCGAACTCCTCGGCCGCGCGCTGAGCGGGGAAGAGCGGAGTCATGAGTGCACCCCTGTGCATTGGAAGGTCGTGTCGTGTCGGCCGACCCGAGACCAACCTTCAGTGCACTGGTCATCCGGCGTCCACGCTGACAATTCGCTCAACGAAGGGGTGCGAGCGGAGGTTATGGCGCTGTCAGGGGTGGACACATGGTGGACTAGTCGTGGTCTCACAGAGCGGATGGCGGGGCTGATGCCGGGGCTCGTCCCGGCGCTCTCCGGGGGGCTCATCGGGTGCCCTCCGGAAGGATCTTCGCCAGGTTGCGTACGCCGCGCAGCTGGAGCTGCTTGACAGCCCCGGCGCTGCGCCCGAGCACGTCGGCGGTCTCGGCGATGGAGAGCCCCTGGAGGAACCGCATCACCAGGCACTCGCGCTGCTCGGTGGGCAGCTGGCTGAGCGCCTCGAGGAGCGCCTCGTTGGTCAGCTGGGCCAGCACCGCGCCCTCGGGACCGTCGGTGGTCGAGTCGAGGGTGGTCATGTCCTCGGTGGTCTGCTCGAGGCGGGTGCGGCCGGCCTTGAAGTGGTCGGTGGTCAGGTTGCGCGCGATCGTCATCAGCCACGCGCCGAAGTCCTTGCCCTGCCAGCGGAAGGAGCCCATCGAGCGCAGCGCGCGGAAGAACGTCTCCGAGGTCGAGGTCCTCGGCGAGGGCCACCGAGCCGACGCGGTAGTACAGGAAGCGGTACACGCTCGGGTGGTAGTGGTCGTAGAGCTGGCCGAAGGCCTCGGAGTCGCCGTTGCGGGCCAGCTCGACCAGGGCGATCAGGCGGCGGCCCTGCGCCTCGTCCTCGAGCGAGGAGGCGGCGAGCGCCGAGTCGTCGGGCCGGCTGCCCGGCGGCGACCCGTCGACCCCGCTGGCGGGGCGTGCGCTGGTCTCGGTGAACAGCCAGGACTCGTGCGCGCGGCGTGGGCCCTGCCCGTTGCCGCTGAGGGGACCGGCGACGGCGGCCAGGGCGAGCTCGGGGCGGACGACCTCGATGAGGGCGCGCCGGAGTGCGTCGAGTCCGCGCTGGTGTGCGCGTACGACCCCTCGCTCCACGGCTGCTCCCCCGCCTCGGCGGCGTCCGACTCTCCCCGTCAGTTGGACTTTTGTGATGGTACGTCTCGGGTGCCCGGTTGGGAACCGGATCGTGACCCGGCTCACGACGCTGGGCTGGGCACCTGGGTGAACATCTGTACCCGCTGGGAGACCCCCGGAAACTCCTCCTAGGCGGTGGCTCAGCGGACGCGGCGGCGGATGGCCGCGCCGGCGGCCACGGTTCCCGCGGCGGCGCCGGCCACGGCGGCAGCGAAGACGCCCGGCGCGGACCGCCTTGCGGCCGGTGCGGTAGTCGCGGATGCGCCAGCCGTGGGCACGGGCGTACTCGCGCAGCCGCGCGTCGGGGTTGATCGCGCAGGGGTCGCCGACCTCGCTGAGCATCGGCAGGTCGTTGAAGGAGTCGGAGTACGCCGAGCAGCGCGACAGGTCGATGTCGAAGCGCTCGGCGAGCTCGCGGACCGCGACCGCCTTGGCCGAGCCGTGCAGCATCTCGCCGACGAGCTGGCCGGTGTAGACGCCGTCGACGTGCTCGGCGACCGTCCCGAGGGCACCGGTCAGCCCCAGCCGGCGCGCGATGATCGTCGCGATCTCGATGGGCGCCGCGGTGACCAGCCAGACCCGCTGCCCTGGTCGAGGTGCATCTGGGCCAGCGCCCGGGTGCCGGGCCAGATCCGGTGGGCCATCGTCTCGTCGAAGATCTCCTCGCCGAGGGCGGTCAGCTCCGCGACGGTGTGGCCGGCGATGAAGGAGAGCGCCGAGGCCCGGGCGTCGGCCACGTGCTCGGGGTCCTCGACACCGACGAGGCGGAAGTAGGCCTGCTTCCAGGCGGCGCCGAGGATGTCGCGGGTGGTGAAGAACTCCCGCTTGTGCAGGCCGCGGGCCAGGTGGAAGATCGCCGCGCCCTGCATGACGGTGTTGTCGACGTCGAAGAACGCCGCCGACTGCAGGTCGGCCTCCACGGCGAGGGCGCTCTCCACCTCGGCGATCGCGGCCGCGGCCTCCCCGGCCAGCTGTGAGCGGCGCACCAGGTTCGGAGGACGGGGGTGGTGGCTGCGGGAACGACCCGCTCGGCGGCTCACGCGGTCACCTTAGCCATGCCAGGGCGGGTCACCCACGTGTGCGAAACTCGGCCGATGGAGTCCCACGTCGCCGAGCTCCTGGCGCGCGCGGCCCGTCTCGAGCCGGGCAAGACGGCGCTGTCCGAGGCAGCGACGGGACGCACCATCTCCTGGTCGGCCCTCGACTCCCTCGTGGCGCGGGTGGTGCAGGGGTTCTCCGACGCCGGGATGGTTGCCGGGTTCCGCGTGATGCTGGCGACCACGAACCGGATCGAGTTCGTCGCCACCTACCTCGGCGCCCTGCGCGCCGGCCTGGTCGTCGTACCGGTCAACCCGCGCAGCGCCACCGGCGAGCTGATCCGGATGATCGGCGACTCCGGCACCCGGATGGTGGTCGCCGACGCCTCGACCATCATGGCCGTGCGCGCGGCGGTGGCCGGCCTCAACGACGCCCTCGAGTCGGTCGGCATGGAACCCGCGTCCCGCCCTCGCGTCGTGGCCGTGGACACACCGGCCGAGGCGGGGGAGCGCACCTGGGACGACCTGGTCGCCGACGCCGGCCACCCGCTGCCCGGTCGGCCCGACCCGGAGAGCCTGGCGGTGCTCCTCTACACGAGCGGTACGTCGGGACGCCCACGGGCGGCGATGCTGAGCCATCGCGCGCTGGTCGCCAACATCGAGCAGGTGGCCCTGGTCGACCCGCCGATGATCACCGGGCGCGACGTCGTCCTCGGGGTGCTGCCGCTGTTCCACGTCTACGGGCTCAACGCGGTGCTGGGGCAGGTGATCCGCCAGTGCGCGCGTCTGGTGCTGGTCGACGGCTTCGACGCCGAGGGCTCGCTCGACCTCATCGAGGACGAGGCCATCTCGGTGGTGCCGGTCGCGCCGCCCGTCTTCGCCTACTGGATGCAGGTGCCCGGCCTCGAGGACCGGCTCGGCCCCGTGCGGTTGATGCTGAGCGGGTCGGCGCCGCTGTCCCCCGAGCTGACCAGCGCCTTCACCGAGCGCACCGGGGTGTCGATCCACCAGGGCTACGGGCTCACCGAGGCGGCGCCGGTGGTCACCTCCACGCTCTGCAGCAAGCAGCAGCAGCCGCGCTCGGTGGGCGCTGCGCTGCCCGGGATCGAGCTCCGCCTCCTCGACGAGTCCGGCCGTGAGCCGGCCGACCAGGACGACGGCGAGATCCACGTGCGCGGCGCCAACCTGTTCTCCGGCTACTGGCCCGACGGGGCCGACGGCCCGGACGACCAGGGCTGGTTCGCCACCGGCGACGTCGGCTACCTCGACCCCACGGGCGACCTCTTCCTGGTCGACCGGGTCAAGGAGCTGGTGATCGTCTCGGGCTTCAACGTCTATCCCAGCGAGGTCGAGGACGTGATCGCCGAGCTGCCCGAGGTGGCCGAGGCGGCGGTGATCGGGGTCGGCGACGAGCTGACCGGCGAGGCGGTCGTGGCCTACGTGCGGCCGACGGCGGCGGGAGCGAGCGACGGCCTGGTCGACCTCGTGCTGCGCCACTGCGAGGAGCGGCTGGCCCGGTTCAAGCAGCCGCGGGTGGTGCACGTCGTCGACGAGCTGCCCTACACGATCACCGGCAAGGTGCAGAAGGGCCGCCTGCGCGCCACCGAGCGCCGCCGCACGATGGGGCTGCTCGAGCAACCATGAGCGCCCGCGTCACCCTCTACTCCCGGCCCGGCTGCCACCTGTGCGACGACGCCCGCGCGGTCGTCGAGCGCGTCTGCGCCGACCTCGGCACGTCGTACGACGAGGTCGACATCACCGCCTCGCCCGACCTCGTCGCGGCGTACGGCGACCAGGTCCCGGTGACCCTCGTCGACGGCCGGCGCCACGACTTCTGGCGCGTCGACGAGGCCCGCCTGCGTGCCGCACTCGCCTGACCGCCCGATAGTCCAGGACGTTTGCGTGGCTCAGCGGGCGCCTCGACCACGGAAACGTCCTCGACTATGGGCACCCCGACGAGCGTGGCCCATGTCACATGTGCTAGCCAGCGGCCGGACCGATTTTGTTCGCACGTTCACAAACTCCTACAGTGACCAAGTTCCCCACCCATGGAGCGTGCACAGCTGTGAGCAGTTCGCGGATCCCCGAGGCGACGGTCGCGCGCCTTCCGGTCTACCTGCGGGCCCTCAATTCGATGATCGAGGACGGTACGCCGACGTGCTCGAGCCTCGAGCTGGCGACGGCCACGGGCGTCAACAGCGCCAAGCTGCGCAAGGACCTCTCCCACCTCGGCTCCTACGGCACCCGCGGGGTCGGGTACGACGTGGAGTACCTCCGCTACCAGATCTCCCGTGAGATCGGCCTGACCCAGGACTGGCCGGTGGTGATCGTGGGGATCGGCAACCTCGGCCACGCGCTCGCGAACTACTCGGGCTTCTCCTCCCGAGGCTTCAACACCGTCGCCCTGCTCGACGCCGACGCGGCGCGCCACGGCGAGATCGTCGCCGGCCTGGAGATCCGTGCCTTCGACGACCTCGAGGAGGTCGTCGCCGAGCACGGCGTGGGCATCGGCGTGATCGCGACCCCGGCCGTCGCCGCCCAGTCGGTGGTCGACCGGATGGTCCAGGTCGGCATCCGCAGCATCCTCAACTTCGCGCCGACGATCCTCACCGTCCCCGAGGGCGTCGACGTACGCCGCGTCGACCTGTCCAGCGAGCTGCAGATCCTCGCCTACCACGAGCAGCGCAAGTCCGGCTCTCCGCTCCGCGACGAAGCGGCGGGGTGAGCGCATGAGCGTCCTCGTCGTCGGAATCTCCCACCGCACAGCGCCGGTCTCGGTGCTGGAGCGCGTCACGCTCGACGCCGAGGGCATCTCGAAGATGCTGCACGAGCTCTCCGAGGTCGACCACGTCAGCGAGGCGGCGGTGCTCTCGACGTGCAACCGCATCGAGCTCTACGCCGACGTCGACCGCTTCCACGGCAGCGTCGAGGCCCTCTCGCGCCTGCTCGGCGACCGCGCCGGACTGGCCGCCGACGAGGTGCTCGGCCACCTCTACGTGCACTACGACGACGGCGCCGTCTCCCACCTCTTCCACGTCGCCTCCGGGCTGGAGTCGATGGTGCTCGGCGAGAGCCAGATCCTCGGCCAGACCCGCGAGGCGCTGCGCCACGGCCAGGAGGCCGGCACCGTCGGGCCGGCGCTCAACGTGCTGTTCCAGCAGGCCCTGCGGGTCGGCAAGCGCTCGCACGCCGAGACCGACATCGACCGGGTCGCCCCCAGCCTGGTCGGCGCCGCCCTCGAGCGGGCCGCCGACCACCTCGGCGGGCTCGAGGGTCGTGACGTCCTCGTCGTCGGTGCCGGCTCGATGGCCGCGCTGACCGTCTCCAAGCTGGCCCGCGCCCACGCCGCATCGATCGTGGTCGCCAACCGCACCCACGCCCACGCCGAGCACCTGGCCGCCCAGTACGGCACGGCCCGGGCGATGCCCCTCTCCGAGGTCCGGACGTACGACGGACACGTCGACCTGCTCGTCTCGTGCACCGGCGCGACCGGCACCGTCGTCCGCGTCGACGACATCTCCTCGCGTCACACCACCGACTCGCCGCTGGCCGTCGTCGACCTGGCGCTCCCGCGCGACGTGGAGCCCGGCGTGGCCGCGCTCCCGGGCGTCCAGCTGATCGCCCTCGACACGCTGGGCGAGGAGCTCCAGCAGGTGCCGGCGGCGGCCGGGATCGAGGGCGTGCGCACGATCGTGGCCGAGGAGCTCGCCGCCTTCCTGGCCGTACGCCGCAGCCAGAGCGTCACGCCGACGGTGGTGGCCCTGCGCAGCATGGCGACCGGCGTCGTCCAGGCCGAGCTGGCCCGCCTCGAGAGCCGGCTGCCCGACCTCGACGAGGCGACCCGGGCCGAGGTGACCCGCGCCCTCAACCGCGTGGCGGACAAGCTGCTGCACCAGCCGACCGTGCGGGTCAAGGAGCTGGCCAACGAGTCCGGCGCGATCTCCTACGCGGCCGCCCTGGCCGAGCTGTTCTCCCTCGACCCCGAGGCCGTCGAGGCCGTCACCCGGGCGGAGGTCGACCGCTCATGACCTCACCCCACGGAACCGAGGGCGGAGCTCGCCTCGCTCGCGGGGACCACGCTTCCGCGGGGACCCCGAGAGGGCCGATCCGCATCGGCACCCGTGCGTCCGCGCTCGCACAGCGCCAGACCGCGCCTCGTCGCCGACGCCCTGTCCGACGCGACCGGCCGCGACACCGAGCTCGTCCTCATCCGCACCCAGGGAGACGTCGACCCCGGGCCGCTGGCCCAGATCGGCGGCACCGGCGTGTTCGTCAACGCGCTGCGCGAGGCGCTCCTGCGCGGCGAGATCGACCTGGCCGTGCACTCGCTCAAGGACCTGCCCACCGCCTCGCCCGCCGACATCGCCCTGGCCGCCGTGCCCGAGCGCGAGGACCCGCGCGACGTGGTCGTGGCCCGCGACGGCCTGACGCTCGGCGAGCTGCCCGCGGGCGCCCGCGTCGGCACCGGCGCGCCGCGCAGGGTCGCCCAGCTGCTGGCCCTGGGCCTCGGCATCGACCTCGTCGACGTCCGCGGCAACGTCGACACCCGCATCGGCAAGGTCGCCGACGGCGAGCTCGACGCCGTCGTGCTGGCCCGGGCGGGGCTCGCGCGGCTCGAGCGCGCCGACGAGGCCACCGAGGTGCTCGACCCCATCCAGGTGCTGCCCGCCCCCGGCCAGGGAGCCCTGGCGGTGGAGTGCCGCGCCGGCGACGAGCTCGAGACCGTGGTCCACCGACGCCCTCGACCACGCCCCCTCCCGCGCCTGCGTCGAGGCCGAGCGCGCGCTGCTCGCCGAGCTCGAGGCGGGGTGCTCGGCACCGGTCGGCGCGCTCGCCGAAGTT
This sequence comes from uncultured Actinomycetota bacterium, assembly GCA_963756045.1. Classification (GTDB taxonomy): domain Bacteria; phylum Actinomycetota; class Actinomycetes; order Propionibacteriales; family Nocardioidaceae; genus Marmoricola. The sequence continues at coordinate 515,904 of CAVWML010000016.1, forward strand.
GCGGAAGGCGACTCCGGTGACGAACTCTGGGTCCGAGCAGTCGCGCTCTCGCTCGACGGCTCCCTCGCCGTACGACGTTCCGCCGCCGGACCCGTGGACGATCCCATCGGCCTCGGCCAGAAGCTCGCTGCCGAGATGCTGGCCGATGGTGCCGCTGACCTGCTCGACGAACGACCGAAGTAGCACAGACAAGAAGGCGAATGTGACCAAGCGAAACACCAGCCCAGCCCCCCGCGACACCGGCCGGGAGACCGCGCGCCCTGCCAACTGGGTGTCGTTCGTGGGCAGCGGCCCGGGTGACCCCGGGCTGCTCACCGTCCGCGCCCTCGAGCTGCTGCGTGAGGCCGAGATCGTCGTGACCGAGGTCCCCGACCACGAGGCCCTCGTGCGCGCTGCGATCGGCCTGCCCAGGACCGCGCCTGCGGTCGAGGAGGGCGAGCCCGTGGTGGGCCCGGTCTTCGTCGACGGCGGCTTCGGTGAGGACGGCCAGCCGCTCACGCACGCCTCCCGCGCCAAGGTCGTCGTGCGCCAGGCCAAGACCGGCAAGCGCGTGGTCCGGCTGATGTCGGGCGACCCCTTCGTCTACGCCTCCGGTCCCGAGGAGGCCCTGGCGTGCGCCAAGGCCGGGATCGGCTTCGAGATCGTGCCCGGCGTCTCGTCGGTCACCGCCGTCCCGGCGTACGCCGGCATCCCGCTGACCACCAAGAACCACCGCGAGGTGGCCGTGGTGACCTGCAGCGACGCCCGCATCGACTGGGAGGCCTACGCCGCCCACCCGACGCTGGTGCTGCTCTCGGCCGTCGGCTCGATCGCCGAGATCGCCGCCTCGCTCGTCGCGGCGGGTCGCGACGCGGCCACACCGGTGTCGATGACCCGCACGGGCACGCTCACCTCGCAGGAGACGATCGTCTCGACGCTGGCCGACATCGCGGCCGACGCCAAGGCGGCCAAGATGACCCCGCCGGCGATCACCGTCGTCGGCCCGGTCGTCGACCTGCGCGAGACGCTGTCGTGGTTCGAGACCAAGCCGCTCTTCGGCTGGCAGGTCCTGGTGCCGCGCACCAAGGAGCAGGCGGGTGCGCTCTCGTCGCGCCTGCGCGGCTTCGGCGCGATGCCCGAGGAGGTGCCGACCATCTCGGTCGAGCCGCCGCGCAACCCGCAGCAGATGGACAAGGCCGTGCGCGGCCTGGTCGAGGGCCGCTACGAGTGGATCGCGTTCACCTCGGTCAACGCCGTGCGTGCCGTGCGCGAGAAGTTCGAGGAGTACGGCCTGGACGCCCGTGCGTTCTCCGGCCTCAAGATCGCGGCGGTCGGCGGCAAGACCGCTGCTGCCCTGGCCGAGTGGGGACTGAACGCCGACCTCGTGCCCACGGGTGAGCAGTCGGCCCGTGGCCTGCTCGAGGACTGGCCGCCGTACGACGACCTGCTCGACCCGATCAACCGGGTCTTCCTGCCGCGCGCCGACATCGCCACCGAGACCCTGGTCGCCGGCCTGGTGGAGCTCGGCTGGGAGGTCGACGACGTCACGGCCTACCGCACCGTGCGGGCCGCCCCGCCGCCCGCGCCGACGCGCGAGGCGATCAAGAGCGGCAAGTTCGACGCGGTCGTGTTCACGTCGTCCTCGACGGTGCGCAACCTGGTCGGCATCGCCGGCAAGCCGCACACCTCGACGATCATCGCGGTGATCGGGCCCGCCACGGCCAAGACGGCCGAGGAGCACGGCCTGCGCGTCGACGTGATGGCCCCGAACCCCTCGGTCGAGGAGGTCGTGGACGCGCTCGCCGACTTCGGTGCCGCGCGCCGCGCCTCGCTGATCGAGTCGGGCCAGCCGGTCACCCGCCCCTCCGAGCGGCGTCCGTCGACGCGTCGTCGCGCGAGCTCGAAGTAGGCCTCGGCCGTGCCCGGCTTCCCCGAGGTCCGTCCGCGGCGGCTGCGGCGTACGCCGGCCCTGCGCCGGCTCGTCGCGGAGACGACGCTGCGGCCCAGCCAGCTGGTGCTGCCGCTGTTCGTGCGCGAGGACGCCGCCGAGCCGCGCGAGATCTCGAGCATGCCGGGCGTCTACCAGCACACGCGTGACTCACTGAAGAAGGCCGCCAGCGAGGCGGCCGCGGCGGGCCTGGGCGGGGTGGTGCTCTTCGGCATCCCGGCCGAGAAGGACGCCGTCGGCTCGGGCGCGATCGACCCGCACGGCATCCTCAACCTCGCGATCACCGACGTGGTCGCCGAGGTGGGCGAGCAGCTCACGGTGATCTCCGACCTCTGCCTCGACGAGTTCACCGACCACGGCCACTGCGGCGTGCTGGACCCCGACGGCCGGGTGGACAACGACCGGACCCTGGAGATCTACGGCGAGATGGCGGTGGCCCAGGCCGCGGCCGGCGTCGACCTCGTCGGCCCCAGCGGGATGATGGACGGCCAGGTCCGCGCGGTCCGGCAGGCCCTCGACGCCGAGGAGCACATGGAGATCGGCATCCTCGCCTACTCCGCGAAGTACGCCTCCGCGTTCTTCGGGCCCTTCCGCGAGGCCGTGGACTCCTCGTTGCAGGGCGACCGGCGCACCTACCAGCAGGACCCCGCCAACGGCGCTGAGGGCGTGCGTGAGGCGCTCCTGGACGTCGAGGAGGGCGCCGACATCGTGATGGTCAAGCCGGCGCTGGGCTACCTCGACGTGGTGCAGGCGGTGCGGGCCGCGGTCGACATCCCGGTGGCGGCCTACAACGTCTCGGGCGAGTACGCCATGGTCGAGGCCGCCGCCCGCAACGGCTGGATCGACCGCGACCTCGCGATGATGGAGGCGCTCACCTCGATCCGCCGGGCCGGCGCCGACGTGATCCTCACCTACTGGGCCCTCGACGCCGCCGAGCGCCTGCGCGACTGAGCCTCGCTACAGACGACAGCACCCCCGGTCGGTGACCGGGGGTGCTGTGTTGTACTTGAATCAGCTCAGCTTGGCGATGCAGGCGAGGGCGTTCGCTGCGCCTGTGCCGCTGGCGATGCAGGTCTTGGGCACTCGATCTTGGCTTGAGCGAGCGGAGGCGGGAGGCGGCGTCGGAGTGCTTCCACCGCCTCCGGAGCCACTACCGGAGCCGCTGCCGGAGCCGGAGCCGAGCCGGAGCCGCCGCCCAGCACGCCGCCGACCGCTCCACCGACGCCACTCACGACGCCGCCGACGCCGCCACCCGAACCAGAGCCCGAGCCGGTGCCGCCCGAACCGCCGAGGCCAGTGCCGCCGATGCCGCTGCCGCTGCCGCTGCCGCCGGACGCGCTGCCGCCGCCCACGCCGGTACCGCCGACGCCGAGCCCTTGCCGCCGGAGGTGCGCGCCACCGTGGGTCGCCTCGTACTGCCGGATCTTCTGCTGCTGGATCTTGTGCTGCTTGGCCGCCTTGTAGGAGTGGCTGATCGCGCTGGAGTAGCCGCCGGTGGAGAACGACGAGCCGCCGTAGGTGCCCGAGGGCAGCGCGGTGTAGTCGCCGGAGCTGTAGGCCTCCATGATCCGCAGCACGAGGTTCACGTAGCTCTGGCTGTGGTTGTAGCGGAAGACCGCGGCCTCCTGGCCCTGGCGGGTGCCGAGGTTGTCGGTGCCGGAGCAGAGGTAGACGGCCGTCGCGAGCGAGGCGTCGTTGATGTCCTGCGGGTCGCGCTTGTTGTCACCGTCGGCGTCGACCTTGACGACCTGCCAGGTCGAGGGGATGAACTGCATCGGGCCGACGGCGCGGTCGAAGACGGTGTCGTGGTCGAGCTGGCCGCCGTCGGTGTCGCGCACCATCTGGGTGCCGTTCTTGCCGTTGAGCTCGGGGCCGTAGATGCCGGGCTTGCTGAAGCCCTGCTGGGTGAGCGTGTTGCCGCCGAAGCGGCCGTGGTCGGACTCGACGCGACCGATCGCGCCGATCAGCTCCCACGGGATGTTGCAGGTCGTGTCGGCGGCGTCGATGATCTGCGCGGCGCGCTGGTAGGCCGACAGCGCGGGGGCGGGGATGCCGTTGCTGGAGGCGCCGGAGACCACGGAGTCCGCGGAGCCGTCGGGGACGGCGGGCGCGATCTCGCCGGGCACCGGGACGCTGGCGGGCGCCTCGATGGCCTTGGTCGGCACCTGGGTGCCGTCGGGGAGCTTGTGCGAGTGGGATGCGGACGACGCGCTGGCGCTCGTCGTCACGAGGCTTGCGGTCCACACTCCCGAGAACAGTGCCAGTGGCACCAGGGCGATCGCCTTGCTCCTGCGGGACAGTGTCCTGGCAGTACTAGCGGCGGTCATGCTGGGTGTTCCCCTCCCCAAAGACGAAATGTGCCGTCAGCCCCGAGCCTCCGACACGTTCCTCAACGACACTTCCCCGTGCGAGTCACGTCCAAACTCCCGTTGTGACGTGCCCCACACCCCTATGTGCGCCCGTTGCCCCTCGAGCGCACCTTGTCAGGTTATGACGTGATTGAACGGTTGAGAACACCTTCGGTGCGGTTTCGAGACGCCCGTCTCAGCGGCGCTGGGGTGGTCAGGGACAATGTGCGGGTGCCTGCGACGACCGACCACCTGAGCGTGCCGACGGGGCGTGAGGTACCCGGGTCCCAGGCCTGGTTCGACCGCGCCCGGCAGGTCACCCCCGGCGGGCGTGAACTCCCCGGTCCGGGCGTTCAACGCCGTGGGCGGGACCCCGCGGTTCATGGTCGCCGGCAACGGCGCCTGGCTGACCGACGTCGACGGCCACCGCTACGTCGACCTGATCTGCTCCTGGGGGCCGATGCTGCTCGGGCACGCCCACCCCGACGTGACGGCGGCGGTCACCGAGGCGGTCACCCGCGGCACGTCGTACGGCACCCCGACGCGCAGCGAGGTCGAGCTGGCCGAGGAGATCGTGGCGCGCACGCCCGTCGAGGAGGTGCGCCTGGTCTCCTCCGGCACCGAGGCGACGATGTCGGCGATCCGGCTCGCGCGCGGGTTCACCGGTCGCGACGTCGTGGTCAAGTTCGCCGGCTGCTACCACGGCCACGTCGACTCCCTGCTCGCCCAGGCCGGGTCCGGGCTCGCCACTCACGCCGTGCCCGGCACGCCCGGCGTCCCGGCCGCCTCCACCGAGGCGACCCTCGTGCTGCCCTACAACGACCGGGCCGCGGTCGAGGCCGCCTTCGCCGAGCGCGGCCCGGAGATCGCCTGCCTGATCACCGAGGCCTCGCCCGGCAACATGGGCGTGGTGCCGCCGGAGCCCGGCTTCAACGAGTTCCTGGCGCAGATCTGCCAGCGGTACGGCGCGCTGTTCGTCTCCGACGAGGTGATGACCGGGTTCCGGGTCTCCCGCCAGGGGCAGTGGGGCCGCGACGGCGCCGTCGAGGGCTGGACACCCGACCTGGTCACCTTCGGCAAGGTGATGGGCGGCGGCTTCCCGGCGGCGGCGTTCGGTGGCCGGGCCGACGTGATGCGGATGCTCTCGCCCGAGGGGCCGGTCTACCAGGCGGGCACCCTGTCGGGTAACCCGATCGCCACCACGGCGGGCCTGACCACCCTGCGCCTCGCGACCGACGAGGTCTACGCCCACCTCGACGCCACCGCGGCCACGCTCGCGGACGCGGCCGGCGAGGCGCTGACCCGGGCCGGCGTACCCCATGCCGTGCAGGCCGGCGGCAACATGTTCAGCGTCTTCTTCACCCCCGACGGCTCGGCCCCGCGGGACTTCGCCGGGGCCGCGGCGCAGGACACCGCGGTGTTCAAGGCGTTCTTCCACGCGATGCTCGACCAGGGGGTCTACCTGCCGCCCAGCGCCTTCGAGGCATGGTTCGTCTCCGCCGCGCACGACGACGAGGCGGTCGCGCACGTCGTCGCCGCGCTGCCGGCCGCGGCCCGCGCGGCTGCGGCAGCATCGTCAGCGTCCTCCGAGGGAGCCGCCGGATGAGCACGACCGTCGTGCACCTGCTGCGCCACGGCGAGGTGTACAACCCCGAGGGCATCCTCTACGGCCGGGCGGGCGGGTACCACCTCTCCGAGCGCGGCCGGCTGATGGCCGACCGGGTGGCCGAGCGGATCGGCGACCGCGACATCACCCACCTCGCCTCCTCCCCGCTCGAGCGCGCCCAGGAGACGGCCGCACCCCTGGCGGCCGCGCGGGGCCTGACGGTCGAGCTCGACGAGCGGGTGATCGAGTCGGGCAACGTCTTCGAGGGCAGGCCCTTCGACATCCGCGACTCCCTGCTGCGCCAGCCCAAGGTCTGGACGAAGCTGTGGAACCCGTTCCGTCCGTCGTGGGGCGAGCCCTACCGCGACGTGGTCGCGCGCATGTGGCCCGCGGTGCTGGACGCGCGCGACGCGGCGGTCGGTCACGAGGCGGTGGTGGTCTCCCACCAGCTGCCGATCTGGGTGACCCGGCTGCACGCCGAGGGGCGCCGGTTCCTGCACGACCCGCGCAAGCGACACTGCACGCTGTGCAGCCTGACCTCGTTCACCTTCGACGGCGACCGGCTGGTCAGCGTCGGCTACTCCGAGCCGGCCGGTGACCTGATCCCGGTCTCCCAGCGTCGTGACCCGTTCTCGGCCGGCGGGGCCGACGACGAAGCCCCACCCGTCACCGGGCCGTAGTGCCTCGCCCCGTCCGCCTGCTGCTCGTCGCGTGCCTGTCGCTCGCGGCGGTCCTGGGCGTCTCCGCGTGCAGCTCGACCGACTCCGGCGACAAGGGGTACGTCGAGGCCGGTGGCACCATCACCAAGCTGCCCGTGGGCCAGCGGCGTACGCCCGGACCGGTGAGCGGGACCACGCTCGAGGGCCGCGCAGCTCTCCTTGAAGCAGTACGCCGGCAAGGTCGTCGTGCTCAACGTCTGGGGCTCGTGGTGCGCGCCGTGCCGCAAGGAGGCGCCCACGCTCGCGGCCGCCGCCCGCGACCTGGCCAAGGACAACGTGGTCTTCATCGGGGTCAACACCAAGGACGCCAGCGTCGACAACGCGCTGGCCTTCCAGCGCAGCTACCGCGTCCCGTACCCGTCGTTCTACGACCCGTCGGGCCGCACCCTGCTGGCCTTCCACCGGACGCTGCCGCCCAGCGCCATCCCGAGCACCGTCGTGATCGACAAGCAGGGCCGGGTCGCCGCGAGCATCCTGGGCGAGGTGCCGACCGCGCGCACCCTCGTCGACCTCGTGCAGGACGTCGAGTCATGACCCTCGACCTGTCGGCGCCCCTCGACCTCGGCCACTGGTTCGCCACCACGGCCTACAGCGGCTCGATGGTGCTGGCCATCCCGGTCGCCCTGGTGGCGGGACTGGTCTCGTTCTTCTCGCCGTGCGTGGTGCCGCTGCTGCCGGGCTACCTCTCCTACACGACCGGCCTCTCCGGCGCCGACCTCGCCGCCGCCCGCCGCGGCCGGATGCTGGCCGGCTCGCTGCTCTTCGTGCTCGGCTTCTCCTTCGTCTTCATCTCCTTCGGCGCGCTGATCGGCGCCGTCGGCGACTGGCTGTTCGCCTACCAGCGCCAGATCACCTTCGTGCTGGGCATCCTCGTGATCATGCTCGGGCTGGTCTTCATGGGGATCGTCCCGTGGATGCAGCGCGACTGGCGGGTGCACAAGGTGCCGTCCGTCGGGCTGGCCGCGGCTCCGCTGCTCGGCGTGCTGTTCGGCCTGGGCTGGACGCCCTGCATCGGCCCGACGCTGAGCGCCGTCACCAGCCTGGCCATGAACGAGGCGAGCGCCTGGCGCGGGGCGATGCTCAGCCTCGCCTACTGCCTCGGCCTCGGCCTGCCGTTCATCGCGGCCGCGCTCGCCTACCGCCACATGCTCGGCACGATCGGGTGGGTGCGACGGCACCAGCAGTGGGTCACCATGCTCGGCGGGGCCATGCTCGTCGCCGTCGGGGTGCTGCTGGTCACCGGCTGGTGGGGCGACCTCGTCGACTGGCTGCGCCAGGGCTTCTTCCCCGGCTACACGGCGGGGGTGTGACGTGGGGTCGACCAGCGTGACCAAGCCGCGGACCTCGTTCGCCCCGCCGGAGCCGCCACCGGGTCCGCCGGCGCTGACGCCGGTCGAGCTCAGCCCGCTGGGCCTGGCGCCAGCTCACCTCCATGCGCACGGCGCTGATCCTGCTGTTCCTGCTGGCCCTGGCGGCGATCCCGGGGTCGGTGATCCCGCAGGAGGCCGTCGACTCCGTGCGGACGTCCCAGTGGCGCACGGCGCACCCGAAGCTGGCTCCGATCTACGACAAGCTCGGCCTCTTCCACGTCTTCGACTCGGCGTGGTTCTCGGCGATCTACATCCTGCTGATGGTCTCGCTGATCGGCTGCTTCATCCCCCGGTTCCGGGTGTACTGGCGCGGCGTACGTGCACGGCCGCCGCAGGCGCCCCGCAACCTGGCCCGCCTGCCCGAGCACGCCTCCTTCGAGACCGACGAGGAGCCGGAGGTCGTCCTCGAGCGGGCCTACGCCGACCTGCGCGGAGCGCGCTTCCGGGCGGACCGCCACGGTGACTCGATCGCCGCCGAGCGCGGGTTCCTGCGCGAGGCCGGCAACCTGCTCTTCCACCTCTCCGTGCTGATCGTGCTGGTCGGCTTCGCGCTGGGCGGGCTGTGGGGCTTCAAGGGCGGGGTCATCGTGGTGACCAAGGACAGCTTCGCCAACACGCTGAGCCAGTACGACGACTTCCGCGCCGGCGGGCTTGTTCAACCCCCAGACGCTGGCGCCCTTCGACTTCACGGTCGACAACTTCGACGTCAGCTTCATCCCCGCGGGCCGCGAGGCGGGGATGGCCCACGAGTTCAACGCCGGCATGACCTACCACACCTCGCCGACCTCGCCGGCGCACACGAAGCGGATCTCGGTCAACCACCCGCTCAAGATCGACGGCACCGACGTCTTCCTGCTCAGCCACGGCTACGCGCCGCACATCACGGTGCGCAACGCCGACGGGTCGGTGGCCTTCTCCGGGCCGGTCGTGTTCCTGCCCGAGGACAGCACCTTCCGCTCCTTCGGCGTGGTCAAGGTGCCGGACGCGACGCAGAAGAGCGGCCACACCCAGATCGGGCTGGAGGGCGAGTTCTACCCGACGTACGCCTTCACCAAGGCGAGCGGGCCGTTCTCCGCCTTCCCCGACGACAAGAACCCGGCGATCTCGATGATCGTGTGGACCGGCGACCTCGGCCTGGACCAGGGCCAGCCGCAGTCGGTCTACGCCTTGGACAAGAAGGGGATGACCCGGCTGCGCAAGGCCAACGGGCAGCAGGTGCGCGTCGACCTCGCCGCGGGGCAGACCGCGAAGCTCCCCGACGGCCTCGGCTCGGTGACCCTCGACGGGGTCAGCCGCTACGTGAAGCTCCAGGTCAGCCACACCCCCGGACAGCGGATCGCGCTGGGCGGCATGGTGCTCGCACTGATCGGTCTGCTCGGGTCGCTGTTCATCCGGCCGCGTCGCCTGTGGGTGCGCGCTCGACGCGACGATCACGGGCGTACGCTCGTCGAGGTCGCCGGGCTCGACCGCAGCGGCGGTGGAGACCTGGGTGCCGAGGTCGAGAAGGTCACCGCCCGGCTCCGCGGGACGCCAGCCCAGACGCGGTCCCGCGCAGACAGGAGACGGTGCGTGAGCCACGACCACTTCGAGATGCTCAGCAACCAGGCCGTCGCCGCCTGCGCCATCGTCTACTTCCTCGCCGTGCTGGCCCACCTCGCCCAGTGGGCGGCCGGGCGCAAGGTCGAGGGAGCGCCTGCGGCGGTGACCGTCGGTGCGACAGCATCGAGCGGCTCGGCCGGGGCGGTCGCCACCGAGGTCCCCGACGTACCCGTGGACGACGACCCGGCTGCGGAGCGGATGGAGCTGTTCGGCCGGATCGGCCTCGCGCTGACCATCGTCGCCGCGAGCCTCCACTTCGTGGCGGTCGTCTCGCGCGGTCTCGCCGCCGACCCGGTGCGCGTGCCCTGGGGCAACATGTACGAGTTCACGCTCACCGGCACCTTCATGGTGGTCGCGGGCTACCTGTTGCTGTACCGCCGCTACTCGCTGGCCTGGCTGGCCCCGGTCGTGACCAGCTTCGTGCTCGTCACGCTGATGGTCGACGTGATGCTGCTGTACACGCCGGTCGAGCCGCTGCGTGACGCCCTGCAGTCACCGTGGCTGGTGATCCACGTGGTCGCGGCGCTGACCGCCACCGGCGCGTTCACCATCGGCGGGATGTGCTCGGTGCTGTTCCTGCTCAAGCAGCGGTGGGAGACGCGCCACCCCGACGGACAGGGCCGGGGCTACCTCGCCCGGCTGCCCAAGCTCGCCGTGCTCGACCGGATGGCCTACCGCGCGCACGCCTTCGGCTTCCCGATCTGGACCTTCGCCGCGCTGATCGCCGGCCCGATCTGGGCCCACTACGCGTGGGGCCGGT